>QFOD01000026.1 GCA_003241055.1 Roseateles depolymerans
GAATCGGTCACGATCAACCAGAACGGCCGGTCACGATCGACCAGAACCGTCGGTCACGTTGGGCCAGAACGAGCGGTCACGTTGGTCCGGAATACCCAGTCTGGGGGACTGGGCCGAGGGGCGCGAGCTGCTGGCCGGCCTGGCGAAGGCCTGAAGGACAATCCGCCTCCATGGTCACCAAGAAACCCAAAGGCCTGGGACTCGGCCTCGAAGCCCTGCTCGGCCCCAAAGTCAGCGACACCCCCGCGCCCGAGCGCGACGGCACGCCCAGCACCCTCAGGCTCGAACAGATGCAGGCCGGCAAGTACCAGCCGCGTACCCGCATGGACGAGGGCTCGCTGTACGAGCTTGCCGAGAGCATCAAGGGCCAGGGCATCATGCAGCCGATCCTTGTTCGCCCCATCGCACCGAACGGCAGCGTGGCCTACGAGATCATCGCCGGCGAACGGCGCTTCCGCGCCGCCCGGCTGGCGGGCCTGCGCGAGGTGCCCGTGCTGGTCAAGGCGGTGCCGGACGAATCCGCCGCCGCGATGGCGCTGATCGAGAACATCCAGCGCGAAGACCTCAACCCGCTGGAAGAGGCCCAGGGCCTCAAGCGCCTGACCGACGAGTTCGGGCTCACGCACGAGGCGGCGGCCCAGGCCGTGGGCCGCTCGCGCAGTGCAGCGAGCAATCTGCTGCGCCTGCTGAACCTGGCCGCGCCCGTGCAGAACATGCTGATGGCCGGCGACCTCGACATGGGTCATGCCCGCGCGCTGCTGCCGCTGGACGGCGCCACGCAGATCACCACGGCCAGCGAGATCGCCGCGAAAAAACTCAGCGTGCGCGAGGCCGAGAAGCTGGTCGCCAGGACCCAAGGGGCGGCCCGCCAGGCGCCGCTGCTGCGCGTGAAGAGCGACAAGAGCCGCGACGTGCTGCGCCTGGAAGAAGAGCTGGCCGACGCCCTCGGCACCACGGTCGAGATCCGTGTGAAGAAGCGCAACAAGCGCGGCGGCCAGAGTGGTGAGCTCGCCATTCATTTCGATTCGCTGGATGCGCTGTCGGGCCTGCTGGACAAGCTGCGTCCGGCCGACTGAGCCCCCGCTGTCAAGGCCCCCCCATGCGTGTGGTTTGTCCGCACGGTGCCAGGTCTTGCGCTTGCAAGGGGCGTATGCTGGACCGCACATGTCAACCGAAATCCGGCATGGATTGTTGACAGGCAGACAGCGGCTTATTCTTGAGACCAGCACCTTGCGGCCCATGCGAATCTGGCCGCAAGCCGAGTGGAGAGTTCTGATGACGCCTTGCAGTTGAGGCGCGATCAGAACCCCCCAGCAGCAAGCGGACACGCGGTGCCCAGCTGCTCCTGTGGAGTTCGTAGCCCAGGAGATCGGCATGGATGTGATCAGCCATTTCGCGGCGCGCTACGAGCGCACCAAGGTCGAGGAGCTCAGCCTCGAGGACTACCTGGCCGAGTGCAAGCGCAACCCGCTTGCCTACGCCACTGCGGCCGAGCGCATGCTGCAGGCGATCGGCGAGCCGCAGATGCTCGACACGCGCAACGACCCGCGGCTGTCCCGCATCTTTGCGAACAAAACGATCAAGATCTACCCCGCCTTCGCCGAGTTCTACGGGCTCGAGGAGGCGATCGAACAGGTCGTCAGCTATTTCCGCCATGCCGCACAGGGACTGGAGGAAAAAAAGCAGATCCTCTACCTGCTGGGCCCGGTGGGCGGTGGCAAGAGCTCCATCGCCGAGCGGCTCAAGGTGCTGATGGAGCAGGTGCCGTTCTACGCGCTCAAGGGCTCGCCGGTGAACGAGTCGCCGCTGGGCCTCTTTGACCCGGCCGAAGACGGCCCGCTGCTGGAAAAGGAATACGGCATCCCCAGCCGCTACCTGAACCGCATCCTCAGCCCGCGGGCCGTGAAGCGGCTCGAGGAGTTCGGCGGCGACATCCGCAAGTTCAAGGTCGTGAAGCGCTACCCCAGCGTGCTCAAGCAGCTCGGCGTGGCCAAGACCGAGCCAGGTGACGAGAACAACCAGGACATCTCGTCTCTGGTCGGCAAGGTCGACATCCGCAAGCTCGAGACCTATGCGCAGGATGACCCCGACGCCTACAGCTACTCCGGCGGCCTGTGCCTGGCCAACCAGGGCCTGCTGGAGTTTGTCGAGATGTTCAAGGCGCCCATCAAGGTGCTGCACCCGCTGCTGACGGCCACTCAAGAGGGCAACTACAAGGGCACCGAAGGCTTCGGCGCGATTCCCTTCGACGGCATCGTGCTGGCGCACAGCAACGAAAGCGAGTGGAAGACCTTCCGCAACAACAAGAACAACGAAGCCTTCCTGGACCGGGTCTACATCGTCAAGGTGCCCTACTGCCTGCGCGTGACCGAGGAGGTGCGTATCTACGAGAAGCTGATCCGCAACTCCTCGCTGGGCCAGGCCGCCTGCGCGCCGGGCACGCTGAAGATGATGGCGCAGTTCGCGGTGCTGACACGACTGAAGGAGCCCGAGAACTCCTCGCTGTTCAGCAAGATGCAGGTCTATGACGGCGAGAACCTGAAGGACACCGACCCGCGCGCCAAGAGCATCCAGGAGTACCGCGACTACGCGGGCGTGGACGAGGGCATGGCCGGCATCAGCACGCGCTTCGCGTACAAGATCCTGTCCCGCGTCTTCAACTTCGACTCCAGCGAGATCGCCGCGAACCCGGTTCATCTGATGTATGTGCTGGAGCAGCAGATCGAGCGCGAGCAGTTCCCCAAGGAGACCGAGGAGAAGTACGTCGGCTTCATCAAGGAGCAGTTGTCCACACGCTATGCGGAGTTCATCGGCAAGGAAATCCAGACCGCTTATCTGGAAAGTTATTCAGAGTACGGCCAGAACATCTTCGACCGCTATGTGACCTATGCCGACTACTGGATACAGGATCAGGAATACCGCGACACCGACACCGGCGAGGTCTTCGACCGCGTGGCGCTGAATGCCGAGCTTGAAAAGATAGAAAAGCCCGCGGGCATCTCCAACCCCAAGGACTTCCGCAACGAGATCGTCAACTTCGTGCTGCGCGCCCGGGCCAACAACCAGGGCAAGAACCCGAACTGGACCAGCTACGAGAAGCTGCGCACGGTGATCGAGAAGAAGATGTTCTCCAACACCGAGGAGCTGCTGCCGGTCATCAGCTTCAACGCCAAGGCCAGCGCCGAGGACGCCAAGAAGCACGAGAACTTCGTGCAGCGCATGGTGGACAAGGGCTACACGGCCAAGCAGGTGCGCTTGCTGTGCGAGTGGTATCTGAGGGTTCGCAAGTCCAGCTGAACATGAACCTCTCGTCCGGCGCGTACGTCGGCCGCCTCCCTTGCGGGACGCCGGCCGGCTTGAGACGGGCCGGCACTCGGCCCGCCGAAAGGTAGTGCATGTCGCTTCAGCAAATCATCGACCGGCGGCTTTCAGGCAAGAACAAGTCGATCGGCAACCGCGAGCGCTTTCTGCGCCGGCACAAGGAGCAGATCCGCGACGCGGTGAAGCGTGCCGTCGATGGCCGGGGCATCCGCGACATGGAGCGCGGCGAAGAGGTTCGCATCCCCAAGAAGGACCTCAGCGAACCCGTGTTCGGCCACGGCGATGGCGGCGTGCGCGAGGTCGTGCGACCGGGCAACCAGGAATACGTGAAGGGCGATCGGGTCGCCAAGCCCAAGGGCGGCCAGGGCGGTGGCTCGGGTGCCGGGCAGGCCAGCGATTCCGGTGAGGGCGAGGACGACTTCGTCTTCCACCTCAGCAAGGAAGAGTTCATGCAGGTCTTCTTCGACGACCTGGCCCTGCCCAACCTGGCCCGCACCACGCTGGCGGATACGCCGGAGTACAAAACCCACCGTGCCGGCTTCGTGTCTGATGGCACGCCCACCAACCTGCACGTGGTGCGCTCGATGCGCGGCGCCCTGGGCCGCCGCATCGCGCTGGGCATGAGCAAGCGCCGCGAACTGCACGAGCTCGAGGCGCGCGAACAGGAGCTGCTGAAGGAAGACCGCCCCGAGACGCCGCGCCTGCTGGCCGAGACACGGGAACGTCTGCAAGAGCTTCGCTCCCGCCTGGACGCCATCCCCTTCCTGGACCCGCTGGACCTGCGCTACCGCTCGCGCGTGCGCGTGCCCGTGCCCACCACGCGGGCCGTGATGTTCTGCCTGATGGACGTATCGGGCTCCATGGACGAGGCGCGCAAGGACCTCGCCAAGCGCTTCTTCATCCTGCTCTACCTGTTCCTGACGCGGCACTACGAGAAGATCGACGTGGTCTTCATCCGCCACCACACGCAGGCGCAGGAGGTGGACGAGCAGAACTTCTTCCACGCCACCGAAACCGGCGGCACCGTGGTGTCCAGCGCGCTGGTGCTGATGGAGCAGATCATCCGCGAGCGCTACTCCCCCACCGAGTGGAACATCTACGGCGCCCAGGCCAGCGACGGCGACAACTGGCACCACGACAGCGGCCGCTGCCGCGAACTGCTGGCCGACAAGATCCTGCCGCTGTGCCGTTACTTCGCCTATGTGCAGGTGGCCGAGCCCGAACAGAACCTCTGGGAAGAGTACGAGAAGCTGGCCGAGGAACAGCCCCACTTCGCGATGCGCAAGGCCGTCGAGGCCTCGCAGATCTACCCGGTATTCCGCGAGCTGTTCAAGAAGGAAGGGGCCTCCGCATGAGGTCTAACTGCCTGGCCGGGGTCGGTCGACGTACCCGCTGGACGAGGGGCTGACATGAGTTGCAAGGAAGACCGCCGCCATCACGAGCGCGCCGCGACACCACCGCGCGGTGTGGAACGCCGCCAGCGCCAGCCGCTGCGCCGCATGCTGCCGCTGGAACAACGCCCCGCCCAGCCGCTGCCCTCCCCCAACGACTGGACCTTCCAGCTCATCGAGGACTATCACGCGGTGATCCGCCAGACCGCCGAGCGCTACGGGCTGGACACCTACCCCAACCAGCTCGAGGTCATCACGGCCGAGCAGATGATGGATGCCTACGCGTCAGTGGGCATGCCGGTGAACTACCGGCACTGGAGCTACGGCAAGGAGTTCATCGCCACCGAGCGCAACTACAAGCGCGGCCAGATGGGCCTGGCCTACGAGATCGTCATCAACTCCGACCCCTGCATTGCCTACCTGATGGAGGAGAACACGCTGGCCATGCAGGCACTGGTCATCGCCCACGCCTGCTACGGCCACAACAGCTTCTTCAAGGGCAACTACCTGTTTCGCATGTGGACGGACGCGTCCTCCATCATCGACTACCTCGTCTACGCCAAGAACTACGTGGCCGAGTGCGAGGAGCGCCACGGGCTGGACGCGGTGGAGACGCTGCTGGACAGCTGCCACGCGCTGATGAACCACGGCGTGGACCGCTACCGCCGCCCCGCCAAGCTCAGCCTGGCCGAAGAGCGTGCGCGCCTGAAGGACCGGGAGCAACACGCCCAGTCACAGGTCAACGACCTCTGGCGCACGCTGCCCAAGAAGCCGGACCGCCCCGACGAGGCCGCCGAGAGCCGCCGCTTCCCCGACGAGCCGCAGGAGAACCTGCTGTACTTCATCGAGAAGAACGCCCCGCTCTTGGAACCCTGGCAGCGCGAGATCGTGCGCATCGTGCGCAAGATCGCGCAGTACTTCTACCCGCAGCGCCAGACCCAGGTCATGAACGAAGGCTGGGCCACGTTCTGGCACCACCGCCTGCTGAACCAGATGTACGACGACGGCTACCTGGCCGACGGCATGATGATCGAGTGGCTGAAGTCCCACACCAATGTGGTCTACCAGCACCCGAGTGCCCAGCTCAACCCGTATGCGCTAGGCTTTGCGATGTACACCGACATCAAGCGCATCTGCGAGGCGCCCACCGACGAAGACCGCGCCTGGTTCCCCGACATCGCCGGCAGCGACTGGCTGCCCACGCTGGATCACGCGATGCGCAACTTCAAGGACGAGAGCTTCATCGGGCAATACCTGTCACCCAAGGTGATGCGGGATTTCCGGCTCTTCGCGGTGCTGGACGACGAAGCCAAGACCGAATACGAGATCTCGGCCATCCATGACGAAGCCGGCTACCGCCACCTGCGCCAGGCCCTCTCGCGGCAATACGACCTGTCGGCCCGCGAGCCCAACATCCAGGTCTGGAACGTGAACCTGCGCGGCGACCGCTCGCTGACGCTGCGCCACGTGCAGCACCAGAACCGGCCGCTGCACGACAACGCGCAGGAGGTTCTGCGGCATGTCGGGCGGCTGTGGGGCTTCGGCGTCCAGCTGGAGAGCGTCAACGGCCGCGGCGACGTGACGCGCCGCTGGAGCGTGCCGCCGCAATCCGCCTGAGGCGGCCCTACTTCACCAGCTCGGGCAGCGAGTACTCGAAGTCGTAGAAATGCTTGCCCGCCTCGATGCGGATCTTCAGGCTGCCCTGCAGGCCGATCAGGTCCCCCGAGCCCGAATCGGGCACGACGGTGATGCTCAGACTCTGGGCGCCCTGATCCATCACGCCTGAATGCTGCAGCACGAAGCTGCCCTTGCGGCCCTGCAGGCTGCCGGTCACACGTTCCAGCGCCACATAGCCCGCCGAGCCGCGGGTCTGCGTCATGGCCGTCAGCATCTCGCCATGCCCTTGCGCCACCAGGTCACCCTCGAAGGCCTTGTCCAGCGTCATGCGGGCCAGCTTGGCATTGCCGTCGCCGAAATCGGCCTCGGCCTGTGCCGGCTTCATCTGCACGGTAAAGCTGCCGTGAGCAGCATATTGATTGCGTAGCGGCATGGCGGTCTGGGCCCAGGACGGTGACACGAGCACGGCTGACAGGGCCAGCAGACCGGCAGTCCGGGCCGGCCACCCGCGACGGAAGAAAGCGCTCATCGGAATCCTTCGGTTGGATGCCTCAGTGTGCGCGCAAAACCCGCCCCTGCGGTCAGCACCAACCCGTTGGCGAGCTGAGCCTAGCGGCCAGGCGCCTGCTGCATGCAGGCACCTGGCGCCGCATCAGCGGCGACGGCGACGCAGCGCCACCAGGCCCAGGCCAGACCCAAGCAGCAGCAGCGAGGACGGCTCCGGCACAGGTGCGGCGACCGTGTAGGCCAGATTGGCCAGGAACAACCCATTGCCCTCCACCGCGCCCTCGATCTGAACCGACGTGACCGGCTTGTCGAACACGATGCCGGCAAACAGCGGCTGGCTGATGTTCCAGTTGGTCACATAGCCCGGGAAGAAGTCATGCGTGCCGTCGGCATAGGTCACCGTCATCGGCGACGGAATCAGGCCGTCCGGGCCCGACACCTGCCCGTTGCCGAACACCTGGATGCCGAACGAACGGATCGGCTGGGCGAACGTGAAGGTGGCGACGTCCGGGTTCGCGAAATAGACGAAATGCCCCTGCACGAAGTTGAAGTGGTCGATCGGCCCACCGCTGAAGTACGGGCTGCCGCTGCCACACCACATCACCGGCGAGCAGGAGAAGGTCACGTCACCCCAGGTCCAGGACGTTCCGTTCTGCGTATAGGCGCCGGAAAAGTCCTGGTAGCTGTACTGCCCCAGCAGTGCCATCGCAAAGTCTGCCGGGCTCTCGTAGAAGCTGTCGGCCACGGCAGTGGACGGCAGCACGGCGGCAGCGCTCAGCGTCAGGCCGAGCAGCGCCTTGTTCATCAACGTCGTCATCTCAGGGTCCTCGATCAACAGATGGTGGGCGGCAGGTTCGGAGGGAGAACGGCGCGAATACAGCAGGCCGACGGGTCAGCCGTCGCTAGCGCCCTGCCACCCGGCCGCGGCGCCATCCAGCCTGCATCAATCCCTCGAGAACGTGCAGACTTCATGTCAATGCGCCGTTATTGACAGCGTAGTCATTCTGGCTTCGCCCTGCCCCAGGGAATCTCCCAGGCGGCAGATCAAACCTCGCTCGACGCCCTGTCGTCGTACCGGAAGCGAGCACATCTCGGTGCACCAAACCACGTCCGCCCCAGCATCGGGCGTGACCGCACCAAGCTGAAGCAATTCGCCGACAGCCCCGTGAAACAAGCCGACATACTCCGTCGGCAAGGCGCAACAACCCACCCTTCCGGCGCTCGCGACGCCACCCTGCCCCGGGACAATACGGATAGCCGCCCCCGAATGTCAGGGGGCGATATTTTTTGGAGTTGATCGATGACCGCCCCGCGACTCAGCCTGCTTGCCCTGGCCCTTGCCACCGCCCTGCCGGTGATGGCCCAGGAAGCCCAGCCCAAAGACCGCAGCCAGCTCGACACCGTGGTGATCACGGCCGAGCGCCGTGAAGAGAACATCAAGGACGTGCCCAGCGCCGTCACCAAGCTCAGCGGCGAAAAGCTGGACGTGCTGGCCTCCGGCGGTCAGGACATCCGTTTCCTGTCGGGTCGCGTGCCCAGCCTGAACATCGAATCCTCCTTCGGCCGTGCCTTCCCGCGCTTCTACATCCGCGGCTATGGCAACACCGACTTCCGCCTGAACGCCTCCCAGCCGGTCAGCGTCGTGATGGACGATGTGGTGCAGGAGAACCCCATCCTGAAGGGCTTCCCCATCTTCGACACCTCCGCCGTCGAAGTGCTGGCCGGCCCGCAGGGCACGCTGTTCGGCCGCAACACGCCGGCCGGCGTGGTGAAGTTCGATTCGGTGAAGCCCAGCCAGCGCCAGGACGGCTATGCCAGCGTGACCGTGGGCAACTACGGCACGGTCAATGTTGAAGGTGCGGCCAACCTGCCGCTGACCGGTGACTGGTCGGCCCGCATCTCCGCCATGAACCAGCGCCGCAGCGACTGGGTGGACAACACCGTCGCCGGCGCCCCGACCTCCAAGACCGAGGGCTACCGCGACTCCGCCGTGCGCGCCCAGGTGCTGTTCCAGCCGCACCAGCAGTTCAGCGCGCTGGCCAACATCCACGCCCGCGACCTGAGCGGCAGCCCCCGCCTGTTCCGCGCCAACATCATCAAGCGCGGCACGAACGACATCGTGGACGGTTTCGATCCCGACAAGGTCGCGCTCAACGGCGTGAACGACCAGACGCTGCGCCAGACCGGCGCCAGCCTGCGCCTGAAGTGGTCGCTGCCCGAGATCAACATCTACTCGATCACCGGCTACGAGCACGTCAAGCCGCTGTCGCGCGGTGATATCGACGGCGGCCCGGCCGGCGGCACGGGCATTCCCTTCCAGTCGGAAACCGGCAGTGCCATGAACGGCCACCGCCAGCTGACCCAGGAAGTGCGCCTGGAGTCCAACACCTCCGGCCCGCTGAGCTGGCAGGGTGGCGTGTACCTGTTCGATGAGCGCTACACCATCGACAACATCACGTACAACACCACCACCCATGTCGCCAACGACGACATCTACACGCACCAGACCAACAAGGCCTGGGCGCTGTTCGGCTCGGTGAACTACAAGCTCAGCCAGGACATCACGCTGCGTGGCGGTCTGCGCTACACCAAGGACAAGAAGGACCTGTCGACCTGGCACGTGGGCAGCGGCGCGTTCAACACGTCTGCCGGCGTGGCGGCCAGCACCGACGACGGCAAGTGGAGCGGCGACCTGTCCGCCACCTACAAGCTGGACACGAGCACCAACTTCTACGTCCGCTGGGCCAACGGCTTCCGCGCCTCGTCCATCCAGAACGCCTCGGCCTTCGCGGGCCAGTCGCAGGCCAGCCCGGAGAGCATCAACTCCTATGAGGTCGGCTTCAAGAGCGAACTGCTGAAGCGCACGCTGCGCGTGTCCGGCGCGCTGTACAGCTACACGGTCAAGGACCTGCAGCTGACGGCCGTGGGCGGCAGCAGCAACGCTACCCGCCTGCTGAACGCCAAGAAGGCCAGCGGCAACGGCGCCGAACTGAACCTCGAAGCGCTGATCACGCCCGACTTCCTGGTGACCCTGGGCGGCTCGCTGAACAACACCAAGATCAAGGACGCCGCGCTGGGCGTGCCCCCGGGCGGCTCGCTGAACGTGGGTGGCGCCTTCCCGACGGTGCATGACCCCATGGTCGGCGGCAACGCCATGGTGGACGGCAACCCGCTGCCCAACGCGCCCAAGACCACGGTCAACCTGACCGCCCGCTACAGCTTCCCGCTGCCCAGCGGCAACGAGGTCTATGTCTACACCGACTGGGCCTACCGCTCCAAGGTCAACTTCTTCCTGTACGACGCCACCGAATTCACCGGCAAGGCGCTCACGGAAGGCGGCCTGCGCGTCGGCTACATCTGGGGCAATGGCAAGTACGAGGCTGCCGGCTTCGTGCGCAACATCACCAACCAGATTCGCGTCACCGGCGCCATCGACTTCAACAACCTGACCGGCTTCATCAACGATCCGCGCACCTACGGCGTGCAGTTCAAGGCATCGTTCTAAACCGGCATCCTTCCGCCATCAGCGCCGCCCCTCCGGGCGGCGTTTTCATTGGTGGGCCCGCCCCGCAATCAAGGGGGCAGGCGGTGAGCCTTCGGCGGCCTGGTCCTGGCGTAGACCAGCAGGACATGCACGGTGCATGACCTGTTGCCGAGGATCCCGACATGAAACGCCTGCCCCTGGCTCTCATCCCCCTGCTGCTGAGTGCCGCCCACGCCCAGGCCAGCACGCCCGTCACGCTGAACTGGACCGCCCGCATGCAATGGGCCAACCAGAGCGGCCCGGGCAGCAATGCCGTCTACAACAGCCTGCCCGTCGCGACCGACGCGAACGGCTGGTTCGACGTCAGTGGCCGCTTCGTGATCAACCGGGACGCCCCGCCGGTGCAGGGTTTCTCCTCCGCCTCGGGCTACTGGTCTGCCGACGCGCTGGCCCGGGTGGAATACAGCTTCGGCAGCTACAGCTTCATCTGGCAGAACCCGGCCGGCGTGAGCAGCGCCGCCTGGGGCCTCAGCCTGCTGGAGGAAGGCAGCAACGACCTCATCAGCAGCGCCAACGCTGCCCTGCCCTATTACGGTGCGATGGGGGCATCGCTCAGCGAAAGCACGGCCGGCGCCGGGCTCTGGACCGCCCCCCAGAACATCGGCGGCTACAGCATCGCCATGCCCACGCTCGGCTTCAGCCTGGCCGGCGCCGACCTGCTGAGCACCCAGCAACTGGCGGCCGAGGACTTCGCCAAGCTCTCATCGCTGGCCTTCGGCCCCCAGAGTGGCGGCGCACCCGGTGCGGCGCGCAGCAGCCTGCTGGTTCAGTTCGTCGCGATGCCGCTGGGCTCCGCCGACTGGAGCCAGCAGGTCAATGCCCACAACGTCACCGGCTACTTCACCAGCTTCAGCGTCAGTGCCGTGCCCGAGCCGGCAAGCGGCGTGCTGGCGCTGGCGGGCGCCGGGCTGCTGCTGCTGAGGCGACGCGCCGGCGCCGCCTGATCGCGGCACTCAGGCTGCCTTCACACGATGGATGGCGCAGAGCTTGTTGCCATCGGGGTCGCGCACATAGGCCAGGTGCATGGGGCCCATGGCCCCGTCACGCAGGCCCGGGGGCTCCTCGATGGACTGGCCGCCGTGCGCCACCGCCACGTCGTGAAACGCCTTCACCTGCGCCGCCGATTCGCACTTGAAACCTATCGTGCCGCCATTGGCATGGCAGGCCGGCTCGCCGTTGATGGGCTGGCTGATGCCGAAGCTGTTGCCCCCGTGCCGGTAGAACACCCGCTGGTGGCCCGACGCCGCGGCATTGCGCACGCCTTCCGGCGCCCCGAGCACAGCCAGCACCGCGTCGTAGAAACGCTTGCTGCGCTCGATGTCGTTGCTGCCGACCATCACATGGTTGAACATCGCGATCTCCTCTTGTTGTTGGAACAGGTACCCGCCGCCGCGGGCCCCATTGGCCGCCCGCACTGCAAAGCGCCTCGCGTCACTGCGCGAAGATCTTGCCCGGGTTGAGTATGCCCAGCGGATCCATCGCCGCCTTCAACGCCCGCATCACGGACACAGCCTCGGGGCCGGTCTCGTCGAGCAGAAAGCCCTGCTTGTGCAGCCCGATGCCGTGCTCGCCCGTGCAGGTGCCTTCCAGCGCGATGGCCCGCGCCACCATCTGGGCGCTCAGACGCTCGGCGGTCGCCAGCTCCTCGGGCTTTGAAGGATCGAGCAGATAGGCCATGTGGAAGTTGCCGTCGCCCACATGGCCGACGATGAAGTACGGCAGACCCGCAGCTTCGACCTCGGCAATGGACGCGTTGATGTTCTCGGCCAGCCGCGAGATGGGCACGCAGGTGTCCGTCGTCACGGCGCGGCAGCCCGGGCGCATCTGCAGGCCCGACAGATAGGCGTGGTGGCGCGCCGTCCACAGTCGGGTGCGGGCCTCGGGCGTGGTGGCCCACTCGAAGGCCTCGCCACGGAACTCGTCCGCCACGGCCTGCACGACGGCCGCCTGTTCCGCCACACCCGCCTCGCTGCCATGGAACTCCATCAGCAGCATCGGCGACTCCTTGAGGCCCAGCCGGTCATGGGCATTCACGGCCTTGACGGCATGGGTGTCCAGCAGCTCGCAACGGGCGATGGGCACGCCCATCTGGATCACCTGCATGGTGGTCTGCACCGCGGCATCGATGGACGGGAAGAAGCACACCGCCGCCGACACCGCCTCGGGCAGCGGATGAACGCGCACCGTCAGCTCCGTGATCACGCCCAGCGTACCTTCGCTGCCCACCAGCAACCGGGTCAGGTCGTAACCGGCACTGCTCTTCTTGGCACGAGAGCCGGTGCGCACGATCTCACCGTTCCCATTGACGAAACGCAGCGCCAGCACGTTCTCACGCATGGTGCCGTAACGCACCGCGTTCGTGCCGCTGGCCCGCGTGGCCGCCATGCCGCCCAGCGAGGCATCGGCACCCGGATCGATAGGGAAGAACAGCCCCTCGTGCCTGAGCGCCTCGTTGAGCTGCTTGCGCGTCACGCCGGGCTGCACGGTCACCGTCAGGTCACCCACGTCCACCCGCAGCAGGCGGTTCATGCGCGACACATCCAGGCTGATACCCCCCTGGACCGCCAGCAGATGCCCCTCCAGTGAAGACCCGGCCCCGTAGGGAATCACCGGCACGCGGTAGCGGGCACACAGGCCCACCACTGCCGCCACCTCGTCCTCGCTCTCGGCAAACACCACGGCCTGCGGCGGCGGCAGGTCGAACACCGACTCGTCGCGCCCATGCTGCTCACGCACCGCCAGAGTCGTCGAGCAGCGTGGGCCGACCAGCTGCTGCAGGGCCGCCAGCAGCTCAGGCGGCAATGCCTGGGTCGGCAGGGTGTCGGGCGCATTCATCGCAGTCTCCTGATCCAGATCAGGCCATTGTGTTGCAGCGCGACGGCCCGGATGTCACCATGAGCCTGCAAGCTACCGGGAGTTCCACATGAACATGATCTGGCTACTGCTGATCCTGGCGGTCGCGTTGATCGTCTACAGCGCCCTGCGCTTCGATGTGCTGATCGCACGCTGGCGCGAACTGACCCGCCCGGGCGGCGATGCCCGCGACGGCCCGCCGGCCACCGCCACGCCGCCCGCCACCGGCATGCGGCCGCACGAGGCCCCGCCCGGCCACAAGCCGGACTATCACCGCAGCGGCCGACGCCACTGAGGCCTCAAGCGGAGCGCCGGTCGATGTCCCGGTCGACCAGCGCACGCAGCGCAGCCGCCGAATTGACCTCCAGCCGCAGGTAGATCTTGCGGACATGGTCCACCACGGTGGCCTGCGCCACGCCCAGCTGCAGCGCGATCTCGCGCTGACCCAGGCCCGCATAGACCGCCCGCGCCACCCGGGCCTGCCCCGCCGTCAACGGCAGCGAGCGCAAGACCCGGTCCAGCGCCACGTGGCGCGGCTCCAGGCGCCTAAGCGTCAACAGCAGCGCGCCCGATGACCCAGCCGCCGGTTCACGACAGGCGTCCAGCGGCAGCGCGACAAGCCGCCAACGGCCCCGGGCATTGGCCATGACCAGGCTCTGCCCCGGCGATCCGGCAGGACCAGCCCCCAGGAGCCGGATCACCCCGCCCAGCAGCCTCTCCAGCGGCTGATTCAACGATGCCGGCGACAGCCCCTCCTGCGCTGCCAGCAGCGAGCCGGCGAAGCCCGGCGTCGCGTACAGCAGGCGTCCGTCCATGCCCACGACGGCGGTCTGCGCCGGATCGGGGCTGGGCAGCAGCGCCTCTTCCGGCGTTGCGCCACCACCCAGCCTCAGCCCGTTGGCCACATAGAGCAACACCTGACCCAGCAGCCGCTCGTCCTCCACGCGGAAACGCCGGTCGTGCGGGCCGCGATACAGCACCAGCGAACCCACCAGGCCGCCGGCCCCATCGCGCACGATGCCCTCGATCCGGCTGTGCAGCCCCTGGGGCAGCCAGATCTCGCGATACAGGGCCGACTCGTAGAAGGCCGGCTGATCCAGCATCACCGCCCCACGAACGCCGCGCGGCTGCTCGGCGATGCTGGCAAAGGCCGGCATGCACTCGATCTCCCGGCTGTTGTGAAAGATCTCGAAGTAGCGCTGCGCGATGCCGACGTCGATCGGCCCCTCGAAGAAGTAGCGCTGCAAGGCCCCTTCGGCATCGGTCCAGTCGAACAGGTTGCGGTAGCTGGGCACCAGCTCGTGAAGCGTCTCGAGCAGGGCCGGCATGAACACATCGGGCGCCAGGCCCTGGTTGCACAGGTCCCGTACCGCCAACACCGCTGCATGTGCCGTCATGGGACTGATTCTTCATGTCGAAGCACCCGCACCCATCCTCAAAAGCAGGGAACAGGCTCCGCCATGCCCCCTGGCGAGGGGGCGCATCCGCTGCAGGCCCTGCCTAGCGTGGGGCGCCAACTGCAGGGAGAACCGAGATGACGCTTCAGCTGCACATGCCCACCGAGCTGCCTCCCGGCATCCACTGTGCCCGCACCGACGATGGCCACCAGATGTCGCTGCTGCTGCAGGACTTCTGCGCCGTCAGCCAGCCCTCCCAGGGCTGCGCCGATCCGTCCAGCCGCCAGCTCGACCTCTGGCTGCCCTGCACCGGTCAGGGCTGGGTGCTGACCCAGCTGCGGGGCAGCGCCATCAGCACCGGCGGCCACGGCTGGGCCGAGCTGCTGGCCTGGGTGAATGGCCGCCCCCTGCGCGCGCGCGCCATGCCGCCGGATGAGCCCTTGCTGGTATCCACCAAGGCCCTGGCCCACGGCGGCCTGCGCCTGAGTCTGCTGCTGCTCGCCCAGCGCGATCTGGAAGACCCGGCCTCGACGGCCGGCTGCTGGGTGGACAGCATCGACCTGACCACCATGGTCTCGCCCGGCAGCCAGCGGCCCGACGTCCTCACCCGCACCGCCGCGGTCTGAGGCCGGGCCCCGAGGGGTCGCCGGACTGGCGAGAATGCGCCATTCCGGCTTCTGATCCCTTCCCCATGGGCAACCGCCTTTCCCAGATCGCGACCCGCACCGGCGATGACGGCACGACCGGCCTGTCCGACGGCAGCCGCGTCCCCAAGAACCACCTGCGCATGCAGGCCATGGGCGATGTCGACGAGCTGAACTCCCAGCTCGGCGTGCTGCTCGCCGAGCCGCTGCCCGATGACGTGCGCGAGCTGCTGGTCGTCATCCAGCACGAGCTCTTCAACCTGGGTGGCGAACTCTCCTGGCCCGGGGGCTCGCTGCTGAAGGAGGCCGCCGTGCTGCGCCTCGACGAGGCGCTGGCCCTCTACAACGCCACGCTGCCACGGCTCAAGGAGTTCATCCTGCCGGCCGGCACGCGCAGCGCGGCCATCGCCCATGTCTGTCGCACCGTGGCCCGCCGCGCCGAACGTGCGGTGGTCACGCTCGCGCAGACCGAAGCCATCCACGAGGCCCCCCGGCAGTATCTGAACCGGCTGTCCGACCTGCTGTTCGTGCTGGCCCGCGTGCTCAACCGTGCCAACCTCGATGGCCTCGGCGGCGACGACGTCTACTGGCACAGCGAACGTCTGAAGCGGCTGGACGCCGAGGACTGAACGGCTCCCGGGGCGCTTAGGTCAGCCCGCTGGCGGCTCCGCGGCACGCCGCCACAACCGCCAGCCGCGCCAGGCCACCCAGCACCAGCGCAGACCGCGCAACAGCTGGCCCCGGCGCGACCCCGCGCCGACCCAGAGCCCCGCCGTCGCCACGGCCGCGGACACCACGCGGGCATCGGCCACCCAGCCCCGCAGGGCCTGCCAGCGCAAGGCCCAGCGGTCGGCCTGCTGGCCCACCTGGTCCAGCGCGACATCGGCCTGCAGCCTCAGCAGCTGCGAGGCCATCAGCAGGTCAGCCTTGCGCTGGGCGCGCTCGGCCGGGTTGGCAGGCGGCTTGCGGATCATGGTCCGGGCTCACGCCGCAGCGCCGCGCCATCCTCGCGCAGCTCGGCAATGCTGGCCTGGAACAGGGTGGCCGGCAGGCTCACCAGACGGCGCACCTTGAGCACGGCCACGACGGCGGCGCCGACGAGGATCACCGTCGCCAGCGCAAGCGCCAGCAGGCGGTGGGTGTCCCACAGCGCGACCGTGATCAGCAGCACCGCCATCAGCATGCCGAAGCCCACCAGCAGCGCCGCCAGCACGGCCCACAGCAGCAGGCTGGCGACCCTGTCCTTCTCTTCCTGGACCTCGATCGCGAACAGCTCCAGCCGGATGCGCCCCAGCGCGAGCAGGGACGCCCCGAGCCGCCGCAGCGGCGCGGATACCGGCTGCTGATCGACCTCGCTCAACGCCGGCCGATCAGCACGCCCAGCGCCAGCCCCACGGCTGCCGCGATGCCGATGGCCTGCCAGGGCTTTTCGTGCACGTAGTCGTCGGTGGCCGTCGCGGCAGCCTTGGCACGGCGCACGGCCTCATGCTGGGCATCGGCCAGCTTTTCCTTGGCGCCGTCCAGGCGCTCCATGATGCGGGCCCGCAGGGCCTTGGCCTCGCCATCGGCCTTGGCCGTCGTGGCGTGCATCAGCGCGTCGATGTCGTCCATGACGGCACGGAAATCGGCCGCCAGCTTTTCCTTGGCCACGGTGGTATCGCTCATCTCGTCCTCCTCGAACTTCGGCAACGTCCCCGGATCGGGCACGCCCCATCCTAGCCCGACGCGATGACTGCACCTTGATCCAGGTCGAGCCGGGCCACCGCATCGCGCAACCGGGCCGCATGGGCGCGGCGCAGCTCGGGCGGCGCCAGCACCTCCACCTGGCCCGCGTGGCGCAGCAGATCCATCAGCAGCTCGGTGTCGTCCACATAGGGCAGCACCAGCTTCCAGCGGCCGTCGGCCAGCCACTCGCTGCGCTGCTGCGGATGCCATTCCTCGCGCGACACCCAGGCCGCCGTCTCGGGGCTGAACAGCAGCTCGGCCTCGCGCGGCGTGCCGCCGGCAAAGATGCCGTAGCCCCGGTCCAGCGCGGCCTCCAGCTCGTCCATGGGCACGCTGCGCGCGCCCTGCTCCAGCAGCGTGGCCGCCTCGATGCCGTCCAGCGCAAAGCGGCGCAGCGCCTCGCTGGCATGGCACCAGGCATCCAGGTACCAGGCATGGCGGTGGTGCACCAGGCGCTGGGGGGACAGTTCACGCTCGCTGAGCTCGCCGCCCTTCTTCTTGCGATAGCGGATGTGCAGGCGGCGGCGCTTCACCACGGCGCTGCCCACGGTCTCGAAGCTGTCGCCGACGATGCGGCGGCGCGCCGTGCCTATGAGCTTCACGCGCCGGCGCAGCTCCTGCGCCTCGCCCTGGTCCACGCCCAGCATGCCGGTGATCTTGTCGAACATGGGCTGCAGGTGGCGGCCCACCACGCCCTGCTCGTCCAGCCCGGCCAGCATCTGCTGCATGGTCAGCAGCGCATGCAGCTCGGCCTCGTTGAACCACACGCCCGGCAGCTCGTGCTTGCCGCCACGCCACTGCTGGCCGAAGCGGTAGCCGTTGGCGGCGGCGTCGTATTCGATGGGGGCATCCAGCCGCTCGCGCAGATAGGCCAGGTCGCGTTTGAGCGTGGCGGGCGACACCTCCAGCGCCTCCAGCAGCACCGCGAAGCTCACGCAGCCCTGGCTGCGGATCAGCATTTCGATCTTGTAGAAGCGCTCCGTGCGGTCCATGCCGGCCCCTGAAAATTTACACAGTGGTTTCACGGTGGATCATCTCATGAGCTACCGGGCTCACACACTGAGCTCCAAGGCCCGCGACTCGTTTCAGGCGGCGCCCCCACCAGGAGCCCATGATGCAGACCGCCCACCTCGACACCGCCCATTCCCAAGCCCTGGTCCAGTTCGCACTGGACATGGACAGCCCGGCCGACGCCGCCCTCAGCAGCCACGAGCGCATCGGCCTGGCCCTGGGGCGCGACTACGCGCTGCACGGTGTCACGCCGCCCATCGCCCACCTCTATCCGCAGTCGCCGCTGCAGCGCGGCTGGCTGGGTGCCCGTCACGGCCGCACCGCACGCGCACCGGCCACGCCCCAGGTGCTGCAATGGCTGTCGCTGCGCACCCATGCCTGGACCCGCGGCCGGCATTTCGAGGACATCCAGCTCACGCCCCACCATCTGGCCCAGCTGGAAGCCAGCCACTGCCCCATCACCCGCGAGCTGCTGGACGACGGCAACCGCTCCATCGACCGGGTGCGCGACGATGCCGGCTACGCGGCCGGCAACCTGGCCCAGATGAGCCGCCACGCCAATCAGGCCAAGGCCGATCGCAGCCACGAACAGCTGGTGGCGATGGCCGACAGCTGCGCCACCGGCCCCATCACCCGCATCGGCGGGCTGGCCGAAGCCAATTGGCGCCGCCTGGCCGTGCTGACCAGCTTCGTGACGCCGCTGCCGCACGAGGTGGCCGCGCAGATCCCGCTGCGTGTGCTGCCGCCCAACCGGCTGCGCCTGCTCAACCCGGTGCAGGCCCTGCAGGCCTTTGTCACGCGCCAGCTGGCCACGCCGGGCTGGAGCGCCCGCCTGGCCCGCCTCGAGGCCCTGCTGCCCGGCGACGCGCTACGTGCCGACTTCAACCGCTTTCTGCTAGCCCTGGCCCCCCGCGTGCTGGCGGCACATGAGCTGGACACCGCCCATGCCATCCGCTGGGCGCTGGAGGACGCCTGGACCCAGCCGCTGGTGCTCAAGCGCTGGACGCGGTTTGCGCTGCAGCTCGCGCCGGAACAGGCCGAGGCTCTGGTGGAGCGTGCGGCCGCCAAGCGGCTCAGCCCCGTGCATGTGCAGCGCCATGACGACGCCACCGACGGCTGGGCCCTCTCAACCCGGGGGTATGCGGTCTGACTGTCACGCCGGCTTCATCCAGGGTCTACAGAGTCTGCGGACTCGCCTTCCACGGAGACTCCGCGATGACCAAGACCCTGTCCCTGATTGCCGTGGCCGCCACGGCCGCATTCGCCCTGCCGGCCCATGCCGACCTGAACAGCGCCGGCAGCCTGAGCTTCACCGCCTTCAATGCCGACGAGGACGGTTTCTCCATGGTGGCGTTGTCCGACATCGCGGCCAACACCAAGGTCTGGTTCAGCGACAACGAATGGAGCGGCTCGGCCTTCAACACCGGCGAGAGCTTTTCGTCGTGGCTGTCGGGCAGTGCGGTGATTGCCGCCGGCACCGTGATCCGCTTCAGCAAGGTCGACAGCGCCACCGCGCTGGCCGCCTCCATCGGCACCTTCAGCCGCGAGACCGTCAGCGGCAGCAGCAACTGGGGCCTCAGCACCAGCGAAGACACGCTCTACGCCTACCTGGGCAGCAGCGCCACGGCACCCACGCTGTTCCTGAGCGCCATCACGACCGGCAGCTTCGGCTCCGCCAGCGCAGGCAGCCTGGACAACACCGGCCTGAGCAACGGGAATGGCGCCATCACGCTGAGCGCCGGCTCCGACTACGCCGAATACCAGGGCCCGCGCAGCGGCCAGGCCAGCTTCGCGGACTACCTGCCGCTGCTGGGCAACGTCGCGAACTGGAATGACCTGGGCACCAATGCCGACGGCAGCAACCTCGTGCCCGACACCACCGCGTTCACGGTCAGCGCCGTGCCGGAACCGTCCAGCTACGCGCTGCTGATGTCCGGCCTGTTGTCCATCGGCCTGATCGCACGCCGCCGCCGCAGCTGACCCCCGTCAGCCCAGACGACAAAAGCGCCCGGAAGGGCGCTTTTTTCGCTCGACGAGCCGCCTCAGACCAGCGAACGCTGCAGACGGATCTCTTCGACGCGCGAACCACCCACCTCTGCGGTGCGGGCACTGCCGGCCTCGCGCTTGAAGCCGGCCAGCTCGAAGAAGCGCAGCGCGCGGTCGTTGCGCAGATAGCACCACAGCGTGGCCTTGGTGCAGCCTTCTTCCTGCAGGCCGTCGCGGGCGGCATCCCACAGCGCCAGGCCCACGCCCTTGTCCCAGTGCTCGGGACTGGCGAACAACGCCCAGATCTCACCGGTGGTGGCGGGCGTGCCCTTGTCGCGCGAGCGATCGAAACCGACGAAACCCATGATCTTGTTGTCCAGGTGAGCAACCATCACCTGGGGTTCGCACAGATCGATGGCTTCACGCCAGAACGCCTGGCGCTTCTGCACGGACATGCCGTCGAGAGCCGCCGCAGGCAGCAGGGCCTTGTAGGCATCCTGACTGGCAGCGACATGGATCTCGGCGATGGCTTTGGCATCGCGCAGTGTGGCGGGACGAACCTGGATCACGGACATATTGCTTTTCGAAACCGAGAGAGCGCCGTCGGCACGACGCCGGGCGCGAAAGGGCAAGATTGTCCCAGCGCTTGCGCGTTTCTTACGCACTTGACAGGTTTCTTTTTTCAGCCCCCTGGTTGATCGATTTCAGCCCTCCTGGCCTTGACATGGTCGACCAGACCGCGACGCAGCCAACGCAGGGGGGTGCGCTGCAGATGCCTCAGCAGTGCGTGGTCCACGCACTGCTCGCCCAGGTCCAGCGCGAAGCGGCGTGCCAGCTCGTGCTGCACCTTCAGCAGCAGCTGCGCAGTGACCTGGGCATCGGCCAGCGCCCGGTGGGCGCGGCCTGCCGTCTCCAGCCCCAGGAAGGCGGTCATCGCGCCCAGTGCATGGCTGCGGCTTTCAGGCCACAGGCGTCGTGACAACAGCACCGTGCAGGCGAACTGGTGTGCCGGGTCGACGTCCAGGCCCGCCCGCTGCATCTCGGCACGCCAGAAGCTCTCGTCAAAACTCGCGTTGTGCGCGATGAGCGGACAGCCTGCCGTGAACCCGGCCAGCTCGCGCATCACTGTGGCGGACGGCGGTGCGTCGCCAAGCATCTCGTTGGTGATGCCGGTCAAGACCTGGATCTGTGGTGGGACCCAGGCGCCGCTGTTCATCAGGCTGGCATAGCGGTCGACGATGCAGCCGTCCTTCACGAGCACGGCCGCCACCTCGGTGGCCCGTCCGCCGTTGCCCGGACCCAGGCCGGTGGTCTCGAAGTCGACGACCGCGATGGTCTCTGACATGCGGCTCATGCCTTGGCCGCCTTGGGCGGGTACTTCAGCGCATTCAGCTGCAGCTTGCGTTCGACCGCCGCTTCCAGGTCCACACCGCTGTGGTCGGCAATCTGCAGGAGGTAGAGCAGCACGTCGGAGAGCTCCTCGCCCAGATGGGTGCGCTGCGCCTCGTCGAGCGCGAGCGACTGCTCCGGGGTCAGCCACTGAAAGATCTCGAGCAGCTCGGCGGCCTCGACCGTCATGGCCATCGCGAGGTTCTTGGGCGTCTGGTAGGGCTGCCAGTCGCGCTCGGCCGCGAAGCGCCGCAGGCGAGCCTGGAGTTCAGGGATGTTCATGGAAAAAGTGTCCCTTGTTATTCCAATGCATTTGTAGATTTCAAAATGGTGGTGGTAGTAGAGGCTGGCTCCTCCTGTGGACAAGTCTATAAATCTGTTTTTCTTCAATGACTTGTGATCGTCCAAAGTCTGTGCGCCAGGACGGGTGCAATCCGGTGCGCGAATGGGAACAACTCGGCCAGGACGCGTCGGCCTGTGGATATCCGGGCAGTTGTTCAACAAGCATCCACAGACTTCTTCCGGGGCTGTCCGGGGCCTGACCACCGTTCTTCTTTACCTGCGGGAAACCTGGCTGTGGGCTGGTGACGGGGCTCGACGTCTAGAGTGGCACGCCATGAATTCATAGCGCCGTCACAGGCGCGTGCCCAGGAGACAAGCGATGAATCCCCTTGCCACCCGACTGGCCCTTGCGTCGTCGGCCGCACTGGCCCTGCTGCTGAGCGGCTGCGGCGGCGGTGCGTCCTCGGACACCACGCCAGCCGTCAAGATCAATGCCGTCAAGGTCTTCGGCGACAGCCTGCAGGACAGTGGCACCTTCGGCTACAAGTTCACCGTGCAGGGCAGCGACAGCCAGCTCTACGTGGAGCGCATCGCGGCCAACTACGGTCAGACGCTGTGCAACTTCTTCAGCTTCACCGGCACGACCTTCGTGCCCAACAGCAAGACGGGCTGTACCAATTTCGCCATCGGCGGCGGCCGCATCACCTACACGGGCGCGGGCGCCAGTGCGGCCAATCCGCTGAACATCGGCGTGCAGATGGCCACCTATGCGTCGCTCGCCAGCTACTCGGCCAGTGACCTGGTCATCGTCGACGGCGGCGGCAACGACGCGGCCGACCTGATCGGTGCCTACCTCAGCGTGCCCAAGGACCAGGCGCAGTCACTGCAGGCCCTGCTGGCCACGCTGCTGACACCCACGCAGATCGCCACCGCACTGCAGGCCGGCCAGACCGGCATCGCGCAGATCGGCGGCACCTACATGACGGCGTTGGCCGACAAGTTCGCGGCCTCCATCCAGACCAATGTGCTGGACAAGGGCGCGACCCACGTGGTGCTGATGAACATGCCCAGCATCAACAACACGCCGCGCTTCCAATTGGCGCTGGACGCGATCGCCGCGGCCAATGGCGGGGGCACCACGGGCGCAACCGCACGCGCCGCGGCCGAGACGTTGTTCAAGACCTGGATCAGCGCGTTCAACACCGAGCTGGCCGCCAAGCTGGGCAGCGACACCCGCGTGGCGCTGGTGGACTTCTACGCCGGCTTCAATGACCAGGTCGCGACGCCGGCCCAGTTCGGCCTCAGCAACGTGAAGACGCCGGCCTGCCCGGCCGTGGGCGTGGACAGCAGCGGCCTGCCGACCTACGACTTCCCCACCTGCACCGCCGACAAGCTGTCCGCCACGCCGCCCACCGGCGTGACCGACCCGAACTGGTGGAAGACCTACGCCTTTGCCGACGGCTTCCACCCCACGCCCTACGGTCACCAGCTCACGCAGCAGCTGATCGCCAAGACCCTGTCGATCAAGGGCTGGCTCTGAGCCCCGGCCATCCCTCAAGGAGAACCTCCATGCAATTCAAGCTCCTCCTCGCCGGGGTGCTGGCGCTGGGCTGCGCCGGTGCATATGCGCAGTCGGCCGGCAACATCGTGGTCTACGGCGGCCTGGTCCAGGTCAGGCCCCAGGTGGACAGTGGCGACCTCAGTGCGCCCAGCCTGGCCGGCACCCAGATCGACGTGAAGCATGCGACCTCGTTCGTCGGCGGCATCACCTACTACTGGACGGACCACCTCAGCATCGATCTGCCCATCGGTGCGCCGTTCAAGCACGATGTCGTCGGTGCCGGTGCGATTGCCGGCGTGGGCCGGCTGGGCACCGTGAAGTCCATGCCCATCACGCTGCTGGGCCAGTACCGGTTCGGCGAACCAGGTGCCACGGTGCGACCTTTCGTCGGCGCCGGCTACACCTATGGCCGCTTCTTCAAGCCGCGGTCGACGGCCGTGCTGTCCGGCATCACCGGGGGCACACCCGATCAGCCGACGCTGCTGACCATGAAGAGCGCCGGCGGCCCGACGCTGGAGCTGGGCACGAGCTTCAAGCTGGCCAAGGACTGGTCGGCCAGCCTGTCGGTCACCAAGACCTTCATCAAGACCACCGGCCAGCTGAGCACGGGCCAGACCATCGACGCGACGCTGGATCCGGTGTCGCTGAAGTTCGGCATCGGCTACACCTTCTGATCCTCGCTCGCCCGGCCCCCCGAACGCGGGGGCCGGGGGTCAGGCATTGCTCATCAGCCCCTACAGAGCCGTGCGACAACATCGTCCACGGAGGGAGTGGTTCATGGCAATCAAGACCAAGCAATACCTGGCCCTGGCGGCGCTGGGCCTGGCACTGTCCGCCGCGCAGGCGTCCAGCGTCGAGTTGAGCCTGCTCAGCGCCACGGCCGGCGTGACCAATGCGGCCGCCGCCGTGGATGGCTTCGTGCCCGCCAACGGCACGCCCTGGCAGACCACGGCCGCCTGGTGGCAGTCGACGTCGGATGCCATCGTGTTCAGCTTCGACCAGGCCTACCACCTGTCGTCGGCCACCGTGACGGCCGACTGGAACGACGTCTACCGTTTCTACGTCTCGCAGGACGGCGTGAACTTCACGCCGCTGTTCACCGTGTCGGGCCTGTTCGACCAGAACGCCGTGAGCTCCGGCCAGGTGACGATGACCGCCTCCTTCGCCGCCACGGCCGAGGCCTACCAGTACCTGAAGGTCCAGGCGCTGATGGGTGACAACGCCTTCGCGCTGGGCGAGATTTCGCTGAATGGCACGGTCGCCGCGGTGCCCGAGCCGGGCACGCTGGCCTTCATGGCCGGTGGCCTGGGTCTGCTGGCGTTGGCGGCACGTCGCCGCAAGGCCTGACCCGCCCAGGCGGCCATGCCGCCGCGCGCTGCAACGAAAAAGGGCTGATCACTCAGCCCTTTTCTCATGGTGGATGCCGTGTCTCAGGCGATGCCCACCACCTTGTGCATCTGCACCGACAGCTGCCACTGCGGGTGCTTCATGCAGTAGTCCACCGCGGCGCGGGTGTGCTCGCGCTGCAGCACCGAATCCATGGGTTGCAGGAAGAAGTGCTGGAAGTTCAGCCTGGCAAAGCGCTCGGGCTGGGCCAGCGGCTGCGGGTAGACCAGCTTGAGCTCGTGGCCGGCGGTCAGCACCAGCGGCGCATCGGCCTTGGGGCTCACGCAGATCCAGTCCAGCCCCGGCGGCGCGGGCTGCGTGCCATTGGTTTCCACCGCCACCTCGAAGCCGCGCGCGTGCAGCGCGTTGATCAGCGCCTCGTCCAGCTGCAGCAGCGGCTCGCCGCCGGTGCACACCACATAGGGCCGGCCGGGCAAGGCCTGGCCCTCATCGGACGCCGGCCGCGGCCACTTGGAGGCGATCACGTCCGCCAGCTGTTCGGCGGTGGCGAACTTGCCACCGCCCTCGCCATCGGTGCCGACGAAGTCGGTGTCGCAGAAGGTGCAGACGGCGCTGGCGCGGTCCTGCTCGCGGCCGCTCCACAGGTTGCAGCCGGCAAAGCGGCAGAACACCGCGGCCCGGCCGGCCTGGGCGCCCTCACCTTGCAGCGTGTAGAAGAGTTCCTTGACCGAGTACATGGGCGGCTCCGTCAGACGGGGATGAGTTCCTGCGAATCCGCGCGGCTGACGATGGCGCCGTTGCCGCGGGTTTCGTAGAGATCCACCCGGTCGATCTGCGGCAGCACCGCCCCGCCCTCGCGCAGCACCCAGGCCGCCAGGCTGGCCGTGTCGCCGTCGGGCAGGCCGGCCAGCTCGTGCAGCGGGTGGTGGTCCAGGCGCTTGAACAGCGGGTTGAACAGCGTTTTCACGTCGCCGAAATCCACCGTCCAGCCCATCACCGCGTCCAGTGGCGCGGCCAGGTGCAGGCGCAGCGTGAAGGTGTGGCCGTGGATGCCGCCCAGCGGGTGGCCGGCGGGCGCGTGGTTCAGGCGCACCGCGCTGTCCAGCGTCATCTCCTTCCAGATGCGGTAGTGCGTGCCGTTGAAGTTGGCGCCGCTGGAGCCGGTTTCGTACACCGTCACCCAGCTCAGCTCGGGCAGTACCGGCTTGAGGCGCTGCCACAGCCAGGCCGAGATCACCTCGCTGGTGGGGTTCTCCAGGCCTTCGATCTGGTTCAGGCACTGGTAGTTCAGCGCCATGTGCAGCGGGGCCCAGACCTCGTCCAGGTGGTCGTAGTCGATGGCCAGTGCGCGCTCGCCCAGGTCGGCATTGGCATGCAGGATGACCTCGAAGCCATGGCCGTGCATGCGGCCGCACTTGTGGCCCAGCGGCACGTTGGGCAGCTGGTGGGCGGCCTGGAAGCGGTAGCGCCGCCAGACATGGGCCTGGCCGGCGGCGTCCAGGTCCACGCCGCTGTGGGCGGTGCTCTGCACCCCCACCTGGCGTATGCCGGAGACCTGGGTGGCCAGGTGGGCGCGCACCCAGCGGGCCAGGTTCTCGTCGGTGGGGTCGGGCAGGTGGTCGTTCAGCAGCGCGTGGTCCAGCGGCGCGACGGCGTCCGCCATCAGGCCGCGCAGCAGTTCGACCTCGCCGCCCGGAAATCCGCCCGAGGCCGCGGCCCAGCCGGGTCGAAGGTCGGCCCTGACGGTGGCGAAATAGCTGTGGCCGTGCAGGCCATGGCTGCGGTGCGTGGCGGGCAGGGCGGGAATGCGGCAGGCGGACTCGAAGCCGGCCGATCCGCAGTGCAGGACGGAAACTGACATGCCGCGATTGTCGCGCCCGGCTTGACTTCAAGCCCGCTTGAGCTTTTAGGCTGCATGGCCATGACCGTATCCGCACCTGCTTCCCATTCGCCCGCCCCCGTTGCGCCGCCGCCGGCCGATGCCCTCTTCGCCCCCGGTCGCCGTGCTGCCTGCGTGGGCGCCGTCGCGCTGATCTCCATGCTGGCCTTCGAGTCCATCGCCGTGGCCACCGCCATGCCTGCGGTGGCCCAGGGCCTGAACGGCCTGGGCCTGTACGCGCTGGCCTTTGGCGCCACGCTGGCCACCTCGGTGCTGGGCATGGTGGCGGCCGGCGAGCTGTGTGACAAGCGCGGTCCCTACCGTGCCACGCTGGGCGGCCTGGCGCTCTTCCTGGCTGGCCTGCTGCTGGCGGGCTTTGCGCAGCACATGGGCCATCTGGTGCTGGGCCGGGCGCTGCAGGGCCTGGGCAGCGGGGTGCTGGGCGTGTCGCTCTACGTGGGGGTGGCGCGGGTGATCCCGCCGGCGCTGCACCCGCGCCTGTTTGCGCTCTTCGCCGCGGCCTGGGTGATGCCGGGGCTGCTGGGGCCGGCGCTGGCGTCGGGCCTGGTGCAGGTGCTGGGCTGGCGCGCGGTGTTCCTGGCGGTGGCCGCGGTGGTGCCGGTGGCTGCGGCGTTGATGCTGCCGTCGCTGCGCCGGGCCGGCGGCGGCAGTGGCGATGTGTTGCGCTGGACGCGGCTGGGCTGGGCCCTGCTGGCCAGCGGTGGCGCGCTGGCCCTGCATGCGGCCAGCCAGCAGCAGGCGCTGGGCCAGGGCCTCTTGTTCGCGGGCGGGCTGCTGGCCGCGTTGACGGCCGCCCATCGACTGCTGCCAGCGGGCGCGCTGACGGCGGCACGCGGCCTGCCCACGGTCATCCTGCTGCGCGGTCTGATCGCCGCGGCCTTTGCCAGCGCCGAGGCCTTCATCCCGCTGCTGCTGACCGGCGAGTTCGGCTGGAGCCTGGGCCAGGCCGGCCTGGCGCTGAGTGCCGGGGCCGTCACCTGGAGCCTGGGCAGCGCCATCCAGGCACGCGTGAGTGGCGACGTCTGGCGCCGCCGCCTGCTGACGGC
The DNA here is from genome assembly GCA_003241055.1 of Roseateles depolymerans. Lineage (GTDB taxonomy): Bacteria > Pseudomonadota > Gammaproteobacteria > Burkholderiales > Burkholderiaceae_C > Pelomonas > Pelomonas depolymerans_A. The sequence continues at coordinate 27,522 of QFOD01000026.1, forward strand.
TGGTTTCACGCTGGCCAGTGCGGGCCTGTTGCTGGTGATGTCGCCGCTGCTGCTGAGCTGGCCGGCCGCCCTGGTGCTGGCCGGCTGGGCCTGCACCGGCCTGGGCATAGGGCTGTCCTTCCCCATGCTGTCGGTGCTGCTGCTGAAGCTCTCGCCGCCGGACCGCCAGGGGGCGAATGCATCGGCGCTGCAGCTGAGCGATGCGCTGACCAGCAGCGCCGCGCTGGCGCTGGCCGGCCTGCTGTTCGACCCGGCGAGCCGCCAGGTACTGCCGGTGCTGGCGCTCGCCTGGGCGCTGGCGGCGGCGGCGGCCTGGCTGAGCCCGCGCGCCTGGAAGGCCTGACGCCGCCATGGCCCGCCGCTGGCCCGGCAGGCCGGCGGCCCGTGGCTCCTGCGGGCGATGCCGCGCGGCCCGGGGTTGAGGAGCATCACGGCTTCACGAGGTGTGGCGCGTCGCCGCGCCGTTTCATGTGGGAGTCGTTCATGGTTCGTCGATCGCTGGGCTGTCTGCCCCCTCTGTTGGCTCTGCTGATGGCCGCGCCCCCGGAAGCCGGGGCCCAGGTGCAGAACCGCCGCCTGGTGCTGGAGGTCGAACTGCAGCGCCAGGGGCCGGTGCAGTCGGGCGCCGAGCGGGGCAGCCAGAAGCTGCAGCAGCGCTGGCAGCTCAGCGCGCTGCTGCAGAGCGATGGCACCCGCCATCCGTACAACCCGCTGGACCCGCAGGACCAGCGCCGCCAGCTTGAGCAGGCCCAGAAGGCCACCGCCCGCATGGCGCCGATGTCCGCCGCAGCGCCGGATGCCCGCGCGCTGCAGGCCCTGCAGGCAAATGCCCAGGCGCTGATGACCCGGTGCGGCCAGGACTCAGCCTGCCTGATGCGCGAGGCGGCGGCGCTGAACGCACCCGCCGTGGCCCGCGGTGACCCGGCCGTGCGGGCCCGCCTGCAGGCCTATGGCCAGGCGGCAGCGGCCTGCGAGCGTCAAGCGGCAGGGCGGGCCCGGGAGGCCTGTCAGGCCGATGCCCGGCGGCAGGCTGGCGGCGGCGTGGACGACACGCGCGACGAGGAGCTGCCGACCCCCTATCTGGTGTTCAACGGCGTGCCGGCCTGCGGGCTGCAGATGCAGGGCCGGATCGAGGAGCGGGTCGACGGCAGCTTCGGCGATGTGCAGGGCCAGGTGCCCTACGCGGAAACCACGCGGGGCGAGGAAGCCCGTCGCGACGACACGCCCTGCCCCACGCTGCAGGCGGTGCTGGATACGCGCAGTGGCCGGGTGTGGACGGCGCTGTCGCTGGTGCCGCAGCAGGTGCGGGGCGTGCACACCCGCCAGGAGGGCGGCCGTCAGCCGCAGCGCAGCGAGGGCGACCAGGCGCTGCGCTGGCATGAGGCACAGGCGTGGCTGCAGCAAGGCCTGCTGCGGCTCAGTGACCAGGGGCGCGACGAGGCGCGCTTTCCGCTGCCCGGCGGGCAGACCGAAATCCGCATGCGCTGGAGTTTCCGCCCCGCCTGAGGGCCAGGGCGTGCCGCTTTGTCAGGCCGTGGCGGCGGGCGGCGGCATGCGCCGGGCCTTGCGCGAACCCGCCTGGCGCAGCGGCAGCAGGGATTCGACCCGCTTGAGCAGCTCGCGGTCGTTCCAGGGCTTCTTGAAGATGCCGTAGACGCCCTCGATCTGGCCGACCCGGCCATGCAGTTCGTCGTGGCCGGTGATCGCGATGATGGGCAGATCTTCGGTGGCCATCGCGCCGCGCACGTCGGCAATCAGCTCGAAGCCGTCCTTGTTGGGCATTTCCAGGTCGGTGATCAGCACCGCCACCTCGGGCCGGGCGTCGAGCTGGGCCAGGGCTTCGTTGCCGTCGTTGACCTGCAGCACCTGCAGGCCGGCGCCCTCGAGCAGACGGCGCAGCTTGGTGCGCACGACGGTGGAGTCGTCGGCCACCAGCACCACCGGCGCGGCCGGCGGCTCGGCCACGACGGGCGGCGGTGCCATCGGCGTGGGGGCGGTCACGAAGGGGCTGGCCATCGTTGGCCCGGGCACGCCCGGCAGCGGGGGCAGACCTGGAATCTGGCCCGGCGCAGGGGGCGGCGTGTAGTCGCTCGGCGGACGGCGGTAGTCGTCACGCTTGAACGCGGCAATGAGCACGATGACCGCGAGCGGTATCGCGATCAGTACCGGCATCAGGTAGGCGCCCAGCAACTCCTGCAACTCTTGAACCATCTCTGCCTCGGCAATTCAGGGCAGGCAGCCTAACACCGCAGGGCGACAGTCTCCAAAGGGGGAATGCCCGTCTGGCCGGCATGGTGGCGGCACGAACAGGCACAACCGCACGCTCCGCGGGCCGGCCCGCCGGTGGGGGCTGTGTAGCATGCCGGTCATGCAAATCCTGACCCGCGGCCTGGCGGCTTTGCTGCTGCTGGGCGTGGCGGCAGCCGCAACGGGCGCTCCTGCCCCGGCTCCCCAGGCCACGCTGGAGGTGCAGTTCCGCAGCGTGCCCGTGCCGGAAAACACCTCGCCCCTGCTGTCGCAGGACAGCGCCGGCTTCATCTGGATTTCCACCAGCAAGGGTCTGACCCGCTACGACGGCTACCGCCTGCGGCCCATCGAGCTGGCGGGCAGCAGCGTGTCGGAGCGCAACCTGGGCTGGGTGAGGGCGCTGGCGCCGACGCGCGACGGCCGCATGTGGATAGGCACGGAGTTCCGCGGGCTCAAGGTCTACGACCCGGCGCAGGACCGCGTCATCAGCCAGGATGCGCCGGCTGACGGCGAGCCGCTGCGCGCGCCGATCCGGGCGCTGGCCGAGGACGGTGCCGGCGACCTCTGGGTGGGCACGCTGGGGCGCGGGCTGTTCCGCTATCTGCCCGCGGCCCGGCGCTTTGAGGGCCTGCCGCTGCAGGTGGATGGAGAACCCGAGCTGCGGGTGCTGGCCCTGCAACTGGCGCAGGACGGCACCCTCTGGGTCGGCCACTGGCGGGGCGTGTCGCGCTGCAAGGCGGGCCGCTGCGAAACGCTGGCCGACTCCACCAAGGGCGACGGCACCGCCGTGCTGGCCCTGGCCGAAGGGCGCGACGGTCGCCTCTGGCTGGGAACACAGGGCGGCCGGCTGGGCGTGATCGAACAGGGCCAGCTGCGCTGGGTGCACGAGCAGCTGACGCCGGTCCAGGCGCTGGCCGAGGCCGCCGACGGCCGCCTGTGGGCGGGCACCAAGAGCGGCGTGCTGTGGCTGGACTCGGCCACCGGCGTGATCGAGCGCAGGCTGCGCCACGACCCGCGGCGGCTGACCGGCTTGGCCGGCAACGACATCAGCGCGCTGCTGCGCGACCGCAGCGGCGCCATGTGGCTGAGCGGCTACGGCCTGGGCGTGCAGCGCCATCTGCACCATCCGGCCCTGGCGGTGCGCGGCGCCGATGCCGACCCGGGCAGCGCGCTGGCCGACCCCGACGTGCGCGCCCTGCTGACGCTGAGCAACGGCGAGGTGCTGGCGCCCACGCAGAGTGGCGTGGTGGCCCGGCTGGACGGTCGCCCGGGGCAGGGCCTGGCGACGCTGGGCCGCTGGGCGCGCGAGCGCCACACGGTGGTCGAGCAGATGGCCGAGGCGCTGGACGGCAGCATCTGGGCCGCCGGTGGGGGCCGCCTCGAACACCGCGAGGCCAATGGCCGTCTGCTGCGCGACTGGCCACTGGACGGCGGGCGTGCGCAGCGCCTGCTGTTCGCCCCCGACGGCTCCTTGTGGCTGGCCATGCAGGAAGGCTTGTTCATGCTGCCCGCACCCGATGCGCCGGCATTGCAGCGCGTCGGTCTGGCCGATGGCAAGCCGCTGCACGGCGGCATCTACGCGCTGACGCTGGAGCCGCGCAGCGGCACGCTCTGGGTGGGCGGCCAGCCGGGCCTGTTCCGTTGGCAGCCCAGGGGGCTGGTGCCCGTGCCGCAGGCGCCCGAGGCCACGCTGGGCAGCCCCGTGGTGCTGGGCCTGCTGTGGGGCCGAGACGGCACGCTGTGGGTGGACACGCCCATCAGCGGGCTGCACCACCTGACGGGCTGGGACGACCAGGGCCGCGCACGCTTCGACCGGGTCAGCGAGCACCTGGGCCTGGAGGGCGTATTCGGCGGCAATCTGCACGAGGACAGCCAGGGCCGCATCTGGAGCCAGCTGCATGTCTACGATCCCCATGCGGGCCGGGTCGACAGCTTCGGCAGCGCCGAAGGGGCCTCGTTCGGCAGCTACTGGTTCTTCGCCAGCACGCGCTTGCCGGATGGCAGCCTGCTGTTCGGCGGCAGCCGCGGGCTGCTGCGCGTGCGACCCGAGGCCTATTCGGCCCGGGCAGGCAGCCCGCCGCTGGTGGTGAGCGCGCTGCGGGTCAACGGTCAGCCGCATGCGGCACCTGGGCCGTCGCAGCGCCTGCAGCTGCCACCCGGCACACGCAGCCTCAGCGTGGAATTTGCCGCGCTGGACTATGCGGACCCTCAGCGTCTGCGCTACCAGTACCGCCTGGTGGGCCTGGACAACGACTGGACCGCCGTGGACGCCGGCGCGCGCAACCCCAGCTTCGGGCCGCTCAAGCCAGGGCATTACGCGCTGCAGGTACGCGCGTCGGCCCACCATGCGCTCTGGGGGCCTGAGCAGCTGAACCTGGCCATCGACCTGGCCCCGGCCTGGTGGGAAACCTGGTGGGAAACCTGGTGGGCGCGTGGTGGTGGCGTGCTGCTCGCGCTGCTGGCTGTGTGGGGCTGGGTGCGCTGGCGCACCGGCTGGCTGCGGCAGCGCCAGGCCGAGCTGCAGCGCCTGGTGGACGAGCGCACGGCCGAGCTGCGCGAGCTCAGCCTCACCGATGCGCTGACCGGCCTGCGCAACCGGCGCTATCTGGAGCTGCGTCTGGAGGACGACCTGCGGCTGTGCCTGCGGCGTTTCGAGAATCAGGATGGCAGCGGGCCGGGTCCCGACAGCGACCTGCTGCTGATGCTGCTGGATCTGGACCACTTCAAGCGCATCAACGACCGCTACGGCCACGCGGCCGGCGACGCGGTGCTGGTGCAGGTGGCCGAGCGGCTGCGCGCCGAATTCCGCGAGACCGACTCGCTGGTGCGCTGGGGCGGCGAGGAGATCCTGGTGCTGGTGCGCGAGACCCATCGCGACGACGCCGCCGAGCTGGCGCGGCGGGTCTGTGCCGCGGTGCACGAGCGGCCGTTCGAGATCGCGCCCGGGCAGAGCGTCGGCATGACGGTGTCGCTGGGCTTCGTGGCCTTTCCGCTGGACCCGCACCAGCCCCGGCTGTGGGACTGGCGTGCCTGCCTGTCGCTGGCGGACTCGGCGCTGTACGCGGCCAAGGCGCAGGGGCGCAACGGCTATGTGGGCGCCGTGCAGGCCCGCGGGCTGACGCCGCGTGAGGCGCCCGCGGACCTGGCCGCCTGGTGCGGCGAGGCGCGGCTCAGCGTCTGCCGCAGCGACGACCAGCTCAGCCCCGCCTGAGAGGGCCCAGGTTCAGCGGCGGGCTCAGGCCGCGCTGGTCCGGAAGATGGCAACCGCCTGCTGCAGCGCCTCGGCCTGGCGCCTGAGGCTCTCCGCTGCCGCCGCGCTCTGCTCCACCAGCGCGGCGTTCTGCTGGGTGACGTCGTCCATCTGGTGGATGGCCGCCCCGATCTCGCTGACGCTGAGGCTCTGCTGGCTGGACAGCGCGCTGACCTCCTGGATCAGCTGATCGACCCGGGCGACCGAATCCACCAGCTGCCGGATCGTGGCCGCCGAGTTCTCGCTCTGGCGGCTGCCCAGCTCGATGCGCTCCACGCTGGCGCCGATCAGCGTGCGGATCTCCTGCGCCGCGGCGCCCGAGCGCTGGGCCAGGGCCCGCACCTCGCTGGCCACCACCGCGAAGCCGCGCCCCTCCTCGCCGGCGCGCGCGGCCTCGACGGCCGCGTTCAGCGCGAGGATGTTGGTCTGGAAGGCGATGCTGTCGATGGTGCCGATGATCTCGGCGATGCGCTGCGAGCTGGCCTGGATCTGCTGCATCGTGCCCGCCAGCTCGGCCACCGCACCGCCGCCCTGCTGAGCCTGCTCGCGGGCCGATGCGGCCAGCTCGCTGGCCAGCTTGGCGTTTTCTGAACCCTGGCCGATGGCCTGGCGCAGCAGGTCCATGGAGGCCGAGGTCTGCTGCAGCGCGCTGGCCTGGGTTTCGGTGCGGGCCGAGAGATCGGCATTGCCCATCGCGATCTCGCTGCTGGCGGTGGCCACCTGGTCGGCGTTGCCGCGGACCGTGCGCACCACGCTGCCCAGGCTGAGCGCCATGTCGTGCAGGGCCTGGGTCACGCGCACGCCCTCGTCGCGCGAGCGCTGCCGTTCGGCCTCGGCCTGCTGGGCCAGGTTGCCCTCGGCCACGTCCTTCGCCAGGCGCAGCGCCTGCTGCATGGAGCGCGCGGTCTGGCCCGCCACCGTCCACAGCAGCGCCGCGCCGCCCAGGGCCAGCAGCACGATGGCGCCCAGGCTCCAGCCCATGGTGTGCCGGCTGCGGGACAGCTGCTCGTCGATGTCCTGCTGCAGTGCCGAGGTGGCCGCGCCGCCGATGGCGTACTGCGCATCCACGGCGGTGGTCAGCCGGCCCCACCAGTCGGCCGGGGTCAGCGTCGGGGTCTCCACGCCCAGCACGCCTTTTTCAACCAGTTCGCGCACCTGGGTCAGCTGCTCGGTGGCTTCACGGGCGCGTTCGTCCACCTTGGTGGCGCGCAGGTCGGCCGGGTTGACGTGCTGCAGGGCACGAGTGGCCAGCTCGTAGGCGCTGACCGTGCGTTCCAGCAGCACGGTCAGGCGCTGGCGGTCAGCGGGCGAGAGCTGACCCTTGGTCAGCATGCCCATGCCCGCACCACGCAGCCGGCCCAGCAGGTCAGCGGACAGTGGCAGGTGGTTGAGGGCGGCGTCCTGCAGGAAATAGCCGTCGGGCAGCGGGTGCAGCACGAGGCCGGCCTCGTCGCTGAGCTGGTAGACCCAGCCCAGCAGGCGCTCGACCAGGGCGGTGTGCTGCTTGAAGCTCTCGGTGGGCGGCAGGCTGGCCGACTGCACGCTGCCGGCCAGCTGCCCCATGTCGCGCCAGTAGGCCTGCAGGCCCTGGCGCAGCCCGTCGGAGGGCAGCAGCGGCAGTGCCGCCGTGGACGCGGCCTGCAGGCCCTGCAGCTTCTGCCAGACCTCGGCGCGCTGAGACTGCGCGGCGCTGTCGCCGGCCAGCGCGCTGTTGGACAAGCCGCGGTGCTGGGCCGTCAGCCGCGTCAGCTGCAGCACCTGGCCTGCGATCGGCACGGCGGCAGCCTCGGCCGCCAGCTGCGCGTGGGCGACCCAGGCGCGCTGCAGGAACAGCGCGGTCGGGATCAGTGCGGCCGCGGCAGCAATGGCGCCGATGCAGACCAGCTTGGTTCGGATGCTCTGGCGTTCCAACCAGTTCTTCATATCCGGCTCTCCCCTGAGCGAGCTGCGCCAATGCGCAGGCTTCGGTCTGCGGACCAGCGTATCAGGCTTGTCAGCAGCTGGCCACAGGCGGCCATTCCTAGAATTCGGCATGGCCCTCCCCCGCACCCGTCTCGAACTGCTCGCCCCCGCCCGCGACGCCGACATCGGCATCGAGGCCATCAACCATGGCGCCGATGCGGTCTATATCGGCGGCCCTGGCTTCGGCGCGCGCGACAAGGCGGGCAACGACATTGCCGACATCGCGCGCCTGGCGGCCCATGCCCACCGCTGGCGTGCGCGCATCTTCGTGACGCTCAACACCATCCTGCGCGACGACGAGCTGGAGGGCGCGCGGCAGATGGCCTGGCAGCTGTTCGATGCCGGCGTGGACGCGCTGATCGTGCAGGACATGGGCCTGCTGGAGCTGGACCTGCCGCCGCTGCAGCTGCACGCCAGCACCCAGACCGACATCCGCACGCCCGAGAAGGCGCGCTTCCTGCAGGACGTGGGCTTCTCGCAGATGGTGCTGGCCCGTGAGCTGGACCTGGGCCAGATCCGAGCCATCCGTGCGCAGGTGCAGAACGCCCACCTCGAGTTCTTCGTGCACGGCGCGTTGTGCGTGGCCTACAGCGGCCAGTGCTACATCAGCCATGCGGTGACCGGGCGCAGCGCCAACCGCGGCTCCTGCAGCCAGGAGTGCCGCCAGGCCTTCACCGTGGTGGATGGTGCCGGTCGCGTCGTGGCGCACGACAAGCATGTGCTCTCGCTGAAGGACAACGACCAGAGCGCCAACCTCGAGGCGCTGGCCGACGCCGGCATCCGCAGCTTCAAGATCGAGGGCCGCTACAAGGACATGGCCACGGTCAAGAACGTCACGGCCCACTACCGCACGCTGCTGGACACGCTGTTCGAGCGCCGCCCCGAGCTGGCAGCGACCAGCGATGGCCGCTGCCGCTTCAGCTTCACGCCCGAACCCGAGCAGGCCTTCAACCGCGGCGGCACCGACTATTTCGTCAACGGGCGCAAGATCGACATCGGCGCCTTCGATAGCCCCAAGCATGCCGGCATGCCGCTGGGCGAGGTACGCAGGGTGGGCCCCGAGGACTTCGACCTCGACACCGGCGACGCCACGCGAGTCGTCAACAACGGCGATGCGCTGACCTGGTGGGATCGCCAGGGCGAGCTGCAGGGTGTGCCGGTCAACGTGGCCGAGCCGCTCGATTCGCCGACGGGCCACCAACAGTTCGGCACGCGCTGGCGCATCACGCCCAACCTGTCCAAGGGTCAGGCATTCAGCGATCTGAGGGATCTCTTCCCCGGTACCGCGATCAGCCGCAACCGCGACATGGCCTGGGAGCGCCTGCTGGCCAAGCCCAGCAGCGAGCGCCGCATCGCGGTGGACCTGACGCTGGCCCAGGTGGCCGACGGTTTCGAGCTGACGCTGAAGGATGAAACCGGCATCAAGGCCGCCGTGCACCTGGCGCACGCGCACGAACCGGCGCGCGACGCCCGCCAGGCCGAGGCCCAGATGAAGGAGGCGCTGAGCCGCCTGGGCGACACCGCCTTCGAGGCGCGCCGCGTGCGCCTGGCGATGCGCGGCGAGCCCCTGTTCCTGCCGCTGGCCCGGCTCAATGCGCTGCGCCGCGACGGCCTGGCCGCGCTGGAGGCTGCGCGCGCCGCCGCCTTCGAGCGCCTGCCGCGTCACGCGTCAGTGGAGCCGCCCGTGCCCTACCCCGAAGACACGCTGAGCTACCTGGCCAATGTCTACAACGACAAGGCCGCGCAGTTCTACGCCCGCCACGGCGTCAAGCTCATCGCCGCGGCGTATGAGAGCCACGAGGAGCTGGGCGAGGTGTCGCTGATGATCACCAAGCACTGCGTGCGCTGGTCCTTGAGCCTGTGCCCCAAGCAGGCCAAGGGTGTGACCGGCGTGCAGGGCACGGTGCGCGCCGAGCCGCTGACGCTGCAGCATGGCGATGACCGCTTCACACTGCGCTTCGACTGCAAGCCCTGCGAGATGCATGTGGTGGGCGCGATGCACAAGCATGTGCTGAAGAGCCTGAAGGCCGAGATCAAGGCGCAGCCGGTGCAGTTCTACCGCAGCCGCCCGGTGCCGGCGGCCTGAGCGGTGCACGCCCCGCCGGACACCGCTGCGCCGCGGCCGCAGCAGCGCTACAGCCACCCCACCCCAGGCGTCATGGCCCGCGGCCTGGCCTGGCTGCTGGATGCGCCCCGCTGGGCCGGCTGGCGACGCCGCTTGCTGGCCGGCCTGCCCTTCCCCGTGCTGGCCAGCGAGGTGAGCGACGTGGCCTATCTCACCTGGATGGTGCCGGTGTCGCGCGTGGCGGCCTGGGTGCCGCCCGGGCTGGCGCTGGTCGAGCATCAGGGCCTGACCCCGTTCACCGTGCTGAGCTATGCCCACCGGCACTTCGGCCCGGCGGCGCTGGGTCGGCTGCGCCGGCTCTGCCCCTCGCCGCTGCAGAGCAACTGGCGGCTCTACCTGCGTCCGCAGGCCGACCGGCAGGTGCCGGAGCGCACCGTGCTGTTCACGCACAACGCGATCAGCCAGCTGCCCTACGTGCTGGGCGCGCGGCTGTTCAGCGACGGCCTGCCGGTCCATCTGCCGCGCCGCTTCTCGCATGGCTGGGCCGATGGGCTGCTGCACACCGACATCGACCCCGGCGCCGGCAGCGCGCCGGCTTTGCGTGCCAGCCTGCAGCTGCTGGACGATGCCGCGCTGTCCGGGGCGGACGCCGTGCTGCAGGCCTGCGGGCCCGGCTGGGCGGCTGCCGTGCGCCGGCTGACGCTGCAGGACGCCGCCGTCGTGCCGCTGCCCGAGGGGCCGGGCTGTGCGCTGGTGGACATCGCGCTGCCCATCGACCCCGCGCAGGTCCGGCCCGCGCGGCTGCGGCCGGGCTCGCTGCACTGCCCGGTGCTGCAGGCCCTGCAGCCGCAGGGCGGGCCGCTGTGCTTCGTGGTGCCGGCGGTGGACTTTCAGGTGCTGCGCGAACGTCTGATCTGACAGGCGCCCGCCGGGGGGCATCCGCACCCTCTGCCGCTCACCCTGCACCGCCTAACATGGTGGTCCGCGGAGGATCACATGAGGTCACAGGGCATTCTGCGCAGCTGGCAGGAAGAGCGTGGGTTCGGGTTCATCGCGCCGACGCAGGGCGGCGCGGAGGTGTTCGTCCACATCAGTGCCTTTGCGCGCGACGGCGGGCGGCCGGTGCAGGGGGAGTCGCTCAGCTACGAGCTGGGGCGTGGGGCCGATGGCCGGGTGCAGGCCGTTCGCGTGCAGCGCACGGCGCTCGGGACGCCCGCACCGGGGCGGCCGGGCGTGACGCGATCCGCTGCGGCGCGCTCTGCGGGGCTGGACCTGCCCAGGCTGCTGGGGAGTTTGCTGATCCTGGCTCTGCTGAGCGTGCTGGGCGCCTGGGGCTGGCGGCACTACCAGGCCGCGGCGACCCGCCTGGACCTGGAGCGGCAGGCGCCCTCGCCGGTGCTGGCCGAGCCTGGGCCGACGGCCTCGCCCTATCGCTGCGATGGCCGCACCCGCTGCGAGCAGATGAGTTCCTGTGCCGAGGCCACCTGGTTCGTCAAGCACTGCCCCGGCACGCAGATGGATGGCAACCACGACGGCGTTCCCTGCGAGCGCCAGTGGTGCACCGGCGGCTGAGGCCGCTGCCGTCGCGTCAGCTCATCAGCTCGTACGGGCCGCCGCGCTCCAGTGCGCGCAGGTAGGCGGGGCGGGCGTGGATGCGGGCCAGGAAGTCGCGCAGGGCCGGGTAAGCGTCCATCGCACCGCCACGGGCGGCGGCGGCCTCCAGAGGGAAGCTCATCTGCACGTCGGCGGCACTGAACTCGGCGCCGGCAAACCAGGGCCGGGCGCTCAGCTCGGCCTCCAGGAAGGCCAGCTGGGCGTCGATATTGGGCTGGACGAAGCTGCCCAGCACCTTGTTCGCGATGCCCTTCGCAATGGGCTTCACGAAGAAGGGCATGGGGGCCCGGGTGACCATCGTGAACACCAGCTTCATCAGCAGCGGCGGCATGGCCGAGCCCTCGGCGAAGTGCAGGAAGTAGCGGTAGCGCAGCGTGTCCGGGTGCTGGGGCGCCGGATCGGCCGGCTTGAAGCGGCCCTGGCCGTAGCGGTCCACCAGGTATTCGAGGATGGCACCGCTCTCGGCCACCGTGAGGCCGTCGTCGGTCAGCACCGGCGACTTGCCCAGCGGGTGCACCCGGCGCAGCTCGGGCGGGGCCAGGCGGGTCTTGGGGTCGCGCTGGTAGTGCTGGATCTCGTAGGGCAGGCCCAGTTCCTCCAGCATCCACAGCACGCGCTGGGAACGGGAGTTGTTCAGGTGGTGGACGGTGATCATGGCGCCGCAGTGTAGGCAGGACGCAGCATTTGCGGCCTGGGCCGGAAACTGATTTCGCCGCTGCCCGCTTGTCGGCGGCCGGGCCGGGGCCCAGCATGCGGGCCATCGCCTCGCGGCGCTTCACCTCCTGTCACCATGAGCACTTCAGCGTCTTCCCCCGTGGCCGTCGTGGCCACCCTCACCGTCCTGCCGGGCCAGCGCGATGCCGTGCTGGCCGCCTTGCGCGAGGCCGTCGTGGCCGTGCGCGGCGAGCCCGGCTGCGAGAGCTACGTGCTGCACGAGGACAGCGCCCGGCCCGAGCGCCTCGTGATGATCGAGCGCTGGAGCAGCGCCGCGGCCCTGGAGCAGCATGCGCAGGCGCCGGCCTTCACGGCGCTGGCCGCCCGGCTGCAGGGGCGCGCCGAGCTGCAGGTGCTCACGCTCAAGCCCTTGTTCTGAGGCTGGCCATGACGAGAACTTACCGCTCATCCCTTGCCGCCCTGGCCGTGGTGCCGCTGCTGTGCGGCCCGGTGGCGCTGGCGGCCCAGCCGGCAGCGCTGCTGCAGCCGCAGGTGCTGGTGGCCGACCGCAGCCTGCCCGCGGCCCAGCAGCAGTCCCAGGTACTGGCCGCAAGGCGCTACGGCAGCTTCTGGGCCAGTGGCGACGAGGCCCTGGCCCGTGCGGCCCTGGCGCCGGATTTCATGGACCGCACCCTGCCGCCCGGCCGGGCCCAGGGCGTGGAAGGGCCGATCGCGGCCAGCCGCGGCTTTCGTGCCGCGGTGCCCGACCTGACGGCCCGCATCGAGCAGATGCTGGTCACGGGCGACCGGGTCGTCGTGCACCTGCGCTTCAGCGGCCATTTCAGTGGCGAGTTCCAGGGCCGGCGCGGTGCCGGCCAGGCGGTGGATTTCATCGCCACCGACATCTACCGCATCGCCGAGGGCCGCATCGCCGAGAACTGGCATCTCGAGGACAACCTCACGCTGATGCAGCAGCTGGGGCTGGTGGCGCGCTGACGCGCCACCGCGGGGCTCAGGGGCGAGCCGGGGCGGGCTCGTCCTGCGGCGCCAGCAGGCGCCCGAACACCAGCTTCACCAGCAGCAGCCCGGCACCGGCCGCCACCACCAGCAGCGCGTGCAGGCCCCAGAAGCGCGCCCCCGGCATCTCGCCGAGGAAGCCGGCCAGCCAGCCCACGAAGCTGTTGCCGAAGAACAGGTGCAGGTAGTAGATGCCGATCATCACGCCCTGCAGGCCCTGGGGTGCGGCGCGCGAATACAGCGCCAGGCCCACCGGCAGGATGTTGGCAAAGCCCAGGTTGTTGACCAGCGTGTAGACCAGCGTCCAGGCCAGGCTGGCCTTGCCGGCGCCGCCGTCCGCGGCGGCGGCCGGAATCATCAGCAGCGCTGGTGCGGCGGCTGCGATGAAGCAGCCCAGCGCCATCTTGCCGATCTCGTCGGGCTCGCGCCGACGCGTGGCCCACCAGCGCCAGAACGCCAGCGAGGCCAGCATGGTGCCGGTGCTCAGCAGCGCATCGACGGCCTGCAGCCAGGTGACGGGCACCTCCCAGCCAAACAGCAGCAGGTCGAGGTTCTTCTCGGCCCACAGCGGGTAGGCGTTCTGGAACTGCTGGTTGCCGACGATGGACAGCATCAGCAGCGGCAGGATCAGCACCAGCAGGCCCACCTGCAGCCAGGCGCGGCGGCCCAGCGGGGCCCGCGGCGTGGCGCTGGCCGCGGCGCGGCGCGGCGCCTCGGGCGGCAGCCAGCGGCGGCCGGCCAGGTAGACGAACAGGCCGATCACCATGCCCACGCCGGCGGCGCCGAAGCCCCAGTGCCAGGCCACCTTCTCGCCCAGCGTGCCGCAGACGATGGGCGCGGCGATCACCGCCACCTGCACCGCCAGCATGAAGATCTGGAAGGCGCTGGCGCGGCGCTTGTCCTTGGGGTCGTAGAGGTCGCCCACCTGGGCCGCGATATTGCCCTTGAAGCAGCCCACGCCGATCAGCAGGCAGGCCAGCGCCGGCAGCAGCGCTGTCTCGAAGGCCATCAGGAAGTGACCGAAGGCCATCAGGCTGGCGCCCAGCACCACGGTGCGGGTGCGGCCCAGCACACGGTCGGCCAGCAGGCCGCCGAAGATGGGCGTCAGGTAGACCAGGCCCGCATACAGGCCGAACACGATGGATGCCAGCTGCTGCGGTGAGCGCGCGCCGGTGACGTTCTCGATGGCGGCGCGCAGCGCGTCCATGCCCATCACGGGGCCGATGTTCTGCGGCAGGAACAGGTAGTTGCTCAGGTAGAGCACCAGCAGCGTCTGCATGCCGTAGTAGGAGAAGCGCTCCCACAGCTCGCAGGCGGCCAGCCAGCCCAGGCCGGCGGGGTGACCCAGGAAGGATCGATCGTGGCGGGCGCGCCGTTCGGCGTCCGCGTCAAGGGTGGCGGTGGTCAACACAGGGTCCAGGTCAAACGCGAAAAGCCGCGACTGTCGGCCATGCCGACGCCGCTGGCAAGGCGGATTGGCCGCGGGTGAAGGAAGTCATCGGGCGGGTCAGGCAATCCAAGGCGGCACGAATGAGTGGATTCCTTCCGTTTTGTTCGGGAAGACGCCAAGATGGACCCCGAACTGTGCGCCGGGTCACAGCAGAATGCCGGGCAGCGGGCGCAGACCTGCTCCGTCATGCATGCGTCATCCAGGGGAGTGGCATGAATCTCGACCAATGGCCGATCGGCCGCAAGATCTTTGTCGCGTTCGGCGTCGTCGTCGCGCTGCTGATCGTGGCCGTGGCAACCGGCCTAGGCATGCTGCACGCCCTCTACGACGAGGCCGAGCTGCTGGCGCAGGACCGCAGCCCCAAGCTGCAGCATGCGGCGGACTGGCGGGTCAGCCTGCTGAAGTCGGCCCGGCACCTGGGCAATCTGCTGGTGCTCGAGGAGCCTGCCCGCATCGCCGAGGAGGTGGCGGGCCTGGAGAAACAGCATGAGTTGCGCGGGGAAGCCATCCACTATCTGGACCAGCATGTCGTGACCCCGCAGGGGCGGGCCAGCCTGAAGGCGCTGGAGGGGGACCGGCAGCACTACCTGGCCAGCGAACGGCAGCTCGTGAAGCTGGTTCAGGCGGGGGACATCGCGGCGGCGCGACTGTTGATGCAGAAGGAGACCAGCCCGGCCGAGCTGGCCTACCTGCAGCGCATCGAGGAATTTGCTGCGACCCAGAAGAAGCTGGTCGAGGATCAGGCGGTGTCGGCGGACCGGACCTATCTGCGCGGCCGCACCATCCTGTGGGGCCTGGCCGCCGCCGCCGTGCTGGCCGCACTCATGGCCGGCGCCTGGCTGGTTCGTTCGGTGCTGCGGCAGCTGGGCGGCGACCCCCGCGAGGCCGTGGCCACGGCGCGCCGCATCGCCGATGGCGACATGAGCCAGGACGTGCAGGTGCCCCCGGGCGACGACACCAGCCTGCTGGCTGCCATGCGCGACATGCAGCTCAAGCTGCGCCAGCTGGTGGCCCAGGTGCGTGGCGGCGTGGATTCGGTGCTGACGGCCTCCAGCCAGATCGCGGCCGGCAACCAGGATCTGTCCAGCCGCACCGAGATGCAGGCCAGCAATCTGCAGCAGACGGCCAGCGCGCTGGAGCAGCTGACCAGCACCGTGCGCCAGAGCGCCGACCATGCCCAGCAGGCCAACCAGCTTGCGGCCGCCGCCAGCGAGGCCGCCGGGCGCGGCGGCGAGGTGGTGGGCCAGGTGGTCAGCACCATGCGCGAGATCAGCGACAGCTCGCGCCGCATCGTCGACATCATCGGCGTGATCGACGGCATCGCGTTCCAGACCAACATCCTCGCTCTCAACGCCGCGGTCGAGGCCGCGCGGGCCGGCGAGCAGGGCCGCGGCTTCGCGGTGGTGGCCAGCGAGGTGCGCACGCTGGCCCAGCGCTCGGCCACCGCGGCCAAGGAGATCAAGGCGCTGATCGGCGGCTCGGCCGATCGCGTCGAGCTGGGCGGCCGCCAGGTGGCCGAGGCCGGCGAGGCCATGGAGCAGATCGTGCAGCAGGTGCGCAAGGTCAGCGACCTGATCGGCGAGATCGCCCATGCCACCACCGAGCAGAGCCAGGGTCTGGTGACGGTGAACGAGTCCGTCACCCAGGTGGATCACGCCACGCAGCAGAACGCCGCGCTGGTGGAGGAAAGCGCCGCCGCCGCGGCCAGCCTGGCCACGCAGGCGCAGCAGCTCTCGGGCGCGGTGGCTGTCTTCCGCGTGCGCTGACGTCCTGCCATGCCGGGCCGCATCCTCGTCACCGGCGGCAGCGGCTACATCGCCGGCGCGCTGATCCGCCAGCTGCTGGACGACGGCTGGCAGGTGCACGCCACGCTGCGCAGCCCGGGCCGTGAGCCAGCGCTGCGCGCGCAGCTGGGCATGGCGACGGGCGATGAGCGGCTGCGCTGCTTCACGGCCGACCTCGGCGCCGACGCCGGCTGGCGCGATGCGGCGGCAGGCTGCAGCCATGTCGCCCATGTGGCCTCGCCGCTGCCGGTGGGCGTGCCGCGCGATGCCCGCGAGCTCATCGTGCCGGCCCGCGACGGCGCGCTGCGTGTGCTGCAGGCGGCCCGCGAGGCCGGTGCGCGCCGCGTCGTGATGACCTCGTCGGTGGCCGCCATCGCCTACGGCCACGGGCCTGGCGAACACCAGCTGACCGAGGCCGACTGGACCGACCTGTCCGCACCCGGCATTCCGCCCTATGTGCAGTCCAAGACCGTGGCCGAACGCGCCGCGCGCGACTGGGTGGCCCGCGAGGGCGAGGGTCTGGAGTTCTGCACGATCAACCCCTCCGTCGTGCTCGGGCCCGTGGCCAGTGCCGACCACTCCGCCAGCGTCGTCATCGTGCAGCGCCTGCTGCAGGGCCGCATTCCGGCGCTGCCGCGCATCGGCTTCGGCGTGGTGGACCTGCGCGATGTCGTCGAGCTGCATCGCCGTGCGCTGACCGCGCCGGGCCTGGCCGACGAGCGCTTCATCGCCTGTGGCGGCTTCCTGTGGCTGCGCGAGATCGCCGCCATCCTGCGCGCCGGCCTGGGCGAGCCGGCCCGCCGCGTGCCCACGCTGGAGCTGCCGGACTGGAGCGTGCGCCTGCTGGCCAGGTTCAGCCCCACGGTGCGCGCCGCGGCCAGCGAACTGGGCGTCGTGCGCCACCAGGATGCCGGCCATGCCAAGGACGTACTGGGCTGGACGCCCCGCCCGCCGCGCGAGGCCATCCTGGCAACGGCGCGGGATCTGCTGGCGCTGGGTCTGGTCTAGCCGCGCAGCGTTCCCGTCGCCCGGCGGTCCTTGACTGGCCGCCTCGTGCCCTTGTCGCGCGACGGCCAGTCGCAGCCACAGCAGTCGGCCAGGTCGCAGAGGTGCGCCAGCCCGCGGCCGCCGCCGGGGCCGGCATCGCAGGGGCTGTCGCAGGGCAGATCGCAGCCGGCGTCGCAGACGCCCTGCTGGGCATGCAGGCGGCGCGGCAGAGGGCCGTGGTGGCGGTGTTCCGCGCCGCAGCGCCGCGTGCGCTCGCGGGTCAGCGCCAGGCCCTTGAACGCGCCGTGGCGGCGCACCGCGCGATAGCCCAGCGCCGAGCAGCTGGCCCGCCCGGTGTGCACGCGGTAGGCGCAGCTGAAGCCCTTGCGGGGCGACAGGTGGCGCTGATAGAGCCGTATCAGCGCAAGCAGCAGGCGGTGCATGACCTGGCCCGCGCCTCAGGCCGAGGCCCGCGCGCTGCGCCGGGTGGCCTGCGGCGGCACGCCGAAGTTGCGCATGAACACCTCGCGCAGGTGGCGGCGGTCGCGGAAGCCCGTCTCGCGGGCGACCACCTCGAGCGGATGGCGGCTCTGCTCGATCATCAGCCTCGCCGCCTCCAGCCGCAGGCCCTCGATGGCCTTGGCCGGCGACACGCCGGTCTCGGCCGTGAAAACGCGGCTGAACTGGCGTGGGCTCAGGTGCGCGATGTCGGCCAGCTGCTCCACCGACAGCGGCTGCTTCAGGCGGCTGCGCGCGTAGTCCAGCGTCTGCTGGATGCGGTCGGACTTGGGCGTCATCTCCAGCATCTCGGAGTGCTGGCTCTGGCCGCCGGCGCGGCGCTGGTTCATCACCAGCTTGTGCGCCACCGAGCGGGCCACGGCCTCGCCCAGGTCCTTCTCGACCATCGCGAGCGCCAGGTCCAGCGCGGCGGTCATGCCGGCCGAGGTCCACATCGGGCCGTCGATGATGAAGATGCGGTCGTCCTCCACGCGCACGGCCGGGTGGCGCGCCTGCAGCTCGCGCCCGTAGGCCCAGTGCATGGTCGCGCGGCGTTCGTCCAGCAGGCCGGCCTGGGCCAGCACGAAGCCGCCGGTGCACAGGCCGGCGATGCGGCGCGCATGGCGTTGCGCGCGCCTCAGGAAGCGCAGCACCGGCTCGGCAGTGGGCGCGGCCAGCGGGTCCAGCACGCCGGCCACCATCCAGGTGTCGGCCTGCGTGACCGGCCCCAGCGCCCGTGTCGTCACGCTGACGCCGCTGGACGAGCGCACCTCGCCGCCGTTCACGCTGTAGCAGGCGAAGGCGTAGAAGGGTTCGCCGGCCACCTGGTTGGCGAACTCGAAGACGGCCTGCGTGGACAGCGACATCAGCTGGAAGCCGTCGCTCAGTACATAACCCAGACGGTGCATGACCGGTTCCTGTCTTGAGTGTCTTTAAACATGACTGTATACGTCATTTGAGACAAGGTGACGAATTCCTACCATGACGGCATGTTCCACCGCTTCCCCGCTTCAGGAGAAAACGTCATGACCCGCAACACCGCTCCCCACCTCGGCACCGCCCTGATCACCGGCGCGTCGTCCGGCATGGGCGCCGTCTATGCCGACCGCCTGGCCCGCCGCGGCTACGACCTGATCCTGGTGGCGCGCGACCGCGCCCGCCTCACCGAGCTGGCCAGCCGCCTGTCCACCGAGACCGGCCGCACCGTCGAGGTCCTGGACGCCGACCTCGGCGACGCCGCCGGCCGTGCCCGCGTCGAGGCCAAGCTGCGCGAGGACGCCAGCATCACGCTGCTGGTCAACAACGCCGGCATGGGCACGCACACCCAGTTGCTGGAGAGCGACGTCGAGCAGATGACCCGCATGATCGAGCTCAATGTGACGGCGCTGACCCGCCTGACCTATGCGGCCGTGCCGGGCTTCGTGGCGCGCGGCCGCGGCGCGGTCATCAACATCTCGTCCATCGTGGCGGTGGCGCCGGAGATCCTCAACGGCGTCTATGGCGGCAGCAAGGCCTTTGTGACCGCATTCAGTCAGTCGCTGCAGCACGAGCTGGGCGCGCGCGGCCTGCGCGTGCAGGCGGTGCTGCCGGGCGCTACGGCGACGGACTTCTGGAGCAAGGGCGGCCTGCCGGTCGAGCACCTGCCGCAGGCCATCGTGATGAGCGCCACCGAGATGGTGGACGCCGCGCTGGTGGGCTTCGACCGCGGCGAGCTCATCACCATCCCGTCGCTGCAGGACGAGTCGGCCTGGCAGCGCCTCGAGGCGGCGCGCCAGGCGCTGGCGCCCCAGCTCGGCAGCAACCGCCCGGCACCGCGCTACACGGCCGCCGCGCACTGATTCCCCTCCATCCTTGCCCGACTTCCGGAGCACCCCATGAAACTCAGCGGCAACACCATCTTCATCACAGGCGGCACCTCGGGCATAGGCCTGGGCCTGGCGCTGGCCCTGCAGCAGCGCGGCAACCAGGTCATCGTGGCCGGGCGGCGGCGCGAGCGGCTGGCCCAGATCAGCGCGCAGCACCCCGGCATCGCGACCGTGGAGCTGGACGTGACCCGGCCGGAGTCCATCCAGGCCGCCGCCCGCGACGTGCTGGCGCGCTTCCCGGCGCTCAACGTGGTCATCAACAACGCGGGCGTCATGCCCTTCGACAGCGCCGGCTCCGGCGCGCTGGACGACGCCGGCGCGGTGCACCTGCTGGAGACCAATGTGCTGGGCCCGGTGCGGGTCAGCGCGGCCTTCATCGAGCACCTGAAGCGCCAGCCCGAGGCCTACCTGATCAACAACAGCTCCATCCTGGCCTTCCTGCCGCTGGCCTCGAACGCGCTGTACTCGGCCACCAAGGCAGCCATCCACTCCTACACGCTGTCGCAGCGCTTCCTGCTGCGCAAGACCTCGGTGAAGGTGCTGGAGATCGCGCCGCCCTGGGTGGACACCGACCTGATCCACAAGAGCGGCGACCCGCGCGCAATGCCGCTGGACGACTTCATCGCCCAGACCGTGGAGCGCCTGGGCAGCGATGACATCGAGGTGCTGGTGGACAGCGTGAAGGCCATCCGCGACAACCCCGGCAGCGGCGAACACGCGCTGATCGACCAGTTCAACGAGGTGATGGAGCGCGAGCCCATCCCGGTGGCCTGAGAGACGCCTGCCGCGCGCCCGGCCTCCCGGCGGGGCGCGCACGGTCTGCGGTCTGGCCGCTGTGAGTGGTGACGCGAGCGCTCACCGCCCGCGCCGCTGCCACAGCGGCTTCTTGCCCTTGAGGTGGCGTTCGATGCCGTCGTTCAGGCGCGAGCGCAGGTCGATGACCTCCTCGACATGGCCGTACACGCCGGGGAAGCGCAGGTCCAGCCACAGCCATAGCGTGCAGATGCGCAGCGCCTGCTCCATGCGGTCCAGGCGGCCGTGCTGGTCGTAGTCGTCCAGGAAGTGCGGGTCGCCGGCCTCGCCGCGCTGGGCGTGGTTCATCACCCAGCCCTGGAACTGGTCCACCACCATGGGCAGGCGCGCGTCCACCGGCGCCTGGGCGTAGCGGAAGCGCTCCTGCAGGCTCAGCGAGCCGGCGTTGCGGTCCAGCATCTCGGCCAGCTCCAGCATCTGCTCCAGCTCGGCCACCGCGAAGTGGGCGTCGTCCAGTCGCAGCTGCTGCATGAAGATGCTGAGCACCGCGTACAGCTTGTTCACGCCCATGCGGCGCGAGATGGTCTCCACATGGCGCCAGTTGGGCGCCACCGGGGCCTTGAAGTCGCGCGGCGCGCGCGGCTGCTTGGGCAGCAGGTCGCGCAGCGTCTTCATCGCGTGGGCCTCGGCTTCCTTGAGCACGCTGACGAAGCCTTCGTCGTGCAGGCCGTAGCGGCCGGCGCGGCCGGCAATCTGGTGCACCTCGCTGACGCTGAGGTCGCGGTCACCCACGCCATCGAACTTGGTCAGCGTGGAGAACAGCACACGGCGTATCGGCAGGTTCAGGCCCATGCCGATGGCGTCGGTGGCCACCAGGATGTCGCTGGCGCCCACCGCGAAGCGCTCGGCCTCGCGGCGGCGCACCTCGGGCGGCAGCGCGCCGTAGATGACGCTGACCGCGTGCCCGCCCTGGGCGATCTGGTCGCGCAGCATCAGCACGTCACGCCGGCTGAAGGCCACCACCGCGTCGCCGGACTGCAGGTGCGTCATCGGCACCGGGGCCGGCATCAGCTGCACCTCCTGCTTCTTCTCGAACATGCGGCGCTCGGGCTTCTCGCCGCACAGCTGCAGCAGCCGCTCGATGGCGGGGGCCGCATAGGCCGAGCCGATGATGATGAGCTCGCGGGCCGGCACGCCGACGATGGCCTGCGTCCACGCCCAGCCGCGCGAGTCGTCGAAGATCATCTGGGCTTCGTCGATGACGGCCACGTCCACCACGTCGCGGGTGTTGACCATCTCGATGGTGCTGGAGATCACGCGAGCATTGCTGGCCGGCACGTTCTCCTCGCCGGTCAGCAGCGAGCAGGGCACGCCGCGGCCCACCAGGCGGTCGCGCCCCTCCAGCGCCAGCAGGCGCAGCGGCGCCAGGTAGGCGCCGTCCAGCGCCTGGCTCAGGCGCTCGAAGGCCGCGTGGGTCTTGCCGCTGTTGGGCGGGCCGAGATACAGCGTCACCTTGCGGCCCAGCTTGCGCGCCGCGTCGAAGCTGTCGGGGTAGCCCTGGAAGGCCAGCTCGCGGCCCAGGCTGGTGAGCGCGTCCTGCTCCTCGACCTGCTGCTCCCAGCGGTCCTGCGCGCGGGTCAGCGCGGCCTTCAGGTCGGCAAAGGCCATGGGCACGCCGCATTCGGCCTGCAGGCGTGGCAGCAGCGAGGCCAGCTGGGCCTCGTTGCCCATGGCGGCGCTGCGTGCGATCAGGTGGTTGAGGTGCAGCGCCAGCTCGGCCTGGAAGGAGTATTCGGGCGCCTGGCCCAGGGCCTGGCGCAGCGCGCCGGCCTCACCGTCGCGCATGAAGGCCCACACGGGCGCCTCCTGCACCGGCACGCGGTGCGACAGCTCGATGCGCCAGTCCTCATGCGCCAGCTTGACGGGGTGCACGCACAGCCGCGTGAACACCAGGCCCTCGCGCCGCAGGCCCAGCGACTCCAGCTGCGCCAGGCGCTTTTGCATCAGCGCGCGCAGCGTGTTGGCCATGGGCGTGGCGTCCAGCTGCGCCAGCGCGGCCGGGATGTGGGCCGGCAATATCCAGCGGCTGGGCCGCGCGCCGCCGGCGGCCTTGGAGATCTGGATCGCGCCCAGGCGCTCCAGCGCCTCGTCGCTGCCGTCGTCCAGGTCGGCCGGGGTCAGCACCTGGGGCAGCACATAGGCGGCCTGGCGGATGCGCTGCCAGTCTTCCGGCGTCAGGCCTTGCGGCAGCCGGGCGGCGTGGCGGGGTTGCGGAAGCGGATAGGCCGGGGCGGGCGGCCGGGCGGGTTTGTTCTGGGGGACTTCAGTCTTCACGGCAGAAGTGGAACACAGGCGCGCGTGCCGGGCCGGCGCGGTCCGCTGCAAAATCCGATTCACGCCCGTGCTTGGCTGTGCATGAGACGCCGCCAGCGCGCTCCAGGCAGCGCTGGGCTTCCGCAGATCTGATGTCAGGAGCGATTGCGCAGTGCACGAACTGAATCTTGGCGAACAGGCTCTGGTGGCTCCGCGGGCCTGGTGGGCATCGGCGCTGGCAACAGCCGCGGCGCTGGTGAAGGTCTGGGCAGCCGTGGCGCTGGGCTTGAGCGTCGGCTTGGCCGCCGTGGTCAGCGTGCTGGCGCTGGGAGCACTGGTTTTGGCCCGCGGCTTGCGCCGCAGGGCGGGCCTGGATCTGGGCAGCCGCTGCCTGACGCGCCGCCTGCGCCTGTTTGGCTGGCCGGTGCACTCGCGCCGGCAGGATCTGTCTGACGTCGCCTGGGTACGCGTGCGTGAGCTGGGCACCGAGGACCTGTGGCTGGTGGAAGCCGGCACCAGCGGCTACCGGACCTTTGAGCTGCAGCGCCTGCCCCGCAGTGCTGCCGACGCGCTGGCCCAGGCCCAGGCGCTGGGCGCCCGGGTGGCCGAGGGCTTGGGGGTGGTGGACAAGGGCCATCGCTCCTTGGCGGGTCGCCGTTCGAGCAACGACCATGAGTGACACCAACCCGCCCGAGTTCATGCGCTTTGTGCCGCCCGATGCGCAGCAACTGGCGCGAGCCATCGCCACGCACAGCGAGCGCCATGCGCAGGTGCTGCGCGGCGGTGACGCCCTGGCTCTGGTGGACGCCAGTGCGGATCTGGCCGGCCTGCTGACCCAGGCGGGCCAGCAAGCCCACGCGCTGGCCGTGCTGGCGCCGCATCAGGCGCCGGCCGATGCGCTGTCGGCTCACGAGCCGGCGGCGTGGTTCTGGTGCGCCTACGCCACGGCGCTGCAATACCTGGGCCGGCGCGACGAGGCCGAGCCGGTGTTCGCGAAGGCGGTGGCCGTGGCCCGCGCCGGGGCCTGGCGGCGGATCGAGGCGATGGCGCTGCACCACTGGGGTCGCAGCCTGGTCGAACAGGATCGTGTGCACGAGGCCCGCGATCGCTTCAACCAGGCGCTGGCATTGCGCGAGGCCTTGGGCGAGCCCAGTCAGGCCTCGTCACGTCGCGCCCTGGCGGCACTTGCGGCCCTGTAGCCCCAGGCCCGGCGCAACGCTCAGAGCGCGCGCTGGTTCACCCGCCGCGACAACTCCTCGGCGCTTTCCTTGCGTTCGCTGTAGCGGTCGACCAGGTAGGGGCCCAGATCGCGGGTCAGCAGCGTGAACTTGAACAGTTCCTCCATCACGTCCACCACACGGTCGTAGAAGGCCGAGGGCTTCATGCGACCCTCGTCGGTGAACTCGGCGAAGGCCTTGGCCACGGACGACTGGTTGGGAATGGTCAGCATGCGCATCCACCGACCCAGGATGCGCATCTGGTTGACCGCATTGAAAGACTGCGAGCCGCCACAGACCTGCATCACCGCGAGCGTCTTGCCCTGTGTCGGGCGCACGGCGCCGGACGACAGCGGGATCCAGTCGATCTGCGACTTCATCACGCCCGTCATCGCGCCATGCCGCTCCGGCGAGCACCAGACCATGCCCTCGGCCCAGGCAGCGAGCTCCCGCAGCTCCTGCACCTTGGGATGGGTGTCCGGCGCGCCGTCGGGCAGCGGCAGGCCGCTGGGGTCGAAGAGGCGCACCTCGCCGCCCATGGCCTGCAGCAGGCGGGCGGCTTCGAAGCTCAGCAGGCGGCTGTAGGAGCGCTCACGCAGCGAGCCGTACAGCAGCAGGAAGCGCGGCGCGTGGCGGGCCGTGCCCAGCGGGGCGAAGCTCTGCAGCGAGGGAATGGCGAACAGGTCGGACCGCAGGGCGGGCAGGTCGCTGGCGTCTGCGAGGTCGGGCATGGGCGTTGTCGGGTTCATGGGGATCAGCGGGCCAGGCCCTGTTCATACCAGCCCTTGCTGGCGTTGACCCAGCGCACCACCAGCAGCATCACCGGCACCTCGATGAGCACGCCCACCACGGTGGCCAGCGCGGCGCCGGAGTGGAAGCCGAACAGGCTGATGGCCGCAGCCACCGCGAGTTCGAAGAAGTTGGACGCGCCTATCAGCGCCGAGGGGCAGGCGACGCTGTGCGCCTCACCGGCGCGGCGGTTCAGCCAGTAGGCCAGGCCGGCGTTCAGGAACACCTGGATGAGTATGGGCACCGCCAGCATCGCGATCACCAGCGGCTGCTGGAGTATGGCCTGCCCCTGGAACGCGAACAGCAGCACCAGCGTGGCCAGCAGCGCGGCGATGGACCAGGGGCCGATGCGGGCCAGCGCGGCGTCCAGCGCCGGGCTGCCGCGGCGCAGCAGGGCCCGGCGCCACAGCTGGGCCAGGATCACCGGGATCACGATGTACAGCAGCACCGAGGTGATCAGCGTGCTCCAGGGCACGACGATGGCCGACATGCCCAGCAGCAGCGCCACCAGCGGTGCGAAGGCGAACACCATGATGGCGTCGTTCAGGGCCACCTGGGACAGCGTGAACAGCGCGTCGCCCCGGGTCAGGCGGCTCCAGACGAAGACCATGGCCGTGCAGGGCGCGGCGGCCAGCAGGATCAGGCCGGCGATGTAGCTGTCGATCTGCGCGGCGGGCAGCCAGGGCGCGAACACCTGGCGCACGAACAGCCAGCCCAGCAGCGCCATCGAAAAGGGCTTGACGGCCCAGTTCACGAACAGCGTGATGCCGATGCCGCGCCAGTGCCGGCCTACCTGATGCAGCGCGCCGAAGTCCACCTTCAGCAGCATGGGGATCACCATCACCCAGATCAGCAGCCCGACCGGCAGATTGACCTGCGCGTATTCCATGTGGCCAATCGCCTGGAAGACGTCGGGCAGCAGCCGGCCCAGCGCAATGCCCACGACGATGCACAGAAACACCCACAGGCTCAGATAGCGTTCGAAGCGGTTCATGGGCGCGGGCTGGCGAGTGGAGCTCATGTGTGGCGGGCGGGTCAGGTGCGGCCGATCTCGGCGAGGGCGGCGCGCAGCGCGGGCGCGTCCATGGACTGCAGCGGCAGCGCCAGCAGTTGCAGCAGCCGGTAGCCCAGCGCCTGGCGCGTCAGCTCGAAGGCGCGGCGCCTGCCCTCGTCCCCGCCTTCGGCGTTGGACGGGTCGGGGTAGCCCCAGTGCACCCTGACCGGCAGGCCCGCCGCCGATCCGGCGCCCAGGAACACCGGGCAGGCCTCGGCCGCGGCGCTGTCGCAGACCGTGATGACGATGGACAGCGGCGGCGCGGTGGGCGTGGTGAACTCGTCCCAGCTCTTGCTGCGATAGCCCGTGATGTCGACACCGGCATTGCTCAGCGCTTCCAGCGCGAACGGGTTGAGCCGCCCGCTCGGGGCGCTGCCGGCGCTGTGGCCGCGCACATCCTGGCTCAGCCGGCCGGCCAGGTGGTTGAGCATGCCTTCGGCCAGCACGCTGCGGGCGGAGTTGTGGGTGCAGAGAATCAGGACGTGGATGGTCATGGGCAGGGCTGGTGTGCGTCGCCCGGCGACGTTGCCGAGTCGGCTGATTATTCATCCATTATTCCATGAGTATGGAAATAAACGAATAAAGCAGGTGCATAGAGCGACTGCAGGCCGTGAGCTTCGATTATTCTGGAAGCATGGATGAAGAAAGCGTCGTCAAATCGCTCGCCGCGCTGGCTCAGCCGGTGCGCCTGCAGGTGTTCCGCGCCCTGGTGGTCACGGGAGAGGCCGGGCTCACGCCGGGCACCATGGCCGAGGGCCTGGGCATTCCGGCCAACACGCTGTCCTTCCACCTGAAGGAGCTGGCCAACGCCGGCCTGGTTCAGCAGGAACGCGTGGGCCGCAACCTCATCTACCGCGCGGCCTACGGCCAGATGAATGCGCTGCTGGGCTATCTGACCGAGAACTGCTGCCAGGGCGAGGCCTGCGCGGTGCCGGCCAGGGCCGACGCCTGCGGATGCTGACCCGCCGCTGCGCTGCGGCGGCCCGCCGGCTTCTGGGAACATCGCCGCATGACGACCGCTGAGATCACCCTCTTCCACAACCCCCGCTGCAGCAACTCCCGCAACGTGCTGGCGCTGATCCGCCACGCGGGGCTGGAGCCCCACATCGTCGAATACCTGCAGACCCCGCCCAGCCGCGCTCAGCTGCGCGCGCTGGCCGCCGCCACCGGCGAACCGCTGCGGGCGCTGCTGCGCGACAAGGAGGCGGTGTTCGCCGAGCTGGGCCTGGCCGACCCGTCGCTGAGCGACGACGCGCTGCTGGATGCGGTGGCGCAGCATCCCGTGCTGTTGAACCGCCCCCTCGTCGTGACGCCGCTGGGCACCGCGCTGTGCCGCCCGCCGGAGCGGGTGCTGGCGCTGCTGCCGGTGGGGCCGCTGCCGCCCTTCACGCTGGAGAACGGCCAGGTGGTGACGGACAGCGGGCAGCGGCGCGAGCGCGGCTGAGCGGGCTCAGGCCGGGCGCACCAGCAGCCAGGCCAGCGCGGCGGGGGGCAGGAACAGGCCGATGGCTATCGGCAGCTCCTCGGCCAGCGTGTAGCCGGCGCGGCTCACGCCCACCCACAGGTTGAACAGCGTCAGCGCGGCCCAGGCGGCGATGAAGGCCGCGCGGGCGACGGCCGGTGCCTGCGGCCACTCGGCCTGGAACAGCCGGCCCAGCAGCAGGCACGCTGCCAGCAGCAGACCGGCCACCACGAGGAATTGCAGACTGCGCATGGCGACCCCCGCTCAGGCCGCGGTGCCCGGGCCGGCGACGGCGGGATGCAGCAGGTCGGCGATGCCGATGCGGTGCGCGAACTCCACCCGCACCCGCTCCGCCACCTCGGTGACCGCACCGGCGCCGTCGTCCAGGAAGTCCACCACGGTGCGGAAGGGGCGTTGGCCATGCGGCAGGCCCACCACGCGCACCACCGCGTCGGCCACGGCCTGCGGGTCGGCCCCGGGCGGCATCAGCGCGGCCAGGCGCGCGCCCACCTGGTCCATCAGCCCGGCGTAGCGCGCGTAGGCGTCGGCGGTGGCCTGGTCGGCGGGTTTGCCGGCGTTGGGGAAGTGTTCGGTGCCGCTGGTGAAGGCGCCGGGCACGATGAGGGCGGTCTCGATGTTGAAGCGCGCCAGTTCCGCGGCCAGGGTCACCGCGAGCGAGTCCATCGCGGCCTTGGCGGCCGCGTAGGGGCCCAGGAAGGGCGGGAAGCCGCCGCGTGTCGTCGTGCTGCTGATCCACAGCAGCAGGCCCTGCTGCTGCGCGCGCAGCACCGGCAGCGCCGCGCGGTTCACGCGCTGGGCGCCGAGCACATTGGTGTCGTAGGCGGCCATCATCTCCTCGGGCGAGAAGGCCTCGGCGGGCCCGACGACCAGGTGGCCGGCGTTGTGCATCACCACGTCCAGCCGGCCCTGTTCGCGCACGATGGTGGCAATGGCCGCATCCGCGCTGGCCTGCGACAGCACATCCAGTTCGATCACGCGCAGGTCCAGCCCGCGTGCAAAGCTCCAGTCGCGCAGCTCGCGGGCCCGCGCGGCGTTCTTGCCGTCCACGCCGCGCATGGAGGCGTAGACCGTGTGGCCGGCCGCGGCCAGCGATTGCGCGCTCAGGCGGCCAATGCCGCTGGATGCGCCGGTGACGAGAAGAGTGGATTTCATGAGTTGCTCCAGAGGGTTGATCTAGGGTTTGGTTGAAAGACGTTGAGGGTCGGCGTGGCTGCCGCCGCGAGCGGGCTCAGCGTGGGTCGAGCCCCGCAGCCGCACTCCCGTGCGGCGAGGCGCGCAGGCCCGCCATGAGGCCGCGCAGCAGCCAGACGGCGATCTCTCAGACCATGCCGCCGTTGGCGCGCAGCGTCTGGCCATTGATCCAGCCGCCCTGCTCGCCCACCAGGAAGGCGACGACGTTGGCGATGTCCTCCGGCGTGCCCAGGCGTTCCAGCGGCGCGGCCTGGGCCAGGCGGGCGATCAGCTCCGGCGTCTTGCCGTCCAGGAACAGGGCGGTCGCCGTGGGGCCGGGGGCCACGGCGTTCACCGTGATGGCCTTGCCGCGCAGCTCGCGGGCCAGCACCAGCGTCATGGTCTCGATCGCGGCCTTGCCGCCGGCGTAGACCGAGTAGCCCGGCAAGGCCGTACCCACCAGGCTGCTGGAGAAGTTCACGATGCGGCCGCCCGGCTGCAGGCGCTGGGCGGCCTCGCGCATCGCGTTGAAGCTGCCCTTCACATTGATCGCGAACAGCTTGTCGAACTCCTCGTCCGTGGTGTTGACCAGCGTGGGCAGCTGGGGCGGCATCACGCCGGCGTTGTTGACCAGCACGTCCACGCGACCGAATTCGCGCTCGGTGGTCTCGAACAGCGCGCGCACCGCGGCCGGGTCGGCCACGTCGGCCTGCACGGCCAGCGCCTGGCCGCCGGCGGCCTGGATGGCGGCAACGACGCCGGCCGCCTCGTCGGCACGGCCCGCGTAGTTGACGACCACGGCGAGGCCGTCGGCGGCCAGGCGCTGTGCGATGGCCGCGCCTATGCCGCGCGAGGCGCCGGTGACGATGGCGACGCGGCGGGTGGGGGTGGAAGTGGTGGTGTTCATGACGGCTCCTTGGGGCTTGAGAGGAAGGGGCGGGATCCGTTGCTGACCCCGTGCCGTCAATTTATTGTTTGCATGCAACCAGATAAATCAGCCATTCAATCCATCACAATCCAATGCAGCTAAACAATTGGAGGGGCTGATGGACCGGCTGGATGCGATGCACCTGTTCATGCGCATCGTTGACCTGGGCAGCTTCACCAAGGCGGCCGACGAGCTGCGGCTGCCGCGTGCGTCGGTCAGCCTGGCGCTGCAGCAGCTGGAGCTGCGCCTGGGCGTGCGGCTGCTGAATCGCACGACCCGGCACGTCAGCCCCACGCTGGACGGCCAGGCCTATTACCTGCGCTGCCAGCAGATCCTGCAGGACGTGGGGGATGCGGAAGACCTGTTCCGCACCAGCGCGCTGAAGCCGCGCGGCAAGCTGCGCGTGGACCTGCAGGGCACGCAGGCGCTGCATTTCGTGCTGCCCCGCCTGGGCGAGTTCCATGCGCGCTACCCCGACGTGGAGCTGGAGATCGGCCTGGGTGATCGCCTGGTGGACCTGGTGCGCGAGGGCGTGGACTGCGTGCTGCGCTCCGGCGAGCCCAAGGATTCGTCGATGGTGGGCCGGCGCGTGGCGCTGCTGGCCCAGGTCACCTGCGCGAGCCGCGACTATCTGGCCCGTCGCGGCACGCCCACCACGCTGGACGAATTCGCCACCCACGACGCGGTCAACTACGCCGGCAGCAGCGGCCGCATCCTGCCTTTCGACTTCCTGGTGGACGGCGAGCAGCGCAGCCTGATGCTGGGTGGCCCGGTCACCGTCAGCAGCGCCTATGCCTACGCCGCCTGCTGCAGCGCCGGCCTGGGCTTCATCCAGGTGCCGCGCTACCACGTGCAGGCCCAGCTGGACCGCGGCGAGCTGGTGGAGGTGCTGGCCGACTGGCGGCCCGCGCCCATGCCGGTGTCGGTGCTCTACCCGCACGCGCGCCAGCTGTCGTCGCGCGTGCGGGTTTTCGTGGACTGGCTGGCCGAGTGCATGGCCGGCGCGAGCTGAGCGGGCGAGCGACCGCCCCCGTGGCATGCTGCCCACCTGACACGACCTGACCCCCCTCTTTCCGTCCACTCCATGAGCCCCCTGCCCGCTGCCGACGACCTCCTGCCCTTCAGCGACAGCGCCGCACGGGCCGACCAGCTGGGCGAGCTGCAGCCCGAGGCGCTGGAGCTGCTGCATCGCCAGGGCTGGCTGACGCTGCTGGCGCCGCGCGCGGTGGGCGGCGGCGAATGGGCGCTGCCCGACGTGGTGCGCCTGGAAGAGGCCGTGGCCGCGGCCGACGGCAGTGCCGCCTGGGTGCTGACGCTGTGCGCCGGGGCCGCCTGGTTCGCCGGCTTCTGGCCGCATGACCTGGCCCGCGAACTGCTGGCCACGCCCGGCGTCTGCCTGGCCGGCAGCGGCGCCACCACCGGCGTGGCCGAGCGCGATGGCGCGGGCTGGCGGGTCAGCGGCCACTGGGCCCATGCCAGCGGCGCGCCCTGGGCCACGCACTTCACCTTCAATGCCGCGTTGCAGGAGGGCAGCCAGCCCGTGCTTGACGCGGCCGGCCAGCCGCGCGTGCGGTCCTTCGTCGTGCCCGCGGCTGAGGTCACGCTGCACAAGACCTGGCACAGCCAGGGCCTGCGCGCCAGCCGCTCCGATGCCTTCGAGCTGCGCGACGCCTGGGTGGCCGAGCGCCAGGTGTTCGACATCGCGGTGGACGCCGCCACCCACGCCGGCCCGCTGTACCGCTTCCCCTTCCGCGCCTTCGCCTGCGTGACGCTGGGCGCCAACCTGCTGGGCCTGGCCGGCCGCTTCCTGGCGCTGGCAGGCCCGTTGATCGAACAGCGCACCCAGCGCCGCGGCCTGTCGGACTCCGCCGCGCTGGCCGGCTGGCGTGCCGCCGACGCCGCGCTGCGCGAGGCACGCGAGCGCTTCTACGCCGCGCTCGATGCCGCCTGGGCGGGCGCGGCGGCCGGCCAGCCCGTGCCTGCCGCTGTGGCGGCCGAGCTGGAGGCGCTGTCCCAGGCGCTGGTGGCTGTGGCGCGCGACGCGATCAGCCAGACCTATCCGGCCTGCGGCCTGTGGGCGGCCGACATGCGCAGCGAGCTCAACCGCGTCTGGCGCGACTTCCACACCGCCAGCCAGCACGCGATCTGGCTGGGCTGAGCGGGCAGGTTCAGCCCGGCGAGTCGGGTGAGGCGGGCGGCTGGGGCCGGGTCTCCTCCCAGCTCATCAGCGCGTCCAGCGCCGGGCACAGCCGCTGGCCCCAGTCGCTGAGCCGGTAGTCCACGCGCGGCGGCTGCTCCGGGTGCACGGTGCGCTGCACGATGCCCTCGGCCTCCAGCTGGCGCAGCTGCTGGGCCAGCATCTTCTGCGAGATGCCCGGGATCAGCCGTTCCAGGTCCGAGAAGCGCCGCACCTGGCCATCGAACAGCTGGAACAGGATGACCAGCTTCCAGCGCCCCTCCAGGCGCTTGAGGATGATCTCCAGGTCTATGGCCGCCGACATCGGCGTGTGGGTCTTGGTCACCACGGCAGGTGCTTACTTTCCGGTGCGTTCTTGTGAGGCCGGCGTCGTCCTCGGACGATGCGCCCATGAACCATCTTCCCACCTCCGACATGCCCGCCGATGGCTTGCTGCCCGAGCCGCTGAGCCGCTATTTCGCGGCCGACCGCGCCGCCGACGCGGCCCGCCTGGCGGCCTGCTTCGAACCCGACGGCCGCGTCCTCGATGAGGCCCGGACCCACACCGGCCCGGCGGCCGTGCAGGCCTGGATGCAGGCCGCCAAGGCCCGCTACCAGCATGTGGCCCAACCCCTGCGCTGGACGCGCGAGGGCCAGGTCGTGACCGTGGTCGCGCGCGTCAGCGGCCACTTCTCCGGCAGCCCGCTGGAGCTGGCCCATGTGTTCGAGCTGCGCGACGGGCTCATCCGTTCGCTGGAGATCCACCCATGAGCGCCTGGCTGGAACTGCAGGGCCGCCGCATCCTCGTCGCAGGCGGCAGCAAGGGCGTGGGCCAGGCCACGGTGGCCTGCCTGCTGGAGGCCGGGGCCGACCTGCTGGTGGCGGCGCGCAGCGCCAGCAGCGCCCTGCCGCCGGAGCGCCAGGTGGCTGCCGACCTGAGCACCGCCGCCGGCTGTGAACAGGTGGCGCAGGCGGTGCGGCAGCGCTGGGGCGGGCTGGACGGCCTGGTGCATGTGGTGGGCGGCTCGTCCGCTCCGGCCGGCGGCTATGCGGTGCTGGACGACGCCCAGTGGCAGGCAGCGCTGGACCTCAACCTGATGCCCGCGGTGCGGCTGGACCGCGCGCTGCTGCCGCTGATGCAGGCGCAGCGGGCCGGCGTTGTCGTGCACGTGGGCTCCATCCAGTCGCAGCTGCCGCTGCCCGAGGCCACGCTGGCCTATGCGGCCGCCAAGGCCGCGCTGGCCAACTACAGCAAGGGCCTGTCCAAGCTGGTTGCGCCGCAGGGCGTGCGGGTGCTGCGCGTGTCGCCCGGCTGGGTGGAGACCGACGGCGCCGTGGGCCTGGTGGCCGAGATCGCGCGCAGCCAGGGCTGCAGCACCGAGGCGGCGCGGCAGCGGGTGATGGACTCGCTGGGCGGCATTCCGCTGGGCCGGCCCAACCGGCCGCGCGAGGTGGCGGAGCTGATCGCCTTCCTGCTGTCGCCCCGGGCCAGCGCCATCACCGGCACCGAGCATGTGATCGACGGCGGCACCGTGCCCACGGTCTGAGGCTGCGCACTTCTTCACAGACGCCCGGGCTTGAAATCGCGGCCTGCGGGGGCAAGTAAGGGCCAGTCCCGAATGCAGGAGATAGACATGGCCCAAGTGATACGCCTGAGCGTGCCGACCGAGCTGCTGTCCTTCGTGCGTCTGGCCCAGTTGCTGGACGCGATCGACCAGCAGGGCAAGGCGGTGGACCCGCAGCAGTACCGCCTGCTCGTCGACAAGCTCAATGCCGAGCTGCGCGAGCACCAGGCCCATCCGGCGCTGGACGAGCTGCTGCCGCACTTCCCGGCCGCTGCCGAGCTCTACGAGAACCTGCAATACGCCCACGCCGGCCTGGTGCGCACGCCGCTGGAGCTGTCGCTGAGTTCCGAGTTGGCGGCGCGCGAGGCGCTGGCGAAGATGGCTAGCCGCGATTGAGTGGTCAGTCGACCTGGCGTGCCAATAGCTGCAGCAGGCTGGGCCGGTCGGTGCCATAGCCGATGTCTGCCACGCGCCAATAGCCTTGATGCTGGGCCATGCGGTAGTTGATCAACACTGGCGACCCGCCTGGCGATCTCAGTGTCGCCGTCACCCGCTTCGAACTGTTGTCCCAGCGCAGGCTGACCGTCATGCCTGATGCGTCCTGCGCGGCCCACAACGGCATGAAATCAAGTCGGCAAATCTCATGTCTTTGGGCGGCACAGGAGCGGTCGCGCACGAGCAGCTCGATCAACGCTGGGCTAAGGAAGCGGCGCAGCACCTGGACGGGTGCCAGGGAGAACCCATCAGTCGACGGGCTGTCCAGCACGGCCTCGTAAGCAAAATGGCGATAGAGCGCGCGCACCACCGCCAGTTGCTCGGTGGCGGGATCAGCCCGAGCGGTGGTGCTGCCGTACAAGCAGGTGAGGCAAAGCGCGGTGGTGAGCAGGCGACGTTTCATGTGTGCCTCAGCCGCGCCTCAACCCGATCTCGAACACCACCCCGTCGTCCACATTGCGCGCCACGATGTGGCCGCCCATCTTGGCCAGGTAGGTCTTGGCCACGAACAGGCCCTGGCCGCGGCGGGTGCCGTCCTGGGGTTCGGCGTCGCTGACGCCGTAGTCGAAGATGCGCGCGCGCTGCGCGTCAGCAATCTGCGGCCCCTGGTTGTGCACGGCCACCCGCGCCAGCTCGGCGTCGGCCTGCAGCGTCAGCGTGATGGGCGTGCCGGGCTCGCGGTAGCGGTCGGCGTTGCTCAGCACATGGGTGATGGCATCTTCCAGCGGGTATTCGTCGGCCTGCACCCACACGGGTTCGGGCGCGGGCGTGTAGCGCACGTCGGCGATGCCGGCATAGGCGGCGTTCTCGGCCACCAGGCGCAGGAAGGCGTCGAGATCCAGCCGGCCCGCATCCACCGGCGCGGCGGCCAGCGCCTCGCTGGGCGAGGCCTGGCCATACAGCACGCGCACTGCCTGCTGCATGCGCTGCACATAGCGGTGGCTGGGGTCGGCCGGGTCGGCGTGCAGCAGCATCAGCGAGTGCAGCGGCGACATGATCTCGTGGCCCACGGCATGCCACTGGTCGTGCTCGCGCTCGGCGCGCAGCTGCTCGCGGCGCAGGCCGTCGCGCACGCGCTGCAGCAGGTCGGACAGGCCGCCGGCCAGGATGCCCAGCTCGTCGCGGCCGCGCAGGTCGGCCACGTCCAGCGTGCCCAGCTCGAAGCGCTCGTCGGGCCGCTGCAGCTGGTGAGACAGCGCGGCCGCGCGGCGCGACAGCTTGGCCACGCGCCGCACCAGGCCCAGCTCGATGATGAGCCAGGCCAGCGCGATGGCCGCCAGCATCGTGCCCACCGGCCAGGCCAGGCGCGCGGCGCTGGCGCTCAGGGCCCGGTCCAGCCCCTGCAGGTCGCCGGTCAGCGTGACCTGGAAGCGCCCCTGCGGCGTCGCAATGGTTTCCGAGGCGCTGAGCGTGCGCGGCGTGGTGGGCGCGGGCAGCTGCTGGATCAGCGCGGTCAGCCAGGGCGAGGGCTGCAGGCCGGGCGCATCCGCCCCCTGCAGCGAGGCCAGCAGCACCGGGCCGTGGGCAATGGTCAGCGTCTCGCCCGGGCCCAGCGCGCCGGCCAGGCGGGCCAGCGTCAGCGGCGGCTCGGCGCCGGCACTGGCGCTGTCGAACAGCGTGGCGCCCCCGGGCCCCAGCAGTGCCAGCTGCAGGCCGATGCGCGGCAGGTCTTCGGGCGGCCACTGCGGGCCGCCGGGGCGGAACAGTGCGTCGCGAAAGGCCTCCACCGGCAGGCGCAGCGACAGCGTGGTGCGGCGCAGGCAGCTGTCCTCCGGGGCGGGGTTGGCGCAGGGGCCCTCGCGCCAGATCCAGCCGCGGAAGTCGCGCAGCGGCCGGGCCTGGCGCGGCAGCTCGGCGGTGTCGCCCGCCGCCACGGCGAACCCGGCCAGCTGGGCCACCTGGGTCCGCGCCGGCGCGGCGCTGCCCTCGCGGCGCGCGCCGGGGCTCTCCAGCGCGGCCAGCCAATGCTGTTCCTGGCTGTTGCGGCGCAGGCTCACGCGCACACGGTGCAGGTCGCCCAGCTCGTGGGCGCCACGCTTGCGGGTCAGCAGCGGCGGCGCGTCCAGGCTGGCCACCAGGTAGACGAAGCCGCCCGCATAGGCATTGCTGCCCACGGCCGCGCACAGGCTGGCACCGCCGGGATACTGGCGGCCGCAGCCCGCCATCTCCACCGCGCGGCGGGCCTTGGCGGGGTCGTCGAAGTCGATGGCACCAAAGGGCAGCACCAGCGGTGCCACCCAGCCCGGCTCCACCTGCGGCGGCTCGGGGTTGATCAGCGCCAGCTGCCCCGAGGGGTGGCGTAGCAGCGCCGCAATCTCGGCCAGCGACTTCGCAAAGGTCTGCTCATAGCGCTGCGCATTGCGCTGGCGCTCCTCGTTGAGCAGCGCCACCGCCAGCGCCAGCGTGGCCAGCGCCAGCGCGATGAACACCAGGTGGAAGACGATGCGGCTGCGGAATGCGGCCACGCCCAGGCGCGGCACGCTGGACAGCGGCAGGTCGACCGGGCCCAGCTTCATCCACCCGACCAGCGGAAGCCGCGCATGGGGATGTTCTCGATCCCGTCGAAGGCCGGGTCCACGTCGCGGAAGGCGTCGCGTATCGTGGCCACGTGCTTGCGCACGTTGTCGCGGTTGCGGCCGCTCTTGACCACGTCGAACAGCTCTTCATAGCTCACCACCTCGCCGGTGCGCGCGTGCAGCGTGGCCAGGATGCGCTGGGCCGTCAGCGGCAGGTTCACCCGCTGGCCGCGCCACATGGGCGTGCGCTGCTTCAGCGGGTCCAGCAGCAGGCTGCTGTCGGGGTCGGGTCTTGCGGCCGGCGCGGCAGGCGTGGCCTTGGGTGCGGGCTCGCGCAGCCGCGCGGTGCGCAGGATGTCCAGAAAGGTCTCGACGAACTCGGCCTCGTCGAAGGTGGTTTTCTGCAGGTAGTCCCAGGCGTCCAGCGCCTTCATGATGCTGCGGTAGATGGCCGCCGGCATGGCCGACACCACAAGCACCGGCGTGCCCAGGCCCTGCTTGTTGATCTCGTTGATCAGCGCGACACCGGCATTGCGCTCGCGGCCCAGCTCGATGTCCAGCACCACCAGCTCGTAGCGTTCGCGGTGCAGCGCGGCCTCGGCCGAGTCGCGGTCCAGCCACTGGTCCACGACCAGCTCGGGGCGGGCGGCGCGTATCCAGCCGGCCAGCTGGTCGCTGGAGGTGGGGTCGTCTTCGATGACGGCGATGCGAGGGGGCATGGGATGAGGTTCAGATCAGCGTGATCCACTGCCGCAGCAGGGTTTGCAGTGCGGGGAGCCGGGCGGCCAGCTCGGCGGCGGAGCCGAACTCCACCTGGGCACGGTCCGGCCCCAGCCATTTCAGCAGGCCGGCGGGGTCGTCCACGCGCAGGCCGCCCGCGGGCAGCGTGCGCGCCTTGGCGCCCAGGTGCAGGATCAGCCCCAGGCCGACCTTGCTGCGCAGATGCGTGGTGGCGAAGTACTCGGTGGTGCGCCAGCTCGGCGCATTCCACTTGATGCCCTCGGCGACCGCCGGGTCCACCGCCCGCAGCGCCTCGCGCAGCGTGATCAGCTCGGCCTTGAAGGGGTGCTGCAGCGCTGCGATGAACTCATCCACGGCAGCGGAGGTGTCGGCGGCGGTCAGCTTGGGCATGGGCGGATTCTGGCCACAAACAGGCCGCACGGGCGGCGGGCGGAAGAAGCTTTCCGCGGGCGCGCCCTGGCGCCCTGGCCGACGCTCAGACCAGCAGCTCGATGTCCGGCAGCCGGGCCAGCACGTCCTCGAAGCGGGTGGCGCCCTCCAGCACCTCGCGCACCACGGGCAGCGGCTCGGCCCAGATCTCGGGCAGGTCGCGCTCCTGCGGCTCGCGGGCGGTGTAGGCCAGCGACACGGCGGGCGGCCGGAACTCGGTACTGAGCCCCGGCTTGTTGCCGCGCGCATCCAGCCTCACCCAGCCGAACTCGGCCAGCCACACCGCGTTCAGCCCATGCAGGCCATAGGGCGCGCCCTGGCCGCTGTCCGCCATGGACAGGCGCTGGTAGCACAGCCCGGCCGGCACACCATTGGCGCGCAGCAGCGCGGCCAGCAGGTGGCTCTTGGCGTAGCAAAAGCCGGTGCGTTCGCGCAGCACATCGGATGCGGTGCAGGTGACGGGGTTGAGGCGGTGGTCGGAGCTGTGGCGGATCTCGTCGCGCACGAACTCGAAGCAGCGGCGTACCAGGTCTTGCGTGGAGCCTGCCCCTTGCGCCAGCGCGCGGGCCTGGGCGACGACGGTGGGGTGGTCGGCGTCGATGCAGGGGGTGGGGTGGAGGAAGGCGGGGTTCATGTGAGCCGGGAGTATGCGGGGGGTGTTGGCTGCGGCGTGGGTTTGGGGGTTGGGTTGCTTTTGCGACGAGCCTTTTGAACTCGCAGCACCGCCGCGGGAATCCGCCCCGCGATGGCGGGTAACTTTCTTCTGGTCGCGCCCAGAAGAAAGACACCGTCTTGCGCGTCAAGCATCAACGCGTGGAATTCGATGAGGTTGGTGTTGCTGGCAGG
>QFOD01000043.1 GCA_003241055.1 Roseateles depolymerans
AGACCAGAAAGAGGCGTTCCTGAAAGGCGGCTCTACGGAAACCCGCAATTCCGGCAATCTGCAAATGCCGTCCTCGCCGTATCAGGTCATGGCGGGAACAGTGATCGCCGGGGCGCTGGTGACGGGCATCAAGTCGGACTTGCCGGGCGACGTGATCGCCACGGTGACGGAGCCGGTCTATGACACGGCCACAGGCAAGTTCCTGCTGATCCCGCAGGGATCGCGCATCCTGGGCAAGTACAACAGCCAGGTCAGCTATGGGCAGAGCCGCGTACAAGTGGTGTGGAACCGCGTCATCCTGCCGGACACGTCATCGCTGAAGCTCGACAACCTGGCGGGCACCGACCCTGCCGGCTACGCCGGCCTGGAGGATGGCGTCGATTGGCATTGGGATCGCGTCTTTGCCGGTGCGGCGCTGACGACGCTGCTGGGCGTGGGCGCCGAGCTGGCCGCGCCGGAGAACCGGCAGAACGGCAATCGCATCGTGATCGCTGGGCGCGATAGCGCACAGGACAGCATCAATCAGGTCGGACAGGAGATGACCCGGCGCAACATGAACATCCAGCCGACGCTGACCGAACGGCCGGGCCTGCCGGTTCGCATCATCGTCAACCGCGATCTGGTGTTGCGGCCGTACCAGCCGATGTTCTTCCAGCGGGGAGCAATGCAATGAGCACGACCAAGAAGCTGCGGCTCGGCCCGCTGCCCAAGACCGAGAATGTGAAGCTGACCTTCGCTTGCCCGGCCAGCCTGAAAGCCGATCTCGACCGCTACGCCGCGTTGCACGCGCAGGCGTATGGCGAGGCGGTCGATGCAACGACGTTGATTCCGCACATGCTGGAGGCGTTCATGGCGGGGGATCGGGGATTCAGGAAGGGCACGGCGACACGGAGCGCGCCAACGAAGCCAACATGATGGCGTTGCGTACCAATGGCATCCGTCGAACGCGCAGCCCCAGGCTGCGCGTTCTTCGTTCTGGATGTTGCGAAGCCTCTTGGGCTATCATGGAGTAACAAGCCCGCCGTCTCCCGGCAACTCAGCACGATCAAGTGCGATCCGGCTTTCTCTTCCGACGCTCTTATGTGGCACCTAGCCCACCAAGCCGCAATCCTTCAAAGCGGCCCCGAAAAGAGCTAACCTGCTGTCTCATATACGGTTTCAAGTCCTACGTGCTTTGCACGACAAACTTGACACCGGCACTTTTTTGTTGCCGGCGCCGGCTCAGCGCTGCAGCAGCCGCACGCGGATGCGGGCGGGGTGCAGGTCGGCCTTGTGCAGGCGTTCCTCCAGCCGCGGCAGCAGCTGCCGAAGCTTGGCGGCAACCGCGGAGTTCGCGGCCATCAATGTCCAGCCGTCGTCGTCGACCTGGCCGGGCTGCAACTGGGCGGCGAGTGCCGCCGGCAGTGCCGGCGCGATGGCCTCGAATCGCCGGCGCGCGTCCTGCAGGCCTTGGCCCAGCCGGTTCAAGGCGTTGTGCCCCCGCAGCGCGTCGGCGATGGGGGTGGGCGCCGGCACGCTGGCGCGGCCCTTGCGGACGAGGTAGCGCGGCGGGGAACTCATGTTGCGAGTGTAGTCAGGGTCCGCCGCAGCCCCGGTCGGGCGAGGGGCGGCTGCTAAACTGCTCCGCTTTGCGTGGCCCGGCCATCTGCCCTTGCAGACCCAGGCGATGCCCCCAGATCCCAGCGTTCGACCGGTGAATTCATGCCGGATCCGTCGCTTCCAAACCGTCGCAGCATGTTGCCCAAGCTTCTCACGTCGATTTTCGGTAGCCGCAACGAGCGTCTGCTCAAGCAGTACCGGCGCACCGTGGCGCAGATCAATGCGCTGGAGCCCCAGTTCGAGGCGCTGAGCGACGACGAGCTG
The DNA here is from genome assembly GCA_003241055.1 of Roseateles depolymerans. Classification (GTDB taxonomy): domain Bacteria; phylum Pseudomonadota; class Gammaproteobacteria; order Burkholderiales; family Burkholderiaceae_C; genus Pelomonas; species Pelomonas depolymerans_A. The sequence goes on from QFOD01000043.1 coordinate 1,864, forward strand.
CGCGGCAAGACCGAGGAATTCAAGCAACGCCTGCAGAACGGGGAGACCGTCGACGACATCCTGCCCGAGGCCTTTGCCAACTGCCGCGAAGGCTCCAAGCGCATCCTGAAGATGCGCCACTTCGACGTGCAGCTGATCGGCGGCATGGTGCTGAATGCCGGCAAGATCGCCGAGATGCGCACCGGCGAGGGCAAGACGCTGATGGCCACGCTGCCGGTCTACCTGAACGCGCTGACCGGCAAGGGCGTGCATGTCGTGACGGTCAACGACTATCTGGCCCGCCGCGATGCCGAGTGGATGGGCAAGCTCTACAACTTCCTCGGCCTGAGCGTGGGCATCAACCTGCCCAACATGGCCCGTGAGGAAAAGCAGGGCGCCTACGCCGCCGACGTCACCTACGGCACCAACAACGAATACGGCTTCGACTACCTGCGCGACAACATGGTCTACGAGCTGGCCGACCGCGTGCAGCGCGGCCTGGCCTACGCCATCGTCGACGAGGTGGACTCCATCCTGATCGACGAGGCGCGCACGCCGCTGATCATCTCGGGCCAGGCGGATGACCACACCGACGTCTACCAGCGTATCAACGCGGTCGTGCCGCAGCTGAAGAAGCAGATCGGCGAGCTGGACCCGCGCACGGGCGAGGGTGTCATCGAGCCGGGCGATTTCACGGTGGACGAGAAGTCTCACCAGATCCACCTGACCGAAGAGGGCCACGAGAACGCCGAGAGCCTGCTGACCCAGGCCGGCCTGATCGCCGAGGGCGCCAGCCTGTACGACGCGGCCAACATCACGCTGATGCATCACCTGAATGCAGCGCTGCGGGCTCATCACGTCTACCACCGCGACCAGCATTACGTGGTGCAGAACGGCGAGGTCACCATCGTCGACGAGTTCACCGGCCGGCTGATGTCGGGTCGCCGCTGGAGCGACGGCCTGCACCAGGCCGTGGAAGCCAAGGAGGGCGTGGCCATCCAGGCCGAGAACCAGACGCTGGCGTCCATCACCTTCCAGAACTACTTCCGCATGTACGGCAAGCTGTCCGGCATGACGGGCACGGCCGACACCGAGGCCTACGAATTCCAGGAGATCTACGGCCTCGAGACCGTGGTGATCCCGCCCAACCGCCCGACGCAGCGCAAGGACGAGCTGGACCTGGTCTACAAGACCGACAAGGAAAAGTTCGACGCGGTCATCCTGGACATCCGCAGCTGCCACGAGCGCGGCCAGCCGGTGCTGGTGGGTACGACCTCCATCGAGAACTCGGAGCTGATCGCCAAGCTGCTGAACCAGGCCAAGCTGCCGCACCAGGTGCTGAACGCCAAGCAGCACGCCCGCGAGGCGGACATCATTGCCCAGGCGGGCCGCCCGGGCATGATCACCATTGCCACCAACATGGCGGGCCGCGGCACCGACATCGTGCTGGGCGGCAACATCGAGAAGCAGGTGCAGGCCATTGAGTCCGACGAGGCGCTGAGCGAGGCCGACAAGGCCGCGCGCGTGCAGCAGCTCAAGGACGAGTGGAAGGTGCTCAACGAGCAGGTGAAGACGCTGGGCGGCCTGCGCATCATCGCGACCGAGCGTCACGAGAGCCGCCGCATCGACAACCAGCTGCGGGGCCGTGCCGGCCGTCAGGGCGACCCGGGCTCCAGCCGCTTCTACCTGAGCCTGGACGACGCGCTGATGCGCATCTTCGCCGGCGAGCGGGTGCGCGCCATCATGGACCGCCTGAAGATGCCCGAGGGCGAAGCCATCGAGGCCGGCATCGTCTCGCGCAGCATCGAGGGTGCGCAGCGCAAGGTCGAGGCGCGCAACTTCGATATCCGCAAGCAGCTGCTCGAGTACGACGACGTGTCGAACGATCAGCGCAAGGTCATCTACCAGCAGCGCAACGACATCCTCGAGGCCGACAGTCTGGTGGGCCAGATCGCCAACCTGCGGGGCTCGACCCTGACGGACGTGGTGCGTACCTTTGTGCCGGCCGAAACCGTCGAGGAGCAATGGGACCTGGCCAGCCTGGAGCAGGTGCTGAAGGACGAATGGCAGATCGAGCTGCCGCTGGCCGAGAAGATCAAGGGCAGCGACTCCGTCACCGACGAGGACATCGTCGAGATGGTGCTGAAGGCCGGCAACGAGTTGTTCGAGACCAAGCTGGAGCGCGTGGGGCTGGACCAGTTCAATCCCTTCATGCGCATGGTGCTGCTGCAGAGCATCGACCAGCGCTGGCGTGAGCATCTGGCCGCGCTGGACTACCTGCGCCAGGGCATCCACCTGCGCGGCTATGCGCAGAAGAACCCCAAGCAGGAATACAAGCGCGAGGCCTTCGAGCTGTTCTCGCAACTGCTTGATCTGGTGAAGATGGAAGTCACCCGCGTGCTGCTGAACGTGCGCATCCAGTCGCAGGAAGAGGCCAACCAGGCGGCCGAGGCGATGGAGCGCCGCGCCGAGGCCGTATCCAACGTGACCTACCAGCACCCCAACGAGGACGGTTCGGTCAGCCAGGAGGCTGCGGCACCGGTCGCCGTCGCGGGAAGCGAGTTCGGCCATGTCGGTCGCAACGATCCCTGCCCCTGTGGCAGCGGCCAGAAATTCAAGAACTGCCACGGCAAGCTGGCCTGAAGGCTTCGCTGCGCGCTTGAAAAGGCCGGCCATGCCGGCCTTTTTGCTGGCGTTTTGCTGCTGCGTGAGCCCGCCCAGGTGAGGGGGAAAGCGTGCGATTGCACACGATCCGGCCTGGGGGCCACGTGCTTGAGGGGTGCTCAGAAGACTTGTCCACCCCTAGAGTGCAGTTCATACCCAGTCATGATTGCGGGTAATCCCGTATAGAGACCCTATGAAATTCATCAAATCACTGGCTGCCGTTCTCGTCACCACGCTCGCTCTGGGCGCGGGTGCTGCCGTTGCTGAACCGGTGCTGCTGGAATACACCTCGAAGAACTTCCAGTCCGATGATGAGCCGGTTCAGGTTTCCGATCGCTATGGGTTCACGCTGTCGGACGACACGGTGTTGGGCGGCGTCCTGAAGACCTTTTCGACCGAGTCCAAGGTCTATCTGAACATCACGCAGGCGTATCTGCTGTCTGGCGACGGCACGAAGGTGGCGCTGACCGAGGCTCCGGGAGTCACGTTCCCCGGCACCGAGACCTGGACCCTGGCGCCGACCCAGTTGGCTGCGGGTGACTGGGCGCTGTATGTCGTCGGGCTGGGCATGAACGCCAAGGGCCCGGATCACTACACCGTGACCCTGGAAAGCACCGCGCAGGACCTGCCGGAGCCTGCCGGCCTTGCCTTGGTGGCCATCGCGCTGAGCGCACTGGCTGTCGCCGCCCGCCGTCGCGCCAAGCGTTGAACATCGAACCCGCAGGAGCTCCCAGATCATGATCAAGACCATCGCGGCTGCAGCCATCCTGTCGGTGCTCGGTGCTTCGGCCTCAGCCACCACGGAGTCCATCACCTTCCAGTCCCGCGACGTCACGGCGCCGCGGTTGACCACGACCTACACCTCGAACTACCGCACGGCGGAACTCTCGTACACCGATTCGACGGGTGTCAGCTTCCTGGCTTATTGCATCGAGCCTGATCAGTCGTTTGCCATCAACGCCCTGGGCGCTCAGACCTACAGCGTGGGCAGCTTTTCGGGTGCGCAGGCATCGCTGCTGGAGGCGCTGTACTCGAGCAGCTACGCGTCGGCGACGGATGTCAACGCCAAGGCTGCGTTCCAGCTGGCCGTCTGGGAGATCGTCACGGAGTCGAGCAGCTCGCTGAACGTCAATGGCGGCAGCTTCACCGTCGACAGCAGCACTGCGCTGGCCTCCAGCATCGCCACGCAGGCCAACGACTATCTGTCGGCGTCTGCAAGCTATTCAGGCCCCAGCCTGTACACGCTGACCAAGCTGACCAATGCGGACTACCAGGATCTGGTGGTGGCGTCGCCGGTGCCGGAGCCCCAGACCTGGGCGCTGCTGCTGGCCGGCCTGGGCGCTGTGGGCCTGAGCGCCCGTCGCCGTCAGCGCTGATCGCTGAGTTGCCCTGCAATCCTCAGGCTCCTTCGGGAGCCTGAGTCGTTTTCGAGCCCGCAGTTCCTACAATCCGCGCGCTATCTCTTCCTCCGGACCGCCTCGCGCCATGCCCGTCAATCTTCAAGCTCCTGATTCCGCAGCGCTGCTGCCCGTGCCCGGCGTGCGCCTGGGCGTCACGATGGCCGGCGTGCGCAAGGCCAACCGGCGCGACCTGACCGTCATTGCGCTGGACGAGGGCGCGGCCGTGGCCGGCGTGTTCACCAGCAATCGCTTCTGCGCCGCACCGGTGCAGGTCTGCCGCGAGCACCTAGCCGCCGGCAGCGCCGTGCGCGCGCTGGTCATCAACACCGGCAATGCGAACGCCGGCACAGGCGCCGATGGTCTGGCCCGTGCGCGCCAGACCTGCGCCGCGCTGGCCGGCCTGATGGGCGTGGCGCCCGAACAGGTGCTGCCCTTCTCCACCGGCGTCATCATGGAAACGCTGCCGGTGGACCGCATCACCGCTGGCCTGCCCGGCGCGCTGGCCGCGCTGACCGAGGCTGGTTGGGGCGAGGCTGCCGCCGGCATCATGACGACGGACACGCTACCCAAGGCCGCGTCGCGCCGCATCGAGATCGGCGGTGTGCCCGTCACGCTGAGCGGCATCTCCAAGGGCGCCGGCATGATCCGCCCCAACATGGCGACCATGCTGGGCTTTCTGGCCACCGACGCCAACATCGCGCCGGCGCTGTTGCAGCCGCTGGTGAAGGAGGCAGCCGACGCCTCCTTCAACCGCATCACCATCGACGGCGACACCTCCACCAACGACTGCTTCATGCTGATCGCCTCGCGCCGTGCCGCGCATGCGGAGATCACCTCGCTGAGCAGTGCCGAGGGCCAGGCCTTGCGAGCCGCAGTGGTCTCGCTGGCGCAGGAACTGGCCCAGGCCATCGTGCGCGACGGCGAGGGCGCCACCAAGTTCATCACCATCACGGTCGACGGTGGCCGTGACGAGGCCGAGTGCAAACTGGCGGCCTACGCCATCGCGCACTCGCCGCTGGTCAAGACGGCGTTCTTCGCCAGCGATCCCAACCTGGGCCGCATCCTTGCCGCGGTGGGCTATGCCGGCATCGGCGATCTGGATCAGGGCCTGATCGACCTGCACCTGGACGACGTGCACGTGGTGACCCGCGGCGGCCGCCGCCCCGAGTACCGCGAGGAAGACGGCCAGCGCGTGATGAAGCAGGCCGAGATCACCATCCGCGTGGGCCTGAACCGCGGTGCGGCCAGCGCCACGGTCTGGACCTGCGACCTCAGCCACGACTACGTCAGCATCAACGCCGACTACAGAAGCTGATACCGCCTCCCCCGGAGGATGGACGGCGATGCCTGCGGTATTCGAGCCGCAAGCACAGCGCCAGCGCGTGCCGGCTGGGGAGCAGCTCGGCGCCGCCCCGGCAAGGCCGGTCCCGCAGGTGCCCGCTGGGTGAAACCCTGGGTGACCACCGGCAGGGCAGGCATGGCTGGACTGAAAATGCAGGCTTTCCGAACCCAGGATCACGCCTGATGAAGCTCTCCCTGTCTGCCTTCGCCGTGGCCGCGCTGCTTGCCACCGGCGCCCAAGCCCAATCGATGACCTATCCCGTCACGCGCAAGGTCGAGCAGACCGACACCTACCACGGCACCGTCGTCGCCGACCCCTACCGTTGGCTGGAGGACGACAACAGCGCCGAGACCAAGGCCTGGGTGCAGGAGCAGAACGCGGTCACCGACAAATTCCTGTCGGCCATGCCGCAGCGCCTGCCGGTGCGCAAGCTCTACACCGAGCTCTACAACTTCGAGCGCTACGGCATTCCCTATCAGGAGGGCGGCCGCTACTTCTGGAGCCGCAACGATGGTCTGCAGCAGCAGAGCGTCATCTACACGGCCAGGACGCTGAAGGACAAGCCCGCCGTGGCGCTGGACCCCAACACGCTCAGCAAGGACGGCACCGTGGCGTTGTCGGGCCTGGCGCCGTCGCGTGACGGCAAGCTGCTGGCCTACGGCATTGCCGGCGCGGGTTCCGACTGGCAGAGCTGGCGCGTGCGCGACCTGGCCACGGGCCAGGACCTGGACGACAAGATCGAGTGGGTCAAGTTCTCGTCGGCCGCCTGGACGGCGGACGGCAAGGGCTTCTTCTACGCCCGCTACGACGCGCCCAAGGACGGCGAGAAGCTCACCGGCACCAACTATTTCCAGAAGCTCTACTACCACCGCCTGGGCACGCCTCAGTCGGCTGACCTGCTGGTCACCGAGAACCCCAAGGACAAGGAATGGGGCTACGGCGCCGAGGTGTCGGATGACGGCCTGTGGCTGATCATCAGCGTGCGCAAGGGCGCCAGCGGCCAGAACGGCCTGATGGTGCTGCCCTTGCCCAAGGGCCAGTTCACCGGCGCCCAGCCCCAGCCCATCGCCGTGGACTTCGACGCGCAATACAACCCGGTGGCCATCATCGGCAACCACATCGTCGTGAAGACCGACAAGGACGCGCCGCGCAGCCGCCTGGTGTCCATCGACCTGAAGAACCCCTCGCCGGGCGCCTGGAAGACGCTGGTGGCCGAGGGGCCGGATGCCATGACCGCCGCCTCCGGCGTGGGTGGCCGCTTTGTGCTGAGCTATCTGCATGACGCCTCCACGCTGGTGCGCGTGCACGCGGCGGACGGCAAGCGCGTGCGCGAGATCGCGCTGCCCGGCATTGGCACGGCCAGCGGCTTTGGCGGCCGCTGGGGCAGCGCCGAGACCTTCTTCAGCTACACCAGCCTCACGACGCCCACCGAGATCCATCGCCTGGACGTGAAGAGCGGCAAGGTCGACCTCTTCAAGCGTCCCAAGACGGCCTTCGACACCGAGGCCTTCGAAACCCGCCGCGAGTTCGTCACCAGCAAGGACGGCACGCGCTTCCCCATCTTCATCGCGCAGAAGAAGGGCCTGAAGCTGGACGGCAGCAACCCCACGCTGCTCTATGGCTACGGCGGCTTCGACATCTCCATCACGCCCGGCTACGGCGTCACCGCGGCCACCTGGCTGAAGATGGGCGGCGTCTACGTCAGCGCCTCCATCCGCGGCGGTGGCGAATACGGCTCGGGCTGGCACGAGGCCGGCACGCAGCTGAAGAAGCAGAACGTGTTCGACGACTTCATCGCCGCCGGCGAGTGGCTGGTCAAGAACAAGGTGGCCAGTCCGGCCACGCTGGCCATCAACGGCGGCTCCAACGGCGGCCTGCTGGTGGGCGCGGTCACCAACCAGCGCCCGGACCTGTTCGCCGCCGCCGTGCCCCAGGTCGGCGTGATGGACATGCTGCGCTACCAGAAGTTCACGATCGGCTGGGCCTGGGCCAATGACTACGGCACCAGCGACGACGCCGCGCAGTTCAAGGCCCTCTACGCCTACTCGCCGCTGCACACCATCAAGAGTGGCGTGAAGTACCCGGCCGTGCTGGTGACCACCGGCGACCACGACGACCGCGTCGTGCCCGCGCACAGTTTCAAGTACGCAGCCACGCTGCAGGCCGCCGACACCGGCCCGGCCCCCAAGCTGATCCGCATCGAGGTCAACGCCGGCCACGGCGCCGGCAAGCCCACCTCCAAGATCATCGAGGAGCGTGCCGACGTGCTGGCCTTCATCGCGAACACGATGAAGCTCGAGGTGAAGTGAAGCCGCTCGACCAGACCCGCCGCGCTGAACCCGGGCGGGTCTGGGCGTTCCCCCGAGGGGACGGCGATGCTCGCGGCATCGAGCCGCCCGTCGCTCGGCCCGCACGACCATGAACACCATCCGTGACCTGGGCGTCGGCGATGCCGGTGCCTTGCTGGATCTGCGTAAGCGTCCAGGCAAGTCATGTTGCATCGCTCCTCGACTGCAACGCAGGAAGAGCGCTCCGGGATCAGCCCGCTACTTGCCAGACGCACCAGCCGAGAAAGCCGCTTTGTGACGCTGCGTAATCGGCGAAATCTGCAGCTGACTTTCGTAGTCGCCTGACAGCACGTATCTCAGAGCGAGGTCATTGGCATTGCCGTTGAACGAAGGCGAAAGCCGTGCCCCTTCTTCACGCAGCTGCCGCTCTTCTGCTTGCCATTGCGAAAGATCGAAGTCTTTCGGGACGACCCGGCGGAAGCCCTCGTCCCGCAGCAGTGTCAACAAGTCAACCCGATCCATCTGCGCACTGAGGCCGACGGACATTCGCTTGATCTGCTTGTCCTCATCGTCCTTCACTCGAAGCGGGTCGGACACTCCAACCAGATTGGGCGCGAGGGCCTTTGCGGTCCGGTACACGTCTATCAATACGACGCTGCGCTTAAGGAAGGTCTGCATAAACCCCGGGCAAGTCTGATTGCTTGGCCGTGATTGAGCAGCGACGATCTGATCCATGAAGCAAGCCGACTTGGGCCTGAACCTGA
>QFOD01000053.1 GCA_003241055.1 Roseateles depolymerans
ATGGCAAAAGGCAAGTTTGAACGGACCAAGCCGCACGTGAACGTGGGCACGATTGGTCACGTGGACCATGGCAAGACGACGCTGACCGCTGCGATCGCGACGGTGCTGTCGAAGAAGTTCGGTGGCGAGGCCAAGGCCTACGACCAGATCGACGCGGCCCCTGAAGAAAAGGCGCGCGGCATCACGATCAACACCGCGCACGTCGAGTACGAAACGGCCAACCGCCACTACGCTCACGTGGACTGCCCGGGTCACGCCGACTATGTGAAGAACATGATCACCGGCGCTGCCCAGATGGACGGCGCGATCCTGGTGTGCTCGGCCGCTGACGGCCCGATGCCCCAGACCCGCGAGCACATCCTGCTGGCGCGTCAGGTCGGTGTGAAGTACATCATCGTCTTCCTGAACAAGTGCGACATGGTCGACGACGCTGAGCTGCTCGAGCTGGTGGAAATGGAAGTTCGTGAGCTGCTGAGCAAGTACGACTTCCCGGGCGACGACACCCCCATCATCAAGGGTTCGGCCAAGCTGGCGCTGGAAGGCGACACGGGCGACCTGGGCGAGCAGGCCATCATGCGTCTGGCCGACGCGCTGGACAGCTACATCCCCACGCCGGACCGTGCCGTTGACGGCGCGTTCCTGCTGCCGGTGGAAGACGTGTTCTCGATCTCGGGCCGTGGCACCGTGGTGACCGGTCGTGTTGAGCGCGGCATCGTCAAGGTTGGCGAGGAAGTTGAAATCGTCGGTATCCGTGATCTGCAAAAGACCACCGTGACCGGCGTGGAAATGTTCCGCAAGCTGCTGGACCAAGGTCAAGCGGGCGACAACGTCGGCATCCTGCTGCGCGGTACGAAGCGTGAAGAAGTCGAGCGTGGCCAAGTGCTGTCCAAGCCCGGCTCGATCAAGCCGCACACGCACTTCACCGCTGAGGTGTATGTGCTGAGCAAGGAAGAAGGTGGCCGTCACACGCCGTTCTTCAACAACTACCGTCCGCAGTTCTACTTCCGCACGACGGACGTGACGGGTGCCGTGACGTTGCCGGCCGACAAGGAAATGGTCATGCCTGGCGACAACGTCGGCATCACCGTGAAGCTGATCGCGCCGATCGCCATGGAGCAAGGCCTGCGCTTTGCTATCCGTGAAGG
>QFOD01000054.1 GCA_003241055.1 Roseateles depolymerans
CTCGCTGGCCACCACCATCCAGCGCCTGTCCTCCGGTTCGCGCATCAACAGCGCCAAGGACGACGCCGCTGGCCTGGCGATCTCCGAGCGCTTCGGCACCCAGATCCGCGGTACCGACGTTGCCATCCGCAATGCCAATGACGGCATTTCGCTGGCCCAGGTCGCCGAAGGTTCGCTGACCGAGATCGGCAACAACCTGCAGCGTATCCGTGAGCTGGCTGTACAGTCGTCCAACGCGACCAACTCGGCAAGTGATCGCAAGGCACTGCAGTCGGAAGTGAATCAGCTGGTCAGCGAGATTGATCGTGTGGCCAAGCAGTCCGATTTCAATGGCACCAAGCTGCTGGACGGCTCGTTCTCCAGCCAGCTGTTCCAGGTTGGCGCAAATGCTGGCCAAGCAATCGCAATTGACAAGATTACCAACGCCAAGACTGATTCGCTGGGCGGCACCCTGTTCTCCTCGGCGACCACTACAGCGACCACCACTGCCGTTGCAGAAACTCCCGCCGGTTCCTCGGTATTTGCGTTCGCTGCAGGTACCGTTGCCGATTTCTCGATCTCCGCAAATGGCGCGACGGTGAACTTCAGTGGTGTGAAGTTCGACGCAGGTAGCGCATCAACGCAGGCCGCAGGTGAGGCTGCCAGCGTGGTTTCCCAAGGTAATGCCATTGCAAAGGCCATTAATCAGAAGTCGGCCGACCTCGGAGTCTCTGCCGAAGTGGACTCCGCGGGCAAGGTAACCATCAGCTCCTGGAAAGAGGGGAAAGTCGGCGACCAGATCACCGCAACCGGCGTAACCCTCGCAGACGACGCAGCTCTGGTTGCTACCGATGCCAAGCATGCCATTGACCTTGACGTCACCAGCTACGGCAAATCTCAACAGGCGCTGCAGATCGTGGACAAGGCACTGGAGGGCATCAACAGCACCCGTGCTGACCTCGGTGCGATCCAGAACCGTTTCACCTCGGTCGTCGCCAACCTGCAGACCTCGACGGAAAACCTGTCGGCCTCGCGTAGCCGCATCAAGGATACCGATTTCGCCAAGGAAACCGCCGAGCTGACCCGCACCCAGATCCTGCAGCAGGCCGGTACGGCCATGCTGGCCCAGGCCAACCAGGTGCCGCAGGGCGTGCTC
>QFOD01000027.1 GCA_003241055.1 Roseateles depolymerans
GTCCTGGTAGAGGTGGTCGATGCGGTCGGTGTTGAACGACGACGCCCGGCGCTTGATGCCGTGCACCTCGTAGCCCTTGCTCAGCAGCAGCTCGGCCAGATACGCACCGTCTTGGCCGGTCACGCCGGTGATCAGGGCAACTTTGGGGGACATGGTGGCCATCGCTTCAGTGGGACATCGTCGGCATCAGATCGCTGCCGACAAACGGGGCGCGCGTGCCCAGAACAATCTGCCGCGCTGCTGGCGACATGCCCTGCAGCATGTCGGTGATGAACTCACGCTGATCCGCAAAGGCCTCGTCGACCTCCTTGTTGATGGAGGAGACCCGAACCAGCATGCCGTCCGGGATGTAGCCACGAAGACCGTATTCCAGCGACACGAGCTTGTGCGCCCGACCAAAGCTGGTGACACGATCACCGACGACCACCCAGTAGCTGATCGGCTCGATGCGCGATTGATTGGCGGCCACCAAACGGCTGATGGGCAGAGGGCGACCGGCAAAGCTCATGTCGGCTCGCGACGTGGGCACACTGATGGGGATGCCCTGTGCCGGATAGCAAATCTCCGGGCGGTGCCAGTTCATGCCCTTGTGCTGATTCCGGCCATAGGCCACCGACAACATGATGCGCTTGCCATCGGGCCGCACATAGGTGCGGGAGAGCGTTTCGCTGTAGGACTCGTCCAGCGCCTGCTGCAGGTCCGGCGACGGTTGCAGCGGGATGATGCTGGGATCGATCTTCCATGCCCCGAACTGCGCCGGGAAGATGGCCGTCAGCTCGATGGCGGGCTTGGTATCGGCCAGGAAGGTTCGCGGCCGCAAGGAGGTGCCAAGCACCGATCCGACACCCATCAGCAGCGCCAGTATGGCTGCGGTACGCCATGCAATCACGAGCGAGCCTCCCAGCGACGGAAGGCGATGTCCAGCACCTTGTCGACACTCAGAATCAGGACCAGCGCCACCAGGAACAGCACCATGCCGGCGAAGCCATGCATGAAGCCTTGTCCGGCGGCATCACCGAAGTGGTAGGTGACCAGCACCAGCACCATCACACGGACGATGTTCGCGATGAAGGAAATGGGAACGATGAGCACCGCCAGGGCCATGTTCCGGGCAAAGCCGACGTGGTTCACGATGTTCATGTACAGCAGGCCCAGGGCCTCCAGCGTGAACATGGAGTTCAAGCCAGCGCAGGCGTCCGCCACCAGCAATTGATACTGACCAACGCTCAGGATCACGCCCGAGCGAGCGACCGGATAGCCCAGGCTGTACAGCGCCTGGGAAGCCACGGCCGACACCGCGGCCTTCAAGGGCCCGGTCACCGCGCCGACGAGATCGGGCGGCAGCGGGATCATGAAGAGCATGAAGAAGAGCGGGAACTTGATGACGTTCAGTCCCCGGAAGCCCTTGAAGAAGATGACCAGCCCGGCTAGCACCAGCAACTGGGCCCCGGCCTCGGCAAAGCCTATGAACTGCGAGCGGCCGATCAGGTAGACCAGCCACCCCAGCGCAAACACCACACCACCCCAGACGGGGCGCCCGACGTTCGAGCCAAGATTGATCAGCAGCTCGCGCCGCCGCCACAGCAGCCAGATCGAAACGGCCATGATGATGGGGCCGTGCCCTTGCTCATCACTGGCCCACACGGTGGTGGCCAGGCTGTAGTACGTCGGGCCGAACAGGGCCAGCCACCCCAGCACCAGCAACCCCAGCGGGGTCCGCGCCTCGGCCAGCAGGGTGGCCACCAAGTCTTGCCGCCCGGGATTTGTCATGCCGCGATCACCAACTTCTTCTGCCACTGTTGCTGCGAAGCACCGAATGCCTCGCCCTCGGTTTCTGGGCTGCTGCCATGTTCGCCGGGCGAGCGAACACGGTCAGCCGCTCACTGCTCGTTGAACACCGTCCCGAGCACCTGGGTGGAGCCACCCGACAAGGCCGTCGCGATCTCCTGCAAGGCCACCAGCGTGTTCTGGTTCTTCCTCGCGAGCAGCACGGCCGCACCGCAGCGGGAGGCTGCAACACAGGCATCAGCACCATGCGAAACCGCCGCGGTATCGACGACGACATGATCGAACTTCGCGACCAGCTCGCGCATCAGCAGGCCGAATGCCGCACGTTCGATGAGTTCGAGCGGATTGGGCGGCAACGAGCCGGCCGGCAGCACGAACAAACCGGGCACGCTCTCGACGGCCTGGATGACCTGGTTCTCCGCGCGACCGGACAGCAGGCTGGACAGGCCCGCGCTGTTGGGCACCTGAAACACCTCGTGCTGACGGGGGCTGCGCAGGTCGGCGTCGACCAGCAGCGTGCGGCCACCCAGCTGGGCGAGCGACACCGCCAGATTGGCCGCGAAGTAGGTCTTGCCGTCACCCGTGTCCGGGCTGACGATCGCGATGCCATGCCGGCCGGCGTCCGGCTTGTTCAGCCGCATCATCAGCTGGCTGCGCGCCGCCCGAATGGCTTCGGCACGTGCGGAGAAGGGCTCCAGCAGGGTCACGAGTTCGGCACTGATCTTGCCCGCGTTCTCGGAGGTCACGACCGGGTAGTGGAACTGCTGCGCGAGCGCGTTGAGCACGTCGTCGGGGCTGGCGAGCCCGAGCAGCACCGCCGCCTCGCCGAAGCGAACGCCGTGCTCACGCTGATAGCTCAGAACCTGCTCGACCTCTGCCGCATTCAGATTGCGGGCATCACGGATGAGGTCACCGATGGAACGGTCGCGCACCTGGGTGCCTTGGAAATCACTGCTCGTCATGTCGTTCAATTCCCTTTGCCCGCAGCCAGCGTTTGCCCCAGCAGACGCTGTTGCGCACCCGTCTTGGCCATGCCGCCAAAGAGGCGACGACGCTTCTTCGTGGACGGCAGCAAGCCGATGATCGGCGCCGGCACCGCCAGCAGCAGGTCTTCGACGCTGCGCACGCGACGATCGGCCATTTCGCGACCGATCACCACAGCCAACGCGATCAGGCCGCCCAGGAACATGGCAACAAAGGTGTTCAGGAAGACACGCGGCGAAGACGGCTGGATAGGCGCCAGTGCCTGCGACAGCACGAACATATTGCTTTGCGTGGCCAGGCTCTCCATCGTCGACTGGTTCAGGCGCTGCATGATCAGGTCGTAGGTGCGCTGTGCGCTCTCGACGTCACGCAGCAACACGGCGCCGTCATCACGCACGGCCTTCATCTGCAGCACCTTGTTGCGCTGAGCCTCCAGCTGAGCCTTGATCTCACCCGCGCGTTGCTGGTTGATGTTGTTCGAGATGCCCAGCGAGCTGGCGACCTTGGCGGTTTCCGTCTCGATGCGCGTCCGCAACTCGGTCAGATTGGCGCGTGTCTCGACCACTTGGGGGTTCTTGTCACCCAGGCGTGAACTCATTTCCTGAAGCTTGGCTTCGAGGCGCGCCTGATCTGCCTTCAGCCCGGCGATCAGCGGATTGCCCAGCACTTCCTGCATGCGGTCGACGCCGGCACCGCGCGCTGCGGCCTGACGGCTCACCGAATCGGATGCCAGCGATTGCAGCGCCACATACTGCGACGACAGTTCGTTCAGGCGCGCGTTCTCCACGTCCAGGCGTTCGTCCGTGGCGATGATGCCCTTGTCCTTCTGGAATTCGGACAGACGGGACTGGGCCTTCTCGAGCGCCTCCCTGGCCTCCTTGGCGCGCTGATCGAAGAAGGACGAATACTGGCGGGCCGGATCGACCTTCAGTTCCAGGTTGGTATCGAGATAGGCCTGCACGAAGGCATTGGCCAGCGCCGCTGCAAAGCGCGGATCGGCCGCCTTGAACGACACGTTGATCACGCTGGATTCCCGGGACGGCTTGACGTCCAGGTTGCGCTGCAGCAGATCACCCAGCCACTGCTCCATCGGCACCTCGCTGCGCGTGGCCTCGCGCCATTGGGTGCGCAGCTGCTCGTTCTCTGCCAGCTTCAGGTTGCGCACCACACGCATCGCGACCCGATCGCTCTGGATCACGTCGATCTGCGTCGCCACGAGGCTGGGGTTGAAACCACCGCTGTAGAGCGCCGCCGACAGCGGATCGGGCTTGCCCAGATCAACCATGACGGTCGAGGTCGCCGTGTAGCTCTTGGGCAGGAGCAGGCTGACGATCAGGACGACGAGCACGATAGGCAGGAATACTGCCAGCGCCAGCTTGTAGCGAGCCCGCAGGATCGCAAGGAATTGAACGAAGGTCATCGATGGGCCTCGGGGTTCAGAAGATGCTTTCGCGGACGAAGATCACATCGCCGTCCTTCAAGGCGTCGTCCATGGCCGGCTGCTGCACCTGCACGCTGCCGTCAGCCGCCTTGCGGTGCACGCGAATGCCTCGCTCCGTGCCGCGCTGCGTGAGACCGCCGCCCGATGCCAGGGCCTGCATCAGCGTCATGCCGCGCTCCAGGCGCATCGGACCGGGGCGCTGCACTTCGCCGTAGATGTAGACCAGCGGCGCGCGGTCCACCCACAGCACATCGCCGTTCTGCACCAGCACGTCGTTGGCGGTGCTGTTGGCCGAGAACAGGCTGGGCAGGTCGACTTCCAGACGGTAGGCCTTGCCGCCGCGCAGCCCGGTCAGCACCACCAGATCGGCCCCATTGGGCGCCACACCGCCGGCGGTGGCCAGCAGGTCGGTCAGGCGCATGTCCGTGGTCTCGATCGGGTAGCGGCCCGGGCGGTTGACCTGGCCCAGCACGCTGGCCTGGTTGCCGCGGATCTGCAGCAGCACGATGGTGACCTGCGGCTGCTTGACGAAATTGCCATTGCGCAGACCGTCGGCAATCAGCTGCTCGGCGGCCGACACGCTGAGCCCCCCGATGCGCACGTTGCCGATCAGCGGGAAGCTGATCACGCCCGTTTCGGCCACGCGGGTTTCCAGCGTCAGGTCAGGGTTCTGGTAGACCAGCACCCGCACCGCGTCGCCGGCACCGAGCCGGTACTCCGACGGCGCATTGGCCGCTGGTGCGGCGGTCTGGGCATGGGCATGAGCCCCACCCAGCGCCAGGGCGAGGGTCACGAGAAGCAGACGGTACAGACGGATCATTTCAAGCCCATGCCTTTGGAGATGGAATTCGCATCGAGCGCGCCGCTGGCGGCAGCCTCGGGCTCGGAAGCAGCCGGCGGCACGATGGGCGCGCTGGCAGCAGCCGGCGCGCTGGCGGCGGCCTCGGCAAACTTGCCGACGTATTCGATCTTGGAGCTGTCGCGCAGCGCCTTGATGTCCTTCTGCAGGGCCTCGCCCTTGCGCTGATTCAGCAGGAAGGCCTCGATGTAGGGCTTGGCGCGAGCCTCGTCGATGGGCTGGCTGCGCGAACCGGCCAGGAAGACCACCGCCAGGCCGTTGGCCGTGCGGCTGACGACCGAGTCGCCGTCCTTCATCTTCGAGATCGCATCCAGGCCGGCCAGCGGCAGTTGCTCGGCTGCACGCACAGCCTGGTTGCCTGCGAAGCGGTAGTCGTTGGCCTTCAGGAATTCGAGGAACTCGGGCAGCGACTTGGACGCCGCCAGCTTGGCCCGCACGGCTTCGATCTGATCGGGCTTGGCCTCGATGTTGACCTCCTGCAGGCTGTAGATGCGGCGCTCCTTGAACAGCGCCGGCTTCTCGGCGTAGTACTTCGCGATGTCTTCGGCCGACGGCTTGGCCACGCCCTCGCCGACGCGCTCGGCGTAAGCCCGCGCAATGATCTCGCGCTTGGCGGCCTCGACCTGCTGAACGACGCGCGGGTCGCGGTCGAGCTTGAGTTCCTGGGCCTTCTGGACGGCCAGTTCCTGGTCGATCAGGCGCTCCAGCACCTGGCGGCTCGCGGCTTCGGCCTGCTCGGGCTTCAGGCCCTGCTGGCGCTGCAGCACGAAGTTGATCTGGTGAACGGTGATCTCTTCCTTGTTCACCTTGGCCGCGGTCTGCGAGGCCTTGTCACCCTTGTCGCCACCGCAAGCGGCAAGCAGCACGGCGGAAGCGAGCGCCACTGCGAGCAGCGGGACGCGGTTCTTGATCATTCGCATGGCCATCGGTCGGGAATCCTTGTCGTGCATTGAACGGAGCGCCTCGCCCCTGAAGAAAGCAGCAATCGAGTTTAGCGGCGCGATATGTCGCTTCTGTACTCGATCGCCTCGTTCAGGGGGCGGGGCAACCCGGAGTTAGAGCCGGGTTTGCAGACAAGTTCCCGACACCCCCACAGACGAGGGGGCGGGTGATCCCGGAGGCTCCCGCCTCCCGGGGTCAGGTCAACACTTGATGCCGGCGTGCAGGGCCACGATGCCCGCACTCAGGTTGTGCACGTCCACGTGCCCGAAGCCGGCCGTCTTCATCATGGCCTTGAGGGTGGCCTGGTCCGGATGCATGCGGATGGACTCGGCCAGGTAGCGGTAGCTCTCGGCATCGCCGGCGATCATCTGGCCCAGCTTGGGCAGGATGTTGAACGAGTACCAGTCGTAGGGCTTGCGCAGCGGCTCGGCGACGCGCGAGAACTCCAGCACCAGCAGGCGGCCGCCGGGCTTGAGCACCCGGCACATCTCGGCCAGCGCCTTGTCCTTGTGGGTCATGTTGCGCAGGCCGAAGGCCACGCTGACGAGGTCGAAGCTCTCGTCCTTGAACGGCAGGGCCTCGGCGTCGGCCAGGCTGGTGGGCAGCAGCAGGCCCTCATTGGTCAGGCGGTCGCGCCCCTGGCGCAGCATGGCCTCGTTGATGTCCGTGTGCACGACGACACCGCTCTCGCCCACCTTGCGCGCGAACGCCCTGGACAGGTCGCCCGTGCCGCCGGCAATGTCCAGCACCCGCTGGCCGGGCCGCAGATTGGCCACCTGCACCGTGTAGGCCTTCCAGGCGCGGTGCAGGCCCATGGACATGAGGTCGTTCATCACGTCGTAGTTGGACGCGACGGAGTCGAACACGCCGCGAACCTTGCTGGCCTTCTCGCGCTCGTCGACCTGCTGGAAGCCGAAATGGGTCTGGGTCATGGTGTTCAGTGGTGAGAGCAGGAGGAGCCGGCCTTCAGGGGCATGGGGTCGTCACGGCCCTTGCCGGCGGCCACCAGCCGGGCTTCGTAGTCGGCCCAGAGCTCGGCCTGGTCGCGCCCGAGGCGGTAGAGGTAATCCCAGGCGAACAGGCCGCTGTCGTGCCCGTCCGAGAACACCGGCTTGACCGCGTAATAGCCCACGGGCTCCAGGTCGGTGACCAGCACGTCGCGCTTGCCGGTCTGCAGCACCTCCTGGCCCGGGCCGTGGCCCATGACCTCGGCGGACGGGCTGTAGACCCGCATCAGCTCGAAGGGGATGCGAAAGCGCGCGCCATCGTCAAAGGCGATTTCGAGCGCGCGGGACTGCTGGTGAACGGTGATCTCGGTAGGGCGAGGCATGGCTTCAGTGTAGGCGGCCGCACGGCCAACAAGGTTCAGAACAACTGGTAGGCCGGCAGCTGGCCATCTCGCGGGCGCACCTGCGTGAAGCGGGCCGCCAGCCGGGATTGCACGCTGACCGGCAGCGGCGCGAAGCCGCTGCCCCGGGTGAGTTCGTCGCCATGCATGAAGCACCAGTAGAGGAATTTCAGCGTGGCGCCGGCCTGCATTGCCCCCGCTGGCTCGGCATCCACCAGCACGAAGCTGGTGAGCGTGATGGGCCAGGCTTCGGCACCCGGGCGGTCCAGCAGCGTGGCCTGGTCGTCGCCCTGGCGGTGCATGTCGCTGTCCAGGATGGCGGCGCGGAAGCCCGCTTCGCTGGGGGCCACGAAACGGCCCGCCCGATTGCGCAGCTTCACAGCCGCGAGGCGGTCGCGCAGCACGCGGTCGTAGGACACATAGGCAATGGCCCCCGGCGTGGCACGCAGCAGGCGGACCATGCCATCGTTGCCCTCGGCTCGCAGCACCTCGCCGGGCCAGGCCGGTGCCTGCCCTGCCGCCACCTCGGCCTTGAAGCGCGCCGAAGCGCCGGCCAGGTAACGGCTGAAGCCGTCGCTGGTGCCCGAACGCTCAGCCCGCACCACGCGCCGGATGGCCAGGGCCGGCAGCGCCACGCCGGGGTTCAGTGCGGCGATGCGGCCATCGTTCCAGCGCACGACCCGGCCCAGAAAGATGTCGGCCAGCAGTTCGCCGTCCAGCAGCAGGGGTGCGGCCAGCCCAGGCAGCTGCACCACCGGCACCACGCCACCCACCAGCATGGGGATCTGCACCAGCTTGCGCCGCGCCAGTTCGGCAGCCGGCAAGGGTGCGTCGGTGCCGCCGAAATCCACCTGCCTGTCGCTGATCTGCCGGATGCCATCCCCCGAGCCTGTGCCCGTGTAGCCCACCTGCCCGCCCCCGGCCTTGGCAAAGGCCTGGGCCCAACTGCCATAGACCTGGGCCGGGAAGGTGGCGCCCGTGCCCAGCACCGGCGCAGCAGCAGCCATCGCCGCCCCGCACAGGCAGCTCAGCAGAACGGAAAGAAGGCGCGCAATCGAGGGCATGGGGCTGCCGGGAAATTCAGTGAAAACCCGTAATCATGCCCTGTGTCTTCCAGCCCGACGGCGGGGACGGGCTCTAATTTCGGCTTTTCGTCCGCGCCTCGCGCCCCCGCCATGTCCCGATTCACGCCCTCCCGCCTGGCCGCCGCGGCCCTGCTGACCCTGGCTGCCGCCACGTCGCTCAGCCAGGCCGCCGACCTGTCCGGCCTGTCCAAGACCATTGCCCCCTGCGATGACTTCTACGGCTTCGTGAACGGCAACTGGGAGGCCGCCACCGAACTGCCGGCCAGCCGTGCCCGCATCGGCAGCTTCGAAGACCTGCGTGTGCGCAACAACCAGCTGCTGGAGAAGGCGCTGCGCGAGCTGGCCGACAAGCCCCAGCTGCAGACCTCGCCCGGCCTCAAGCTGGTGGCGGCCTATTTCTCCAGCGGCATGGACGAGGCGGCCATCGAGGCGCGCGGGCTCAGCTCGGTCAGCCCCCTGCTGACCCGCATCAACGGCCTGCAAAAGCGCGAAGACCTGCCCACGCTGCTGGCCCTGCTAGCGCGCAGCGGCATCGCCGCCCCGCTGGGCTGGAGCGTGCAGCCCGACCGCAAGGACACCCGCCACAACCTGCTGGGGCTGGGCCAGTCCGGCCTGGGCCTGCCGGACCGCGACGACTACTTCCGCAACGACGAGCGCACCGCCAAGGTCAAGATCGCCTACCGCAGCTTCGCCAAGACCCTGCTGGGCGCCGCCGGCACCGCGCCCACCGAGGCCGAGCTGGACGAACTGCTGGCCTTCGAGACCCAGCTGGCCGACGCCACCCGCGAGCGCGCCAAGCTGCGCGACCCCAACGCCAGCTACAACCCCATGAACGCCGCCCAGCTGGCCGCCACGGCGCCGGGGCTGGACTGGAACGCCTACCTGGCCGTGCTGACGGCCGGCGCCAAGCTGCCCGAGCGCTTCATCGTGGGCCAGCCCGAGTTCGCCGCCCGCGTCGCCCGCCTGGCGGCCGACACGCCGCTGCCCGTGTGGCAGCGCTACCTGAGCCTGCGCGTGCTGGACACGCTGTCGCCGCGCCTGCCCAAGGTGTTCTCGGAGGCCTCCTTCGAGTACCGCGGCAAGACCCTGACCGGCCTGAAGGCGCCCACCCCGCGCGGCGAGGACGTGATCCTGCAGATCGGCGGCCGCACCGGCGGCGAGCCCATGGGCCTGGCGCTGGGCGAGCTGTTCGTCGCCCGCGCGTTCTCGCCCGAGGCACAGAAGCGCGCCGACCAACTGGTGGAAGACGTGCGCGCCAGTCTGAAGGAGCGCATCGAGAAGCTGGACTGGATGACCCCCGGCACCAAGACCAAGGCGCTGGAGAAGCTGGCCAAGATGCAGGCCAAGATTGGCGCGCCGGCCAAGTGGCCGCAGTACGAAGGCCTGCAGCTGGCCGCCAACGACTACGCCGGCAACTGGCTCAAGACCGCGCTGTGGCACAGCAGCCAGCAGGTCAAGGACCTGGACGCCCCCGTGGAGCGCGGTCGCTGGCGCATGGCGCCCTACATCGTCAACGCCCAGGCCGGCGGCCTCAACGAGATCACCTTCCCGGCGGGCATCCTGCAACCGCCCTTCTTCGACGCCAAGGCGGACGACGCGCTGAACTACGGCGGCATCGGCATGGTGATCGGCCACGAGATCACCCACCACTTCGACGACAGCGGCCGCAACTTCGATGCCAGCGGCTCGCTGACCGACTGGTGGACCGCGGCCGACGCCGCCGGCTACAAGGCCCGCGCCGACCAGGTGGCCGAGCGCTACAGCGCCATCGAGCCCCTGCCCGGCTATCACATCAACGGCCGGCTGACGCTGGGCGAGAACATCTCCGACATGTCGGGCCTGCCCATTGCCTACGAGGGCCTGCAACGCGCGCTCAAGCGCGGCGGCGGTGCGGCCCGCAAGATCGACGGCTACACGCCGGCGCAGCGCTTCTTCATCGGCAATGCGCTGGTGTGGCGCGGCAAGGCGCGCGACGAGTATTTGATCAACCAGCTGCGCACCGACCCGCACTCGCCCGGCCGCTACCGCGTGCTGGTGCCCATGAGCAACTCGCCCTACTTCGCGCAGGCCTTCAGCTGCAAGCCGGGCAGCGCGATGGTGGCCAAGGATCCGATCTCGGTCTGGTGATCGCACGGCGGCCATGACCCAGGTCATGGCGTCTCGACCGAGCGAGGCCTGCGGGCCCCGTTTTGCATGGTCAGGCCACACGATCCCGCCATGACGAATGGCACCACCACGTTGCGCAGAGGCGCTCAGGCCCGCGCGCAGCTCAGGTGCCATTTCTGCAAACTCGTCACCGCCAGACTGCAGCTCGTCGCGCCCGCCTTGGGTCAGCCCGACCGGGCACCTAGCCTGAATGACAGGACGCCCCCCTGGCGTTCGCACTCAGGAGCTGTCATGCAAAGCATTCGATCCCTTTTTCGCCACTCCCCGCTGCTGAACGCACTGTTCGCCGGCCTCGCCTGTGCGATCGCCCTGCTCATCACCACCGCCCCCGCGTTCGCACAAAGCCCCATCGCGCCGGCCCGAGTGGAGGTTCATGGGCACACCGGCGCGATGCCCCTGCGCCACGACATCAGCAAGGTCTGCACCGGCATCGCCGACCAACTGGAGGACGCCCTCCAATCCACCTGGATGAATGAACAACAGAACGGCGAGCTTGCCGTGCAGATGGTGATGCAGGCCGGCGAGATCGTTGGCGTTCAGGCTCGCGGCATGTCGAGCAAGGTGGTCTATGCGGTGCGCAGGGCGGTCGGCAACCTCCAATGCAGCGGCGCTTCAGAAGACAACGCCGTCTACCGCTTCCGGCTCGCCTTTGTGATGCCTGACTCGGCCGACACTCAAGCACGCAAGGCGCGCCGCCTCGCGCTGCTGGCGCCGGCCAAAGCCAGCTAAGCAGCGCCGAACGCTGCCACCATCGCCTGATCCACCTCAGCCAAAGGCTGCCGCAGCGCCAGCGCCTCACGGCGCGGCGCGGCCCAGATGGGCGCCGGGAAATGAGCATCGCCCTCGAAGCGCGCGATCACATGCCAGTGCAGGTGCGGCACCATGTTGCCCAGGCTGGCCAGGTTGATCTTGGTGGGTGCGAGCTGCTCGCGCAGCACGCGCTCGATCCGCGCCACGCCCTCCATGCAGGCCACGCGGTCGGCGGCCGAGAGGTCGCTGAACTCGGCCACGTGCTCGTTCCAGATCAGCCGGTAGAAGGCCGGGTGCAGCGCAGCGTCATCGCCCTGCACGCGCAGCACGCGAAAGCGCGGCGTGCGCACCAGCACCAGGCCGCCGTCACCCGCGCACAGCGGGCAGGTGGACTGAGGAGCGGCACTCACACCAGCACCCGCTCGATGCCGCCGTCGTTGGCCTTCTTCACGTAGTCCGGCATCCAGTTCTCGCCCAGGATCTGGCGCGCCATCTCGACCACGATGTAGTCGGCCTCCAGCAGGCCGTTCTGCAAATCGTTGCCGTAGCGGGACAGGCCCTGCAGGCAGCTGGGGCAGGAGGTCAGGATCTTCAGGTTGTCCTGCGCGCCGACCTTGCCGGCGTCGCGCAGCTGGGTCTCGACCTTGCGCAGTTCCTCCTCCTTGCGGAAGCGGATCTGCGTGGAGATGTCGGGCCGGGTCACGCCCAGCGTGCCGCTCTCGCCGCAGCAGCGCTCGCTCTTGACCACGCCCTCACCCACCAGTGCCTTCACCGTCTTCATCGGCTCCTGCTGCTTCAGCGGCGAATGGCAGGGGTCGTGGTACAGGTAGCTCTGCTGCGAGCCCAGCGTGATGCCCTTCTCCAGCAGGTATTCGTGGATGTCCACGATGCGGCAGCCAGGGAAGATCTTGTCGAACTGATAACCCTGCAATTGATCGAAGCAGGTGCCGCAGGACACGACAACCGTCTTGATGTCCAGGTAGTTCAGCGTGTTGGCCACGCGATGGAACAGCACCCGGTTGTCGGTGATCATCTTCTCGGCCTTGTCGAACTGGCCCGAACCGCGCTGCGGATAGCCGCAGCACAGATACCCGGGCGGCAGCACCGTCTGCACGCCCGCATGCCACAGCATGGCCTGGGTCGCGAGGCCCACCTGGCTGAACAGGCGCTCCGAGCCGCAGCCGGGGAAATAGAACACCGCCTCGGTCTCGGCCGTGGTGGACTGCGGCGGCCGGATGATGGGCACGTAGTCCTTGTCCTCGATGTCTAGCAGCGCCCGCGCCGTCTTGGTGGGCAGGCCGCCGGGCAGCTTCTTGTTGACGAAATGGATGACCTGTTCCTTGATCGTCGCCGTGCCCACCGAGGCCGGCGGGGCGCTGGTCTGCTTGCGGGCCACGGTCTTCAGCAGGTCATGGGCGAAGCGCTGCGCCTTGAAGCCCACACCCACCATGGCCGTGCGGGCCAGCTTGATGGTCTCGGGGCTGGTGGCGTTGAGCATGAACATCGCGGCCGCACTGCCGGGGCGGAAGCTCTTCTGGCCCATCTTGCGCAGCAGGTTGCGCATGTTCATGGACACGTCGCCGAAGTCGATCTTCACCGGGCAGGGGCTGGCGCACTTGTGGCAGACCGTGCAGTGATCGGCCACGTCCTCGAACTCCTCCCAGTGCTTGATGGACACGCCGCGGCGGGTCTGCTCCTCGTAGAGGAAGGCCTCCACCAGCAACGAGGTGGCCAGGATCTTGTTGCGCGGGCTGTACAGCAGGTTGGCGCGGGGTACATGGGTCGCGCAGACCGGCTTGCACTTGCCGCAGCGCAGGCAGTCCTTCACCGAGTCGCTGATCGCGCCGATGTCGCTCTGCTGCATGATCAGCGACTCGTGGCCCATCAGGCCGAAGGACGGCGTGTAGGCGTTGCGAAGATCCGCCGCCAACCCGCTGTGGCGGATCAGCTTGCCCTTGTTGAAACGTCCCTCGGGGTCCACCCGGGCCTTGTAGGCCTCGAAGTTCGCGATCTCGTCGTCGGTCAGGAACTCCAGCTTGGTGATGCCGATGCCGTGCTCGCCGGAGATCACGCCGTCCAGGCTGCGCGCCAGCTTCATGATGCGCTCCACCGCCTCGTGGGCGGTCTGCAGCATCGCGTAGTTGTCGCTGTTGACGGGGATGTTGGTGTGCACGTTGCCGTCGCCGGCATGCATGTGCAGCGCCACCCACACGCGGCCGCGCAGCACCTCCTTGTGGATGCGCCGGCATTCGGCCAGCAGCGGCTCGAAGGCCGCCCCACTGAAGAAGGTCTGCAGCGGCTTGAGGATCTGCGTCTTCCAGGACGCCCGCAGCTCGTGGGTCTGCAATTGCTCGAAGAAGCCGTCGTCCAGGCCCTGCAGCCAGCCGCGCCACAGCGAGCCCACCTCGTCCAGCAGACCCAGCGCCTGCTGCACCCGGTCTTCCAGCAGTTCGGCGCTGGGGATCTCGCCGGCGTCATCGGTCTTGCCCAGCGGCAACTGGCCGGTGGCAAAGAAGGCGCGCAGCGCCTCCACCAGCTCCAGCTTGTTGCGCAGCGAGAGTTCGATGTTGATGCGCTCTATGCCCAGCGTGTACTCGCCCATGCGGGGCAGCGGGATCACCACGTCCTCGTTGATCTTGAACGCGTTGGTGTGCTTGCTGATGGCCGCCGTGCGCTTGCGGTCCAGCCAGAACTTCTTGCGCGCATCGGCGCTGACCGCCACGAAGCCCTCGCCCGAGCGGCCGTTGGCCAGGCGCACGACCTCGCTGGTGGCACGGGCCACGGCATCCGCGTCGTCGCCGACGATGTCGCCGATCAGCACCATCTTCGGGAAGCCGCCACGCTTGCTCTTGGTGGCGTAGCCCACGGCCTTCAGGTAGCGGTCGTCCAGGTGCTCCAGGCCCGCAAGGATGGCGCCGCCGGGCTGCTTCGCCTCCGCGAACATGAAGTCCTTGATGTCGACGATGCTGGGCACGCAGTCGCGCGGGTTGCCGAAGAACTCCAGGCAGACGGTGCGGGTGTGCGCCGGCATGCGGTGCACCACCCAGCGCGCGCTGGTGATCAGGCCGTCGCAGCCTTCCTTCTGGATGCCGGGCAGACCGGCCAGGAACTTGTCGGTGACATCCTTGCCCAGGCCTTCCTTGCGGAACACGCGGCCCGGAATGTTGAGAACCTCGGTCTTCTCCAGCGTGCGGCCGGACGCATCGAAGTAACGCAGCTCGAAGCTGGCCGTCTCCACGTCGTGGATCTTGCCGAGGTTGTGGTTGAGGCGTATCACCTCCAGCCACTTGGCCTCGGGCGTGACCATGCGCCAACTCGCCAGGTTGTCCAGCGCCGTGCCCCACAGCACCGCCTTCTTGCCGCCGGCATTCATCGCGATGTTGCCGCCTATGCAGCTGGCCTCGGCCGAGGTGGGGTCCACCGCGAACACGAAGCCGTGCTGCTCCGCCAGATCGGCCACGCGCTGCGTGACCACGCCGGCCTCGCTGTAGATGGTGGCCACCTCGGCATCCAGGCCGGGCAGGCGCAGCATCTCGACGCCGCGCAGCGCCTCCAGCTTCTCGGTGTTGATGACCGCGCTGTTCCACACCAGCGGCACGGCACCGCCGGTGTAGCCGGTGCCGCCGCCGCGCGGAATCACGGTCAGCCCCAGCTCGAAGCAGGCGGCCACCAGGCCGGCCATCTCGGCCTCGGTGTCGGGCGTCAGCACGACGAAGGGGTACTCCACCCGCCAGTCGGTCGCGTCAGTCACATGGGCCACGCGCGAGAGGCCGTCGAACTTGATGTTGTCCTTGGCCGTGTGGCGAGCCAGCAGCTTGAGCGCGCGGCGGCGCAGTTCCGCCACGCGGTCGAACAGCGAGGCGAACTCCTGCACCGCGCGTTGCGCCGCCTCCAGCAGCTCGCCCACATGGGCATCGCGCTGCGGGTCGCCCTCGGGGTCGCGGCGCTTCTGCACCTCGGCCAGCCGGTGGTGCAGGGCCTCGATCAGCAGCTCGCGGCGCTTGGGGTTGTCCAGCAGGTCGTCCTGCAGATACGGGTTGCGCTGCACCACCCAGATGTCGCCCAGCACCTCGTACAGCATGCGTGCGGATCGCCCGGTGCGGCGCTCCACCCGCAGCTTGTCCAGCAGCGACCAGGCATGTGCGCCCAGCAGCCGGATCACGATCTCGCGGTCGGAGAACGAGGTGTAGTTGTAGGGAATCTCACGCAGGCGCGGCGCGCCGGCAGGGGTGTCGGCCGCGTCAGCGGCGGCCGGCATCAGGGGATGCGGGGCGTTCATGGAGACAACTGAGGGGGCGGCCGAGGATCGTAACCGACGGGGTTTCCCCCCAGAATCCGCAGGATGAAGCCCTGGCCCTACCCTCGCTGGATCGCGCACCGCGGCGCCGGCAAGCTTGCCCCCGAGAACACGCTGGCGGCCTTCCGCCTGGGCGCCTCGCACGGCTACGCAGCCTTCGAATGTGACGTGAAGCTCAGCCAGGACGGCGAAGCCTTTTTGTTGCACGATGACACACTGGAGCGCACCACCGACGGCCGGGGTTCACCGGCCGCCCTGCCCTGGGCCGAGTTGGCCCGGCTGGACGCCGGCGGATGGCACAGCCCCGGCTACGCGGCCGAGCCGCTGCCGCGGCTGACGCAGATTGCCGCCTTCTGCCAGGCCAATGGCTGCGCGCTGAACCTCGAGATCAAGCCCTGCCCGGGCGAGGAGGCCCTCACCGGCGAGCGCGTGGCCCGTGAGGTGGCGCGCCTGTGGGCCGGCGCCGTCGTGCCCCCGCTGCTCAGCAGCTTCAAGCCCGAGGCGCTGCTGGCCGCGCAGGCCACCGAGCCCGATCTGCCGCGCGGCCTGCTGCTCGACACGCTGTGGGATGGCTGGGAGAGGACGGCCGAACGCCTGGGCGTGGTGGCGGTCATCACGAACTGGCGACTGATGGACGCCGCGATGATCCGGCGCCTGCACGGCAAGGGCTGGCGCGCGCTGGTCTACACGGTCAATGATGCGAGCGTGGCGCAGCAGCTGTTCGACGCCGGCCTGGACGGTCTGATTACCGACGCGGTGGACCGCCTGCATCCCACCTAACGCGTGGGACACTGGACCGAACCCTGCTCTTCAGGAGATGGTCCGCATGACCCGACACCTGCCCATGCTCGCCAGCCTCGCGCTGCTCGCCGCTGTCCCGCCCGCCCTCGCCGAGTCGCCTGACTGCGAACCCGCGAAGGAGATCGACGTCGCCCGGCTCAGCGCCCGCGCGCTGATCGTCGGCGAGCTGCACGGCACGACCGAGACGCCGGCCTTCATTGCCCGACTGGCCTGCAGCCTGCTGAAGGCCGGCCGCCCAGTCATCGTCGCGCTGGAGCGCGAGGGACAGGAACAGCCGGCGCTGCAGCGCTACCTCAGCTCGGCGGGCCAGCCCGCCGATGTGCAGGCGCTGACCGGCCAGGAGGCATGGAGCCGGCCACAGCAGGATGGCCGCAACAGCCTGGCCATGCTGGCGATGCTCGAGCAGCTGCGCCGCCTGCGCGCCGCCGGCCAGCCCGTCGGTGTGCTGGCCATGCAGCAGACCTTCGTGCCCCTCGTGCCTCCCGGTACGGCAGGCAAGGCCACCTGGAGCGAGGCTGACCGCGACCGCTTCGGCGAAATCAACGACCGGACCATGGCCGACCAGGTCTGGACCACGCTGGCCACGCACCCGGCCTACACGGTGATCGCGCTGGCCGGCAACATGCACACGGCCATCGCGTCCGCGTCCCGCCTCAAGCAGTCGCCCTGGCCCTCATTCGGCGACGCACTGGCGGCGATGACCCCGGTGCAGGTCATCGGCCTCAGCAGCAGCGGGGGCAGTAGCTGGAACATGACCTCCCGCGGCGCGGGCGGGCACAAGACCCTCGGCGGCCCTCTCTACCTACCCGACTCGCGCGTGGACCTGCGCGTAGACCTGGGCGTCTTGAGCGCCTCAGCCCCCGCGGTCACGCCGGGCAGCGCCAGCGCGGCGGCGGACTCGGCCGAGCGCTGAACGGCGCCGCGCTCAGACATCCAGGCCGTGCGAATGCCGTCAGGCGGCCTGCGGCCGTCTCCGGCTGCGCAGCACCACCGGCAGCAGCCCCAGCAACATCAGGCTCCAGGTGGAGGCCTCGGGAACGGGCAGGGGCACGTAGTCCCGCACCAACGCCGACCCGAACCAAGCCAAGGGCTGATCCGGCAGCTGGGCGCCGAAGGTTGCGTTGGCGAACCAGACATCGTTGCCCAGATCCACGGAACCCACGCCGGCAACCAGCTGGTAGCCGGGCATGTACGGGTTTTCGTCCGCGATGATGCCGGCCGCAACAAAGTAGTTTCCCGGCGTCGACAGCGTCGTTCCCCACTGAGTCGCCAGGGCCTGCGCTGCGGCCTTGGGTGCCGGGTAGCTCGGGCTGACCTCGGCGTGTGCAAACAGCGTCCACACGGCATCGGTGGTGGCGAATTTGAAGCCTTGGTAGGCGCTGCCGAGCTGGCTGGTCACCGCATCGAAGGACTGGCCCTGCGTCACCGTCAGGTTCAGCCACTGCAGGTTGGTCTGGGTGTCCCACAGCAGCAGGCCATCCCCCTGAGTCTTCCAGTCGGTCACCACGATATCGGCATGCGCAGGAACGACGCCCACAGCCAACCCCAGCGCGACCGACGACACCAAACCACGTAGGGACGAGCGAATCATTCTTCTGCCTTCTTGGTTGAGTAGCCCGCCAGCTGCGGGCTGTCGCGCCCCGGAACCAGCCACGCGACGGCGGGGCCCAAGCACGTGAAGCGCGCGAGAACTCTAGTGGCAGGCTTCGCGCGCCGGCATTGGAAATAACCCGATTTTTGGACGGCATCGAGATGCCGGCACGCTTGAGCGCAGCCAGCGCCCGCGTGTTCAACGGCTGCGGTAGCAGGCCAGCACGCCGGCGACCCGGTAGAAATGGCTGCCCGGCTGGCGCCTAGCGCCGTCACAGGCCGGCTTGAGGTCGACCTCGCCCTCGTTCAGCAGCAGGCGCGCCCAGCGCTGCCCATCGGCATCGCGCCACACCTCCCATTGCACATTGGCGGCCATGGGGATCACGGCCGCGCTGCGCCAGGGGTTGACCGCATAGCCATAGGGCTGGCCCTCGGGCTGGGGCTGGTGCACGCCGGCCACGCCAATCAGCGACACCAGCGGCGCCACGATCTCGGCATGCGCGAAGCGCAGCGCCACGCCCTCGCCCTCGGGCAGCCGGGCCAGCAGATCGTCCAGCAGCGGCTGGGCCATGCCGTAGCTCGCCGTGCCGTCTTCCAGCACGCCGGGGCCCTTGCGATAGAAATCCTCGGCATCGTCGCGCTCGGCGAACACACGGGCCTGGGCCAGGGGTACCAGCTTCAGCAGATGCTGCGTGCGCTCGGCGCCCAATTCCAGCGCCAGGTCGGCGGCGGCGCCGCGCAGGTCCACCAGCGCCTGGGCCGCGGCCAGCGCCTCGCCCCGGCGCGCTAGGCCATCGACAAAGGCCGGCGCATAAAGCCGCCGCAGCAGGGCCTGCGCAGTGGGCGGCAGGCGCGGGTCGGCGTCCACCCGCTGCAGCCGCCGCGCCAGCACCGGGCTCTTGAGCCAGTGTTGGTAGTCCAGGCTGCGCTGCAGCGTGGCCTGCTGCTCGGGCGTGATGGCCGCCGCCCCGTCACGCGAGATGCTGAGGCGGTGGAAATACAGCAGGAAGCGGTCGACCTGCACCGCGTCGGGCAGGCGCGCCTGCGGGGCCTGCTCGCGCAGGCTGGCGGCAAAGCCCGCGGCACTGTCCACCGCCCGCTCCACTCCGGAGCTGCGCAGCTCGACCCTCGGGCCGGCGGCGAACAGCGCAGGCAGCCGGGCCACCAGGCGTCGGGCCAATTCACGATGCTCGCGCTGCCCCAGGGCGCTGAGCTGGCCATAGCCCAGGCGACGCTGGGCGGCCATCAGCGCCTGCAGGTCGGCCCCGAACTGCCGACCCGCCGGCGTCAGTGCGCCGGCAGCCTCGGCCTCGTGCCACAGCGCCAGCGCGGCGTCATCGGGGCCAGGTTTTGTCAGACCTCGCGAGCCATGCCGCGCCACCAGCAGCACGGCCACCGGCTGGAAACCGGCCGGCGCCGGCTGCAGCCGGGCCGACGGCGCGGCATAGGGTGTCTTGGAGCCCAGGGCCAGGTCTGTCGACTCGGCGGCGGCATGCGCCGCGCCGGCCAGCAGGGCCAGGGACAGCAGCGCCCGGCACCAGACGGCCCGCGGCCAAGGGGTGTGTCTTTCAAGCCTCATGTCACAGGCGATTCGCATTGGGTTTCTACGCTGCGGCCACTTTTTTTGCCCGCCCAGACCATGAGCCTAGCCCGCCGTTGTGACAGCCGTCCCCTGCCCCGCCACGCCCTTGCCGCCGCCGTGATGGCGCTGTTGGCCGGCCCCAGCCTGGCGGAGCAGCCCCTGGAGAAGGTGGAGTCCGTGGTCGTGACCGGCCAGGCCTCCAGCCTGCGCAAGTCGCTGAAGATGCAGGAGAACGCCGACAACATCGTCAGCGCCGTGGTGGCCGACGACATCGGCGCGCTGCCTGACGTGAACGCCGCCGAGGCGCTGGCCCGGCTGCCCGGTGTGGCGGTGCAGCGCGACCAGGGCGAAGGCCGCTATGTGGTGGTGCGCGGCCTGGGGCCGGACATGAACACCATCACGCTCAACGGCTCGCTGCTGCCCTCGCCCGAGGCCAGCCGCCGCGGCGTCAGCATGGATGTGCTGCCCTCGGGGCTGATCCGCTCGCTGGAGGTCATCAAGACGCTGACCCCGGACATGGACGCCAATTCGCTGGGCGGCACGGTGGATGTGAAGACGCTGTCGGCCTTTGACCTGCCGGCCAGCCTGCTGACCGTGGGCGCCTCGGCCAGCCGCGACCAGCTCTCGCGCCAGACCAGCCCGGCCGCCAGCCTGCTGGGCGCCACCCGGCTGATGGACGGCAAGCTGGGCATCGCCGCCGCGCTCAACGTGGATCGCCGCAAGTTCGGCTCGGAAGACGTGGAGACCGACGGGGCCTGGAGCGGCAACAAGCTGGGCGGCGTGGAGCTGCGCCACTACCGCCCCAACCGCGACCGCAACGCCTTCGCGGCCAACCTGGACTATCGCCCCGCGCCCGGCAGCAGCTACTCGCTGCAGGCGCTGCTGGCCCGCTTCTCCGACGAGGAGCAGCGCGACCGGCTGACGATCAGCAACATCACCGGCGGCTCGGTGGCCGAGGGCGCCAATGCCACGGTGCGCGCCGAACGCCGGCTGCGTGACCGCAAGTACACCCGCTCGCTGAGCTCGCTGGTGCTGTCCACCGAGCAGGACTGGGGCGACTGGCAGCTCGATGCCAAGCTGGGCTGGGGCGCCGGCACCGAGCGCACGCCGGAGCAGCTCAATGACGCGCGCTTCCGGCAGAACAATGTGGCCGGCGTGAGCTTCACCGACACCACGCGCCCGCTGGTGACCGGCCCGGCCGCGCTGTACGACGCCAGCAGGTACGCGCTCAACAGCTTCACGCTGCAGAAGCGCCGCAGCGACGACGACGAGCACAACGGCCGCCTGGACCTGAGCCGCAGCCTCGCGCTGGCCGATGGCCGCAAGCTGGAGCTGAAATTCGGCGCCAAGCTCAGCCGCCGCGAGAAGAAGAACGACACGGACCAGTGGTCCTACAGCAGCGCCAGCGCCACCAGCCCCAACTACTGGGGCGCGGGCCCGACGACGCTGGCAGCCTTCACCACCGGCAATGCGCTGGACTTCGGCCTGGGCGCCATCGGTCCGGCCATGGATGCGAACGCGATCTGGGCCCGACTGTCGGCGCTGCCGCGCGACCCGGCCAAGGTGGCAGGCGCGTCGGCGCTGGCCGACTACACGGTGCACGAGGACATCGACGCCGGCTACCTGCAGGGTTCGCTGGACCTGAGCCCTCGCTGGAACGTGCTGGCCGGCCTGCGCTACGAGCACACCCGCTTCAGCGCCGCAGGCAACGCCAGCTCGGTGGCCGGCGTGCTGACGCCCACGCAGTACGGCCAGAACGACGGCCACTGGCTGCCGGGTCTGCACAGCCGCTACAAGCTGGACCATGACACCAGCCTGCGCGCGGCCTGGACCAACTCGGTGGTGCGCGCCAACTTCGACCAGCTCTCGCCCGCGGTGACGCTCAGCAGCACCACCGAGGCCAGCATAGGCAACCCGCTGCTGCGCCCGATGCGCTCGCACAACCTGGATCTGGGCGTGGAGCGCCTGCTGCCGCACGACGGCGCGCTGTCGGCCTACCTGTTCCACAAGGACATCAAGGACTTCACCTACGCCACCAATCTGGCCGGCACCGGCGACTGGGTGGGCTACACCTCCGTGACCGGCTACGCCAATGGCCCCAAGGCCTCGGTGCGCGGGCTGGAGCTGTCCTACCAGCAGTCGCTGCGCATGCTGCCGGGCTGGATGAGCGGCTTCATCGTCGGCGCCAACGCGGCCTTCACGCATTCCAGCGCGGACGTGAGCCGCTACGACGGCACGGCCAAGGCCATGTTGACCCGCAGTACGAGGCTGCCCGGCCAGTCCGACACCACGATCAACCTGATGCTGGGCTACGAGGCCGGCCCGCTGAGCACGCGGCTGGCACTCAACCACAAGTCCAAATACCTGCTGCAGCTGGGCGCCGACGTGACCAACCCGGCGCAGGACCAGGTGGTGGCGGCGCAGCGCCAGCTGGACTTCTCGCTGAGCTACAAGCTCAGCCCGCGCGTGCAGCTGAACTTCGAGGGCGTGAACCTCAACAACGAGCACTACTACACCTACCTGGGCACGCCGGCGCTGAACTACCAGTACGAGCGCTACGGCCGTACCTACAAGGTGGGCGCCAAGTTCACGCTGCTGTGAGGCCTTGAGCGGACGGCCGGCTCAGGCCGGCCGCAGCCGCGCGTACACGCAGGTGTCGCGCGGCGTGCCGTCCACGCCCAGGCTGTCCTGGCGCAGGATGCCCTCCAGCTCGAAGCCGCAACGCTCGGCCACGGCCCGACTCTTCAGGTTGCGCGCATCGCAGCGGATCTCGACCCGGCGCATCTGCAGCACGCCCCGCGCCAGCTCCAGCAGCAAGGCCACCGCCGCACTGACGTTCCCCTGGCCCGCCGCCTCGGGGCGTATCCAGTAGCCGATCTCGCAGCGGCGCACCGACCAGTCGATGCGGTGCAGGCCACAGCCGCCCAGCAGGCGCCCGGCGCTGCCGTCGGCGCGGCGCGCGTAGAGCCGGTAGCAGAGGTCGCGCCGGGCGACGAAATCCGCCCACATGCGTCGCTCCACCAGCTCGGCGCTCTCGGCTGTGGGCGCATCCTGGGCCCAGACCATCCAGGGCCGCAGATGCGACAGCGACTGCGCGATCACCACGGCCAGCTCGGCCCCGCCGCCTGCCCGTGGCACCTGCAGCAGCACACGCTCGCCCTCCAGGCGCTCGGGCAGGTCGATCAGCAGCGGATCGCCGCTCATGCCGCCACCGTGTCGGATGCTGGCGTGGTGATCTCCACCGGCTTGGGCAGCTCCCGCACGCTGCGAATCGGGCCGTGTCGCCAGGCCAGCCCGGCCAGCAGGCAGGCGCCGACGCCCGAAAACGCCAGCGCCGAGCGCAGGCCCAGGTGCTCGCCCAGCCAGCCGCCGATCAACGCCCCGGGGCCGGCGGGCAGCAGGATCAACCAGCGCATGGTGCTGGTCATGCGACCCAGCATGGGCGCCGGCGTGACTGCCTGGCGCAGCGACAGGAAGTTGATGAAGATCAGCACCGCCCCGACACCAAAGGCAAACAGCATGAAGCCGAAGCTGACCACGCCCCAGCGCCCCACCGGCGCCAGCGCCAGCTGGGCCCAGCCCACGCCGCAGGCGGCATAGCCCAGCACCAGGCAGGGGCCCGGGCCGAGGCGGCGGCTGATGCGATGCCCGAACACGCTGGCCAGCACGGTGCCGGCGCCCAGCGCGATGTAGGACAGGCCCACGGTCTGCGGATAGAGCCTGAGCTCGCGGGTGGCGAACAGGATCTGCACCACCAGCGCCGCGTTGTGGAACAGCTGCCAGCCCCCGCAGGCCGCGGCCAGGCTGACCAGCAGCTGGCGCTGGCGCACGAACTGCAGGCCGGCCTTGAGCTCGGTCCAGAACGACTGCTCCCCGCGCGCCACCAGCGCCTCCTGCACCCTCACGCCACGCAGGATGGCCGCCGAGCCCAGCAGCAGCAGCGCATCCACCGCCAGCGCCAGCGGTGCGCCCAGCAGCTTGATCAGCGCGCCGGCAAGACCGGGACCCGCCACCTCCGCGCCGGAAGAGGCCAGCGCGTTCTTGGCATGCGCCTCCACCAGACGTTCGCGCGGCACCACCTGGGTCAGCACCACCTGGGCAGCGCTGCCGGCCACCGTGTAGACCGTGCCCAGCACGAAGCCCACCACGTAGAGCCAGCCCATGCCCAGCACACCCATCCAGGCCGCCACCGGCACCGTGGCCACCGCCACCGCCAACAGCGTCTCGCCCGCCACATAGACCGGCAGCTTGCGCACCCGGTCCAGCAGCACGCCGGCGGGCAGCGAGAACAGCACGAAGGGCAGGATCTCCATGGCCTGCAGCCAGCCCATCTGCGTGGGGCTGGCCTGCAGCAGCACGGCCGCAGTCAGCGGCAGCGCCAGCATGGTGATCTGGCCGCCCAGCGAGGAGATCAGGATGGACGACCACAGCCGCCGGTAGACGGCGTCGCGCAGCAGGTCGCCGGGCGCGAGCGTGAAGAACTGGATCAGACGGGAGAACATGACGCAAAGGCTCCAGGACTCGACAGGCGGGGCAAGGCTCCCGCCGGGATGGGGACGGCGCTCAGCGCGCGGTCAGTCGAGGTCGAGCCACTTGGTCATAGGCAGGCGATGCTAGCAGCGGCAGGCGCGACTGTCGTGTGTCAACAGTCACCTTCGCCGGGGCTTGCGCATCGCCGCGCTACCAACCCGCGGCGGCGCCATCGCGACGCGGGTCGCTGGCCGCCACATAGCCCTCCACGGCCGGGTTGCCCAGCCGCCAGATGAACTGGCCGGCGCCGAAGTCCTGGTAGCTGTCGTGGATGTCGCCGATCTGGTGGCCCAGCCCGGCCAGCGCCGCCAGCGTCGCCGCCGGCATGTGGGGCTCGACATTGATCGACAGGCCTTGGTTGAAGCGCCAGCGCGGCGCATCGCAGGCGGCCTGCGGGTTCTGGCCGTAGCTGAGCATGCGCACCAGGGTCTGCAGATGGCCTTGCGGCTGCATATTGCCACCCATCACGCCGAAGCTCATCACGGGGACAAGCGTGGGTGTTAGCGTGGTCGGCGCCTCCGCCGGGCCGCCCCAAGGTGGCGCCGCGCCCCGATCTTGAAGCGCCTTGGGGGCCGGAGCCGCAGGCGACGTGGGGGCAGTCAGAAACGCCGGGATGATGGTGTGGAAGGGCCGCTTGCCCGGCGCCACCTGGTTGGGATGACCGGCCTCCAGCGTGAAGCAGTGGCCGCGGTTCTGCAGGCTCACGCCGTAGCCCGGCAGCACCAGGCCGGAGCCGAAGCCCATGTAGTTGCTCTGGATGAAGCTGACCATGCGGCCCTCCTCGTCCGCCGCGGTCAGGTAGATGGTGCCGCCCTTGATGGGGTTGCCCGCGCCGAAGACCTGCGCGCGGCGTGGGTCGATCAGCCGCGCGCGCGCCGCCAGGTAGGCCGGGTCCAGCAACTGCGCGGCCGACACCGGCATCGCGCCGGGCTCGGCCACGTAGCGGTAGACGTCGGCGAACGCGAGCTTCATCGCCTCGATCATCAGATGCTGGGCCTCGGGGCCGTCCACCGCGTGGGCGGCGATGTCCCAGTGTTCCAGCAAGCCCAGCGCCATCTGCGCCGCAATGCCCTGGCCGTTGGGCGGAATCTCGTGCAGCGTGTGGCCCGCGTAATCCTTGGCCAGCGGCGTGACCCATTCGGGCCGGTAGGCCGCGAGGTCGGCCTCGGTCAGCGCGCCGCCGGTGTCGCGCGCAAAGCGGGCCAGCGCGGCAGCAATCTCGCCGCGGTAGAAGGCCTCGCCGCGGGTCTCGGCGATCAGCCGCAGGCTGCGCGCGGCCTCCGCGAAGCGGAACAGCTCGCCCACCCGTGGCACCCGCCCCTGCGGCAGGAACGCCCGTGCGAAGCCGGGCTGCCGGGTGAGCTCCTCCAGCGCCGCCGCCTGCATCCACTTGCCCTGGACGATGGGCGGCGCCGCGTAGCCACGCTCCGCAATCTCGATGGCGGGCTGCATGAGGTCGCCGAACGGCAGGCGCCCGAAGCGTTCGCTCAGCGCTGCCCAGGCGCCGACCGCACCCGGCACGGTCACGGTGTTCCAGCCCCGCACGGGCATACGCCCCTGGAAGAACTCGGGCGTCCAGGCCGCGGGCGCCGGGCCCGAGGCGTTCAGGCCGTGGAGCTGCTGGCCATCCCACAGGATGCAGAAGGCGTCAGACCCGAGGCCATTGCTGCAGGGCTCCACGAGGGTCATGCAGGCCGCCGCAGCGATGGCGGCATCGATGGCATTGCCGCCGGCGCGCATCACCTGCAGGCCGGCTTGGGCCGCCAGTGGATGCGAGGTGGACACGACATTGCGCGCGAACAGCGGGCTGCGACGGCTGGGGTAGCCGGCGCTCCAGTCGAAGGAAGGTGCGGTGCTCATGAGGCCGATTCTGGCCTGTGTAACGTTTTGCAATGCAGCCCCTTGAGGTCAACCCATGCGCAAGACCTGGCGTTGTCTCCTCAAGCTTTCGCGAAGCCCGACCTGAACCCCAAAACCTGAAGGAATCGCAGATGAACACGCTGAAGACCACCATCGCTACCGCCCTCATCACCGTTGTCTCGGGCGCGGCGTTCGCACAGACCCCGGCTCCGGCCGCACCGACGACGGCACCGGCCGCCGCCACGGCCCCCGCCTCCGCGGCCAGCGGTGCCAAGCACCACGCCAAGCACAAGGCCAAGCACGCCGAGAAGGCTGCTGCCAAGGACACCAAGGCGCCGGAAGCCCCCAAGACCGAGCCCAAGGCCCAGTAAGACCTGACCCCGTCCGGCCCTCAGGCCGAGGCGCACAAGGCCCGCAGCCTCCGAAGGCTGCGGGCCTTCGTCCATCTGGCGCCGGAGCTCTGTCTCGCCCCCCGAACAGGTGTGAACTGCTGCACGACTCGCCCGCGAGCCCCCCTGCATCGCGGGCTGACGACCAACCGCCACGCTTTCTAGACTGTGGTCAGTCGTCTACCGCAGCCTTCCCATGCCGTCGCTCAACCGCCTTGCCCTGCCTCTGATCACCGCCTTGCTGGCCGCAGGCGCGCATGCCGGGCCGATCAACCTGGGGCTGGACCCCAGCCTGAACCTGCTGGCGTTCGGCAACATGAATGTCAGCAGCAGCGACGTCGAAGGCCGCGTGGCCGTGGGCGGCAACGCCAACATCAGCGGCTACTCCATAAACACCAAGAACGGCTCAGGTGCGCTGTACGCGGGCACGGGCCTGACCGTCGGCGGCAACCTCAGCTTCAGCAGCGGCACCGTCTGGGGTGGCGTGCAGGTCGGCGGCAGCTACACCCCCAACAACAGCGGCACCGTCAAGGGCACCGTGCAATCAGGTTCGGGCTTCGACTTCACCGGCGAGCTCACACGGCTCAACCAGCTCTCGCAGAGCTGGGATGCACTGACCAACACCGGCAGCGTGGTCGATCAGTGGGGCACGCTGCACTTCAATGCCGCGGGCCAGACGCTTGCCGTGTTCGACATCTCGGCCGCCGACCTGCTGAAAAACCTGCAGATCGACGCGCTGGCCAGCGATGCACAGGTGCTCATCAACGTGCACGGCAGCAGCGTGGACTTCGGCAACCACGGCTACACCGGCTTCAACAAAAGCCAGGTGATCTTCAACCTGGTGGATGCCACCAGCGTGCTGCTCAACGGCGGCATCAACGGCTCGCTGCTGGCCACCAATGCCACCGTCAACCAGGGCTGGGGCCAGATCAACGGCCAGGTGGTGGTGCGCGACTGGAACACCAGCATGCAGGTCAACGATGCGCCGCTGCCCGGCACGCCGGTGCGCCCGCAGACGCCCACCGCCCAGGCCCTGCCCGAGCCCGGCTCGTTGGCACTGGTGGCGCTTGGCCTGGGCGCGGCGTTTGCCGCCCGCCGTCGCCGCAAGGGCTGACCCCGAGCCGGCACCGCACGGCCGCGGCGCTCAGCGGATCGGCGCGAACTCCCGCATCGCCTTCACCGCCCCGGCGCCCATCGCGGCGCCGAAGCGCTTGGCCAGGCGTTCGGCCACGTTCTCGCGCGGCGTGTAGTCGATGACGTCCTCGGCGTGCACCACCTCCCGGGCCACGAAATCGAGGTTGCCGAAGCGGTCCGCCAGGCCCAGCTTGACGGCCTGCTCGCCGTTCCAGAAAAGGCCGGAGAAGATATCCGGCGTCTCCTTGAGCCGCTTGCCCCGGCCCTCGCGCACCACGGCGATAAACTGCTGGTGGATCTGGTCCAGCATCGCCTGCGCATAGCCGCGCTGCTTGTCGCTGAGCGGGCTGTATGGGTCCAGCATGCCCTTGTTCTCGCCGGCCGTCAGCAGACGACGCTCGACGCCCAGCTTGTCCATCAGGCCGGTAAAGCCGAAGCCGTCCATCAGCACGCCGATGGAGCCCACGACCGAGGCCTTGTCGACGAAGATCTCGTCGGCCGCGGCGGCGATGTAGTAGGCCCCCGACGCGCACATTTCCTCAACCACGGCGTAGACCGGCTTGTTGTAGAGCTTCTTCAGGCGCTTGATCTCGTCATAGACGATGCCGGCCTGCACCGGGCTGCCGCCGGGCGAATTGAAGCGCAGCACGATGGCCTGGGCCGCATCGTCGGCAAACGCATCTTTCAGTGCGGCCAGCAGCTGCTCGGCGCTGGCCTCGGTATCCGCCGCGATCTCGCCGCGCACCTCGATCAGCGCGGTATGCGGCGCGGTCGACGGCGTCACATGCCGCCCCTGCACCCAGATCGAATAGGCCAGCAGCGCGAAGATGCCCAGCCACATCAGGCGGAACAGCGTGCGCCAGCGGCGTTCGATGCGGCGCTCGCGCAGGAACTCGCGCGCCAGCTGGGCCAAAGCCGGCTCCTCACGGGCAGCGGCCAGCGCGGCGGGCACGCCATCGGGGTCAGGCATGGGAGGTGGCAGGTCGTCGGTCGGAGTGCTCATGGTTTCAGTCTTGGAAAGCGGGCTGGGTGTCGCGCGTCGGGTGCCAGTAGACCTGACCCTCGCGCTCGCTGAGTTCAATCTTGGTCAGGCGCGCGCCACGGCAGGGCCCCATCAGGCAGTGGCCGCTGAGCGGCTCGTAGGCCGCGCCGTGGATGCTGCACAGGATGAAGCGCTTGTCGCCATCCAGGAACTCGCCCTCCTGCCAGTCCATCTCGGTGGGCACATGGGCACAGCGGTTCAGGTAGGCCACGGCCTGGCCCTCGTAGCGCAGCGCGAAGGCGCGCGCGGGCTGGTGCCACTGCAGCACGTCGAACACCACGGCCCGGCCGCGCTCGGCCAGTTCCTCTGACGCACACAAGGGCAGCCCTGGCTGCACCTGCTCAGGCATGCCGCACCAGCCAATCGTGCAGTTCCGCCGTGGAATGCGCGACGAAGCGGGGCTTGAACTCCGCGAAGGTCGCATGGTCGTGCGCGCCGAAGCTCACGCCCACGCTGGCCGTGCCGGCGTTGGCGGCCAGCTGCAGATCGTGCGTGGTGTCGCCGATCATCAGCGTGCGCTCGGGCTCCACGCCGAATTCGCGGATCAGTTCCTGCAGCATCTGCGGGTGAGGCTTGGAGCGGGTTTCATCGGCCGTGCGCGTGCCGTCGAACATGCCGGTCAGCTCGCTGGACTGCAGGACCCGGTCCAGGCCCACACGGGTCTTGCCGGTGGCCACGGCCAGCCAGTGGTGCCGGCTCTTCAGCGCCTGCAGCATCTCGACGGTGCCCGGGAACAGGGTCAGCTCGTGCTCGGAGGACAGGTAGTGGTGCCGGTAGCGCAGCCCCAGCTCGGGGTAGCGCTCCGGCGCCAAACCGGGCACCGCATGTTCCAGGGCGTCGCGCAGGCCCAGGCCGATCACATAGCGGGCGCGGTCGAAGTCAGGCTCCGGCAGGCCGATGTCCACGGCCGCGCGCTGGATGCAGCGGGCGATCAGCGCGGTGGAGTCGAACAGCGTGCCGTCCCAGTCGAACACGACCAGGTCGAATTGTTGAGGGCGGGAGGTCATGTCTGTGGGGTCCATGCAGTCATCAGCTTCTCACACTCGGCGGGCAGCGGCGCCGTCAGCTCCAGCTCGGCTCCACTGGCGGGGTGGGTGAAGCGCAGGCGCCGCGCGTGCAGGAACATGCGATCGAACTTCAGCGCCCCACGGGCCAGTTCGCGGTTTTTGTCGAAATCCCCGTACTTGGGGTCGCCGACGATGGCATGCCCTGCCTGCTGCAGGTGCACCCGGATCTGGTGGGTGCGGCCGGTCTTGATGGTCACATCCAGCAGCGTGCAGCCGCCCAGGCGCCGCACCACCTTCGCCAGGCTGATCGAACGCTTGGCCTCCGGCTCGTCGGGTGTGCCGGGCCTGACCCAGCGCTCGCCGTCACTGCCGACGAACTTCACCAGGGGCACGTCTATGACCTTGAGCTTGTCGGGCCAGTCACCCCAGACCAGGGCCGCATAGGTCTTGCCGGTTTCCCGGTCACGGAACTGGTCCTGCAGCGCGGTCAAGGCGCTGCGCTTCTTGGCGATGAGCAGCAGGCCCGAGGTTTCCTTGTCCAGCCTATGCACCAGTTCCAGGAACTTGGCCTCGGGCCGGGCTCGGCGCAGCGCCTCGATGACGCCATAGCTGACCCCCGAGCCGCCATGCACGGCCACGCCGGCCGGCTTGTCGATGACCAGCAGGTGCTCGTCCTCGAACACGATGGGGAACTCGCGGGCCGGCGCCGCTGGCGCCTCGGCCTTCTGCGGCAGGCGCACCGGCGGAATGCGGACCTCGTCCCCCAGCTCCAGCCGCGTGTCGGCCTGGGCACGCCCCTTGTTGACCCGCACCTCGCCGGCACGGATGACACGGTACACGTGGGTCTTGGGTACGCCCTTGAGCTCGCGCAACAGGAAGTTGTCCAGCCGCTGCCCCGCGGAACCCTCGTCGACGACGACCCGACGGACGCTGGGCGCCACGGCGGGCGCAACCGCGGGCGGGGGAGTCACTGAACGAGGGGACGACGGCCGGGGTTTCGCGGTGCCGGGCGGTCGGGTGACTGCCCCTATAATCCTTTTCACCACGTTGCTGCCGTAAGTATTTGATTTTTCTGATTTTAGCCGGGCGTCCACAAAGACGCCGGCCAGCAGAGAAAACGACGGCTGTGGCGTGATGGCGGGCGAACCCCGCCAAACCGAGGCGATGCAGCGCCCCGGAAGCCGGCAGGCGGCCTCCCCAAGTGAGGCAGCGGCCAGTGACCGGTGGCGGCAGAGCAGCAAGCAAGAAGAACCCGGCCTGCCCGTCATGAATTGAGACGGGCGAGCCAAAGACAAAAGGTTTCCGGTGCGAGAGGAGCAGGCTCATGGCCCGACTCGCTCGCCCCCGCGTCCGACATCCCCTCCGATGGACTTCCCCCTGTCTTCCTCCCAGCGCGCTGCGGCGCGGCCCCGGCGCCCTGTGGCGTCGGCCGCCGCTGCCAGCCCTGGGCGCGCGCTGCGGCGGCCAATTGCCGCCCGCGCCGCAGGAGACGGCATTGAGGTCGTCGCGGGCGTGTCGGCGCACGCGCCAACGCCTCTCGGCACCTGATCGACAAGATCGGCCAACGAGCGGTCCAGGGCGATTCCTTCCTCGGTTCTACTGCCTGCGCTCGTGCATCTTTGCTGTCGCTGATTCGCCCCTGGCGGATCGCGGCGTGATGCTGCGTGCAGCCCGGCCCGTGAGGCCGGCCGCACGCGAGGAGTGGTGATATGAAACGCATGCTGATCAATGCGACGCAGCCGGAAGAACGGCGCCTCGCAATCGTCGATGGCCAGAAGCTGCTGGACTTCGAGACCGAAATCGAAGGCCGCGAACAGCGCAAGGGCAACATCTACAAAGCCGTGGTGACGCGGGTCGAGCCCTCGCTCGAAGCCTGCTTCGTCGACTACGGCGAGGATCGCCACGGCTTCCTGCCGTTCAAGGAAATCTCGCGCCAGTTCTTCCGCGAAGGCTGCGACGTCAAGAACGCGTCCATCAAGGACGCGATCAAGGAAGGCCAGGAGCTGCTGGTCCAGGTCGAGAAGGAAGAGCGCGGCAACAAGGGCGCCGCCCTGACCACGTTCATTTCCCTGGCCGGCCGCTACCTGGTGCTGATGCCCAACAACCCCCGCGGCGGTGGCGTCTCGCGCCGCATCGAGGGTGAGGACCGCGAGGAGCTGAAGGAAAACCTCGACCAGCTCGAGTACCCCAAGGGCATGAGCCTGATCGCCCGCACCGCGGGCATCGGCCGTTCCGCCGCCGAGCTGCAGTGGGACCTGAACTACATGCTCAAGCTCTGGACCGCGATCGACGACGCGGCCAAGGGCGGCAAGGGCGCCTTCCTGATCTATCAGGAATCCAGCCTGGTGATCCGCGCGATCCGCGACTACTTCACCGCCGACATCGGCGAGATCCTGATCGACACGGACGACCTGTACGAGCAGGCCAGCCAGTTCATGAACCACGTGATGCCCGACCAGGGCCATCGCGTGAAGCGCTACCGTGACGACGCGCCGCTGTTCAGCCGCTTCCAGATCGAGCACCAGATCGAGACGGCCCACAGCCGCACGGTGAACCTGCCCTCGGGCGGCGCCATCGTCATCGACCACACCGAAGCGCTGGTGTCGGTGGACGTCAACTCGGCGCGCGCCACCCGTGGCGGCGACATCGAGGAAACCGCCACCCGCACCAACCTCGAAGCGGCCGACGAGATCGCCCGCCAGATGCGCCTGCGCGACCTGGGCGGCCTGATCGTCGTGGACTTCATCGACATGGAGGAGTCCAAGAACCGCCGTGACGTGGAGCAACGCCTGCGCGACGCGCTGCGCAGCGACCGCGCCCGCGTGCAGTTCGCCTCCATCAGCAAGTTCGGCCTGCTGGAGATGAGCCGCCAGCGCCTGCGCCCCGCGCTCAGCGAAGGCAACCACATCA
Organism: Roseateles depolymerans; assembly: GCA_003241055.1. Classification (GTDB taxonomy): domain Bacteria; phylum Pseudomonadota; class Gammaproteobacteria; order Burkholderiales; family Burkholderiaceae_C; genus Pelomonas; species Pelomonas depolymerans_A. Next base: position 32,506 of record QFOD01000027.1, read on the forward strand.
CCTGCCCGCGCTGCAACGGCACCGGCCACATCCGCGACACCGAGAGCTCGGCGCTGCAGATCCTGCGCATGGTCCAGGAAGAGGCCATGAAGGACAACACCGCCGCCGTGCACGTGCAGGTGCCGGTGGAAGTGACCTCCTTCCTGCTGAACGAAAAGCGCACCGAGATCACCAAGATCGAACTCAAGCAGCGCGTGACCGTGCTGCTGGTGCCCAACAAGCACCTCGAGACCCCGAACTACAAGCTGGAACGCCTGCGCCACGACGACCCGCGCCTGGAGAACCTGCAGGCCAGCTACACGATGATCGAGGAGCCGCAGGACGAGGTGGGCATCACCCGCCGCGGCGACGTCGAGAAGAAGAACAAGCAGGAGCCGGTCATCAAGGGCATCCTGCCCGAGCAGCCCGCACCCATCGCGCCGCCCAAGCCTGCACCCGCGCCCGCCCCGGTGGCAGCGCCCGCGCCGGTGGTGGCTGCGCCCGCGCCGGCCGCCAAGGGTGGTCTGTTCACCCGTCTGTTTGGCTGGCTGGTGGGCTCGACCGCCCCGGCGCCGACGCCGGCCGTCGAGGCCGCCCCGGCCCCCGCGCCGACCGGCGACAAGCCCAAGCGTGAAGGCGGCCGCGATGGCCGCCGCGGCGATCGCAAGGATCGTGGCGAGCGCGGTGAGCGCGGTGAGCGCAACGAATCCCGCGGCCAGGGTGGCCGCCGTGACGGCAAGCCGGCCGACAACCGCGGTGAGCGTGCCGAGCGCGGTGAGCGCCCGGAACGCGGCGAGCGCCGCAACGGTGGCGAAGGCCGCGCCGAGGCCAAGCCCGAGCAGCAGCGCCAGGAACGTCCGGAGCGTGGTGAGCGCCCCGAGCGTGGCGAACGCCGCCCGCGCGGTGAGCGTGCCGAACGCGCACCGGTCGAAGCCACGGAAACCGTCGCCGCGCTGAGCGAAGCCCAGGTCGCGGTGCATGACGCACCGCCGGCCTTCGTCGACAGCCAGGCCGAAGGCGCCCTGCCGCCGAACGGTGACACGCCCGCCTCCGAGGAGCGTGGTGGCCGCCGCCGCCGCCGCCGTGGCGGCCGTGACCGCGACACCAGCGCCGCCACCGAAACCGGCAACGAACTGGAAGCCGCGACGGACGACCTGACCCCGACCCCGGCCGAGGCCACCGAAGCCGTCGAGCCCGGCAACGAGGACGCTGGTGCGCCGGTTGCCGACGGTGACGACGCCGAGGGCCAAGGCCGCGAGCGCCGCCGCCGCCGCCGTGGTGGCCGAGGCCGCCGCGACGACAACGGAGCCGATGGCCAAGACACCGCCGCTGAAGGCGCAGAAACGGCCGAGCCCGTGGCCGACGGTGATGTGCCCGTCGCCGTGAGCGAGGCCGCCGCGCCGGCAGCCGAGGTGCAGCCTGCCGCAGTACCTGCAGCGCCTGCCGCACCGGTGGTGGCCGAAGCGCCGGTCGAGGCGCCTGTCGCCCCGCGTGCCCAGCCCTTCGTGCTGCCCGTCGCCGACCTGAACGCCGTCGCGGCGACCGCCGGCCTGCAGTGGGTGAATTCCGACGCCGACAAGATCGCTGCCGCCCAGGCCGCGATCGCCGCCGAGCCTGCTCCCGCACCGCTGGGCCGCGAGCCGGCGCCGGTCGTCGTCGTCGATGAAGGCCCGCTGGTGCTGGTCGAGACCCGCAAGGATCTCGGCCAGGTCAAGCTGCCGTTCGAAGCCTGAACGACCTGACCCCGTCCTGAGCGCCGCCGGCCACAAGCCGGCGGCGCTTTTCCATGTGCCCCCGCTTTGAGACCACCCATGTCCCACACCGCCGACACAGCAAGACCCGCGGCCAAGATGCCGCCCCAGATCCCCTACATCATCGGCAACGAAGGATGCGAGCGCTTCAGCTTCTACGGCATGCGCAACATCCTGACGGTCTTCCTAATGACCAGCCTGTTGATGAGCGTGCCCGAGGAGCTGCGCAAGGCCGAGGCCAAGGAGGTGTTCCACACCTTCGTGATCGGCGTGTACTTCTTCCCGCTGCTGGGCGGCTGGCTGTCGGACCGCTTCTTCGGCAAGTACAACACCATCCTATGGCTCAGCCTGGTGTACTGCGCCGGCCATGCCTGCCTCGCGATCTTCGAGAGCAGCATCCAGGGCTTCTACTTCGGCCTGTTCCTGATCTCGTTGGGCTCGGGCGGCATCAAGCCGCTGGTCAGCGCCTTCGTCGGCGACCAGTTCGACAAGAGCAACCGCTCGCTTGCGCAGAAGGTCTATGACGCCTTCTACTGGATCATCAACTTCGGCAGCTTCTTCGCGTCGCTGCTGATGCCGGTGGTGCTCAAGGCCTTTGGCGCCAGCGTCGCCTTCGGCCTGCCGGGCCTGCTGATGCTGACGGCCACCGTGATCTTCTGGAGCGGCCGCAAGAAGTACGTGCACCAGCCTGCGCGCGGCGCCAATCCGCACAACTTCCTGAAGGTGGTGTGGACGGCGCTGAAGGGCGGCCCCCTGGGCCTGGGTGTTGCCGCGCTGGGTGTGCTGGGCGCCGCCTACAGCCTCAGCCGCATGGGCGACCTGGGCTTCGTTGCCGCAGCCTGCCTGGCCCTGGTGCTGGTGATGGCCTTTGGCGGCGTGGGCGCGGCCCTGCAGCTGGAGCGTGCGCGCGGCGTGCACCCCGACGAGGCGGTGGACGGCGTGCGCGCCGTGCTGCGCGTGCTGGTGCTGTTCGCGCTCGTCACGCCGTTCTGGTCGTTGTTCGACCAGAAGGCCTCGACCTGGGTGCTGCAGGCCGACCAGATGGCCAAGCCCGAGTGGTTCCAGTCGTCCATGATGCAGGCGCTGAACCCCGCGCTGGTGCTGATCCTCATCCCCTTCAACAACCTCGTGCTCTACCCGGCGCTGCAGCGCATGGGCCTGAAGGTGACGGCCCTACGCCGCATGGGCGCGGGCATCGCGCTGTCCGGCCTGGCCTGGATCGTCGCGGGCGTGCTGCAGCTGTGGCTGGACGAGGGCAGTACGGTCAGCATCGTCTGGCAGATGCTGCCCTACGCGCTGCTGACCCTGGGCGAGGTGCTGGTGTCGGCCACCGGGCTGGAGTTCGCGTACAGCCAGGCGCCGCTGTCCATGAAGGGCACCATCATGAGCTTCTGGAACCTGTCGGTGACGGTGGGCAATCTGTGGGTGCTGCTGTCCAACGTCAGCGTGAAGAGCCCGGCGGCGATGGGCGCCATCCACGCCAGCGGCTTCAGCGAAACGGCCTGCCTGATGTTCTTCTTCGCCGGCTTCGCGCTGGTGGCCGCCCTGCTGTTCGGGCTGGCCGCGCGGCGCTACCCGCTGCAGGACAACTACCGCGGCTGAGGCCGCGGTCAGATTACCGGCGCCCTTCCGGGCGGTTCGCCCGCCGCCTACCATGCCGCCCGGCCGTCCAGGCCCGGCGGCATTTTTCTTGGCGGCCGGCCGGGGCGACATGCCGCGCCCCCTGACGTCCCCATGAGCGAACACCCGACGCCCCGCCCCTACACCGATCCGACGGCCGCGCCGCTGCCGATCACGCCGGGCAAGCCTGCCGAGACGCCGGCCTGGCAGCAGGCGTCGCGCCAGCCGCGACGCGCGCCGCCACCTGCGCGGCCGCGCCCCGTCCGGACAGAGCCGACATCGCCCGGCTACATCGCCAGCCACTGGCGGGGCGAGCAGGGCCTGGCCCGCAGCTACTGGGTGAACAACGTGCTGCTGGCCACGCCGCTGGCGCTGCTGGTGACCGGGCTGATGAGCTGGATCAGCGTGAAGGGGGATTCCCTGCAGGTCAGCGCCAGCGCCACGCTGATCGGCATCCCCTTGCTCATCCTGCTGGACGTCTGGTGCATCGTCGGCGCCTGGCGCTCGGCCGGACACTATCTGCAGGACGGCGGCGCCCGGTTGTGGGGCTGGCTGGCGCGGCTATCGCTGGCCCTGGGCGCCCTGCAGCTGATCGCCTCGGTGCTGCTGGGCTTCGCGCCCAACGTCGGCGACTATTGGCAGATGGCGCGCGGCCGCGACCCCATCGGCCAGGTCACGCTCAGCCTGTCGGGCGATGGCCGCAGCCTGCGCCTGGCCGGCCCCATCGGCATGGGCGACGGCGAGCGCCTGCGGGCCGCGCTGGCCAGCGATGCGGCCAGCGCCGTGCGCCGGGTGGAGCTCGAGTCCCCTGGCGGCCGCCTGCGCGAGGCCGAGAAAATGGCCGACGCCCTGCGCCAGCGGGGCACGGCCAGCCGTGCAGTGGGCACCTGCGCCAGCGCCTGCACGCTGGTCTTCCTGGCCGGCCAGCCGCGCCAGATGGGACTGAGCGGCCGGCTAGGCTTCCACCGCGCCTCCACCGGCACCTACAACCCGGTCTTCGAGGAGCTGGCCAACCAGCAGCTCGCCCAGAGCTATCGACGGCTCGGCCTGCCGCAGACCATGATCGACACGACGCTGGCCACGCCGTCCAGCGGCATCTGGTTCGCGCCCAGCGCCGATCTGCAGGCCCACGGCCTCATCGCTCCCATGCCACAGACCCTGGCGATCGACCTGCCCCCGGCCGCCGGCAGCAGCCTGGCCGACTTCCAGGACGCCCTGCAGATGCATCCCGTCTGGCAGGCGCTGGAGCGGCGCCAGGACGGCCTGATCGCCAAGGTCGCCACGCAGATGTGGAGCAGCCGCGCGGCGGGCGCGGACGACGACGCCGTGCAGGCCGCCGCGCTGCCACCGCTGGCGCAGCAGATGCCGGCCCTGCTGCAGGGCAGCGACGCCGCGGCCCGCAGGCGCTATGTGCAGCTGGTGGCAGACCAGCTGCGCGCGCTGCGCACGCCGGCAAGACCCGGCACCCGCCCGGCCTGCCGGGATCTGCTCGACGGACACCTGGCCGCCCGCGCCGCCCTGCCCCTGGCCCTGCAGGTGCGTGAAAGCCAGTGGATACGCGAGGCCGCCGAGGCCGCGCCGCCGCGCTGGCTGCCCAAAGCGCCCAGCGCCATCGAGACCGAGGTGATGGCGCGCACCGTGGGCGCCGGTGCCCAGGGCCTGCTGGCCTCGCTATGGGCCGATACGCCCGAGAGCGGCGCCGGCCGTGCGGCCGCCAGCTGCGAGCCGGTCATCGCCCTGCTGGACCGGGCGCGTACCCTGCCCCCGGCACGCCGCGAGCTGGTGGAACGGCTGCTGTTTCAGCCGCCCCGCTGAACGGCTGCGGCCAGCGCAGCACGCGCCTCAGGCGCGCTCGACCACCACGAAGCTCACCGCGTAATCGCTCTCGTCGCTGAGCGTGACCTGACCGTTCAAGCCGCGCTCGGCCCACCAGGCGGCCAATGCACCACGGAGCTGCAGCACCGGACGGCCGCTCGCCTCGTTCAGGATCTGGCAGTCCGGCATGCGCATGGGCAGGTGCAGGCCCAGGCCAATGGCCTTGGAGAAAGCCTCCTTGGCCGAGAAGCGCGTGGCCAGGTAGCGGATGCCCCGCTGCTCGGAGCGCGCCCGGCGCGCCCGGAAGACCTGCAGCTCGTCCGGCCCCAGCACCTTCTCGGCAAAGCGCTCGCCGCGCCGCTCCAGCGCCTCGGCGATGCGACGGATGTCGCAGATGTCAGTGCCGATGCCGTAGATCACGCGCCGGCCGCCACGATGGCACGCAGGTAGGCCCGCACCGTCTCGGTGTAGCCCAGCTCCAGCGCATCGGCGATCAAGGCATGGCCGATGGACACCTCCTGCACGCCGGGCACCGCGCGCAGGAAGGCGGTCAGGTTGTCGCGGTTGAGGTCGTGACCGGCGTTGATGCCCAGCCCCACGGCCAGCGCCGCTTCGGCCGTGGCCGTGAAGCCCGCCAGCACCTCCGCCTCGCGCGGCGTGTCGAAGGCGCCGGCAAAGCTCTCGGTGTAGAGCTCGATGCGGTCTGCGCCCAGTTCGGCCACCGCCGCCATCGCGGCGGGCTGCGGGTCCATGAAGAGGCTCACCCGCACGCCCAGGTCCTGCGCCTCGCGGATCAGCGGGCGCAGGCGTTCGGCATCCTGCGGCAGCATCCAGCCGTGGTCGGAGGTGAACTGGTCCTCGGCATCGGGCACGAAGGTGACCTGGTGGGGTCGGTGCTTGCGCACGAAGTCCATCAGGTTCTGCGTCGGGTTGCCCTCGATGTTGAACTCGGCCTGCGGCCAGTCTTTCAAAAATGCCGCCAGATCGTCCACGTCGCTGGCGCGGATGTGGCGGGCGTCGGGCCGCGGGTGCACGGTGATGCCCTGGGCGCCGGCCAGCAGGCAGGCCTCGGCCGCGCGCAGCACGCTGGGGATGCCCAGGTGCCGGGTGTTGCGCAGCAGCGCGACCTTGTTGACGTTGACGGACAGTGCGCAGGGCATGCCCGGAAGAGCCATGGGATTCATTTGTCGAGCAGGTTCTGCAGGTCCAGCATGAGGGCGCGGGTGCGCAGGGGCTGGTGGCCCAGATGGTAGTGGAGCAGGCCGCGCAGCGTCAGCTTGAGGCCCTGGGCATCAAGCCCGCAGGCTTGGCGCAGCGCCGCCGGGCTGCCGTGCAGCAGCGCGGCCTGCAGCTGGATCAGCAGCCCGCCGGCCAGTCCGGCGTCGCCCGCGGAGGGCACGACGCCGGCGTCGGGCGAGAGCTGGTAGCGCCGCCCGATCTCGACCTCTGCCTGCGTGGGCGTGACGATGCTGAGGTCCGGCAGCAGGCCCAGCTCGAAGAGCAGGCGCAGCTCGAAGGCGCGCAGCACCAGGTCGCCCTGCGCCAGCTCGCCCAGCGCGTCGGCGTAGGCGTCGAACAGGGCCGGGTGGGGGTCATGCCGTGCCAGCAGCTTGAGCAGCAGTTCGTTCAGGTAGTAGCCCGAGAACAGCGCGGCGCCGGCGGGCAGCGTGGCGCCGCCGGCCCATTCGGCGCTGCGCAGTGTCTGCACCTCGCCGCCATCGGTCTTGGCCGGCTTGCTCAGGGATACGGTGATGCGCTGCAGCGGCAGCAGCACGGCGCGCAACTGCGAATAGGGGCGCTTGGCGCCCTTGGCGGCCACGGCCACGCGGCCGAACTCGCGGGTGAAGAGATCCAGGATGAGGCTGGATTCGCTCCAGTCGTGCTGGTGCAGCACATAGGCCGGCTGGCCGTGGACGGCGCGTCCGGCAGGCGTGCCAGGCGCCGGCGCGCGCGGGCCGGCCTTGGAGCGGCCCGACGACGCGCTCATGTCACTCGTAGCCGTAGGAGCGCAGGTGCTCTTCGCTGTCGGCCCAGCCGGACCGCACCTTGACCCACAGCTCCAGGAAGACCCGGCCGTCCATCAGGTGCTCCAGCTCCTGACGCGACTCGGAGCCGATGCGCTTCAGGCGCTCGCCGCCCTGGCCGATGATCATGCCCTTGTGGGCATCGCGCTCGACGACGATGCTGGCGCTGATGCGGCGCAGCTCGCCCTCCTCTTCCCATTTGTCGATGACCACGGTGGAGGTGTAGGGCAGCTCGTCGCCGGTCAGGCGGAACAGCTTCTCGCGGATGATCTCGCTGGCGAGGAACTTCTCGCTGCGGTCGGTCAGCGCATCCTCGTCGTAGAACCAGCCCTGCTCGGGCAGGTAGGGCTTGAGGATCTTGAACAGGCGGTCCACGTCGGCCGTCTTCTTGGCAGAGAGCGGCACGAACTCGCTGAAGTTGCGGCGCTCGGCCATGCCCTTGAGCCAGGGGGCCAGCTCGGCACGGCGGTGCACGGCGTCGAGCTTGTTGGCGATCAGCACGACCGGCTTGTCCTCGGGCAGCAGCGCCAGCACCTTGGCGTCGTCCAGCCCGAAGCGGCCGGCCTCGACGACGAACAGCACCAGGTCCACATCGCCCAGCACGCCGTGCACCGTGCGGTTGAGATTGCGGTTCAGCGCGGCGTTGTGCTTGGTCTGGAAGCCGGGCGTGTCGACGAACACGAACTGGGCTTCCTCGACGGTGCGCACGCCGGTGATGCGATGGCGTGTGGTCTGGGCCTTGTCCGAGGTGATGCTGACCTTCTGGCCCACCAGGGCGTTCAGCAGCGTGGACTTGCCGACGTTGGGGCGACCGACGATGGCGATCAGGCCACAGCGCTGGGCCGGCGTGTCGGCAACGGATTCGGGATGGGGGGTGTCGCTCATGGACGGCCTCGTTCGGCGTTCGGTTCTGCGGTCAATTGGTTCAGCACTTGGCGGGCGGCCTCCTGCTCGGCGGCACGGCGGGAACGCCCTTCACCCAAGGCCGCCACATCCAGCGCCGGCACCGCGCACTCGACCTCGAAGGTCTGTGCATGGGCCTGGCCACGGGTGGCGACGATGCGGTAGCTGGGCACCGCGATGCGACGCGCCTGCAGCCACTCCTGCAGGGCGGTCTTGGCGTCCTTGCCGAAGTTGCCTGCATTGTCGGCGTTGACGATGGTCTCGCCCAGCAGGCGCCGCACGATGGCCTGCACGGCTTCGTAGCCGGCATCGAGATAGGCAGCGCCGAGCACCGCCTCGACCGCATCGGCCAGGATGGAGGGGCGCTGCGCGCCGCCGCCACGGGCTTCGCCGTCAGACATGCGCAGCACCGCCGGCAGGCCGATGGCCAGCGCGAGCTTGTGCAGACTTTCCTCGCGCACCAGGTGGGCACGGATGCGGGTCAGGTCGCCCTCGTCGGAGCCGGCATAGCGCTCGTACAGCAGCGTGGAAACGGCCAGCCCCAGCACCGCATCACCGAGGAATTCGAGGCGCTCGTTGTGCTCCGCGCCATAGCTGCGGTGCGTGAGCGCGCGGCTCAGCAACTCGGGCCGCGTGAAACGGTGCCCGAGGCGCTTCTGCAGGGCATCCAGCGCGACGCTCATGAACCGGTCACTTGGAGTGGCCGCGGTACTTGATCAGCAGGTAGACCGGCCCGAACAGGTCGATCTCCTTGTCGTAGGCGAACTCGATGACGACCTTGTCGTTGCCATCCTTGCTGATCTGCAGGTCGCTGCTCTTGAGGCTCTGGATGGAATATTCCACCTGCACCGAGCGGTCGAACTCGGCCCGCGCGGCGGGCACGGTGGGCGGATTGCTGGCCGCGATGCGGTCGACGATCTTCTGCACCGTGTAGTACTCCAGCACGGTGGGGAAGACCTTCATCAGCACGACCGCCGAAGCGGCGATCACCACGCCCCAGAACAGCAGGCCCAGCAGCGTGATGCCGCGCTGGCCGCGCGACGAACCCAGGTGGCGATAACTCATGAGCAGGCGTCAGTCGAAGAAAGTACCGATGCGCTTGAGGTTACCGAAATTCATCCACACCAAGAAGGCCTTGCCGACGATGTTCTCGTCGGGCACGAAACCCCAGAAGCGCGAGTCACGCGAGTTGTCGCGGTTGTCGCCCAGCATGAAGTAGTGGCCGGCCGGCACCTTGCAGGTCACGCCCTCCACCGTGTAGCGGCAGTTGTCCTGGAAGGGGAACGGCCCGTCGGCACGATCAGCACGGAAGTAGCGCGATGCATTGGGCTCGACCAGGATCTGGTGATCGTGCGCACCCAGCTTCTCCATGAAGCGCGGGCGGTAGACGCGCGCATCATCGTCGTAAAAGTTGTCCTTGAACGTGGTCTCGACCAGCTTGCCGTTCACGTAGAGCTTCTGGTTGAGGTAGGCCACCTCGTCGCCCGGGATGCCGGCCACGCGCTTGATGAAGTCGGTGCTCGGGTCCTCAGGGTAGCGGAACACCATCACGTCGCCGCGCTCCACCGCGTGGTTGCTGATGATCTTCTTGTTGATCACTGGCAGGCGGATGCCGTAGTGGAACTTGTTGACCAGGATGAGGTCGCCCACCAGCAGCGTCGGCACCATGGAGCCGGACGGAATCTTGAACGGCTCGAACAGGAAGCTGCGCAGCAGGAAGACGATGAGGATCACCGGGAACAGGCCCGCGGTCCAGTCCAGCCACCAGGGCTGGGCCAGCAGCTTCTGGCGTGCACCCTCGATGTTGCCGTCGACCTGGGCGATGCCCTGGGCCGCCAGACTCTCGCGGCGCTTGGCGTCGTTGGCCACCAGCGCGCTCGCCGCGGCACGGCGCGCCGGCGCGAAGTGGAAGCGCTCGGCCAGCCAGTACAGCAGCGTGACCGTGGTCAGGATGAACAGCAGCAGCGCGAAGTTGCCGCTCCAGTAGCCGGTGTACCAGCCGCCCAGGTAGGCCACCAGGGCCGCGTACAAAACACCGGTCAGAGCACTCATCGAGGAGGTATTCAAGGCGGGGAGTTTGGGGTTAGTCGTCGACTTGCAGGATGGCGAGGAAGGCTTCTTGAGGCACCTCGACCGAGCCGATCTGCTTCATGCGCTTCTTGCCGGCCTTTTGCTTTTCCAGCAGCTTGCGCTTGCGGGTGATGTCACCACCGTAGCATTTTGCCAGCACGTTCTTGCGCAGCGCCTTGATGTTCTCGCGGGCGATGATGTTGGCACCGATCGCGGCTTGGATGGCCACGTCGTACATCTGGCGCGGGATCTGCTCGCGCATCTTGGCGGCCACGCCGCGGCCGCGGTACTGGCTCTGGCTGCGGTGCACGATCATGGCGAGAGGATCGACCTTGTCGCCGTTGATCATGATGTCGACCTTGACGACGTCGGCGGCGCGGTATTCCTTGAACTCGTAGTCCATGGACGCGTAGCCACGCGAGGCCGACTTCAGCTTGTCGAAGAAGTCCAGCACGATCTCGGCCAGCGGGATCTCGTAGGTCAGCATGACCTGCTTGCCGTGATAGGCCATGTTGAGCTGCACGCCGCGCTTCTGGTTGGCCAGCGTCATGACGACGCCGACGTAGTCCTGCGGCATGTACAGGTGCACCGTGACGATGGGCTCGCGGATCTCGCGGATGCGGCCCACGTCGGGCATCTTGGACGGGTTCTCGACCTGGATGACCTCTCCGTCGTTCAGCTCCACCTCGTAGATCACGCTGGGCGCGGTGGTGACCAGGTCTTGATCAAATTCGCGCTCCAGCCGCTCCTGCACGATCTCCATGTGCAGCAGGCCCAGGAAGCCGACTCGGAAGCCGAAGCCCAATGCCTGGCTGACCTCGGGCTCGTAGCGAATCGACGCGTCGTTCAGGCAGAGCTTCTCCAGCGCGTCGCGCAGCTGGTCGTACTCGCTGGCCTCGGTCGGGTAGAGGCCCGCGAACACCTGCGGCTGGATCTCCTTGAAACCCGGCAGCGCCTCGGTGGCCGGCCCGGCGTTGTTGGGCAGCTTCTTTTCCAGCGTGACGGTGTCACCCACCTTGGCTGCCGCCAGTTCCTTGATGCCGCAGATGATGAAGCCCACCTCGCCGGCCTTCAGCGCATCGCGGTTCTCGCTCTTGGGCGTGAACACGCCCAGGTGCTCGATGGGGTAGACCGAATTGGTGGCCATCATGCGGATGCGCTCGTTCTTGCGCAGCTCCCCATCCACCACACGCACCAGCATCACGACGCCGACGTAGTTGTCGAACCAGGCGTCGATGATCATTGCGCGCGGCGGGCCGTCCGGATCGCCCTTGGGCGACGGCATCTTGGTGATGACCGCCTCCAGGATCTCATCGATGCCCATGCCGGTCTTGGCCGAGCAGGGAATGGCGTCGGTCGCATCGATGCCGATCACGTCCTCGATCTCGGCCTTGGCGTTGTCGGGGTCGGCCGACGGCAGGTCCATCTTGTTGAGCACCGGCACCACCTCGACGCCGAGGTCCAGCGCCGTGTAGCAGTTGGCCACGGTCTGCGCCTCGACACCCTGCGAGGCATCCACCACCAGCAGCGCGCCCTCGCAGGCCGACAGCGAGCGGCTCACCTCGTACGAGAAGTCCACATGCCCCGGCGTGTCGATGAGGTTGAGGTTGTAGACCTTGCCGTCCTTGGCCGTGTACTGGAGCGCGGCCGTCTGCGCCTTGATCGTGATGCCGCGTTCGCGCTCCAGGTCCATGGAGTCGAGCACCTGCGCCTCCATCTCGCGATCGCTCAGGCCGCCGCAGCGCTGGATGATGCGATCGGCCAGCGTGCTCTTGCCGTGGTCGATGTGGGCAATGATGGAGAAATTGCGGATGTGATTCATTGAACCAGGGACTGCGAATCAGCCGGAGAGACAACGGCCAAGCCGCCGATGTGGAGGGCTCACATCACTGGCGATGTGAAGGCCTGGGAAGGCCGTGCCGCAAACAAAAAAAAGGCACGTCGAAGAGGTGACGCGCCTTCCAACAAAAGGTATGGCAACTGCTTGTTGGGCTTCCATTGTAGCCAAAAGCACCGCCCGGCAAACCGCACCAGCATTGGTTCTCCGGCCGTTGCGGCCTGCCAACAAGGAAAACTAACAACAGCTTATCCACAGGATCTTGTGGATCTCCTGTGGATGCTTTTCCGCATCCACAGAAGCCCGCCGATTCGCACGTCAAGCGCGTCAATTCAAGGCTCGTCGGCCGCGATTTTAGCCGCCGGATCAAACAATCCCGGCAGCTGCCCCACAAGTCGGCGGGCACCAACTTGCGGAAGCGGTGGACAACTCTGTGCCAGCCTGCCGCATCATGAAATAACCCAGGCAGGCGCCTGGTTGAGTTCGGTCAACGCGCGGGCTTGAGCAGCACAAAACTCACCACGTCATCGCGCCGCACGACCAGATTGATGACCTTGGTCTTGTCGGCCTTGGCGATCTGCGCCTGGAACGCCTTCACATTAGCGACCTCGACATTGCCAACGGACATGATGATGTCGCCCTCCTGCAGACCGGCACGTGCGGCCGCCCCCGTCGCTGCATCGATCTTCACGCCGCCCTTGAACTTCAGGTCCTTGCGCTGCGCGTCGGTCAGCTCCGACACCTTCAGGCCGAGCGCGGCGCTGGGCACGGTCGTGGCCGGTGCCGCGTCGCCCTCTGCTGCCGCGGCCGTCGCACGCTTGCTGCGCTCATCCTCGCCCACGGTCACCACCAGGTCCTTGTAGGCGCCGCGGCGGAACACGGTCAGCGTGGACTTGGCGCCCGGCTTGACGGCAGCAACCAGGCGACGCAGATCAGCGGCCTTGTCGACGACCTTGCCGTCGACCTTGACCACCACATCGCCGCCTTCAAGCCCCGCCTTCTCGGCGGGGCTGCCGGCCACCACCGAGCGCACCACCGCGCCCTGGGCCTTGCCCAGCCCGATGGCCTCGGCGACCTCCTTGGTGATGTCATCAGGCAGCACGCCCAGGTAGCCACGCACCACACGGCCGCCAGCGCGCAGTTCATCTGCCACCCGCATCGCGTCCGCGATCGGGATCGCGAAGGAGATGCCCATGTAGCCGCCGTTCTGGCTGTAGATCTGCGAGTTGATGCCGATGACCTCGCCGCGCATGTTGACCAGCGGGCCGCCGGAGTTGCCGGGATTGATGGCCACATCGGTCTGGATCAGCGGCAGCAGATCGCCGGTGTCGCGCTGCTTGGCGCTGATGATGCCGGCGGTCACGCTGTTCTCGAGGCCGAAGGGCGAGCCGATGGCCATCACCCACTCGCCCACCTTGGCCCGGGTGCTGTCGCCGATCTTCACGACCGGCAGGCCGCTGGCCTCGACCTTGACCACGGCGACGTCGGAGCGCTGGTCCGCGCCGATGATCTTCGCCTTCAGCTCGCGCTTGTCGGTCAGCGTGACGATGACCTCGTCCGCGCCCTGCACCACATGGGCATTGGTCATCACGTAACCGTCGGCGCTCAGGATGAACCCGGAACCGACACCGCGACGCGTCGGCCCCTCGTCGTCATCGCGTGGCGCCCCGCGACGCTGGTTGGGCACCGGCAGCCCGAAGCGGCGGAAGAACTCCTGCATCTGCTCGTTCATCTCCTGCTGCCCTTCGGCCACCTTGACCTTCTCGGCAGTCCTGATGTTCACCACGGCCGGGCCGACCCGCTCCACCAGTTCGGTGAAGTCCGGCAGGTCACGCGCCTGCGCAATGGCAGGGGCCTGGCCGAGCGCCAGCGCCAGGGCCATCGCCACGCCGGACAGGCCGTGATGCAGACGTTGGCGGGTTTGAGAACGGGAAGCTGGGGTCTCAACGGGCATGGTGGGATTCCAGGGATATGAAGATCGACGCAGGCCATGAGCAGGCCCTGCGCGGTATTCAGGGATTCAGGGGCGAGCGGTCGAGGCGCCGGACTCAGGCCACAACGGCGGCGGCGTCCAGGACGCCGCGTCCACAACTGTGCCATGCGGCGGGTCCGCCAGACCGAAGTCAGGGGTTTGCGCTCCCGCTGCCCGCTGCGCGAAGCTGGTGGCAACCGGAGAGGACGCAAGACCCGCCCCCGCTGCCAGCACCGGCGCCCCGCTCTGCCCCATCTCCCGTAGCGGGCTGAGCAGCAGCGCCATGGCCACGAAGCTGGCGGCCACCGCCAGCGGGGGAAGCCAACCGCGGGCCGGTTTCTGAGGCCACGGCTGCTCGACAGACTCCGCTTGAAGCCGCTGCAGCAACTGGGCGGTCGGCAATGCGACAGGGCGCGCCAGTTCAGGGGAGCGCAACGCATCACCCGCCTCGTGCCAGGCCAGCCAGCGTTCCCGCAGCGTCGGATCCTTCGCCCAGGCAGCCTCCACCAGGCGCCAATCCTGCGCGCCAGCCTCACCGTCCGCTATCGCAGACAGCGCCTTCAGCAGTTGTTCATTCACCAGCGTCTCCCATGTCGCCCGGCCAACAACGGGCGCAGCCGCTCCGCGACGGCCTCCCGTGCACGGAAGATGCGCGAACGCACCGTGCCCGGCGGGCAACCCATCAGCTCGGCGATGTCTTCGTAGCTCAATCCGTCCACCTCGCGCAGCAGCAACGCCTGGCGCTGCTCCTGCACCAACTCGCCCACCGCAAGATCCAGCGCCCCCGCCAGCTGGCGGCTGGCCAGCACGGATTCGGGCGTGGCGTGATCGCTTGGAGTCGACGAGGCTTCGAAAGTTCCATCGTCCAGCGATTCGATCGGGCGTTGCCGCGCCCGGTGACGCGCCGCGGCGTTCACCGCAATGCGGTACAGCCAGGTGTAGAACGCACTGTCGCCTCGGAAGGCGGGCAGGGCTCGGTAGGCGGCCAGGAAAGTCTCCTGGCACAGATCGGCCACCTCATCCGTCACTTGCACATGGCGCGCCAGCAATCGCTCGACCCGACGCTGGTACTTGAGCACCAGCATGTCGAATGCGGCGCGGCTTCCCGCCTGCGCCTCGCGCACCAGCAACAGATCAGGATCACTCATCGCCGTGCACCACCGCCCGCGGCAAAGAGGGTCGCACGCAAGGCGCCCCAAGTCTCGAGATGATGGTCCTGCGCCAGCGGCAGATACAGCGTGGAACGAGGCTGGCTCGAGCGCGCCCTGAGCAGCATCCAGCGATCCAGATCGATTACCACGTCAAGCGACACCTGTTGCTCGCCCTGGAAGGCTGGCGGCGTGGCCAGCCACCAGGCCTGACCGTCCCAGCGCAGACGTCGGGGCAACGCCACTGAAAGACGCCAGGCCATCACGGCCACCACAGGCAAAAGCAGGACGGCCGGCCAGATCTGCGGCAGATGCTGACCGATGGCCAGCAGCAGGACCGCACAGGCCAGCAAGGCAAGGCCTGTCACCAACCCCTGGACGCGCCGATCGGCGCAAACCTGCAGACGCAGCGGCGGTGCGGCACGCATCGCCACCGCGGTGGATCAGACCCGCTTGAAGATCAGCGTGCCGTTGGTGCCGCCGAAGCCGAAGTTGTTCTTGGCGGCGTAGTCGATCTTCATGGGCCGCGCCTCGTTGGCGCAGTAGTCCAGGTCGCACTCGGGATCCTGGTTGAAGATGTTGATGGTGGGCGGCACGACCTGATCGCGCAGCGCCAGCGCCGTGAACACGGACTCGATGCCACCCGCGCCACCCAGCAGGTGGCCGGTCATGGACTTGGTCGAGCTGACCACCATGTTCTTGGCGTGATCGCCGAACGCGAGCTTGATCGCGTTCGTTTCGTTCACGTCACCCAGCGGCGTGGAGGTGCCGTGAGCGTTCATGTACTGGATCTGGTCGGGGTTGAGCCCCGCGTTGCGCAGCGCCGCACGCATGGAGCGCTTGGGGCCGTCCACGTTGGGCGCGGTCATGTGGTACGCGTCCGCCCCCATGCCGAAGCCGGACAGCTCGCAATAGATCTTGGCGCCGCGCTTCTTGGCGTGCTCGTACTCTTCCAGCACGAGAACGCCGGCCCCCTCGCCCAGCACGAAGCCGTCACGATCCTTGTCCCAGGGGCGGGATGCGGTCGCCGGGTCGTCGTTGCGGGTAGAGAGCGCACGGGCAGACGCGAAGCCGCCGATGCCCAAGGGCGACACGGCACCCTCCGCACCGCCCGCGATCATCACGTCGGCATCGCCGTACTCGATGAGGCGGCCGGCTTCGCCGATCGCGTGCAGGCCCGTCGTGCAGGCCGTCACGATCGCCAGGTTGGGGCCCTGGAAACCGAAGCGAATGGATACATGGCCCGAGATCATGTTGATGATCGAGGCCGGAATGAAGAACGGCGAAATACGGCGGGGGCCGCGGTTCGTCAGTTCGGTGTGGGTCTCCTCGATCATCGGCAGACCGCCGATGCCCGAGCCCACGAGCACGCCGATGCGCTCGGCCTGCTCTTCGGTCAACTGATCCCCGGTCGGCAGACCCGCATCCTGGACAGCCTGGATGGATGCAGCCAGGCCGTAATGGATGAAGTGATCCATGTGCCGGGCTTCCTTCGCGGGGATGTAGTCCTCCACGTTGAAGCCCTTGACCTCACCCGCGAAATGACAGGCCAGGTTGCTGGCGTCGAAGCGGGTGATGGTGGCAATGCCGGAACGGCCAGCCAGGATGTTGGCCCAACCTTCAGCCACCGTGTTGCCCACGGGGCTGATCAGGCCGAGACCGGTAACGACAACACGGCGACGGGTCATGCGGAACAGGGTCAGTTGAACGTGACCTGGATCAGGCCTTGTGGTGCTTGACGGCGTAGTCGATCGCCAGCTGCACGGTGGTGATCTTCTCGGCCTCTTCGTCCGGGATCTCGATGCCGAACTCGTCTTCGAGGGCCATCACCAGTTCCACGGTGTCCAGAGAATCGGCGCCCAGGTCGGCAACGAAAGCCTTTTCGTTCGTGACGTCGGCTTCCGCCACGCCGAGTTGCTCGGCGATGATTTTCTTGACTCGTGCTTCGATATCGCTCATGACTCCTCCGAGAGGGGTTTGCTGAAAACAGCCCGCCATTCTACGGGCTCTAGAGTGCCGCCCCTAAGGCTCGCGTTTGCGGGCCTCGGAACGGGTGGCGGCGTGCGGGCCTCAGCCCATGTACATGCCGCCGTTCACATGCAGTTCGGTGCCGGTGATGTAGGCCGCGCCCGGCGAGGCCAGGAACACCACGGACGCCGCAATTTCGTCCGCCGAGCCCAGACGCCCCAGCGGGATCTGCGCCAGCAGTGCGGCCTTCTGGGCCTCGGGCAGCACCTCGGTCATGTCGGTGGCGATGAAGCCCGGCGCGATGCAGTTGACCGTGATGCCACGGCTGCCCAGTTCGCGGGCCAGCGCCCGCGTCATGCCGGCCACGCCGGCCTTGGCGGCCGCATAGTTGGCCTGACCGGCATTGCCGGAGGCTCCCACGACGGACGTGATGCTGATGATGCGACCAGCTCGCTGCTTCATCATCGGCTTGGTGGCCGCACGGCACAGGCGGAACACGGCCTTGAGGTTGGTGTCGATGACCGCGTCCCAGTCCTCGTCCTTCATGCGCATGGACAGGCCGTCACGCGTGATGCCGGCGTTGTTGACCAGCAGTTGCAGGCCGCCGTCCTTGGCGACGATGTCGTCCACCGCCGCCTGCGCGGCAGCGCCGTCGGTCACGTTGAGCACGATGCCACGGCCGCCATGGGTCGACAGGGCTTCGCTGATGCCGGCCGCGCCGGACTCGCTGGTGGCGGTGCCGATCACGCGCCAGCCGGCCTCGGCCAGGCGCAGCGCGATCGCGCGGCCGATGCCGCGGCTGGCGCCGGTAACAAGGGCCGTGCCCAGAGATGCAGATTCAGTCATGGGGAAGTCCTGGAGATTCAGTCCAGCAGCGCGCGGGCTTCGGCCAGCGAGGCCGGGTCGGCAACGCAGGCCGCCTGCAGATCGGGCGCGATGCGCTTGATCATGCCCGTCAGCACCTTGCCGGGGCCGCATTCGATGACGTGGGTGACGCCGCGCGCCTGCAGCGCCTGCACCACCTCCACCCAGCGCACCGGGCCGAAGGCCTGGCGATAGAGCGCATCACGGATCGCGTCGGCATCGGTCTGGGCCGCGACATCGATGTTGTTCACCACGGCAAAGGTCGGCGCGTCCAGCGACAGTGTCGCCAGGCGGGCCTTGAGCTCTTCGGCCGCCGGCTTCATCAGGCTGGAGTGAAACGGGGCAGACACCGGCAGCGGCAGCGCACGCTTGGCACCGGCCGCCTTCAGCAGCTCGCAGGCCCTCTCGACGCCGGCCTTGCTGCCGGCGATCACGGTCTGCTTGGTGTCGTTGAAGTTGACCGCCTCCACCACCTCGCCCGAGGCCTTGGCGGCCTCCAGACAGCCGGCGCGCACGGCATCAGCATCGAGACCCAGGATGGCGGCCATCGCGCCCTGCCCCACCGGCACGGCGCGCTGCATCGCATCGGCGCGCAGGCGCACCAGCGGCAGCGCATCCTCGAGCGTCAGCACATCGGCCGCCACCAGCGCGCTGTACTCACCCAGCGAGTGGCCGGCGGCCGCCACCGGCGTCAGGCCGGTTTCGGCGACGAAAGCGCGCCAGCAGGCGATGCCGGCGGTCAGCATCACGGGCTGGGTGTTGGTGGTGAGATCCAGCTGTTCCTTGGGACCGGTGCGGATCAGGTCGGCCATGTCCTGGCCCAGCGCAGCCGAGGCTTCGGCCAGCGTGCGAACCACCTCGGGGTGATCGCCCCAGGCATCCAGCATGCCCACGGCCTGCGAACCCTGGCCGGGGAAGACGACAGCGAAAGTAGCGCTCATGGAAATCGGAAATCAGTAGTTGATCAGGGCCGCGCCCCAGGTGAAGCCACCGCCGACGCCTTCCAGCATCAGCGTGTCGCCGCGCTTCACGCGGCCGCTGCGCACGGCGGCATCCAGCGCCAGCGGCACCGATGCCGCCGAGGTGTTGCCGTGCTCGTCAACGGTGACGATGAGCTTGTCCAGCGGCATGCGCAGCTTCTTGGCCGTGCCCTGCATGATGCGGATGTTGGCCTGATGGGGAATCAGCCAATCGATGTCGGCATCGGTCAGGCCGGCCTTCTCGAGCACCGAGCGGGCCACCTTGTCCAGCACGCCCACGGCCAGCTTGAATACGGCCTGGCCGTCCATCTTCAGCAGCGGCGAGCCCAGCACCTGGCCGCCCGACACCGTGCCCGGCGTGCAGAGGATGTCGACATGACGCGCATCGGCGTGCAGCTCGGTGGCCAGGATGCCCGGCGTGTCGCTGGCGCCCAGCACCACGGCCCCGGCGCCGTCGCCGAACAGCACGCAGGTGGTGCGGTCCTTGAAGTCCAGGATGCGCGAGAACACCTCGGCGCCGATCACCAGCGCCTTGCTGGCCGCGCCGCTCTTGATCATGGCGTCCGCAACGCTGAGCGCATAGACGAAACCCGAGCAGACGGCCTGCACGTCAAAGGCTGCGCAGCCATGCACGCCGAGCTTGCGCTGCAGCAGGCAGGCTGTGGACGGGAACACCATGTCCGGCGTGGAGGTGGCCACGATGATGAGATCCAGTTCCTCGGCAGTGATGCCAGCAGCCTCCAGCGCCGCCTGCGCCGCCGGGAAAGCCAGATCGCTGGATCCCTGATCGGGGGGCGCGAAGTGACGGGCGCGAATGCCGGTGCGCTCGACGATCCATTCGTCGGAGGTCTCGATGCCGTCGGCAGCCAGACGATCCGCCAGCTGCTGGTTGCTGACGCGCTCTACCGGCAGGAAGCTGCCGGTACCGAGGATGCGGGAATAACGGGGGGAAGTGTTCGCTGTGGGGCTCATGCAGCCTGCGCGACGGATGTCGCGTTGTCTCCGGCATCGCCGCCGGTCTTGGAATCAAGTGTCGCGACGATGCGGTCGTGGACCCGGTCAAGCAGCCGGTTGCGAGCGGCATCATAAGCGCGCGCCAAAGCCTGCTCGAAGGCGAAGGCATCGGCCGAGCCATGGCTCTTGAACACCAGCCCACGCAGGCCCAGCAGCGCGGCGCCATTGAAGCGCCGGTGGTCGACGCGATGCTTGAAGCGATTCAGCACGGGGCGGGCCAGCAGTCCGGCCAACTTGCTGACCCAGTTGCGGGTGAACTCCGCCTTGATGAAGGCGCCCATCATGCTGGCCAGACCTTCGGACGACTTCAGCATGATGTTGCCGACAAAGCCGTCGCAGACCACAATGTCCGTCGTGCCCTTGAAGATGTCGTTGCCCTCGACGTTGCCATAGAAATTCAACTGGCCGGCCGCCGCCGACGCACGCAACAACTCGCCCGCCTGCTTGATGGTCTCGCTGCCCTTGATGGCCTCTTCACCGATGTTCAGCAGCCCCACGCTGGGCTCATCGATGCCATCCACCGCAGACACCAGCGCACTGCCCATGACCGCAAACTGAAGCAGGTTCTGAGCGGACGAATCGACATTGGCCCCGAGGTCCAGCACCGTCGTGAAACGGCCCATCGCATTCGGCATCACGGCCGCGATGGCCGGGCGATCGATGCCCGCCAGGGTCTTGAGCAGCACCTTGGCCACGGCCATCAGGGCGCCGGTATTGCCCGCCGACACGCAGGCATGCGCCAGCGCCGGCTCACCCTCTTCCCGGCCCGGCTTCAGCTGCTGAATTGCGACGCGCATCGACGAGTCGCGCTTCTTGCGCAGCGCCACCTCGATCGAGTCCTCCATCGTGACGACCTCTGTCGCCGCCACGATGCGGCAGCGCGGCCAGGACGCCGCCTCGGCCAGCGCCTCGGGCTGCCCCACCAGCAACAGTTCGGCGGCAGGGTGCTTTTCAAGGAAGGCCCGGCAGGCCGGCAGGGTGACCGAGGGGCCGTGGTCGCCGCCCATGCAGTCGACGGCAAGGCGAACGGGATCAGGCAAAGGCGCAAGAGTCATCGAAAGAAACGACGCAAAGGCAACTCAGAAAAGACCAAACCCGGCACTGCGCGGGACGCAGGCCGGGTCGGCAGATTCATCAGTGCGCGCTGCCACGACGGCAGCGCAGAGCATCAGGCCGCGTCGGCCTTGCTCTTCAGCACCTTGCGGCCACGGTAGAAGCCGTTGGGGCTGATGTGGTGACGCAGATGCACTTCGCCAGTCGTCGGCTCGATGGCCGTACCGGGGTTCACCAGTGCGTTGTGGGAACGGTGCATGCCGCGCTTGGAAGGCGACTTCTTGTTTTGCTGAACGGCCATGTAACTCTCCGAATTCCGCGCCGTGCGCGGTCTGGGGTGCGGTGGGGGTTGCGACCCCAAGGAACCAGCGCCGCGGGCACTCCCGCAAAAACGCAGCTCCAGGCCGCAGAAAAGCCCGAGAGTGTAGCACCGTTGTGCGCGGCCGCCAAGTACTGCCCGATGCCCCCACTCCCCTCGGCATGCGCGGCATCGCGGTCAACCCCCGCTGCGCTTCAGCGCCGCCAGGGCCGCAAAGGGGTTGGGGTTGGGCTTGTCCAGCTCGGCCTCAGGCTCGTCGACGACCTGCGGCAGGGGCTGCGGGCACACCTCATGGCGCGGCACCAGCGGCAGCGCGAGCAACAGCTCATCCTCGATCAGCTCGCGCGCGTCGAGATGGCGGGGCAACGCCAGCACGTCGTCGTCGCTGTCCACGTCCAGCTCGGCCGCCTCGGCCTCCGTGTCGACAAAGCGGATCCACCGATCCAGCGCCAGCGCCTCCTGCACCGGCTGAAGGCAGCGCTGGCATGTCAGGGCAACCTGGGCTTTGGCGGTGACATGCAGCCACACCTGCGGCTTGCCGCCGCGCGGCTCGCGCACCTCACCCTGCAAGGCCCACTGCACGGCAGGCCACTGCTCCGCAGGCGCCTCCGCCGCTCCTGACTCCGCAAGTCGCTCCAGCGTGACCGCCTGCCACTCGCCTTCCAGACGAGCCGCCTCGCGGGCAAAGGGAGCAAGATCGAGCTTCTCGGGAACATAGGTACGCGACTTCATGGCACGCAGTGTAGGGCGGCGAGAATTGCTGCATGCCCGATTTGATCCTTGCGTCCACCTCCCGCTACCGGCAGGAGTTGCTGTCCCGACTGCGGCTGCCCTTCCGGTGCGAAAGCCCTGATGTCGATGAGTCGCCGCTCGCCGGCGAAACGCCGGCAGCCCTGGCCGAACGGCTGGCGCTGGCCAAGGCGCGCGCCGTCGCCCAGCGCCACCCCGACGCCGTGGTCATCGGCTCAGACCAGGTCGCCGACCTGGAAGGGCGAGCCCTGGGCAAGCCCGGCAACCATGAACATGCGGCCCGTCAGCTGGCCGAGATGAGCGGGCGCCTAGTGGTGTTCCAGACCGCCGTGGCGGTCGTGGCCCCGCATCTGGCCGCCGTCGAGCGCGCGGAGGTGCGCGTACAGATGCGGCACCTCACATCCGCCGAGATCGAGCGCTATTTGCGCGCCGATCAGCCCTACGACTGCGCGGGCAGCGCCAAGGTGGAAAGCCTGGGCATCGCGCTGCTGGATGCCGTGATGTCGGACGACCCCACGGCGCTGATCGGCCTGCCGCTCATCCGCACCTGTGCGCTGCTGCGCCGCGCCGGCCTGGAGCCGCTGAAATGAGCGCCGGACGCCTGCTCTTGATGCCCAACACGCTGGACTTCGGCGTCGACGACACCCTGGATCTGCGCGAGGTATTGCCCCAGCGAATCATCGAACAGGCTGCACGACTCCAGCACTGGGCCGCAGAGAACGCCAAGACCACACGGGCACTCCTCAAGCGAATCCACGCCATTGCGCCGCTGGCCGTCCCGCTGCAGGACATCCGCATCACCGAGCTGCCACGACCACCCAAGGGCGGCGGCCACAAGCCCGCCACGGATGACAGCGCAGCCTGGCGGGCATTGCTCGCACCCGCCCTGGCTGGACAGGACCTGGGGCTGATCTCGGAGGCAGGCCTGCCGGCCGTCGCCGATCCCGGCGCCCGGCTCGTGGCCCTGGCCCACGAAGCAGGCATCACGGTGCTGCCGTACAGCGGCCCCAGTTCACTGCTGCTGGCGCTGGCGGCAAGCGGCCTGAACGGACAGAGTTTTGCGTTCGTGGGCTACCTGCCGGTGGAGGCCGCCGCCCGCAGCGCACGGCTGCGCGAGTTGGAAGCCCTGTCGGCCCGCGGCCAACAGACGCAGCTGCTGATCGAAACCCCGTATCGCAACGAAGCCCTCCGCCAGGCGCTGCTGAGCACGCTGAAACCCGGCACACGACTGTCGATCAGTGTCGGACTGACGCTGCCCGGCGGGTGGACTCGAACCGCCACGGTGGCCGACTGGAAACGGCAGTCATCGCCGCTGCCGGAACGCATCCCGGCCGTGTTCGCCCTGCTGGCCTGAAGGGCCTGCAAGGCGCCGAACACTCAGGAGTCGGCCGGCTCGACGGCGCGCTTGGCGCCGAACAGCGCCGCCACCTGGCGCTTGGGCTTGATGTAGGGCGACAGGCCCTTGGCCGGCGTCGCAGCTTTGGCCTTCTCCCAGGATGGCGGCTCGTCGCGGCTGTTGGCCTCGTAGGGCTTGTCGAAGAACGGGTCCGCCGGAGCCGCTGCCGGCCGGGTATGTGCGCCCAACGATGGACGAGCCGGGCGCTCGGCACGATCCGGCCGCTCGCTGCGCTCACCTTCCTCACGGCGACGGCGCTCGAAGCGGGGGCGCTCCATCTCGAAGGGTTCGGCCTCGATCTTGCGCTTGGTCAGCTTCTCGATCTCGGCGACCAGGCGGGCATCCGAGCGCGCCACCAGCGTGACCGCAAGACCCGACGCACCGGCGCGGCCCGTACGGCCGATACGGTGGACGTAGTCTTCGGCATTGAAGGGTACGTCGAAGTTGAAGACGGCAGGCAGGTCGGCGATGTCCAGGCCACGCGCAGCCACATCCGTCGCCACCAGCAGATCCACCTCACCGCGCTTGAACGCATCGAGCGACTTCAGCCGCTCGTCCTGGGACTTGTCGCCGTGCAGGGCTGCCGTGCGCAGGCCGTCGCGCTCGAAGGCGCGCGCCAGGCGGGCCACGCCCAGCTTGGAATTGCCGAACACGATGGCCTGCTTGATGGCGCGATCACTCAGGATCTGCCGGATCACGGCGCGCTTGTCGTCGTCCTCGACAGCAAAGAAACGCTGCTCCACGGTCGACGCCGTCTGATTGGGGCGCGCGGTTTCCACCAGCAGCGGCTCCTGCAGATAGCTCTGCGCCAGCCGCTTGATCTCGGGCGAAAAGGTTGCCGAGAACAGCAATGTCTGACGGGTCTTGGGCAGGTAGCTCAGGATGCGCTGCAGATCCGGCAGGAAGCCGATGTCCAGCATGCGGTCCGCCTCGTCCAGCACCACGTACTCGACCTGGTTGAGCACGCAGTTCTTGGCCTCGATGTGGTCCAGCAGCCGTCCGGGCGTGGCGATCAGCACCTCGACGCCGGCCTTCAGCTGCGCGGTCTGGGGCTTCATGTCCACCCCGCCGAAAACCACGGCAGAGCGCAGTTGCGTGTGCTTCGCGTACTTCTTGACGTTGTCGGCCACCTGATCGGCGAGCTCGCGCGTGGGCGCCAGCACCAGCGCCCGCACCGGATGGCGCGCTGGCGACACGCTGGGGTTCTCGTGCTTCAGCATGCGTTGCAGCAGCGGAATGGAGAACGCCGCCGTCTTGCCGGTGCCCGTCTGCGCTGCGCCCATCACATCACGGCCGGACAGCACCACCGGAATGGCCTTGGCCTGGATGGGCGTCATCGTCGCGTAGCCGGCATCGGCCACCGCACGCAGCAGCTTGGGGTCGAGCGGAAGAGTGTCGAAGCGGGCCGGCGGCGTGGTTTCCACACCGTCAGACGGGTTTTCAATAGACGTCATTACCCGGATTATGCGTTGGACGCCCAAATCGCCCCTACCGCGTCATCGCCGGACCACCAGCCACTTGGGCGTACGGAAGCGCACGATGCGCCAATACAGCGCCACGTAGACGACGCCGAACAGCACCATGCAGACCCCTATCCAGGCCGATGAGTCCCAGAACAGCACGGCCGGCACCAGCGAGGTGGTGCAGAGCATCCAGAGGTAGGGCGCCGTCATCGAATTCCGACGAGTGAGCGCGCGCGCGTCCCGTGCGCCGATGGCCCAGCGCATCACGCGGCGATACACCAGCGAATGCAGGTGGATACCGTCCGGCTGCCCTGTGGGCGCCGCCTTCAGGAAACGCCGTCGGTACATGGAGAACACGGTCTCGAACACCGGGTAGATGCAGACCATCAACGGGAACAGAGGCGACACCTCGGCATTGCGGGCGATCAGCAGGATACCGATCTCGGCCAGATAAAAGCCGAGGAAATAGGCGCCGCCATCGCCAAGAAAGATCAGGCCAGCAGGGAAGTTCCATACAAAGAAGCCCATGGCCGCACCAACCCCAGCGAGCGCCCACATGGCCAGGGCAACATCCCCCACCTCATAGGCCACGTAGGCAAAAACCAGCAGCATCAACGACACGCACATCGACGACAGCCCGTTGAACCCGTCGATGATGTTGACGGAGTTCGCCACGCCCGCAACAGTGAAGACCGTGGCCACGATTGCTCCGGCATAGGTCGCAACCAACCAATCCAGCCCCGGAACGTCCGTTCGCGTGATCACCGCACCCAGCACCCACACTCCGAGAGCCGCGGAGACCGCCGTAGCGGCCAGACGCTTGCCCGGAGAGACCCGCTTGGTCAGATCCTCGACGAGGCCGGCGCCGAAGGCAGGCAGGCCGCAGGCCATCAACTTGGCACCCAGCACCCAGTCCGCCTGTCCGCGCAGGCATGCCAAAGCCACACAGGCAGCCAAGCCGACGAACATGCCCACGCCGCCGACCCTGGGCACCGGCTGAGCATGGAACTTCTGGGGCCCGGAGAGATCGGCATCGGACGACAGATGCGCGTGGGCCCGGGCGGAATGAATAACCAGCAGCGTCGCAGCCGCCGCGACGAAGAAAGAGATCAGGACATAGAACATGGGCGCTGAAGTGTAGTCAGCGTTTAGGGCCGAATTACTGCCATGTTCAACACCTAGAATGCCGCGCTTGCTGCGACGCTTGAGCGCGCGCAAGGCGCCCAAACTTGACGAAAGCGAAACTCGATGAGACTCAGTGCAATCAGCGCACTTTTGGCGGCGGCACTGCTGGGGCTGGCGCACCTGACGGCCGCCGGCGCAGATCAGACGGACGCCACGGATGCCGACGCGCCGATCCGGCTCAAGCAGACCACCACTGAGTCAACGCAAAGCCAGTCTCAACGACGGACCGACGGCAGCAACGCCGATCAGGACGATCGAGATACGCGCTCCGGCAACACGCGAGACGGGAAGACCATTCGCGACGGCCGCGATGACAAGGACTCGCTGGAGGACCGCAACAAGCTGGACTCGCGGGACCGCATGCTGCGCCCGCAACCGAATGAGTTTGAACGCTACGTCAGCACCTTGGCCAAGCGGAGTACCCGCAGGCTGGGCATGGACCTGCTTCAAACCCCCGAGAACCGGGTGAGCACGGAAGCTGGGCGCCAGATTCCTGCCGACTATCTGATCGGCATCGGCGACGAACTCCAGATCACCGCCTGGGGCTCGCTAGATGCCGACCTCAGAGCCACCGTTGATCGCGCCGGACGCGTTGTCATTCCCCGCGTCGGTCCGGTGATGGTGCTCGGCGTGCGCTACGCAGACCTGAACGATGTGCTGGCTCGCCGAATCAGCCAAGTGTTTCGCAGTTTTCAGGTCAGCGCTACTTTGGCGCGCGTACGCAATATGCGTATTTACGTGACTGGCTTCGCCGCCCAGCCAGGAGCTCACACGGTGAGCAGTTTGTCGACCGTGATGTCGGCACTGATCCAGGTCGGCGGACCATCGAATGCCGGCAGCTTCCGGAACATCGAATTGCGCCGGGCCGGACGCCCCGCACAGCCCTTCGATCTGTATGCACTGCTGCTCAAGGGTGACCGAGGAGCAGACCTCGCCATGCAGCCCGACGACGTGCTGCACATTGGCGCCATCGGCCCTCAGGTGGCCGTGATCGGCAGCGTGAACTCGCCGGGCATCGTCGAACTGCGCCAAAACGAACGCCTGTCCGAGGTGCTGGACCTGGTCGGCGGATTCAGTGCAGTTGCAGACCGCACCCGCATCTCCCTGGAAAAGCTCAGTGATCGGCTGGACCGCCGAGTGCGTGAAATCAAGATGCCGGACGGCGCCTCACTGAAAGCCGAAGATGGCGACGTGCTGCAGGCGTTCAGCAACGTCAGCACCGCCTTGCCGCAGTACAAGCAGTTCAAACGCGTGAAGGTTGAAGGCGAGGTCGCCCGACCTGGCGAATATCTTCTGCCGCCGACAGCCACGCTTCTGGATGCCATCAACGCTGCAGGCGGCCTGACCCCCGACGCCTTCCTATATGGCACCGAGTTCTCTCGCGAGAGCGTCCGGCGCACGCAGCAGGAAAACTACGACCGCGCATTGCGCGACCTGGAAGCCGAATTCGCCCGGAATTCGCTGACACCGACGAGTGGCGGCGACGCGAACTCGCTAGCGATGCGCGACACCAGCGTGACACGCTTCCTGTCCAACCTGCGGGCGGCCAAACCCACTGGGCGCGTCGTGATGGAACTGTCCCCCGAATCCAAGACCCTGCCCACGCTGATGGTTGAAGACGGAGACCGATTGATGGTCCCGCCCCAGCCGCGAACGGTCGGCGTGTTTGGCAGCGTTTTCAACGCAGGTTCCTACCTGTGGAAGCAGGACGCCACGTTGTCTGACATGTTGAAGTCGGCCGGTGGCATGAAGCGAGGCGCAGACAGCAGCGGCACCTTCGTCGTGCGGGCGAATGGCAGCGTGGTCAGTGCACGCCAGACCCGTAGCGGCTGGCTCAGCGTAGGGAATTCGATGTTGGACGTGCCCGCCCTCCCAGGCGACACCCTGTTCGTTCCGGAAGAGCTGGACCGCACGACCTTTGTTCAGGAGGCCAAGGACTGGACGCAGATCCTCTATCAGATGGGCCTGGGCGTTGCCGCACTCAAGACGCTGAAGAATTGATCCCGATGTCTGAATTTCCGACGTCAGCGGGCGACGCGCGCCCGCAGCAGATGATGATGAACCTGCCCCACCTGCCCCGCGTCGCCAAGGTCAGCATCGCCAGCGCAGCTGCACTGGCGCTGGCGGCCTACGGCATCTGCTTCCTGGTTCCGCCGACCTTCACAGGTCGCACCACCTTCATCACCCCACAACCGCAGCAGAATCAGGCGGCTTCCGCGCTGGCCTCACTGGGCGCGCTGTCCGGTTTCATGGGGGGATCGCTGGGCAACCGCACTTCTGCGGATCAGTATGTCGCGTTGATGCTCAGTGACACCGTCACCGGCCGACTCGTCGAACGTTTCAAGCTGCAAGAGCTTTACGACACCAAGTTTCCCTCGGATGCTCGAAAGAGCCTGATCAGCCGCAGCCGCATCGTGCCGGGCAAGAAGGACGGCATGATCAGTGTCGAGGTCGACGACCGCACGCCAGAACGTGCCGCGGAACTCGCCAATGCCTATGTCGAGGAACTGCGCAAGCTGACCAATGGGCTCGCGCTTTCAGAAGCTCAGCAGCGCCGGGTGTTTTTCGAAGCCCAACTCAAGCAGGCCCGTCAGGATCTGACGACCGCCCAGTTGCGCCTGCAAAAAACAGGCTTCAATGCTGCCGCACTCAAGGCAGCGCCTCAGGCTGAGGCCGATGCCTTCGCCAAGACCCGAGCCGAAGCTGCGGCAGCTGAAGTACGGCTCAGCATGCTCAAGCGCCGCCTGACTTCTCAGGCCCCGGAAGTTCAGTCCCAGGAATCTGCGTTGGCGGCGTTGCGAGCTCAACTGGCCTCGCAGGAGCGCGCCGGCACCGACAACAGCGGCCAGGACTACGTCAGTGCATTGCGTGAGTTCAAGTATCAGGAACTGCTGATGGAGATCTACGCCCGGCAGTTCGAGACGGCTCGCATGGACGAGGCGCGCGAAGGAGCCCTCATTCAGGTGGTGGATCGCGCAAGCCCGCCGGACCGCCGCTCCAAGCCTCAGCGCATGCTGGTTGCGGCGGCCACCTTCGTCGTTGCGCTGATCCTGATTCCGGGTCTTTGGATCGGATCCGCGATGCTGGGGCTGGGTTCGGCCCGCCGCCGTCCCCGCTGAACTCCATCCTTTCCGACCCGGGCCGCCATGGCCTCCGGGTGACAATAGGGACTTCCACCCCATTCACGATTGAATGGGGCTGCGTCCCGCTTTACTGCGCCATTCCGACTGTATGACCAAGAACAAGACCGCCCTGATCACCGGCGTGACCGGCCAAGACGGTGCGTACCTGGCCGAGCTGCTGCTGAGCAAGGGCTACGAGGTGCACGGCATCAAGCGCCGGGCGTCGTCGTTCAACACCGACCGCATCGACCACCTCTACCAGGAC
>QFOD01000028.1 GCA_003241055.1 Roseateles depolymerans
TGCTCCGGCGAAGAAGGCCGCTCCGGCCAAGAAGGCTGCTGCTCCGGCGAAGAAGGCCGCTCCGGCCAAGAAGGCCGCTGCTCCGGCGAAGAAGGCCGCCCCGGCGAAGAAGGCTGCTGCTCCGGCGAAGAAGGCCGCCCCGGCCAAGAAGGCTGCGGCCCCGGCGAAGAAGGCCGCTCCGGCCAAGAAGGCTGCTGCGCCTAAGGCGGCTCCGGCCAAGAAGGCTGCCGCTCCGGCCAAGCCTGCTGCTGCTGCGCCTGCTGCCAAGACGGCCCTGAGCCCGCAAGCTGCCTGGCCCTTCCCGACCGGCAACAAGCCCTGAGTGAGCTTCAGGGGTTGGCGCGCAATCGCCGGCCCCTTGCGAGCACGCGAATGCCCGGCCCGAGTGCTTCTCGGGGCCGGGCTTTTTCTTTGTGGCAGCGTCCGGCGCGCGCACCCGGGCGTGGATCGGCGCGTGACGGCGGGCCGTCGAAGCGAATGCGCTTCGGCCGTGCCTCAGGGGTAGAAGATGTCGACCTTGTAGCCGCTCACCCGCTGCTGGCCGGTGCCGAAGCTCAGGCTCAGCGCCTGGTCGGCATCGGGACGCAGTCGGTCGAGCGCTGGCGACAGCGCCTCAGGCGCAAAGACTCGGCGCGCAAAGGGGGCACCGCTCGCGTCGCTGAGGGTCAGGTCTATCCAGGGCGCAGCGACCTCGGTGCCGGATTTGTTGCGCAGCGAGAGGTTCAACCGATAGTGGTTGCTGCTGCTGATGGGGGTCAGCGAGGTGGAGTCGATGGTCAGGGCGTCCGTGCGTTGCCAGGGTTTCACCTCGCAGCCACTGACGCGGCACAGGCTCTGCAGTGCCGGGAGCAGCCCGGGGGACTTGGCTGCCAGTGCATTGCGGAAATGCAGCGCAACCTGGAGCGACAGTGTCGCTGCCAGCAAGAGTATGCCGACGGCGAGTGCGCCGCGTATCGCTGGACGCTGCCATAGCGTGCCGCGCTCCGCGCGCTTCATGAACTCCGGGACCAGTGGCGGCGGTGGCGGCAGCAGCGTCTCGCCGCGCGGTTCGACGACGCGCGGGGCCGTCGGGGCCGGCGGCGGGGTCAGGTCATCGTTCCAGCGCGGCTCCGGCCGTTCGTCGGGTGCAGGCGCGGCGGGCTCGCCGATGACGATGTCCGGCCCGGTGGCCGGTTCAGGCGGCTCCGCCTCGAAGCGAGGTGGTGAGGTCCAGGTCGGCTCGTCGAACGTCGGCTCACGATGAAGCGGTGCAGCTTCTGCGGGCGGCGGTGGTGCCGGACGAGGCGGCGGCGGGGCAGGTATGGGTGCCGGAGGCGGAGGCGATGCGGGCGCCTCTTCCGTTACCCGGGTGCCGAAACTCGAGCCCCAGGAAGGTGGGGCGTCCCGGTCAATGTCGAACAGCAGTTCGCGTGCATCGAAGACCTCGGCGCAACGGCCGCAACGCACCCAGCCGTCGGACACCCGCAACTGGTCTTCAACGATGCGGAAGATGGTTCCGCAGGCGGTGCAACGCGTGGCCAGGCTCATGCGGCGGGGCGCTTGGCGGTCATCAGGATCCAGCCGTCCTCTTCGTCGCTGACATCCAGCGCCAGCCAGGGGGCATAGGCCGCCTTCAGCTCGTCAGCCTGGCGGGACAGGATGCCGGCAAGTATCAGCGATCCCCCGTCGGCCACATGGGCGCACAGCAGCGGCGCGAGCAGCTTGAGCGGGCTGGCCAGGATGTTGGCGATGACCAGGGGATAGGTGCCCTGCGCAAGCTCGGGCAGGCCGACGTTCAGCGTGACGTGGTTGCCCTGCGCATTCGCATTTGACGAGGTGATGGCGGCCGGGTCGATGTCGACGGCATCGATGTGGGTGGCGCCATGCAGTGCCGCGCCTATGCCCAGGATGCCGGAACCGCAGCCGTAGTCCAGCACGCGGGGCCAGGGCTTGCCTGTATCGGCATGGCGGGCGATCCAGCGCAGGCACATGCGCGTTGTCGGGTGCGTGCCGGTGCCGAAGGCCAGTCCGGGGTCCAGCCGCATCACGCGCAGTGCCTGCGGCGGCGCCTCGTGCCAGCTGGGCACGATCCAGAATTCGGGGGTGATCTCCACCGGTGCAAACTGGCTTTGCGTCAGCCGTACCCAATCCTGCTCCGGTACGGACTGGATGGCCTGCACATGGACTTCGTCGGCCCAGTCCTGGGCCAGCAGCAGCGTCACCGCTTCGGTAGCTTCGGCCTCGGTTGCGAACAGGGCCTTCACCACCGAGCGCTCCCAGCCCGCCTTGGGCGCCGGCATGCCAGGCTCGCCGAACAGCGCGTGTTCGGCGTCGGTGTCTGCATCGGCGTCTTCCACCGATACAGCCAGCGCTTCCACCTCCATCAGCGCATCGCTGACGGTTTCAACATCGGCCTCGCGGCAGACCAGGGCAAGTTCAAACAGATGACTCATGCCTGCATTGTCCCGCAGCCCGGCGCCGATCCGGCGACGCGGTCCCTGTGGGGAACCCGCGTGCCGGCGCGCCCGGCAAGGCTCAGCGCTTGTGCGCCGCCATCCAGCCTTCCAGGTAGTGGATGGAGGTGCCGCCTTCGATGAACTTGGCATCGGCCATCAGCTCGCGGTGCAGCGGGATGTTGGTCTGTATGCCTTCCACCACGGTCTCGCTCAGCGCGATGCGCATGCGGGCCAGCGCCTGCTCGCGGGTATCGCCGTGCACGATGATCTTGCCGATCATGGAGTCGTAGTTGGGCGGCACGAAGTAGTTCGTGTACGCATGCGAGTCCACGCGCACGCCGGGGCCGCCGGGGGCGTGCCACATCGTGATGCGGCCGGGCGACGGCGTGAACTTGACCGGGTCTTCCGCATTGATGCGGCACTCGATCGCGTGACCGCGCATCTCGATCTGGCGCTGCGTGAACGGCAGCTTCTCGCCGGCGGCGATCTTGATCTGCTGCTGCACGATGTCGATGCCCGTGACGAGTTCGGTCACCGGGTGCTCCACCTGCACGCGCGTGTTCATCTCGATGAAGTAGAACTCGCCGTTCTCGTACAGGAACTCGAAGGTGCCGGCGCCGCGATAGCCCATCTTCTTGCAGGCGGCCGCGCAGCGCTCACCGACCTTCTCGATCGTGCGGCGCGGAATGCCCGGCGCCGGTGCCTCCTCGATGATCTTCTGGTGGCGGCGCTGCATGGAGCAGTCGCGCTCACCCAGCCAGACGGCGTTCTTGTGCTGGTCGGCCAGCACCTGGATCTCCACATGGCGCGGGTTCTGGAGGAACTTCTCCATGTAGACCTCCGGATTGCCGAAGGCTGCGCCGGCCTCGGCTCGCGTGGTCTGCACCGCATGGACCAGGGCTGCCTCCGTGTGCACCACCCGCATGCCGCGGCCGCCGCCGCCGCCCGCCGCCTTGATGATGACCGGATAGCCCACGGCGCGGGCGATCTTGATGATCTCCTTGGGGTCTTCCGGCAGCGCGCCCTCCGAGCCGGGCACGCAGGGCACGCCGGCGCGGATCATGGCCTGCTTGGCCGACACCTTGTCGCCCATCATGCGGATGGACTCCGGCGTCGGGCCGATGAAGGTGAAGCCGCTGCGCTCCACGCGCTCGGCAAAGTCGGCGTTCTCGCTCAGGAAGCCGTAGCCGGGGTGGATGGCCTCGGCGTCTGTGACCTCGGCCGTCGCGATGATGGCCGGCATGCTCAGGTAGCTCTGGGCCGAGGGCGCCGGGCCGATGCAGACGGCCTCGTCGGCCAGGCGCACGTACTTGGCATCCCGGTCCGCCTCGGAATAGACGACGACGGACTTGATACCAAGCTCACGGCAGGCACGTTGAATGCGGAGGGCGATTTCCCCCCGATTCGCGATCAGTACTTTTTTAAACATTGCAGTTGCTCAACGCCCGAGGCGCATCGGAGCAGAGGGCCCCATCCAGCGGCTGGCGTGGCCCCGACGAGGGCCGGTTCGCCGACGGCGCCCTGCGTGCAGGGTGCCCGAGCCGGTAGGGGGTGGGCTTCATTTACTCGATGACGAACAGCGGCTGGCCGAACTCGACGGCCTGGCCGTTCTCGACCAGGATCTTGGTGATCGTGCCGGACTTGTCGGCCTCGATCTCGTTCATGATCTTCATGGCCTCGATGATGCAGATGGCCTCGCCTTCCTTGACGGCCTGACCCACGTCGGCGAACGCCTTGGCGTTGGGGCTGGACGCGCGGTAGAAGGTGCCGACCATGGGCGACTTCACGATGTGGCCGGTCTCGACCGGGGCGGCAGCCGGCGCGCTGGCCGCCGGTGCGGCAGCGGCCGCGGGAGCGGCCACGGCGGCTGCGGCCGGCACGGCCACGGGGGCATAGGCCACCGGCGCGGCGACGGTGCCATCCGTCTTCACGATACGGACCTTGCCGTCGGCCTCGGTGATTTCCAGTTCGGAGATGTTCGACTCCGAAACGAGATCGATCAGGGTTTTGAGCTTGCGCAGGTCCATGGGGGAGGCTCCAGGCTTGACTAGTTGTTGTACGGGAAAGCGAGTGCGGCGGATCAGGCCTTGCGCAGCGCCTGCAGCGCATGGCTCAACGCCAGCTGGTAGCCATGGGCACCCAGCCCGCAGATCACGCCCACCGCCAGATCGCTGAAATAGCTGTGCTGACGGAAGGCCTCGCGGCGGTGGATATTGGACAGATGGACTTCGATGAAGGGCAGGGCCACGGCCGCCAGCGCGTCGCGCATGGCGACGCTGGTGTGGGTGTAGGCGGCGGGGTTGATCAGGATGAACCGGGTACCATCCGCCCTCGCGGCCTGGATGCGGTCCACCAGCTGACCCTCGTGGTTGCTCTGGAAGCTCTCCAGTCGGGCGCCTGCGGCGGCAGCGGTCTGCTGCAGGTCGGCGTCGATCTGGGCGAGGGTCTGCGAGCCATACACCTCGGGCTCGCGGGTGCCGAGCAGGTTGAGGTTGGGGCCATGCAGAACGAGAATTTGCATCGAAGCTGTGGCGGTTCCATTTCTAGAGCGCCGCCACTAAAACTGACGAAGGGCGAACTTTAGTCGTTTTCGACGCTGTTTCCCGAACTCGGCGACATTTTTATCAAGATCGCGCGAGTTCTCGCAGTTCTTCGAGTCGTGTGCTGCCCAGGCGTCGCCAGCTGATGGCGCCGCCCTCATCGAACAGCAGCGAGAAGGGCAGACCGCCGGCCTCGTTGCCCAGCGCACGCACCAGGCTCAGCCCGTCCGCGCCCGCCAGCGCCACCGGGAAGTCCAGCGGCGTCTTCTGCAGGAAGGCCTTGACCGGCTCGGCCTGGTCCACCGCCAGGCCCAGCACCTGCCAGCCACGGCTGCGCACCTCGCCGTAGAACTGGTTGATCTCGGGCAGCTCCTTCACGCAGGGCGGGCACCAGGTGGCCCAGAAATTCACGAGCAGCGGGCCGCCGCGCCAGGGCGCCACGGCCACGGTCTGACCGTCCGGTGCGGTGAACTGGCGCTGCCAGAAGTCTTGCGCGGCCGGCGAGACCTCGGGCTGTTGGTGGCGGCGCCAGGCCAGGCCGGCGCCCAGGGCGGCGGCCGTGGCCGCGGCGGCGCCCAGCAGCAGGCGGCGATTCATCGGGGTCATGCGTCGGTGTCCAGCAGTTGTTGCAGCGCGTCCAGGTCGCCGCGCTCGGTGCGGCCGCGCGCATCGGGCTTGAGCGCGCCGCGCAGGTCGTCGAAGTCCAGCACCGTCAGGCACAGCGTCACCCGTTCCTGCAGCGCCGGGCAAGGGATGTCCAGCAGCAGCCAGTCTGCCGGCTTGCCGTGGCGGCCGCGCGGGCCGGCGCCTTCGGCCACATCGAAATCCAGGCCTTGGTTGACCAGGGCGATCTCGGCGGACTTGGGGTCGTCGCAGAACAGCTGCAGGTGGATGTTGGACAGGCGGGTGGCCGTGCCGCGCCAGACCGCGCCGGTCAGGTGAGGGCGGAACTCCGCCAGCCGCGCCATCCAGCGTGCAGCCAGTTCCCGCAGCGCACGAAGCTCCTCGGGCTGGGTGTCGGCGTGAAAGATGGCGATGTACTCGCGAACGGCGTCTTCCACCTGGTCGTTGCCCGGCAGGGCGGCGCGGGGCAGGCCCAGGTCGCGGGCGGCGCGCTGCTTGGCGGCGCCCCAGTCCAGACCTTCGTCGACGATGAGTCGGGCGGCGGCGTTGGCGATTTCGGCGGCGATGTCGTCTCGCATGGGGTTCAGGGCGGCAGGCTGACGTCGTTCATGCGCGCCACGATGACGCCTGCTCGGCCCAGCACATAGCCGGAGGCCGGCTGGCGCTCGAAGCGCTTGGGGGCGGGCAGCATCACGGCGAGGCGCGCCGCCTCGAAGGCCGACAGCCGCGCGGCATCGGTGCGGAAATAGGTGCGTGCGGCGGCCTGGGCGCCGAACACCCCCTCGCCCCACTCGACGCTGTTCAGGTAGATCTCCAGGATGCGGCGCTTGTCCAGCAGCGCCTCCAGCATCAGCGTGATCACCAGCTCCTGGCCCTTGCGCACCAGGTTGCGCTCGCCGGACAGGAACAGGTTCTTGGCCAGCTGCTGGGTGATGGTGGAGCCGCCCACCACCTTGGCGCTGGTCCGGCCACGCGCCTCGGCGCGGGCCTGGGCCTTCTCGTTCTTTTTCCAGGCACCCTGCAGCGCATCCCAGTCCACGCCGCCGTGCTCGGTGAAGCCGGCGTCCTCGCTGGCGATGACGGCGCGCTTGAGCGTCCTGGGCAGCTGGGCGTCGTCCACCCAGTCCTGCCGCCAGGCGAGCTGGTGCCTGTCGGTCAGCAGGCGCAGCGCCTCGCTGCGCTGGAAGCTGGTGGACTGCGGCGCGATCCAGCGCATCAGCAGGATGCGCGCGCCGAAGTAGAGCTGCAGGCTCAGCACGGCCAGCAGCAGCACGCCGGCCAGGCGCAGCAGGTGCCGGGTCATGCCTTCAACCCGTTGCCAGCCCTGCCGTTCAGTTCGGCACGCAGCGCGGCCAGGACCGGGGCGGTGTCGGGCCGCACGCCGCGCCAGAAGCAGAAGGCCTCGGCGGCCTGCTCCACCAGCATGCCCAGGCCATCACGCGGCTCGGCGCCGTGGGCGGCCGCCCAGTCCAGAAAGCTCTGGGCGGCGGGGCCGTACATCAGGTCCACCGCCAGAGCACCGGGCCGCAGCGTGCGTGCGTCCACCGGCGCACCGCTGCCGGCCAGGCTGCTGCTGCTGGCGTTGATCACCACATCCTGGGCCGCGGGCGCATCGGCCAGCGCGGCGCTGTGCAGGGCCACGCCGTGCGCCCGGCCGAGCTCGGCGTGGCTGTCGACCAGCGCGCGGGCCTTGTCCGGGCTGCGGTTCACGACCGTGATGCGGGCCGGCCTGGCCGCGATCAGCGCGCCCAGCACGCCGGCCGCCGCGCCACCGGCGCCCACCAGCAGCAGCTGCAGGCCGGACAGCGGGCGGGCGGCGTTGTGTTCCAGGTCGCGCACCAGGCCGGCGCCATCGGTGTTGTCGCCCCACCAGCCGTCGGCATCGAAGCGCAGCGTGTTGACCGCGCCGGCCAGTTCGGCCCGCGGCGTGCGATGGGCGGCCAGCTGGAAGGCCTCGAACTTGAAGGGCACGGTGACGTTGCAGCCGCGCGCGCCGGCCGCTGCAAAGGCGCGCACCGCGGGCTCGAAGCCGTCCAGCGGCGCCAGCAGGCGGCCGTAATCCACCGCCTGGCCGGTCTGGGCGGCGAACAGCGCGTGGATGCGCGGCGAGCGGCTGTGCTCGACGGGGTGGCCGACGACGGCGTAACGGTCGATGGGGAGGTCGGCGGGGTGGTTCTCGGCGTTCATGGCTGTCCGGTCAGGCTGGTTTCCAGCCCGTCATCGCGGGTGAACTTGAATCGGGAGGTGATGACCAGGATCTCCGCGCCCTGGCGCATCGCGGCGCTGAAGCTGCCGAAGGGTGCCGCGCCCTTGACGATGGCGATGGCGCGTTTGTCCAGCGTGGCGTTGCCGCTGGAGGCCAGGATCTCGGTCTCGACGACCCGGCCGCGCTGGTCGACGTGGATGTTCATGGTCAGCTCGCCGTAGAGCTTGCGGCCGCCGGCCTCGGGGAAGTCGCGCGTGCCGCGCTCCTCGATGCGGCGGCGCAGCTGGTCGTAGTACTGCGCATAGACCACCTCGCGGGTGGCCGGGCTCACGTAGCGGCGGCGCGGCCGCGCACTCTCCTCGTTGACCCGCTTCTCGATCTCGCCCAGCGTCTGCACCAGCTGGCGGCGCTTCTCGGCGCGGGCGCGCTCGTTGGGGTCGGTCTTCTCGCGGCGCGGGTCGGGCGGTGGCAGCAGTGCCAGCTCGCGCCGCAGCTGGGCCAGCAGCTGCTGCTGTTGCTCCTGCAGCTGGGCCATCTGGCTGCGCTGCAGCTCGGCGGAGTCGCCGTCCTCGTTCAGGCGTGCCGGCGGCAGCGGCGAGGTGGAGCGCCCGCGGTCGGCGTCACCCCCGCCGGCCAGGTTGGCCTGGGCCAGCGCGGCGGCCTTGGTGGGCGCCTCCTGGGAGCGCGTGTTCACCAGGATCACCTCGAGCGGTGTGTCCTGGAAGATGCGGTTGAACGCCTCGGGTGCGGCGATGCGCAGGCTCAGCAGCGCCGCATGCACGCCCAGCGAGAACGCCAGCGCGATCTGCAGCGTGCTGGGCCGCCGCATGTCAGGCCTGGCCTGCGTCGGCCGGGGCGGCCTCGTTGACGTCGATGGCCAGGGCCAGCGGTGCGGCAGCGGCCATGTCCTCGTCGTCGGCTTCGGCCTCGTCACCCGTGGATGCAGCCTCGTCCAGCCGCTCGATCAACGTGGCGTGCAGGTCCAGCGTCATCTCGTCGATGCCGGTGACCCGCACCTTCACATGGCTGCCGCGCGGCAGCGGCTCGCAGCCCAGGGCCTTGAACACCAGCGGCAGGTCGTCGGCCCGCACCAGGCCTTCCTTCATCACGCTGGCGGTCAGCTCGGTGATGCCCTGCTGCTGCAGATAGCGCAGCGTCCAGAAACGCTCGATGCCGTTCTGGAAGCCGTTGTAGGCGCCGTAGGCGGCCTCGAAGCCCGAGATGATGGAGAACAGCTGAGCGTCCTTGGGCTTGAAGGGCGCGACCAGCGCGGCCGTCTTGCCGTGGCGGGCGCAGGCAATGATCTGCCACTGGTTGACCAGGTCCACATAGCGGCGCAGCGGCGATGTCGCCCAGGTGTACTGCGCGACGCCCATGCCGGCGTGGGGCAGGGCCTTGACGCCCATGCGCACCTTGATGCCGGGTGCCAGGCTGGCCTGGCTGCGGTAGATGCCGGGCAGGCCCAGCTCGGCCAGCCAGCCGCCCCAGGCCGAGTTGGCCAGGATCATGGCCTCGGCCACGATCAGGTCCAGCGAGCTGCCGCGGGCGCGCACGCTGATCTCCACGGTTTCGTCGCCGGCCGGCGGCTCGGTGCGCTCGCCGGCCAGGCGGAAGTTGTAGTCGGGCCGGTTGAAGTTCTCGGGCTTGCCGCGCACCACCTCGCGCTGGGCCTTCAGGTGCTTGGCCAGGCGCCAGGCAAAGGCCAGCTCGGGCGCGAAGGCGTAGTCGGCCGGGGCCTGGCCCGACAGCGTGGCGTCGGTGACGATGCCGTCCAGCTTGTCGTGGCGCAGGTTGGCGGCGATGGGCACGCGCTCGAGCTTGGTCTCGCGGGCCTTCACCTCGAAGGTGGCCTCGTCCAGCGTGAAGTAGATGGACACGGCCGGGCAGTCGCGGCCCTCGATCAGCGTGTAGGCCTGCACCACCTCGTCGGGCAGCATGGTGATCTTCCAGCCCGGCATGTAGACCGTGGAGAAACGCTCGCGGGCGACCTTGTCGACAGCCGAGTCCGGCGTGATCGCCAGGCCCGGCGCCGCGATGTGCACGCCGAACACCACGGTGCCTGTGCCCAGGCCCTGCACGGACAGCGCGTCGTCGATCTCGGTGGTCTGCGAGTCGTCGATGGAGAAGGCGCGTACCGCCGCGGTGGGCAGCTCGTCCTTGATCTCGGGCGCGGCCAGCGCGGGGAAGCCCACGCCCTTGGGGAAGTTCTCGAACAGGAAGCGCTTCCAGTGGAACTGGTAGGGGCTGGTGATGGCGCCCGCGCCCTGCAGCAGCTCCAGCGGCGCCTTTTGCGCGCGCTTGGAGGCCTCGACCACGGCCTTGTACTCGGGGCCGTTCTTGTCCGGCTTGAAGAGGATCTTGTAGATCTGCTCGCGCACCGGTGCCGGGCAGCTGCCGCCGGCCAGTTCCTCGGCCCAGGCCTCGATCTGCAGCTGCTGCTGGCGCTTGCGCTCTATGCCCAGCAGGGCGGCCTTGACCGTCTCCTCGGGGGCCTTCTTGAACTGGCCCTTGCCGGCGCGGCGGAAGTAGTGCGGTGCGTCATACAGGCGCAGCAGCGCCGCGGCCTGCTGCACCACGCCAGCGGAGGCATCGAAATAGTCGCGGGCCAGGTCGGCAAAGCCGAACTCGCCCTCGGGGGCGAACTCCCAGGCCAGGTCCAGGTCGATCTCGTCGGCCAGCGCGCGCGCCTCGGCCAGCAGCGTGGCCGGCTGCGGCTGCGTGAACTTCAGCAGCACGTTGGCGGACTTCACCTTCACCCGCTTGCCGGAGTCCAGCTCCACCTGCAGCGAGGCATCGGCCTCGGACATCACCCGGCCGGCGAGGAACTTGCCGGCATCATCGAACAGCGCAAACGTCATAGGGGCGCGATTGTCGCCGCTTGCGGCTCAGCCCAGCAGATGGCGGGCGAGGCCGGGCAGGTGGGTCTCGAAGTCGCTGAGCGCGTGGTCGCTGCCGTCTATGAGGTCGCCGTCGGCGCCGGCATAGCGGGCCAGCATCTCGCGCCAGTCCAGCAGCTCGTCGCCCTTGGCGATCACGGCGTAGTAGCGCAGCGGCCGGCGCAGCAGCGGTGGCGGGGCGATGCGGCGCAGCTCCTCCACGTGGGCGGCGGTGAAGTCGAACTGCAGGGTCGGGTCGTGCCAGGCGGTCTGCGTGCCGATGTGGCGGGCCAGGTCGCGTGCCGGGTCCACGGCCGGGTTGAGCAGGCCGACCCGCCAGCCGTGATGTTCCGGCCGCTCGGCCAGCGCCGTGGCATAGAAGCCGCCCAGCGAGCTGCCGACGACCGCCGCGCCTTCGGCCGGCCAGCCGCGCACGCGCTCCCGCATCAGCGCCATCGCGTCCAGCGGCGAGGGCGGCAGCTGCGGGCAGTCGAAATGCAAACCCTGTTGTTCAGCGGCCCATTGCGCCATGCGGCGCGCCTTGGCGGACGCAGGCGAGGAGCGGAAGCCGTGCAAATACAGCAGATGGGTGAGGCTCATGACGAAAGTTTTTTGCCCATGCCGGGAGGGGCTTCACTGAATTGACGCCAGTGTCGCAGCCCGCGAAAGTCGTGGCTTTCCGGTTATTGGATGTCTCCATGATTCCTGTGTCCCGTACCGTTCTGGCTGCCGCCGCGCTGCTGGTGTTCTCTGCCGCCGCCAGTGCTCAGACGCCTGCTGCGCCCGCGGCGGCCGCGTCTGCGCCGGCCCGCCCGGCGGCCGATCCTGCGGCGCCCAAGCCCTTCGCCGAGGTCATCAAGGGTGCCAAGGAGCAGCCCGGCCTGTTCCCGATCTGGCGCAAGGACGAGAAGACCTGGATAGAGATTCCCAAGGAAGCCTTCAACAAGCCCTTCCTGTTCACCATCAATGTGGCTAACGCCGTGGGTGAGCGCGGCCTGTACGCCAGCCAGATGCTCGGCGACGAGATGGTGGAGTGGCGCCGCATCGGCAACCACATCCAGCTGATCGCGCTCAACACCAAGTTCCGCGCCGAGGGCGGCTCCAAGCTCGCGGTCGAGCAGGCGTTCTCGCCCAGCCTGATCCTGGCCGGCCCGGCGGCCAGTGCCGACCATCCGGATCGCAAGTCGGTGCTGATCGATGCCGGCGCGCTGCTGGGGGACATTCCCGGCTATTCCACCCGCCTGGAGATGGCCTACCGGCTGCCGTTCGCGCCGGATCGCTCGAATTCCTACATCGAGGCCTCGCGTGCCGAGCCGCAGCTGACCACGCTGACCGCCCGCGTGCATTTCGCGACGCCGCGCATCCCCGCGCCGCCGCTGGTGCCCACGCCGGTGCCGACGGCATCGCCGCCGCAGGCGACGCCGGATCCGCGCTCGATGTTCTTCAGCTTCGTCTACAACTTCCGCGCGCTGCCCGAGCAGCCCGCCGCGGTGCGGCTGGCGGACCCGCGTCTGGGTCACTTCACCGAGAGCTACACGGACCTGGGCGACGACCTCAAGGCCAACACCCGCGTGCACATGGTGTCGCGCTGGCGGCTGGAGAAGAAGGATCCGGCGGCGGAGCTGTCGGAGCCGGTTCAGCCCATCGTCTACTGGCTGGACAAGAACATTCCCAAGAAGTACCGCGACTCCGTGGCGGCCGGTGTGCTCGAGTGGAACAAGGCCTTCGAGAAGATCGGCTTCAAGAACGCGGTGCAGGTGCGCCAGCAGCCTGACGACGCGGACTGGGACAACATGGATGCGATGCACGCGTCCATCCGCTGGTTCACCGGCGCCGACGTGGGCTTCGCGATCGGCCCCAGCAACAAGGATCCGCGCACCGGCGAGATCCTGGATGCCGACATCGGCATGAGCGACGTGTTCGGCCGTGGCGTGCGCCGCTTCGCCACCGACGACGTGCCGCCCGCGCAGGGCCACGACGCCGCGGCCTGGGCCATGGCCCCGACGGCCCACGTGCACGACGACGATGCCGCCGATCACTGCAGCTATGCCGCGGACCAGATCGCCGAGTTCGGCTTTGCCGCCGACCTGCTGTCGCTGCGCGACGGTCAGGGCCTGGACGGCCCCGAGACCGAGGCGCTGGCCCAGGCGGTCATCAAGGACGTGGTGATGCACGAGGTCGGCCACACGCTGGGCCTCAAGCACAACTTCCGCTCGTCCACCACGGTCACCCAGGCGCAGCTGCGCGACAAGGCCTACACCGAGGCCCATGGCATCTCCAACTCGGTGATGGACTACAACGCCTACAACCTGCCGCTCAAGGGTGAGCCGCGCGCCAGCCTGACCAACACCACGCTGGGCGCCTACGACTACTGGGCCATCGAGTACGCCTACAAGCCGCTGGCTGCCGAGCAGCAGTCGGCCGAGCTGGCCCGCATCGCGGCGCGCTCCACCGAGCCGCAGCTGGCCTATGGCGACGACTACGACCAGGGCGTCGGCGGCCCCTACGACGGTTTCGATCCGCGCAGCAACCAGCGCGACCTGGGCGACGACCCGCTGGCCTACGCCAAGAAGCGTCTGAAGCTGAACCAGGAGCTGTGGGACCGTGTGCAGTCCCGCAAGCCCGAGGCCGGCGAGGACCCGCTGCGCAGCCGCCGCTCCATCATGGAGTCCTTCCGCCAGCTGGGCATGACGGCGCACAACGTCAGCAAGTACGTGGGTGGCATCTACGCCGAGCGCGTGGTGCCGGGCGTGACGCCGCTGCAGGCCTTCAAGCCCGTGGATGCGGCACAGCAGCGTGAAGCCCTGCGCTTCATCGCCGGCGGCCTGCTGTCCAGCGACTCGTTCAGGTTCCGCCCCGAGTTCCTGGCCCAGCAGACCGTGGACTACAACGAGTGGAACCGCGGCCTGCCGCTGTCCATTCCGGATGCGGTGGCGGCCGTGCAGGGCCGCGTGCTGGACCGGCTGATGTCGCCCAATACCGCGCACCGCCTGATCGAGCAGCAGAGCCTGCTGACCGAGGCGCAGCGCAAGGGCCAGGTCTCGCTGAGCGAGGTCTACGCCACGCTGCAGTCGGCCATCTTCAGCGAGCTCAAGACCGGCGCTGAGATCGACCGCATGCGCCGCAGCCTGCAGCGCGAGTACCTGAAGCGCCTGCAGGCCCAGCTCAACCGCAGCACGAACGGTGCGACGGTCTATGCCGATGCCTTCTCGATGGCCCGCTACCACGCCACCCAGCTCGCGAACGATCTGCGCACGGCGGCTGCCAAGCCGGGCCTGTCGGTGGAGACGCGCGCCCACCTCGCCGAGCTGCAGGACCTGCTGAACGCGATGCTCAAGGCGACGCTGGTGCGCGCCTGACCGCCTTCGCGTCTGCGAACCGGGCCGGCCTCGTGCCGGCCTTTTTCATGGGCGTGGGCTTTCCCCTGGGTGACAGCGCCAGCGCCAGAGTGGCCATAGGATGGGCGTCATATTCAAGAGGAGACCCGCATGCCGACCGCCGACCAGTTCAACCAGCGTGGCGCCGCCAATCTGCCCGGCCTGCTGGGCATACGCATCCTGGAGGTGACGCCCGAAGGTGTGCGGGCCGAGATGGCCGTGCGCTCCGAGCTGATGGCGCCCAATGGCTTCCTGCATGCGGGCAGTGTCGTGACGCTGGCCGACACCTGCGCCGGTTATGGCTGCGTGGCCTCGCTGCCCGAAGGGGCGAGCGGTTTCACCACCATCGAGCTGAAGTCCAACCACCTGGGCACGGCCCGCGAAGGCATGGTCGAGTGCGTGGCAACGCCCGTGCACCT
Organism: Roseateles depolymerans; assembly: GCA_003241055.1. Lineage (GTDB taxonomy): Bacteria > Pseudomonadota > Gammaproteobacteria > Burkholderiales > Burkholderiaceae_C > Pelomonas > Pelomonas depolymerans_A. The sequence continues at coordinate 14,478 of QFOD01000028.1, forward strand.
GGGGCGCAACACGCAGGTGTGGGATGCAGTGGTCAAGCACCGGGACAGCGGCAAGACCATGGCCCTGTTCCGCTGCACGCAGATGGTGCTGTACCCGAAGTGAGCTGAGCTGCCGGCGGCTCAGGGGCCGGCGGGCGGTTGCCGGAGGATCCAGCCGTTGCCGTCCGGGTCCTGGAACATCGCGTAGCGGCCCCAGAGTTCGGCCTTGATCTCGCTGAGCTGCAGGCCGCGGCCGGTCAGCAGGGCGTGTTCGGCGTCGATGTCGTCCGTGTTGATCATGACGCCCTGCAGGGCACCCGCGGGCATCGCGTCGAACCAGTTGACCAGCGAGACGGTGACGCCCTGGCCGCGTGGTGCGAGCTGTATCCAGCTCATGCCCGGCCCCATGGCCTCTTCGCGGATCAGCTCGAAGCCGATCACGTCGCGGTAGAAGGCCTTGGCGCGCTGCTGGTCTTCCACCGGCACGGAAATGATCTCGAAGCCGAGTATGGTCATGGCTGCTCCCTGCGCTTGTCTGCCGCCCTGACGCGGCGGCGTCGGGCGGCGGCCATGCTAGCGCCGGCGCGGGCGGGCCGCCCTGGGGGAAGCGCCAGGGCGGGTGCGGTCAGGCCGCAAGCGCGGCCAGCAGCTTCTCGTGAATGCCGCCGAAGCCGCCGTTGCTCATGCACAGCAGATGGTCGCCGGGCCGGGCCGCCTTGACGATGGCGGCCACCAGCGCATCCACATCGGCGCCGACGAAGGCGGTGGCGCCCAGCGGTGCCAGGGCCTCCTTGGCATCCCAGGCCAGGCCCTGCTGGTTGCAGAAGGAGAGGTCGGCTTCTTCCAGCGCCCAGGGCAGCTGGGCCTTCATCGTGCCCAGCTTCATCGTGTTGGATCGCGGCTCGAAGATGGCCAGGATGCGCTCGGCCGGCGCGATGCGGCGACGCAGGCCGTTGATGGTGGTGCGTATGGCCGTCGGGTGGTGGGCGAAGTCGTCGTAGACCTTGATGCCTCGTGCCTCGCCGCGCAGCTCCATGCGACGGCGTACGTTCTGGAAGCTGGCCAGCGCGGCGGCCGACTGCTCCGGCGTCACGCCCACATGTTCGGCCGCGGCGATCGCAGCCAGCGCGTTGAGCTGGTTGTGCTCGCCGATCAGGCTCCACTCCACGCGGGCCACCTTGAGGCTGCCGCGCAGCACGTCGAAGGCCTGCGGCTCGCCGCGGGCGCGCAGCATGCCGGCCTCTTCCTTCTTGGCGCCGAAGCGCAGCAGCTCGCTCCAGCAGCCGCGCGCGATCACGCGTTGCAGTGCCTCCTCGCGGGCGTTCACCACCAGGCGGCCGCTGGGCGGCACGGTGCGCACGAGATGGTGGAACTGGGTCTCGATCGCGGCCAGGTCCGGGAAGATGTCGGCGTGGTCGTGCTCGAGGTTGTTCAGCACGGCGGTGCGAGGCCGGTAGTGCACGAACTTGCTGCGCTTGTCGAAGAAGGCGGTGTCGTATTCGTCCGCCTCGATGACAAAGAGGCTGCGCTCGCCCGCGGCGTGCGTGCCGCCCAGCCGCGCCGACACCCCGAAGTTCTGCGGCACGCCGCCCACCAGGAAGCCCGGATTGAGCCCCGCGTGCTCCAGGATCCAGGCCAGCATCGAGGTGGTGGTGGTCTTGCCGTGCGTGCCGGCCACGGCCAGCACGTGTCGGCCCTGCAGCACGTTCTCGGCCAGCCATTGCGGGCCGGAGGTGTAGGGCAGGCCGGCGTCCAGGATGGCCTCCATCAGCGGGAAGCGCTCGCCGCGCGTGACCACGTTGCCGATCACGAACACGTCGGGCTGGAGCGCCAGCTGCTCGGCGCCGAAGCCCTCGATCAGTTCGATGCCGAGCGCTTCCAGCTGGGTGCTCATCGGCGGGTAGACGTTGGCGTCGCAGCCGGTCACCTTGTGGCCGGCCTCGCGCGCGAGTGCCGCGATGCCGCCCATGAAGGTGCCGCAGATGCCCAGGATGTGCAGATGCATGTCGGTCGGCCCCAGCAGGGCAGGAGATCAGCGCAGCGCCTTGCGGGCCGCTGCCAGGGTGGCCTGGATGTCGGTGTCGCTGTGGGCCGCCGACACGAAGCCTGCTTCGTAGAGCGCCGGAGCAAGATAGATGCCCGCGTCCAGCATCGCGTGGAAGAAGCGGTTGAAGCGCTCCTTGTCGGTGGTCATCACCGTCGTGTAGTTCTGCGGCAGCTCGGGCAGCAGGAAGAAGCCGAACATGCCGCCTTCGCAGTCGGCACTGAAGGGCACGTCGTTGTCGGCGGCCACGGCCTTGAGACCGTCCACCAGCTGGCGGGTGCGGGCGCCGAGCGCGTCGAAGAAGCCGGGCTTCTGGATCTCGCGCAGCGTGGCTAGGCCGCAGGCCGTGGCCACCGGGTTGCCGCTCAGCGTGCCGGCCTGGTAGACCCCGCCCTGCGGGGCCAGGTGTTGCATCACCTCGCGCCGGGCGCCGAAGGCAGCGAGCGGCATGCCGCCGCCGATGACCTTGCCGAAGGTGGAGATGTCGGGCACGAAGCCAGGGATCAGCTGTGCGTACAGCGACTGGGCGCTGCCCAGCGCAACGCGGAAGCCCGTCATCACCTCGTCCAGCACCAGCAGGGCGCCGTGCTGTGTGCACAGGCGGCGCAGTGCACTCATGAAGGGCACTGACGCACGCACGAAGTTCATGTTGCCGGCGATGGGCTCGATGATCACGCAGGCCAGCTCGGCGCCGACTTCGGCGAACGTGGCCTCCAACTGCGCCACGTTGTTGTACTCCAGCACCAGCGTGTCGGCCGCGGCACCCGGCGTGACGCCCGCACTGGTGGGATGGCCGAAGGTGGCCAGGCCCGAGCCGGCCTTCACCAGCAGCGAGTCGGTGTGGCCGTGGTAGCAGCCCTCGAACTTGATGAACTTGTGGCGGCCGGTGGCGCCGCGTGCCAGCCGGATGGCGCTCATCGTGGCCTCGGTGCCGGAGCTGACCAGGCGCACCTGATCCATGCTGGGCACGAGCTTGAGGATTTCCTCGGCGAGCTCGATCTCGCGCTCGGTGGGGGCGCCGAAGGAGAAGCCTTCGGTGGCGGCCTTCTGCACCGCCTCCAGCACGGCCGGATGGCCGTGGCCCAGGATCATCGGGCCCCAGGAGCCGATGTAGTCGACATAGCGCCGGCCCTCGGCGTCCCAGATGTGGGCGCCCTGGCCGCGGGCAATGAAGCGGGGCGTGCCGCCCACGGCGCGGAAGGCGCGCACGGGCGAGTTCACGCCACCGGGGATCACGCGCGAGGCGCGTTCGAACAGCTCTTGATTCGTGGTCATCGGATTCGGTTCAGTGCACGCGGCGCGGCGGCTTGTTGGCGGGCGGCTCGGGATCGCTCTCGGCTTCGGGCAGGTCTTCGCCGGCCTCGTCCTCGGCGGGCGGCAGCGCCCAGAAGAAGCGATCCGGGATGACGTTGCCCATGCCGGGGCGGAAGCCGGCATCCAGCGACTGATCCAGGAAGGACAGTGCCTCGCTGGCCGCGGAATGCAGTTCGGCGCCGACGGACAGCAGCGCCGCGATGGCGGCAGCCAGCGTGTCGCCCGCACCGACGAAGGAGGTCTCGAAGCGCTCGAACTTCTCGCCGGCGATCGGCCCCTGGGCGCTGGCCAGCACGTTGTCCACGTACTGGTTGGGCAGCAGGATGCCGGTGACCAGCACGTGCTGGGCGCCCGACTGGGCCGCCGCAACGGCCAGCTCGCGCGCGGACGCAGGGCGGTCGCTGTCCCAGTCGGGCAGCAGGAAGTCGCTCAGCGTCTTGTGGTTGCCCACCAGCACCGTGGTCTGGGGCAGCACCAGCTCGCGCAGGGCATCGAGGTAGCTCTGCTGGTCGTCTTCCTCCATCCACGAGACGGAGGGCAGGTAGGTCACCAGCGGCACGTCGGGGTAGTCGCTGAGCACCTCGGCAACGGCGCTGACGCCCTCGGCGTTGCCCAGAAAGCCGACCTTCCAGGCCGTGATGGGCACGTCCTCGAGGATGTTGCGGGCCTGCTCGGCGATCAGGTCGGCGTCCAGGGGCTGGTGCTCGAACACCTCGGCGGTGTCGCGCAGCACGATGGCGCTGACCACCGGCAGGCAGTGCGCGCCCATCGCTGCGATGGTCGCGACGTCACCGGCGGTGCCGCCGGCGCCGGAGGCATCGCTCGCGTTGAAGCACAGCACGCAGGCTGGCGGCTGGCCTTCCTGGTCGTCTTGGGGGATTTCGACCAGCGGGTCGGCGGGGCGGGAGGGTGAGCTCATGGGGATGGATGAGGCACGGCGCGGCATGGCGCCGCTTGGCCTGGAGTCTGCCGCGAAACGCGCCTGTGATAAGACGTAAGAACAGGCGTTTGTCCTCAGCTTGGGCCCCACGGGCCCTGGCTAGAATGCGGCGATTGTAGTGAGCAACCTTGAGCATCGTGACTGAACCCAGCACCTGGATGTGCCTGATCTGCGGATGGATCTACGACGAAGCGGCGGGCGATCCCGAGCACGGCATTGCGCCGGGCACCAAGTGGGAAGATGTCGACATGAACTGGACCTGCCCCGAGTGCGGAGCCCGCAAGGAAGACTTCGAGATGGTCCGCATCTGAGGCCTTGCATCGGCCCCGCCCCAAGCTTCCCAGGAGACCAGGTTGAACCAGCAGGCTGACGGCGGACCGACCCGAGTGCTCGTCATCGACGACAGCAACACGATCCGGCGCAGCGCGGAGATCTTCCTGAAGCAGGGTGGCCATGAGGTGGCCCTGGCCGAAGATGGTTTCGATGCGCTCGCCAAGCTCGGCGACTTTCTTCCTGATCTGGTCTTCTGCGACATCCTGATGCCGCGGCTGGACGGCTACCAGACCTGCGCGATCATCAAGCGCAACCCGCAGTTCGCGGGAGTGCCGGTGATCATGCTGTCCTCCAAGGACGGCTTGTTCGACAAGGCCCGCGGCCGCATGGTCGGCTCGCAGGACTACCTGACCAAGCCCTTCACCAAGGACCAGCTGTTGCAGGCGGTGCTGCAGCATCGCCGCTGATCGGGACCTGCCTTCGAGAACCGCCATGAGCATTCACGACATTCTGCTGGTTGACGATTCCAAGACGGAGCTGCACGTGCTCTCCGAGATGCTCGTCAAGCGCGGCTACAACGTGCGTACGGCCGAAAACGGCGAGGAGGCCCTGCGCCGCCTGGCCGAGGCCAAGCCCGACCTCATCCTGATGGACGTGGTCATGCCCGGCCAGAACGGTTTCCAGCTGACCCGCACCATCACGCGCGATGAGCGCTACGCCGACGTGCCGGTCATCATGTGCACGAGCAAGAACCAGGAAACCGACAAGGTCTGGGGCATGCGCCAGGGTGCCAGCGACTACGTGGTCAAGCCGGTCAAGGCCGAGGAACTGCTCGCCAAGATCAAGGCGCTGGGCTGACATGGGCGCGCCCATCCCCCGGCTCGCTGACTGGTCCGGTCTCGGGCAGCTCCTGTGCCTCGGGGCCTGGGGAGGCCAGCATGAGTAACAAGCAGGCTTTGCGGGATCTGCAGCAGCGGCTTGCCGAACGCATGCAGGCCGCGCGCGACCAGACGCTGGTCGCCAACTGGCTGGCGGTTGAATGCGAGGGGGCCGGCCTGCTGTTCTCGCTCAAGCAGACGAGCGAGATCTTTGCGCCCGTGGCCCTGCAGCCCGTGCCCTATGCCAAGCCCTGGCTGGCCGGGGTGGCGAATCTGCGCGGCGGGCTGTTCACCGTGGTCGAACTGGCCGTGTTCCTGGGTCTGCGTGAAGCGCAGCCCGGGCGGGCGCTGCAGCCGCAGCATCGGCTGGTGGCCCTGCACGCCGACCTGAATCTCAACTGTGCGTTGTGGGTGGACCGTCTGGTGGGCCTGCGCAGCGACGAACAACTGACGCCAGCGGCCGAGGTGCCGACGGGCTTCCGGCCGCGGTTTGCGGGCGCGCTGCGCCGCGACGAAGCCGGGCGCCACTGGCAGGAAATCGATCTGGAAGCCCTGTCCCGACAGGAGAGCTTCCTGCGCATCGTGGCCTGAGGCGGCGGATGCCGCGGGCCGCTCGGGGCGTGGTCAGGAATATTGCAAAAGAGGGTGAGATGAGCCTGCTGGACAAGATCATGGGGAAGTCCGAAGCCGACAACGCGCCGCCGGCCGCCGAAGGCGCCGAGGCCCGTGGTGACACGGTGAGCGGCTTCGACCCCACGCGCGCCGCCGGGCTGCCCACGGGCACCGAGTCGGAGTCCATCATCTCCCCGGCGCTGCCGACCGATGCGGGCACCGTCAGCGAGTTCGCGCCCAGCACCGTCAGCTTCGCGCCGACCACCCAGGCCGCCGAGCCTCAGGAGGCGGTGCCGCAGGTCAACGAGGCGGAGCGTGCGGCCCAGGGGCGCCAGCGCCAGCGCCTGCTGACGGCCCTGGTGGCGCTGGGCCTGGTGGGTACGGCGGCCAGCGTCAGCTGGGCCATCGTCAGCGGCACCCGCAGTGCGGCGCAGGTGCGCGGTGCCGGTCAGGCGCTGATGCACTCGCAGCGGATGGCCAAGTCGGTGTCGGCGGCCCTGGTGGGCCAGCCGGCAGCGTTCGCCGAGCTGCGGGAATCGGTGGGCACGCTCAGCAGCGTGGTCACCAGCCTGCGCACGGGCGACGGTGATCTGGCGGCGGCCCCGGCCGGCGTTCAGCCCACGCTGGAGAAGCTGCGCCCGCTGGTCGAGCGGGCCGAGAAGAACGGCAAGATCGTGCAGACACAGGAGAAGGTGCTGACCCAGGTGGGTCAGGCCTTGCGCGCGATCAACCACCAGTCCAGCGACCTGCTGGAGAGCGCCGAGGCGGTGTCGTCGCAGGCGCTGCAGATCGGTTCATCGGCCGGCGAGGTGTCTGCCGTCGGTCAGCTCGTCATGCTGACGCAGCGCATCGGCAAGAGCGCCAATGAATTCCTGACCCAGGAGGGCGTGAGCCCGGAGGCGGTGTTCCTGCTGGGCAAGGACCTGAACTCCTTCAAGCTCATCACCGAGGCGCTGATCAACGGCAGCCCCGAGCTGCGCCTGGCTGCGGCCCGCGATCCGCAGCTCAAGGAGCGGCTGCAGGCCCTGCTGAAGCAGTATGAGCAGACCCGTGAGCAGGCGGCGTCCATCCTGAGCAATCTGCAGGGCCTGGTGGCCGCGCGTGAGGCACAGACGGCCATCCTGAACGACTCCGAACCGCTGCGCAAAGGCCTGGAGCAGGCCGCTGCCGAGCTGGAGCAGACGGGCGGCGCTGGCATCGGCCTGATCGCGCTGATGCTGGTATCGCTGGCGGCACTGGTCGGCGGCGCCATCGGCTTCCTGCGCCTGTACCTGGCCGACCAGGGCCGGCGTGCCGAACTGGCGGAAGCCCAGCGGCGCGAGGCCGAGGCCCAGGAGCGCGAGGCCAAGCGGGTCAACGACGCCAACCAGGCGGCCATTCTGCGGCTGATGAACGAGCTGGCGACGGTGGCCGAAGGCGACCTGACGCAGCAGGCGACCGTGACCGAGGACATCACCGGCGCCATCGCCGACTCGGTGAACTACACCGTGGAAGAGCTGCGCAACCTGGTGGGCCAGGTGCAGTCCACGGCGGCGCGGGTGACCGACACGACCGGTGCGGTGGACCAGACCTCCACCGACCTGCTGGCGGCCTCCAAGGAGCAGTTGCACGAGATCCAGGCCACGGGCCAGGCGGTGCTGGACATGGCCGGCCGCATCAACGAGGTGTCCGCGCAGGCGCAGACCACGGCCCAGGTGGCCCGTCAGAGCCGGCTGGCCGCGGAGCAGGGCCTGTCCGCGATGCAGAACAACATCGCCGGCATGAACACCATCCGCGACTCCATCCAGGAGACCTCCAAGCGCATCAAGCGCCTGGGCGAGTCGTCGCAGGAGATCGGCGAGATCACCGAGCTGATCTCGGACATTACCGAGCAGACCAACGTGCTGGCCCTGAACGCAGCCATCCAGGCTGCGTCGGCCGGCGAGGCGGGCCGGGGCTTCTCCGTGGTGGCGGAGGAGGTGCAGCGCCTTGCCGAACGCTCGGCCGATGCGACCCGCCGCATTGCCGCGCTGGTGAAGACCATTCAGACCGACACCCACGATGCCGTGGCCGCCATGGAGCGCTCCACGCGTGGGGTGGTGGAAGGCACGCAGCTGTCCGACGCGGCCGGCCGCGCGCTGGAAGACATCGACAGCGTGTCGCGCCAGCTGGACGAGCTGATCGTGCGCATCTCGGCGCAGGCCAGCCAGGAGGCCGAGTCCGCCAACGAGGTGGCGGCCAACATCCAGCACATCTTCGCCGTGACCGAGCAGACCTCCGAGGGCACGCGCTCCACGGCGCAGATGGTGCATGAGCTGTCCCGCTCCGCGGAAGCGCTGCGCGCCTCCGTGGCCCGCTTCAAGGTCGAGTGACCGCGATCGAATCCGAGCGAGAACCTGGCATGGACAGCGCCCTGCGAGACCCCGACACCCCGGTCGACCTCAGCCCCCTGGCATGGGTGCAGGAGGAACTGCGCCGCTCGCTGGAGTCGGTGCACAAGACCCTGCGCCGCCTGGTGCGTGACGGCGGCGACAACCGCCTCTCCGCCTTCGGCGCGGAGACCCAGCCCAGCGTGCCGCTGCAGCAGGCCGCCGCCCAGCTCCACCAGGTCAGCGGTGTGCTGTCGCTGGTGGGCCTGCCGGCCGGCGCCACGGTGCTGCGTGCGGCCGAAACCGCCGTGCAGCGGCTGGCCGAGCACCCGCTGGAGGTGGAGCCCGGCACGGTCGACACCATAGAGCGCGCGAACTTCGCGCTGCTGGCCTATGTGGCCCGCCTGCTGGCGGGCAGCAAGACCTCCACGCTGGCGCTCTATCCGGGCTATCGCGAACTGCAGCAGCTCAACGGGGCGGAGCGCATCCACCCGGCGGACCTGTGGCAGTTCGACTGGTCCTGGCGCACCGTGGCGCTGGAAGAGGGCATCGCACCGCGCTCGCCCGACAGCATGCGCGCGGCCTTCGAGGCCGCGCTGCTGCGCCACATGCGCGAGCCCAGCCCGCAGCATGCGGCCCAGCTGAGCAACCTCTGCGCCGGCCTCGCGGCCGCGCTGCCCGCCGGCCCCGGCCGCACGCTGTGGCAGCTGGCCGCAGCCGTGTTCGAGGGACAGGCGCTGAAGCTGCTGGGCAGCGACGCCTACCTGAAGCGCCTGGGCTCGCGCCTGCTCAACGAGCTGCGCCGTGTCGGTCGCCCCGATGTCGACGAAGCCCAGCGCGAGCGCCTCGCGCAGGACCTGCTCTTCTTCTGCGCCCAGTGCCGCATCTCGCAGGGCGCGGGCCCGCGCCTGCTGGCCGTGCATGCGGCCTACCGGCTGACCGAAGACCAGGCCGGCGACTACGAGGACGCCAGCCTGGGCCGCATCGATCCGGCCTGGGTCGCGCAGGCGCGCCGTCGCGTGGCGGCGGCGAAGGACAGCTGGTCCAGCGCCGCCGAGGGTGATCAGCACCGGGCCGCCGGACTGGACGAGCAGTTCGCCGCGCTGTCCGAATCGCTGGGACGCCTGTTCCCCAGCGGCGAGGTGCTCGCGCAGACGCTGCAGCGCGCCGTCGTCGCGACGTTGCGCTCCGGCGAGGCGCCGGCCCCGGCGCTGGCCATGGAGGTCGCCACCAGCCTGCTGTACGTCGAGGCCGCACTGGAAGACGCTGCCTTCGACCAGCCGGAGCAGGGCGAGCGGGTGCGCCGCCTGGCCAGCCGCGTCGAGTCGGTCGCCCACGGCCAGCCGGCCGAGGCGCTCGAAGACTGGATGGAGGAGCTGTACCGCCGCGTCTCCGACAAGCAGACGCTGGGCAGCGTCGTGCACGAGCTGCGCGCCAGTCTGTCCGAGATCGAGCGTCAGGCCGACGAGTACTTCCGCCACCCGACGCAGCGTGAGTTGCTGATTCCGGTGCCGGCCCAGCTGTCGGCGATGCGTGGCGTGTTCAGCGTGCTGGGCCTGGACCAGGCCGCACATGCCTGCCTGCGCATGCGCGACGACGTGGACGGCCTGGCCAACACCGAGATCGATTTCGAGCGCGCTGGTGCGCTGGGCGTGTTCGAGCGCCTGGCCAACAACCTGGGCGCCCTGGGCTTCATGATCGACATGCTCAGCGTGCAGCCCCAGCTCGCCAAGCGCATGTTCCAGTTCGACGAATCCAGCGGACGCCTGGACCCGGTGATGGGCCGCCGCGAGGGGGCCGTCGAACTGCCCGACTTCGAGGCCAGCGGCTTCCACCTGGAGGCCATCGAGGCCGCCGCCGCGGCACCCACGCCAGCGCCAGTGGCGGCCCCGTTGCCCTCGCTGGCTGATTACGAGCTGCCCAGCCTGGATCTGCCGGACCTGGCACCGCCTCCGGCGGTCGTGCCCGCACCTGTACCGGCTGCCGTGCCCAGCGTGGCCGAGCCGAGCGTCGCGGACGACCCCGAGATGCGCGAGATCTTCCTGGAGGAAGCTCAGGAGGTGCTGGGCAATGCCCAGGCCGCGCTGGCGGTGCTGCAGGAGCACCCGGCCGACCATGGGCAGCTGACGATCGTGCGGCGCGCTTTCCATACGCTCAAGGGCAGCGCCCGCATGGTGGGGCTGAACGAGTTCGGCGAAGGCGCCTGGGCCTGCGAGCAGCTCTACAACGCGCGCCTGGCCGAGGCCCAGCCCGTGGCCGATGCGGCGCTGCTGGGCTTCACGGGCGAGGCGCTGGCCTATTTCGAGCAGTGGCGCGAGCAGATCGCTGGGCTGCAGGCTGGCACCGTGTCTGCCACCCCGCTGCGCGAGAGTGCCGACGCACTGCGCCTGCGCGGCGAGCGTCTGCCGGTGCATGGCGAGCCTGCCGTGGTCGAGCCGGCGGCCCTGGTCGAAGAGACGCTCGTCGCCGCGGAGGAGCTGGCCGAATTGCCGCTGGAAACCATCGAGGCTGAGCCGTTTGACGCCCTTCAGGCGCCTGCGGTGCCCGAGGTGCTGGAGCTGCCGCTGGCGCCCGATTTCAGTCTGGATCTGGATCTGCCCGCAGCGCCCGCGGAACCCGCGGTCGAGCCGCTGTCGACCGAGGCCGCCGAACCGCTGGTGCTCGACGTGTTCGAGCCCGAGTTGCCTGCGGTGGCCGAGGTGCAGGAACTTGCGAGCGAGGTCGAGCCCGAGCCGTTGCTCGAGCCGGTGACCACCACACTGCCCGATCTGGCGCTGGATCTGGCTGAGCCGGTGGAGGCGGATGCCGAAGCGCTGCAGCCGCTGCCCACCGCCGAGGCCGTGGAGCTGGAGCTGGCTGACCTGGCCATGCCGGAGGTGGTCGAGCTGCCCGAGGCTGGCATCGACCTGGCACCGGTCGCGTTGCCCGAACCCGAGGCGGTGCCGGCCGCCGCGCCGCATCTGACGCTGGTGGAGCCTTCGGCGCCCGAGCCTGAGGAAGACCCCGACGAGGGCTTCAAGCTCATCGGGCCGCTGCGCATCAGCATCACGCTGTTCAACATCTTCCTGAACGAGGCGGACGAACTGTCGCGCCGGCTCTGCGTGAGCCTGGCCGAATGGGCCGCCGAGCCCGGCCAGCCGCTGCCGGCGAGCTGCGAGGCCCAGGCCCATGCGCTGGCCGGCAATGCCGGCACCGTCGGCTACGACGACCTGTCGGCCCTGGCCCGTGCACTGGAGCACGCACTGGGCCGTGCCCAGCGTGCGACGGCGTTCGCGCCCGAGGATGTCGAGCTCTTCGTCAGCGCGGCGGAGGACGTGCGTCGCCTGCTGCACCAGTTCGCGGCGGGCTTCCTGAAGTCCAACGATGCCGAGCAGCTGCGCCGCCTGGAGGCCTACGAGCCTCAGGAGATGGCGGAAACCCAGCCGCTGGACCTGGACACCGAGCTGGCCGCCGATGCCGGCGAAGGCGCCGAGCCCGACACCGAACTGGCTACGCTGGATCTGCCGCTGGTCACGGAGGTGTCGGCGACGTCGGCGCAGCCAGCATTGCCGGACGAACCCGAACCCGAGCCCGACGCCGAGGACCATATCGATGCCGAGCTCTACGGCATCTTCGAGGATGAGGGCCGCGAGCTGCTGGTGCAGCTGCATGCCTCGCTGCGCGACTGGCTGGCCCAGCCGGCCGAGCTGAGCCGCTCCGACGCCACCATGCGGGCGCTGCACACCTTCAAGGGCGGTGCGCGTCTGGCGGGTGCGATGCGCCTGGGGCAGCTGGCCCACGCGCTGGAGTCGCATGTCGAGGCGGTGCTGCGCGGCGGCGCCGATGCCTATCAGCTGCATCTGCTGCAGAGCGAGGCCGATGCGCTGGATCAGGCCTTCGATCGCCAGGGCGCTCTGCTGCGGGCGCCGGTGGCGACGCCTGAGCCCGCGCCGGTCGAGGCAGCGTCGGTGCCAGGTCTTGTGCCTGATGAGCAGCCCGAGCGTCTGCCTGAGCCAGCACCGGCTGCGCTGACGGCCCCCGTCGACGGATCCTCGGGCGGTGACAGCGCCACTGCCGGCGAGATCGACTGGACCCGCTTCAGCGACGACGTCGAGAGCCACAGCAGCGCCGACAGCCTGGCCATCGGCCAAGCCCAGGTGCGTGTGCGCGGCAGCCTGCTCGAACGCATGGCGACCCAGGCCGGCGAGGTCAGCATCCGGCGTTCGCGGCTGGAGTCCGAGCTCGCCCAGATGAAGGGCGCGCTGCTCGACCTGGACGACAACCTGGAGCGCCTGCGCGCCCAGCTGCGCGAGCTCGAGCTCCAGGCCGAGGCGCAGATGCACACGCAGCAGGAACTGGCCCAGGCCGGCGGCCGCGAGTTCGATCCGCTGGAGTTCGACCGCTACACCCGCTTCCAGGAGCTGACCCGCATGCTGGCCGAGTCGGTCGGTGACGTGGCGACGCTGCAGCGAACGCTGAGCCGCAACGTGCAGTCGGGCGAAGACGAGCTGGCCGCGCAGTCGCGGCTGACCCGTGAGCTGCAGGACGAGCTGCTGCGCACCCGGCTGGTGGAGTTCGACAGCGTCGCCGAGCGCATGCACCGCGTGGTGCGCCAGGCGGCGCGTGACACCGGCAAGCTGGTGCGCCTGGAGATTGCCGGCGGCCAGACCGAGCTGGATCGTTCGGTGCTGGAGCGCATGGCGGGGGCCTTCGAGCATCTGCTGCGCAACAGCGTGAGCCACGGCATCGAGGCGCCCGAGCTGCGTGCGCAAAGCGGCAAGGACCGCGAAGGCGTGCTGCGCATCGAGGTGCGGCAGCAGGGCAACGAGGTGCTGCTGGGTTTCGCCGACGACGGTGCGGGCCTGAATCTCGCCCGCATCCGCGAGCGCGCGCTCCAGCTGGGGCTGCTGAACGAGGGTGACGCGGTGGACGACGCGCAACTGCGCCGCTTCATCTTCGCGCCGGGCTTCTCGACGGCCGATCAGGTCACCGAGCTGGCCGGACGTGGCGTGGGCATGGACGTGGTGCGCTCCGAGGTGGGGACGCTGGGTGGCAGCATCGAGACGACCTCGGTCGCCGGTGCGGGCACTAGCTTCCTGCTGCGCCTGCCGCTGACCACGGCGCTGACCCAGATCGTGCTGCTGCGTGCCGGCGAGCAGGTCGTGGCCGTGCCGGCCGCGCTGATGGAGTCGGTGCAGCGCCTGCCCGTCGAGGCGGTGGAAGCTGCCTACGCGAGCGGACGCCTGAGCTGGAACGGCGAGGAGCTGCCCTTCCACTGGCTGGGCGGCCTGCTGGGCCAGGCCGGTCACGGCCAGTTGCTGGGCCACCATGTGCCGGTGCTGATCGTGCGCACGCCGCAGGCCAGCCTGGCGCTGCATGTGGACGAGGTGGTCGGCAACCAGGAGGTCGTGGTCAAGAACCTCGGCGCCCAGCTGAACAAGGTGCCGGGTCTTGCAGGCATCAGCCTGCTGGCCTCGGGCGATGTCGCGCTGATCTACAACGTCGTCGCGCTGGCCGACTGGTACGGGGCTGCGGCTCGGCTGCGCCAGCAGGCCGGGCAGCCGGCGGATGTCGACGCCGTCGACGAGCATGGCCTGGCACCGCTGGTGCTGGTGGTGGACGACTCGCTGACGGTGCGCCGCGTGACCCAGCGCCTGCTGGAACGGGTGGGCCTGCGGGTGAGCCTGGCCAAGGACGGGCTGGACGCGATGGAGAAGCTCGCGGGCGACGAACTGCCGGCCGTGGTGCTGTCCGACATCGAGATGCCGCGCATGGATGGCTTCGATCTGGTGCGCAACATGCGCGCCGACGCGCGGCTCGCCCGGCTGCCGGTCATCATGATCACGTCGCGGATTGCGCAAAAGCACCGCGACTACGCCGAGCAGCTGGGTGTGCAACATTACCTCGGAAAGCCATATGACGAGGAGCAGTTGCTGGCGCTGGTCCACCAGTACACGCAAGCTGCGGTAGCCTGAGCGCATGTCCCAGGTTGTCGATCATCTGGCCGAGCTGACGGGCTTCCGTGACCGCGATGTCATGGACGTCACGCTGGTGATGGCGTTGCGGGATCTGCTCGAACCCGAATCGGTGGCCATCTACCGCGCGGTGGGCGAGCCGGGGCAGGAGCGCTGGCTGACCCGCGCGCATCTGCGTGCCGGCGACGCCGTCGCGGCGGCCGACCCGCTGTGGGCCTCGCCCGAGTCGCTGCCGCCGCTGTCGGCGCACCCGCTGCGCCTGGATGCGATGCGCACCCGGGCGGTCACGCAGGTGGCGCGCAACGGCAGCTGGCTCTACCTCTTTCCGCTGGCCACCGAGCGGGACGCCGTCAGCGTGATCGAGATCCAATCCGCCCATCCCTTGGGCGCGGCCTCGCAGCGCACGGTCAGCAGCGTGCTGCGGATCTATCACAACTTCCAGGGCCTGCTGGACTATTCCGAACGCGACACGCTCACCGGGCTGCTGAACCGCAAGACCTTCGACGAGAGCTTCCTGAAGCTGGTGTCCGAGCTGCCGGCCCGGCATGCGCCACCCATCAGTGGCGAGCGGCGCCACGAGGCCTCGCAGCCGCACTATGTGCTGGGCGTCATCGACATCGACCATTTCAAGTCGGTCAACGACCGCTTCGGTCACCTGATCGGCGACGAGGTGCTGCTGCTGCTGTCGCGGCTGATGCGCGGCTCCTTCCGCTTCCACGATCTGCTGTACCGCTTCGGCGGCGAGGAATTCGTGGTGTTGATGCGCTGCGACGGCGAGCCCCATGCGGGCGAGGCCTTCGAGCGCCTGCGCCTGAACACCGAGCGCTATCAGTTCCCGCAGGTGGGCCAGATCACGGTCAGCATAGGCTTCACCGAGATGCGCACCAGCGACACGCCGGCAGCGGCCTTCGAGCGGGCCGACAAGGCGGTCTATCACGCCAAGTCCAGCGGTCGCAACCAGGTCCACAACTACGCGACGCTGGTGTCGCGCGGCATCATCAGAGAAGCTGAGCAGCTCAGCGATGTCGAACTGTTCTGACCCCGCACGGCGCCGTTTGGCGCAGGCCCTGGGTGCCGCACTGGCGCTGGGGGCTCTGGGTGTGGGGCCGGCGCAGGCGCGCGACATCGAGCCGGCCAGCCTGCCGCCGGTCGATCCCGACCGTTACCAGGCCATAGACCTGGACCTCACCGACCCGGCCCGTGCACGCGCCGTACCGCAGCGGCTGTACCTGCCGGTCGTCGCGTCGGACGCCGCGTCCGTGCCGCTGCTGCTGTTCTCGCACGGCATGGGGGGCTCGCGGCGCGGCTATCGCTATCTCGGCAGCTGGCTGGCCTCGCAGGGTGTGGCGGCGCTGCATGTGCAGCATGTGGGCAGCGACCGCGAGCTGTGGTTTGGCAACCCGTTCGGCCTGGTGGGCCGGCTGCAGGACGCGGCGCAGGAGCGCGAGGCCGTGGCGCGCGTGCACGACGTGCGCTTCGCGCTGGACCAGCTGCTGGCCGGCGAATGGGCGGCCCGGCTGGATGCCCGTCGCATCGTGGCCTGCGGGCATTCCTACGGTGCCAACACGACGCTGCTGCTGGCCGGGGCGCGGGTGCAGCGTGGCGGCCAGGCGCTGGACCTGCGCGAGCCCCGGCTGCGGGCGGCGATTGCCATCTCGGCGCCACCGTTCTATGGCGAGGCCGATCCGGCCGCCATCCTGTCGGCCGTGCAACTGCCCACGCTGCACATCACCGCCACCGAGGACGTGATTCCCATTCCCGGCTACCGCTCGCCGGCCAGCGACCGCGTCGAGGTGTTCGAGGCCATGGGCGGGCCGGCCTGGCTGGCCATGTTCCAGGGCGGCTCGCACAGCATCTTCACCGACCGGGTCGGCACCGGCGGCCTGGCGCTCAACCCTCAGGTCAAGGCCGCGACGCGCGAGCTGGTGCTGGCCTTCCTGGCGAACGTGCTGGACGGCCAGCCCGGCGCGCTGCAGCGCTGGCCGGCCCAGTGGCAGGCCATCCTGGCGCAATGGCAGGTGAGTGGCGTCGCCGCCTGACGCCGCGTCTCAGCCCTGGGCGCGCGACTTCACGACCGCGTAGCGCGCCAGCGTGCGCTCACGCGCGATGGCGTGATCCACCACCGGGCGCGGGTAGCCCGTGCCCTGCATCTGCAGCGGCGCGCGCTCCCAGGGCGCGTGGATGGCCTTGGCGGACAGCTCGGCCAGCTCCGGGCAGTAGCGGCGGATGAAGCGGCCCTCGGCGTCGAACTTCTCGCTCTGGCTGACCGGATTGAAGATGCGGAAGTAGGGCTGGGCGTCGCAGCCGCTGCTGCTGGCCCACTGCCAGCCGCCGTTGTTGGCGGCCAGGTCGAAGTCCAGCAGCTGCTCGGCAAACCAGGCTTCGCCGCGGCGCCAGTCCAGCCCGAGGTCCTTGGTCAGGAAGCTGGCCACCACCATGCGCAGACGGTTGTGCATGTAGCCGGTCTGGCGCAGCTGACGCATCGCGGCATCCACGATGGGAAAGCCGGTGCGACCCTCGCACCAGGCCGCGAACAGCGCGTCCGCCTGCGGGCCTGTTTCCCAGCGGATCGCGTCGTATTCGGGGCGGAAGGCCGCGCTCATCGCTCGCGGGTGGTGGTGCATGACCTGGTGGTAGAAGTCGCGCCAGATCAGCTCCGACAGCCACACCTCGGCACCGCGGTCGCCGGCCAGCATGCGGCCATGTGCGGCGCGGGCCAGCCGGCGTATCGACACGGTGCCGAAGCGCAGGTGCACGCTCAGGTAGCTGGGGCCCTTGACCGCGGGGAAGTCGCGCGCCTCGTGGTAGCGGTCCATGCGGTCGAGGAAGTCCTCGAACAGCGCCTCGCCGCCCGCGCTGCCGCGGCCCACGTGGGGCGTGAGCCCCGCGGGCTCGAAGCCGATTTCGGCAAGACCTGGCACGCCGGTGGTCAGCGTGTGCCCGGTCAGGCCGGCCGTGTAGCGCTCGACGGGGTAGCTGCTCAAGTAGAAGGGCTCGACCTTGCGCAGCCAGGCGTTCTTGTAGGGCGTGAACACGCCGTAGGGCCCGCCGCTGGCGGTCAGCACCTCGCGGCGCTCGAAGATCACGTGGTCCTTGAAGGTGCGTAGCTCGGCCCCGAAGCTGGCCAGGCGCTGGGCCACCAGGGCGTCACGCGCCAGGGCCTGCGGCTCGTCGTCGTGGTTGGCGAACACGGCCTGCACGCCCAGCTCGGCGGCCAGGCGCGGGATTTCGTCCGCGGCAGGCGCATGGCGCACGATCAGCGCACCGCCGCGGGCGCGCAGCTCGGCGTCGAGCTGCTGCAGGGCGGCCAGGATGAACTCCACGCGCCGGTCCTGGCGGGGAAGGGTGCCCAGGATGTCGCGGTCCAGGATGAAGGCGCAGAACACCTGGCGCGCCGATTTCAGCGCGTGGTAGAGGGCGGCCTGGTCGTCCACGCGCAGGTCGCGGCGGAACCAGACCAGGGCCTTGGCGAGGGCGGTCGGCATGTAGGGAGTGTCCCCCGAATAAAATGCCGCCATGGCCGATGACCGGATCTCCCTGACCAACCAATTCCTGATCGCCATGCCGGGCATGGCGGACGAGGCGTTTGCCGGCACCGTCATCTACCTGTGCGAGCACAACGACAACGGGGCGCTGGGGCTGGTGATCAACAAACCCACCACGCTGACGCTGGGTTCGCTGTTCGAGAAGGTGGAGCTGAGCCCGCCCGACGACGCGCTCGCGGTGACCCAGGTGTTCTATGGTGGCCCGGTGCAGACCGACCGCGGTTTCGTGCTGCACGAGCCGCTGGACGAGACCGGCGGCCACTACAACGCGACGCTGGCCGTGCCCGGCGGCCTGGAGATGACCACCAGCCGCGACGTGCTGGAGGCGCTGTCCAACGGCGCCGGCCCCAAGAAGCTGCTGGTCACGCTGGGCTACAGCGGCTGGGCCGCGGGCCAGTTGGAGGAAGAGCTGGGCCGCAACGGCTGGCTCACGGTGGACGCATCGCCCGAGATCATCTTCGACACGCCGGTGGAGCAGCGCTACGAGAAGGCGCTGGGCCTGCTGGGCGTGGACCCGCGCATGCTGAGTGCGGATGCGGGGCATGCCTGACGTGAAACCCCTCGTCCAAGGCTTACCTTGGCCGGTCCCCCGAGGGGACGGCGATGCTTGCGGCATTGAGCCGCCAGCACATCGCCCAGGCGGGCCGGCTTGGGAGCGGCCCGGCGCTCGGCCCGCAGCCTGCGGGCGGCTTGAAGCGGGTTTGGAACGCTGAAATGAAGCTCGACGCCAACGCGACGACGCTTCAGTCCTTTCTCGCGTTTGATTTCGGCATGCGCCGTATCGGCGTGGCCTCGGGCTCGCGCCTGCTGGGCGGCGCCGAGCCGCGCGGCACGCTGCGCGGCGGCGATTTCGACGGCATTGCGGCCCTCATCAAGACCTGGCAGCCCGACGCGCTGGTGATCGGCGTGCCGCGCCACCCCGACGGTGCGCCGCACGAGATGACCGCCAAGGCCCAGGCCTTCGGCCGCCGCCTGGCCGGGCGCTATCACCTGCCGGTGTTCGAGGTGGACGAGCGCTACACCAGCGTGGACGCCGAGGATGCGGGCGCGCAGGACGTCGACGCGGCCGCCGCGGCCCTCATCCTCGAACAGTTTTTCAGGGAACATCCATGAGCAATCTTCTGCTGGACGCCGAGGCGCTGTACCTCGAGCTCAAGCGCGGTGTGCAGCGCCTGCTGACCGCCGACACCGCCCTGGTGGGCATCTGGAGCGGCGGTGCCTGGCTGGCCGAGCGCCTGGCGGCCGACCTGGGCCTGGGCCCGGTGGGCGTGATC
This sequence comes from Roseateles depolymerans, assembly GCA_003241055.1. GTDB lineage: Bacteria > Pseudomonadota > Gammaproteobacteria > Burkholderiales > Burkholderiaceae_C > Pelomonas > Pelomonas depolymerans_A. Next base: position 33,639 of record QFOD01000028.1, read on the forward strand.
TCCAGTGCGCTGCACCGCGACGACTTCGGCTCCAAGGGCCTGTCCGGCGCGGCCGATCACACCAAGCTGCCCTTCGACGTGAACGGCCGCGACGTGCTGCTGATCGACGACGTGCTCTACACCGGCCGCACCACGCGGGCCGTCATCAACGAGCTGTTCGACTTCGGCCGCCCGGCCCGCGTGCAGCTGGCGGTGCTGGTGGATCGCGGCGGCCGCGAGCTGCCCATCGAGCCCGGTTTCTCGGCGGCGCGGGTGAACCTGGCGGCCGACCAGAAGCTGCGCCTGGCGCGCAGCCTGGAAGGCCGCTTCAGCTTCGAGGTCAAGTGATGGCCCCCACGTTCACTTTGTTCACTGCCCCCCGAGGGGGCGCAGGCCTCCAACGCTCCTTGAGGAGCCTCTTTGAGTCTTTTGACGGCCCGGCGGGAGTCCTGTGATGCTTTCCAAACGCAACCCCCAGCTCAACAAGAACGGCGAGCTCATTCACCTGCTGTCCACCGAGGGCCTGCCGCGTGCGGTCATCGAGCAGATCCTGGACACGGCCGGCAGCTTCCTGTCGGTGAACGACCGCGAGGTCAAGAAGGTGCCGCTGCTGCGCGGCAAGTCGGTGTTCAACCTGTTCTTCGAGAACAGCACCCGCACCCGCACCACCTTCGAGATCGCGGCCAAGCGGCTGTCGGCCGACGTCATCAACCTCGACATCGCGCGCTCCTCCACCGCCAAGGGCGAGACGCTGCTGGACACCATCGCCAACCTGTCGGCCATGCATGCTGACATGTTCGTCGTGCGCCACAGCGACAGCGGTGCGCCCTACCTGATCGCCCAGCACTGCGCGCCGCATGTGCACGTGGTGAATGCCGGCGACGGCCGTCATGCGCACCCGACGCAGGGCCTGCTGGACATGTACACGATCCGGCACTTCAAGAAGGACTTCCGCAACCTGACCGTGGCCATCGTGGGCGACATCGTGCACTCGCGCGTGGCCCGCAGCGACATCCATGCGCTGAGCATCTTGGGCGTGCCCGAGATCCGCGCGGTCGGCCCCAAGACGCTGGTGCCGGGCGACCTCAAGGACATGGGCGTGCGCGTGTGCCACGACATGGCCGAGGGCATCCGGGACGCCGACGTCATCATCATGCTGCGCCTGCAGAACGAGCGCATGAACGGCGCGATGCTGCCCAGCAGCGGCGAGTTCTTCAAGAACTTCGGGCTCACGCCCGAGAAGCTGGCGCTGGCCAAGCGCGATGCCATCGTCATGCACCCAGGGCCCATCAACCGCGGCGTGGAGATCGCGTCCGAGGTGGCCGACGGCACGCAGAGCGTGATCCTGCCGCAGGTGACCTTCGGCATCGCCGTGCGCATGGCCGTGATGGCGATTCTGGCGGGCAACGACGCATGAGGACGGCCCGCCCCCGCGGCGCTGCGCGCGCCTCTTTCGGTTTCGCACGGGAGTGCTGCAAGTGAAGATCATCATCAAGAACGGCCGGCTGATCGACCCGGCCTCGGGCCTGGACCGCGTCGGCGATCTGGCCATCGCCAACGGCCGCATCGTGGGCTTGGGCGAGGTGGGCGACTTCGTTGCCGACCGCACGCTGGACGCGGCCGGCCTCATCGTCGCGCCCGGCCTGGTGGACCTGTGTGCCCGCCTGCGCGAGCCCGGCCACGAGCATGAGGGCCTGCTGGAAAGCGAGCTGGCCGCGGCGGCGGCTGGCGGCGTCACCAGCCTGGTCTGCCCGCCGGACACCGACCCGGTGCTGGACGAGCCCGGCCTGGTCGAGATGCTGAAGTTCCGTGCCCGCAAGCTCAGCCGCTGCCGGCTGTTCCCGCTGGGCGCGCTGACGCGCAACCTCGAGGGCCTGGCGCTGACCGAGATGGCCGAGCTGACCGAGGCCGGCTGCATCGGCTTCTCGCAGGCCGAGGTGCCGGTGAGGGACACGCTGGTGCTGTCGCGCGCGCTGCTCTACGCAGCCACCTATGGCTACACCGTGTGGCTGCGCCCGCAGGATGCCTACCTGAGCGGTGGCGTGGCCGCGAGCGGCGCGGTGGCCACGCGCCTGGGCCTGTCCGGCGTGCCGGTCACGGCCGAGACCGTGGCGCTGCACACCATCTTCGAGCTGATGCGGTCCACCGGCGCGCGGGTGCACCTGTGCCGGCTGTCCAGCGCGGCCGGCGTGGCGCTGCTGCGCGCGGCCAAGGCCGAGGGCCTGGCCGTCACGGCCGATGTGTCCATCAACTCGCTGCACCTCAGCGACGTCGACATCGGCTTCTTCGATTCGGCCATGCGCCTGACCCCACCGCTGCGCCAGGGCCGTGACCGAGACGCGCTGCGCGCCGCGCTGGCCGACGGCACCATCGACGCGCTGGTGTCCGACCACATGCCCGTCACCACCGACGAGAAGGCCGTGCCCTTCGCCGAGGCCACGCCCGGCGCCACCGGGCTGGAGCTGTTGCTGAGCCTGGCGCTGCGCTGGGCGCAGGACAGCGGCCTGCCGCTGGCCAGGGCGCTGGCCGTCGTGACCGCCGACCCGGTGCGGGTGATGGGCCCGGCACTGGGGTCGCTGGCGGCCAGTGCCGGCCGCCTCGTCGAAGGCGGCGTGGCTGACGTCTGCGTGTTCGACATGGGCCGCAGCTGGGGCGTGACGCCCGAGGCGCTGGTCAGCCAGGGCAAGCACACGCCGTTCGAGTTCTCGCGCAGCGGCTTCGAGCTGCCGGCGCGGGTGCGCTACACGCTGGTGGCCGGCCACCTGGCGCACGAATCGGCCGGAGCCTGATCGGCATGCGCGCGCTGGTGGGCGCCTGGCGCCTGGCGCGGCTGGTGCCGCATGTGCTGCATGGGCTGCTGATCGTGCGGCGCGGGTTCGCCCGCCTGCCGGCGCCGACGCGGCACGGGCTGATCCAGTGGTGGTCGCGCAAGACGCTGGCCATCCTCGGCATCGAGCTGCAGACCACGGGCGCGCTGCCCGCCTCGCCGGCGGGGCAGCTGCTGATCGCCAACCACGTGTCCTGGCTGGACATCGCCGCGGTACACGCGGTGCTGCCTCAGGCGCGCTTCGTGTCCAAGGCCGACGTGAGGCACTGGCCGCTGGTGGGTGCGCTGGTGGAGGGGGCAGGCACGCTGTTCATCGAACGCAGCAGCAAGCGCGATGCGCTGCGCGTGGTGCACCAGAGCGCCGCGGCGCTGCAGGCGGGCGATTGCGTGGCCGTCTTCCCCGAGGGCACGACCGGCGCCGGGCCCGAGCTGCTGCCCTTCCACGGCAATCTGCTGCAGGCGGCCATCTCCAGCGAGGCCGCAGTGCTGCCGCTGGTGCTGCGCTGGCACGAGCCCGACGAGCGCTTCAGCACGGCCGCCCGTTTCATCGGCGACACCACGCTGGCGCAGAGCCTGTGGCGCATCGCCTGTGCGCGCCGTCTCGCCATCGCGGTGCGGGTCTTGCCCGTGGTGCCCACGCAGGGCCAGGAGCGTCGCGCGCTGGCCGAATCGCTGCGCGCCGACATCGCCCGCCACCTGGGCTGAATCCCGCCCGCCATGCCTTCGCGGGCGTGGGGCTTGCGTTTAATTCGGTAATTGGCAAAATACCGAATCATGGACAAGATCTTCAAGGCCCTCAGCGACCCCACCCGCCGGCGCATCCTGCAGCTGCTGCGCGAGCGCGAGATGACGGCGGGCGAGCTGGCCGAGTGCTTCGAGCTGTCCAAGCCCACGCTGTCGGGCCACTTCGCGGTGCTGCGCGAGGCCGATCTGGTCAGCGCCGACAAGCTGGGCACCACCATCACCTACCGGCTCAACGTGTCCGTGCTGGAGGAGGCCCTGCTGGGCTTCGCCGAGCTCTTTGGCGTGGGCCGGCACACGACGCCGCTGAAAGGAAAGCGCCATGTCTGATCGAACGACTCGAATCCTGCAACTGCTGCTGGTCGCCTGCATGGCCGGCCTGGGCCTGTGGGCCTGGCAGCAGCTGCCGCCGGGCGCCGCGGTGCCGGTGCATTTCAACGCGGCGGGCCAGGTCGACGGCTGGGCTGCCCCGCTGCCGGGCCTCTTCCTGTTGCCCGTGCTGGCCCTGGCGCTGCTGGGCCTGCAGAGCCTGTTGCCGCGCGTGGATCCCAAGGGCGACAACCTGCGCAAGTCCGGCAAGGCGCTGGCCACCATCTGGATCACCGTGACCGTGCTGCTCGCGCTGGTGCAGCTTCACATCGTGCTGCGTGCGCTGGGGCTGGCCGGGGCCGAACCCCAATTGCCGCTGGTGCTGATCGGCGGGCTGCTGATGGTGATGGGCAATGTGCTGGGCAAGCTGCGCGCCAACTACACGGTGGGCATACGCACGCCCTGGACGCTGTCCAGCGAGCGGGTGTGGGATCAAACCCATCGCTTCGGCGGCAAGGTCTTCATGCTGGCCGGCGCGCTGCTGATCGTGGCGGCCTTCGTTGCCCTGCCGAGTGCGTGGCGCACCCCGCTGACGCTCGTCATCGTGCTGGGCGCGGCGGGGCTGGTGACGCTGAAGTCCTACTGGCTGTGGCGTGCGCAGCAGCGCTAGAAGCTCTTCAGGCCTGCGCCAGCAGCCCGGCATCCACCAGAAAACGTGACGGCCGGGCCGGATCGAAGCACAGCGTGAGGCGTTCGCGCGCCCGGGTCAGCGCGACGTAGAGCAGGTTGCGATTTTCGGCGGCGCTGTCGGCGCCGACGAACTCGCCGCGCGACAGGTGGGGCACGATCACGTGCTCGAACTCCAGCCCCTTGGCCGCGGCGATGCTGGACAGCACCACCCGCCCGGCGCTGGCGGCGCGCACGGGCCGGGCATCCAGCGCGTCCAGCAGGCGGAAGAAGGTCGACGGCGCCGCGCCCTCCTGCGTGGCCAGCTGCACGAGCTGGCTCAGGCTGGCCTCGGTCTGGCGGGCCTGCTCCTGGCTGACCAGCACCGCGCGCGCCAGCGCCAGGGGCTCCAGCGCGGGCAGCAGCGCCTCGTGCAGCAGCGTGGCGTCGTCCGCCTTGAGCACGCCGAGCGCGGCCTGCAGCCGGCGCAGCGCCTGGGGTGCCGCATTGCGCAAGACCTGGCCCTCGATGAAGTGGCGCATGCCTTCCGGGTGGGCCAGCGCCTCGGCGATGGCCTCGCGTTGCGCGCTGACGGCGTCGGCATCGCGCAGCTCGTGGCTGTCGACCCAGGCGCCGGCGAACAGCAGCAGCGCGGCCAGCACCGCGCCGCGCTGCGCGTCGTCGCGAAAGCCGCTGAAGTCGTCCACCGCGTAGGCCCAGAGCCCGCGCAGCAGCAGCACCTCCCGGCGCCGCAAAAAGGGTTGCAGGCCCTGGGTGGCGTAGTCCACGCCCAGGCCCAGCAGCTCGCGCTCCAGCTGCACCGACTGCGCGGGCTGGCGCAGCAGGATGCGCAACTCGCCGCTGCCGGGCTGGGCCAGGTGGATGCGTGCGCGCTGCGCAATCAGCCGGCCCTGCACGCGGGCGGATTCGGCCGCCAGCAGCTCGATGCGCGTTTCACGGCCCGGGCCTGAGGCATAGGCCTTGTGTGCGAGGCGGCCGACCGCCTCGGCCAGCGTGGGGCCGAAGCGGTAGCTGGCGGTCAGCGGCAGGCGCATGGGCGTGCCGATCTCACGCTCAAAGTCCTCGTGCATGAAGCCGGCCTGCGCGCCGCTGAGCGAGTGGATGACCTGATCGCGGTCGCCCACGCCGACGAAGGCAGCGCGGCGATTGGCGTCCAGCAGCGCCTTGAGCACGGTGAACATCGCGCGGTTCAGGTCGTGCATTTCGTCCAGCACGATGAGCGCCAGACCCAGGCCCAGCGGTGAGTCCTCGGGGCCGCTGCCGCCCAGGTCGCCGTTCAGCAACTGCCGGGCCAGGTCGTAGGTCGCGTCACCGTCGTAGCGGAAGGCCGGGCGATCGGGGTGGCCGCCGCGGCGTATGAACTCGAAGGCGCTGCGCACCCGCAGCGTCAGGTAGTTGAAGCCCAGGTCCTCGGCCAGCGCCGGGGTCAGCGGCTCGTCTTCGGGCAGCTGCTCGAGCTGCAGGCGGCCCTTCATCAGCGTGAAGGCCTGCAGCAGGCTCTCGATCAGCTCCTGCGGCGCCACACCCAGATACAGCTCGGCGGGGTGGCGTTCATCGTCGTAGCTGAGCGCGCGCTCCACCGCCTGCAGCAGCTGTGGCCGGATCTGCTCCGGCGTGGCCAGGCGCAGCACGGGCGCGCCCTCCAGCGGCTCCAGCAGCCAGGCGCAGAAGTCGTCGAAGGTGTGGATGCGCAGCTGCGCGACCGTGTCCGCCGGCACGCCGATGAAGCGCAACTGGCGCTGCAGCGCCAGCGTGGCCGGCGCGGTGAAGGTGAGCGCCAGCACCATGGACGGATGGGCGCCGCGCGTCAGCGCCTGCGCGATGCGCAGCGCCAGCGAGGTGGTCTTGGCCGCGCCGGCGTTGGCCTCCACCAGCACATGACGGGTGCGGGTCAGCTGGATGGCGATCTGCTCGTCGGTGGGCGTGATGCCCTGCGGGCTGAAGACGGTGTCGGACATCGGGGAAGCGGCGGCGCGAGGGCCGGTGTTGCGGCAGGCGGTGGCGTCAGAAAGGGGCGAGCCGTGTCGGCGGCTCAGGCCCGCAGCCAGGTCAGGCCGGCCGAGGTGTCTCCGGCGGGGCGGTACTCCAGCCCGACGGCGCCCGGCCAGGCGGCCGTGTCCAGCAGCGCAAGCTCGGCGGCATATTCGCCGGGCTGCGGCTCATGCCGGCCGGCCACGCCGGCGACCTGCACATGGGCCAGCAGGCCCAGCTGCAAGGCCCGCTGCAGGTGGCTGAGCGACTCGCCCTCGCTGACGCGGCAGTGGTAGAGGTCCAGCTGCAGCTGCACCCGCGGGCTGGCCAGCTCGGCCAGCAGTGCCAGCGCCTGGGCCTGGCGGTGCAGGAAGTAGCCCGGCATGTCGCGGCGGTTGATGGGCTCCACGGTCAGCGTGAGGCCTTCGGGCGCCTGCTCGGCCGCCCAGGCCAGATTGGCCAGCCAGGTGGCGCGGCTGGCGGGCAGGTCGTCGGCCAGACCGGACATCAGGTGCAGGCGGGGCGCACCCAGCTGCGCGGCCAGCTCCAGCCCGCGCCGCGTGGCACTGCGGAAGTCGGCCTCGCGGCCGGGCAGGGCGGCCAGGCCGCGCTCGCCCGCTGCCCAGTCGCCGGCAGGCGCGTTGATCAGCGCAACCGCCAGGCCGCAGTCCGCCAGCGCCTGCTGCAGCGCCGCGGTGTCGTGCAGATGGGGCTGCAGCATCTCGACCTGCGCGAAGCCGTCGGCGCGCGCCGCCTCGATGCGGTCCAGGTAGGGCCGCTCGGGGTAGAGCCAGTCGAGATTGGCGGCGCAGCGGGCGGGGATCACGGCCGGGCCTGCTCCGCCACCAGCGCCGGGTTCAGGCGCGGGTCGTTGTACATCTTGAACTGGCGGTAGACCTTGAAGTACGCGCGGCCGGCGCGAGCGTCGGCCAGCAGCTCGTCATAGCAGCTGCCCAGGTCGGCGCGCTGCTGGATCAGGCGCTGCAGGCGCTCGGTGCAGGCCTGGCGGTGGGCGTCGTCCACGTCGGTGCGCAGCGTCTGCTCGCGCATCGCGGCGATCTTGAGGCCCAGGATGGAGATGCGGTCCAGCATGGAGCCGGCCGTCTCGCTGTTCAGCCGGGCACCGGCCGGCACCGTGGAGCGCGGCAGGGCGGTCGCGATGGTGGCCGGGTCCACCAGGCCTAAAGCGCTCAGCAGGAATTCGTCCACGCGCTCGATGGCGTCGTTGCGGGCCTGGTTGTGGCGGTCGATGGCGCGCTTGTTGGCGACGATCTCGGCGTCCGGTGCCTGGGTGCGGCGGGCCAGGTCTTCCTGGGCCCACAGGCTGCGGTTGTGGAAATGGTTGACGGCGATCCAGCCATTCAGGTCGCTGGCGGCGGGTGCGACGGGCGAGGTGGCCAGCGCCGCGTCGTGGGCGGCGATCACGTCGGCCGAGGAGGGCAGGGTGCTCATGCGGGTTCGGGTTGAGGGGCGCTGGCAGAATCGCGCGCCACCGTTCTGAGCCTCCGATGATAGAAGCCCGCTCTTCCTCCCGCCCGCTGATCGTGCGCCTGCGCAATTTCGTCGGCGACACGGTGCTGAGCCTGCCGGCGCTGCGGCTGCTGCAAAGCCACGGCTACCAGCTGGAGCTGGTCGGCAAGGGCTGGGCACGCGCGCTGCTGGAGGCCGAGGGCTGGCACATCCATGTGCGGCCGGGGCCGCTGGGCCAGCGGGTGCGCCAGCTGCGCGAGCTGCGCCGCCAGTGCCGCGCGCAGGACGCGGGCTTCGACGCGCGGCTCAACACGCTGCTGCTGCCCTGGTCGTTCTCGGCTGCGCTGGACGCGCGCCTGGCCGGCCTGCGTGCCATGGGCTATGGCTACGAGGGCAACGGCCTGCTGCTGAGCCGCACGCTGCGCCGCGAGCCGGGCCGCCATGCGCTGCAGGACTACTGGACGCTGGCCTGCGAGTTCCTGGGCGTGCAGCTGCCGCCGCCGGCCGCCATCGGCCTGCAGGTCAGCGAGGCCCAGCGGGTGGCGGCGCGCGAGCTGCTGGACAGCCTCGGCCTGAGCGAGGGGCGCTATGTGCTGATCTGCCCGTTTGCCAGCGGCAAGGTGGAGTTCATCGACCGCTCCTGGCCGGCCTTCCCGGACTTCGTGCGGCAGCTCAAGGCCGCGGGTGTGCCGGTGCTCATCGTGCCGGGGCCGACCGAGGTGGACGGCGCGCGCGCGCTGTATCCCGAGGCGCTGGCGCTGCCCGGCGTGGCGCTGGGCGTCTACAACGCGCTGCTGCAGCTGGCCGGCGTGGTGGTGTCCAACGACACCGGGCCGGCCCACATGGCGGCGGCGGTGGGCGGGCGCGTGATCAGCGTGCTGGGCCCGACGCAGCCCGAGCACTGGGCGCCCTGGGGGCCGGGCGTGCAGGTGATGCGCTGCTGGCCCGAGTGGCCCACGGCCGGTGAGGTGCTGACCCGCGTGGAGCGCACGCTGGCCAGCGCGGGCTGAACCCTGGGGTCAGGCCTTGCCCTGGGCTGCCACGGCCGCAGCGGCCTTGGCGGCGGCTTCGGCGTCGCCCAGGTAGTAGCTCTTGATGGGCTTGAGATTGGCGTCCAGCTCGTAGACCAGCGGGATGCCGTTGGGGATGTTGACGCCCACGATGGCATCGTCGGCGATACCGTCCAGATACTTCACCAGCGCGCGGATGCTGTTGCCGTGCGCGGCGATGACGACGCGCTGGCCGGACTTGATCGTCGGCGCCACGGTCTCGTTCCAGAACGGCAGCACGCGGGCGACCGTGTCCTTCAGGCATTCGGTCAGCGGCACTTCGCCGTCCTTCAGGCCGGCGTAGCGGCGGTCGCTACGTTCGCTGCGCGGGTCGGTCGCTTCGAGCGCCGGCGGCGGCGTGTCGTAGCTGCGGCGCCAGATCAGGACCTGCTCGTCGCCGTACTGCTTGGCCATGTCGGCCTTGTTCAGGCCCTGCAGCGCGCCGTAGTGGCGCTCGTTCAGGCGCCAGGCGTGGCGCACCGGCAGCCAGGTGCGGTCCATCTGGTCCAGGCAGTGCCACAGCGTCCAGACGGCGCGCTTGAGCACCGAGGTGTAGGCGATGTCGAAGTCGTAGCCGGCCTCCTTCAACAGCCGGCCGGCGGTCTTGGCCTGCTCGACGCCGGTGGGGGTCAGGTCCACATCGGTCCAGCCGGTGAAGCGGTTTTCGAGATTCCAGGTGGACTCACCGTGGCGGATCAGCACGAGCTTGTACATGGCCTTCAACGTTGTAAGGGGAGAGCCAGAAATTGTAGAGAGCAAGCGACACCCCCCCAACTTGCAGCCCTTCGGGCGTGAAACAGTGCGCGTTCGAAATGAGGTGAGGTCGTCATTTGTGGCTGGCGAACCAGAAAATCATCAGCTTGTCCATCAGCCCCGGCCGAGTGCCCGGGCGGCAGAACACCAGGAGTCACCGATGAAGCGCGTTTCCCAACCACGGCTGTTGCCCACCCTGCTCGCCCTGTCGCTGTTCGGCGTGGCCCAAGCGGCCGCGGCGGCCGACGAGGCCAGCATGTTCAGTCTGTCGGGTTTCGGCACGCTGGGCTGGGTGCGCACCAATACCGACCAGGCCCAGTACGTCGTGGGCGGCCAGCCGCGCGGTGCCGACAAGGACGGCAGCGGCGAGGTCGACACCAAGCTGGGCGTGCAGGTCGGCGCCAAGTTCAACTCCACCTTCTCGGCCACCGTGCAGCTGCTGTCCAAGCAGAACGGCAAGGGCAATTTCGACCCGGGCGTCGAGTGGGCCTTTGCCAAGGCGCAGCTGGCCCCGACCGTGGCCGTGCGCCTGGGGCGCATGGGCGGCCCCTTCTTCGCGGTGTCGGACTTCCGTGATGTCGGCTTCGCCAACACCACGCTGCGTCCGCCGTCGGATGTCTACAACCAGGTGCCGGTCAGCCATTTCGATGGCGCGGACGTCAGCTACCAGATCGGCACGGGCCTGGGCACCGTGACGGCCCAGCTGTTCGGCGGCCGTTCCACCGACACCTACCAGCGTACCGACATCGAGCTGACCAAGATGGTCGGCTTCAATACGACGCTGGAGATGGACGGCGGGCTGAGCCTGCGCGTGGGCTACGTGACGGGCGACCTGACGGTCAAGTCGACCTCGCTGAACACGCTGGTGAACACGCTGCGCGCGACGCCGTTCGCCAGCGTCGGCAACCAGATGGACCCGAACAAGCGCAAGGCCAGCTTCACCGGCCTGGGCCTGACCTGGGACGAGGGCGTGTGGCTGGTGAATGCCGAATACACGATGCGCCGCACCGAAACTTATGTCGCGGACACCGACGCCTGGTATCTGACCGTCGGCCGCCGCTTCGGCAGCTGGACGCCGTACGCGACCTATTCGCAGATCCGTGCCGCCGACAGCAACGTGGTCAACACCATCCAGGCCGCCAACGCGCAACTGGCCCAGCTGAAGGCCATCGTCGACACCACGGTGGCGGGCCAGCACCGTCAGCAGAAGACCCTGGCCGTTGGCACGCGCTGGGACTTCGCACGCAACTTCGCGCTGAAGGCGCAGCTGGAGAACCTGAAGCCGACCGGCCCGGGCTTCTTCACACAGATCCAGTCCGGCTACACGGGCAGCTCGGTCAATGTGCTGAGCGTCGCCGTGGACACCGTGTTCTGAGGCTGGGAGACATCACATGAAACTGCAACACATCGCTATTGCCACGCTGCTGGCCCTGGCTGGCGCGGCCGCACAGGCCCAGGTCGCCGTGATCGTGAACCCCAAGAACCCCGCCGCCTCGATGACGGCGGAGCAGGTGTCGGCCATCTTCCTGGGCAAGACGGCCACGCTGCCCAGCGGTGCCACCGCGGCGCCGGTCGATCAGGCCGAAGGCGCGGCGCTGCGCGAACATTTCTATGGCAAGGTCACCGGCAAGCAGGCCGCCCAGGTGAAGGCCGCCTGGTCGCGCCTGGTGTTCTCGGGCAAGGGCACGCCGCCCAAGGAATTGGCCAGTTCTGCCGAGGTGAAGAAATTCGTGGCCGGCAATCCGGATGCGATCGGCTATATCGAGAAATCCGCCGTCGACGGCAGTGTCAAATCGGTGCTGACGGTCGACTGATCGTCGGCTGAGCCCGATCTCGTCCGGCGCAGCGGAACAGCGGAGATTTGCATGAACGTCAGAACCCGGATCTGGATGCTGCCCGCCGTGGCAGCCGCGATCTTTGCAATCGGCATCGTCGTGGTGCTGGTGTTTTCTTCGCGCACGTCGGACGCGATCACCTCGGTCGGGCAGGTGGACTACCCCTACCTCGACGCGACCACGCAGTTCGCTTCTCAGCTGGAGGCGCTGGGGGCAACCATCCAGAGCGCGGTGGCCGAAGGCGAGAAGAAGCGCCTGGACGAGGCCAGGGAGCGTGCGGCCTCGTTGCGCAAGCTGCTGGACGCGATCGAACGCATCGACGGCAAGAAGGACACTGGCACCAAGCTCCGCAAGGGCTTTGACGCCTACTACGCCGCGGCCGTGGAGACCGCCGAGCTTTTCCTCGGCGTTCGCCAGGGCGACCAGGCCGGCGCCATTCCCAAGATGCAGGCCGCGCAGAAGGCCCTGGAGGCCGACTTGAAGGCGGCGCGGGTCGAGGCCAACGACGGCTTCGAGGCGGGCCTGGAGCGGGCGCAGAAGGGCGTGTCGTCCGGCCTGTGGGTGACGGTGCTGAGCGCCGTCGTCGTCGTGCTGGCGCTGGGTGGGGGCTCCTACCTCGTGATCGGGGGCGTGTGGCGTCAGCTGGGCGGCGAGCCCGAATATGCACGCGACGTGATGCGCCAGATGGCGGATGGCGATCTGTCCCAGGCCATCCAGGTGGCGCCGGGCGCCGAACAGAGCCTGCTGGCCGCCGTGCGCGACATGTCGCGCGGCCTGGCCTCCATCGTGTCCAACGTGCGCCACGGCACGGATTCCATCACCACCGCGTCGCGCGAGATCGCGGCGGGCAATCAGGATCTGTCCGAGCGCACCGAGCGCCAGGCCAGTTCGCTGGAGCAGACCTCCGGCAACATGCAGGGTCTGACCGACACCGTGCGCCAGAGCGCCGAGGCCGCTGCGCAGGCCAACCAGCTGGCCGGTTCGGCAGCCACCGTGGCCCGCAAGGGCGGCGAGGTGGTGGGGCAGGTCGTGTCCACGATGGACGAGATCAACACCAGCTCCAAGAAGATCGCCGACATCATCGGCGTCATCGACGGCATCGCCTTCCAGACCAATATCCTGGCGCTGAACGCGGCCGTGGAAGCGGCCCGTGCCGGCGAGCAGGGCCGCGGCTTTGCGGTGGTGGCGGGCGAGGTGCGCTCGTTGGCCCAGCGCAGTGCCGAGGCCGCGCGCGAGATCAAGACCCTGATCGGCGCCAGTGTGGAGCGGGTCGAATCGGGTTCGCGCCTGGTGCAGGACGCCGGCGCCACGATGGGCGAGATCGTCGCCAGCGTGCAGCGCGTGACGGACATCATCGGCGAGATCACCGCGGCGTCGCGCGAGCAGAGCCAGGGCATTGGGCAGGTCAACCAGTCCATCACCCAGCTCGATCAGATGACGCAGCAGAACGCCGCGCTGGTGGAGCAGGCCGCGGCGGCGGCGAGCAGCCTGGAGCAGCAGGCCGTGGCGCTGCAGCAGGCGGTGGCGACCTTCAAGCTGTCCTGAACGCGCCTCGAGCCTGGTCGATAATGGTCGGCTGTCCTGCCTGCCCATGATGGGGTCCGTTTGAACTTTCTGCTCAACAACTGGTATCTGGTCCTGACCGCTGTCGTGTCGGGTGGCTTGCTGCTGTGGCCGGCGTTGTCCGGCCGCGGCGCCGCGCTGGGCACGGCCGAAGCCGTGCGCCTCGTGAACCGCGAAAAAGGCGTGCTGATCGATGTGTCCGAACCGGACGAGTTCGCGCAAGGCCACGCGGTCGGCGCGCGCAACATCCCGCTGGCACAACTCGAAGGCCACAAGTCGCTGCCGTCGAACAAGGCCCTGCCGCTGGTGGTGGTGTGTGCCAGCGGTGCACGCGCCGTGCGCGCTGCTGGCATCCTGCGAAAACTCGGATACGAAAAGGCTGAGGCGCTGGGCGGCGGTATGAAAGCCTGGCGCGAAGCCAATCTGCCGGTCGAACGAGCCTGATCAGGATTGCCCCATGCCCGCCATCAAGATGTACACCACGCAGGTCTGCCCTTACTGCATTCGCGCCAAGGCGTTTCTGAAGCAGCGCGGCGTGGAGCAGATCGAGGAGGTGCGCGTGGACCTGGATCCGGCCGCGCGCGACGCGATGATGGCCCAGACCGGCCGGCGCACCGTGCCGCAGATCTTCATCGGCGGCACCCATGTCGGGGGGTGTGACGACCTGATCGCGCTGGACCAGCGCGGTGGCCTGCTGCCCTTGCTCCAGGCCAGCTGATTTCAAGAGGGGGGCAACCCCCAACGGACTGTCACGTCCGTCGGCCGATAATCCCGCCCGCCGCCCGCAGCATGCCGCTCGCGGGTTTCTTGTTTGAAAGACCTGACGATGGCTGACGAGACCAACAACGCCCCCCTGTTCCAGATCCAGCGCATGTACCTGAAGGACCTGTCGCTGGAGCAGCCCAATGCGCCGAAGATCCTGCTCGAGCAGCAGCAGCCCCAGGTCGACATCAACCTGGCCCTGTCGGCCGAAACCGTGGCTGAAGGCGTCTACGAAGTCTGCGTGACCGGCACGGTCAACACCAAGGTCGGCGACAAGACGCTGTTCCTGGTGGAGGCCAAGCAGGCTGGCATCTTCGAGATCCGCAATGTGCCGCAGGAGCAGCTGGACGGCATTCTGGGCATCGTGTGCCCGCAGATGATCTACCCCTACCTGCGCGCCATCGTGTCGGATGTCTGCACCCGTGCCGGCTTCCCGCCGGTGCTGCTGACGGAAGTGAACTTCCAGGCCATGTTCGAAGCGCAGCAGGCTCAACGCCTGGCTCAGGCCGGCGGCACCCCCACGGTCAACTGATCGCGGCATCAGCTGCTGCCAACGCCCCGCTTCGGCGGGGCGTTTTTATTGGGCGACACTGAGCGTATGTTGAAGATTGCGGTTTTCGGCGCCGGGGCCTGGGGCACGGCGCTCGCCATTCAGGCGGCCCGTGCGGGCCATGAGGTGCTGCTGTGGGCGCGTGATGCGGCGGCGGTGGATGCGATGCGTGCCTCGCGCCGCAACGCGGCCTATCTGCCGGACAGCGAACTGCCCGCGGCGCTGGCGCTGACCGCCTCACGCGACGAGGCGGTCGCACACGCTCTGGGCGGACTGGCCATCGTCGCCACGCCGATGTCCGGTCTGCGGGAGACGTTGGGGCTGCTGGGCAGCCAGCACCGGGCGCTGTGGCTGTGCAAGGGCTTTGAGGCCGGCAGCGGTCGGCTGGGGCACGAGATCGCCCGCGAGCTGAATCCGTCGCTGCTTGTCGGTGTGCTGTCGGGGCCGAGCTTCGCGCAGGAGGTGGCGGCCGGCCGACCCACCGCGCTGGTGGCGGCCAGCGAGGATGCCGAGCTCGCGCGCGATGCCGTGCAGGCCTTCCACGGGGAGCGGCTGCGGGTCTACACCTCGACTGACCCGGTCGGAGTGGAGGTGGGGGGCGCGGTGAAGAACGTGATGGCGATCGCGGTCGGCGTGTGCGATGGCCTGTCGACCTCTGCGCCGGATGCGCCGGGTCTGAACGCCCGCGCCGCGCTGATCACGCGTGGGCTGGCCGAGATGTTGCGCCTGGGCCTAGCACTGGGGGCGCGCAGCGAGACCTTCATGGGTTTGTCCGGCCTCGGTGATCTGGTGCTGACGGCGACGGGCGACCTCTCCCGCAATCGGCGCGTGGGCCTGCTGCTGGCTCAGGGGCTGACCGTGCCGCAGATCCTGGCGCAGCTGGGCCATGTGGCCGAAGGTGTGTACAGCGCGCCCACGGTGCTGGCTCGGGCCCAGGCGCTGGGCGTGGACATGCCGGTCACCGCGGCGGTGGTGGATCTTCTCGCGGGCCGTATCAGCGCCGCCGAGGCGGTGGATTGCCTGATGGGCCGCGAGGCGCGCGCCGAATAGCGCGGCGATGCGGTATCAGCCGCCGCCGGCGTAGCCGTTCTGACGCCAGGCCTCGAACACCGCGACCGCCACGCTGTTGCTCAGATTCAGGCTGCGCTGGCCCTCGCGCATGGGCAGGCGCACCCGCTGCGGCGTTGCGAAACCGTCGCGCAACGCGGGCGGCAGGCCGGCGGTCTCACTGCCGAACACGAGGTAGTCGCCCGGCTGCCAGGCCACCTCGGCGAACGGCCGGCTGCCTCGGGTGGTGAAGGCGAACAGCCGCTCGGGCGCGGGCTTCTCGGCCGCCAGGAAGGCGGCCCAGTCGGCGTGGCGCTGCACGCGGGTGTACTCGTGATAGTCGAGACCGGCACGCTGCAGCAGACGGTCCTCCATGGAAAAACCCAGCGGCTCGATCAGATGCAGCGCGCAGCCGGTGTTGGCCGCCAGCCGGATCACGTTGCCGGTGTTGGGCGGAATTTCGGGGTGGACGAGGACGATGTGGAACATGGGACGGGAGTATCCCGTCAAGCCATGCCCCCGGGCTCGCCGGGCGCCGGTGTCCGCGCCACCACCCAGGCCTGCACCTGCGGCACGCCGGCGGCGCGCAGCACGCGGGCCAGCTCGTAAAGGGTGGCGCCGGTGGTCATCACATCGTCCAGCAGGGCCACGCGTGCGCCCCGCAGCGTCTGGGCGCGAAGCGGTTCGACGGCGAAGACACCGCGCACGTTCGCCGCGCGCTGCTGGAGGGACAGGCCGGCCTGGTGCTCGTTGTCCCGAACCCGCAGCAGCAGATCGTGCCGGCAGCGCCAGCCGTGCTGACGGGCCAGGGTGCGCGCCAGTTCGTAGGCCTGGTTGTAGCCACGTTCGCCCAGACGGCTGCTGGACAGTGGCACCGGCAGCACCCAGTCCGGCGCGTCGACCTGGGCGGCGGCCAGCGTCTGGTTCAGGCGTGAAAGCAGGCTTTCGCGCAGATCCAGCGCCTGGTGGTACTTGAACCGCTGCAGCAGGCCGTCCCACGGAAAGCTGTAGTCCAGTGCGGCAATGCAGCGATCCAGCGGGGGCGGCTGGGTCAGGCAGGCGCCGCAGCGGGGGCGCTCGTGGCCCATCAGTTCGACGGGCAGCCGGGCCGCGCAGGTCCAGCAGCGCGGAACCGGGCGGGCATAGCGCTTCAGGCAGTCATCGCAGACGGGCTGCGAGCTCCAGCTCCGGCACACCGAACATTGGCCGCCGCAGCGCAGCAACACACGCTCGACATGTGTGGGCTTGGAGGCGGCCGTGGGCTGGGCAGGCATCGAATCAATATACTTTTGGCCCCATGAGCGAGCCGGTAGCGACCCCTAGTTCAAATAAGGGGCCGCGGCCCCAGGATCTCGATCCCGCGGCATTGCGCCGTCAGGCCCGCCGCCTGGCGCAGTCACCGGCGCCCTGGCTGCACGCCGAGGTGGCCCGCCGCATGGCGGAGCGGCTGCCGTTCATCAAGCTCCAGCCCCGGCGGGTGCTCGACGTGTCGCCGGCGCTCGGCGCGAGCGCTGAGCTGTTGCGCGAGGCTTATCCGCAGGCGGAGCAGCTCTGGCATGAGCAGCCCGGCCCGTTGCAGGCAGCGGCGCGGGGCGAGCGCTCGCCGAGCTTCTGGCAGAAGCTGCGCGGCGCGGGCGCTGCCCAGCTGATGGCCTTGCCGGCGGTGCCGCCGGTCGATCTGCTCTGGTCGAACATGGCGCTGCACGTGAGTGCGGACCTGCCCGGGCAGCTGGCGGATTGGCAGGCCAGCCTCGCCGTGGACGGCTTTGTGATGTTTTCGTGCCTGGGGCCGGACAGCTTCGTGGAGCTCAGGCCGCTGTATGCCGACGTGGGCTGGGGCCGGCCGGCGCCGGACTGGTGGGACATGCATGATCTGGGCGATCTGCTGGTGCAGGCGGGTTTCGCCGACCCGGTGATGGACCAGGAGCGTGTGCGTCTGACCTGGGCCGAGCCGGAGAAGCTGCTCGCAGACCTCCGGGCACTCGGCGGCAATCTCGCGCCGTCGCGCTTCGCAGGGCTGCGCACGCCCCGCTGGCGGAGCCAGCTGCTGGAACGACTTGAGGGCCTGCGTGGCCCGGACGGCCGGCTGGCGCTGACGCTGGAGCTGGTGTCGGGCCATGCGCTGAAGGCCGCGCCCAAGCTGAAGGTGGAGGCGGAGACGCGGGTGTCCGTCGACAGCATGCGGCAGGCCTTGAAGTCGGGACGGCGCGGCCCCTGAGGCCGGATGGCGGTCTGCCAGGTGGCGGTTAGTACCTAGGGTTCTCTAGGGCAACCGGCCATCGGCCCTCGGCTAACATCCGCGAGCGCTTGAGGGTCATTGGTAGTACTCGGCCCAGTTCGTGGACACCGCTACCGCTTGGTTGCTGGGTCCATATGTCAGAGAACCAAGAGACAACCATGATGATGAAGAACGCATGCGTGCGGCTGTTGCCGCATGCCCGGATGCGGATCGCACTGGCTGCGGGAGCGGCCTGGCTGGCTGGGCCGGCCTGGGCGGTCAACGACCTGCCTGGCGGTCCGGGCGTCAATCAGCTCAATCTGCACGAACCGGTGACCCGCATCGCGGCCGACCAGATGTGGCTGCACAACATGATGCTGATCATCTGCCTCGCGATCTTCGCCGCGGTGTTCGGCGTGATGTTCTATTCCATCTTCAAGCACCGCAAATCTCGCGGCGCGGTGTCGGCCAACTTCCACGAGAGCGTGGCGGTCGAGATCGCCTGGACGGTCGTGCCCTTCCTGATCGTGATCGGCATGGCGCTGCCGGCCACCAAGGTGGTCGTGGCCATGAAGGACACCACCAACGCCGATCTCACCATCAAGGCGACGGGCTACCAGTGGAAGTGGGGTTATGACTACATCAAGGGCGAGGGCGAGGGCATCGGTTTCCTCTCCACGCTGGACCCGGGCCAGCGTGAGGCCTCGGACTCCGGCAAGCCTGCACCGGTCGACAACTACCTGCTGAAGGTCGACAACCCGCTGGTGGTGCCGGTGGACAAGAAGGTCCGCATCATCACCACGGCCAACGACGTGATCCATGCCTGGATGGTGCCGGCCTTCGGCGTCAAGCAGGATGCCATCCCCGGCTTCGTGCGCGATACCTGGTTCAAGGCCGAAAAGGTGGGCGACTACTACGGCCAGTGTGCGGAGCTGTGCGGCAAGGAGCACGCCTACATGCCCATCCACGTGAAGGTGCTGTCGGCCGCCGACTATGCCGCCTGGGTGGATGGCAAGAAGAAGGAGATGGCGGCCAAGGCCGATGACCCGGCCAAGGTCTGGGAACAGGCGGCGCTGGTGGCTCGGGGCGAGAAGGTCTATGCGGCCAACTGCGCGGTCTGCCACAAGCCGGATGGCAAGGGTGCCGGCCCGATCAAGGCGCTGGATGGCTCGCCCGTGGTGGCGGACGCCGACAAGCTCAAGCAGATCGACGTGCTGCTGCATGGTCGACTGGACAAGGGCATGCCGGCCTGGAACACGCTCAGCGACACCGAGATCGCTGCCGTCGTGACCTATACGAAGAACAGCTGGTCCAACCAGACCGGCCAGACCGTGCAACCCGCCGAAGTGCTTGCCGCGCGCAAGTAAGCGGCCCGCCCAGACCAAGGAACGACCATGAGTGCAGTGCTCCCCCCCCACGGCGCAGTGGGTGGTCACGGCGGCCATGCCGGCGGCCATGACGATCACCACGACCACCACGCACCCCACGGCTGGCGCCGCTGGGTGTTCGCCACCAACCACAAGGACATCGGCACGCTTTACCTGCTGTTCGCGTTCACGATGCTGATGATCGGCGGCGTGCTCGCGCTGTGCATACGCGCCGAACTCTTCCAGCCTGGCCTTCAGTTCTTCAACCCCGAGCTGTTCAACCAGTTCACCACCATGCACGGCCTGATCATGGTGTTCGGGGCCATCATGCCGGCCTTCGTCGGCTTCGCGAACTGGATGATTCCGCTGCAGATCGGCGCCAGTGACATGGCCTTCGCGCGGATGAACAACTTCAGCTTCTGGCTGATGATCCCGGCGGCCATCATGCTGGTGGCGAGCTTCTTCATGCCGGGCGGTGCGCCCGCCGCGGGCTGGACGCTCTACGCGCCGCTGACGCTGCAGATGGGGCCGTCCATGGATGCCGGCATCTTCGCGATGCACATCCTGGGTGCGAGCTCCATCATGGGCTCGATCAATATCATCGTCACCATCCTCAACATGCGCGCCCCGGGCATGACGCTGATGAAGATGCCGATGTTCGCCTGGACCTGGCTGATCACGGCCTATCTGCTGATTGCGGTGATGCCGGTGCTGGCCGGCGCGATCACGATGACGCTGACCGACCGCCACTTCGGCACCAGCTTCTTCAACCCGGCCGGCGGCGGCGACCCGGTGATGTACCAGCACATCTTCTGGTTCTTCGGTCACCCCGAGGTCTACATCATGATCCTGCCGGCCTTCGGCATCATCAGCCAGATCGTGCCGGCCTTTGCCCGCAAGCGCCTGTTCGGCTACGCGTCCATGGTGTACGCGACGGCCTCCATCGCCATCCTGTCCTTCATCGTCTGGGCCCACCACATGTTCGCCACCGGCATGCCGGTGACGGGTCAGCTGTTCTTCATGTACGCGACCATGCTGATCGCAGTGCCCACGGGCGTGAAGATCTTCAACTGGCTGGCCACGATGTGGCGCGGCTCGATGACCTTCGAGACCCCGATGCTGTGGGCCGTGGGCTTCATCTTCGTGTTCACGATGGGCGGCTTCACCGGCCTGATCTGCGCGATGGCGCCCATCGACATCCAGATCCAGGACACCTACTACGTCGTGGCCCACTTCCACTACGTGCTGGTGGCGGGTTCGCTCTATGCGCTGTTCGCCGGGGTCTACTACTGGGGGCCGAAGTGGAGCGGCGTCATGTATTCCGAGACGCGCGGCAAGATCCATTTCTGGGGCTCGCTGATCTTCTTCAACGTCACCTTCTTCCCGATGCACTTCCTGGGGCTGGCCGGCATGCCGCGTCGCTATGCCGACTACCCCATGCAGTTCGCCGACTTCAACATGGTGGCCTCCATCGGTGCCTTCGGCTTCGGGCTGATGCAGGTGTACTTCTTCCTGGCCGTTGCGCTGCCGATGATGCGCGGCAAGGGTGCCAAGGCGCCGCAGAAGCCGTGGGAAGCCGCCGAGGGTCTGGAGTGGGAAGTGCCGTCACCGGCGCCCTTCCATACCTTCGAGGAACCGCCCAAGCTGGACGAGACGGCCACCCGCATCGTCGGCTGAGGAGCCCGCTGATGACGCCCGAGCAACGCAAGGCCAATCGCCGGCTCGCGCTGACCCTGTTCACGGTGGCCGTGGCTTTTGGCGCCGGCTTCGTGGCCAAGATCGTGCTGCTGCACTGAGCCCCCATGGACCTGCGCGTCTTTGCCGCCGCCCTGCACCGGGACAACCGGCAGCTGTTGCTGAAGCTGGCGGTCGTGGTGGCGCTGATGTTCGGCTTCGGCTATGCGATGGTGCCGCTGTACCGTGCCATCTGCACGGCGCTTGGCATCAACGTGCTGTCGCTGGCCGAGCGTCAGACGGCGCTGGCCGAGAAGGGCGTTGCCAACGGCAACGGGCAGATCGACTACAGCCGTGAGGTCACGGTGGAGTTCGACACCAATGCCCGTGGTCCCTGGGACTTCAAGCCTGCCGTGCGCCACCTCACCGTCCACCCGGGCGAGCTGACGCAGGTGATGTACGAGTTCCGCAACGTTCAGGACCGCACGATGTCGGCGCAGGCCATCCCGAGCTATGCCCCGATGCAGGCGAGCGCGCATTTCAACAAGCTGGAGTGCTTCTGCTTCAGCGAGTACACGCTCAAGCCCGGCGAGAGCCGGCAGTGGCCGGTGGTCTTCGTCATCGACCCGCGCCTGCCGCGCGACGTGAAGACGGTGACGCTGTCCTATACCTTCTTCGAGGTGCCGGGCAAGGGTGGCGTGCAGCTGAGTCAGGCGCTCGTGACGGGCGGCGTCAAGCGATGAATGAGCCTGTCGACGACCTGAAGGAGGCGGTGCGCCGCAAGGCGTCCTTCCTGCAGACCCTGTCGGCGGTGAGCTGGAGTTTTTTCGGCGTGCGGCGCGGCCGCGATCACGAACGGGACATGGCCAAGCTCAATCCCGTGCATGTGCTGATCGTGGGCGTGCTGGCCGCCGCGGTGTTTGTCGGAATCCTGGTGCTGCTGGTGCAATGGGTCGTCAGCAGCGGCGTCGCCGGGCCCTGAGGCCGGCACGAACAATCTAGAACGAGGAGATGAGCATGTCGGCAACGACCACCGCGGGCAAAGCCCCGTACTACTTCGTCCCGGCGCCGTCCCGGCACCCGGTGATGGCCGCGATCGGCCTGTTCTTCGTGATCCTGGGCGCCGGCCAGTGGGTCAACGGGCACGGCTGGGGCGCGTACTCGCTGCTGTTCGGGCTGCTGTGGTGGGCCTTCGTGCTGCAGGCCTGGTTCCGCGATGCGATCCGCGAGAGCGAGGGCGGACTCTACAGCGACCGCATCGACATCTCGTTCCGCTGGAGCATGGGCTGGTTCATCTTCTCGGAGGTGATGTTCTTCGCGGCCTTCTTCGGCGCGCTGTACTGGGCACGTGTGCATTCGGTGCCGACGCTGGGCAACTTCGAGAACTCGCTGCTGTGGCCCGACTTCAAGGCGCTGTGGCCGTCTTCGGCTGCCGGGGCTACGGCGGCGCCCGGCGGGACCGTCGAGCCCTTCAGCACCATGGGCCCCTGGCCGATTCCGACCATCAACACCGCGCTGCTGCTGACCTCGGGCGTCACGCTGACCATCGCCCACCATGCATTGATCGCCGGCAACCGCGGCAAGACCATCGCGTGGATGTGGATCACGGTGCTGCTGGGCGCCACCTTCCTCGGCTTCCAGGCCTACGAATATCACCACGCCTATGCCGAGCTCAATCTCAAGCTCAGCTCGGGCATCTATGGGTCCACCTTCTTCATGCTGACCGGCTTCCACGGTTTCCACGTCTGCGTGGGCGCGCTGATGCTGCTGTTCATCACGCTGCGGCTGATGAAGGGCCACTTCACGCCCGAGCGGCATTTCGGCTTCGAGGGCGCGGCCTGGTATTGGCACTTCGTCGACGTCGTGTGGCTGGGCCTGTACGTCGTGGTCTACTGGATGTAGGACGCGGGCCGGCCAGCGCCGCCCGGCTCACCATCCCGGCGCCGCGTCCGTGCGGCGCTTTTTTATCGCTGCAACGGCAGGCCGGTCGGCTGGATCCAGCCCATCGCCCAGCACAGCAGGATCACCAGGAACAGTGCGACCGACAGCCCCACCCGCAGCGCCAGTGCCCGGGCCATCTGCGGGCCGCGCTTGTCACGACGACCGTTGCGCAGCATGAAGAAGCCCGCCGCGCCAAGCGCGCCGAGGATGGCGATGAAGGCGAACAGGATCAGGAGCTTCATGGCGGTCGATTATGAATCTCGGAGGCTCGCATGAGCCGCCGTGCGTGGATCTGGCTCCTGCTTGCGCTGCTCTCTGCGGCGCTGACGGCGCGTCTTGGCTGGTGGCAGTTGGACCGCGCGGCTCAGAAGCGGGGCCTGCAGGCGGCCCAACTCGCCGAGGAAGCCCGACCGCCCTTGGGCACCACGGAGCTGCTGCGCAGCCCAGCCCTGCACCGGCGCGTCGAGCTGCAGGGGCGTTGGATGGCCGAGCGCAGCATCTGGCTGGAAAACCGCCCGATGGACGGTCGCGTCGGCTTCTACGTGCTGACGCCACTGCTGCTGTCCGGGAGCGACCGGGCGGTGCTGGTACAGCGGGGCTGGGTGCCGCGCGACGCAGCCGATCGCACGCGCCGGCCGCCGCTGCCCGATGCCTCGGGGCCGGTGGTGGTGACGGGCCGTCTGGCCGCCACGCCGTCGCGGGTTTACGAACTCGGCCAGGGGCAGGGCGGGGTGATCCGGCAAAATCTCGATCCTGCTGAGTACGCGGTCGAGGCGGGCATCAATCTCCTGCCCTGGGTCGTCGTGCAGACCGGCGATGCGGGCGACGGCCTGCTGCGCCATTGGCCGGCCGCCGATCTGGGCCTGCAAACGCACTACGGCTACGCCTTTCAATGGTTTGCGCTGACCGCGCTCATTCTGGGTCTCTATGTCTGGTTTCAACTCGTCCGCCCCCGGCTCCGCCAGCGTGCCTGAACCGCTGAGCCTGGCCGTGCACAGCCTGCCGGATCCGCGCGAGCTCAACCGCCAGAAGCAGGGGCGCTGGCGCATGCTGGCGGTGCTGGCCGTGTGCGCTGCACCGGTGGTGGCCTCGTATTTCACTTTCTACGTGGTTCGGCCCCAGGGCTCGGCCTACGGCGAGCTGATCACGCCACCCGTCGCGCTGCCCGCCGACCTGCCGCTCACGGACCTCCAGGGCCACCGGGTGGAGTCGGCATCGCTGCAGGGCCAGTGGCTGCTGACGCTGGTGCAGCCGGCGGAATGCCCGTCGGCCTGCGAGCGGGCGCTCTATGTGCAGCGCCAGCTGCGCGAGATGCTGGGCAAGGAGCGCGAGCGGGTCGACAAGCTCTGGCTCATTCCCCAGCCCGTAGGCCAGGCGCCCGTGGCTTTGCGGCCCCAACTGCTGGAGGCCGTGAGCCAGCCGGGCGTGGAGGTCCGGGTGTTGCGTGTGCCGGCCGAGAACCTGCAGGCCTGGCTCCGCCCGGCGTCGGGCCATGGGCTGGCGGAGCATTTCTATGTCGTCGACCCGATGGGCCGCTGGATGCTCCGTGCGCCGGCCAATCCTGAGCCGCGCCGCTTCAAGGGCGACCTCGACAAGCTGCTGCGCGCCAGCGCCGGCTGGGACCAGGCGGGCCGATGAGCGAAGCCCTGCTCAACAGCCTGCAGCCGCTGGCCCAGGTGGCCGCGCTGGGCGGTGCGGTGGCTGCCGCGCCGCTGCTGTGGTGGCGTCAGCGCTCACGAGCCGCGTCGCCGGCCGGGCGGCTGGGCGCGCTGACGCTTCTGACCTTGTTTCTCACCTTCGATCTCATCCTGTTCGGCGCCTTCACCCGGCTGACCGATTCCGGCCTGGGCTGCCCGGACTGGCCGGGCTGCTACAGCGCCGCGAGCCCGGTCGGGGCGCATGCCGAGATCCAGGCGGCACAGGTGGCCATGCCCACTGGGCCGGTCACGCACGGCAAGGCCTGGATCGAGATGATCCATCGTTACCTTGCCAGCGCGGTGGGCTTGCTGATCCTGGTGCTGTGCGTGCTCAGCTGGCGGCTGGCGCGTCATCCACGCGCTGCGGGGCAGCCTGTGCCTTCGCCCTGGTGGCCAACCCTGACCTTCGCCTGGGTCTGCGTGCAGGGGGCATTCGGGGCCCTCACGGTCACGATGAAGCTGTTCCCGGCCATCGTCACGCTGCACCTGCTGTTCGGCCTGGGCCTGCTGATGCTGCTGGCCTGGCAGCGCGAGGCCTATGTGCCCAGACCGCTGATGGCCCCGCCGGCCCTGAGGCGAGCAGTTGCCGCGGTGCTGGCACTCGTGCTGCTGCAGGTGGCGCTGGGCGGCTGGGTCAGCACCAACTATGCGGTGCTGGCCTGCGATGAATTCCCCACCTGCCACGGCGGTGACTGGTGGCCGGCCCCCGATTTCGCGCAGGGCTTCGAGCTTTGGCGCGAACTCGGCCGCACCGGTGCCGGCCATTGGCTGAGCTTCCCGGCGCTGGCCGCCATCCACCTGGCCCACCGCGTCGGTGCGCTGGCCGTGTTGCTGGCCGTGAGTCTGCTGGCCTGGCGGCTGCGTCGCCAGGCGCCGGGTTGGGTCCGCGCGCTGCTGGCTGCGTTGGCCTGGCAGCTGCTGACGGGCCTCTCCAACGTCGTGCTCGACTGGCCCTTGCTGGCCGCTCTGGGCCACACTGGCGGGGCGGCGCTGCTGCTGGCCCTGCTCACCATCCTGCTGGCGCGCCTGCGCCGGCCGTCCCTGTAGTTCCGATGTCGTCTTCTCCCTCCCTGGCCCTGCCCGCGCGCAACCCGCGCTGGCGGCAGTTCTATCAGCTCACCAAGCCGCGCGTGGTGCAGCTCATCGTGTTCTGCGCGCTGATCGGCATGGCGCTGGCCGTGCCTGGCCTGCCGGACGCTTCCCAGGCCTGGACCATGGTGGCCGCCGTGGCGGGGATCTGGCTGGTCGCCGGGGCAGCGGCGGCATTCAACTGCCTGGTCGAGGACCATATCGATGCCCGCATGAAGCGCACGGCCTGGCGGGCCACGGCCAAGGGCGAGCTCAGCCGGGGTCAGGCCTTGCTGTTCTCGGCACTGCTGTGCGGCGCCGGCATGGCATTGTTGGGGATCTTCGTGAACCCGCTGACCATGTGGCTGACCTTCGCCACCTTCGTCGGCTATGCGGTCATCTACACCGTGGTGCTCAAGCCCACCACACCGCAGAACATCGTGATCGGTGGAGCGTCAGGGGCCATGCCGCCGGTGCTCGGTTGGGCGGCATTGCGCGGTGAACTGGGCCCCGAGCCCTGGCTGCTTTGCCTGATCATCTTCCTGTGGACGCCACCGCACTTCTGGGCGCTGGCGCTGTATCGCAGCGAAGACTACGCCCGGGCGGGCCTGCCGATGCTGCCGGTCACGCACGGCAACGAGTACACGCGGCTGCAGATCCTGCTCTACACCTGGGTGCTGCTGGCCGCCACGCTGCTGCCCTTCCTGTACGGCATGAGCGGCTGGTTCTACCTGGCCGCGGCGCTGGTGCTGGGCCTGGGCTTTTGCGGCTATGCGATCAGGCTCTGGCGCACCTACTCGGAGGTTCTGGCCCGCAAGACGTTCTGGTTCTCCATCTGGCATCTGTCGCTGTTGTTTGCGGCGCTTCTGATCGATCACTATCTATGAACTCCCTCCTAATCCGTGGCCTTGCTGCTGCGTTGCTGTCCGTGGCCCTGCTGGGTTGCCAGAAGGCCGGGCCTGAACATGCCGCCTTCAAGGGCGTGGATCTGACCGGCGCCGACTATGCCAAGAGCCTGAACCTCACCGACCAGAACGGCCAGCCGCGCAGCCTGGCGGACTTCAAGGGCAAGGTGGTGGTGGTGTTCTTCGGCTATACGCAGTGCCCGGATGTCTGCCCGACCACGCTGGCCGAAGTGGCCGAGGTCAAGCGCTCGCTGGGCGCCGATGGAGACAAGGTCCAGGGCGTGTTCGTCACGCTGGATCCCGAGCGGGACACGCAGGCCTTGCTCAAGGCCTACCTGGAGAGCTTCGACCCCAGCTTCGTGGGTCTGCGCGGCACCGACGCTCAGACGCAGGCGGCGGCCAAGGAGTTCAAGGTCTTCTATGCCAAGGTGCCCGGCAAGACGCCGGAGACCTACACGCTGGACCACACCGCGGCCAGCTTCGTGTTCGACACCCAGGGCCGGGTGCGGGTGTATTCGCGCTATGGCGCGGGCGCGCAGCCGCTGGCCGACGACATCAAGCTGCTGCTGGCCGAGAAATAAGCCCACCCCCTACGGCCTGCGGCCGCCCCCTCAAGGGGGCACTGCCGGTGGCCTGGCGGAGCCGGTTCCACGGCAGTCGCTGGATGGACAAAGCCCCGATGTACCGGGGCTTTGTGTTTTTTGGGGCGTGCGATTCGGATGGCTTGGCGAGCCGTGCCCATGTCTGTGTCGCCGAATGAACAAAGCCCCGGCATGCCGGGGCTTTGTGCTTGCGGAGTGCGGGCTGTCAGGCGGCCAGCGCCTTGCGCATCTTCTTCATCGCCGCGACCTCGATCTGGCGGATGCGTTCGGCCGACACGCCGTATTCGGCCGCAAGCTCATGCAGCGTCATGCCACCGGAGGCGTCGTCATTCACCTTCAGCCAGCGCTCCTCGACGATGCGACGGCTGCGCGGGTCCAGCACCTCCAGCGCGCGCTGGATGCCGTCGCCGGCCAGTGCGTCGCGCGACCGGGCCTCGATGACCTGCGTGGGCTCCTGGCTCTCGTCGGCCAGGTAGGCGATCGGTGCGTAGGTCTCGCCGTCGTCGTCGGTCTGGGGTTCCAGCGCGACGTCGCCGCCCGACATGCGGGTCTCCATCTCCAGCACTTCCTCGCGCTTGACGTTGAGCTCGCGCGCCACGTGGGCGATCTCAGTCTCGGTCAGCGTGCTGCGGTGCGTGGCGGCATCGTCCTGCTCGGCCTTGAGCGCGTGCTTCATCGAGCGCAGGTTGAAGAACAGCTTGCGCTGGGCCTTGGTCGTCGCGACCTTGACCATGCGCCAGTTCTTCAGGATGTACTCGTGGATCTCGCTGGTCCGGGTCGAAGCGCTTGACGGCCTTCATCAGACCGACATTGCCTTCCTGGATCAGGTCACCCTGGGGCAGGCCATAGCCCATGTACTGGCGGGAAATGGCGACCACCAGACGCAGGTGCGACAGCACCAGCCGACCGGCGGCTTCCAGATCGCCCTGCTCGCGCAGGCTCCGGGCTGCCGAGCTTTCTTCCTCGGCCGTCAGCAGCGGCAGACGGTTGACCGCGGAGATGTAGGCATCCAGATTGCCCAGCGACGGGACCAGGGCCCAGGGATCGCGGACGGTGAGTGCAGCAGTGGAAGACATGGTCTTGATTCCTCGCTAGCCACCCTGATACATCGGATGGCGAAGGAATATTAGCACTCCGTATTGCCGAGTGCTAAAGACCTGGGTTGCACGGGTGAAAAGCTTTGTTCCTGCTGGTGGAACAGTGAGCGGGCGCTGACTTTTGGGGGGGCGGTTGTCAGGCGTGCAGCCTGCGATTCAGTCCACCAGCCCGAAATCCGGGCTCTTGATCATGCTTTCGATGTCCAGCAGGATGAGCATGCGCTCGCCGAGCTTGCCCAGGCCCGTGATGTAGCGGGCATCCATGGCCGCCGGCACCTCGGGGCGGGGCTTGATCTCGTCGGGTTGCAGCGCCAGCACGTCGGACACCGAATCCACGACGATGCCGACGATGCGGTTGGCCACGTTCAGCACGATGACCACCGTGAACGCGTTGTACTCGGCGTTCTGACCCAGTCGCACCCGCAGGTCCAGGATGGGCACGATGACGCCGCGCAGGTTGACGACGCCCTTCACGAAGGCCGGCGCGTTGGCGACCCGTGTCGGAGCCTCGTAGGAGCGGATTTCCTGCACGCGCAGGATGTCGAGCCCGTACTCCTCCCCGCCGATGCGGAAGGTCAGGAACTGGCGGCCGTCATGGCTGCCGGCCGTGGCTTGCTGGACCGGCGCGCCGGTGCTTGGAACGAGTTCGGTGGAGCTCATCGAGCGCGTGCGAGATGGAAAGGATGACCTTATTTTGCCCCCGCTCCTGCGTGGCCGGCTGCCAACAATTCGTCAACCAGGGCCAGCAACGCACGAACATCCAGCGGCTTGGTGAGGTAGTGCGCAACGCCCGCGGCCCGTGCCGCATCGATCTGCTCGGGCTGCGCGTTGGCAGACACCATGATGACCGGCGGCAGATCGCCGTTTTCAGCGCGGGCCCGGCGCAGGAACTCCAGGCCGTCGCCATCCGGCAGTTGCAGGTCCAGCAGCAGCAGCGCGGGCGGGTGCAGTTGCAGCGCGCGAAGCCCGGCCTCCATGGTGGGTTCCACCGTCAGGGCCAGGCCCGGCCGTTGGGCCAGCACGCCACGCATCACCTCTGCGTTCAGTGCGTTGTCCTCGACATAGAGCAGCTGTTGCGCCGAGGCGATCGGCGGAGCGGCGGGTTCATCGGACACGGGGCTCCGAGGCTGCGCAAGCGTGGTGGCCGCGGGCAGGCGCAGCACGAAGCAGGCGCCATCGGTCTGAGGTTCGGCATGCAGGCTGCCTCCCATCATCTGGGCCAGCCGCTGGCTGATGACCAAGCCGATGCCCGTGCCCGGCAGGCCGCTGACCTCTCGGCCTAGGCGGTTGAATGGCTGGAAGAGCGCGTCGATCTGCGCATCGCTCAGGCCGATGCCGCTGTCGCGCACCCGCACCTCCACCCAGCCCCCGCGCTGCTCGGCCAGTACATCCACGCTGCCGCCCGGTCGGTTGTATTTCACCGCGTTGCTCAACAGGTTGCTGAGGATCTGCGTGACCCGGGTCGGGTCACCGGTGACGCGTGCAGCGTCGGCCTCCACGCGCTGGCTCAACGTCAGCCCGCGCTCGGCCGCCTGGGTCTGCACCCAGGCCAGGGCGCGGGCCAGCAGGGGCGGCAGTTCGATCTCGCGGGGCTCCAGCCGCAGCGAGCCGGATTCGATGCGGGAGAGATCCAGTGTGTCGTTGATCATTTCCAGCAGATGCCAGCCTGCCTGCGCGATCTGCTGAGCGCGACTGCGCTGGGCGGGTGCCAATGGCGCGCTCTCGTCGAGTTCCATCAGCTGCGTGAAGCCCAGGATGGCGTTCATCGGCGTGCGCAGCTCATGGCTCATGCGCGACAGGAATTCGTTCTTGGCCTGATTGGCCGCCTCGGCAGCTTCACGAGCCCGGTTCAGCTCCTCGATGCGCAGCTGATCGGTGATGTCCTCAACCACCGCCACCAGCCGGTGTGGTCTGCCATCCCCGCCGCGCAGCACGCTGACGATGGTGCGGGCCTGCACGACGCTGCCGTTGCGTGCGAGGTAGCGCTTATGGCGGCGGTAGAACGGAATCTCGCCACGCAGCAGCCGCAGGCTGAGGGCCTCGTCCTCGGCCCGATCGTCCGGATGCGTGATGTCCACGGTGCTCAGCCGGTACAGCTCCTCGGCGCTGTAGCCCAGCATGCTGCAGTATTGCGGATTGACCTCCTTGAAGAGCCCCTGCATGTCGGTGAACACGATGCCGGTGGGGGCCGTCTCGAAGATGCTGCGCAGTCGTTGCTCACTTTGAGCCAGCGCGCTCTCGCCGCGGGTCCGGTTGGCGATTTCGCGTTCCAGCGCTGCCGTGCGTTCCCGCACCAGGGCCTCGATATGCAGAGTGCGTCCGGAGAGAAGCAGCAGCAGCGCGCCGACCAGGGCGGTGGCGAGCAGGCCGACGAGTGCGAAGACCCACGAGTGGCTGGTGGCCAGCGGCGTGCCCGGCAGGTCGTAGACCCGCATCTCCCAGTGTCGCCCGCCGAAGCTGAGCGCCTGGCTTTTCATCGGCAGCGGGGCATCGGCATCGCGCTGCACGGTTTCACAGCCAGGTGGACCGCCCAGCCGGCGTGCGCCGTCGTCGCCGTCCAGGTCCACCAGGCAGGTGCCGAGCTGCTCGGGCCAGCGGGCAGCCAGCCGGGCCATCAGCAGGTCAGGGCGTATCGTCGCGAAGATGGCACGGTCCAGCGGGGGCCGGGTCTTGCCCTTCGCTTCGTCCTGCAGCATCAAATAGAGCACCACGCCTATCGTCGCTTCACGGTCCTGCGTCAGTTGCAGGCCCGCCGTGGCGGTCGGGCGCCCGCTCTCCATGGCCCGCGTCAGCGCGGCCCGCGAGGGGCCGACCGAGCGGATGTTGACGCCCAGGGCGCTGACGTTGCGCGACAGCGGCTCGATCAGCCGTATCGCGAGCATGTCCTCGCCGGCTGGTGGGCTGACATCGCCGGCCTGGATGCGGTCACGCGCCTGGTAGCCCCGCAGGCCTTCGGCGGCGGCGGCGGCGTTGAAGGCGGGCAGATCCTGGCGGGCGACCTTCTTCGCGTAGCCAAGGGCCAGCAGTGCGCTGTCATCGTCGAGCAGGTCGGCCGTGGCGCGGTCGAACTCATCGCGTGTCGGTTCGGGCTTGACGCGCAGAACGCCGTGCAGACCCTCCAGCGCCAGCACCGGCTCCTTCAGCGCGGCGGCCAGATCCTGGATGGCGCGATCGGCCAGGCGGTTGAACTCGCTGCGCTGGCGAGCATGTTCCCAGTCCAGCGTCACCGTGACCCCGATGCCGACGAGCGCAGTGGTGAGCAGCATGGGCACGCCCACGCTGAGTCGCCGTGCGGCCCAGGCAGGGCCCGGCCTGCCGATCAGCGAAAGGGCTATCGGCGTGGCGATCAGTACGCCGACGAGATCGCCGATCCACCAGATCAGCCAAACCAGATTCAGCTGCCCGGCATCGATGACTTGCGCCTGCCAGAGCGCCAGCGTGGCGCAGCTGGGGCTGACCGTGCCGGCCAGTGCCGTGGCGGCAAGAAAGCTCGCAATATGCCGTGGTGTTGTCAGCAGCAGGGGCTGGCCGCACCAGGCCTTGAGCAATCCGTGCCCCAGCCAAGCCTGCAGGCCCGCCCCGAGCGCAATGGCTGCCGCGAGCAGCGGTGAGTGCTGCCCGATCTGTGCCAGCGTCGTCCATTGCACGGCAAAGGATCCGAGCATCACGGCCGGGACGTAGGCCGGCCCCAGTGTCAGCAGCATCGCCAGCGCCCAGCCGGCGGCCGGGTAGATGGGGGCGATTTGGTACGGGGGCAGCACCAGCAGCAGGCCCAGCCGTCCCAGCAGGTAATAGGCTGCGACGATGCCGGCGCTGAGCGCCAGGTATCGGCTCGCCGACCGGGCCGTCAGGGCCTGCCTCATTCGGCGCGGGCCTCCCGCAGGGTCTGGATCACCGGGCGGCGCAGGACGCCGCGCAGGCTCCACCAGCCGGCGGACCAGGCCAGCAGTGCGCCGCACGCCGCCGAGATCAGTGGCACCCAGGGCTTGATCTGCCACTCGAACTCGAAGACCAGCCGTGCCAGCAGGGCCGCAATCACCAGCGCGACGAGTCCGGCGAGGAAGCCGGCCAGTGCGCCTATGCCCAGGAGCTCGGCCCGCTGAACCTGTGCGAGCAGCCGGGCCGGCGCTCCCAGCGCCCGCATCAGCCCGAACTCGCGGGTGCGGGCTTCGCGGGTGCTGCCCACGGCCGCCAGCAGCACGATGAGCCCCGTGGCGAGCGTGAACAGGAACAGCAGCTGCACCGCCTGGATCACCTGATTCAGCACGCCCTGAACCTGGTTGAGCTGGGCGGACACATCGATCACGGTGAGGTTGGGGAACTGCCGGGCCAGTTGGCGGTCCAGCGGCCCGCTGGACGGATTGCGATAGGCCGCAATCTGCGTTGCGGGTAGTTCGGGGAGGTCGGCGGCTTCGAAGAGTACGAAGAAGTTGACCCGCATGGAGGACCAGTCCACCTTGCGCAGGCTCGTGATGCGGCCGCTGGCCGGCTGACCGGCAATGTCGAACAGGAGTTCGTCGCCCAGCTTCAGGCCGAGCGTCTGGGCCAGCCCTTCTTCCACGCTCAGGCCCATGCCCTGTTTGGCGCTTCCCCAATTGCCCGCGACCACCTGGTTATGCGCGGGGGCCTCGCCGCTGTGGCTGAGGTTGAATTCACGTTCCACCAGCCGCTGGGCGCGGTCACCGTCGAAGCGTCGCGACTGCACGGCCTCGCCGTTGATGCGGGTGAGGCGGCCTCGGATCATGGGATACCAGTCGTACTGGGTCACGCCGGCCAGCCGCAGTGCCTGCTGGAAATCCTTGGCCTGATCCGGCTGGATGTTGATGACGAAACGGTCCGGTGCGTGGGCGGGGGTCGCCTGCCTCCAGCTGTCGATCAGGTCGGTTCGCAACAGCATCAGCAGGGCCAGCGCCAGCAGCCCCACGGCGAGCGACGCGACCTGTGTCACCGCAAAGGCCGGGCGAGCCGCCACCTGGCGTGTCGCCAGCAGCAGCCAGCGTGGTGCGCCCCCGCCCGCACTGGCCGGCACCAGCCGCTTCAACAGCTGTACCGCCAGCCAGGCGAGGCCCGCAAACAGCAGGACGGCGCCGCCGAAGCCGGCCGCCGCGATGGCGCCCAGCGTCGCGTCGCCTGCCAGACCCAGAAGGATGACGGCGAGGCCGCAGACACCGCCGCCTAGTACGAGCAGGGATGTCGCCTTGGGGGCGCCAAGGTCCCGCCGGATCACCCGCAGCGGCGGAACGGCGGCGAGTTGCAGTACCGGGGGCAGCCCGAAGCCCAGCAACAAGGACAGCCCCAGCCCCAGCCCCAGCAGCGCCGGCCAGCCGCCCGGAGCAGGCAGATCGACATTGACGAGCCCACCCAGCAGCGCGACGAACACCTGATGGAGTGCCAGGCCTCCCAGCACGCCGGCTGCACTGGCCAGCAGGCCGGCCAGCCCGAACTCCAGCCCGTAGGCCCAGGCGATGCGTGATTGCGGCAAACCCAGCACGCGCAGCATGGCGCATGAATCCAGATGGCGCGCTGCGAAATCCCGCGCCGCAAGCGCCACGGCCACGGCAGCAAGCAACGCCGACAGCATGGCCACGAGGCGCAGGAAGCGGCCCGCGCGGTCCAGCGTCTGACGCATCTCCGGTCGGCCGGAATCCAGCGACTCGAGTCTGACGCCCCGCAACCCTTGTTGCGAGATGAGACGTTCAGCCTCCCGCATGAAGCGCTCCGCGCCGCCGGCCGAGCCGCCAGCCGCTGCGGCCAGTGCGACCCGATAGGTCACGCGGCTGGCAGGCTGCACCAGTTGCGTGGCGGGCAGATCGGCTTCGGCCAGCATGACGCGGGGCGCAAAGTTCAGGAAGCCGGCCCCGCGATCGGGCTCCGTGTCGATGATGCCGCTGATGCGCAGGCTGCTGTCGCCCAGCAGCAAGGGATCGCCGAGCTTGAGTGCAAGGGCCTCCGCGACGGCCGCGTCGACCCAGACATCGCCGCGGGCGGGCGCCGCGGCCTGATTCGGCAGCGCGCTCTTCAGGCTGACCTTGCCGCGCAGCGGATAAGCCGCGCCGACGGCCTTGACGGCGACCAGCCGGCTCTCGCCGCCGCGATCCTCGGGTGAACGAGCCATGCTGGGAAAGCTGACGCTGCGAGCTTGCGTCAGCCCCAGGCGCCGGGCCAGATCCGTCAGCGCAGGGGGCGTCGGTTGATCGCTGGCGACCACCACGTCGCCACCCAGCAGCTGCGCAGCATCGCGACGCAGGCCGCGATCCAGCCGGTCAGAGAGGAAGGCCACGGCGCACAGAGCGGTCACGGCCAGCGTCACCGCCAGCATCAGCAGCCTCAGTTCGCCCGCCCGCCAGTCCCGCCAGAACTGGCGCCAGGCAATATGTGGAGCCCGGAGCGGGGACGGTGCGGGGGAAGCTGCGTCTGCCATGGTGGCGACTGTAGCGGCGCGGGGCTCGCGCAATGCCATAATCCACGCCGCTGCGGGCGTCGTTCAATGGTAGGACCTGAGCTTCCCAAGCTCATGACGTGGGTTCGATTCCCATCGCCCGCTCCACTGCATCATTCTGCGGACTTCCGCAGAAGTCCAAGAGAGTCTGCAAGTCGTTGCCACACAAGGACTTTTCCTCTCTTTGACGTTCTG
>QFOD01000006.1 GCA_003241055.1 Roseateles depolymerans
GTGACCGTCTCCGCTAGACTCTGACAGCGCAACGCCTCACGCCACGCAACCGGTCACGATGGACCAGAATGGGCGGTCACGATCACAGGAATACGCACCAGACCGGAGGCGGCATTCAGGTGACCGCGCGGGCCGGCCATCACCACCTGCGAGCCCCAGTCCTGCGCCATCTGCAGGCTGCGCTCGGCGGCGCCAAAGGGGTCGTCGCTGCTGATGACGGTGATGCTGGGGAAGGGCAGGCGGGGCCGGCGTATCGGCCGCCAGTTGTGCAACTGCGGCGGCATGTCCTCGCGCTCGGTGTCGGGCGGCGCCACCAGCAACGCGCCCTTCACACGGGCCGTGTGCTGCGAGTGCTCGGCCCAGCTGGCCACCAGCTGGCAGCCCAGCGAATGCGCCACCAGCAGTGCCGGCGCGTCGTCCTGCAGCAGCACCTCGTCCAGCTGCGCCATCCAGTCGCCGCGACGCGGCCAGTCCCAGTCGTGCTGCTCGACGCGGGTGTCGCCGTGCAGGCGTTCCCAGCGGGTCTGCCAGTGGTCGGGGCCGGAGTTTTGCCAGCCGGGGAGTAGCAGTACACGGTGATCGTTCATGGTTTGCCCTTATCCTGCGCGGCTGGATTTTGCTTGGAGCAGCGGCGATGACGTTCAAGGTGTTTGTGGATGGCCAGGAAGGCACGACGGGTCTGCGGATTCACGAGTACCTCGCGGCCCGCAGCGACATCGAGGTGCTGAAGATAGACGCCGACAAGCGCAAGGACCCGGCCGAGCGCGCCCGCCTGCTGAACGCGGCCGACGTGGCCTTCCTGTGCCTGCCGGACGCCGCCTCGCGCGAGGCCGCGGCCATGATCAGCAACCCCAACACCTGTTTGATCGACGCCAGCACCGCGCACCGTACGGTGCCGGGCTGGACCTTCGGCCTGCCCGAACTGGCCCGGGGTCAGCGCGACGCCATCCGCGCGGCCAAGCGCATCGCCAACCCGGGCTGCCATGCCAGCGCCTTCATCCTGGCGGTGCGGCCGCTGGTGGATGCCGGCCTGCTGCCGCGCGACGCGGCGGTCAGCGCCACCTCCATCACCGGCTACTCGGGCGGCGGCAAGAGCATGATCGCCGAGTACCAGCAGCAGCCGCTGCCGGCCGAGCTGACCGCGCCGCGCCCCTATGGCCTGGGCCTGAAGCACAAGCATCTGCCCGAGATGATGGCCCACACCGGCCTGGCCACGCCGCCGGTGTTCATGCCCATCGTCAGCAGCTTCTACAAGGGCCTGGCGGTGAGCGTGCCCTTGCATCTCAGCCAATTCAAGCCCGGCACCACGCCGGAGGCCGCGCAGGCCGCGCTGGCCGCGCACTACGCCGGCGAGCGCTTCATCCGCGTGCTGCCGCTGCGAGATGCCGCCACGCTGGAGAGCGGCTTCTTCGACGTGCAGGCCTGCAACGACACCAACCGCGTGGACCTCTTCGTGTTCGCCAGCGACACCCAGGTGCTGCTGATGAGCCGCCTGGACAACCTGGGCAAGGGCGCCAGCGGCGCGGCGGTGCAGAGCATGAACGTGCACCTGGGCGTCGAGGAAAGCCTGGGTCTGGTCTGACCACGCCGGCGCATCGGCGCCGCGTGCTGGCGATTCGCCGGCCCGGCTGTCGAATCGTCGCCGGCCGCTGGGGCCGGGCAGGGCGGGTGGGCACAGTGCGGGCATCGCAACCCGTTTTGAAAGCCCGCCATGAACGCCACCGCCTCCTCGCTGCCCCTGTGGCCCTTCATCATCCTGGCTGCCCTGGTGGCGCTGGGCTGGCGCCAATCGCGTGAGCGTCTGGTGCGGCCGGGCACGCTGGCCCGCGTGGCGCTGGTGATGCTGGCGCTGTCGCTGTACGGCGTGACCTCGGCCTTTGGCGCGGCACTGCTGCCGGTGCTGGCCTGGGCCCTGGGCTTTGCGGCCGCGCTGGGCCCGGCAGGCGCCGTGTTCGCCCCGCGAGGCCTGTCACGCGAGGGCGAGGCGGTGCGTCTGCCGGGCAGCTGGCTGCCGATGGCGCTGATGCTGGGTATCTTCCTGACCAGGTTCGCGCTGGGCATGGCCACCGGCACCGGCTCGCCGCTGCTGCACCAGGCCGCCTTCATCGCCACGGTCAGCGCGGCACTGGGCCTGTTCAGCGGCGCCTTCGCGGCCCGCGCCCGGGCGGTGGGCCGCTGCGCCCGCATCGCCCAGGCCTGAGGCCTGGCGGTTTACTGCGCCACCAGCTCCACGCGGCGGTTGCGCGAGCGGCCGGCCTCGTCGCCATTGCCCGCCACGGGCGCCAGGCTGGCCAGGCCGCGGGCCGTCAGGCGTCTGACCTCCACCTTGTAGGGCGCGGCGGTCAGCGCGGCAACCACCGCCTGGGCGCGGGCCTGGCTGAGCTTCTCGTTGGCCTCGAAGCTGCCGACGTTGTCGGTGTGCCCCACGATCCAGGCCTTGAGCGCGGGCTGCTTCTTCAGCAGCTCGGCCATGGCCTCCAGCTGGGGTTTTGACTCGGGCTTGAGTTCGGCCTTGCCCGTGTCGAAGAACAGGCCGCTCAGGGCGACCCGCCCGTCGCTGGCCAGGCCGGCCTGCAGGGCAGTGGCATCCACCGTGACCTGGCCGGTGGCCATGGTCTTGGGCTCGACGATTTCCAGGTAGGTGGCGACCTGCTCGGTGTGCGGGTTCACCGCCAGCGAGCTGTAGAGCAGCACCGTGGCCTCCCGGCCGGGCTGGCCCAGCGTGCCCATCAGCAGCCGGCCTTGCTCGTAGCTCAGCGCGGAGCTCAGGCCGTAGTGGTCGCCGCCGGGGCTCACCAGATCGCCCTTGGCCCATTTGAAGCCCTTGGTCGGGTCGATCTGGCGGGACCAGGCGAAGAACAGGTCGCTGCAGTCGCGTTCGCAGGCGAAGCGTTTCTTGAAGCCGGCCGCCGTCAGCGCCTGCTCGTAGTTGCGCCAGACCTCCAGCGGCGCCTTGCCGCGCGGTGCGATGTAGAGGGTCTGCGTGACCCGACCCTCGACCGTCAGCAGCTCCTTGAACTTGTAGTGATCGTTCTTCTGCAGCTCGGCCGAGGCCGGCAGTGCGGCGCTGTCCCAGTCCGCCACCCGCTGGCCGGCCAGCCAGGAGCCGTTGAAGCGCTTGATCAACGGGTGGTCGGCGCTGCCCGGCAGGTCGGCCGGCGGCGTGGCGGCCGCTTGTGACAGCGGGGTCAGCAAGGCGAGGGCAGCGAGGGCGGCAAGGCGGGTCAGGCGCATGGCAGGGCGGAGGTGGTGAGGCCGCGATGTTGACCGGCCGAATTACCGGCCTCGATGAATTTCCACCCTTCAAACGTGGGAGATGTGGGTTTCAGCGCCGCGCCAGCTCGTAGCGGAACTCCACGCAGGGCTGGCCGCGGAACTCGGTCTCCACGCGTGCGACCTGGATCGCACCCAGGCGTTCCAGCAGGCGCAGGCAGGCGAGGTTGCGCGCATCGGTTTGCGCGTGGATCACCTCCACCGGGGTGTCGGCCAGCAGCAGCTGCACCGCCGCCCGCACCGCGGCGCTGGCGATGCCACGGCCCTGGACCTCGCGGGCCAGGCTGAAACCCAGCTCGGCCTCTTGGCCGTCGGCGCTGAC
This sequence comes from Roseateles depolymerans, assembly GCA_003241055.1. Classification (GTDB taxonomy): domain Bacteria; phylum Pseudomonadota; class Gammaproteobacteria; order Burkholderiales; family Burkholderiaceae_C; genus Pelomonas; species Pelomonas depolymerans_A. Next base: position 3,596 of record QFOD01000006.1, read on the forward strand.
GAACAGGCCCACATCACCCAGCAGCGCGTCGCTGACCGGGTCGGCAATGCCCAGCTGGCTCCAGTGGCCGGGCTGCAGCAGTGGGGCGCTGGCCATGTCCTGCAAGAAGTCCAGCGCCTGCTCGTCGGGCCAGGGCATCCAGCCCTGCCAGCGGCCCACCTCGGGGTCCTGGCGGTAGGCCTGGAAGGCGGCCAGGTCGCTGGGCGCCAGGCGGCGCAGGCGCATCACGCTCATGTCAGCTCGGTCTCGGGGCTGCGGTAGTGGTAGCGGTAGGCGAAGCGGAAACCCAGGCGGGCGTAGAGGCGCTGGGCCACCGCGTTGTCGCTGCCCACCTGCAGATAGGCCTGGCGGGCGCCCTGGGCGTGGGCGAGGGCCAGCAGCGCGCGGCACAGGCGTTCGCCATGGCCCTGGCGCGGCACGGCGGACGCGATGTCGTAGAGGCCCACCAGCCCGCCATCGACCACCATCTGCCCGCAGGCCAGCAAGGTGCCAGCCTCGTCTTTCAGCGCAAAGCCCTGGTAGCGCACCGGCGCGCTGGCGATGCGCTCCGCGTGGGCCGCGATGGCGGTGACGGTCGAGCCGCGCAGCGCGCCCACCAGCGCGGCGTAGCCAGGCGCATCCAGAGCCTGGAGCGCGGCCGGAGCAGGCTCAGGAAGGAGGTGCTCCAGCAGCATCACATCGGCGGCGTCGAATGCAGCCCAGCCCTTGGCGGCCAGCCGCTCGTCCAGGTCGGCCGGCTGGCTCCAGGGCGTCACGCGCACCGCCAGCGGCAGGCCAGCGGCGTCATAGGCGCGCTGGCAGCGGGCCAGCAGATCGTCCAGCGGCAGTGCCCCTTCGCGCAGTGCATTGATGCAGCGCGAGCGCTTGGCCTTGCCGGGTGACAGGCGGATCAGCCAGCCGTCGATGTCGGTCTGCTGGGGCGGGGCGGAGGCGTCCAGGCCGGCGAGTTCGGCGCGCAGCGCGAGCTCGCTCAGGCCGGCGGCGCTCATCACTTCATGGTCCCGATGCGGGCCACCATTTCCTTGGCGAACTCGATGAAGGCCTGGGCGCCGCGGGAGCTGGGGTCGAACACCACGCCGGGCAGGCCGTAGCTGGGCGCTTCGGCCAGGCGCACATTGCGCGGGATCACGCTGTTGAACACCTTGTCGCCGAAGTGGGCCTTGAGCTGCTCGCTGACCTGCTGCTGCAGCGTGATGCGGGGGTCGAACATCACGCGCAGCAGGCCGATGATCTGCAGGTCGTTGTTCAGGTTGGCGTGGATCTGCTTGATGGTGTTGACGAGGTCGGTCAGCCCCTCCAGCGCGAAGTACTCGCACTGCATGGGCACGACCACGCCATGGGCGCTGCACAGGCCGTTCAGCGTCAGCATGGACAGCGACGGCGGGCAGTCGATCAGCACGAAGTCGTAGTCCGCATCGGCGGCGTTCAGCGCGGCCTTGAGCCGGGCCTCGCGGCGCTCCAGCTCCACCAGCTCGACCTCGGCACCGGCCAGTTCGCGGTTGGCGCCCAGCACGTCGTAGCCGGCCTTCTCGGCATGGACCCTGGCCTCGGCGATGGAGGCGGATTCCAGCAGCACGTCGTAGACCGACAGCTCCAGCTTGCGCTTGTCCACGCCCGAACCCATGGTGGCGTTGCCCTGGGGGTCCAGGTCCACGACCAGCACGCGCTGGCCGATCTGGGCCAGGCCAGCGGCCAGGTTGACGGTGGTGGTGGTCTTGCCGACGCCACCCTTCTGGTTGGCGATGCAGAAAATCTTGGCCATGGAGTCGCTTCAGGGGTCAGCCGGCATCCTAGCGGGGAAGCGGCGTGCGCCGGCCGGGACTGACCCCGAACCGGCGGCTTTTCGTGCTCAGCGTGGCCGCATCCAGACGATGCAGCGCTGGGCGTCCAGCCCGGGCACCGTCAGTTGTTCCACGTGAAACACCTCGACGTCGGCCGGCAGGGCGGCGATTTCTTCGGCGGGGTGCTGGCCCTTCATCGCCATCCAGACCGCGCCCGGCGCCAGGTGCTGGCGGGTGAGGGTGGTGAAGTCCAGCAGTGACGCGAAGGCGCGGGAGGTGATGAGGCCGAATGCTGGGGTCGCCAGTTGCTCCACGCGGCTGTGCACGCCGTGCAGATTGGGCAGCTTCAGCTCGGCCGCCACCTGCTGGATGAAGGTGGCCTTCTTGGCCACCGCGTCCACGCAGCTGACGTCGGTGCCGGGGCAGCAGATCGCGATGACCACGCCGGGCAGGCCGCCGCCGGCGCCCACGTCCATGAGCCTGGCCGGCGCGCCGTGGCGCAACAGCGGCGGCAGGGCCGACAGGCTGTCCACGAGGTGGTGGCTCAGCATCTGCGCCGGGTCGCGCACCGCGGTCAGGTTGTAGACCTTGTTCCACTTCTGCAGCAGGGCCAGATAGGCCAGCAGCTGGTCGATCTGCGTGTCGCTCAGCGCCAGGCCCAGCGTGCGGGCCGCGTTCTCCAGCGTGGTCCTCATGCGCTCACCGCCTCGTCGGCCGTGAAGCCCTTGAACTTGCCCTTCTTCAGGTGCACCAGCAGCAGCGAGATCGCGGCTGGCGTGATGCCGGAGATGCGCGAGGCCTGGCCCAGCGTCTCGGGGCGGTGGGTGTTGAGCTTCTGGCGGGCCTCGAAGGAGAGGGCGTGGACCAGACTGTAGTCCAGGTCCTCCGGCAGCTTCAGGTGCTCGAAGTGGGCCGCGCGGGCGACGTCGTCCACCTGCTTGTTGATGTAGCCGGCGTACTTGACGCTGATCTCCACCTGCTCGGCCACCAGCCCGGCCAGCTCCGTGCCCAGCTCGGCGACCAGTGTTCCACGTGAAACACCCGCTGACCCTTTGAGATCTGGCTTGGCAATGCTGGCCACCTCGGCCACGGTGTCGAAGTTCACGCCGGGGCGGCGCAGCAGATCGGCCAGGCTGTATTCGCGCTCCAGTGCCTTGCCCACCAGTCGCTCGGCGTCGACCGCCGGCAGGATGCCAGGGTGGACCCAGGTGCTCTTGAGCTTCTCGGTTTCACGTGAAACAGCGTCGCGCTTGCGGTTGAAGGCGGCCCAGCGCGCGTCGTCCACCAGGCCCAGTTGGCGGCCGGTCTCGGTCAGGCGGGCGTCGGCGTTGTCCTCGCGCAGCTGCAGCCGGAACTCGGCGCGGCTGGTGAACATGCGGTAGGGCTCGGTGACGCCCTTGGTGATCAGGTCGTCCACCAGCACGCCGAGATACGCCTGGTCGCGGGCCGGCGTCCAGGGGCCATCACCTCGAACCTGCAGTGCCGCGTTCAGGCCGGCGAACAGGCCCTGGGCCGCCGCCTCTTCGTAGCCGGTCGTGCCATTGATCTGGCCGGCGAAGAACAGGCCCTGGATCACCTTGGTCTCGAACGAGGCCTTCAGGCCGCGCGGGTCGAAGTAGTCGTACTCAATCGCATAGCCGGGGCGCAGGATGTCGGCGTTCTCCAGCCCGGGGATGCTGCGCACGGCGGCCAGCTGGATGTCGAAGGGCAGGGAGGTGGAGATGCCGTTGGGGTAGAACTCGTGCGTGGTCAGGCCCTCGGGCTCCAGGAAGATCTGGTGCGAGTCCTTGTCGGCGAAGCGGTTCACCTTGTCTTCGATGCTCGGGCAGTAGCGCGGGCCCACGCCCTCGATGACGCCGGTGAACATGGGGCTGCGGTCGAAGCCGCTGCGGATGATCTCGTGCGTGCGCTCGTTGGTGTGCGTGATCCAGCACGGCACCTGTTGCGGGTGCATGGTGGTGTTGCCCATGAAGCTGAACACCGGCACGGGGTCCAGGTCGCCGGGCTGTTCCTCGCACCTGGCAAAGTCGATCGTGCGGCCGTCGATGCGCGGCGGCGTTCCGGTCTTGAGCCGCCCCTGCGGCAGCTTGAGTTCCTTCAGCCGGGCCGACAGGCTCACGGCCGGCGGGTCACCGGCACGGCCGGCGGCGTAGTTCTGCAGGCCCACGTGCACGCGGCCGTCCAGGAAGGTGCCGGCGGTCAGCACCACCGCGCGGGCGCGAAAGCGGATGCCGGCCTGGGTGACCGCGCCCACCACGCGGTCGCCTTCCACCATCAGGTCGTCCACCGCCTGCTGGAACAGCTGCAGATTCGGCTGGTTCTCCAGCCGGCGGCGTATCGCGGCCTTGTAGAGGATGCGGTCGGCCTGGGCGCGGGTGGCGCGCACCGCCGGGCCCTTGGAGCCGTTCAGGATGCGGAACTGGATGCCGCCCTCGTCGGTGGCCAGCGCCATCGCGCCGCCCAGCGCGTCCACCTCCTTCACCAGGTGGCCCTTGCCGATGCCGCCGATGCTGGGGTTGCAGCTCATCGCCCCCAGGGTCTCGATGTTGTGGGTCAGCAGCAGGGTCTGCGCGCCCATGCGCGCCGCGGCCAGCGCGGCCTCGGTGCCGGCATGGCCGCCGCCGACGACGATGACGTCGAATTCCTTGGGATAGAGCATGGTGGGGTGCCAGGTTGGGCGCCGGTGGACGGTGGCGCGGGCAAACCCCGAATTTTACGAAGCGGGTGTGGATAAGTCACCCTGCAGGCTTCTCCGGCGTCAGCCTCACGCTCAGCCCGCTCAGCGACGATGAGTGGCCGGCGCGCACGCTCCAGCCCTGCAGTGCGGCGATGCGTTTCACGATGGACCAGCCCAGGCCGCTGCCGGTGGCGTCTCCCACCGCGCCGCGCTGGAAGCGCTGGCCCAGGCGGGCCAGCCCGGCCTCGTCCAGACCCCGGCCGCCATCCTCGACGCGCAGCTGCCAGTCGCCTGCGGCGCCCGCCTCCACGGTCAGCGTGACCGGGCTGCCGGGCGGGCTGTAGCGCAGCGCGTTGTCCAGCAGATTGCGCAGCAGCACCTGGGTCAGCAGCGGGTCGCCTTCCGCAGGCACCGGGCCAGCGGCCTCCAGCGCCAGCACATGGCCGCGATTCAGCGGGCTTTCCGCGGCGTCGGCCAGCGCCTGCCGGGCCAGTTCGTGCAGGGCCAGCGGCGAGCGCGGCGGCGTGGCGGCGGCCTCCAGCCGCGCCATCATCAGCAGCTGGTCGATCAGCCGGGCCGCGCGGTCGCAGCCGGCCAGCGTGGCGGCCAGGGCGTGATCGCGCTCGGCGCTGTCGCTCGCGCCCCGGGCCACCTGGGCCTGGGCGCGTATTGCGGCGATGGGCGTGCGCAGTTCGTGGGCGGCATCGGCAGTGAGCCTGCGCTCACCCAGCAGCAGCATTTCGATGCGGGCAAACAACGCGTTCAGCGCCGCCAGCACCGGGGCCAGCTCGGCGGGTGCGCGCGGCAGCTCCAGCGGACTGAGCTGCTCCGGGCGCCGCTGCTGCAGCTGCGATCGCAGTGCCCGCAAGGGGGCCAAGCCCCAATGCAGGACGCCCGCACTGAGCAGCAGCATCAGCAGCAGTGCGGCGGCGCCCACGCCCGCCAGCGGTGTCAGCACCGCGTGCAGGATCTCCCGCCGCGCCGCGCTCCGCTCACCCACCATGACGGTCACGTCGTCCTGTCCGCCGCGGGTCACGAAGACGCGCCAGCTCGTGTGCTCGTGGGTGACCGTGTGGAAGCCGGTGCTCATGCCGGACACCAGCGGTTCGACCGGGGCCTGCGCGGAGCGCAGCACCAGCGCCCCTTCGTGAAAGACCTGAAACGCCGCACGCGGTGCGTAGCGGTGCAGGCTGGGGGCGTCCAGCACGCGGTCATCGTCGTGCGGCAGGCTGTTGTGCTGCACGACCAGCAGCGCGGCGGCCTGGGCGAGGTGGGCGTCCAGCAGCTCGTCCAGCTCATGCCGGGCCTGGTGGCTGGCGAGCGCCCCCATCAGGGCCCCCACGCCCAGGGCCAGGGCCGCCAGGGCGATCAGCAGGCGCGCCTGCAGCGAGGCGGGATGCCCCATGAGCCGCTTCATGGCGGCGGCACCCGGTAGCCCACGCCGCGCACGGTTTCGATCAGGTCGGCCCCGAGCTTGCGGCGCAGGTGGTGCACGTGGACCTCGATGGCATTGCTGTCCACCTCCTGGCCCCAGGCGTAGAGGCGCTCCTCCAGCTGCTCGCGGCTCAGCACGCGGCCGGGCTGACGCATCAGCAGCGCGAGCAGGTCGAACTCCCGCGCGGACAGGGCGGGCTCGGCGCCCGCGCGGCAAACTTGGCGCGTGGCCGGATCGAGGGTCAGGTCGCGCCAGGCCAGGCGCTCCTGGGCCTGGCCGTACGAGCGCCGCACCAGCGCGCGCAGCCGGGCGCCCAGCTCCAGCAGGTCCACCGGCTTGACGACGTAGTCATCCGCGCCGCCGTCCAGGCCGCGCAGCCGGTCGGGCAGGGCGTCGCGGGCGGTCAGCACCAACACCGGCACCTTGCAGCCCGCGCCGCGCACGCGGGCAAGCACCTCCTGGCCATCCAGCCGCGGCAGGCCCAGGTCCAGCACCGCCGCTGCATAGGGCGAGGCCCGCAGCTCCCGCTCCGCGGCCTCACCATCGCGAACCCAGTCCACCACAAAGCCCTGCTGGTGCAGGCCGTTGCGCAGCCCATCACCCAGCAGGGCGTCATCTTCGGCAAGCAGGATGCGCATGCTCAGTCGTCGTCCCGGTCATGGGCGTGATGATGCCCGCGCTCCAGTGCGCCGCCCGACTCGCCGGCCTGCCAGGGCGAGGTTGGCCCCAGGCTCCAGGCCCAGAAGCCCAGCACGGCGACGATCAGCAGCGCGGCCAGGCCGCGGTGCATGCGGACCGGCGCGGTGCCGGCGGGCACGGCCTTGCGGCCGCTCAGCATGGCCGGCACCAGGCGGTCGCGGGTGAGCCAGCTGGTCAGCAGCACGGCCGCCACATGCAGGCCGACCAGCAGCAGCAGCGCGTTCGCCAGCGCCTCATGAACGTCTTCCCAGGCCTCGCCGCGGCTGTAGGTGAGCCAGCCGCTGCCTGCCACCAGCAGGCTGGTGCCCAGCAGGGCCAGCACCGCCCAGCCACCCGCCGGGTTGTGGCCCGCATGCGGCCCGGCCCGGCCGCCGAGCAGCGCCCGCAGATGCTCCAGCACGGCGGCCGGGCCGCGCACAAAGCTCGTGAAGCGCGCCGGCCAGGTGCCCACCAGGCCCCACAGCAGCCGCAGCGTGGCCGCGCCAGCCAGCGTGAGGCCGCAGCTGATGTGCACCGCATGCCACCCGTCCGCCTCGGCGGTCAGCCAGGCGCCGGCCACGCTGAGTGCCATCAGCGCGTGCAGCAGCCGGACTGGCGCATCCCACAGGGGCTGTGTCGGGCGTTGGGTTGATGGGGCGGTGGCGGATTCCATGGGGGGCTCCTGAAAGGGGGAGCCCCATGCTGGGCCGCGGGCCTTAGGGTTTTCTGAAGCCTGCGCTGGGACAATCAAGGCCATGGACTGCCGCCCCCACTGCGCCGCCTGCTGCATCGCGCCGTCGATCAGCTCGCCCATTCCCGGCCACCCTCAGGGCAAGCCGGCGGGTGTGCGCTGTGCGCAGCTGGACGACGAGCTGCGCTGCAGGATCTTCGGCCAACCCGAGCGGCCAGCGGTGTGTGGCTCGCTGCCGCCGCACGAGGAGATGTGCGGCGAGAGCCGCGAGCAGGCGATGCGCTGGCTGGGGTGGATGGAGGAGCAGACGGCGCCCGGGCGTTAGCGTCTGCAGCGGTGATGCCCGCGCGACAGCGAAATTGGACCGCAGTGGTTTTTGGGACGTGCGGGCGCAGCATTCCGGCGTTGGTAGTCGCCACGTTTCCGGCCCGAGTGGCAGGGTCCGCGCGCAGGCGCTACGCATGAATCAAGTGCCTGTCTTCGCAGGCAGATTTGGTTCAAGTCCGTTCGGAAAGCCTATGCCCTACAACCCCATGGATATCGTCAATGCCCTGTGCCGTCTGGTCGAAACCCTGCAGGCGTTTCCTCTCGGCAGCATGTTCCTGCTGTTGCTGGGTGGCGTGGTGGTGGCCGGCATCGCGGCCTTCAGGCGGCCGCAGCGGTGAGCCGTTGCCGGCTCAAGCCCTCAGCGGCCCGTGCCCTTGCCCGTCACCCGTTCCGTGACCGGCTGGCCGCTTTCGATCTCCTCCACCCACACCGAGCACTCGTCCGGTGCGATGCGGCCGGCCACGCGGTAGTGCCTGTCGGCCTGAGGCTGGAAGCTGACCTCGCCCTCGGTCTGGCAGGTCGGGTGGGTCAGCGCCAGGATGGGCGCTGCCCATTGGGTGGTGGCCATCAGCTGCAGCCGGGAGGCGTGCAGTGGCAGCTCGTTGGTCATGGCGATCGGGTTGATGCTGAAGCCGCGCCCCTGGTTGGCGTTCAGCGTGGCGATGCTGCTGCTGAGCAGGCGGCGGCCGTCGACACGGCGGATCTCGAACACATGCAGCAGCTGGTCGCTACGGCGCTGGATCTGGTCGGCCACGTTGACCGTGGGGCCGGTGTAATCGGCGGGGGCGGCGGGCTCGAAGCTGGCGCAGCCGCCAAGCAGGGCCAGGGCGCCAAGGCACAGGGCGTATTTCATCGGCGCTAGCTTAGCCGCAGCCTCGCGAGGCTGACCGTGGTCAGGGCATGGCGTGTAAATGTGTGATTAGCGTGCGGGATTGCCGCCCTGGCGGTTTGCGTATGTCGGGAACGGCCGCTGGCTTCTTAGCATCCGGTCCACCTTGCCCCAAGTCCGCAGCCCCTGCCGGTCCGGGAGGTTGTGATTGAGGTTGTCCGTGGATCTGGAAGTCGACTCGAGCGCCGCGCAGCTGGGCGCGTCCGCCCTCGATGGGGGCGGCAAATTGCGGGGCCTGGATGGCCGGGCCCTGAACCAGGCCTTCGTGGTGGTCACCTACTCGCGCGACGGCAAGGTGCGTGCGGCCAACTACCAGTTCCTGCGCCTGTTCGGCTGCAACCTGGGCGAGCTGGTCGGCCAGGACGTCAATCGCTACCTCTCCAAGTCCAACACCCGCAGCCGGCTGGCCGACCTGTGGCCCAAGCTGGCGGCCGGCCAGCGCCATCGGGAGATCCGCCTGTGGATCGCCGCGGGCGGTCGCGAGGTGTGGCTGGAATCACGCTTCATTCCGGTCGTCGATGCCAGCGGGCATGTCGAGGCCATCGTGCAGATCGCCGAGGACATCACGGCGCGGCTGGAGCAGGACACCGAGCTGCGCGGGCAGATCTCCGCCATCCAGTCCACCTACGCGGTGGCCCACTTCGCGGTGGACGGCCGCGTGCTGTGGGTCAACGACGCCTACCTGGCCATCACCGGCTACGACCGTGGCGAGCTGCTCGAGAGCACGCACGAGCTGTTCGTGCCGCCGGACCTGCGCGGCGAAGACAGCTCGGGCGCCTTCTGGAGCCGCCTGGTGGCCGGCGAGCACGAGTCCGGCGAGTACTGGCGCGTGGGCAAGGACGATGCCGACCTCTGGCTGAGCGCCGTCTACGTGCCCATCCTGGATCCGGCCGGGCGCACCACCAAGATCGTCCAGTTCGCCACCGACATCACCGCGCAGAAGCTGCGCCAGGCGGACTACCAGTCGCAGGTCACGGCCATCCACAAGTCCAACTGCGTGGTCACCTTCGACATGCACGGCTGCATCGTGGACGCCAACGATCTCTTCCTGGAGGAGACGGGCTACAGCCGCCAGGAGCTGCTGGGCCGGCACCACCGCATGTTCGTCGACCCCAGCCATGCCCACAGCGCCGACTACGCCGCGTTCTGGAGCGAGCTGCGGCGCGGCCGGCATCACGCGGGGCTGTACCAGCGCTATGCCAAGGGCGGCCGCGAGATCTGGCTGCAGGCCACCTACAACCCCATCATGAACGCCGCCGGCAAGCCGGTGAAGGTGGTGAAGTACGCCACCGTCGTCACCGAGCAGCGCCTGCTGCAGGCCGAGCACCAGGGCCAGATCGCCGCGATCAACGACGCGCACTGCGTCGTCGCCTTCGACCTTGAGGGCCGGGTGCTGGACGCCAACGAGAACTTCCTGCGCGTCTCGGGCTACCGCTTCGCCGAGGTGCGCGGCCGCCATCACCGGCTGTTCGTGTCGCCCGAGGTGGCGGACAGCGAAGAGTACCGCGCCTTCTGGCGAGAGCTGGCACGCGGCACCCACCACTCGGGTGAGTACAAGCGCATCGCCCGGGACGGCCGCGAGATCTGGTTGCAGGCCACCTACAACCCCATCCGCGACATGAACGGCCGGGTGTTCAAGGTGGTGAAGTACGCCACCGACGTCACCGAGGCCAAGCTGCGCCAGGCCGACTACCAGAGCCAGATCGAGGCCATCCACAAGTCCCAGGACGTCGTGGTGTTCGCGCTGGACGGCACCATCCTCGACGCCAACGAGCGCTTCCTGGCCACCGTGGGCTACGAGCGCGAGGAGCTGGTGGGCCAGCACCACGCCATGCTGGTGGAGCGCGAGGTGGCCGGCAGCCAGGACTACCTCGGCTTCTGGCGCACGCTGAAGGCGGGCCAGCACCATGCGGGCCTGTACAAGCGCGTCGGCAAGGGCGGGCGGGAGATCTGGATCCAGGCCTCCTACAACCCCATCCTCGACCTCAACGGCCGGCCCTTCAAGGTGGTGAAGTTCGCCACCGACGTCAGCGCCAACATCGCGCTGGCCGAGGCCTTTGCCGAGACCAAGCGCCAGGCCCAGCTGGACTCCGCCACCTCGCTGCCCAACCGCGCCAAGCTGACCACCTTCCTGGGCACGCACCTGGCCGATGCCACCGGCACGCTGGCGCTGTTCTATGTGGATGTGGACCACTTCAGCCAGGTCAACGAACAGCACGGCCACCTGGCCGGCGACCGCGTGCTGGCCGAGCTGGCGGACCGCATGCGCCGCCTGCTGCGCGAGGACCAGATGGCCGCGCGCGTGGGGGGCGACGAGTTCGTCATTGCCGCGCCCGGCATGGGGGCGGATGCCGTCGAGCGCTTCTGCCAGGTGCTGCTGGACAAGCTGTCCGAGCCCATCCTGGCGGCGGAGACCGAGGAGGTCAGTGTCAGCGTGTCCATCGGCGTGGCCATGGCGCCCACCGACGGCAGCACGCCCGACGACCTGCTGCGTGCCGGCGACACCGCGCTGGCCACCTCCAAGCGCAGCGGCCGCGCCTGCCGCAGCTATTTCTCGGACGAGCTCAACGCCCGGCTCTACGGCCAGCGCAAGCTCATCGAGGACATGCGCAACAGCTTCGCGGCCGGCGACTTCTACCTGGAATACCAGCCGCGCTTCGACACCGCCAGCCGCGAGGTGCGCAGCGTCGAGGCGCTGGTGCGCTGGTCGCACCCGGAGCGCGGGCGTGTGGGCCCGGCCGAGTTCATCCCGCTGGCCGAGCAGTGCGGCCTGGTCGTGCCGCTGGGCGAATGGATACTGAACCAGGCCTGCCTGGTGACGGCCAGCTGGCCCGGCATCGGCGTGTCGGTCAACCTGTCGCCGGTGCAGTTCGGCGATGACGACCTGGTGCGCAAGGTCAGCGAGGCGCTGCAGCGCTCCGGGCTGCCGGCCGACCGGCTGGAGCTGGAGATCACCGAGGGCGTGCTGCTGGCCGACAGCCGGCGCGCGCTGGACGTGCTGGGCGCCCTCAAGCAGCTGGGGGTGCGGCTGGCGATCGACGACTTCGGCACCGGCTACTCGTCGCTCAGCTACCTGCGCAACTTCCCGTTCGACGTCATCAAGGTGGACCGCAGCTTCGTGCGCGACCTGGCCACGTCGGAAAGCTCGCGCCCCATCGTCCAGGCCATCCTGGCGCTGGGGCGGGCGCTGGGGCTCTCGGTCACGGCCGAGGGCGTCGAGACCCAGGAGCAGCTGGACCTGCTGCTGGACGACGGCTGCGGCGAGGTGCAGGGCTTCCTGCTGGCCATGCCCTCGTCGAGCCTGGAGATCACGCGCCTGCTGGCGCACCAGCAGGGCGGCAAGCCGGCCGCCTGAGCGCACCAGCGCTCAAGTGGCCGCCCGCCGGCGCGGGCCTCAGCGCGCCACCGCGCTGCGCATGGAGCGGGCCACGAAGGCCAGGCCCGCCACCGTCATCGCGATGCCGGTCAGCACGCCCGGCAGCACCTGCGTCCAGCGCAGCGCCTCGCCCTTGAGCACCAGCATCATCAGCGTGTTCTGGGCAAGACCTGGCACCCACAGGTACCACGGCGCCTCGCCGCCCGGGTTGAACATGCTGACCATGGGCATCAGGCTGATCGCCGTGATCACCAGGGCGCTGCTGGCCTGGGCCTCCTTGAAGCTCTTGGAGCGTATCGCCAGCGCCATCAGCAGTGCCGACAGCCCGGCCGCGAGCGGGATCTGCAGCAGCCAGAAGGCCAGCACCTCGCTGCTGCCGAACTGGAACATCGCCTGCAGGCTGTCGCTCTTGAGCAGCCACTGCGCGGGCACGAAGCTCAGGGACGACATCAACGCCACCGCCATGCTCAGCAGCGCCACGGCGCCCCACTTGCCCGCCACGATGGCGCCATGCGGCACCGGGTTCATCAGCAGCGGCTCCAGCGAGCCGCGCTCGCGCTCGCCGGCCGTGCTGTCCAGCGCGGCGGTCAGCGCGCCGTACAGCACCGCCATGATGATGAACATAGGCAGGATGGCGGTCAGCTTGACCGCGCGGGCCTGCACGCCGGCCAGGTCGCGCTCCTGCACGTCCACCGGCTCCAGCAGCTGCATGGACACGCCGCGCATGGCCAGGTTCAGCGCCGCACGTTCGCGGTTGAAGCCCAGCAGCAGCCGCTGCACCGTGCCCACGCCCGCGCTGGCACGCTGGTTCGCGCTGTCGCTGACCACCTCGAGGGTGGGCGGCTCGCCGCTGAGCAGCTTGGCCTCGAAGTCCTGCGGCACCACCACCACCGGCTCCTGCAGCTTGCTGTCGCGCAGCCGGGCCTCGTAGTCGGCGGGCGCGGCCTTGAGCGTGTAGGTCTGGCGCTCCAGGTAGTTGGCCAGCGTCGGCGCATGCTCCATGCCCACGGTCATCAGCTCGCGCTTGTCGGCGCGCGCCTCCAGCGATGCGATCAGGCCCGACAGCGCGGTCAGCAGCAGCGGCCCCATCAGCAGCGCCGGCAGCAGCATGCGCAGCAGCGTGCGGCGGTCGCGCAGCGCGTCGATCAGCTCCTTGGTGAAAACAATCCAGGCTTGAGTCATGCCAACCCCTTTTCCATTGAACCCATGGGCAGTGCGCCCGGGGTGATGCCGGCCGGCGCCGAGGCCACCGTTTCCTGCGGGAACGCGAGCTTCACGAACGCATCCTCGAAGCGGGTCTCGCCTGCCTGCGCCAGCAGGGCCGGCACGCTGCCGCGCGCCACGCTGCGGCCGTGGGACACGACGACGACCTCGTCGCACAGCATCTCCACCTCCTGCATGATGTGGGTGGAAAACACGATGCACTTGGCGCCGCCCGCCGGGCTCTTGAGCCAGCGCAGCGCCTCGCGCAGCGCCCGCGTGGCCAGCACGTCCAGCCCGTTGGTGGGCTCGTCCAGCACGATGTTGGCGGGGTCATGCACCAGCGCGCGGGCCAGCGCCGTCTTCATGCGCTCGCCCTGGCTGAAGCCGTCGGCCCGGCGGTCCAGGATGGGCTGCATCTCCAGCAGCCGGGCCAGCTCGTCGGCCCGCGCGTTCGCGGCCTCGGGCGCCATGCCCTGCAGGCGGCCGTAGTAGACGACGTTCTCGCGCGCGGTCAGCCGCGGGTACAGGCCATGCGCGTCGCCCAGGATGCCCATGCGGGCCAGCGCCCGCTGCGGCGTCTGCAGCACGTCCAGGCCGTCGACCTGGATGCTGCCGGCGTCCGGCTTGAACAGCCCGGCCAGCATGCGCAGCGTGGTGGTCTTGCCCGCGCCGTTGGCGCCCAGCAGGCCGGTGATGCGGCCATCATCGGCCTGCACGCTCACGCCCTGCACCGCCTGCACGATGCGCTTGGGCGCCTTCTTCAGCAGCCCGCCGCTGCCGGCGCTGACGAAGCGCTTGTGTACGTCCTGGATGTGGATCATGGCGCCGCCTCCTTCTTGGCCGCCGGTGTCTTCTGGGGCCCTTGCACCGGCTCGTAGGCCGTGGGGCGGGGGATGCGGATGGCACAGGCCGCGTCCTGCGGCAGCGCCTGGGCGTCGGTCTTGGCGTCGATGAAGCGGAACAGCACGTCGCGCATGCAGCCCAGGCTCATCACGCCGTGACCGGCCTCGGGCACCACCACGTGCTGCACCCGCTCGGGGTGGCCGACGGCCAGCGCCTTGGCCACGCGCTCGGCATGGCGCGGCGGCGTCACCGGGTCGGCGCCGCCGCTCAGCAGCAGCACCGGGCTGGGGGCGGGCGGAATCTTGTAGAAGTCCGCCGGCACCTCGCCACGGGGCCAGGTCTTGCAGACACGGGTGTAGAGCTCGGCGTCCAGGCGGCGGAAGTCGGCGCCGGGCTGGTCGGTGGCCTGCGCGATGCGCGGGCCGTCCTCGGCGCACACCACCGAGAAGTGCATGCCGGCGGCCAGGCGCATGGCGGGGCTGCTGGCGAAGGAGGTGCTGAGCCCGAACAGGCCCTCGAAGCGGCCGTCATGCGCCGCCGCGTGCAGCGCCGCGGGCAGGGCGGAGGCCAGCGCCGGCTGGTACAGCGGCAGGCGCAGCAGCCGCGTCAGCAGCGACTGGTCCAGCGTCAGCTGCTGGGGCTTGCCCGTCAGCGGCTGCGCCACCGTCACCTGGCGCGGGACGGAGGCGCGCAGCTGATCCCAGTCGGCCTGCAGGTCCGGGTGCGTCTTGCCATAGGCCCGCAGCAGCGCGTCGAGCGCGGCCTGCGTGTCGGTGGAGAAGCTGGCCGGCAGCACCATGTCGGCCGGCGCCACGCCGTCGATGACGGTGCGGCGCACCTTGGTCGGAAACTGGCGCAGGTATTCCAGCGCCGCGCGCGTGCCGTAGCTGCCGCCGATCAGATCCCACTGCGGAATGGCCAGCGCCTCGCGCACCGCGTCCATGTCCTGCATCGCGATCGTCGTGGTGAAGAAGCGCATGCCGCCGTCGCGGCCATAGGGCAGCTGCTCCAGCGTGGCGCGGCAGGCTTCCAGGCGCCGGGCCTGGTGGTCGTTGTCGATGGGCGCGTCGTCATCGCTGTCCTCGGGGCACTGCAGCGGGGCCGACCTGCCGGTGCCGCGTTGGTCGATGAAGACCAGGTCGTGCCGGTTGTTCAGCCGCGAGAAGCGCGGCAGCACCCGGGCCGCCAGGCTGATGGCGCTCTGGCCGGGGCCGCCGGCCAGCATCAGCACCGCGTCGGGCTGCTTGTTGCGCGCCATGGCGGGCACCACCAGGTAGTGCACGTCAATCTTGACGCCGTCCGGCCGGGCCGGGTCCAGCGGGCGCTGCAGGCTGCCGCACTGCAGTTCGGTGGGAATGCCGTCGACGCGGCAGGGCTTGAGCGCCGCGGCCGGTGCCGCCTGCACGGGCAGGGCCTGCAGCACCAGCAGCAGCAGCGCGCTGAGCAGGGTGACGCGTGCGGGGACGCGCCTGAGGGTTCGCAACATGCCAGGGTTCCTGGAAGCCTAACGAGGCGGCCAGTATCCCGGCGGGCTGGGGCGCCCCGGCATACGAGTTGCCCGAATGGCGGCCGGCGCCGCATGAACGGCGGCGGTGGGGGATGGGCGGCGGTGGGGTCAGGTTTGGTGGGAGGGGCTGGGGGCCACACCTGGTTTGCCGCGACTGACTCTCCGAATCGCATCGGCCACTGCGCATGAGGGCCGTGGGGCGACTGGTGTGGGGGTGTCTTGGCGACGAGCGGCGTGACCCGTTGCATCGCGCCGGGAGTCCGCCCCGGCGGGCGGGTAACTTTTCTCTGTCGCGCCAGAGAAAAGTCACCAAAAGAGCAGCGCTGAACCGCACCGCGCTCGGGGCCTGAATCGAGGTTCACCAATTCAACGGACGCTGGTCGTGTGCGCAGAAGCGATCCGCTGCGCTCTCGCGGTGGACTTGTCATCGCCTGGTGAACTCGGACCTCAGCGCCGTCCGACGCGCGGCTGCACGCCGTGCTCACGAGCAAATGCAAAGGCAATGCCGCGCCGCTAGTGCGGCGCGATCCTGGGTTTGTATTGGCACCCTCTGGCGTCGGCGTGCAGCCGCGCCTTAGCCGGCGTAAAGGCGCGAGGGCTGGCTCGCTTCACAAGTCCAACGCGAGAGCGCAGCGGCTCGCTTCAGGCCCGAAGGCCGCTGCGCCCGATCAAGCGGGCTTGCAGTGGCTGTGGAATTAGCGCTCCTCTTTTGGTGACTTTTCTCTGGCGCGACAGAGAAAAGTTACCCGCCTGCCGGGGCGGACTCCCGGCTCGGTGCTGCGAGTTGAAAGGCTCTGCGCAAAAGCAGCAGGACTCTGGATTTGAGAAGTGGACCCGCTGCGCATGATCTGTTGTTCACGGCCCCTGCTCCGCCACCCACCCGCTGCGCGGGTGGGTTCCCTGCGCGCCCAAGCGCCTGCAGGCGCTTGGGCCTTCGCCAGGCGTCGTGCAGCACGCAGGTGCTGCACTCGGTCCTGCCTCAGTGCATCGCCCGACAAGGCCGGGCCGAACTCGCGTCGCTACGCTCTGCTCGGACAAGCGTCGCGAGTCAGTGCTTGAAGCGTGCTGCGCACGCGCCTTGTCGGGCTGCGCTTCTCGGCGGCTCCAAGGGGGAAGGCCGGAACAGCCCACCGCCGAAGACCGAAAACGAACAGCGCTTATCTTCCCGATGAGCGCTGTGTGTCTTGGCGGTCAGGGGTTGAAATTAAAGATTTGACCCTGTGCCCCGCGGGACCTAAATGCGCGCCATGGCGTTACGGAGCACGAAGAGCAATGGCATACCGAGCGCCACGAGTGCAGCGCAGACCAGAACTGACTCTGTACTCAAGTTCTCGCTGACCAACTGAGCGACAGATGGCTTGTCCCGGGCTTCCAGGAAGTAGCCGCCACCGAAGAAGAGCTTGCCGAACTCGGCCACAGCTTGGATCAGGCGGTGTAGGCCAAGCATGGAGAGAAAGGCAATGACGGCAAAGACTACGGAACTCGGTAGAACCTTGGCCCAGAAAACGGCAGATGTACCCGAAAGAGCCAGGCAGATGAAGACCGGAAGTACGAGTGATAGAAGGAACGACATGCTCTTGGGCGTGGACAACGATGGAGCTATGCGCTGATGGCCACTGTGCGGTTTAACGTTTGACATGAGAGGCCAGGCCCGGCTTGCCGGGACTGGTCCTCTCGATGGAAAGGTTAGAGCGCAGTGCTGTGACCAACACCTACTCCTTGTCTTCTTCTTCGATGGACAGCACCCCGAAGCGCTTGATGTACTCCTTCAGCAGAGGATCGACAAAGGCGTAGACGCCACGATCTCGCTGAACGATGACCTCGCGTGCTTGCAAGTTGCCCATGTTCGAGCTGTATTGGTTCTGCGAGTACCCGATCTTGTCGGAAATGAACGCGAGCGGCACGTCATCGCCTGAGTGCTCGGCCATTGCACGCAGGATCTTCTGATACTTGCCGGAGCCTGCGCGGCGGAGAAGAGAGTTGAGCTTGTTCCGGCGCAAAGTCTCGACCGTTCGAACTTTGGCTGCCTCAGCATCCTCCAGCGAAATCTTGTCATCTGTGTCGACGGCAAGGGTCTGACTCCCAAGCAGATGAACCGGCTCCGGATAGCCGGCTGCGAGCTTGTGGATCGCGGTACAGACGCGATCATCAAACTCGCACTTCACGCTTGAGTAGCCCGTTCGCAGAATCTCTGTTGTTTCCGCCGGCTCCAATCTAGGTACCGGAACTTCCTTGAAGGTCCGATAGATGGATGCATGCTCTTCTTCAAGAGTCTGAATTGCGCCAGTGATACCGGCGCAAAAGAAGGCAACGTTATTAATCTTCTCTCGTGCGAGCTTCTCAGTTGCGAGCTTGAAGAATGTTGCAATTCCGGATGTCGGGCTTGCACGATCAAGCTCGTCGATGAATATGAGTACGCCGTCTTTCCCTTGTTCGGTGGCGCGTGTGGCCACCTTGCTAACCTCGGTGCAAAAGTGGTTCACAACGCTAGTGATATCGCTTGCGTCGGCTTCTTTTTTGCTCAGTTTGAGCGTTCCACCCAGGTTCAGCTCGATCTTGACTTTTGAGAAGACCTTGCCGACTACTGTTTGCAGGTCTTCCATGACCCCTTTGACGATTTCGCGTGGCCCCTGATCCTTTGCTGCATCGTGCCAAGCAACTAGGAAGTCAAACTTCCCCGTACCCAAATCAATTCCGAGCCGCTGGGGTAGACGGTTGTCGCCTTGCGCCAACTCCTTCGCTTGGTTCAGCAATGAACTCTTTCCGATCCCCCGGTCTCCCGTGATGATCGTGCTGGTTGGCTTTCCATGCTTCAACTGATACAGGGAGTCGACTACTAACTCCACCTGTGTCTTCCGCCCAGAGAACCGAGCGGGATCGGAAACCGGGATATCAGGCGTGAACGGGTCTACATATCGGCTCTTCATGGATTGATCCTGTGTAGCTATTCGAATCTCGTGATAGCAGAGAGGGCGCCTGCTGCTGCGCTCTAACTTGTTATATACCGGCGCAAACCGTCGGATAACACCGGACACCGCGCGCTAACAGCCGCCTCCATGCGCTTGCAAGTGCTTGTCGCATATAAATTCCTCCGCTCTCGCGCGCTGTTATCAGGCGCTATTTCTCCGGGCAAATGCCGCGCCGGTTACAAAGCGCTAGTGTCGGCCTGTGGGCGCCTGGATGTTGCCATTGCCAGGGGGCAATGGTTCCCGCGGAGAACCCTGCCACCAGGTCGTCGCATCGCGTCGATGCCCGGCAGCGGTGACGCCCGTTCGATCAGTTAGGCCTGAGCGGCAGGTGGGTGACAGGCCCAGGCCCCTGAAGCGGCCCGGCGTCAATGGGGGCGCCCGGCCGATAACAGCCGGAAGCGCCCCGCCATCGAGGCTCAGATCTCCAGAATCACCCGCCCGTCAATCCGCCCCTGCTTCATCGCGCCGAAGATGGCGTTGATGTTCTCCAGCTTGTCGGTGGAGTAGTGCGAGGCCACCTTGCCCTCGCCGGCAAATTGCAGGGCCTCCATCAGGTCCAGCCGGGTGCCGACGATGGAGCCGCGCACGGTCTTGGCGTTGAGCACCACGTCGAAGATGGGCAGCTCGAAGCCGCCGGGCGGCAGGCCCACCAGGGACATGGTGCCGCGCTTGTGCAGCATGCCCACGCCCTGCGCAAAGGCCTGGCGTGACACGGCCGTCACCAGCACGCCGTGGGCGCCGCGCAGCTGCTTCTGCACCTCGGCCACCACGTCCTGGGTGGCGGCGTTCAGCGTCACGTCGGCGCCCAGCGTGCGGGCCAGTGCCAGCTTGTCTTCGGCCACGTCCACCGCGATCACATGGAAGCCCATGGCCTTGGCGTACTGCACGGCCATGTGGCCCAGGCCGCCCACGCCGGAGATGGCGACCCAGTCGCCCGGCTTGCAATCCAGCTGCTTGAGGCCCTTGTAGACCGTGACGCCGGCACACAGCACGGGCGCGGCGGGGGCGAAGTCGAGGTTGGCGGGCAGGTGGCCCACATAGCCGGGGTCGGCCAGCACGTATTCGGCGTAGCCGCCGTTGACGGTGTAGCCGGTCATCTCCTGGTGGTCGCACAGGGTTTCCCAGCCGCCCATGCAGTGCTCGCAATGGCCGCAGCTGGTGTGTAGCCAGGGCACGCCGACCCGGTCGCCTTCCTTCAGGAACTTCACGCCGGCCCCGACGCGGGCCACATAGCCCACGCCCTCGTGGCCGGGGATGAAGGGCAGCGTGGGCTTGACGGGCCAGTCGCCGTCGGCGGCGTGCAGGTCGGTGTGGCACACGCCGGAGGCCACCACCTTCACCAGCACCTGGCCGGGCGGCACCTCGGGCACGTCCACGTCCTCGATTTCCAGCGGCTTGCCGAACTCGTGAACCACCGCTGCCTTCATCTTCTCCGCCATGACCTACTCCCGGTTAAAAACTGGTCAGTCTGTAACCATTGCTCGCCGCGGCGTTTGATCGCGGTCAAACGAAAAAGCCGCGCCACCCGACGGGCGGGCGCGCGGCTCTTGGGCGGGCCGGGTGGCGGGGGGCGTCAGGCCTTGGCCTTGAACAGGCTCTGGCAGGCCGAGCGAGCCTTGGCCTCGCCGGCGTCCAGCTTGCCGCAGACGCCGTCCAGCTGGCTCTTGAGCTTGTCGACCACGGCGGCTTGGGCCGGTGCCTTGGCCCAGCCGTTCAGCAGCGTGGCCACTTTCTTCAGCGAGCGTTCGCTGCGTTCGTAGAAGGCGCCGGGGTCCTTCTCGGCCTCGGCGAACAGCTGGGCCGCGGTCTTCTCGATGCGGGCGCTGTCTTCGGGGGCCAGCTCGATCAGCAGGCCCAGGTAGTTGGAGCCCCACTGCAGGCGGGTGGCCGGGCCCTCGCTCTTGTTGAAGGCTTCTTCAGACCAGCGCAGCGCCTCGGCCTTGTGGCCCTGCTTCTTCGCGTTGCCGGCCAGCTGGCTCATCAGGTAGTAGGGCGAGTGGCTGCGCGCCAGCGCGGACTTCAGCAGCTCGTCGCTCTCCTTCCACAGGCCGGCGCGGCCCAGCACATAGGCGGCGCCGGTGACCACGGCCTGGCGCTCGTAGCCGTCGGTGATCTCGCGGTTGGCGCGGCCGGCCTGGTCGCGGGCCTGGGCCAGCAGCGCGGGCGGCAGGCCGGTGGGGTTCACCGCGTCCTTGGGCTGGTCGAGCCGGGCCAGCTCGATGCGGCCCTGCAGCGCGTTCAGGCGGTCGGCGCGCGACAGCGTGGTGTCGGCATTGAGCCGGGCCAGCGCCGCGTCGAAGGCGGCCACCAGCTGCTGGCGCGCCTCGCCGGGCTGGGGCGCCACGGCCTTGACGATGTCGGGTGCCTCGTTGGTGAGCACGTCCATCTGCGCATGGGCCTGGGCCGGATCGGCCAGCACGGCGCGCACGCGCTCCTGCTGGGCGGGGTCGGCCTTGCCCTCGGCGCCCAGCGACTTCAGCCACAGCCGCGTCGTCGTCTCGGCGTCCACGCCCTCGCTGAGTTTGGCCAGCTGGGCCAGCGTGGCGGCACGCTGCTCGGCGGGCACCAGCTGCTGCTCGTCGGTCTCCCAGCCATAGAAGCCCAGCAGCCGCCACTCGTTGGCAGACAGCTTCTTGCCGGCCTTGGCGTCAGCCAGCACGGTCTTGACCGGGCGGCCGCTGGACAGGCCCAGCTGCAGCACCTTCATCACCTGGGCCGCGTCGGCCTCGCCGGGCAGGCGGGTGACCTCCTGGCCCGTGGGGCTGAACAGGATCAGCGTGGGGTAGCCGCGCACCTTGAAGCGCGTGCCAAGCTTCTGCGCACCGGGCGCGTCGCCATCGATGCCCACGGCCACGAAGGCCTTGCTCTGCTCGATGAAGTCCGCGCGGTTGAAGAGCGTGGCCTTGAGCTGGTTGCAGGGCGGGCACCACTTGGCGCCCCAGTACAGCAGCACCGGCTTCTTCTCGGTCTTGGCAAGCGCGAAATAGCGCTCGATGTCGGCATCGGCCGCGGCGGCCTGCCAGGCGACGCCAGGGCCGGTGCTGGCGTGGACGGCAGGCGTGGCACCCAGCACCAGGGCGGTGGCGAGCGCGGCGAACAGGGGAGCGAGCTTCTTCATCGAGCGTCGGGAAGGGTTGGGGGCAAAACCTGCATTCTGCGGCCAGCCACGCCGGCCAGAATCTGCGCATGCCGAATAAGCACCCTCCGCGACTGAGTTTGGCGCTGGCCGCCCTGCACGAGCGGGCGCGGCCCGAGGCGCTGGCCGGCATGGCGCGCTTCGGCCTCACCGGCGAGGGCCGCCTGGGCCTGGCCGTGCCCACGCTGCGGGCGCTGGCCCGCGAGCTGGGGCGCGAGCACGAACTGGCGCTGGCGTTGTGGGACACCGGCATTCCCGACGCCCAGCTGCTGGCCGGCCTGCTGGCCGAGCCCGCGCAGTTCACGGTGGCGCAGATGGACCACTGGGTGGCCGGCCTGCAGGCCTGGGACGTGTGCGACCAGGCCTGCCTGAATGCCTTCGTGAAGAGCCCGCTGGGCTGGGACGCCATTCCGCGCTGGGCGGCGCGCGAGCCGGAGTTCGAGAAGCGCGCCGGCTATGCGCTGCTGGCGGTGGCCGCGGTGCACCACAAGACCCGCCCGGACGCCGACTTCGCGGCTCGCCTGCCGCTGATACGCGCCGGCGCGGACGACCCGCGCAACTTCGTCAAGAAGGCGGTGAACTGGGCGCTGCGCCAGATCGGCAAGCGCAGCCCGGGCCTGCGTGAGCAGGCACTCGCTGTCGCGCAGGAGCTGGCTGCCAGCCCGCACAGGGCCGCCCGCTGGATAGGGGCCGACGCCCGCCGGGAGCTGGCCGGCCGCGGCGGCTGACTCCCCCTTTGGAGGGGCGCGGGGGTGGGCCGCCCCCCCGCCGCACCGTCCTCGGGGTGATGGCGGGCCGAGGGCGCGTCGCCGACTCTGTAGGGGTCAGGCCCCGTGGGGCCATGCGATCCAGGAGCCGTCCATGTCCCTGTCCGCCTTCATCCCCTCGTATTGGTCGCGTGCCGTGGGCCGCTCAGAGATCGGTGCCGTCGTGCGGCCCGCGGAGCCGTCCGATGGCGCGTCCGACAGGGCGTCCGGCGGCTGGCTCGATTCCAGCCTGGACCTGGCCAGCGGCCTGGAGGTCTGCGAGCAGGACGACGACAGCCTGCTGCAGCTCTGGCGGCTTGCGCAGTGAGCGGGCCATCACCTCGTCGCGCAGCGCTCGGTTGAAGCCGGCGTAGTCGGCCAGTGCCGCGCGGGCCAGCGGCGCGCCCAGCGCGGCGGCGTCCGGGCCGTGGAAACGGTCGCGCTGGACCACACGGGTCAGCGCCGGGGCCAGCGGCTGCAGCTCGAACCAGTGGTCGTCGCGCACCCGGCTGTAGTCGCCATGCCACCACGACGACCAGCCGAAGCCGACGCCCGGCTGCAGCTTCAGCACCTGGGGCTGGACCCAGGCCTCGCCCATCAGCTGCTGCCAGACCACCACCGCCGCGCCGTCCTGCCAGGGGCCCTGCACGCTCAGCAGGCTGGAGCTCCAGCGCGGCATGCGCTCGAAGTCGGTCAGCACCTGCCAGACCAGGGCCGCCGGCGCCTCGATCAGCAGGCTGGTATGCACAACGTGCTCGCCGGCCGCGCTCAGCTCGTGGCGGGCGCCGTCCAGCAGGGGCAGGGGGGGCATGCCCATGTTGGCCTCAGCGCAGCGCGCGCCACCAGCTGCCGCCGGCCGTGGGCTGGCGCAGGTTCACGGCGGCGCCGATCTCGGGCAGGCTCAGCGGTGTGCCCCGGGCCTCGGCCAGCGCGGTGATGCGTTCCATCGGCTGGGTCCAGGCATGCAGGCCCAGGTCGAAGCTGCCGTTGTGGATGGGCAGCAGCCAGCGGGCGCCGAGGTCCAGGTGGGCCTGCAGCGTCTGCTCGGGCTGCATGTGCACATCGGGCCAGCGGTGGTCGTAGGCCCCGCACTCGATGAAGCTGACGTCGAAGGGCCCCAGCCGCTCGCCGATCTGGCGGAAGCCGTCGAAGTAGCCGGTGTCGCCGCTGAAGAACAGCTTCAGGCCGCTGCCTTCGATGACCCACGAGGCCCACAGCGTGCGGTTGGCATCGCCCAGGCCGCGGCCCGAGAAGTGCTGGGCCGGCGTGGCGGTGAGGCGCAGGCCGCCGACCTGCGTGGCCTGCCACCAGTCCAGCTGGCGCACCCGGGCCGGGTCCACGCCCCAGGCGATCAGGCGCTCGCCCACGCCCAGCGGGGTCAGGAAGACCGCGGTCTTGGCGGCCAGCGCGCGCACCGTCTCGCGGTCGAGATGGTCGTAGTGGTCGTGCGACAGGATCACGCCGGCCAGCGCCGGCAGGTCCTGCGCGCTGATGGGCGGCGCGTGGAAGCGGGCCGGGCCCATCCAGCTCAGCGGCGAAGCCCGCTCGGACAGCACCGGATCGGTCAGCCACAGGCCGCCGGCCAGCTTCATCAGCAGCGTCGAATGGCCCAGGCGCCAGAGCGTGCCGTCGGGCGCCGCGGCCAGCTGCTCGGCGCTCAGCGGCTGCACCGCGAAGCGCTCCGCCGGCCGGGTGTCGGCGGGCTTGTCGAACAGGAAGATCCACCACAGCTTCAGGGCCTGCTTCAGGCCCAGCGGCCGCGGCGGGCGGGCGTTGGTGAAGCGGCCGTCGCGCTGCTGGGGCGAGTCGGCATAGGCCAGCGGGCGGCGGGCCAGCGCGCAGCCGGCCACGGCCAGCGCGAGCACGGCGGACACCACGGGCAGGATCAGATGCAGGGACATGGGCGGGGGGGCCAGATGCAGATCGGCGCGATTCTGGGTATGCTGATCTGAACTTTGAATGTGCGTGGGTGCTGATTTCATGATCGACAGTTCAGATTTGCTGGCCGACCCCCTGTCCGACCTGCTGCGGCTGGCCGGTGTGCAGACCGCGATGACCGGGCAGCTCAATGCGCAGGGGCCGTGGTCGCTGGCGTTTCCGGCCCCGCAGGGGCTCAAGCTCTTTGCGGTGGTGCGTGGCGAGGCCTGGCTGACGCTGGCGGGCGAGGCGCCGCGCCGGCTGGCGTCCGGCGACCTGATGCTGATGCACCGCGGCGGCGCCTACGTCATCGGCAGTGACCCGGCGCTGGTGCCCGAGGACGCGATGCAGCGTTTTGCCGGGGTTGATCCGCTGCGGCCGGTGGCCTGCATCGGCGATGGCAGCGAGCTCACGATGATCGGCGGCCATGTGACGCTGAGCGAGGACTGCGGCGGCCCCATGGCCGGCGAGCTGCCGGTCTGCCTGCATGTGCGCGCGGACGAGGCCGAGGCGCCGGTGCTGCGCTGGCTGCTAGAGAGCTTGATGCGCGAGCGCGGCCTGCAGCGGCCCGGCCACCGGCTGATGGCCGAGCAGCTCACGCAGATGCTGTTCGTGCAGATGCTGCGGCTGCACCTGAGCCGCGGCCAGTCGGTGGACTGCGGCTGGCTGCGGGCCTTCGGTGATGCGCGGCTGCAGCCGGCGGTGCGCTGCATGCACGAGCAGCCAGGCCGGGCCTGGACGCTGGAGGAGTTGGCGAGCGCCGCGGCGATGTCGCGCACGGCCTTCGCGGTGCGCTTCAAGGCGCAGGTGGGGCTGGCGCCGCTGGCCTACCTGAGCGAATGGCGCATGCTGCTGGCGCGCCGGGCGCTGCGGCTGGAGGAGCGGCCGATGGCGGCCTGGGTGGGCGAGCTGGGCTATGCGTCGGAAAGCGCCTTCAGCCATGCCTTCAAGCGCGTGGTGGGCATGTCGCCCGCGCAGTACCGCCTGAGCAGCCGCCAGCCGCTGCTGCCCGTCATGCCCCAGCCGATGCCGGAGCCCGAGCCGCTGCGCGACGCGGCCTGAGCCGCGCGCTCACAGGGTGCAGGCCAGCTCCGTGCCCTGGCGGATGGCGCGTTTGGCGTCCAGTTCGCCGGCCTCCAGTGCCCCGCCGATCAGGTGCACGCGCAGGCCGGCCGCGCGCAGCGGCGCCTCTAGCTCGCGCAGCGGCTCCTGGCCGGCGCACAGCACGATGCTGTCGGCCGGAATCAGCTGGGCGTCGGTGCGCTTCTCGTCGTAGCTGATCCACAGCCCGTCCTCGGTGATGCGTTCGTAGTTGACGCCGGCCAGCATCTCCACGCGCTTCATCTTCAGCGCGGCGCGATGGATCCAGCCCGTGGTCTTGCCCAGGCCCGCGCCGGGCTTGCCGGCCTTGCGCTGCAGCAGCGTGATCTCGCGCGTGGGCGCATCCGGCATGGGGCGGGCCAGGCCGGCGCGCAGGCGCTCGGGGTCGCCCACGCCCCAGTGGCGGCGCCAGGCGGCCGGGTCCAGCGTCAGCGAATGGCCAGCCTCCAGCAGGTATTCGGCCACGTCGAAGCCGATGCCGCCGGCCCCCACGATGGCCACCCGGGCGCCCACCGGCCGGTCGTCGCGCAGCAGATCGATGTAGCTCAAGACCTGACCCCGCGCCTCGCCCTCGGCCTGGCCGGCGATGCGCGGGTTGCGCGCGCTGACGCCGCTGGCCAGCAGCACCTCGTCGAAGCCCGCCAGCGTGTCGACGCCGGCGCGGGTGCCCAGCCGCAGGTCCACGCCGGTGAGCTGCAGGCGGCGGCGGAAGTAGCGCAGCGTCTCGCTGAACTCCTCCTTGCCGGGAATGCGCCGTGCCATGTTGAACTGGCCGCCGATGTCCGCCGCGGCCTCGAACAGCGTGACCGCATGGCCGCGCTCGGCCAGCGTGGTGGCCGCGGCCAGGCCGGCCGGGCCGGCGCCCACCACCGCGATGCGCTTCTTGGCGCCCTGCACCGGCCGCACCACCAGCGTCTGCTCGTAGGCCGCGCGCGGGTTCACCAGGCAGGTGGAGATCTGCTGCTTGAAGGTGTGGTCCAGGCAGGCCTGGTTGCAGGCGATGCAGGTGTTGATCTCGTCGGCCCGGCCCTCGCGCGCCTTCTTCACGAACTCGGCATCGGCGAGAAACGGCCGGGCCATGGAGACCATGTCGGCGCTGCCGTCCGCCAGCACGCCTTCCGCCACCTCGGGCGTGTTGATGCGGTTGCTGGTGATCAGCGGCGTGCTGATGCCCTCGGCGCGCAGCTGCGCACGCAGCCGAGCCGTGACCCACGCGAAGCCGGCGCGCGGCACGCTGGTGGCGATGGTGGGAATGCGCGCCTCGTGCCAGCCTATGCCGGTATTGATGATCGTTGCCCCGCCGCGGGCCACGCGCCGGGCCAGCTCCAGCACCTCGTCCCAGCTGCTGCCGTCGGGGATGAGGTCCAGCATGGAGAGCCGGTAGATGATGATGAAGTCCGGCCCCACGGCTTCGCGCACCCGCGCCAGGATCTCCAGCGGCAGGCGCATGCGGTTCTCATAACTGCCGCCCCACTCATCGCTGCGCTGGTTGGTGTGGGTCACCAGGAACTGGTTGATGAAATAGCCCTCGGAGCCCATCACCTCCACGCCGTCGTAGCCGGCCTCGCGGGCCAGCCGGGCGCAGCGCACGAAGGCGCGGATCTGGCGCTCGACGCCGCGGGCCGTCAGCTCGCGCGGCGTGAACGGCGTGATCGGGCTCTGGATGCGCGACGGCGCCACGCACAGCGGCGAGTAGCCATAGCGCCCGGTGTGCAGGATCTGCAGCGCGATCCTGCCGCCCTCGGCATGGACCGCATCCGTGATCACGCGGTGGCGCCGCGCCGCGCCTGAGGTCGCCAGCGTGCCCGCAAAGGGCTTGGCCCAGCCCTCGATATTGGGCGCGAAGCCGCCGGTGACGATCAGCCCCACCTCGCCGCGGGCGCGTTCGGCGAAATAGGCCGCCATGCGGTTGAAGTGCTTGCGGCCGTCTTCCAGCCCGGTGTGCATGCTGCCCATCAGCACGCGGTTCTTCAGCGTCGTGAAGCCCAGATCCAGCGGGGCCAGCAGGTGCGGATAGCTCATGGCGGCGATGCTACCCAGCGACCGCGGGTCAATCCCAAGGGGGTTGCCCGGGGCGCGCAACAGTTCTTCACCTGGGCCGAGACGACCGGAAATTTGGCGGGCCGCAGTTGAGTTCTAATCACGGGTCCGCGCGTTTGGGGATGGGCCCGGCGGCTTTCTGGAGAGATTTCGATGCGATTTACCCCTTGGGCCACCCGGATGGCGATGATCCTGGGTCTGTCGGCCACGGCTTTGCTCACCGCCTGCGGCGGTGGCGGCGGCAGCAGCAACACGCAGGTGCGCTTGCTGAACGCGACGCAGTCCTATGCCGCGCTGGACCTGTCGGTCAATGACAAGACCATCAACAGCAAGATCGCGTATGCGAACGTGGGCTCCTACGGCGACGTGGACACGGCCAACACCGCCACCAAGATCCTGACCAGCGACGTCGGCACCAGCGTGTCCGCCACGACCCCCACGCTGGCCAGCGGCACGAACTACACCTACATCGCCTACGGCTTCGCCGGTGCGGTCAGCACGACGCTGCTGCAGGAAGGCGAAACCGCGCCGGACAGCGGCAAGGCCAAGCTGCTGGTGCTGAACCTCGCACCGGACGCCGGCACGCTGGACGTCTACATCACGACGGCCAATGACTCGCTGGACACGGCCACCGCCTTCTACACGGGCCTGGTGGCGCGTGCGGGCAGCGGCTACACGCAGATCAACTCCGGCACCTACCGCGTGCGCATCACGGGCACGACCAAGCGCGGCACCGACCTGCGTCTGGACCAGACCATCTCGCTCGACTCGGCCTCCGTCAACACGCTGGTGCTGACGGCCACGAGCAGCGGCACGCTGGTCAACGGCATCAAGCTGGTGCAAAAGGGCGCCGTGACCAATCTGCCCAACTCGCTGAGCCGCGTGCGCGTGGTCCATGCTCTGGCCGGCACGACGACTGCGACCGTTGGTGTTCAGAACACCACGCTGATGCCCACGTCGCTGGCGCCCAACTTCTCCAACTACTCGTCGTTCCCGGCGGGCGCCAGCAACCTGACGGCTGCGGTCAACGGCACGGCCCTGAGCGTGAGCTCGGTGCTGCCGACGCTGGAAGCCGGCAAGGACTACACGCTGCTGCTGTGGGGCACGGCTGCCGCGCCCAACGTCACGCCGCTGGTGGACGACAACCGCCTGCCGTCCGTGACCGGCAACGTGAAGATCCGCCTGATCAACGCGATGTCCGTGGCCAGCGCGCTGGCCACGCTGAACGTCGACTACACCTCGCTGGCCAGCAACGTGATCCCCGGCACCTCGTCGCTGCCGACCTCGATCTCGTCCAGCACCGGCTCGGTCGTGACCGTGAACTCGCCGGTCCAGCTGGCTCCGCTGTACAACCCCGGCTCGACCAACTCCAGCGGCCTGACCCCGCTGACGGCGAACGGCGTGTACACGGTGTTCATCATGGGTGACCCGAGCAGCCCGAGCGGTCTGCTGCAGAAGGACCGCTGATCGCCGATCCGGCCTCTGTTTCCGTCCAAGCCCCTCGAGCCACCCGGCCGAGGGGCTTTTTCTTGGCCGCGTCGGCGGTGGCGCTGGCGAGAATCCACGGGCCCGGCCTTTTGCGGGCCTCATGACATGACCCCGTCGCGCCCCTCCCGTCAGCACCTGCAACGCCTGCGCCAGCTCTGGCGCAGCGCGGGCTGGCCCTGCCAGGACCTGGTGGAGGTGGAGCTGCTGGCCGCCGGCTGGCTGGAGCGGCTGAGCGAGCCGGGTGGCCGCGAGCAGCTGCGGGTGACGGATGCCGGTGTCGCGCTGCTGGCCGACACGCTGCAGCGCAACCGCGCCGCGCGGGATGCGCACGAGGACCTGGTGCTGCGCGTGGCGCAGGAGATGCAGCGCGGCGGGCGCATCGCCTGGCGAGGCCTGACCCTGCGTGCGGGCCTGCCGGGCGACGACGGCAAGACCCAGTGGGTGCAGGCCATGCCCGACGTCTACTCGGTGCGACTCAGCACGGTGGAGGACTATCTCGAGCCCGCCATCCATGAGATCAAGGTCAGCCGTGCCGATCTGCTGGGCGAGCTGCGCAAGCCCGCCAAGTCGGCCGCCTACCGCGCGCTGTGCGGTCAGTGCTGGTTCGTGCTGAAGGAGGGCATTGCCGAGCCCGACGAGATCCCGGCAGACTTCGGCGTGCTGATCGCCGGCCCGGGGGCGTTGCAGCTGGCCCGTCCGGCGCCGCGGCGCCCGCATCGGCCGGACTTTTCCACCTGGATGGCGCTGGCCCGCGCCACCCCCGAGCCCGGCCCCGAGGAGGATCCCCAATGTCCGCTGTGAACGGCGACCTCATGCCCAGCACCTGCCCCCGCTGCGGCGGCGGCTTTGACTGTGGCGCCCGCGCCGGGCGTTGCGACTGCTTCGACATCCGGCTCACGCCCGAGCAGCGCGAGGCGGTGGCGCAGCGATGGCAGGGCTGCTTGTGTGTCGCCTGCCTGCGCGACATCGCCGGTGGAGCAGGCATCATGGCCGCATGCCCCTCCTCGACCGCATCGCCCCCGGCGCCTTCATCCTGATCTGGGCCACCGGCTACATCGTCGCCAAGCTGGCGGCGCCGTATGCCGACCCGCTGAGCTTCCTGTGCCTGCGCTATGCCGGCGTCGTCCTGCTGATGCTGGTGCTGGCGCAACTGGCCCGGGCGCCCTGGCCGCGCGGCCGTGCGCTGCTGCACCTGGCGCTGGCCGGCGTGCTGATCCAGGCGGTCTATCTCGGCGGTGTGTGGGTGGCGATACGCCAGGGCCTGCCGGCCGGCAGCGCCGCGCTGATCGTCAACCTGCAGCCGGTGCTGGTGGCCGCGCTGGCGCCGCTGGTGGGCGAGCGGGTGTCGCCGCGCCAGTGGCTGGGCGTGGCGCTGGGCCTGGGTGGCGTGCTGCTGGTGATCTGGCACAAGCTGACCCTGGGCGCCGGCCTGGGCGGGCCGCTGCTGCTGTGCGTGCTGGCGTTGCTGGCCATCACCGGCGGCACGCTCTACCAGAAGCGCTTCGTGCCGCATTTCGACCTGCGCACCGGCCAGGTCGTGCAGTTTGCGGCGGCGCTCGCGGCCACGCTGCCGCTGGCCTGGGTGGTGGAGCCCATGCGCATCGAATGGAACCTGCCGGTGCTGGCCGCGCTGGCCTGGAGTGTGCTGGTGCTGACGGCCGGCGGCATCAGCCTGATGTTCTACATGCTGCGCCATGGGCGGGTCACGGCCGTGTCCAGCACCATGTATCTGGTGCCCTCTGTCACCTCGGTGATGGCGTGGCTGCTGTTCGGCGAGACACTGGGGGCACAAGCCATCGTCGGCATGGGTGTGACGCTGCTGGGCGTCTACCTGGTCGTCGCCAAGAAGGAGACAACAGCATGACCCGCCCCCACTACCAGGTCTGGCCCGCGCGGCTGCCGCACGCGATCGAGCCACCGGCGACCTCGCTGCCGGACAACCTGGCCATCAGTGCCCGGCGTTTCCCGCATCGGCCGGCGCTGCGCTTCCTGGGCGCGGTGACCACCTATGCCGAGCTGGCCGCGCAGGTGGAACGGGTGGCGGCCTGGCTGGCCCGCCAGGGCGTGGCCCGTGGCGAACGGGTGATGGTGGACCTGCAGAACTGCCCCCAGCTGGTCATCGCCCACTACGCGATCTGGCGCGTCGGCGCCGTGCTGGTGCCGGTGAACCCGATGTGTCGCGCGGCCGAATTGCAGCACCTGATGACCGACAGCGGCGCCGTGTTCGCGATCACCAGCGCCGACCTGGTGCCCGAATGGACGGCCGCCGGCTTCGCGGCCGGGCGCCTGCTGGTGACGCAGCTGGGCGAGGCCTTCGACCCCGCCCACCCGGAGGCGCAAGACCTGCCCCCGGGCTGGCACGACTGGCTGACCGCCCAGCACCCGCTGCCCGCCGGCGCGCATCGCTGGCAGGAGGCGCTGGACTGCGGCGCGCCGCCGCCGGTGCCCGAGGGCGGGGCGGACGATCTGGCCCTGCTGCCCTACACCAGTGGCACCACGGGCCACCCCAAGGGCTGCATGCACCGCCACCGCAGCCTGCAGCACAACATCATGTCCGGGGCGCTGTGGAGCAGCGCCAGCCACGAGGACGTGGTGCTGGGCGTGGTGCCCATGTTCCACATCACCGGCATCGTCGTCGTGCTGCACGGCACGCTGGCGCAGGGCGCCTGCCTGGTGCTGATGCCGCGCTGGCAGCGCGAGTACGCGGCCCGCCTGATCGCGCAGCACCGCGTGACCCGCTGGACCAACATCCCCACCATGGTCATCGACCTGCTGGCCAGCCCCGAGGCCGAGCATTTCGACCTCTCCAGCCTCATCACGATAGGCGGTGGCGGCGCGGCCATGCCGCAGGCCATCGCCGAGCGGCTGTGGCAGCGCTGGGGTCTGCGCTACATGGAGGGCTACGGCCTCACCGAGACCGCGGCGCCCAGCCACACCAACCCCTACGACGCCCCCAAGCAGCAGTGCCTGGGCATTCCCATCATCAGCTGCGATGCGCGCGTGGTCGACCCCGACACCCTGCGCGAGCTGCCGCCCGGCGAGGTGGGCGAGATCATCATCCACGGGCCCATGGTGTTCGACGGCTACTGGGGCCGGCCGGACGCGACCGCCGACGCCTTCATCCAGTTCGAGGGCAAGCGTTTCTTCCGCACCGGCGACATCGGCACGACCGACGCGCAGGGCTACTTCTTCATCACCGACCGGCTCAAGCGCATGATCAACGCGAGCGGCTTCAAGGTCTGGCCGGCCGAGGTGGAGAACCTGATGCACGGCCACCCCGGCGTGGCCGAGGCCTGCGTGATCTCGGCGCCCGACGCCTACCGCGGCGAGACCGTGAAGGCGCTGGTCGTGAAGCGCGCCGGCTTCGAGGCCTTGACCGAGGCCGAGCTGCGCGACTGGTGCCACGCCCACATGTCGGCCTACAAGGCGCCGCGGCTCGTCGAGTTCGTGCCCAGCCTGCCCAAGAGCGGCGCCGGCAAGATCATGTGGCGCACGCTGCAGGAGCGCGAAAAGGGCCGGCAGGCCTGAGCACCGCAGGATGCTGGCCCGCCGGGAGTTCGGTGTCCGCAGCGTGGACGGACACCGGCTGATGTTCGGTCAGTCGCTGGACTGAGACCGGCGGCGCACCGCGACGGCAATGCCCATCAGGCCCAGCGCCAGCAGGCCGTAGGTGGAGGGCTCGGGCACCGGCGCGGCCGTGATGCTGGCGCCGCGCACGTTCTCGTAGGCGAAGCCGTTCAGCGTCACCGAGTAGTCGGCGTTCACCGTGATGTCGGCATAGCCGTAGAACACGTCGCTGGCGGAGGCGCCGCTGGCGTCGCGGATCGTCAGGCCCAGGTAGCCCCGGCCGGGCGCCCAGTTGCCGAACATCGGGCCGAGGTCCGGGTAGCCGTCACCCGGGCTTTGCACGCCCACGCCGGCGCCGATCACCGCGCCCGCCTCGAAGCGGGCCGGGTTCATGTTGTCGGCGTAGATCACGCCGTTGCCGCGCGAGAAGAAGCCCTGCGTGAAGATCATCGCCTCGGGCGTTGGCTGCGAGCCGTCCAGCAGCAGGAAGAACAGGCCGTCGTCGTACAGCGTGGCGGGGAAGTAGTAGCCGCGCGATTCGGCATAGCCGGTCAGCGGGTTGAACCACACGCCGGTGCCGTCGAAATTGCCGCCACCGGGGTTGAGCTCGGTGGTGAGCGGGGTGCTCAGCGTGGTGGTGATGACCGCGGCCGGGCTGGCCTGGGCCAGCGCGAGCGCCAGCAGCGAGGCCAGGCTCAGGCGGGGTAGTGCGCGCATAAGAACTCCGAAATGCTTGCAGACACCCGGTGGAGTCTGCGCGCAGCGGGCAAGTCCTGACACCCCTGGAACATGTGATGCCCGGCCTGGGACTTTCCCCGAGCCGGGCCGGCGGGCGCCTCAGGCCCTAAGCGTGAAGCCGATGGCGGTGATGCCGTCCTCGCAGTGCACCGAGGTCTCGCCGCCATGCATGTGGGCGATGGCGCGCACGATGGCCAGCCCCAGGCCGAAGCGGTCGCCGGAGCGGGTGCGCGAGCTCTCGCCGCGCCAGAA
Organism: Roseateles depolymerans; assembly: GCA_003241055.1. Classification (GTDB taxonomy): domain Bacteria; phylum Pseudomonadota; class Gammaproteobacteria; order Burkholderiales; family Burkholderiaceae_C; genus Pelomonas; species Pelomonas depolymerans_A. The sequence goes on from QFOD01000006.1 coordinate 36,957, forward strand.
GCGGTCGAACATGCGCTGTTGCACCTCCGGCGGGATGGCCGGGCCGGGGTTGCGCACCAGCACCTGGGCCAGGCCGTCGTCCTCGCTGATGCGCACCGTCAGCTCCGCGCCTTCCGGCGCGTGGCGGGAGCCGTTGGTCAGCAGGTTCACCAGCGCCCGGCGCACCAGCACGCGGTTGGCGCGAACCTGCGCGTCGCCCTGCACGCTGAGGTGCTGCCGACGTTCCTCCAGCACCGCCTCGACGAAGTCGCCCACGCTGAGCGCCTCATCACGCAGCGACACCGGCTCGACGTTCTCCGGGCCGTCGCCGCGGTCGGCCCGGGCCAGGAACAGCATGTCGTTGACCATGTAGGCCAGCGAGCGCAGCTCCTCCAGGTGCGACTCCAGCACCTCGCGCAGCTCGGGCAGCGGGCGGTCGCGGGCCAGCGCCACCTCGGCGCCGTTGATCATGATGGCCAGCGGCGTGCGCAGCTCGTGCGCGACGTCGGCGTTGAAACCCTCCAGCTGGCCCCAGGCGGTTTCCATGCGGGCCAGCACCTCGTTGAAGCGCTCGGCCAGCGGCATCAGCTCGGCGCTGCCCTCCGGCAGCGTGAGCCGGCGCGACAGCGCGCCGGGCTGGATCGCGGCGGCCTCGTCCGAAAGCCGCAGGATGGAGCGCAGCCCGCGCCGCGTGGCGAACAGCGACAGTCCCACCGTGCCCAGCACGCCCAGCGCGCAGACCGAGAGGCTGAGCTCGTCGTAGCGCTTGAGCATCTCGGCGCGGGGCCGCGGGTCCATGCCGATCAGCACCTGCACGCCGGCCAGCAGCGGGTTGGCATCGGCCAGCTGATAGCTGGTGCCGCGCAGCTCCACGCCGTCATGCCGGCGCAGCCGCAGCCGGTCGCCATCGGGGTGCAGCGTGGGCGGCAGCGGCTCGGCGCCGTAGATGACGGAGCCGTCCTGGCGCACCAGCCAGACGTTCCAGCGGTAGCGGCCGCCGATGCTGGTGGCATCGAGATGGCGGCGCAGCATGGGCAGGTCGTCTTCCGAGTGCACCTCGTCGATGAAGCGCTGCACCACCTGGGTCTTGCCCTGCAGGTCGGCATGCTCGTCCGCCATCAGCACCTGCTCCAGCGCCTTGTGCAGCAGGAAACCCGCCACCGCGAACACCAGCACCGCCACCAGCGCCAGCATCAGCCCCAGGCGCGCGGCGATGGAGCCCAGGCCCACCGGCGCCTTCATGGCAGTTCCAGCACGTAGCCCATGCCGCGCACGGTGCGCAGCATCTTGGTGGCGAAGGGGTCGTCCATCTTGGCGCGCAGGCGGCGCACGGCCACCTCCACGACATTGGTGTCGCTGTCGAAGTTCATGTCCCACACCTGCTCGGCCAGCACGGTGCGCGACAGCACCTCGCCCTGGCGTCGCATCAGCAATGCCAGCAGCAGGAATTCCTTGTTGGTCAGCTCGATGGCCTGGCCGGCGCGCCAGGCCTTGCGGCGGGCCAGGTCCAGCTGCAGTTCGCCCAGCACCAGCTGGTTGCTGGCCTCGGCCACGCCGCCGGTGGAACGCACGCCGCGGCGCCGCAGCGCCGTCAGCCGCGCCAGCAGCTCGCTGAAGGCGAAGGGCTTCACGAGGTAGTCGTCGGCCCCCTCATGCAGCCCGTGCACCCGGTCTTCCACCCGGTCGCGGGCGGTCAGCATCAGCACGGCCACGTCCTTCTGGGCCTTGACCGCCTTCAGGATGCTGAAGCCGTCGACACCGGGGAGCATCACGTCCAGCACGATGAGCTCGTACTCGCCGTGCAGCGCGAGGTGCCGGCCATCGATGCCGTCGCTCGCCACGTCCACGACGTAGCCGTTCTCGGTCAGGCCCTTGCGCAGATAGTCCGCCAGCTTGGGCTCATCCTCGACGACGAGGACCCGCATGTCTTCTCCCGGTGTTCGCCCCGGTCGGGGCCCGCGGTGCATGATCGCACCGGCTGCGTGTCTCAGCGTTCGCCGTGGGCGGCGGCGATGATGAGCTGCGCCACCTCCTGCGGGTGCGACAGCAGCGACACATGGCTGGCCGGCAGCTCGATGGTTTTGGCGCCCATGCGCTTGGCCATGAAGCGCTGCAGCTCGGGGTCGATGGTGCGGTCCTGCGTGGACACGGCATACCAGGTCGGCTTCAGGCGCCAGGCGGCCACCGTGGTCCTGGCCTGCGTGATGGCGCGGGCGAAGGGCTGCTGCACCGCGAAGTAGCTGCGGGCCTCGGCCGTGGGCAGGTCACCGGCGAAGTCCTTCAGGAAGGCGCCCTCGCTCAGCGCGGCCCAGTCGCCGCTCCACTGGATGCCCGCGGACGCCGGGGCCGGCGTGAACTTGCGGGTCAGCGCGGGGTAGTCCTCGCCGGCATCGGGCGCGCGGGCGGCGATGTAGACCAGGCCGGCCACCTTGGCCTCGTCACCGGCCTCGCTGATGACCATGCCGGCATAGGAGTGCCCCACCAGCAGCGTCGGGCCGTCCTGCTGGGCCAGCGCGCGCTTCACGGCGGCGGCATCGTCGGCCAGGCTGGTCAGCGGGTTCTGAACCGCGGTCACGTGCAGGCCCTGGGCCTGCAGCAGCGGGATCACCTTGCCCCAGCTGGAGCCGTCGGCGAACAGGCCGTGCACCAGCACGATGTTCTTGACGGGCACCGGCGCGGGGACGGTGGCCTGGGCCTGGGCGGTGCCGGACAGGGTGGTGGCGAGCGTGGCCACGGCGGCGAGCGAGCCCAGGCGGCTCAGCAGATGTCGACGGTTCATGGGTATGGGGTCAGGTCAGGCGCCCGGCGGTGTGGCCGCGGCGCCCGGGGGTTGGGAAAGGGGCGGTGCGCGGCAGGGCGGGCCTGCCGGGCGAGTCGCGCATCACTGGAAGGTGGGGTCGCGGTCCACGCTGACGCCCAGGCCGTGCGTCATGAAGCCGGCCGGTGCGATGCGGCTGAGCTCGACGTTGCGGCCACCCAGGCCGTTGAAGGTCCAGGTGAAGGACTTGTCGCCGTCGACGAACTTCACGGTCTCGCCGTAGTTCACGCCGATGGTGCGGGCGCTCTTGTCGACGTTGACGACGCGCTCCGCCTGCTGGCCGGTCTGCGAGCTGCCGTAGATGCACATGCCGTTGCCGAAGCGGTCCTGGCAGGCAGCGTGGGCGAAGGCGGGCAGGGCGATGGCAACGATGCCGGCGGCGCGGATCAGGGCGGTGCGGGTGTTCATGATGGAGTCCTCGGTGGGTTGCTGCAGCGGCGGGAGTGCCGTCTGCATGTCCATCACTGTAGAAATCGGCCCGCGACGCCAGGCGCACAGGCAGATTACAAATTCGTCATCCGCACCGGCCCGGGCGCTCAGGCTTCGTCGGCCTCGGGCAGGTGGATCAGCCCGGTATGGAAGTCGTACTCGAACACCTCGCCATAGCGCGCCCATTCGATGGCCACCCGCAGCACGCGTTCGGCCTCGTGCGCGTCCATGCCCTCCATCAGCAGCTTCAGGAAGGGCTCCTCCTTCAGCTCGCCGTCGGCCTCCTGCTCCAGGCTGTGGCGGATGAAGGCGGCCAGCGGCACATGCTCCAGCAGCTGCTGGCCGAACACCTGGCGGCGGAACTCGTGACTGCCCTCCACGTAGCGGTGGCCCAGCGGGGTCAGCAGCAGGTCGCCGCCGCTGAGCTGGGCCAGGCCCAGGCGGTTCAGCGCGTCGGCCAGCGGCAGCAGGTCCTCGTCGGTCAGCTCGCTTTCCTCGGCCAGCTGCGGCAGGTCGGCACGGCCGTGGAACTGCTCGTCGGCCAGCAGCTCCAGCAGGCTTTCCATGCGGCCCACGTCGGCCTCGGGCAGGCGGTCGGAGAGATGCGGGCGCGGCGCCTCGCCGGCCGTGCCGGACACCGGCGTGGCGCTGGTCATCAGCCGGTAGACCTCGTCGATCAGCAGGCGCACCTCGGGGCTGTCGGCCCGGCGCGGGCGCGGCAGCGTGATGGGCAGCTCGGCGCGCACGCGGCCCGGGTTGCTGGAGAAGATCAGCACGCGGTCGGCCATCATCACGGCCTCCTCGATGTTGTGCGACACCACCAGCATGGCCTGTGTCGGCATCTGGCCGCCGTCCCACAGGTCCAGGATCTCGTTGCGCAGGCGCTCGCCGGTCAGCACGTCCAGCGCCGAGAAGGCCTCGTCCATCAGCAGCACCGGCGGCTCCATCACCAGCGCGCGCGCCATGCCCACGCGCTGGCGCATGCCGCCCGACAGCTCGCGCGGCAGCGCGCCCTCGAAGCCGGCCAGCCCGATCAGCGCAATGGCGGCCTCGGCCCGCTGCGCCCGCTCGGCCGCCGCCACGCCCGCGGCCTCCAGCCCCAGTTCCACGTTCTGCTGCACGGTCAGCCAGGGGAACAGCGCAAAGCTCTGGAACACCATCGCGATGCCCTGCGCCGGCCCGAACAGCGGCTGGCCGCGGTAGTGCACATCGCCCGCATCCGCCGGGATCAGCCCGGCCATGATGCGCAGCAGCGTGCTCTTGCCCGAGCCGCTCTGGCCCAGCAGCGCGACGATCTCGCCCTTTTTCAGCGTGAAGTCCACGTGCTCCAGCACCGTGCGCAGGCTGCCGTCCGCAGACTTGAAGCCCTTGGCGACGTTCTTCAGTTCGATCAATGCGGTCATGTCGGGTGATTCCCTTGATTTGACGGGCCGAGCGCCGGGCCGCTCCCAAGCCGGCCCGCGTGGGCGATGTGCTGGCCGGTCGATCCGGCCAGCATCGCCGTCCCCTCGGGGGGCCGACCAGGCACGCCCGCGTGCAGCGTGGCGCGGCTGGGCGAGGGGCGGATGTCCTTCTAGAAGTGCATTCGTTCCTCAGCGACGCGATACAGCCGCCGCCAAACCCAGTGGTTCAGCGTCATCACGAACACGCACATCACGCCGATGCCCAGCGCGATGCGCGGGAAGTCGCCCGCGGTGGTCATCTGCTGGATGTAGCTGCCCAGGCCCTGGGCCTGGAGCTGGGTGTCGCCCCAGCTGACGTATTCGGCCACGATGCTGGCGTTCCAGGAGCCGCCGCTGGCGGTGATGGCGCCCGTCACGAAGCTGGGGAAGACGGCCGGCAGCAGGTAGCGCCGCCAGGCCAGCCAGCCCCTGAGGCCCAGGTTCTGCGCGGCCAGGCGCAGCTCGGTGGGGATGCTGGACGCACCCGCCACCACGTTGAAGAGCAAATACCACTGCGTGCCCAGGATGATGAGCGGCGACAGCCACAGGTCCGGGTCCAGCCGGTACTTCACGATCACCAGCACGGCCATCGGGAACACCAGGTTGGACGGGAAGGCTGCCAGGAACTGCGCCACCGCCTGCACCCGGCCGGCGATGCGCGGGTTCAGGCCAATCCACACGCCGATGGGCACCCAGATCAGCGAAGCCACCGCGATCAGCACCAGCACCCGCGCCAGCGTGAAGAGGCCCAGCTTGAAAACGTGGGCCGCCTCGCCCCAGCCCACCTCGGTGTGGATGAAGCTCACCAGCCGCCACACGGCAAACAGCACCAGCGCCGCCACGAACGCATCCCAGGCGCGGCTCCACAGCGGGTTGGGCGGGCGGGCCTTGGCGCGCAGCGAGCGGCCGTCATAGGTCTTGCGCAGCGGGCGGAAACTCGCCGTCAGCCAGCGCTGCGGCCACTCGGCCAGCTTCTGCAGCAGCGCGGTGCGGCGCAGCCAGGTCAGCAGCCAGGACTGCGGCGCGTTCTCGCTGCCGGATTCCTCGAAGCGGAACTTGTCCGCCCAGGCCAGCAGCGGCCGGAAGAACAGCTGGTCGTACAGCAGGATGCCGATCAGCATGCCCAGGATGGCCCAGCCGATGGCACCCAGGTCGCGCGCCTCGATGGCCACCGCGATGTAGGAGCCCACGCCGGGCAGCTTGATGTCCTGGCCGGCCACCGAGATGGCCTCCGACGCCACCACGAAGAACCAGCCGCCGGACATGCTCATCATCATGTTCCACAGCAGGCCCGGCATCGCGAACGGCAGCTCCAGCCGCCAGAAGCGCTGCCAGCCCGACAGCTGGAAGATGCGCGCCGCCTCGCTCAGCTCGGACGGCACGGTGCGCAGCGACTGGTACAGGCTGAACGCCATGTTCCAGGCCTGGCTGGTGAAGATGGCGAACAGCGCCGCCAGCTCCACGCCGAACAGATTGCCCGGGAAGAGGGCGATGAAGGGCGCCACCGCAATCGCCTGGAAGCCCAGGATGGGGATGGACTGCAGGATGTCCAGCAGCGGCACCAGCACCTTCTCCGCCGCCCGCACCTTGGCCGCCAGCACCGCGAACACGCAGGCGAACACGACGGACGCGGCCAGCGCGATGAACATGCGCAGCGTGGTGCGCAGCAGGTAGTAGGGCAGGTTGGCCGGGTCCAGGCTCAGCGGCAGCGCCTCGCCCACATGGAAAGGCCTGGCCATCTGCGCCGCGGCCAGCGCGAGCAGGATCAATACCGCCAGCACCAGCGGCAGCAGCGCCCAGTCCCAGCGGTTGAAGCTGGCCTCGACGGTGGGGCGGGGGAAGAAACGACGGTCGGCCATGGGGTGCGCAGCCTAAACGCCCCAAGTCTCGCCGCTATGAAGGTTCGCTGTCAGCCGCCTTGCGGAAGACTGGCGCTCCCCCACCACGCCCGGCCAGGTCTTGACCCCGCGGCACCCACGGAACCGGCTCTGCCGGGCCGTTGGGTGCTGCCAAAGCCAGCGGCTTTGGCCCTCGCTAGGCGCAGCGCGTCCACTGGACACCCTGCGTCCGAGCTCGGCCCCCTCGAGGGGCTAATCAAACCAGTGGGCCATATGCCCCATCTGCTTTTGCTTGGTGCGCAGATAGCGCTCGTTCTCGGGGCCGGGCGGGGTCAGCGAGGTCTCGCGCGATGCGACCTCTATGCCCATCTCCTGCAGCGCCAGCACCTTCAGCGGGTTGTTGGTCAGCAGCCGGATACGGTTCACGCCCAGCGAGCGCAGCATGCAGGCGGCGGCGTCGTAGCGGCGCGCGTCCACCGGCAGGCCCAGCACCTCGTTGGCCTCGATGGTGTTGGCGCCGGCATCCTGCTCGGCATAGGCGCGCAGCTTCTGCACCAGGCCTATGCCCCGGCCCTCATGGCCGCGCATGTAGACGATGGCGCCGCGGCCCACCTCGGCCAGGCGCTGCATGGCGGCCTCCAGCTGCGGCCGGCAGTCGCAGCGCAGCGAGCCGAAGACCTCGCCGGTCAGGCACTCGGAGTGCACGCGCACCAGGGGCGGCTCGTCGCCGCTCAGGTCGCCCATGCTCAGCACCACATGCTCCTGGCCGGTGTCGCTCTCGCGGAAGCCGTGGATGGTGAACTCGCCGAACGGCGTCGGGAGGCGGGTGGAGACGATGAGTTCGATCTTCATGGTGCGGGCCGAAGATACCCCGTTTTTGGCCAGCGCCTGGGGGCTAACCCGGATATCTCGGGCCGAGAGGCCGGCTTTCAAGCATGGCCAAGCCGGTGGCGCTAGGCTGGCGGCCGTTTTTTCTTCTGCAGGGAGACCCGCATGGCTCGCATGATCGAATTCAAGCGCCCCGATGGCGCCGTGGTGAACGGCTATCTGGCCGAGGCCGCCCAGCCGCAGGGTGCGGTGGTCGTCATTCAGGAATGGTGGGGCCTGAACGACCAGATCACGGGCGTGGCCGACCGCCTGGCCCAGGCCGGCTTCACCGCCCTGGTGCCCGACCTCTACCGTGGCAAGCGCACCGTGGAGGCCGAGGAGGCCCACCACCTGATGGACGGCCTCAACTTCGGCGACGCCGCCACGCAGGACGTGCGCGGCGCGGTGCAATACCTCAAGGGCCTGAAGCTCGGCAGCGGCCGGGTCGGCGTCACCGGCTACTGCATGGGCGGCGCGCTGACGCTGCTGGCCGCGGTGAACGTGCCCGAGGCCGATGCGGCGGTCGTCTGGTACGGCTTCCCGCCGCTGGAGTATGTGAATGCCAGCCAGATCAAGATCCCGCTGCAGGCCCACTGGGCCACGCAGGACGCCTTCTTCAAGATCGAGGATGTGGACCGCCTGGAGGCCAAGCTGGCCGAGGCCGGCGTGAGCTACGAGGGCCACCGCTATCTGGCGATCCACGCCTTCGCCAACGAGACCGCCGTGGGCGAGGGCCGCATGCCCACCAGCCAGTTCGACCCGGTGTGGGCGCAAAGGGCGTGGGACCGGGTGATGCGGTTCTTCGGGAAGCAGCTGGGCTGAGCCTCGCGAACCCCGGCGCGGCCCGTCGGTCGCTCGCGCTGGGGCTGGTTGCCGGCGGGGTAAACACGTTCTTGGCGAGGCATTTGTCCACGCACAAAATGGTCAGGCCGCCAGCCGCTGAAACCTGTCTGGCGGGTTTCTTTGACTACGCTTTGACGCCATGATCCTGACGACCACCGCCACCCTCGAAGGCCACCGCATCGTTCGCTACTGCGGGGTGATTGCGGCAGAGTCGATCCAGGGTGTGAATGTCGTCAAGGACTTCTTTGCCAACGTCCGCGATGTCGTGGGCGGGCGGTCGGCCACCTATGAGCGCGAGTTCGCGCGCGCCCGTGACGCGGCGTTCGCCGAACTTGAGCAGCGCGCGGCCATCGTTGGCGGCAATGCCGTGGTGGGTATCAAGATCGACAACGAGGTGCTGGGGCACAACAACGGGATGTTGATGGTGTCGGTCAGCGGGACGGCGGTGGTGATCGAGGCGTTGGCGGGCTGAGCTTCAGCGGGCCTGCGGCTCGCTGGTTGGGCGTTCGGGAGGTTTGCTCGGTGGGTTTGCGAAGAGCGTTTGGGCTTGCAGCACTGTAGGTTGGGCTGCTTTTGCGGCGAGTCTTTGCAACTCGCAGCACCGCCGCGGGAATCCGCCCCGCGATGGCGGGTAACTTTCTTCTGGTCGCGCCCAGAAGAAAGTCACCAAAGAAGATGCGCTGAACCGCACCGCGCTCGGGGCCTGCAGCGCGGTCCACCAATTTCAATGCCCGCTTGTCGTGCGCGCAGAAGCGAGCCGCTGCGCTCTCGCGGTGGGCTTGTCACCGCCCGGTGGCCTCGAACCAGTGCGCCGTCCGACGCGCGGCTGCACGCCGTGCTCACGAGGGAATGCAAACCCGGCGTCGCTCGGCGACGCTGCGGCTGCGGGCTCTTTGCTTTATTAGGATTAACGTTTGACGAGAGGGAATGGTTAGGGAGGGTCTGCAAAACCCCTGAATTTCGGCGAGGTCGCATTGCAAGCCATTGATTTCATTGGCATGCACTTTCGGGAATATAGGTTTTGCAGACCCTCCTTAGAGATCACTTGATATGCTCGGCAATGAAATTTCGAATTGCAGCATAGTCACCCGGATTGCTTTGGGTAAGAGAGCGATCTTTGTCAATGGTGAAAGAATAGATAACGCCTTGAGAGGTCATTTGAATCTTGGCTGCATCTATGCGCAACAATAGCATCCAGAGCGAATTCGTTGACGTAGGGTCAAGCGGATAATGTGCAAAGCAAGTGACGTGCGTTAACTCCAGACTAAGTGAGTTGAATCCTTGTCCAACGCTGTTTGCGAATGCCCCACTTGCCTTTCCGGTGGTCAAGTCGACCGAAATTGAACCGTTCTTAGGCGGCTTCTCAAAGAACGAGTAAACGGACTTTAAGTACTGATTGATGAATATGTGAGGCGCGTAATCTGAAAAACAGAGGAAGTATCGAGAAGATGAGGTTTTGGCGTTAGCGTGGTTCGCTACTGCTTGAGGTTCTGGAACAAGGGCAACGAGACGAAGTAGATCAGCAACTATTTCTGCCGAGTTTGCTGACGATCTCGTGTCCTGCCCGGACGGGGTTCTTCTATAGGATCGCAAGAACTTTGCTTCAAGATAGTTCTGATATCGCCAACCGTAGTTGGCCAAGGCAGCCGTTCCGATCTTCGAGCCGCCATAATCAAGAAATATATCGCAGTGACGATTGTCTCCGTTTTGCGGCAACGGAACAGCTTTGCTGGCGTAATGCTTCTCCATCTGAATGCGCTGAATTGGATCAAGTATGTTCTTTGAGTGCAGCGCGTTTAAGAGAGAGAAGGCAAAGCTACCAACCGCATTGGCTTCCCGTTTAACTTTCTGGAATCCATAGCCTGCGACGGTTTCTGGCAACATTGAAAAAGCGCTTTCGATGAGCACGGAAACTCCTGTGATCACTAACGTGTTATGGAGCGACAGCCAGCGCCTCTTATCAAGCAGATGTGCTGCATAAAAAGATGGCGGAGGCGACCGCAAGTGATTGATTGGGATGAACTTATTCTCGAGGCTGCTGTACTAGCAACTCGCTAAATTTCCGACCAAAGCGGCACGCTGTTACAAATGGCTGAAGCATGGATGGTCGCAAGGCTCCGCTGAGTTTGCCATCCAGGTTTGCCCGCTGCGTCAGCGGCGGGCAAACCGGCTGTTGGCTGTTCCGGGGTTCCCCCTTTGGAGCCGCCGAGAAGCGCAGCCCGACAAGGCGCGTGCGTAGCACGCTTCAAGATCTGACTCGCGACGCTTGTTTGAGCAGAGCGTAGCGACGCGAGTTCGGCGCGGCCTTGTTGGGCGAGCATCGCAGGGAACCCGCCCGCGCAGCGGGTGTGCGGCGGAGCAGGGGCGCTTTCTTTGCTTACTTTCTTGCGCGCGCAAGAAAGTGAGTCGGCCGCCGGGACGAAACCCCGGCATGGGCCTCCCCAATCAAGCCGACTTACTCAAAACTAAAGAACCCCGAAACCCAGCCAAAAACGCGACCAAATCAAATCGCCAACGCCGTCGTCGACTTCACCTCTTCCATCACCGCATACGTCCTCGTCTCCCGCACCCCCGGCAGCGTCCAGATCACCTGCCCGATGAACTCGCGGTAGGCGCCCATGTCCCGCACCCGCGTCTTGAGCAGATAGTCGAAGCCGCCCGCCACCAGATGGCATTCCAGGATCTCGGGGCGGGCCTGGACCGCGGCCTTGAAGTTGTCCATCACGTCCTGCACCGTGCGGTCCAGCAGCACCTCGATGAACACCAGCATGGAGGCACCCAGCTTGGCCGGGTTCAGCCGCGCCTCGTAGCCCAGGATGTAGCCGTCGCGGGTCAGCCGTTTCACGCGCTCCAGCACCGCCGTGGGCGACAGGTGCACGGCCTCGGCCAGCTTGAGGTTGGAGATGCGGCCATCGGCCTGCAGCACGCGCAGGATGCGGGCGTCGATTTTGTCGAGAGTGGCGTCTTCCACGGGATAAGTCTCTGAGGCTAGCTGAAGTCTTGAAATTTAATTCGGAATCCGGCTCGATAAAGTGGCGTATCTACTGGAGACATTCATGTCCACGCCCTTCATCGCCCCGCCCGAGGCCGCGCGCCTGCCCGACCCCTACCGCCCGGAGCCCGGCGTGGTGCAGACCCTGGCCGCCCGCGTGCGCGCCGCGCTGGACTGGCCGGCCGTGATCGGCACGGCCAGCCCCTGGGTGGACCAGGTGCGCAAGAACCCGGCGCCGTTCTGGGCCATGGAGTCGCTGCTGCGCGAATACCCCATCACCAGCGCCGAGGGCCTGGCCCTGATGCGCCTGGCCGAGGCGCTGCTGCGCGTGCCGGATGCGCCCACCGCCATCGCGCTGACGGCCGACCAGCTGGGCCGCGCGGACTTCGACGGCGCCAGCGAGGGCAGCCCGCACAAGATGCTGGCCGCGCTGTCGGCCTCGGCCATCTCGCTGTCCAAGCGCTTCCTGCCGGGCGCCGAGGACGAGGGTGGCCTGTTCAAGCGCCTGGGCGCACAGACCGTGGTGGCCGCCACGGTGCGCGCCATCCAGCTGCTGGGCCGCCAGTTCGTGCTGGGCCGCAGCATCCAGGAGGCCATGGGCGAGGCCGACACGGCCCGCAAGGCGCAGAAGCAGCTCAGGTTCAGCTACGACATGCTGGGCGAGGGCGCCCGCACCGAGCACGACGCCGAGCGCTACCAGGCGTCCTATGTGGCCGCCATCCGCGCAATCGCCGGCGGCCGCCGGGCCGAGAGCCCCGAGGGCTCGGACGGCATCTCCATCAAGCTCAGCGCGCTGTTCAGCCGCTACGAGGTGCTGCAGCGCGAACGCGTGTTCGCCGAGCTGCTGCCGCGCGTGTGGCAGCTCATCGAACTCGCCGCCGAGGCCAACATCAACCTCACCATCGACGCCGAAGAGGTGGACCGCCTGGAGCTGTCGCTGGACGTGCTGGACCTGCTGGCCGCGCGCATCGCGCAGCACTACCCGCAATGGCGCGGCTTTGGCCTGGCCGTGCAGGCCTACCAGACCCGTGCGCTGGCGGTGGTGGACGAGGTGGCCGCCATTGCCCGCAAGCACGGCCTGCGCTTCATGGTGCGCCTGGTGAAGGGCGCCTACTGGGACGGCGAGATCAAGCGCGCCCAGGAGCTGGGCCTGGGCCACTACCCGGTGTTCACGCACAAGCAGCACACCGACGTCAGCTACCTGGCCTGCGCGCAGGCGCTGATCGGCCACAAGGACGTGATCTATCCGCAGTTCGCCAGCCACAACGCCGGCACCATCGCGGCCATCCTGCAGATGGCACGCGCGGCCGGCGCGCCCTTCGAGATGCAGCGCCTGCACGGCATGGGCGAGGGCGTGTACCGCGAGGTGCTGAAGGACGGCAGCATCCCCTGCCGCGTCTACGCGCCCGTGGGCGAGCACCGCGACCTGCTGGCCTATCTCGTGCGCCGCCTGCTGGAGAACGGCGCCAACTCCTCCTTCGTGCACCAGCTGGCCGACACCAGCGTGCAGCTGCCCGAGCTGCTGGGCTCGCCGCTGGAGCGTCTGCACGCCAAGAGCGCGCTGCCGCTGCCGCCCGACCTCTACCGCGATGCGCAGGGCCAGGGCCGCGCCAACAGCAGTGGCGCTGACCTCACCGCCCCCGCCCAGCGCGCGCCGCTGCAGGCCGCGCTGGCCGCCACGCCGCTGCTGCCCGTGGCCGAGGCCACGGCCGAGCAGGTGGACGCCGCGATGCAGCGCCTGCAGGCCGGCTTCGCAGGCTGGAACGCCACACCCGTGCCGCAGCGCGCGGCCGTGCTGCGCCGTGCCGCCGACGATCTGGATGCCCGCCTGCCCGAGTTCTGCGCGCTGCTGGTGAAGGAGGCCTTCAAGACCCAGGCCGACTGCATCGCCGAGGTGCGCGAGGCGGTGGACTTCCTGCGCTACTACGCCGACCGTGCGGAGCAAGACCCGGCCCTGATGCAGGGCCGCGGCGTGTTCGTCTGCATCAGCCCCTGGAACTTCCCGCTGGCCATCTTTGCGGGCCAGGTGGTGGCCGCGCTGGTGGCGGGCAATGCGGTGGCCGCCAAGCCGGCCGAGCAGACGCCCTTTGTCGCGCTGAAGATGGTGGAGCTGCTGCATGCCGCCGGCGTGCCCACCGACGCGCTGGTGCTGCTGCACGGCGCGGGCGAGACCGTGGGCGCCGGCCTGGTGGCCCACGCCCACACGGCCGGCGTGTGCTTCACCGGCTCCACCGCGGTGGCCCAGATCATCAACAAGGCGCTGGCGGCCAAGCCCAACTCGCCCATCCCGCTGATCGCGGAAACGGGCGGCCTGAACGCCATGGTGGTGGACTCCACCGCGCTGCCCGAACAGGTCATAGACGCGGTGGTTCAGAGCGCCTTCCGCTCGGCCGGCCAGCGCTGCTCGGCGCTGCGCCTGCTGTGCGTGCAGGCCGACATCGCGGACGGCATGGTCGAAATGCTCAAGGGCGCGCTGGCCGAGCTGCGTGTGGGCGAGCCGGCCAATCTGGCCACCGACGTAGGCCCGGTCATAGACGACGAGGCACACGCCAACATCGCCCGCCATGTGGAGCGCCTCAAGCGCGAGGCCCGGCTGATCGCCGAGGCCCCGGTGGCCGACACGCTGCCGCGCCAGATCCGCCCGGTGGCCTTCGAGATCGATCGGGTGGAGCAGCTGGGCGAGGAGATCTTCGGCCCGGTGCTGCACGTGGTGCGCTTCCAGCACAGCGTGGACGAGGTGATCGCGCAGATCAACGCGCTGGGCTACGGCCTCACGCTGGGCATACAGACCCGCATCGACAGCCGCGCCCAGCGCCTGGCGGACGAGGCCCGCATCGGCAATGTCTATGTGAACCGCAACATCATCGGCGCGGTGGTGGGCGTGCAGCCCTTTGGCGGCGAGGGCCTGTCGGGCACCGGCCCCAAGGCGGGCGGGCCGGACTATCTGCGCCGCTTCGTGGCCGAGCCGCGCCTCGAGGCGATCACGCCGCCGCTGCTGCTGGACGGCCAGGCCCCCGCGCCCGCGCTGGCGGTGGATGCCGGCTGGCGCGAGCTGCCGCTGACCGAACGCATCGCCACGCTGCGCCGCGCGGCCGACACGCTGGACGCGCCCACCGCGATCGCGCTGCGCACGCTGCTGAACGCCGCCCAGACCGCGCTGGCAGACCACGAGCTGCCCGGCCCCACCGGCGAGAGCAACACGCTGCGCCACCATGGTCGCGGCCTGTTCGCGGTGCTGGGCCGCGCCGAGGCGGGCCTGGCCGCGGCGGTGTCCGCGCTGCTGGCCGGCAACAGCGTGGTCTGGCTGGGTGGCCCGGAGTCCGCGCGCCAGCTGCTGCTGCAGGCCGGTCTGCCGGCCCAGGCGCTGACGCTGGCGCCCGATGCCGCACTGCCCGCGGTGCTGGCCGCGCCGCAGCTGGCCGGCGTGGCACTGGCCTCGTCGGATGCAGCGGCCGCCCACCTGCTGGCCCAGGCGCTGGCCACGCGCGCCGGCGCCATCCTGCCGCTGGTGGTGGCCGCCGGCCATGTGCGCCAGCTCTACCGCTTCACGGCCGAGCAGACGTTGACCGTCAACACCGCCGCTGCCGGCGGCAACGCGGCGCTACTGGCGGGTATGCGCTGAGGCGGGTCACCGCCCGCCTACGCTAACGTTACCGCATGACGGCGACTCAGCAGGCAGGATCAGCACGACGATGGGCGCGGGCCGCCGGCCTGGGCTTTGGCCTGGGTCTGGTGTGCCTGGCCACCGTCCGCGCGGACAGCTGGCTGCCGGCCTGTCCGGCGGTCTACGTGGCCCCTGCGGGAGCTTATCGATTCATCGTCATGCCCAGCGGCCGGGTCGATGCTGAGATGTGCACGCGCTCTGCGCTTCAGCCCGAGGTCGCCGCCCGGCCGAGCAGCACCGAGCGGGCGACCGGCACGCTGGAGCGGCGCAGCGGCGATGGCTGGGTGCAGGTCTGGGCGCACGAGCTGAGCAACTTCGTGAGCCCGGTCAGCGCCGCCGTGTCGGACACCGGCCGTGTGGCCACGTTCGACAACTGGCATGGCGTGGGCTGGGGCGACGATGTGGTCGTGCTGTTCGACACGCAGGGCCGTCCCGTGCGGCAGATGGGCCTCGCGGACTTCCTGCCGCTCGCCTACGTGCATGCCTTGCCGCGGACCGTGAGCTCCATCTGGTGGGGTGGCGAGCATGCGTTCACGGCCGACGGCCGGGCGCTGCGGCTCCAGGTGGTCGTGCCCGACGCGGACCCCGAGCGTTCGCGGCCGTTCGAGCAGAAGCCGCCGCTGGTGAGCCTGCTCGTCGATGCCGACACCGGCCGGGTGGACCCGGAGGCACCATCGGCCTGGGCGCGGGCGCTGGCCCAGGCCCGTCAGGCCGATGCGCTGCTGTGTGCCCAGGAGGTGGCGTGGTCACAGCGGGAGCTGGCACCGCGCGAGCCGCCACCGCCCGCGGCGGCGCAGGCCGACTGGACGCAGTATGGCTATGAGGTGCTGAGGCGCCTGCGGCCCGCGCTGTACAGCGATCTGGCGCTGCGAAGCTGCGTGTTCAACGCCCCGGCGCTGGCCGATAGCCGTCAGGTCGAGGCCTGTGTGCGGGAGGCCTTCGACGCAGCGCGTGACACGCCCAGCGAGCTGCTGCTGATCGCGCCGGACCCGGCGCTGCTGTGGTCAACGGCCGAGCGTGTGCTGGCGACGCTGCCGGCGGCTGCGCTAAAGGGCGCGCGGCTGTACGTGGCGGCCGCACCGGCCCAGCAGGCGAGCGTCGTTCGGGCCTTGTCGGCCACCGGCGCCGAGGTGGTCGTGTTCGACCCCACCCAGCCGGTGTCGCCCACGGCGGCGGCGCGCGACGCACTGCGATCGCGCTTCGACGCGGGCGATGGTCGCGACGCGATGGGCAACTGCGGGCCCGATGCCCGCGTCGACCGGCTTCAGTAGAAGCCCTCGCGCTGCCGATAGCGCTCGGCCCGTTCGGCGTCGTACTGCGCCGCGTCGAAGCCCTCGCCCTGGATGGCGCGATGCACCTCGCCGCCGGTGGGCAGCACGGCCGGGTCCACGAAACGGGCCGGGTCCCAGAAGTGCGAGCGCAGCAGCGCCTTGGAGCACTGGGTGTAGGCCTCCTCGATGTCGATCAGCAGGCCCAGACGGGGCGTCTTGCCCTCCAGCGTGCTGGGGGCGAGCAGCGCGGCGTCGGTGGTGATGCAGGCGCGGCCGTTGACGCGGAAGGTCTCGGTGGCGCCGGGCACGATGAACAGCAGGCCCACCCGCGGGTTGGCGATCACGTTGCGCAGCGAGTCGGCCAGGCGGTTGCCCGGGCGCTCGGGCAGCAGCAGGGTGCGCTCGTCCAGGATGCGCACAAAGCCCGCCGGGTCGCCGCGCGGGCTCAGGTCGCAGCGGCCGGCTGCATCGCTGGTGGCCAGGCAGACCATGGGCGCCAGCTCCACATAGCGCCGTGTGGCGGCGTTGAGGCAGTCGGTGATCTTGGCGCAGGTCAGCGGCAGGGGTTCGCCGATCAGTGCGCGCAGCTGCGTCTCGGTGTGGATGAGCTCGGCGGTCAGGCGGTGAGGGTTGCTCATGGGGCAGGGCGATAGGGAGCGTCAGAGGTCGTCAAGCTTGCCACGGCCGGCGTTCATCCCCAGCCGGCGGATTGCGGGCCACGCGGCCTGCAAGCACCATGGGCCCGGGGTGCCGAGGGGCACTCGCCGGGAGAAGACGATGTTTCCTCTGTTCTGGTTCTGGGCGCCGCAGTTCCGCTTTCCGCTCGGCGGCGACGTGGCGCAGGACATCGAGCCGCGCCTGGACGCCTTCTTCAACGCCATCCCCGCGCGTGCCGGCAACGGGCGCATCGAGGGTCAGGCCTTTCGCGTCGCGAGCTACGGCCATCAGCTGGGCGTCATCACCGAGCTGCTGCTGGCGCTGCTGCAGCGTCAGCCCGAGTTGCTGCCGGCCGATGCCGCGCCGCTGAAGGAGTTGCGCCGCATCCACGACGAGATCGCCCGCATCAAGGCCGACGAGCAGGGCGAGGATCTGCACCGGACGCTGGCGGCCGTGCAGGCCATTCGCGCCCGTGGCGGCCCGCTGGCGCTGCAGCTCGAGCAGGCCCTGGCCGCGCCGGCTTCAGGCGGCGTGGCGTAGCAGGCGCACGGGCTGGTCGCCCGCCTGCAGCAGCACGCGGCCGGCGCGGTGGGCCACCCACACCTCGCCGGCGCGCAGCGGCTGGGCGGGCAGCGCCAGCCAGGCATCCAGCGCGCGGGGCGCCTCGCTCAGCAGCAGCTGGCCGGCCTGCATATGCAGCCGCGCGCCGCGCGCCAGCGTCAGCCAGCCGGCCTGGTGAGGCGGCAGCAGCAGCGGCTCGGCCGCTGCCTGGCTGGGGCTGGCCCCGCTGCGAGCCTCGGTGGCCTGGCGTCGGCCGCGCCAGCGCATCCAGAGCGCCCAGAGCGCCCGCAGGGGCGAGGGCTTGAGGGCAGGGCTGGCGGTGTTCATGGCGGCTCCCGGTGTAGAGATGGGCCCAGTCTGAGAGCTGGCGCCTGGCCGCGACAGGCACAGCCGGGGCTGCTTTGATGCGCAACAGCGCCTGCCCGGCCCTGTTCTGTATCGGGACGGTGCCGGCTGTTGCGGTCGGCCCCCGGCGAGCGGCCGCAGAATGGCCGCTCCATGAGCGCTGCCCTGCATGACCCCGCGCTGGCCGGCCCGCTGTACCAGCAGCTGGCCGACCAGTACCGCCACGCCATCGCCAGTGGCAGCCTGGGGCCGGGCAGCCGCATGCCCTCGGTGCGTGTGCTGATGGCGCGCCACCATGTGAGCCTGAGCACGGCGCTGCAGGCCTGCCGCAGCCTGGAGAGCGAAGGCCTGCTGGAGGCACGGCCGCGGCTGGGCTACTTCGTGCAGCGCGGCCGCGCGCGGAGCCTGCCGCCGGCGCGCGAGCCGCAGATCGGCCCGCCGGACCCGGCGCGCTACGTCGGCATCCACGAACGCATCTCGGGCCTGCTGGCGCGCGGCCTGGCCAGCCAGGTCGGCGTGAACCTGGCGGGTGCGGTGGCGCATCCCTCGCTCTACCCGACGCGGGCGCTGGCGCTGCACGGCCAGCGGGTGCTGCGCCAGCCCGAGCAGCTGGCCGTGCCGCCGCCGGCCGACGGCTTCCTGCCGCTGCGCGAGGGCCTGGCCCGGCTGGCGCTGGAGGCGCAGATGGTGCTGCGCCCGGACGAGCTGCTGGTGACCCATGGCGCGACCGAGGCGCTGGCGCTGGCGCTACGCGCGGTGACCCAGCCCGGCGATGTGGTGGCGGTGGAGTCGCCCAGCTATTTCGGCGTGCTGCAGATCCTGGAGGCCCAGGGCCTGCGCGCGCTGGAGATTCCCACCAGCCCGGCCACCGGGCTGAGCGTGGAGGCACTGGCGCTGGCCGTGGCGGCCGAGCCGGCGCTGCGCGCCGTGGTGGTGGTGCCCAATCTGCAGAACCCGCTGGGGGCGCTGATGCCCGACGCGGCCAAGCAGGCGCTGGTGCAGCTGGCCAGCCAGCATGACCTGGCCCTGATCGAGGACGGCAGCTACGCGCCGCTGACCGATGCGCCGCAGCGCGCGCTGAAGTCCTGGGACCGCGAGGGGCGCGTCATCCACTGCGCCTCCATGCACAAGATCCTGGCGCCGGGCCTGCGCCTGGGCTGGATGAGCGCCGGCCGCTGGCAGGACCGGGTGCGCATGCTCAAGTACGCGCAGAGCCGGCCCAACGAGCTGCTGGGCCAGGCCATGGTGGCGGGCTTTCTCGCTGCCGGCCAGATGCCGCGCCACCTGCGCGAGCTGCGCCGCCGGCTGGCCCCGCAGCGCCAGCAGATGGCCGAGGCGCTGGCGGCCGAGCTGCCCGAGGGCACGCGCCTGACGCTGCCGGCCGGCGGCCTGGCGCTGTGGCTGGAGCTGCCGCCGGGGCTGTCCTCGCTGCGCCTGTTCGACGCCGCGCTGCGCGAGGGCCTGCGCCTGTCGCCCGGCGCGATGTTCTCCAACGACGAGCGCTTCGACGGTTTCCTGCGCATCAACTGCGGCCAGCCCATGGAGCCGGCCCAGCGCGACGCGGTGCGCACGCTGGGCCGCTTGTGCCGGCAGCAGCTGGACGCTGCCTGAGCGCCTTCAGCCCGCGCGGCGCCGGCGCGCGGCCAGGCCCACGCTGCCCAGGCCGGCCAGCAGCAGCGCGACGCTGGCGGGTTCGGGCACGGCGCTGACCGATGCATAGGTCTGCAGGTTGTCCACACCGAACCAGGTGAAGCCATTCACGTGGTCAGTGCCTATGCCGAAGCTGACCGACTGCACCGGCGCGTCGAACACCAGGCCCAGGAAGGCGACGGCATTGGTGGTGGGCAGCCGGAAGCTGCCGCTCTCGCCGGTGTCGGTCGAGAACAGCACGGTCTCGCCGCCGTCGGCGTTGCCCGATGCGTCGAAGTAGGGGCGCAGGTCGAAGCCCAGCGCCTGGAAGCCGGCGCCGCTGCTGATCGTGACCGGGCCGTTGAAGGTGTTCAGTCGCATCTGCACCCAGGCCGTGCCGTCCACGTTGCCGTTCACGCCGGGCGCGTTCTCATGCCAGTCACTGGCCCAGTAGAAGGCGGTGCCAAAGCTACCGCTGAAGCTCAGCGGGCCGAAGCCGAAGGGCACCGGGGCGGTCGAGCCCTGGTTGTCCAGGTCGGTGAAGAAGGCGCTGCCGCGGCCCAGCGCGTCGAAGGTGTCGCGGCTGTTCAGCACGGTGGTGGCCGAGGCCTGGGCCGCGGCGAGCAGGGCCGCCGCGGCGGCCGCCAGGAACTTGTTCATCGAGAGCCTCTCCATGAAGAAAAGACCTGCCAGCCCGGGTGGGGGCGGGGCAGGTCGCCAAGGCCCCGGGGGCCGGGGCGGTCAAGGGTTCAGCGGGCGATCAGGCCGGCTTGCGGCGACGGGCCGCAACGCCCACGGCACCCAGGCCGCCCAGCAGCATCGCCAGCGTCGTGGGTTCCGGCACGGCGGTGACCGATGCATAGGTCTGCAGGTTGTCGATGCCGAACCAGGTGTGGCCGTTGCGCATGGCGGGGATGCGGAAGCTCAGCGAGGTCACCGGCGCGTCGAAGGCTAGGCCCAGGAAGCCGATGGTGTTGGTGGTGGGCAGCGTGAAGCTGCCGCTTTCGCCGGTGTCGGTCCAGTACAGCACGGTCTCGCCGGCGTTGTTGGAGCCCCAGCGGTCGAAGTAGCTGCGCAGGTCGAAGCCGATCATCTGGAAGCCGGCGTCGTTGCTCACCGTCAGCGGGCCGCTGATGACGTCGATGAAGCCGTCGGTGTAGTTGCTCAGCCGTACCTGGATGAAGCCGCTGCCGTCCACGCTGCCCACCTCGCCGGCTTCGATGCTGCCGGCCGGGATGTAGCTCGCGGCGCCGCCCTGCAGGCCGCTGAAGTTGAGCGGCCCCACATAGAAGGGCAGGTAGAAGGTGTCGCTGCCGCCCTCGAGGTCGGAGAAGAAGGCGGTGCCGGTGCCGGCCGCATTGAAGCTGGCGCGGTCCGTGTAGGTGGTGGCGGCCAGGGCCTGGCCGCACAGGAGCAGCGTCGCCGCAGCGACTGCAAGAAGCTTGGACATGGAATTCCTTCGCAAAGAAGAGGTGCACGCCGCGAGGGGCGGTCACGGGATGGGGTGGGCCGGATGCGCTCCGGCTCAGGAGACGGGGTGCGTGGCCGGCGTGTCAGCCGGCACGGCGGCGGCGTGCGAGCAGACCCACGGTGCCCAGGCCGGCCAGCAGCATCGCGAGGCTGGCGGGCTCGGGAACGGGGGCCGCGGTTGCGAACACGTGCAGGTTGTCCACACCGAACCAGCTGCTGCCGTTGCCGTTGGTCGTGTTGAGGAGGTCCAGGCTGCTGAAGGTGATGGAGTGCACCGGGGCGTTGAACATCAGGCCGATGAAGGACGAGGCGTTGCTGTCCGACAGCTTGAAGCTGCCGTTCTCGCCGGTGTCCGTCTCGTAGAAGATGGTTTCGCCGAAGTCGCTACTGATGCTGCCGTTGTCGTTCTCGTTGTAGTAGGGCCGCATGTCGAAGCCGATCAGCTGGAAGCCGCTGGCGCTGCTCCAGGTCACCCAGCTGTGGAAGTCCAGCCGCATCTGCATCCAGGCCGAACCGTCCACATCGCCCCGCACGCCCGGATGGGCCGCATGGATGCCGGCGAAGTAGTAGGCGCTGGTGGGCGAGTCCGCCGTGACCTCCAGCGGGCCCACGCTGATGGGCATGGTGTGTTCATCGCCCAGGGTCGCCTGCAGATCGTTGAGCGACAGGAAGGCGGTGGCGCCTGCGCCGTGGGAGGCGAAGGTCATGCGGTCATTGAAGGTGGTCACGGCCGACGCCTGGCCGGCCCATAGACAGGCGACCGCAGCGGTGGCGGTCCAGAGCTTGCTCATTTCAACTACTCCGTAGAATTAACGCATTAGTGCGCTGGAAAATTCTAGGAATCGTGAAGTAGTGCGAAGCTGGGGGAAGCTCCCTTGGGAACAGTCCCGATGTCAACGTTGTCATTTTGGGGCGCCAAAGCTCGCCAGTGAAGGGGCGGTCCGTGAGGTCAAACCCGTGTCCCGGCGCGGATCGGGCGGCCAAGTAATCCCAAAGGACTACGGCTTTTTGCTCGAAAGTGGTGGCGGAGGGTCAACTCTTGCCGGCGCCATCAGGTCATTGCCGGCGCGTCACTGTGGTGGCGTCCATCTTCTTGAGGATGAAGCGTCGGGCCCGGTGGCGCACCGCCGTCGTGCCGGTGCCGGGTTTACCCGCTGCCGTCAGCCGGCGATGGAGGCCGCGCGCCAGTCGTTAGGATGAGCGCCCCCACCGTTTGCCAGCATGTACGCCCACTTCTTCGGCCTCAGCCAAGAGCCCTTCTCGATCGCACCCGATCCGCGCTATCTGTTCATGAGCGAGCGGCATCGCGAGGCGCTGGCGCACCTGCTCTACGGCCTGCGCGGCGGGGGCGGCTTCGTGCTGCTGACGGGCGAGATCGGCGCGGGGAAGACCACGGTCTGCCGCTGCTTCCTGGAGCAGATTCCCGCGAATTGCGACGTCGCCTATGTGTTCAACCCGCGGCTCACCGTGGGTGAGCTGCTGCAGACCGTGTGCGAGGAGTTCCACATCGCGCTGCCGCCGGCGGACGCGCTGGCCGGCGGCATGCTCAAGCCCTATGTGGACGCGATCAACGCCTTCCTGCTGGCCTCGCATGCGGCGGGCCGGCACAGCGTGCTGATCATCGACGAGGCGCAGAACCTGTCGGCCGAGGTGCTGGAGCAGCTGCGCCTGCTGACCAATCTCGAAACCCCGGAGCGCAAGCTGCTGCAGATCATCCTGATCGGCCAGCCGGAGCTGCGCGGCATGCTGGCGCGGCCCGAGCTGGAGCAGCTGGCCCAGCGCGTCATCGCGCGCTTCCACCTGGAGGCGCTGTCCGAGCACGAGACCACGCAGTACATCGAGCACCGCCTGGCGGTGGCCGGCCACAGCGGCCAGCTGCCCTTCGACGGGCCGGCCTGCCGGCGCATCCACCAGCTCGCGCGCGGCGTGCCGCGGCGCATCAACCTGCTGTGCGACCGCGCGCTGCTGGGCGCCTACGCCACCGGGCGCTCCCGGGTGGACCGGCGCATCGTCGAACAGGCGGCCGCCGAGGTCTTCGACCATCGTCCCCAACCCGTGCGCCGCTACGGGCTCTGGGCCGGCGGCGCCGGTCTGGTCGTGCTGGCCGCGGCGGCCTATGCGCTGAGCCTGCATCGGCAGGTGCCCCCAACGACGCCGGCGGCACGACCGGCCGCGGCGGCCTCGGCGCCACGGGCACCGGCATCGCAGGCCGCCTCAGCCCTGCCGGGCATGGCCGAGGCCGGCTGGGCGCAGGAGGCCGAGGCACTGCGCGCCCTGGCCGGGCTGTGGCAGGTGAAGCTGAGCGGGCTCGAGGAGCCTTGCACCCTGCTCAGGCAGCAGCAGCTGCCCTGCCTGCGCAGCGGCGAAGGCCTGGCCCAGCTGCGTCTGCTGGGCCGGCCGGCCGTGCTGCCCTTGCGCGAGGGCGAGGCCGCGCCCACCTATGCGCTGCTGCTCGGTCTGGACGCCCAGCATGCGCTGCTGCGCCGCGGCGGCCTGACCCAGACGCTGAGCCTGCTCGACCTCAGCCGCCAGTGGCGCGGCGACTTCGTCACGCTGTGGCGCGCCCCACCGGGCTACCTCGACCGTGCGGAGGATGACGCGTTGGCCGAATGGCTGGACCCGCAGCTCACGAGGGTGCTGGGCGAGCCCGCCCCGTCAACCGGCCGGCCTGAGGCCCAGCGGGCCGCGCGGGTGTCGGCCTTCCAGCGCAGCCAGGGCCTGCGTGCGGATGGCCGCGCCGGCCCCATCACGCTGATGCAGCTGAATCGCCTGGTCGGCATCGACGAGCCCCGGCTGCAGGCACTCCCTCCCTCCACCGCCAAGAACTAGGCCGGCGCCCATGTCCTACATCCTCGATGCCCTGCGCCGCGCCGAAGCCGAACGTGAGCGCGGCCGCGTGCCGACCCTGAACACCCAGCCCACGCTGTCGGAGCAGGCCGCCGACGAGCGTCGAGCCTCGCACCGGGCCTCACCGCGCACCTGGTGGTGGGCCGGCCTGGGCGGGCTGGCATTGCTGCTGCTGGGCGCCGGCGCGGCGCGCTGGCTGGCCGCCCCGGCGGCCCCACCGCCCGTGCCCGTCGCCGCACTGCAGCCTCAGATGCAGCCCACCGAGGCACTGCCGCTGGCGGCCCGCGTGCCGGCGCCGACGCCGGTTGCTGTTCAGGCCCTGCCGTCTGTAGCGCCGCCCGCGCCGCAACCCAGGCCGGCCGATCGTCAAGAGCCCGCGCCGACGACGACGCGGGCCCTGGCGCCGCTGGCCATCGCCGACACGGCCGCCCGGCCTGCCCAGGCGACCGAGCGGCCGGCCGAGCGGGCAGCCGATGCCCCCGTGCCCGCGCTGCGCGAGCTGCCCGAGGGGCTGCGTCGCGAACTGCCGCCGCTGACGGCCAGCGGGGCGATGTACTCCGAGACCGCCGCCAACCGCCTGCTCATCGTCAACGGCCAGCTCTATCACGAGGGCGACCCGGTCGCGCCGGGCGTGGTGCTCGAGCAGATCAAGCTGCGCAGCGCCGTGCTGAGCTTCCGCGGGCAGCGTTTCCGGCTGGACTATTGAGCCGCGCCGGGCTCACTGGTTCCAGAGTGTCAGCAGCACTGCGGCGCCCAGCATCCAGGCCAGCGTGGCCAGCAACAGCGTCGTGGGCAGCGAGCTGCGCACACTGAGCCAGTACACCGTGGCGAGATACATCGCATAGGGAGCTAGTGACAGCAGGCCGAACAGGGCCGTGGTGCGCAGATCCTGCGGGCCGCGCTCCGTGCCCACCACGTAGTGGGCAATCAGCGCAAACGTGGGGAACAGTGGCACCAGGCCGGCGATGTAGAAGCTGCGGCTGCGCGACAGCAGCGCAATCAGCAGCACCGCGGCGGCGCCCAGCAGGCATTTGACGAAGAGGCCGAGGCTCACGAGAGGCGTATCCAGACAAAGGACCGACCCTACACGAAAGCCGTCTGCCGGGCTGCCGCGGGGCACAATCGCCGCGCCTCAGCCCACCCGCCCCATCATGCGTCTGCGCCTTGTCCTGTCCATCCTCGTGCTCGTCCTGATGCTCACGGCCTGGTTCTGGTTCGCCTGGCACTGGAGCTACTCCGAGGGCGAGCGCGCCGGCTGGGTGCAGAAGTTCTCGCGCAAGGGCTGGGTGTGCAAGACCTGGGAGGGCGAACTGGCGCTGGTGTCGCTGCCGGGCACGTCCACGGTGGAGAAGTTCCAGTTCACCGTGCATGACGAGGCCACGGCCGAGGCCATCAACAAGGTCATGGGCAAGCGGGTCAGCCTGCATTACGGCGAGAAGGTCGGCCTGCCCGGCTCCTGCTTCGGCGAGACCCGCTACTTCGTCACCGGCATCACGCTGACCGACGAGATCCCGCTGACCGACGAGATCCCGCTGGCGCCCGGCGTCGTCGTGCCCAATCTGCCGCCGGCCTCGGCGGCCAGCCGCTGAGGGGGCCCTTCCATGGCGATAGAACTCGACCGCGCGCTGCGCCAGCAGGCGGTGTCCTCCATCGAACGCTACTTCGAGCAGGAGCTGGATCAGCGCATCGGCAACATCGCCGCCGGCGCGCTGCTGGGCTTCTTCCTGGAGGAGATCGCGCCGCTGGTCTACAACCAGGCCGTCGCGCATGTGCAGGAGCGCCTGGCCCAGCGCGTGGCCGAGCTGGACCTGGAGATCCACGAGGACGAGTTCCAGTACTGGCGGCGGCGCACGGCGCCTCCTGCCGGACGCCGCTGACGGGCGCATCGGGGTCATCCCCTCCTATGCCGGTAGGGCGCCGCGCACTTCACAGTGCCGGACGGCACTTTTAGAGTGGCCCGCCATATCGTCAAGGAGCGCTCATGCCGGTTCGATTCCCGACAGCCAGACCCGCCGTGCTCTCGCTGGCCTTGCTGGCACTGGGTGGCGGCGGCAGCGCGCTGGCGCAGACGGTCGGCTCCGCGTCGCTGGCGACGCTGCGATCCTGCGGGAGTGCGGAGGCCCTGGAAGTCTGCGACGGCAGCGGTGCGGGTCAGGGCGTGGTCATGCGCCAGTACGGTGGTGGCGTGGGCTACGCGGGCGCCAATGACCTCGACGGCGGCGGTGGCAACGTGGCACACAGCTTCGTCAGCTTCGGCGACTTCGATCTGCCGCTCATCAGCGGCTGGACGTCGGCGCCTGGCGACGTGCGCATGAACGTCAACGTGTTCGGCTTCCAGTCCTACCGAATGGCGGGCACCGGCAGCACGCCGTTTTCGGTGGCGGGCACCGTGCATATCGTCGACTCGTCCAGCAATGCCGGCGGGGCCGCTCTGCCAGGGGGGGCGTCGCTGACGGCCTATGTCGGCATCTGGGATGCGGCCATCCTGGCGGGCTACGGGAGCGATGCCCAAAGCCTGTTCGCGGGGCTCTTCTACGCGCCATGCGGCACGCCCGGCGTGCGCGGCGTGGGCTTCCTGTCGCTGAATCAGCCGGGTGGCGAGCAGAGCTACACGCTCAGCACATCGGCCTGTTCGTCGGGGTCGCTGGACTTTGCCCCGGGCGAGGAGCTGCTGGTGGTCGCCGGGCTGCAGCTGCCCGTGAACCGCGGCGGATTCGTCGATGCGAGCCACACGTTCACGACGCAGCTCGACCCCCTGCTCGGCGATGCGGCGCTGACCCAGATCGCCGCCAACGCGCAGTCCGCCATCGCGCAGGGCGCGACGGTGACGATGGTGCCCGAGCCCGCGGCCCTGTGGCTGTTCGCCGCCGGGCTGCTGGGGCTGGCTGCCGGACGACGACGCTCCGGTGTGCATCGTCTGTAACCCGCCGCGGCGACACTTGCCGCATGCCCCTGTTCCGCCCCCTGGTCGAGCGCTTCGAGCGCCTCGTCGACCCCTATCCCGCCTCCGCCGAGCGCGCCCAGCCGCTGCCCTCGGGCTTCTTCGCCTTCCTGTGGCGCTGTGCCGATGGTGTGCGCCCGCACCTCGCGGCGGTGACGCTGTTCACCGCCGGCATCGCCGCGGCCGAGGCGCTGCTGTTCAGCCTGATGGCCTCGCTGGTGGACTGGCTGTCCGGCGTCAAGCCGACCGAGCTGTGGAGCCGGCCGCAGCCGGTGGTGCTGGCGCTGTTGGGCGTGCTGCTGGCCGGCGTGGTGCTGGCGGGCGCGCAGGCGCTCACCAAGTACCAGGGCGTGTTCGGCAACTTTCCGATGCGGCTGCGCTGGATCTTCCACCAGCGCATGCTGCAGCAGAGCCTGAGCTTTTTCGGTGACGAGTTCGCCGGCCGCATCGCGACCAAGGTGATGCAGACCGCGCTGGCAGTGCGCGACGCCTGGCTGATCGTGGTGGACATCCTCGTCTACGTGGCGGTGTATTTCGGCACGCTGGTGGCCATCGTCGCGAGCTTCGATGCCTGGCTGATGCTGCCCTTCGCCGGCTGGCTGGCGCTGTACCTGCTGGCGCTGCGCTACTTCGTGCCGCGCCTGGGCAAGGTGGCTCAGGCGCAGGCCGATGCGCGCAGCCTGATGACCGGCCGCATCACCGATGCCTACACCAACATCGCCACCGTCAAGCTGTTCGCCCACGGTCGGCGCGAGGCGCAGTACGCTCGGTCCGCGATGCAGGACTTCATGCAGACCGCCTACGGCCAGATGCGCCTGGTCACCGGCTTCGAGATCGTCAACGCGGCGCTGTCGGCGCTGCTGGTGGGCTCGACCGCGCTGCTGGCGCTGTGGCTGTGGGGCGTGTCGGCCCTGGGCGTGGGTGCGGTGGCGGCGGCCACCGCGATGGCGATGCGGCTCAACGGCATCTCGCACTGGGTGATGTGGGAGATGGCCTCGCTGTTCGAGCATGTGGGCACGGTGCAGGACGGCCTGGCCACGCTGACCCAGCCGTCCAGCGTGCTGGACGCCCCAGGGGCACCCGAGTTGCACGTGAGCCAGGGCGAGCTGCGCTTCGAGGCGCTGCGCTTTGCCTACCCGAACGGCAAGGTCGTGATCGAGGGGCTGGACCTGTGCATACGCCCGGGCGAGAAGATCGGCCTGGTGGGCCGCAGCGGTGCGGGCAAGAGCACGCTGGTCAACCTGCTGCTGCGCCTGCATGACCTGACCCCGGACGGCGGCCGCATCCTGATCGACGGCCAGGACATCGCCCGGGTCACACAGGACTCGCTGCGCCGCCAGATCGGCATGGTCACGCAGGACACCTCGCTGCTGCACCGCTCGGTGGCTGACAACATCCTCTACGGCCGCCCCGACGCGGGCGAGGCCGACATGTGCCGCGCCGCCGAGCGCGCCCGTGCGCAGGACTTCATCGCGACGCTGTCCGACCCCAAGGGCCGCAGCGGCTTCGAGGCCCATGTGGGCGAGCGCGGCGTGAAGCTCTCGGGCGGCCAGCGCCAGCGCATCGCGATCGCCCGCGTGATGCTCAAGGACGCGCCCATCCTGCTGCTGGACGAGGCCACCAGCGCGCTGGACAGCGAGGTCGAGGCGGCCATCCAGCAAAGCCTCTACGCGCTGATGGAGGGCAAGACCGTGGTCGCGATCGCGCACCGCCTGTCCACCATCGCGGCCATGGACCGGCTCATCGTGATGGACGCCGGCCGCATCGTCGAGCAGGGCACGCATGCCGAGCTGCTGGCCGCGGGCGGCATCTATGCCCGCCTGTGGGCGCACCAGAGCGGCGGCTTCCTGGGCGAAGAGGCCTGAGCCGAGGGCTCAGCGCGCCCGCAGCAGCGGGTCGACCGGAGCGGGCAGGCCCTGGCGCAGACGGTCGGCAAAGGCCACGCTGAGCCGCAGCGCGGCCCGCAGATCGGCCTGCGCCGCCTCGGTGGCGCTGCCGGCACGCGGCCCCCGGGGCGCTGCGCCGGCGCCTCCGGCCTGTCCACCACCGCCTATGCCGCCGCCCATGCCCCCGCCCTGACCGCGGCGGCCCCCGCCGCCTCCCCCGCCACCGCTGTCGCCACGGTGCTGATCCTGCGCGGCCCAGGTCTCGCTGACCTGGTTGCCGGCCAGCCCGGCATGGCTCACGCCGGGCAGGTCCAGCAGCCAGGCCTGGCCGGCGGGCAGGGCCTCGAAGCTGCGCTGCCGATCGGCCGGCTTGGTCACCAGCCCCAGCGGGTCGGCGTCCAGGTCGCTGGTGATGATCAGCGCCGGCAGTCGCGTGGCCGGCTGCATGGGGGGCGGGCTGATGGCCACGACGGCGCGGGGCTGCCAGCCGTCGGGGCCCGGGGTCCAGTCCAGCACCGTCTGCGCACCCAGGTCATAGCCCGCCAGCACGACCTGCCCCCAGTCCAGCCCGTTCCACGGCGCGACGCCGGCCTGGCGCAGGCGCGCCAGCAGGTGCTGCAGCGCGACCAGCCGTTCGTGCTGGGCGGCTTCGCCCTGGTGCAGTCGACCCAGCTCGCGGAACTCGCCCTGGCGGGCCAGCTCGGAGCGCCAGGCCGAGGCATCCTCGGCGCGGGGTTGCAGGCTCAGCACCGCGTAGCCCGCACCGGCCCAGGCGGCGACCCAGCGCGCACCGGCGTCGCCGTCCTGCCCCAGGCCGGGCAGGAAGACGACCAGCGGCGCCAGCGCCGGCGTGGCCGCCGAGCGCGTGAGGCGCAGCGGTCGCCCGTCCAGCTCGGCGCTCTGCACCTGCACCGCCACCATCGGTTCCGGCCGTGCGGCCGGGCGGTGCTCTCCGCCATGGCGGCCCGGCCCCTGCGGGCCGGCGCAGCCGACGAGGCTCAGGGCGAGCAGCAGCGGGGTCAGGCGGGCGGGGTGGGGCGGACGCATGGCGGAGCGGGCAGGGGAGTTGCGACAGCCCCGACCATAGCCCGCCCAGGTCGCGGGTTTGTGTCTGCCGGCGAGTGCTCGGTCGGCTGTCGATCAGCCCGCTGGGGAACGGGTGAGCCAGGGTGTCGTGGCGTCCAGCATCGGAGTGCGTCAGGTGGTGCGCCGCGCGGCGGCACCACGGCGGGCCCACAGGCCGATGAGGCCCAGGCCGGCCGCCAGCAGGCCCCAGCGCTGCGGCTCGGGCACGGCGGAGACGCCGAAGACATCCAGCTCGCGGTAGCCGCTGGCCGAGTTCTCCTGGTTCGGGAAGGAGAAGCGGATCGCGTAGACGTTTTGCATCAGGAAGGCGTCACCGCTGCCGGGCGTCACCCGAACCCGGCTGAAGTCACCGATCGGATCAAAGCCGTAGGCGGTGAGAGTGATGAAGGCCTCGGGGTCAGCCACCGTGGCGTAGGAGATGCTGATCTGTTGCTGGTCACGACCGTCATCCCAGGCCCCAAAGGTCTCGATGGCCGTGATGTTGTAGCCCTGCGGGCTGACGCCAAGATCCAGGGTGTAGGTGACCGTGGAGTCTGAGACCACGAGCGCCGTCCCCGTGTAATCGGTGGCCTGTGCGCCCCCGGCATTGCCATCGCGAAGAACGGCTTCGCCGCCCGTGCCATAGCCCGTGAACTGCCCGACCACCACCGGCGCACCGGCGAGGCTGGTTTGCAGCAGATCGATGCCCGACACCGCGAACGGCGTCGTGCCAGAGGTGGTTGTGACGACCGGCGTTGCCGCCAGGGGGGCGCCGTGGGCGGCGGCGAGTACGGTGCTTGTCAGGGCCCAAGAGATCACAGGGTGCTTCATGGATTTTTGCAACAAGGGTTGGTGAGGGTGAGGCCAGAGCGGCGGCGGGGAAATGGGCGGGGAGCCCTTGGAGGCAGGGCGACGTTCAGCGGCGCTGACGCCGCCGCCAGGCCAGCAGCGTCAGCCCGCCCGTCAGCAGCAGGGCTGGCACGGGCTCGGGCACCGGGGCTAGGGCGCCCGCGTAGCGGATGTCGTCGAGCGCAAAGCTGGCGGAACAGCAGCCGGCGCTCTCGAAGACGATGCGGTTGAAGGTCTGGTCCGAGGTGAAGCCTATGAACTGCAGGCCGGCGCCGGTCGGTTGCAGCGTGGTCACGTGCCGGTAGGAGCCCAGGCCCTCCAGGCTGTCGGCATCGATGTTGATCGTCGGCGGCACGTTGAAGAACCAGGCACCGAAGGCCTTCAAGGGGGTGTTGAAGTGCAGGTCGGCCCAGGCGCCCGAGGACAGGCCGAAGAACAGGTTGGTGCTGCCGTCGATGAGCAGCAGGGTGTCCGGCGAATCGATCATCCAGGACCCCTGCAGCGTGAAGTCCCCGCCGAAGTTGCCGCCGGAGGCCGGATGGTCGGAGGCGCCGGAGATGTCGCGCGTGAAGCGGTTGAAGTCTTCCGTGGTGACCGCGCCGACGGCGGCCAGGAAGGCGGCCTCGCTGGTGTAGACCTGCTGGTCGGCACGGGCGGCGCCAGCGAGCGCCAGCAGGCCCCCCACGCCACCCAGGGCGAGCAGGCGGGTCAGGGGTCGGGTCAGTTGACGGGTGGGGCGTTGGAACATGCGGTTTCTCCCTTCAAGGTCCATGGATGACCCGCCGCCTGCGCGCCTGCAGCCATCGGACCGTCGCCCGCCTCGCCCTGGGAACAGGGGACTCGGCCGGGCCTGGAAATCCGGATACTGAGGCGGGCTCGCGGTGGCGAGCCTGGCGCACAGGCCGGTCGGTCCGACGGCTGCGGGCGAGCCCGGCAGGTCGTTGCGCCAACATGCTGTCGACCGGTGCAGGGGCTGTCCTCAAGCTTTCCTGAGGTTTCTCTCAAGACGTGGTTTGTTCAATCAAGACAACGACTTATGGACTCACTCGAATCGGGGGGAGGGGTGCTGAAGGGCGGGGCTGAGCCGGTCATTGACGGCCGCTGGCTGATCGGCGACTGGCTGGCCGATGCCGGGCTGGACGAGCTGCGGCGCGGTGACACGGTGGTCAAGGTCGAGCCCCGCAACATGCGGCTGCTGATGGCGCTGGCGCAGCGGCCGGGCGAGGTGCTGACGGTGGAGACCTTGCTGAACGAGGTCTGGGCGGACCTGGTGGTCACACAGAGCTCGGTCTACCAGGCGGTGTCACAGCTGCGCCAGGTGCTGGGCGACGAGGCCGCGCAGCCACGCTACATCGCCACCGTGCCGCGCAAGGGCTACCGGCTGGTGGCGGCCGTGCAGCCGGCGAGCCTGCCGCGCGTTCAGGCCGTGGCCCCACCGACGCCCGCCGTCACCCCGTTGCCGCCTGCGCCACCTGAGGTCGCGGCGCGCCCGATGCTGCGTCGCCGGGGCTGGCTGCTGGCGGGGGGCTCGGCGGCGGTGGCGGGCAGCGGCGGCCTGGCGGCCTGGTGGATGCTGGCGGGCCGGCTGCCGCCGGAGCAGGTGCGCCTGGCGGTGCTGCCCTTCCAGGACACCTCGGCCCACAAGCTGGAGCAGACGCTGGCGGACGGGCTGGCCGAGCAGGTCATCGCGGCGCTGGCCCGCCACGCTCAGGTGCGCGTGCTGGCGCGGGCCACCTCCTTCCAGTTCAGCAGCCCCGAGGCGCTGCGGCCGCTGGCCGAGCAGCGATTCGTCACTCACGTGCTGGCCGGCGAGCTCACGCGGGGTGCGGCCCAGCTCAGCCTGAATCTGCACCTGCACGGTCTGCCGCAGCAGCGCCTGGTGTGGCAGCAGGCGCTGGAGGTGCCGCTGGCCGAGCTCAGCCGGCTGGCGCTGGACGTGGCCAACCACGCGCTGGCGGCGCTGGGTGCTGCCCCGGTGGCGGCTGCGGCGGCGCCGGGGGCCTTGCCCGATGCCTACGAGCTCTACCTCACCGGCCTGCAGCACCAGCGCAGCCTGCAGCTGCCCGGCATCCTGAAGGCGCGCGAGTACTTCCAGCGCGCCATCGATCGGGACGCCGGCTTCGCGCCGGCCTATGTCGGCCAGGCGGCCTCGTGGATCGCGCAATTCCATTACGGCGGCGGCCTGAGCCTGCGCGACATGGACGCGCGTGCCCAGCCGCTGATCGACCGGGCGCTGCAACTGGCGCCCGATGCTCCGCTGGCGCAGGGCCTGCAGGGCCATCTCAAGGCCAACCTCAGCCTGCACGACGAGGCCCGGCGCTGGCTGGCCCCGGCGCTGGCGCAGGCGCCCAGCGACGTGACGCTGCTGACCTGGACGGCCAAGAACGAGATGGACGACGGCCAGCCGGCGGCGGCCGGCCCGCTGCTGCAGCGCGCGGCCGAGCTCAGCCCGCTGGCGGTGCCGGTGCAGCACATGGCCGGGCTGGCGGCGCTGTATGCCGGCCAGTACGCCGCGGCCGATGCCCATTTCCGCCGCGCGATGGTGCTGGCACCCCAGCATGCCAACGGCCCCTGGGGCCAGGGCCTGGTGGGCTATGCGCGGGGCCAGCTGGCCGATGCGGTGAGCGGCTATCGCAAGGCCCTGGTGGCCGACCCGCGACGCGATGCGCTGTGGCTGCAGCTGGGCTGGCTCTACCTCGACCTGGGCCTGGCCGACGAGGCGCGCCAGGCCTTGGCGCAGGCGCGGGCGCAGGCCGCCCACCCGGCCGAGGCCAGCCTGGCCGCGTTGCGCCTCCAGCTGGGCGATGCCGCGGCGCTGCGGCGTGGCCTGGCCGCGCTGCAGCTGCCTGCCAGCGGTCAGCACGAGCTGGCGGTGGACGCCGCGCTGCTGTGGCTGGGCCTGGGCGAGCTGGCGCGTGCGCGCCAGCTGCTGGAGCCGGCCGTGGGCCTGATGCTGGCCGACCCATCGCCCGCCTGGGGCAACTGGGATGCCTTCAACGGGAGGCTGGTGCTGATCGACGCGGCCGCCGTGTTCCTGGCGCTGGGCGAGCCCGCGCGTGCCGAGCCACTGCTGGTGCAGGCCGAGGCCTTTCTGGCGCGCTACCGGCGCCATGGCAACGTCTGGCCCACCGAGCCCTACCTGCGCGCCCGCCTCGAGGCGCTGCGCCAGCGCCCCGAGGCGGCGGTGGCGGCACTGGAACAGGCCGTCGGCCAGGGCTGGCGGCGCAGCTGGTGGATCCCGCACGACCCGGCCCTGGCCAGCGTGCGCGCCCAGCCCCGCGTGGCCGCGCTGCAGGCACGGGTCGAGGCGCTGGCGGCGGCCGATCGGCGCCGGCTGGGCGAGCCCGCCCGCCCCGGCGCTTAGACTTTCGCCCATGCAGGATCTGATCGCGTTCATTGGGGGCGGCAACATGGCCAGCGCCGTCATCGGCGGCTTGCGCCGGGCGGGTGTGGCTGCGCAGCAGCTGCTGGTGGTCGAGCCGCTGCCGGCCCAGCGTGAGCGTCTGGCGGCCGAACATGGCGTGCAGGCGCTGGCCGGTGGGGACGAGCGCCTGGCCGGGGCGGCCACCGTGGTGTGGGCGGTCAAGCCTCAGCTCTTTGCCGAGGCGGCGGCGCCGCTGAAGCCCTGGCTGGGCCAGGCCCTGCAGCTGTCCGTGATGGCCGGCATCCGCACCGATGCGCTGGTGGCCGCCAGCGGCAGCGAGCGGGTGGTGCGGGCCATGCCCAACACCCCGGCACTGATCGGCCAGGGCATGGCCGGGCTGTTCGCGCGGCCGGCCGTGACGTCCGACGAGCGCGCGGGCGTGGAGGCGCTGCTGGCGCCGACGGGCCGCCTGCTGTGGGTGGCGCGCGAGGACGATCTCGACGCCGTGACCGCGCTGTCCGGCTCCGGCCCGGCGTATTTCTTTTTCTTCGTCGAGGCCATGATGGCCGCGGCGGTCGACATGGGCCTGACGGCCGAGCAGGGCCGCGAGCTGGCGCTGGCCACCTGCGCCGGCGCCGCGGCGCTGGCCCTGGCGTCGCCCGAATCGCCGGCCGTGCTGCGCGAGCGGGTCACGTCCAAGGGCGGCACCACGCACGCGGCGCTGAGCTCGCTGCAGGCCGATGGTGTCGACGCCGCCATCCGCCGCGCCGTGCGGGCCGCGCAGCAGCGCGCCGTCGAGCTGGGCGCGCAGTTCGGCTGACGCGGGCGATCCGTGGGTTTGGCCGATCGATCGGGCCTGCGCGGCTGGCTGCACGCGCCGGGCTCCCTGAGCCGGCGCCTGGCGCGCCTGGGTGAACGCTTCGAGGTGACCGTGCTGTTCCAGGGCGTGGCGCCGCTGCGCGCGCGGGAACGCCAGGCGCTGGGGCAGCCGCACCGTGGCCTGGCCATCGTGCGGGAGGTGATCCTGAGCGTGGACGGCGAGCCGCTGGTGTGGGCCCGCTCGGCCGTGCACCAGAGCGCCACCCGCGGCCCCTGGAAGGCGCTGCGCGGGCTGGGCAGCCGGCCGCTGGCGCATCTGCTCTACGACGACCCGCGCATCCACCGCAGCCCGCTGAAGATCCACCGGCTGGCCCGTCATGGCGTGACCCGCCGCCAGCTCGAAAACCAGTGGCGCGAGGCCACCGGCTGCACGGCGCCGGCGCAGATGCTGTGGTCCAGAAGTTCCACTTTCCACCGCCTAGGCACCTATTTACGGGTGATGGAAGTGTTTTCTCCACTCATAAATTCGCGGGGAGCGCATAAGTCGACATAGACTCGGCCCTGACGGGGAAGCGTCAGAAGACCCAGCGATGCATCGCATCCAAAGGGCAGAGTTCAAAGGTTTGTGATGAACACGCGCAGCGTCGTGATTTTTAGCGGGCAACGATTCGAGGTCCCGCAGTGCATACAACGCATCGACCATCTCTCCACGCACGGCTGGCAGCTGCGCTACGGCGGCACCAAGCTGTTTTCCGACCATAGCCAGGATGGCAGCGGCGCCCGGCGCGCGCTGGCCCTGGCCACCAAGGAACTGCTCAAGCGCATCGCGACGCTGCCGGCGCCCTCGCGCCTGCGCCGTACGCCCAGCCGCAAGAAGCAGAGCGACCTGCCCTCCGGCATCTCCGGCCCCATCGTGCGTCAGCGCGCCGGCAGCCGGGTGCGGGACTGCAGCTTCGCCGTGACCCTGCCGCGCTTCGGCGACACGCCGCTGGCGCGCAGCGTCTACATCGGCACGGAGAACACCTACACGCCCGAGCGCTACCAGGAAGCCCTGGAGCGCGCGATCAAGCTGCGTGAGAAGGCCGAAACCACCTACCAGCGCGCCGCCACCAAGGCCCGCCGGGAGGAGGCCAAGCTGCTCAAGGTGGCGATGGCGGATCTGCTCGGCAGCAAGCGCTGAGCCGGTTCCGCCCGTGGGGCGGGGTCAGGTTGGAACCCGGCGGTAACGGCTGAGGCACAGAATCGCGGCAGGCCTGCGAGGCAGGGGCCCGCGCCTGACCCGAGAACGACATGCCCTCCGACCCTCCCACTCCCTTCCGCTGGGGCCTCATCGGCCCGGGCGGCATCGCCCAGCGCTTTGCCGGCGCCCTGCCGGCCGTGCCCGGCGCCGTGCTCGGCGCCGTGCTGGCGCGCGACCCGGCCAAGGGTCAGGCCTTCGCCGAGCGCTGGCAGACCGGCACGCCGGTGCACGTGACGACCCGGCTCGACGAGCTGCTGGCCGACCCGTCGCTGGACGCGGTCTACATCGCGACGCCCCATTCCGAGCATCTGCACTACGCGCGGGCCGCGCTGGGCGCCGGCAAGCCGGTGCTGTGCGAGAAGCCGCTCGTCACCTCGCAGGCCGAGGGCCATGAGCTGGTGGCCCTCGCGCGCGAGCGGGGCGTGTTCCTGATGGAGGCGCTGTGGACCCGCTTCCTGCCGGCCTACGACCTGGCCGGCCGCTGGCTGCGCGAGGGGGCCATCGGCGAGCTGCGGGCGATGCAGTCCAGCTTCTGCTTCCCGGCCGCCTATGACCCGGCGCACCGCATCTGGAACCCGGCGCTGGCCGGCGGCGCGCTGCTGGACATCGGCATCTACAACCTGGCCGTCACCCGCTGGGCGCTGCAGCAGCTGCACGGCGGGGCCTGCCCCGAGCCGCGCGGGCTGGACGTGGCGGTGCAGCGCGCCCCCACCGGCGTGGATGCGGTGGTGGACGCGGTGCTGCATTTCGACGGCGGTGTGCGCTCGCAGTTCCGCTGCGGCTTCGACGCGGCCTCGGCGAATGCCTTCGAGCTGCTGGGCAGCCTCGGCTGCCTGCGCTTTCCGCTGAACTTCTCGCAGGGCCAGAGCGTGGAGCTGATACGCCGCGGCCAGCCGGTGGAGCGGGTGGAGGCGCCGTTCGCGCTGAACGGCTTCGAGGGCCAGATCGACGAGGTGCAGGCCTGCGTGCGCGCCGGTCTGGTCGAGAGTCCGCGCATGCCTCATGCCGAGAGCCTGGCCCTGCTGGGCTGGATGGACGCGATACGGGCGCGCTTCTAGCGCGGCCGGGCGCGGTTCAGCGCAGCGCCTGGTCCACCAGCGTGCCGACGAACACCGTGAAGCCCAGCCAGTGGTTGGCCCGGAAGGCGCGGAAGCAGGGGTCGCGCTCGCGCTTGCGGATCAGCGTGTAGTGCCACACCGCCTGGGCGGCCGCCGCGGCGATGCCCAGCAGGAACCAGCGGCCCAGGCCCAGCCGCAGGCCCACCGCCGCCCACAGGCCCAGGTGCAGCGCGTAGAAGGCCATGATGCCCGCCACATCGAAGCGGCCCAGCGCGATGGCCGAGGAGCGCACGCCGATGCGCAGGTCGTCGTCGCGGTCCACCATCGCGTATTCGGTGTCGTAGGCCAGCACCCAGAACAGGTTGGACAGCAGCAGCAGCCAGGCCGAGCGCGGCACCGAGCCGAATGTCCATTCCATGCCGCCCAGCGCGGCCGAGAAGGCCATCGGAATGCCGAACGAGAAGGCCACGCCCAGCACCGCCTGCGGCATGGACAGCACGCGCTTGGCGAACGGGTAGGCGATGGCCACGGCCAGCGCCGGGAAGCTCAGCAGGATGGTGGGCGGGTTGGTGGTCAGCACCAGCAGGAAGGACACCAGGGCCAGCGCCGCGCCCACGAGCAGCGCCTCCTTCACCGACACCGCGCCGGTGGTGACGGGCCGTTGCGCGGTGCGCTTCACATGGCGGTCGAACTCGCGGTCGGCCACGTCGTTGATGCAGCAGCCGGCCGAGCGCATCAGTACCGTGCCCAGCGTGAACACGACGATCAGGTGCCAGCCGGGGAAGCCGTCGGCGGCGATCCACAGCGCCGACAGCGTGGGCCACAGCAGCAGCAGCCAGCCGGCCGGGCGATCCCAGCGTATCAGTTGCAGGTAGAGCGCCAGCCGGCCGGGCGGCTGGGCGGCAGGGGAAGCGGTCGTCATGCCCGCATTGTCCGGCCAAGCCCGGGGGCCGGCAGGGGTGATGGAGGGGCCACTACAGTCGCCCGCGTCCCTGTCGCGTCGCTGGAGCCCGCATGTCCGACCTGAGTGCCTTCCCCATCACGGCCAAATGGCCCGCCGCCCACCCGGAGCGCCTGCAGCTGTACTCGCTGCCCACGCCCAACGGCGTGAAGGTGTCCATCGCGCTGGAGGAACTGGGCCTGCCCTATGAGCCGCATCTGGTGCGCTTCGACGCCAACGACCAGCTCAGCCCCGAGTTCCTGTCGCTGAACCCGAACAACAAGATCCCGGCCATCCTCGACCCCGACGGCCCGGGCGGCCGGCCGCTGGCGCTGTTCGAGAGCGGTGCCATCCTGGTCTACCTGGCTGACAAGACCGGCCGGCTGATGCCCGCCGATGCGGCGCGCCGCTACGAGACGCTGCAATGGCTGATGTTCCAGATGGGCGGCGTGGGCCCGATGTTTGGCCAGCTGGGCTTCTTCCACAAGTTCGCCGGCAAGGACTTCGAGGACAAGCGCCCGCGTGACCGCTATGTGGCCGAGGCGCGTCGGCTGCTGGGCGTGCTCAACGGCCATCTCCAGGGCAAGGACTGGATCCTGGGCGACGAGTACACGGTGGCCGACATCGCCACCTTCCCCTGGATCAACAACCTGATCGGCTTCTACGGCGCGCGCGAGATCGTCGGCTACGAGGACTTCGCCGAGGTCGACCGGGTGCTGCAGGCCTTCCTGGCCCGTCCGGCGGTGCAGCGCGGCCTGAAGATCCCGGCGCGCGGCTGAGCGCCCCGGCTCACTCGTCCCAGCGCAGCAGGCGGTCGCCCGGCCCGGCCACGCAGCCGTCGGCCAGGCGGCCGGCGCCTTCGCTCATCAGCATGCCCTGCGGGCCGTGGCACAGCTCGATGCGGCGTGCACCCGGCCATTGCTGGCGGGCCAGCGCCTCGACGCTGTCGGGCAGGCTGGTCTGCACGGCGTTCTGCGCCAGCAGCTCGGGCGGCTGGTCGCCGAAATGCAGCCAGGGCACGAAGTGCGCGGCCAGCATCAGCCAGGGCGTGCCCCGCACCGGCTCGGGCGCATAGCCCTGCGCCTGCAGCCAGGCCTGGGCCGGCTCGCGGCCATCGGCGCCGTGGGCCGACGCGATCAGCTCGGCCACCCACTGGTTGCAGTTCTGGAAGCGGGTGCTGAAGGGGTAGGCGTTGGCGCTGTAGCGGGCCGCCAGCAGGGCCAGCGCGCGTGGCCGGTCCAGCGCGGCCGCGGCCAGCGGCGCGGCCTCGGGCGGCAGCAGCAGCAGGCTGACGAAGCCCACGTGCGGGTTGTCGGTGCCGGCGATGAAGCCGGCCAGGCCCTGGTCGAACAGCCGCGGCTGGCCCTCGCTGCAGGCGTAGTAGAGCTGGCGCACCTCCCAGGGCCGCTCCAGCCCCTCGGCCAGCGCCACGCCGGTGTGCGAGTAGCGCAGGCCCACGCGGGACAGGTCGGTGCCGGAGCGCGATACCAGCGCCAGCGGTGCGCCCGATGCGGCCAGCGTGCCGTGCACCAGGGCCGCGAAGCGCAGCAGATGGTCCTGCTCGGTGGCGCTGAGCGCCAGCGGGCGCTCGCAGCCCCAGGCCGGCGAGCCGGCCCGCGCCGTGCCGGCCAGCGCCAGCAGCGCGGCCGCGATCAGCCCCGGGTGGCGCCAGGTGCTCAGGATGCGGCGCTCACCACACGCGGGCTCAGGCTGCGCTGCCACTCGTCCTCCAGCACCAGGAAGAAGGCGGCGCCGGTGTCGGCGCGGGCGAACTCGATGCCATAGGGGCGCGGCGTGGCCTGCACCTCGCTGCCCACCGTCAGGCCCGCGGCCGCCTGGGCCGGCAGGGTCAGTGCCAGTGGCTCGGCGCCGTCGCGGGCCAGCGTCAGGCGCAGGCGGCCGGCGTCGGCCTGGGCCACATCGGTGACGCGATAGCGGCCCTCGGCGCGGCGGTTGTTGCCCTCGCTGCTGCTGCCGGACGAACCCTTGAGCGAGTCCGACACGCTGCCGCTGGAGGCCGAGCCGGCGCCGGCGGCGGAGGACACGAAGGAATCGGCCTGGGCCACGGAGGACAGCAGGCCGCACAGGACGAGGCTGGCGAGGAGGGTGCGCATGGTGGTCGGGAGAGAAGGTCAGCGCACAGCGTAACGCGTCCGGGTCGGCCTGCGGCGTCAGAGGGCCCATTGGCCGCTGGCCACGCAGCGGTCGCCGTCCAGCAGCTCGAAACGGCGTGCGGCGATGTCGGCATGGAGCGCGGGCGTGCTGCCCAGCGGCAGGGGGCGCAGGAACTGCATCTCCAGCAGGCGCAGCGGCCGGCCCAGCCGCGCCTCGAGCTCGGCCTGCACGCGGGCGGCGCTGTGGGCGCCGTGGATGATGGGCCGGCGCAGGCCGAAGAGCCGGGCGCTCCAGCGCCACAGATGGATGGGGTTCCAGTCGCCCGACAGCGCGGCATAGCGCCGCCCCGCTTGCGGCGCGAGCGGCCAGCGGGCCAGCCATTCGCCCTGCGGCACGGCGGACGGGCTTGGCGCCGCCGTGCCGCGCGGCCGGCCGCGCCGGCTCAGGTAGCGGCTGTCGCAGCGCAGCACCACCTGACCCTGCTGGCTGATCTGCACCTGCAGCTGCACGTAGCCCGCGCCGTCAGGGCGCGGTGCCTCGTCGGCGATGGTGGTTTCGAGCAGCAGCGGCTGCTGCTCGTCGAACGGGCCGAGCTGCTGCAGACGATGGCTCACATGGATGAGGCCGACGATGCGATGGCCGAAGTCCGGCCTCAGCATGGCCGCCAACTGGGCGCGCTGGGCCAGCAGGTAGGCATAGGCCAGCGGCATGCCCGGCTGCGTGAACCCCAGCGCGGCGCGAAAGCGCTGGATGTGGGCGGCATCGAGCGCGGCGAGCTGGTGCTGCACCGGTGCCGCTGGCGTGGACGGCGCCTGGGCGCGCGAGGGGCGGTGAGCCAGCGCGCGCAGCAGCAGCGCCGGCCCCAGCCGGGGCAGGGCGGGAGGGGTCATGCAGGCGTGACGATAACGGCGCTTCAGGGGGCCGCGGCCAGCGCGCGGGCCTGGCGCGCGGCGTCGCGGTACAGCGCCGGCACGCCGGGCCGCCACAGCGCGAGCGCCTGCTGGGCGAGATCGCGGGCCTGGCCCGGGTCGCCGGCGGCGGCGTGGGCCTGCGCCTGCAGGCCCAGTGCCAGCGCCAGCATCCAGCGGCGGCTGGCGTTCTCGGCCTGGTCGGGCGTGGCGCGCATCAGCGCCTCGGCCTGCCGGGCGAACCGGAGCCGGGCCGCCGGGTCGTCGCTGGCCTGGCCGGCCCACCAGGCGGCCTCGGCGCGCCAGCGGCTGAGGTAGAAATCATTGGCCAGCGTGGCGGCGGGCGGGAAGTCGTCCAGCGCGCGCTGCAGCGCGCGGGCGCGTGCCGCGTCGGGGTGGGCCACCCAGTCGGCGCGCGCACGGCCGAAGCGCAGCAGCACCAGGTCGCGCCGCGCGGCCTGGTTGCGCGGGTCGCTGGCCAGCGCCTGCTGCAGCGTGGCGATGCCTTCGTCCAGCAGCCGCAGGGCGCGCTCGTGCTCGCCGGCCTCGCTGAAGATGCGTGCCGCCGGCGAGCGGGCCAGCGCGTGCTGGTAGCGGTAGTGGATGTTGTCGGGCGCGGCGCGCAGGGCGGCGTCGCGCAGCGCCAGCATGTCGTCGGCGGCCTGCTGCGCCAGCGCGAGGTCGCCGCTGAGCAGGGCCCAGCTGGCCAGCAGCTGCCGGGCCCAGGCGGCCTGGTGGGCCCATTCCGCGTGCTCGGGCTGCCGTTCGCGCAGCTGGGTGAACAGGGCCGAGGCCTGCTGCAGGCTCTGGCCCGCGGCGGGCAGGTCGCCCAGCTGGGGCTGCAGCGGGTTGCCCCCCTGCAGCAGCCCGGTGCGGCCGATCAGCGTGGCCAGCAGGGCCAGGTTTTGCGTGTCGTCCGGTTGCAGCCGGTGGGCGCGCTCCACCAGCGCGCGGGCCTGCTGCAGCGCCTGCACGCTGTCGGTCAGCCGGCCGGCGCGGCTGGCCAGCAGCGCGCGGCCCTGGAACATGTCGCCGGCCTCGCGCAGCACGGCGGCGTCGCCGGCCAGCGCGTCGACGTAGTGCGGCTGCAGCGCGATGGCCTTGTCGATGTTTCGGCGCGCGGCGTCCAGCTGCTCCTCGCTGGGCGAGAAGCCATCGCCCTGCAGCGTGGCGATGCGCGAATAGCTCTCGGCCAGCTCGCGCGCCAGCTGGGGCTGGCGGTGCAGTTCGGGCCCGAGCTCGGCGGCCAGGCCGTCCAGGTAGCGCAGCGCGTCCTGCAGCAGGGCCTCGCGGGTGGCCAGGCTACCGGGCAGCGTGGCGATCTCGTCGTGATAGCGGAACACCAGCTGGCGGGAGAGCTCGCGCAGCTGCGCGAAGCGGGCCTCGGCGCGTGCCTGGGCCGCCTGGGCGGTGCGCATCTGGGTGAGCGTGCCCACCAGCCCGCCGGTCAGCGCGAGCAGCGCCAGCCCGGCCAGCCCGACGGCCAGGCGGTTGCGGCCGACGAAGCGCGCCAGCCGGTAGCCGGGTGTCGGCGCCCGGGCGCTGACCGGGTAGCCGGCGAGATGGGCCCGCAGGTCGGCTGCCAGCGCGTCCACGCTGGCGTAGCGGCGTGCCGGGTCTTTCTCCAGGGCCTTGAGCAGGATGGGGGCGAGGTCGCCGGGCAGGCCGGCCGGCGTCGTCGGGGCCT
Organism: Roseateles depolymerans; assembly: GCA_003241055.1. Classification (GTDB taxonomy): domain Bacteria; phylum Pseudomonadota; class Gammaproteobacteria; order Burkholderiales; family Burkholderiaceae_C; genus Pelomonas; species Pelomonas depolymerans_A. Next base: position 79,481 of record QFOD01000006.1, read on the forward strand.
CGTCGAGCACGGCCTGCGCCAGCTCGACCGGCGTGCGGGCCTCGCGGCCGTAGGGGCGCTGGCCGGTCAGCAGCTGGTAGAGCAGCACGCCCAGCGAGTAGACGTCGGTGGCGGTGCCGACGGGCTCGCCGCGCACCTGCTCGGGGCTGGCATGGCTGGGTGTGAAGGGGCGTTGCAGCGTCGGCTCGCCGCCATCGGCCGGCAGGTCCAGCGCCTGGGCGATGCCGAAGTCCAGCAGCTTGACCTGCTGCTGGGCGGTGACCATCACGTTGCCGGGCTTGAGGTCGCGGTGCACCAGCAGCTGGCGATGGGCGTGGGCCACCGCGTCGCAGAGCTGCAGGAACAGGGCCAGCCGTTGCGTCAGCGGCAGCGCGGCGCAGGCGACGTCCAGTGGCAGCCCCGGCACGCGCTCCATCACCACGTAGGGCCGGCCGTCGGGGCTGAGGCCGGCGTCGTAGAGCCGGGCGATGTGCGGGTGGGTGAGCCGTGCCAGCGCCTGGCGCTCCTGTGCGAAGCGCTGCAGCACGGCGGCGGAGTCCATGCCGGGGCGCAGCAGCTTGATGGCGGCCTCGCCGTCGTAGGCGCCGTCGCAGCGCTGCGCCAGCCACACCTCGCCCATGCCGCCGCTGCCCAGCGGCTCGACCAGCCGCCACGGCCCCAGCCGCTGGCCGGCCTGCGCGCTGGCCGGGGCATCGGCCGGCCGCGCCAGGAAGCCGCCCGGGTCGCCGGCAGCGGCCGTTGCCTGGGCGGCATGGGCCAGCAGCGATTCCACCTCGCGCCGCACCTCGGGCGGCGCGGCGCTGCTGTGCAGCAGGGCCGCGCGCTCGGGCTCGGGCTGGGCCAGGGCCAGATCGAACAGCTCGCGCACCAGCGCCCAGTGGTCGGCGTCCATGGGATGAGTGTGGCCAGCCGCCGCGGGGGCGGCCATCGGGCCTGATACCAGGGCGGGGCCGATGAACAGGGGGGGCATGAGCGTCGGGCAGCGGGGCGGTTGGTGGCCTCCGTTACGCCGCCCGGGCGGCGCCAAAGGCTCAGCCCACCGATTCGCGGTGCAGCCGTGCCGTCCGGCGCCCCCTAGCATGCGGGCCAGCCATGTCCGCCCCGCTGCCCTCTACCGACGACCTGACCCAGTGGCTCAGCCAGCAGCCGGCGGATGCGCCCGGGGTCGGCGACCGGCTCTTCGCCGCGCTCTACGACGAGCTGCGCCGGCTGGCGCGCGCGCAGATGCGGCATGAGGCCGCCGGCCACACGCTGTCGGCCACGGCGCTGTCGCATGAGGCCTGGTTCCGGCTGGCGGCCCAGACGCGCACCCAGTGGCGCAACCGCGGCCACTTCCTGGCGGTGGCCGCGATGATGATGCGGCGCATCCTCGTGAACCACGAACTGGCTCGCCGCGCGGACAAGCGCGCCGCCCTGCTGCAGCCGCTGACGCTGGCGGGCCTGGAGCAGCTGGCGTTGCCGCCGGACCGTGACGTGGTGGCCGTGCACGAGGCGCTGCTGGCGCTGGAGGCGCAGGACCCGCGCGCCGCGCGCGGTGTGGAGCTGCGCTTCTTCGGCGGGCTGGAGAACGAGGAGATCGCCGAGGTGCTGGGCGTGTCGCTGGCGACCGTGAAGCGCGACTGGGTGCTGGCACGCGCCTGGCTGCACCGCGAACTGTGCGGCTGAGGCCGGCGCAGCTCAGTCGCCGGCTTCCTCGGCCGGGGCGGGCTGGCCGGTGCGGGTGCGCGCCACCGTCAGCCGCTTGCGCAGCGACACCTCGGCCAGGTCGATCTCGGCCACCAGCGCGCGCAGCGATTCGTCGTTGATGTGCTGGGCCTGGCGCTCGGCGTAGAGCGTCGAACGCTCGATGCGCAGGGCCTGCAGGCGCAGCTCCAGCTCCAGCAGGTAGCGCAGCCGGCGCTGGCGCACGGCCTCGGGTGCCTCGGCATGCAGCTCGGGCGCGTGCGGCTCGACCGGGTCTTCCAGCAGGTCGATGCGCTTGCGGTAGTCCTGCGTGAGCCGGCCCATGGCCTCCTGGCGCCAGGCGGCCTGCACGGGGTCGCTGGCGGGGTCGGTGGCGGGCTCCTCGGCCAGGTGGGCGATGGCGGCGCGGCAGGCGGCCAGGCGTGCCAGGCGCTCCTCGCGCAGCACGCCGGCCTCGCCCGTGGGCGGCAGGCGGCGCAGCACCAGCGGCAGGCCGACGCTGGCGATGATCAGCGTGCACAGGATGGTGCCGGCGGCCAGGAAGATCAGCTGCTCGCGTGCCGGGAAGGGCGCGCCGCCCGGCAGCAGCAGCGGCACCGACAGCGCGCCGGCCAGCGTGATGGCGCCGCGTATGCCGGCCAGCGTGGTGGCTAGCGTCAGCAGCGGCGAGGGCCGCTCGGCCATGCGCCCGGCCTCGTGGGCGCGCATCAGGCTGCCGCGCACGCCCAGCGTCAGCCAGATCCAGCGAAAGCCCAGCAGCGCGATGCTGATCACCAGCACCTGGGTGAGCGGCAGCCACCACTGGCCGCCGGCCTGCTTGAGCGTGGCGTCGGCGATCGCCGGCAGCTGCAGGCCCAGCAGCAGGAAGATGGCGCCGTTGAAGGCGGTTTCGATCATGGTCCACATGCCCTGGGTCTGCATGCGCTCGACGATGAACTCGCCGCGGCGCAGGTCGGCCAGGTTGGTGGTGACGCCCGCAGCCACGGCGGCCAGGAAGCCCGACACGCCGATGTGCTCGCCCAGCATGTAGGCCGCGAAGGGCAGCAGCGCCAGCAGCAGCACCATCTGCGTGGCCGCCACGTCGCCCACGCGGCGCGTGATGCGTTCGCGCACGGCGCCAAATCCCCAGCCCAGCAGCATGCCCAGGCCGGTGCCGCCCAGCGCCACCCACAGGAACTCGCGGCCCGCGCCCAGCCAGGAGAAGCTGCCGGTCAGCGTGGCGGCCACCGCGAACTTCAGCGCCACCAGGCCGGAGGCATCGTTCAGCAGCGACTCGCCCTGCAGCACGTGCAGGGTCTTGGCCGGCATGGCCTGACCCCGGGTGATGGCCGACACCGCGACCGCGTCGGTCGGCGAGATCACGGCCGCCAGCGCGAACGCCACGGTCAGCGGCATGCTGGGGATCAGCCAGTGGATCAGGTAGCCCATGCCCACCACGGTGAACAGCACCAGGCCGAAGGCCAGACGCAGGATGGGCCGGCGCAGCGAGAAGAACTCGCGCTTGGGGATGCGCCAGCCGTCGGCGAACAGCAGCGGCGGGATGAAGAGCGCGAGAAAGAGCGTCGGGTCCAGCCGGATGTGCAGCCCGTGCTGGGGCCAGGAGAGCGCTGCGCCGAGGGCGATCTGGATCAGCGGGAGCGGGATCGCACGGAGGTAGCGTGCCGCGATGCCGGTCAGCGCCCCCAGCAGGAGCACCAGCAGCACGATGTCGATGGTGTGCATGCCGGCAGTCTGCCAGCACGCCAGACCCGACCCCCGCTCAGCTCTGCACGCCGCGCCAGGCCACCAGCGCCACGGCCAGCACGGCGGGCAGCACGGCGATGAAGCCCAGGTGCATGTAGGCCAGCGCGCCGCCGATGGCGCCACCGGCGAAGGCCAGCACCGGCCACAGCAGCTTGAACAGGCGTTCGCGCACGCCGGGCTCGGCTGTGCCCAGGGCCAGATCGGTGGCGTCCAGCACCAGCTGGGTCACGTTGCCGGTCATCACGGTGTGTGGCGTGAGCTTGGCCAGCGCGAGCCGGCCGGCGGCGTTCTGCAGGCCCATGCCGGCAGCACCCAGGCAGCCGGCCAGCAGCACCAGCGGCGCATCGGCCGTGGTCAGCGGCTGGGCCAGGCAGCCGGCCAGCATGAAGCCGGTCAGCAGCACGGCCTGTCCCCCCATCAGCCAGCCCAGGCTGGAGTGCTGGCGGCGCTCGCAGACCTTGGACACCACGCGGGCCAGCGCCACGGCGAGCACGAAGGACGGGAAGGCCAGCAGCTTGAGCAGCACGCCGTGACCGGGGCTGGGGCGCGCCAGTTCGGCACCTATCAGCACGAAGTTGCCGGTGACGTGGGCGGTGAACAGGCCGAACAGGGCGACGAAACCGAGGGTGTCGACATAGCCGCCGACGGCGGCGAGCAGCGTGGCGGCGCGATTGGAGGAGAGGGCCATGGCGGGTTTCCGTAGCAAGGGGAGGCGGCGGCGGGCCGCCGATGGCTTCGAGACTAGGGCGCCCGGGGCGCCCTGTCGTCGGCACAAGGGCCGGGATGGGCCGGGCCTTTCAGCCCGGGCCGCGCGGGGGCTCAGCCCTCCTGGGCGCCGAACATGGTCTTGGCGTAGGTGATGCCCAGGCCGTAGGCGCCGCCCAGCTTCTTGGCGATGCCGGTGGTCAGCTCGTAGGTCTCGCCGCGGGCCCAGTCGCGCTGCAGCTCCAGCAGGTATTGCACCGAGGTGATGGGGCGGGCGCCGGCCTGGATCATGCGCTGCATGGCCCGCTCATGGGCCTCGTCGGACACGTCGCCCGAGGCGTCGGCGATCACGTAGGCCTCGAAGCCCTGCTCCAGCGCGGACAGCACCGGGCCGACGATGCAGACCGAGGTCCACAGGCCGGCGAACACGATGCGGCTGCGGCCGATGCGGTTCACCTCGCGGATGACGTTCTCGTCCTCCCAGGTGTTCATGGAGGTGCGGTCGATGGCGGCCTGGCCGGGGAAGGCGGCCTTGATCTCGTCGAACATGGGGCCGGAGAAGCTCTTCTCGGCCACCGTGGTCAGGATGGTGGGCACCTTGAATCCGGCGGCGGCATGGGCCACGAGACCGGCGTTGTTGCGCAGCGTGACCATGTCGATGGACTTGGTGGCGAAGGCCATCTGCGACTGGTGGTCGATCAGGATCAGCGCGTGGTCGGCCGGGTTCAGCAGGGATTGGGCGGGCTTGGCTTGAGCGATGGGCATGGAAATCTCCCGAATAAAGTCAAAAAAAGTGAACTACGTCTAAAGGCCTGGATTCGTTATTTATTCAACGAACTGCAGCGCGATGAAGAGACTTTATGGGGATGGATTCAGCCGTTGCTGCGGTTGTTTTCAAGCCATTGAGCAGAATATTTGAATGAGTAGCCGGCGGGGATGCGGCGCCCAAAACAGCAGGGCCGCGCGGCATCTGCCGGCGCGGCCCTGGGCGATGGGGCAGGGGGAGATCAGGCGCGCCGCAGCCGCTCCAGCAGGGCGCCGGCCTCGCCCACCAGGCCGCGGCGGAAGGCCAGCACGCAGACGATGAAGATCAGGCCGGTGACCAGGCTGACCGATTCACCCAGCCCATTGAACCAGCCCACACCGGTCAGGTCGGCCAGCAGGTTGCCCAGGTCGCCGATCTTGTTCTCCAGCGCGATGATGACCAGCGCGCCGACGATGGGGCCCACCAGCGTGCCCATGCCGCCCACCAGCGTCATCAGGATGACGAGGCCGGAGGTGGTCCAGATCGCGTCGGTCAGCGTCGCGAAGCCCAGCACCAGCGTCTTGGTGGCGCCGGCCAGGCCCGCCAGCGCGGCCGACAGCACGAAGGCCAGCAGCTTGAAGTGGGCCGTGTCGTAGCCCAGCGACGTGGCGCGTGCCTCGTTCTCGCGGATGGAGGTCAGCACCTGACCGAAGGGCGAGTGCACGATGCGGTAGATCAGCCAGAAGGCCGCGATGAACAGGCCCAGCACGACGTAGAACAGGGTCAGGTCGCTCTCGAGGCTCAGGCCCAGGAAGCTGCCGCGCGGCACGCTCTGCAGGCCGTCCTCCCCGCCGGTGAAGGGCGCCTGCAGGAAGAAGAAGTACAGCATCTGCGCCAGCGCCAGCGTGATCATCGAGAAATAGATGCCCGAGCGGCGTATCGCCAGCAGCCCGAACACCAGGCCCACGACGGCCGCGCCGCCCATGCCCAGCAGCAGGCCCACCGGCGTGGGCAGGCCCCAGACCTTGAGCGCATGGCCGCACACATAGCCGGCAGTGCCCAGGAAGGCCGCATGGCCGAAGGACAGCAGGCCGGTGAAGCCGATCAGCAGGTTGAAGGCGCAGGCGAAGAGGGCGTAGCACAGCACCTTCATCACGAACACGGGATAGGCGCCCAGCAGCGGCAGCAGGCCGATGCCCAGGAACAACGCGACGTAGCCCAAGAACTTCTTATTCACGGGAGAACCTTCCGAACTTGCACGTCGACCGGCGAAGCCCGGTCGGCCCATCCAGCGACTGCCGTGGAACCGGCTTTGCCGGGCCACTGGCAGTGCCCCCTTGAGGGGGCGCGCGAAGCGCGTAGGGGGTGGGTCATTTCTCTTTACCGAAGAGGCCGGCGGGGCGCACCAGCAGCACGATGGCCATCACGACGAACACCACTGTGTTGGAGGCCTCGGGGTAGAAGACCTTGGTCAGGCCCTCCACCAGGCCCAGGCCCAGGCCGGTCAGGATGGAGCCCAGGATGGAACCCATGCCGCCGATGACCACCACCGCGAACACCACGATGATGAGGTTGGAGCCCATCAGCGCCGACACCTGCAGGATGGGCGCGGCCAGCACCCCGGCGAACGCGGCCAGCGCGACGCCGCCGGCATAGGTCAGCGTCACCATCATCGGCACGTTGATGCCGAAGGCCTGGACGAGCTTGGGGTTCTCGGTGCCGGCACGCAGCTTGGCACCCAGCGAGGTCTTCTCGATCAGCGCCCACACCGCGAAGCACACCACCAGCGAGGCGACCACCACCCAGGCGCGGTAGTTGGGCAGGATCATGAAGCCGAGGTTGGTGGCGCCGGCGAGCTGGTCGGGCACCTGGTAGGGCTGGCCTGACACGCCGTAGACGCTGCGGAACACGCCCTCCACCACCAGCGTGAGCCCGAAGGTCAGCAGCAGGCCGTAGAGGTGGTCCAGCTTGTAGAGCCACTGCAGCATGGTGCGCTCGATGACGATGCCGATCACGCCCACCGCCAGCGGCGCCAGACCCAGCATCACCCAGTAGTTCAGCCCCAGGTACTCCAGCCCCATCCAGGCGAAGAAGGCCCCCATCATGTACAGCGCCCCGTGGGCGAAGTTGATGATGTTGAGCATGCCGAAGATGACCGCCAGGCCCAGCGACAGCATCGCGTAGAACGAGCCGTTCACCAGGCCCAGCAGCAGCTGACCCAGCAGGGCGGGCAGCGGGATACCGAAGATTTCTGTCATGGCATTTGCATTCAGGCCCTGGACGCTCGCCGGGCCGCTCCCAAGGGCGGCCGGGGCCGATGTCGATGCCGGCCGGCGCCGGCATCGATCGGCGTCCCCTCGGGGGACCGACCGGACGCGCGCGCGTTCAGCGCCGCGCGGCTGGGCGAGGGGTTTACTTCTTCACCAGCGGGCACTTGCTGTCCGCCAGCTTGGTGTAGGCCTCCTCGCCCGGGATGCGGGTGACGACCTTGAAGTAGTCCCAGGGCTCCGCGGACTCCTTGGGCGACTTCACCTGCAGCAGGAACATGTCGTGGATGCCGCGGCCGTCCTCCTTGCGGATCGTGCCCTTGGTGTAGAAGTCGTTGATGGGCGTGGCCTTCATCTGCGCGACGACCTTGTCGGCGTCATCGGTCTTGGCGGCTTCCACGGCCTTCAGGTAGTGGGTGACGGCGGAATAGTCGGCCGCCTGCAGCGACGAGGGCATGCGCTTCATCTTCTCGAAGAAGCGGCGGGCCCAGGCGCGCGATTCGGCGCTCTGGTTCCAGTACCAGGAGTCGGTCAGGTACATGCCCTCGGTGGTCTTGAGGCCCAGCGAGTGCACGTCGTTGATGAACATCAGCAGGCCGGCCAGCTTCATGCTCTTGGTGATGCCGAACTCGTTGGCGGCCTTGATCGCGTTGATGGTGTCGCCGCCGGCATTGGCCAGGCCCAGGATCTGCGCGCCGCTGCCTTGGGCCTGCAGCAGGAAGCTGGAGAAGTCGCTGGCGTTCAGCGGGTGCTTGACCGCGCCCTTGACCGTGCCACCGCTCTTGGTGACGACGGCCGAGGTGTCGGCCTGCAGCGCCTGGCCGAAGGCGTAGTCGGCGGTCAGGAAGTACCAGGTCTTGCCACCCGCCTTGGTGACGGCCGCGCCCGTGCCGTTGGCCAGGGCCACGGTGTCGTAGGCGTAGTGGATGGTGTAGGGCGTGCAGTTGGCGTTCGTCAGCGCCGAGCTGCCCGCACCGATGGAGATGAAGGGGCGCTTCTTTTCGGCGGCCACCGTGGCCATGGCCAGGTTGGCGCCGGAGTTGGTGCCGCCTATCAGCAGGTCCAGGCCTTGCGTGTCCATCCACTCGCGGGCCTTGGCCGAGGCCACGTCGGCCTTGTTCTGGTGGTCCGCGAAGATGAACTCGATCTTCTTGCCGGCGATGTTGCCCTTCATGTCGGCGATGGCCATCTTGATGGCCTCCACGCCGCCGGCGCCGTCGATGTCCGCGTAGACGCTGGACATGTCGGTCAGGAAGCCGATCTTGATGACGTCGCCCGAAACCTGGGCCTGGGCAAGACCGCAGCTCGCGAACGCGGCGGCGGCCAGGGTGGTGCGCAAGATCCTCATCGTTTGTCTCCTGTGTGAGGGGGTGTTGTTCAGACGCTGAGCAGCTCGTCGAGCTGGGCCTGGTGGCGGCTCAGCTCGGCGGCGGGGAAGGACAGCACGACCTCGCCGTGTTCGATGACGACGAAGTGGTCCGCCAGCGGGGCGGCGAAGCGGAAGTTCTGCTCCACCATCACGATGGTGAAGCCCTGTTTCTTCAGCTCGCGGATCATGCGGGCCAGGGCCTGGACGATGACCGGGGCCAGGCCCTCGGAGATCTCGTCCAGCAGCAGGATGTCGGCGCCGGTGCGCAGGATGCGCGCGACCGCCAGCATCTGCTGCTCGCCGCCCGACAGCCGCGTGCCGGGGCTGTGGCGGCGTTCCGCGAGGTTGGGAAACATCGCGTAGATCTCGGTCTCGCTCATCACCTTGCCGCGCCGGCTTTTCAGCAGCGGCGGCAGGCGCAGGTTCTCCTCGGTGGTGAGGCTGGCGAAGATGCCGCGTTCCTCGGGGCAGTAGCCCAGGCCCAGCTGCGCGATGCGGTGGGTGGACAGATGGACAGTCTCCTGGCCATGCACCTTGATGGACCCCTTGCGCGCGCCGGTCAGGCCCATGATGGCCCGCAGCGTGGTGGTGCGACCGGCGCCGTTGCGGCCCAGCAGCGTGATGACCTGGCCGGGCTGCACGCTGATGCTGAGGCCATGCAGGATGTGGCTTTCGCCGTACCAGGCGTGGAGGTTCTGGATGTCGAGGGCGGGGGTGGCCATGGTGTCAGCCTGCTGGGTGTGTCGGGGTGCTCTGGCGAAGAGCCTTTGGACTTGAGCCTGCGGTCTTGAGTGGTTGCTCGTGCCGTGAGCCTTTGCAACTCGGAGCACCGCCGCGGGAATCCTGCCTGGCCGCTTGCAAGCGGCCAGGCCTTCGCCAGGCACAAGGCAGCCCGCAGTGGGCTGCCTTGTGTCCGGGCTCAGCCCCGCGAGGGCGGGTAACTTTCTTCTGTCGCGCCAGAAGAAAGTCACCAAAGAAGAGGCGCCAATTCAACAGCCACTGCGCACTCGCTGGATCGGGAGCGCTCGGCATCAGGCTCGAGGCGAGCCGCTGCGCTCTCGCGGTGGACTTGTGAGGAGCGCCAGCCCTCGGCCCTTCACGCCGGCCAAGGCGCGGCTGCACGCCGACGCCTGAGGGTGCCAATACAAAACCCAGGACCGCGCCGCCCGAGCGGCGCAGCATTGGGATTGCTCGTGAGCACGGCGTGCAGCCGCGCGTCGGACGGCGCACAGGGCCGAGTTCACCGGACGGTGACAAGTCCACCGCGAGAGCGCAGCGGCTCGCTTGTTCGTAGACGGCCAGCGTTCGTTGAATTGGTGGACCGCGATGCAGGCCCCGAGCGCGGTGCGGTTCAGCGCATCTTCTTTGGTGACTTTCTTCTGGGCGCGACCAGAAGAAAGTTACCTCCCGGCGCGGTGCTCCGAGTCCAAAGGTCCGTCGCAAGAGCAGCCTTCCCGCCACAGAGCGCTGATCCCAACTGCTCGGCACCAACGCACCCCGTCGCGCCCATCAATGCGCCCCCTGCAACTCGGTCGCTTCCGTGCCCATATAGGCCTCCAGCACCGCCGGATGCTTGGACACCGTCGCGTAGTCGCCCTCGGCCAGCACCGCGCCGCGGGCCAGCACCGTGATGCGGTCGGCGATGCGCGAGACCACGCGCATGTTGTGCTCCACCATCAGCACCGTGCGGCCCTCGGCCACGCGCTTGATGAGGTCGGTCACGCGGTCCACATCCTCGTGGCCCATGCCCTGCGTGGGCTCGTCCAGCAGCATCAGCTGCGGCTCCATCGCCATCGTGGTGGCGATCTCCAGCGCGCGCTTGCGGCCGTAGGGCAGGTCGGCGGCGCGCGCGTCAGCCATGTCGCGCAGGTCCACCAGTTCCAGCAGGTCCAGCACCCGGTGGTCGAGCTTCTGCAGCCCCGACAGCCCGCGCCAGAAATGGAAGCTCGTGCCGGTGAAACGCTGCAGGCCGATGCGCACGTTCTCCAGCACCGTGAGGTGCGGAAACACCGCCGAGATCTGGAAGCTGCGGATCACGCCGCGCCGGGCGATCTGCGCCGAGGTCTCGCCGGTGATGTCCACGCCATTGAACTCGATGCGCCCGCGCGTGGGCGTCAGGAACTTGGTCAGCAGGTTGAAGCAGGTGGTCTTGCCGGCGCCGTTGGGGCCCAGCAGTGCATGGATGTGGCCACGCTGCACGCGCAGGTCGACCGAGTCCACGGCGGTGAAGCCCTTGAACTCCTTGGTCAGCCCGTTTGTCTCCAGGATGTATTCGCTCATGTCTGAGGGCGCGTTGCGCTGTTTCGTGCGACTCTAGGGCCTGGGCGGCTCTCTGGGGCTACGGGCATCTACGCACCGCCGGGGGCCAGGGTGTCAGCGGCGAGAAAGCGTTCGATGAGACCGATCTGCTCGCCGGTGTTCAGCGCCGGTGCATGGCCGCAGCCGGCGATGGTGGCTACCGCGGCGCGCGGCCCGCGTTCTCGCATCGCCTGCGCGGTCTCCAGCGTCAGCAGCGTGGAGTGCTCGCCGCGCAGGCACAGCACCGGCAGGTCCAGGCCGTCCCAGGCGGTCCAGAGCTGGTAGTCGTCGGGGTGGTGCTCGAACTGCGCGACCAGGGCCGGGTCGTAATGGGTGGTTACGCGGCCGTCGGGCAGGCGGCGCAGCGAGGTCTCGGTCAGGTGGCGCCACTGGGCCTCGCTGAGCGCGCCGAAGCTGGCGTAGATCTCGCGGAAATAGGCCTGCAGCGCGCTGACCGTGGCAAAGGCCGGCGGCTGGCCGGCGTAGGTCTTGATGCGCTCCAGCGCGGGCGCGGCCAGCTCGGGGCCGTTGTCGTTCAGCACCAGGCGGCGTATGCGGCCGCGCAGCCGGGTTGCGGCACCCAGCGTGCCGATGGCGCCGCCCATCGAGGTGCCCACCCAGTGCACCTTCTGCAGCCCGAGCTGGTCGAGCAGCGCCTCGGCCTGTTCCACATAGAAGGCCAGGCAGTATTCGCGGGCCGGCTCCACCGCCCATTGCGACAGGCCGCGGCCCAGCGTGTCCGGGCAGATAACGCGCCAGCGGCCCGCCAGTGCGGCGGCGAAGTCGTCGAAGTCCCGCCCGCTGCGGGCCAGGCCGTGCCAGGCGATGACCGCGGGCGCGTCGGGCTCGCCCCACTCGGTGAGGTGGATCTCGCGCCCCAGGCAGTTCAGGTAATGCGACCTCATGGTGCTCCGCTCTTCTTTCTGGCGCGCTGCCAGGCCGACAGCCGCAGCCGCCCCACCACGCCACCGGGGAAGTGATAGACCGCCAGCACGAACAGCAGGCCCAGCCACAGCAGCCAGCGGTCGGGCGACACCAGCGTGGACAGCACCGGCACGCCGTCCACCAGCGCGCCGGCGCCCTTGAGCAGGGCCTGCAGGTAGTTCTGCGCGACGATGAACAGCACGCTGCCGATGACGGCGCCGTAGATGGAGCCCATGCCGCCGATGACGACGATGAGCAGCAGGTCCAGCATGATCTCCATGCTCATCGCGGTTTCCGGCCCGGTGTAGCGCAGCCACAGCGCCAGCAGCGCGCCGCCGCAGCAGGCCAGGAGTGCGGCGATGACGTTGGCGCCGGTGCGGTAGACCACCGGCCGGTAGCCGATGGCCTCGGCGCGGAACTCGTTCTCGCGGATGGCCTGCAGCACCCGGCCGAAGGGCGAGTTCACGACGCGCAGCAGCCCCAGCACCAGTGCCGTCACGGCAGCGAAGAGTAGGTAGTAGCTCAGTAGCCGGCCGTCCAGCATCACGCCCAGCACGGGCTCCTCGGCGAACTCGGTGGACGGGCGCAGCAGGGCGGGCAGCTGGAAGTTCAGCCCGTCCTCGCCGCCGGTGAGGTCGCTGAGCTGCGAGCACAGCGTCATGAAGGCCGAGGCGACGGCCAGCGTGATCATCGCGAAGAAGATGGCCTTCACGCGCAGGCTGGCCAGGCCCATGGCCAGCGCCAGCGCCGCGCTCAAGCCCAGCGCCGCGGCCAGGCCCAGCGCCAGCGAGCCCCAGTCCGGCCCCAGCCGCGTGGACGCGATGGCGATGCCGTAGGCCCCTATGCCGACGAACATCGTGTGGGCGAAGCTGACGATGCCGGTGTAGCCCAGCAGCAGGTCGTAGCTGGCCACCAGCAGGATGAAGACCAGCACCTTGGCCGCGACGTTGAGCGCCTGTGTGCCGGGAAACAGGAAGGGCGCGCCGAGCAGGCCGATGAAGCAGGCCATCAGCAGCACCGCCAGCGGCTTGCTGCGCGGCAGGTCGTGGGAGAGCAGGGCGCGAAATGCAGATGTCATCAGAAACCCCTCGCTTCGCCGGGCGTGATCAGCGACGCGAATGCCGAATGGAAATCCCAGCGACTGCCGTGGAACTGGCTTTGCCAGTCCACCGGCAGTGCCCCCTCGAGGGGGCCCGCGAAGCGGGTACGGGGGGAGCTCATTTCGCTCCCACGGGGTAGAGGCCTTGCGGGCGCCACATCAGGAGGGCCACCATCAGCGCGATGTTGGAGAACAGCGCGGCCTTGGGCGCGATGAAGCCCACGTAGTTGGCCACCAGGCCCACCAGCAGCGCGCCCACCAGGCAGCCCAGGGTGGAGCCCAGGCCGCCGATGATGATGACGATGAAGAGCAGCAGGTTGACCTTGGCGCCGATCTGCGGCTCCACGCCCTGCTGCACCAGCGCCCACAGCACGCCGCCCAGCCCGGCCAGCGCGGCGCCGGCCACGAACACGCCGACGAACAGCCGGCGTATGCGGTAGCCCAGCGCCTCGACCATCTCGCGGTCCTGCACGCCGGCGCGTATCAGCAGGCCGATCTTGGTGCGGTTCAGCACCGCCAGCAGCGTGATGAGCACGGCGATGCCGATGCCGCAGGCCAGCAGCCGGAACTTCTCCACCGCCACGTCGCCGAGCAGGAAGATGCCGCGCAGGGTCTCGGGCAGCGGCAGCGGGATCAGCTGCGCACCCCAGCTGGCCTTGATCAGCTCCTCGCCGATGATCATGCCGCCCATGGTGATGAGGATCTGCTTCAGATGCTGGCCATAGACCGGCCGCACCAGCACGCGCTCGAACACCACACCCACGGCTGCGGCCACCGCCATGCCGGCGCCGCAGGCCAGAGCCAGCGCGGCGAGGTTGGGCAGCAGCTCGGGGCTGGCGGCCCAGGGGCCCAGCGCTGCCATCACCGTGGTGGCGGTGAAGGCGCCCAGCGCGATGAACACGCCGTGGCCGAAGTTCAGCACGTCCATGAGGCCGAACACCAGCGTAAGGCCGGACGCGATCACGAAGATGATCAGCCCCATGGCCAGGCCGGCCAGCGTGAGGTTGGCCCAGGTGCTGGGGCTGCCGGTGAGGGGCAGGGCGAGCAGCATCAGGGTGGCCAGCAGGGCCAGGGGTTTGGGGTCGAGTTTCATGTCTCGGCGCCGGATGGGTTTGTTGGAGCCACGGTGTGGGGTTGCTGTTGCAATGAGCCTTTGCGACTCGCGGCACCGTACGGGCGGCCTGCTTTTGCAACAAGCCTTTTGAACTCGCGGCACCGCGCCGGGAATCCTGCCTTGCCGCTTGCAAGCGGCAAGGCCCTCGCCAGGCACAAGGCAGCCCGCAGTGGGCTGCCTTGTGTCCGGGCTCGACCCCGGCGGGCGGGTAACTTTCTTCTGGTCGCGCCCAGAAGAAAGTCACCAAAGAAGATGCGCCTAACCGCACCGCGCTCGGGATCTGCTGCGCGGTCCACCAATTCAACGGACGCTGGCCGTGTGCGCTGAAGCGAGCCGCTGCGCGCTCGCGGTGGACTTGTCATCGCCCGGTGGGCTCGAACCTCTGCGCCGTTCAACGCGCGGCTGCACGCCGTGCTCACGAGCAAATACCAATGCAGCGCCGCCCGGGCGGCGCGGTCCTGGGTTTTGTATTCGCATCCGCAGGCGCCGGCGTGCAGCCGCGCCTTAGTCGGCGCGAAGGTGCGATGGCTGGTGCTCGTCACAAGTCCACCGCGAGAGCGCAGCGGCTCGCCTCTGGCCTCCATGCCGCTGCTCCCGATCAAGCGGGCTCGCAGTGGCTGTGGAATTAGCGCTCCTCTTTTGGTGACTTTTCTCTGGCGCGACAGAGAAAAGTTACCCGCCCTCGCGGGGCTGAGCCCGGACACAGGGCAGCCCACTGCGGGCTGCCTTGTGCCTGGCAAGGGCCTTGCCGCTTGCAAGCGGCCAGGCAGGATTCCCGCGGCGGTGCTGCGAGTCCAAAGGCTCGCAGCAAGAGCAGGATGATCTGCCTCATTCGACGAGGGAAGACCTTTATCGTCAATGCAGCCCCACCGGCACAAGGCACTCATTGATGCGCCCCCAACGACAAGCCCAGCAGCCGCTGCTGCAGGCCAGCATCCGCAATCAGATCCGCCATCGCGCCCGCATGCACGATGCGCCCGTCGTCCATCACCGCCACCTGGTCGCCCAGCGCCTCCGCCACGCGGAAGTTCTGCTCCACCAGCAGCACCGTGGTCTGCGTGGCCTTCAAGGCCTTCAGTGCGGTGATCAGGTTCAGCACCATGGAGGGCGCCAGGCCCTTGCTGGGCTCGTCGATCACCAGCAGCTCGCGCGGCTCGATCATGGCGCGGGCGATGGCCAGCATCTGCTTCTGGCCACCGCTGAGCTTGCCGGCCGGGTGCTGCCAGAAGGTCTTCAGCGCGGGGAACAGGCCGAACAGCCAGTCCAGCCGCTGGGCGTCCAGGTCGGCCAGTCGCTTCGCGCGACGCGCGGCCAGCAGCAGGTTCTCGGCCACGCTCAGCTCGCCGAAGATGCCCATGGTCTCGGGCACATAGGCGATGCCGCGCGCCGCGATGTCGGGCGTGGCGAGCTTCGTGATGTCCTCGCCCTTGAAACGCACGCTGCCGCGGCTTGCGGTCCACAGGCCCATCAAGGTGCGCAGCGTGCTGGTCTTGCCCGCGCCATTGCGGCCCAGCAGCATGGTGACCTGACCCTGCGGCACGGCCAGGTCCACGCCGTGCAGGATGTGATACGCGCCCACATGCGTGTGCACGCCGCTCAATTCAACAAGGTTCATGGCGTGGCCTCCTCGGCCAAGCCCAGGTAGGCCTGCTGCACGATGGGCGAGGCGATCACCTCGGCCGGGTCGCCGTCGGCCACCAGCCGGCCCTGGTGCAGCACGATGATGCGGTCGGCCAGCTCGCGCACCACGTCCATCTTGTGCTCCACCAGCAGCAGCGTGTGGCGCTTCTCGGCCTTGAGCGCGCGGATCAGGTCCAGCACCACCGGCACCTCGTCCACGCTCATGCCGGCCGTGGGTTCGTCGAACAGGTAGACCTTGGGCGCCAGCGCCATCAGCAGGGCCACCTCCAGCTTGCGCTGGTCGCCATGCGGCAGGCTGGCGGCCAGCTCGGTGGCGCGATGCGCGAGGCGCACGCGCTCCAGGATGGCTTCGGCCTCGGTGATCAGCTCACGGTGGGACAGCCAGGTCGAGAACAGCTTCAGGCCCTTGCCATGGCGGGCCTGCACCGCCAGGCGCACGTTCTCCTGCACGGTCAGGTGGGCGAACAGCTGGGTCAGCTGGAAGGCCCGGCCCAGGCCGCGGCGGGTGCGCTCGGGGGCACCCAGCGCGGACAGGTTCTCGCCGTCCAGCCACACCTCGCCCGCAGTCGCCGGCAGCTGGCCCGAGATCAGGTTGAAGTAGGTCGTCTTGCCCGCGCCGTTGGGGCCCACGATGGCGGTCAGCGTGCCGGGCTGGAAGGCGCACGACACCGCATCGACGGCCACATGGCCGCCGAAGCGGATGGTCAGGTTCTTGGTTTCGAGCATGGAGTGTTACAGCGCGGAAATCCAATCCGAGGCGTAGCGAGCGGGCGGCAGACGAGGCGCGGGAGGACCCGGTGACCGGAACGACCTTCCTGGTCGTGAGGATCACCGGGGGGCCCGCAACGAAGGATCCCGCCCGCGCAGTAGCCGAGCCCTCAGCGCTTGTTGCGGATGGGGACGGCCATCTCCTCCGGCTTGATCTCCCGCACCAGCTCCGGCACGCCCCACGGGAAAGCCGGGTCCACCTTGATCTTGAAGTGGTACATCGACTGCATCGCCTGGTGGTCTTCCGGGCGGAAGGTCATGCGGCCCTTGGGCGTCTCGAAGCTCAGGCCCTCCATGGTCTTGATGAGCTTGTTGGTCGCCGTGTCGCCGCCGGTCTTCTTCAGCGCCTCCACGATCGCGATGCCCGCACTCATGCCGCCGGCGGTGAAGAAGTCGGGCGGGGCCTTGAACTGCTTGTAGTGGTTGGCCACCAACCACTCGTTGACCGGGTTCTTGGGGATGCCGAAGTAGTAGTAGGTCGCGCCCTCCATGCCCGGGAACTGCTTGTAGGCAGCCATGGCCGGCAGGATGTTGCCGCCCGAGCCCACGGCGATGCCGTAGCGCTTTTGCAAGTCCAGCGCGGCCAGTGCGGGGAAGGGCGTGGTGGCGCCGGCCCACACGACGGCAATCACCTTGGGGCCGGGCTTGTCTTTCAGCGCGTCCACCAGGCGCTGGATGCCGGCGGTGAAGTCGGTGGTGGCCGTGGGCAGGTATTCCTCGTGCACGACCTTGGCCTTTTTAAGCGCCTCCTTGAAGGCCTTCACGCCGTCGCGGCCGAAGGCGTAGTCCTGCGCGAGCACGGCGATGGAAAGACCTGGCACGTCCGACGCCACCGCATTGGCCAGCGCGTCCTGGCTGGAGCTGCGGCCGGTGCGGAAGATGTACTTGTTCCACTTGTCGCCGGTGATGGAGTCGGCCACGGCGGGCTCCACCAGCAGGATCTTCTTGTACTCCTCGGCCACCGGCAGCATGGCCAGCGCCACGCCGCTGGAGGTGGGCCCGACCGCGATGTCCGCCTTGTCGTCGCCATAGGCGGCAGCCAGCAGGCTCTTGCCCACATCGGGCTTGCCCTGGTCGTCCTTCTCGAGGATCACCAGCTTGCGGCCGGCCACCGTCATGCTGCCGCCGGTGGCGTATTCCAGCCCCATGCGAAGGCCGATGGCGGTCTGCTTGCCATAGGCCTCCAGCGCGCCGGTCTTGCTGAAGATGTGGGCGATGCGGATGTCCTTGCCCTGGGCGAGGGCCGGCACGGCGAGGGCGGCCAGGCTCAGGCCGGCCAGGGCGAGCGCGGCGGTGCGCCGGCGCGTGGGGTGCGTCATGGATGTCTCCTGCTCTTGAGGCGCCTCTTGTCGGGCGCCTGGGCATGCTCGCTTACGCAAGCTCCATGCCGTGAGCAGAACGCTGCGGGTAAACGCGGGGTTTGGGTGGCCCGGGCGCGGTTTCGGGCCCGGCGCGCGCAGCCCGGTGGCCCCAAGTGTCTGAAATCAATACGCCGGAGCGCCGGCGTCCGCCTGAATCTTGAACACTGCGATGGTGTCGTTCAGCGCCCGGGCCTGCTGGCGCAGGGCCTCGGCGGCTGCGGCGGTCTCCTCCACCAGGGCCGCGTTCTGCTGGGTCATGCCGTCCAGGTTGGCGATGGCCAGGTTGATCTGCGCGATGCCGTCGGACTGGCCGGCGCTGGTCTGGCTGATCTCGCCGACGGTGGTGGTCACGCGGCCCACGGCCTGCAGGATGTCGTGCATGGAGCTGCCCGCGCGGCCGACCTGCTGGCTGCCGGCCTGCACGCGCTCCACCGATTCGGTGATGAGCTGCTTGATCTCGCGCGCGGCCTGCGCCGAGCGCTGTGCCAGCCCGCGCACCTCGCTGGCCACCACGGCGAAGCCGCGGCCCTGTTCGCCGGCGCGGGCGGCCTCGACGGCGGCGTTGAGCGCGAGGATGTTGGTCTGGAACGCGACACCGTCGATGACCGCGATGATGTCGGAGATCTTGCGGCTGGAAGCGGCGATGCCGTCCATGGTCTGCTGCACCTCGCCCATCACCTCGGAGCCGCTGTGCGCCTGCGAGCTGGCGCTGTCGGCCAGCTGGCGGGTCTGGCCGGCGGCCTGGGCCGACTGCTGGACCTGGCCGGTGAGCTCCTGCATGGAGGCGGCCGTCTGCTGCAGGTTGGCCGCGGCCTGCTCGGTGCGGGCGGAGAGATCCTGGCTGCCCTGGGCCACCTCGTTGGAGGCGATGCCTATCGACTCCGTCGCCTGGCGTATGGCCTGTACCAGGCTGGTCAGCCGCTGCTGCATCTTGACCACCTCGCGCAGCACCAGCCCCAGCTCGTCCGGGCGGCCCGGCTCGATGGCGCTGCAGAGATCGCCGGCGGCGACGGCATGCATGGCCTCGTGCATGCCGGCCAGGCGGCGGCGCATGTCGCGCACGATGAGCTCCACGCCCAGCAGTGCCAGCGCGCCCAGGCCCAGCACCAGGGCCAGCGCCACCAGGGCGTCGCGGCGGGCCACGGCCCTGACGTCGTCGATGTAGACCCCGGAGCCTATGACCCAGCCCCAGGGCGCGAAGCCCTTCACGTAGGAGCGCTTGGGTTCGGGCGCTTGGGCGCCGGGCTTGGGCCACTGGTAGTCGACATAGCCGCGGCCTGCGGCCTTGACCACGTCCACCATCTCCACGAACAGCGCCTTGCCGGCCGGGTCCTTGTTCTCACGCAGGTTGCGGCCGATGAGGTCGGGCTTGATGGGGTGCATCACCATCGCCGGGCTCATGTCGTTGATCCAGAGGTACTCGTTGCCGGCGTAGCGGACCTTGCCCACGGCCTGCGCCGCCTCGGCCTTGGCCTGGGCCTCGGGCATCGCGCCGCTGCGCGCCTTGTCGAAGTACTCGCGCACCACCCGCTCGGCCTGTTCCACCTGGTCGACGGTGGCCTGCAGTTTGACGGTCAGCAGGCTGTCGGCGGCGCGCTGGGTCAGCACCATCACCAGCACCACGAAGCCCAGCACGATCAGCACCACGGCCAGGCGCAGTCGGGTTGCCAGCATCAGTTGGCTCATATCGGCCTCCAAGCTTCATCGACACGATGGATGCGCCGGTGGCCTGCGGGGCCATCGATGCAAATTGGCAGAAATGATAAATCTGAGGTTGGCCGCTGGGCCAGTGCGACGCCGACGTCTGCCGCGTGCCTGTCAACTTTCCAACAGCTGCGGCCAACGTGCCAGCTTGTCGTACAGGGAGGCGCGGGAAATCTGCAACAGCCGGGCAGCAGCCATCCGGTTGCCGCCGGTGGCCTGCAGCGCGCGCGCGATGGCATCGCGCTCCAGCGCCTCGATCAGCTCCGGCAGGGGCGCCACGCCCGGGCCCATGGCCAGCAGTGGCGCGGCCGGCGGGGGCGACGCGGGCTCCGGTTCGGGTTCGGCGGCCGGGTCGCTCTGGAAGTGGCGCGCGGTCAGCTGCAGGTCGTCGCTCATCAGGCTGACCTGCTCCAGCGTGTTGCGCAGCTCCCGGATGTTGCCGGGCCAGGGCTGCTGGGTGAGCCATTCCAGCGCGTCGGGGCTGAGCAGCTTGGGGGGCATGCCGCTGCGCCGCGCGATGTCCTCGCCCAGGGCCTCGGCCAGCGCCTCGATGTCCTGCAGCCGCTCGCGCAGCGCCGGCACGCGCAGCGGCAGCACGTTGAGCCGGTAGTAGAGGTCGGCCCGGAAGCTGCCCTCGGCCACCATGGCGGCCAGGTCGCGGCTGGTGGCGGCGATCACGCGCACGTCCACCCGCAGCACGGTGTTGGAGCCCAGCGGCTCCAGCTCCTGCTCCTGCAGCACGCGCAGCAGCTTGGCCTGCAGCGCCAGCGGCATGTCGCCGATCTCGTCGAGGAACAGCGTGCCGCCGTCGGCGAGCTTGAACTTGCCGTCGCGGCCCTTGCGGTCGGCGCCGGTGTAGGCGCCGGGGGCCACGCCGAAGAACTCGGCCTCCAGCAGCGTCTCGGGCACGGCCGCGATGTTGACGCTGACCAGCGGCCGGTGCGCACGCCGCGAGGCCGCGTGGATGGCGTGGGCCAGCAGCTCCTTGCCGGTGCCGGTCTCGCCCAGCAGCAGCACCGTGGAGTCGGTCTGCGCGACGCGGCGCGCCTGGCGCTTGACCTCCAGCGCCGCGGGGCTCGCGCCTATGAAGCTGGCGATGGTGTACTTGGGCCGGCGCTGCGCGGCCAGCTGGCGGCGCGTGTCCTCCAGCTCCTGCTGCAGCCGCGCGAACTTGCTGATCAGCGGCTGCATCGTCGTTTCGGGGTGGTCCAGCAGCACCAGGCCCAGCGCGCCCAGCACCTCGCCGGCCTCGCTGCGCAGCGGCAGGCGGCTGACGAGGAAGGTGCCGGCCTTGTTGGTGAGCAGGTCCACCAGCACCGGCTTGCCGGTCTCCAGCACCTGCAGCATCTGGGTGTTGGGCACCACGTCCTCGACGCGGCGACCGACGAATTCGCTTTCGTCCGCAAAGCCCAGTGCCGGCAGGAAGCGCTTGTAGCCGTCGCTGATCCACACGATGCGGTGGTCGCGGTCCACCACCATCATCCCTTCGGTAGACCGGGCCAGCACGTCGAACATGGACTGCGCGGCAAGGCGCAGCAGGGCGTCGACATCCTGCGGGATGGCGGGCGGTGGTGTCTGGTTTCTGGACAGGGGCATGGCGGGCGGAATGTACCGCGCCAGCCCAGGCCCCGGAGGGCACGGACCGGGTTTCAAGTCGACCGTCTTTCGTAGGCATGGCGGGCCAGCCTGGCGGCCGGCCCGCTGAGCGGGGTCAGAACTTGTAGGTCCCGCCCACGGTGTAGGTGCGCGGCGCGCCGTAGAAGGCGTCCAGCACGCCGAGTGCGGCGATGTTGTAGCCGTCGGTCTTGTAGGCCTTGTTCGCGAGGTTGGCACCCTGCAGGAAGAAGCTCAGGCGGCTGCTCTTCTCCCAGATCAGGCCGGCGTTGACCAGCGCGTAGCCGCCCTGGGCCAGCGCCTCCGACAGGTCGGTCGTCGGGTAGACCTTGCTGCGGTAGCTCACGCCCAGGCGCGAGCGCAGCAGGCCGCCGAACGGTGCCTCGGCGTTGTGCTCGATGTTGAGCGCCGCCTGGAACTTGGGCGTGTTGGAGAACTTCTTCTGGTCGGCCACATTGACGCCACGGTCGATGTACTCGTCGTACTTGGCATGGATGCCCGACAGGTTGCCGCTGAGGCGCCAAGCGGTCGTGGGCATCCACAGGAATTCCAGCTCGGCGCCGTTCACTGTCGCCTTGCCGGCATTGGTGAAGTCGCCGAAGAAGCCGGGCTGGCCGGTGGGCGTGGTGTAGCTGGTGAACACCGACAGCTGCACGTTCTTGTACTTGTTGTGGAAGAGGGCGGTGTTGAGCTCCAGCCGGCCGCCGTCCAGGATCATCTTGGCGCCCAGTTCCAGCGAGTCCAGCTTCTCGTCGTCGAAGGGGCGCGAGGAGGCCGGGAAGGACAGCGTGTTGGCGCGGATGTTGTAGCCGCCGCTCTTGAAGCCACGCGAGGCCGTGGTGTAGAGCTTCACGGCATCGCTGAGCTTGTATTCCAGCGACAGGCGCGGCGAGGTGTTGGTCACCGAGCGGGTGTTGTCGAAGTTGGCGGCGATCGCGATCGGCGTGCCGCTGAAGCTGTCGTTCGCGAAGGCCTGGTTCAGCACCACGGCGCGCTTCTTCTCGTCGGTGTAGCGCAGGCCGGTGCTGACGCTGAACTGCGGCGTCAGGCGCCAGCTCCAGTCGCCGTAGACTGCCTTGCCGGTGGTGTAGACCGTGCCGTTGGTCGTGCCAAAGCTCAGGTTGAAGAAGTTGTTGCGCACCGTGCCGCCGGCGCGGCCGTCGAAGTAGTACAGACCCAGCACGCCGGAGCTGCTCGTGCCTTCGTAGGCGGCCTGCAGCTCGTGGCTGTTGGAGCTGTCGATGTAGGTGGCGCGCACGTCGGCGATCTTGGCCGGCAGGCCGTCGAAGTCGATCGAGGTGTCGGTGCTGGATTCGCGGTGCGCGGCGATGTACTTCAGCGTCCAGTCCGGCGTCACGCCCCAGGTGGCGGTGACGGACTCGCCCTCGCTGCTGGTGTGGTTGGCATTGGGCATGCCGCTGGCGATGTCGTAGCGGCCGGTGCTGGGCGGGGTCTTGGCCGGGTCGGACGGGTTCACCGCCAGGCGGCGGAAGCCGCGCATGTGGGAGTCGTCTTCCGTGCGGTCCAGCGAGGCCTGCAGGCTGAAGTTGCTGCCGGTGGGGAACCAGCCCACCGACACGCGGCCGCTGGTGGTGTCCTGGTCGGAGACGTCGCTGCCGTCGGTCAGGTTCTTGCCAAAGCCCTCGCGGTTCAGCGAGGCCCCGGCCAGGCGGAAGCGCAGCTGGCCATCGTCCAGCGCCGTGCCGGCCGCGGCCTTGGCCGTGAAGGCGCCGTAGTTGCCCACTGCCAGCGTCACCGAGCCCTCGGTCTGCGTGGGCAGCGGGCGGGACACGTACTTCACCGCGCCGCCCACGGTGTTCTTGCCGTACAGCGTGCCCTGCGGGCCGCGCAGCACCTCCACGCGCTGCACGTCGTAGACGTCCAGCAGCGCGCCCTGCGGGCGGGCGATGTAGACGTCGTCGAAATAGATGCCCACGCCCGGGTCCACGCCCCACAGCGGGTCGGCCTGGCCGACGCCGCGGATGAAGGTCGTGATGGTGGTGTTGCTGCCGCGTGCGGCGTAGATGGTGAGGTTGGGCACCTGGCCCTGCAGGTCGCCCAGGTCCTTGATGCCCAGCGTGTCCAGGCGCTCGGCGGACAGCGCCGTGACGGCCACGGGCACGTCCTGCAGCGATTCCTCGCGCTTGCGGGCCGTCACCTTGACGGCCTCCAGCGTCGCGACGGCGGGCTTGGCTTCTGTGGCGGGGGCCGTCTGGGCGATGACGGCCAGGGGGCTGAGGGCGCCGCCACCCAGGGCGGCGAGAACGGCGAAATGCAGGCGCGAGCGCGCCAGACGGCGTCGGGGCATGGCTTTGTCTCCTGTTTATGTGGTGTTTGAAGCCAGGCCCACAGGCGCAAGAGCCATGCCTGCGCGATCGGCGCCCGGCGCCTTCGCGTTAACCCTGGGATTTGGGGTCGCCAGCCGAGCGATCGGGTGCGCCACCGTCTGCACAGCAGTCAATCGCGGTGCGCAACTGTCTGGCAAATAGACACACGAAAACTGGCCGAAAGAGGGCAGCGGTCAGCAGCAGGGCCTCGTTATCCTGCAGCATCCAGCCTCTTTTCAATTGGAGAACACGATGCTGAACCGTCTGCTGCCTGCCGCCCTGGCGCTGGCCCTGTGTGCCCCGGCGCTGGCTGCCGGACCCATGCAGAAGACCCAGCCGGGCTACTACCGGCTGATGGTGGGGGACTTCGAGGTCACCGCGCTGTCGGACGGCACGGTGGACCTGCCCATGGACAAGCTGCTGCACGGCAAGCCCGGCGAGGTCGTGAAGGCGCTGCACGGCGCCCATCTGGACGCGCCGGTCGAGACCTCGGTGAACGGCTACCTGATCAACACCGGCGCCAAGCTGGTGCTGATCGACACCGGCGCGGCCGGCGTGTTCGGGCCCACGCTGGGCAAGCTGGTGGCCAACCTCAAGGCCGCGGGCTACCAGCCCGAGCAGGTGGACGAGGTCTACATCACCCATGTCCACCCCGACCACGTCAGCGGCCTGGTGGACGGCGGCAGGATGGTGTTCCCGAACGCCGTGGTGCGTATGGCCCAGGCCGATGCGGATTACTGGCTCAACCCCGCCAACGCGGCCAAGGCGCCCGAGGGCCACAAGGGCTTCTTCCCGGCTGCGGCCGCGGCTTTCAAGCCCTACCAGGACGCGGGCCGCGTCAAGCCCTTCAGCGGCGACGTGGAACTGGTGCCCGGCGTGCGCGCCGCCGCCACGCCGGGCCACACGCCCGGTCACACCATCTACCTGGTGGAGAGCAAGGGCCAGAAGCTGGCCGTCTGGGGCGACATCATGCACGTGGCCTCGGTGCAGTTCCCGGACCCCACGGTGACCATCGACTTCGACAGCGATTCCAAGCAGGCCATGCCGCAGCGCCAGAAGGTGTTCGCCGATGCCGCCAAGCAGGGCTATCTCGTGGCCGTGGCGCACATCCCCTTCCCGGGTGTCGGTCGCGTGCTGCCCAGCGGCAAGAGCTACAGCTGGCTGCCGGTGAACTACAGCACCAAGTTCTGACCCCCCGGGCCGGCCCGCCTCAGGGGCCGTTCAGGGGTCGGTTTCCAGGTAGCGGCCCAGGCCCTGCACCAGCGCATCCAGCGTGACGCGGCAGGGCGGGCTGTCCCGCAGGTCCTCGTGCAGCGTGACCCAGGTCTCCAGCGCCAGCTGGAAGTGCTCTGGCAGCACACGCCGCAGCGCGGGGTCACGTCTTGCCAGCGGCACCTGGCACATGCCCAGGCCGGCGCCGGCGCGTATCAGGGCCAGCTGGGCCAGGTCGCTGTCGGTGCGCAGCGCGAAGCGCTCACGCTGCAGTCCGGGCAGCTGGCGCGCCATGCGGCGCAGGTAGTCGGTCGGCTGGTCGAAGCCGATCAGCGCATGCGCGGCCAGCGCCTCGACCGAGCCTGGCGCGCCGTGCCGGGCCAGGTAGTCCGCGTGCGCGTGCAGCCCCAGCTCGATGGCACCCACGCGGCGCGCCACCAGCTGATCCTGCTGCGGCGGCGTCATGCGCACGGCGATATCGGCCTCGCGCCTGAGCAGGTCCTGCACGCGGTTGCTGAGCACCAGCTCCACCGTCAGCTCCGGGTGCTGCGTGCGCAGCGCGGTGAGCAGGGGCGGCAGCACCTCCACGCCCACCACCTCACTGGCCGTCACGCGCACGACGCCACGCACCCGCCCGGCCGCGTCCCGGCCCGGGCTGCGGGCCACGCGCTCCAGCGCGGCGGCGCTGCTCTGCATCGCCTCGGCATAGGGGCGCAGCGCGCGTGCGGCGTCGGTGGCCAGCAGGCCGCCGGGCGAGCGGGTGAACAGCGCCTGGCCCAGTGCGGCCTCCAGCGCTGCCATGTGCCGCCCCACGGTCGGCTGGGTGAGCCCCAACGCGCGGGCCGCGCCGGACAGCGAGCCCTCGTCCAGCACGGCCAGCAGCGAGCGATACCACTCCCAGGCAATCGTCGAGTCCATGCATAAATGTATGGCTGCTGTGCGGTGCTCGGTAATTTTCATTTGACCGGCGGATTTCCAGAATGAGGGCAACCCATCACGGAGATCCTCATGAACGACACCCTCATCCCCGGCGCGGACCGTACGGTGCTGGTGCTGGGCGCCAGCGGCGGCATAGGCGGCGAACTGGCCCGCCAGCTGCGCGATGCCGGCTGGACGGTGCGTGCCCTCAAGCGCGGCCTACCTGACGCCACCGAGTCGCGCGACGGCCTGTTGTGGCTGCGCGGCGATGCAATGCAGGCGGCCGACGTCGCCCGCGCCGCGCAGGGCTGCAGCGTCATCGTGCACGCGGTGAACCCGCCCGGCTACCGGCGCTGGAGCGAGCTGGTGCTGCCCATGCTGGACAACACGCTCGCCGCAGCGCGGGCGCAGCGGGCCACCGTGGTGCTGCCCGGCACCGTCTACAACTACGGCCCCGATGCCGGCCCGGCGCCGCAGGAGGACGCCCCCCAGCATCCGCTCACCCGCAAGGGCGCGATTCGCGTGGAGATGGAGCGCCGCCTGCAGGCGGCCGCCGAGACGGGCGAGCTGCGCGTGCTGATCCTGCGCTGCGGTGACTTCTTCGGCCCGGGCGCGGCCAACAGCTGGTTCTCGCAGGGGCTGGTGCGGCCGGGCCAGCCGGTGCGGCGCCTGCAGCAGCCGGGCCGCGACGGCGTGGGCCATGCCTGGGCCTACCTGCCGGACGTGGCCCAGACCCTCGTGCGGCTGCTGGCCCGCCGTGCAGCGCTGCCGCCGTTTGCGCGCCTGCATTTCGACGGCCACTGGGACGGCGACGGCCGCCAGATGGTGCAGGCGATCACACGCGCCGTGCAGCAGGCCGGGCAGCCGGCGCCGCGGGTCGGCGCGTTCCCGTGGTGGGCGGTCGCGCTGGGCCGGCCGGTCGTGCCGCTATTCCGTGAGCTGTACGAGATGCGCTATCTCTGGCGCCAGCCGCTGCGCCTGGCCGGCCGGCGCCTCGCGGCAGCGCTGGCCGAGGATGGCGGCGTGCCGCACACGCCGCTCGATCAGGCCGTGGCGAGCACCCTGACGAGCCTGGGCTGCCTGGGCCGGGAGGGCCCTGCCGCGTCTACAGCGGCTGCACCCACAGCAGCCGCTGCTGCGGATCCACGCAGACGCGGTGCCGGCTGAGGAAGTCCTGCCCCAGGAAGCCGGCAATCACCGGCAGCTGCAGCGGGGCGCTGGCGAAGTCGCCCGCGGCCAGCGTCTGCCCGCCCCAGTGCAAGGGGCCGCTGACGAGCGCGGCCTGCTCGGTGCGCACGACGTTGCGCGAGGCGCCACTGTCCAGCCCCAGCGCCAGAGGCGTGCCGTCCGCCGTGCTCAGCCTCAGATAGGGCAGGCTGCCCAGCAGCTCGAAGCGCTGCGGCAGCGCACCGCAGCTGGCGGGCAGGGGGTCTTCGGTGCCCAGCAGCTGCAGGTGTTGCGCGCGGTAGTCCAGCACCCAGCGCTGCTGGCTCAGCCAGCCCCAGCCCAGGTAGCCGTCCACGCCGGCCGGGGGACGGGTCTTGCCCCAGGTCTGGGCCGGCGGCGGGGTCACGGCCTGGCCGTTCAGTTCCAGCGAGCGGACGGACATCACGCGACCGCCGTGTGAGCGGCCCTGTGCGTCCTGAGAGCCGGGCGCGCTGGCGGCACTGCGGGCCTCGTTGGCGCCCCAGTCCGCACGCAGGGCCAGCGCGGCCTGGCCGCCGCTGTCGATCAGCAGCATGGCGTCACGGCCGTCGATGCGGGCCTTCAGCAGCGGCAGGCCGCCCTCTAGCGTGAACGGCAGCGTCAGCGGCGTGGCGGGCGAAGCAGCGGCGCTCAGCAGCAGGGCATAGGCGGCGCTGGCCGCAAGCAGGGGGGGGCATGAGCCAGTCTAGGGGCTGCGGGCGACAGTGCCGTCAGGCACGGGGTGGCGCGGTGCGCGTCATGCGCCAGATGGTGTGCAGATTGACCGTGGCCACCACCACCTCCAGCGCCGTGCCGCCTATGGAGCCGGCGATCAGATTGTTCGCGATCCACAGGCCGGTGCCGCACAGCATCAGCAGCCGCATCGGCACACCCTGCAGCGTGAACAGCGCAATGGTGCCCAGGCAGGAGGCGCCCAGCGGCAGCCAGTCCGCCGGCCGATGTGCCAGCGCGAGGCCCAGGCTCAGGTTGGTAGCGAGCACCGCCACCGCCACCCAGCGCGAGCGCGTGTGCAGCGACAGCAGCGAGCGCGTCATGGAGACCAGCGAACTCGCAACCGCGGTCGGGTTGCCCAGCAGCGCGAAGTGCACGACATAGGCCAGGCATTCACCGGTCATCAGCCATTTGAAGCGTCGGTCGTCGGTCTGCAGGAAGCAGCTCACGCCGAGCGCGAACGCGAGATAGCCCACCAGCTGAGCGGGGGCAAGCCAGTCCAGGGTCATGTGGCTTGTCAGGTGCAGGCGTCAGCCCAGGTGGCGCAGCCGCAGCTGCTCGTAGCGGCCGTCGCGGCGCAGCCGGTCCAGTGCATCCTGCAGCCGGCGCACCAGCGCCGGGTCGGCGGCGGCCGGCAGGCCGTACCAGTAGGCCTTGTCCACATCCAGCGGCAGCACGGGGGTCAGCGTGGAGCCGGGCAGCTGCAGCCGATGCAGCTGCCAGGTCGCCGCCCAGTCCAGCAGTGCGATCAGGTCCATGCGGCCGGCCAGCAGCTTGCGCAGGTTGTGGTGGTCGTCCAGCGAGAACTCCAGGTCGACGTCGGGGCGCAGGCCGGCGGTGACGAGATGCTTGGCGGCCGCCGAATCGCGCACCACGCCCACGCGCAGGCCCTGCAGCTGGCCGAGGCTGGCGGGCTTGACCTCGGGCCGGCTGCTCAGCCGGTACAGCAGGATGCGGCGCGGCAGGATGGGGCCGACCCATTGGTAGCGGGCCTCGCGCTCGGGCGTTCGGGTCAGCGAGAACAGCACGCTGTTGGGCTCGCGGGCGGCGGCCTGCACCGCCCGCTGCCAGGGCATGACCTCGATGTTCAGCGGCAGGCCGGCCTCGCTCGCCATCAGCTGCAGCAGTTCGCTGCTGAGGCCGGAGGCGCGGCCGTCCTCGGCATAGTTCAGCGGTGCGAGGTGCTCGGTGTAGCCCCGCAGTGCCGGCGCCGGGCCGCCTGGAACAGCCAGCGCCACAGCGCCAGGGAGACCGCCTGCGGCCAGCAGCACGCTGAAGAGGCGGCGCGTCGGCTGGGAGTACTTCGCGCGCGGCATCGGGCCAGTGTATGTCCCGCCCATGACAGGTCGATGCAAGACCTGTCACCTGGTGGCGACGTCAGTGCTGCATGCAGGCTCAGCCGTCCAGCCGCTGCTGGAACACCAGGCCCGCGTGCTCGCGCAGCGCGTGGAACTTGATCTTGGGCCAGTTGGCCTCGATGGCGCGCAGCTCCGGCGCGTACTCCACCAGCACGGTCGGCGCATCCACGGCGTCGTAGGCCATGCGGTGGTCGTTGGCGTCGATGAAGCGCTTGAGCTCTTTCTCGTCGTCGCAGGTGACCCAGCGCGCCACCTGGAAGCGGCTGGCGGTGATGCGGGCCTTCACGCCGTACTCATGCTCCAGCCGGTGCGCCACCACCTCGAACTGCAGCTGGCCCACGGCGCCCAGCAGCAGCACGCTGCCGGCGATGGGGCGGAACACCTGGATCGCACCCTCTTCGCCCAGCTGCTGCAGGCCGGCCTTGAGCTGCTTGGTCTTCAGCGGATCGGCCACCTCCACCGAGCGGAACATTTCCGGCGCGAAGAAGGGCAGGCCGGTGTACTGCAGCGCCTCGCCCTCGGTGATGGTGTCGCCCAGCTGCAGCACGCCATGGTTGGGAATGCCGATGATGTCGCCGGCAAAGGCCTCGTCCAGCAGCTCGCGCTTCTGGCTCATGAAGGTGACGACGGTGTTGGGCCGCAGGTTCTTGCCCGAGCGCACCACCTTGAGATTCATGCCGCGCTCAAAGCGCCCCGAGGCCACGCGCACGAAGGCGATGCGGTCACGGTGGGCCGGGTCCATATTGGCCTGGATCTTGAACACCACGCCGGTGAACTTGGGCTCCTCGGGCTTGACCACGCGCTGCATCGCGGGCCGCTCGGCCGGCGCCGGGGCCAGCTCCACCAGCGCGTCCAGCACCTCCTGCACGCCGAAGTTGTTGACCGCCGAGCCGAAGAACATGGGGGTCTGCTTGCCGCCCAGGAAGTCCTCCAGAGCGAACTCGGGCGCGGCTTCCTTGACCAGCTCGATCTCGCCCTGCGCGTTCTCGAACTGCAGGCCGAAGCGTTCCGCATAGGCCGGGTTGTCCAGGCCTTCGAGCACCTCCTCGGTGCCGGCCACGCGGTCTTCGCCGGGCGAGAACACGCGCATGCGCTGCTGGCGCAGGTCCATCACGCCGTGGAACTGCTTGCCCATGCCCACCGGCCAGGTGAAGGGCACCACCGTCATGCCCAGCTCGCGCTCGATCTCGTCCATCAGCGCCAGCGGTTCCTGCACCTCACGGTCCATCTTGTTGACGAAGGTCAGGATGGGCGTGTTGCGCGCGCGGCAGACCTGCAGCAGTCGGCGGGTCTGCGGCTCCACGCCGTTGGCCGCGTCGATCACCATCAGTGCCGCGTCCACGGCGGTCAGCACGCGGTAGGTGTCTTCGGAGAAGTCCTGGTGGCCCGGCGTGTCGAGCAGGTTGATCACGCAGTCGCGGTACTCCATCTGCATGACCGAGCTGGCCACCGAGATGCCGCGCTGCTTTTCGATCTCCATCCAGTCCGAGGTCGCATGGCGGCTGGCCTTGCGCGCCTTCACCGAGCCGGCGATCTGGATGGCGCCCGAGAACAGCAGCAGCTTTTCCGTCAGCGTGGTCTTGCCGGCGTCGGGGTGGCTGATGATGGCGAAGGTGCGGCGGCGCCGGACCTGGCTGGCAAGTTCGTTGGACACGGGATGTGGGCTGATGCGATAGGGGCACGCGCTCGCCGGGCGCAGGGCTGGCATGGCGGCGGACGGGGCCTGGATTATCGTTGACCCGATTCGGGCCCAGAGCCCGCCAACAAGGAACCGCATGTCCACCTCACGCCACACCCGCCGGGCCTGGCTGGCGCTGCCCGCGCTGGCCAGCGCATCGCTGCTCGCCCTGTCCGGCTGCGCGGCCTTCCTGCCCCACCGCGATCCGCTCAAGGTCGAGCTTGCGGGCCTGGAGCCCCTGGCCGGCGAGGGGCTGGAGCTGCGCTTTCTCGTGAAGCTGAGGGTGCAGAACCCGAATGAGGTCGACATCAGCTACGACGGCCTGGCCTTCGACATGGAGCTGCGCGGCGAACCGTTTGCCAGTGGCGTCAGCCCGGCCGCCGGCACGCTGGCGCGCTTTGGCGAGACGACGCTGGCGGTGCCGGTGAGCGTGTCCGGCCTGGCCATGGTGCGCCAGCTGATGAGCCTGGCCCGCGGCGCTGAAGACGGCGGGCCGCGCCTGCCCTATGTGCTGCGCGGCAAGCTGGGCGGTGGTCTGCTGGGCACCGTGCGGTTCGAGAGTCGCGGCGAGGTGAACCTGCGTCTGGCGCGCTGAGCCGCTGCCGGCACGCGCAAGGGACGGGCGGCAGACCATCGGGCGTGGCTGCATCTGGAACCCTTGTGGCGGCAATCTGTCCTCTGGTGATGGTGGGCCGCCGGTCTGGCTGGTTAGGCTGGGGCTCCCTTGACTGGCCGTAACCGTTCGACATGACAAGACCCCTGCATCGCCCGCTCGTCCTGGCCCTGTGTGCCGCCCATTTGAGCCTGGCCAGCGCGGCCACGCCCGACGATCCCGAGGCGCGCATCGCGCGCGTGATGGCCGGGCTGCGGCCCCCGGTCAGCTTTGTCGGCGATGCCACCTGGACGCTGCAGGAGCGCATGAAGCACTACGGCGTGCCGGGCCTCACCGTCACGGTCATCGACCAGGGCGGCCTGGCCTGGACGCGCGTCTACGGCCTGGCCGACCGCGAGGCGGGGTTGCCGGTCAAGCCCGACACGCTGTTCCAGGCCGCCTCGATCAGCAAGGCGGTGTCCGCCTTCGGCGCGATGACCATGGTGCAGGACGGCAAGCTGGCCCTGCACCAGCCCGTCAACGCGCAGATCAAGTCCTGGCACATCCCCGAGAACGAGCTCACCCGGCAGGTGCCCGTCACACTGGAACACCTGCTCAGCCACACCGGCGGGCTGACCGTGCACGGCTTCATGGGCTATGCGTCGGACGCCGCTATGCCTGACGTCCTGGCGGTGCTGGACGGCAAGCCGCCGGCCAACTCGGCGCCGGTGCGGGTGGACCAGCTGCCGGGCCAGGCTTTTCGCTACTCGGGCGGCGGCTACACGGTGGCCCAGTTGCTGATGGCCGATGCCTCGGGCGAAGCGTTCGCGGACCTGATGCAGCAGCGCGTGCTGGGCCCGCTGGGCATGACCGACAGCAGCTTCGCGCAGCCGCTGTTGCCGCCGCAACGGGCGCGCGCCGCGGCCGGCGTGCTGCCCGACGGCAGCGCCGTCGCCGGCAAGCGCCATCGCTACCCCGAACTGGCGGCGGCCGGACTGTGGACCACGTCGCAAGACCTGGCCCGCTTCGGGTTGGGCGTGCAGCAGGCCCTGGTCGGGCACAGCGAGCAGGTGTCCGCGTCCTTGGCCCGCGACATGCTCACCGCGCGTGCCGATGGCAGCTACGGCCTGGGCTTCGGCCTGCCGCAGATCGAGGGCGAAGCGTATTTCGCCCACGGCGGCTGGAACGCGGGCTTTTGCGCCCAACTGATGGCGCATCAGAGCGCTGGCCAGGGCGTGGCCATCATGATCAATGCCAACCAGCCCGCGTTGATCGACGAGCTGCGGCGTGCGGTGGCCCACGAGTACGGCTGGCCGGGCTTCAAGACCTTGGCGCCGCTGCCGGTCAGCGCCGAGGCGCTGGAGAAGGCGCCCGGCCGTTACCGACTCAACGGCGAGCAGGCCATGGTCG
Source organism: Roseateles depolymerans (assembly GCA_003241055.1). Taxonomy (GTDB): domain Bacteria; phylum Pseudomonadota; class Gammaproteobacteria; order Burkholderiales; family Burkholderiaceae_C; genus Pelomonas; species Pelomonas depolymerans_A. Next base: position 111,928 of record QFOD01000006.1, read on the forward strand.
TGACCCGCCAGGGTGAGCGCCTGTTCCTCGGCGAAGCCGGCGAGGCGGGCCGGGAGCTGGTGCCGGTGGCGGGTGGGCGCTACCTGCAGCGCGAGCAGGAGCAGGCCCGCAGCTTCGAGCCCGACGCCGAGGGCCGTTGGACCCTGCGCATGGCGCGGGAGCGCGGTGCGGCACAGGTGCTGCCGCGGCTGGCAGACACGCAACGCCTGCCGCGTGAGCTGCTGCTGGCGGGCGAGCGGGCTGCCGCCCTGGTGGCGTACCGCGCACTGCGCGACGGCCCCGACGAGGCGGGCAGCGAGGCCTACCTGAACGAGCAGGCCTATGGTCTGGCGCGTCGCGGTGACAAGGCGGCTGGCGTCGCCCTGGCGCAGGTCAACGCCGAGCTGTATCCCGGATCGGCCAACGCCTGGGACAGCCTGGGAGAGCTGCACCTGATGCAGGGTGACAAAGCCCAGGCCCGCAGCGCCTACCTCAGGGCGCTGGCGCTGGCGCCGAACTCGGCCTCGGCCCAGGCGGCCCTGCGCACGCTCGGGGAGTAGGCGGGGCTCAGGCCGCCGGCAGGAAAGGCGTGACGACGGCCATCAGCCGGTCGACGTAGCCATCCTTCTCGCCCACGGGCGCCGCGTAGCGAAGTGCGGCGCGGGCGGCCGCCACACCGGCCCCCCGGGCCATCACCCAGGCCGCCATGTATTGCGAGGCCAGGCAGCCGCCCGCCGTCGCGATGGGGCCGCGGGCGTGGAAGGGCTCCTCCAGCACGCGCACGCCGGCTTCCACGACCCAGGGCTTGGTCGTCGAGTCGGTGCAGGCGGGCATATCGGCCAGCAAGCCGAGCCGCGCCATCAGCAGCGTGCCGGAGCACTGGCCGCCGATGAGCTGGCGCAGCGGGTCGAGCTGAAGCCGGTCCAGCAGTGCACCGTCGGCCGCGATGGCGCGGGTGTGGATGCCGCTGCCGAACACCACCACGTCGGCCTCGTTGGCGAACTCCAGCGGCTGCTGCGCCGTGACGGCCACGCCGTTCATCGAGCGCACCTGGGCGCCGGGGCTGGCGATCTCGGCCGTCCAGCCCAGGTGGCCGAGCCGGTTGATCAGGCCCAGCGCGATGAAGCTGTCGAGTTCGTTGAAGCCGTCGAAGGTGACGACGGCGACCTTCACTCGGCCAGAATGCTCCGCAGCATCCACGCAGTCTGCTCGTGCACCGTCAGTCGCTGCGTCAGCAGGTCGGCGGTGGGTTCGTCGCCGGCCTTCTCGACCAGCGGGAACAGGCTGCGCGCGGTGCGGGCGATGGCCTCGTGGCCTTCGGTCAGCAGCTCCACCATCTTCATCGCCTTGGGCGGCGTGGCCGGGGCGTCGGGCAGGCCGCTGAGCTTGGCGAACTGGGCATAGCTGCCCGGCGCGGCGTGGCCCAGCGAGCGGATGCGCTCGGCGATGGGGTCCACCGCGTTCCACAGCTCGGTGTACTGGGCCATGAACATCGCGTGCAGCGAATTGAACATCGGGCCGGTGACGTTCCAGTGGAAGTTGTGCGTCGTCAGGTACAGCGTGTAGGTCTCTGCCAGCAGCTTGGACAGGCCGGCCGCGATGACGGCGCGGTCCTTCTCGCTGATGCCGATGTTGATGGGCGGGCTGACGGGCTTGTTCTTGGCCATGCGGGGCTCCTTCAAATGCTCATGGGGACAGGTTTGAACTTTACGCCCCGGTTCAAGCCCACCGGATTACGGTGGTAACTCAGGTGTGGAAGACCTGGAGCGCACGGCGCAGCGTGGAAGAGCGCTGTTCCAGCGCGTCCACGGCGGCGGCAGTCTGCTCGGCCATGGCCGAGTTCTCCTGGGTCATGTGATCGAGTTCGGCAACGGCACGGTTCACCTCGGCGACGCCGTCCGACTGCTCATGGGCGGTCTGGCTGATGTCCTGCACCAGCTGGCCCATGTGGCCGACCTCGTCCACCGTGCGCGTGATGGTGTCGTTCACGCCGCCCATCCGGCGTGCGCTGTCGGCGACCTGCTCGCTGGAGGCCTCCACCAGGCCGCGCACCTCCTTGGCAGCGCCGGCGCTGCGCTGGGCCAGTGCCCGCACCTCGCTGGCCACCACGGCGAAGCCGCGGCCCTGTTCGCCGGCGCGCGCTGCCTCGACGGCGGCATTCAGCGCCAGGATGTTGGTCTGGAAGGCGATGCCTTCGATGACCTGCACGATGTCGGCGACACGGCGGGACGAGGCCTCCATGCTCTTGAACGAGTCATTCACCTGGGCCACGGCCTGGCCGGTGCTCTGGGCGGTGTCGGCGGCACGGCGGCCCTGCTCGGCCACCGTGCGGGCCGTGCCCGCGGCCTGCTGGACCGTGCCGGCTATCTGCTCCATCGACGCGGCCGTCTTCTGCACGGCGCCGGCCTGCAGCTCGGTGCGGTGGGCCAGGTCATGCCCGGCGCGTGCCAGCTCGGAGGTGGTGGTGATCGTGCCGTCCACCTCGTCGCGGGCATCGCTGATGACGGCGCGCAGGTTCACCTGGATTTGCCCCAGCGCGCGGGTGAGCCCGCTGAGCGGGTGGGGGTGCAGCGGTTCTATCGTTTCGCGCAGGTTGCATGCAGCCAGGCTGTTCGCTGCGGTCTCCGCATCGTCGAGGCGCTTCTGAATGCTGATGTGGAACCAGGACACCACGGCCAGCGACATCAAGGCCTGCAGCCCGCCCAGCATCAGCGCCGCGGTGGTGGACGCCGTGTTCCAGGCCACGGCCTGGCCGACGATCAGCACCAGCAGCAGGCCTACACCCAGGCGCTGGCTGAGGCCGAGGCGATGCACCATCTGCGGCATGTCGCGCAGGCCCACGCGGCGCACGCGACCCGCATGCAGCCTGAACGAGGGGCGCCCGCCACGCTGCGCGGCAATCGCGGCATAAAGCGCCTCGGCGTCTTTAACCTCCTGTTCGGTGGGACACTCCCGTACCGACATGTAGCCGGTGATCTTGCCCTTCTCCTTGATGGGCGTGACGTTGGCACGCACCCAGTAGTGGTCGCCGTTCTTGCGGCGGTTCTTCACGAGGCCGGTCCAGGGGCGGCCGCGCCCCGTGGTCTGCCAGAGATCCTTGAAGGCCTCGGGCGGCATGTCCGGGTGGCGCACGATGTTGTGCGGCTGGCCCAGCAGTTCGTCGTAGGTGTAGCCGCTGATGGCGACGAACGCGGCGTTGCAGTGCGTGATGCGACCCTGGGTGTCGGTGGTGGACACCAGCAGCTGCGAGGCCGGGAAACGGTGCTCTCGCTGGGTCACGGGCTGGTTGTTGCGCATGGGCTGCCTTCCTGATTGTGGGTATGGCGGGTCTGTGCCCGCAGTCCAAGGACCACGCCGTCCGGCAGGAGACGGACGGTGTCAGCAGGTGACAACCTATTGTGGGGGGCGAATCCGTTGCGCCACAACGCCCGACGGCGTCGCGTCAGGTAGCGGCTTGACGAAGCCAGTCGCCCAGGTGTTGAACATTCAGCGCCAGCCCGGTGACGAACAGGGCACCGCCAAGAAGGCGTCGGGTCGTGTGCATGGAAGAGGTCCTTCAGGGAAGGCCCGACCGCGTGCTGCGGCCGGGCTGACGGGTGGGCCGGCGGTGGGCGCCGGCCGGGGAGGGCGCTCAGGCCCGATCGAAGCGGTCCAGGTTCATCACCTTGGTCCAGGCGGCGACGAAGTCGCTCGCGAACTTCTGCTTGGCATCGGCGCTCGCATAGACCTCGGCGTAGGCACGCAGCACGGCGTTGGAGCCGAACACCAGATCGTTGCGGGTGGCGGTAAATTTCACCGCGCCGGTCTGGCGATCACGGCCCTCGAAGACCTCGCCGCTGTCGTCTGCCGCCTTCCAGGCCGTGCGCATATCCAGCAGATTGACGAAGAAGTCGTTGCTCAGGGCCCCCACCTCGCCGGTGAACACGCCCAGGGCGCTGCCGTCGAAGTTGGCGCCCAGCACGCGCAGGCCGCCGACCAGGGCGGTCAGCTCGGGCGCGGTGAGTGTCAGCTGTTGCGCCTTGTCGATCAGCAGCGACTCGGTCGAGGTCTTGCCTTGGCCCTGGCCGCGGCCGTAGTTGCGCAGGCCGTCGGCCACCGGCTCCAGCACGCCGAAGGATTCGACATCGGTCTGGTCTTGGCGGGCATCGACCCGGCCCGGCAGGAACGGCACCTCGACCTTCACGCCGGCGGCCTGGGCGGCCTGCTCGATGCCGACCACGCCGGCCAGCACGATCACGTCGGCCAGCGAGGCCTTGCCGGACGCCTTCTGGATCTCGACCAGCTGGGGCAGCACCTGCACCGCACGCTGGTTGACGGCCCAGTCCTTCTGCGGGGCCAGTGCCAGGCGGGCACCGTTGGCGCCGCCGCGCTTGTCACCGCCGCGGAAGGTGGAGGCCGAGGCCCAGGCCACCGACACCAGCTCAGCCACCGACAGACCGGAGGCGGCGATGCTGGCCTTCAGCGCTGCGATGTCGGCGGCGGTGGGGGCGTGCACGGCCGCCGGCAGCGGGTCCTGCCACAGCAGCTCTTCCTTCGGCACTTCCGGGCCGAGGTAGCGCGAACGCGGGCCCAGGTCGCGGTGGGTCAGCTTGAACCAGGCGCGGGCGAAGGCCTCGTTGAAGGCCTGAGGGTCGTTCAGGAAACGGCGCGAGATCTTCTCGAAGCCGGGGTCGAAGCGCAGCGTCAGGTCGGTGACCAGCATGGTCGGCTTGCGCTTCTTGGCCGGGTCGAAGGGGTCGGGGATGCTCTCCGGCGCGTCCTTGGCCTCGAACTGGATGGCGCCGGCCGGGCTGCGCGTCTGCACCCAGTCGTACTTGAACAGGTTCTCGAAGAAGTAGTTGCTCCACTGCGTGGGCGTCTGCGTCCACACCACCTCCAGGCCGGAGGTGATGGCGTCGGCGCCGGCGCCGCTGCCATGGCTGCTGGCCCAGCCCAGGCCCTGCTGCTCGATGCCGGCGGCCTCGGGGTCGGCGCCCACGTGGCTGGCAGCGGCGGCGCCGTGGGTCTTGCCCAGCGTGTGGCCCCCGGCGATCAGCGCGACGATCTCCTCGTCGTCCATCGCCATGTTGCCGAAGGTGGCGCGGATGGCGGCGGCGGCCGACGCGGGGTCGCCGCTGGCGTTGGGGCCTTCCGGGTTCACGTAGATCAGGCCCATCTCGGTGGCGGCCAGCGGGTTCTTGGCCAGCACCTCGGGGTTGCGGTGGGCCAGCCAGGTCTTCTCGTCACCGAAGTTCACGTCCTGGTCGGGTTCCCACACGTCCTCGCGGCCGGCCGCGAAGCCGAAGGTGCGGAAGCCGCTGTTCTCCAGCGCGACGTTGCCGGCCAGGATCATCAGGTCGGCCCAGGAGATCTTCTGGCCGTACTTCTGCTTGACGGGCCACAGCAGGCGGCGGGCCTTGTCCAGGCTGACGTTGTCGGGCCAGCTGTTCAGCGGCGCGAAGCGCTGCTGGCCGCGGCCGGAGCCGCCACGGCCGTCCACCGTGCGGTAGGTGCCCGAGCTGTGCCAGGCCATGCGGATGAACAGGCCACCGTAGCTGCCCCAGTCGGCCGGCCACCAGTCCTGGGAATCGGTCAGCAGGGCCTTCAGGTCGGCCTTCAGCGCGGCGTAGTTCAGCTTCTTGAACTCGTCGCGGTAGTTGAACTGGCCGCCCAGCGGGTTGGAGCGGTCGGAGTGCTGGTTCAGCAGGTCCACGCGCAGTTGGTTGGGCCACCAATCCTTGTTGGTGGTGCCAGTGCCGGCGGCGTGGTGGAAGGGGCACTTGGCGGGGGTCTTGTCGGGCGAATTCATCAGCATCTCCTCGGTGGGCGCCAGCTGGTACTGGCGGAAACGAAGCTTAGGTTTCGCTCTTGAATAGATCAAATCAATTGATCAAAACTCTGAGATAGCGAAAACAAAAGATGCGGTGAATCTTCGGCCGTGGGCCGGCCGGCGTCATCCCACTTTGGACGGCCATGTCGCGCCGCCATCAGGACAGCCGTTGAACACCCCCGAGGTCGCAGTCGTAGACCATGTTGCGCAGCGCGGCGATGGCCTCGTAGCGGGTGAAGCTGCGCCGCCAGGCCAGCACCACGCGGCGGCTGGGGATGGGCGCCTCGAAGGGCACGAAGCGCAGGTGCGTCTGCGGCTCCTTGGGCACGGACAGTGCCGGCACCACGGTCACGCCCATGCCCGAGGCCACCATGTGCTTGATGGTCTCCAGCGACGAGCCCTCGAAGCTGCGGCGTATGCCCTCGGCGTCGTTGGAGAAGCGCGAGAACTCGGGGCAGACCTCCAGCACATGGTCGCGGAAGCAGTGGCCCGTGCCCAGCAGCAGCATGGTCTCGCGCTTGAGCTCCTCGGCGCTGATGCGCTCGCGGCTGGCCAGCGCGTGCTGGGCCGGCAGCGCGACGACGAAGGGCTCGTCGTACAGCGGCGCCACCGCCAGGCCGGCGTCCGGAAAGGGCTCGGCCATGATGGCGCAGTCCAGCTCGCCGGTGCGCAGCATGTCCAGCAGCTTGACGGTGAAGTTCTCCTGCAGCATCAGCGGCATCTGCGGAAAGCGCTCGATGCTCTGCTTGACCAGCTCGGGCAGCAGGTAGGGGCCGATGGTGTAGATGATGCCCAGGCGCAGCGGGCCCACCAGCGGGTCCTTGCCGCGCTTGGCGATCTCCTTGATCGCATTGGCCTGGTCCAGCACCGACTGCGCCTGGCGCACGATTTCCTCGCCCAGCGGCGTCACCGTCACCTCGCTGCCGCCGCGCTCGAAGATCTTCAGGTCCAGCTCCTCCTCCAGCTTCTTGATCGCGACCGACAGCGTCGGCTGCGACACGAAGCAGGCCTCCGCGGCTCGGCCGAAATGCCGCTCGCGGGCAACGGCGACGATGTAACGCAACTCGGTCAGGGTCATGGTGGGGCAGGCGTCTCGGGATGGGGGCGAACGCTACACTGCGCGCGCCCTGGGGAGTCCACCAGGGTTTATACCGACTATTCGCGAGGAGACGGCCGGCAGCACCGCGCCCGGCCGCCGCGTGCCGGGCCATCCCGCCGGCGCACGAGCTCCTCGCACTGGGGACCACATGACCACCGAACGCAAACCCGTGACCCTGCCGCGCCTGGCGCAGATGCATGCCAGCGGCGAGAAGATCGCGATGCTGACCTGCTACGACGCGGCCTTTGCCGGCCTGCTGGACGAGGCGGGCGTGGACATCCTGCTGATCGGCGATTCGCTGGGCAACGTGCTGCAGGGCCGCGGCTCCACCGCGCCGGTGAGCCTGGATGACATGGTCTACCACACCACCTGCGTGCGCCGCGGCGTCAAGCATGCCTGGGTGCTGGCCGACCTGCCGTTCGACAGCTACCACGTCAGCAAGGAAGAGGCCTGGAAGAGCGCGGCCGCGCTGGTCAAGGCCGGCGCCCACATGGTCAAGCTCGAAGGTGGCGGCTGGACGCCCGAGACCGTGCGCTTCCTCAGCGAGCGCGGCATCCCGGTATGCGCCCATCTGGGCTTCACGCCGCAGACCGTGAATGCGCTGGGCGGCTTCAAGGTGCAGGGCCGCGACGAGGCCGGCGCCGCGCGCATGAAGCGCGAGAGCCAGGAGCTGGTGGACGCCGGCGCGGCCATGCTGCTGTACGAGATGGTGCCGGCCGCGCTGGCCGCCGAGATCACCGCGGCCTCGCCGGTGCCGGTCATCGGCATAGGCGCCGGCGTGGGTTGCTCGGGCCAGGTGCTGGTGCTGCACGACATGCTGGACATCACGCGCGGTCGCAAGCCCCGCTTCGTCAAGAACTTCATGGCCGGCCGGGACTCCGTGCTGGCCGCCGTGCAGGCCTATGTGGCTGAGGTCAAGGCCGGCAGCTTTCCCGTGGATGCGATCCACGGCTTCTGAACATGCAAGTCATCCACACCATCGCCGAGTTGCGCAGCGCGCTCGGCCACCACGCCCAGCGCGGCTTCGTGCCCACCATGGGCAATCTGCATGACGGCCACCTGGCGCTGGTGCGCCAGGCGCGCGAGCTCGTGGGCCCTGCGGGCGCGGTCGTCGCCAGCATCTTCGTGAACCGGCTGCAGTTCGCGCCGCATGAGGACTTCGACACCTACCCGCGCACGCTGGAGCGCGACTGCGAGCTGCTGAAGGGCGCCGGCTGCGACCTCGTGTTTGCGCCGTCCGAGCAAGAGCTCTACCCCGAGCCCCAGGGCTACAAGCTGTTGCCTCCAACCGAGCTGGCCGACATCCTGGAAGGCCACTTCCGCCCCGGCTTCTTCACCGGTGTCTGCACCGTCGTGCACAAGCTGTTCAACATCGTGCAGCCCACGGAGGCCGTGTTCGGCAAGAAGGACTACCAGCAGCTGATGGTGTTGCGCCGCATGGTGGCGCAGATGGCCCTGCCCATCGCCATCCACGGCGGCGAGACGCGGCGCAACGAGCAAGGCCTGGCCCTGTCCTCGCGCAACGGCTATCTCAGCGAAGCCGAGAAGGCCGAGGCGCTGCGGCTGTCGCGTACGCTGAAAGTCTTGATCGCCCGCTGGCAGGCCGGCGAGCGTGACCTCGCCCAACTGGAGGCCGACGCGATGCAGGCGCTGCGCGACGCGGGCTGGGCACCGGACTACGTGACGCTGCGCCGCCAGCACGACCTGGGCACGGCCGAGGATGGCCAGCCGCTGGTGGCGCTGGCCGCCGCGCGCCTGGGCAAGACGCGGCTGATCGACAACCTGGAGCTGCCGGCCGCGTGAGCGCCCGGCCGCGGCTTACTTGATCGCGGTCAGTTCCACGTCGAACACCAGCGCGGCGCCGCCGGGGATGGGGCCGCTGCCTCCCGTGCCGTAACCCAGGCTGGCCGGAATCACCAGCCGGCGCTTGCCGCCCACCTTCATGCCGGCCACGCCCTGGTCCCAGCCCGGAATGACCTGGCCGGCCCCCACGGTGAAGGTGAAGGCGGCGCCGCCGGCATTGCTGTCGAACTGCTTGCCCTTCTGCTCGGGCGCCGTCTTGTCGTAGAGCCAGCCCGTGTAGGTGACCGACGCCTGCTTGCCGGCCTCGGCGCTGGCGCCGGTGCCGACGACCGCGTCGACGGTGCTCAGTGCGGTCACGTCGTCCCAGCCCTGGCGGGCGGCGGCCTCGGTATCGGTGCTGCTGCGGCCGCAGGCCGACAGCAGAAGACCGGTACTCAGGGCAAGCAGCAGGGCGTGGCGACGGGTGGGAATCATGGCGCGGTGGGGGATAGTCGAGGGGCGCGCGGCCGTGCAAGGCCGGCGCGGCACTATAGCCAGCGCCCTGGCGGCTCACCGGTAAGCGGCTGTAAGGCCGGTCAACAGCGGCGGGCGCCAGCCGTTGAGCGCAAGCCCTGACACCAACGGAGATCCGCATGTCCCGAGTCCGTCTGCCCCATGTCCGCGCGTTGCCGGCTCTGGCCCTGGCGCTGCTGCTGGCCGGCTGCGGGGGCGGTGTGGAGATAGCGTTTGGCGGCGGTGGCGGGGCCAACCCGCCCGTGCCCCAGCCCAATCCGCAGCCGCAGGCGCCCACGCAATCCTGCAGCGCGGCCGGCCTGGCGGCGTCGGCCCAGAGCGCCTGGCCCACGGCCTGCCTGCTGACCAGCAGCGGTGAGCTCGTCGTGGAGCTCTACGACAGCTATGCGCCGCAGACCGTGGCCAACTTCTACAGGTACGTCGCTGCGGGCTTCTACGGCAACACGCTGATCCACCGCGTGGACCGCGACTTTGTCGTGCAGGGCGGCGGCTACGCGCCGGGCATGGTGGCCAAGGCGCCGCTGTATGCGCCCATTCCGCTGGAGAGCAACAACGGCCTGTCCAACCTGCGCGGCACGCTGGCGATGGCGCGGCGCAGCGACCCCGACTCGGCCACCAGCCAGTTCTTCTTCAACGTGGTGGACAACCGCTCGCTGGACTACCAGAGCGCCGCCAATCCCGGCTACGCGGTGTTCGGCCGCATCATCTCGGGCCTGAACACGCTGGACGCGATCAATGTCGTGCCCACCTACAGCTACAGCAGCAGCGACATCCGGCCACGCACCGAGGTGCTGGTGTACTGGGTGCAAAGGCTGAAATAGAGACCACCCCTACCGGCTTCGCCGGCCCCTCAAGGGGCGCCGCCTGTGGCCCGGCAGAGCCGGTTCCACGGCAGCCGCTGGGTCTGGCTTGCCCAGCCGCTCGCCTGGCAGGCCAGCCACTGATCCGCCCACGATGCCGCCCGTCATCTAGCGGCTGCGTCAGGCCGGCGGCCTGGGCAGCATGCGTCCATCGCCAACCCGATGGAGACCGTGATGACCTTCTGCAAGACCTCCCGCATGGGCCTGTTCGCCGCCGCCGTGGGCCTGGCCACCGCGCTGTTCAGCGGCCACAGCCGCGCCGAGACCGTGAATTTCCGCGACCTGCGGGTCGAAGTGGTCGGCCAGGGCCGGCCGGTGATCATGATCCCGGGGCTGAACAGCGCCGCCAGCACCTGGACCGAGACCTGCGCCGCGCTGCAGCCGGCCGTGCAGTGCCACATCGTGCAGCTGCCCGGCTTTGCCGGCGCGCCGGCGGTGCGCGAGGCGGTGTTTCTCGACGCCATGCGCGACCGCCTGCTGGCCTATGCGGATCAGCGCGGCCTGAAGCAGCCCGTGCTCATGGGCCACAGCCTGGGCGGCGTGCTCGCGATGAAGCTGGCCGTGCAGAGCCCCGGGCGCTTCAGTCGCCTGATCATCGTGGACTCGCTGCCCTTCCTGGGCGGGCTGCGCGGCGCCACGCCCGAGGCCGCCAAGGCCATGGCGGCTGATCTGCGCACCCGCATGAGCCAGGCCAGCCCCGAGCAGTGGAAGGCCGGTGCGCGCCAGAGCGCCCAGGGCATGAGCCGCGACCCGGCGCGCGTGGCCCAGGTGGCCGGCTGGAGCGAGGCCAGCGATCAGCAGACCTCCGCCCAGGCCATGGCCGAGCTGTGGGCCGACGACCTGCGCCCCCAGCTGCCACGCCTCACGCTGCCCACGCTGGTGCTGGGCGCCTGGGCGGCCTACGAACCCATGGGCAGCACGCTGGACAGCACCCGCCGCATCTTCGAGCAGCAGTACGCCGGTGCGCCCCAACTCACGCTGGCCATGAGCGAGCGCGGCTACCACTTCCTGATGTGGGACGATGCCGCCTGGCTGGTGGCCCAGGTGCGCGGCTTCATCGCCCAGCCCTGATCGAAAAGACCCACAACAGATGGCAGCGGGAGGCGGCAGCGTGCGACGGCGTCAGGTGGTGCAGGCCCTGGTCTGGGGCGGCTATGGGGTCTTGTCGCTGGCCATGATCGCGGCCTTTCAGCGGCCCAGCGGTTCGGTGATCTTCGTGATGGGCCTGGTGGCCGCCGGCCTGTGGGCCGCCAGCGAGGGCCTGCGTGCGCTGGCGCTGCGTGGCGCCTGGCTGGACCTGCCACCCGCCCGGCTGCTGCCGCGCCTGCTGCTGGCGCCGCCGCTGGCCGCGCTGGTGCTGCAGTTCGTGATCTACCTGGTCAACCATGCCGGCCAGGCGCTGGGCCTGCTGAGTTTTGCGCCCACCACGCCGCGCGGCCTGGGCGTGCTGCTGGGCTACACGCTCAACACCAGCATCATGCTGTGGCTGTGGCTGGCCGTGTGGGGCGGCTGGCAGTGGCTGCAGCGCTGGCGCCTGGGCGAGATCGCCAAGTGGCAGGCCGAGGCCGCCGCGCGCGAGCTGGAGCTGCAGGTGCTGCGCAGCCAGATCAACCCGCACTTCCTCTTCAATGCGCTGAACAACCTGCGCGCCCTCATCAACGAAGACCCGGCGCGTGCCCGCGAGATGCTCAGCCGCCTGTCCAACACGCTGCGGCACACGCTCACGCACAGCGCCAAGGAGCGCGTCCCGCTGGCCGACGAGCTGGCCGTGGTGCGCGACTACATCGCACTGGAACAGCTGCACCACGAGGCCCGACTGCGCGTGGACTGGCAGCTGGGCCAGGGCCTGGACGGCGCCAGCCTGCCACCCATGCTGCTGCAGCTGCTGGTGGAGAACGCGATCAAGCACGGCATTGCGCGCACGCCCGGTGGCGGCCAGCTGGGCATCGCGATCCACCGCGACGGCGCCCGCCTGTCCATCGTCGTGAGCAACCCCGGCAGCTGGGCGCCCGGCACCTCGACCGGCACCGGCCTGGGGCTGGCCCATCTGCGCGAGCGCCTGGCGCGCGCGGGTGGCGAGGGCGCCAGCTGCCAGATCGCGGCCGAGGCCGGCCGTGTCACCGTCACCGTGGAACTGAACGCATGAGGATCTTCATCGTCGAGGACTCGCGCCTGGCCCGCCAGGAGCTGCGCACGCTGCTGGCCGCCATTCCCGAGGCCGACATCGTCGGCGAGGCCGCCGAGCTGGAGCCGGCACGCAGCGCCATCGAGCAGCTGCGGCCCGATCTGCTGCTGCTGGACGTGGAGCTGCCCGGCGCCACCGGCTTCGACCTGCTCGACCAGCTGGAGCATGTGCCGCTGGTGGTGTTCACCACCGCCTACGACCAGCACGCGCTGGCCGCCTTCGAGCGCAATGCGCTGGACTACCTGCTCAAGCCCATAGACCCGGCCCGGCTGGAGGCCGCGCTGGCCAAGGCGCAGGCGCGGCTCAAGCCGGCGCTGGCGGTGAGCACGGCAAGCCCCGCCGCGGGCGGGCCGCTCAAGGGCGCGGACGACATGGTCTTTCTGCGCGACGGCGAGCGCTGCTGGTTCGTGCGCCTGGGCGACGTGGCCGGCTTCGAGGCCTGCGGCAACTACGCCCAGGCCTGGTTCGACGGCCAGCGCCCGCTGCTCAATCGCACGCTCAGCGCGCTGGAGGAAAGACTTGACCCCCAGCTGTTCTTCCGCGCCAGCCGCAGCCACCTGATCAACCTGCGCTGGATACAGGCGATCGCGCCCGCGAGCAACGAGGGCTACCGCGTGACGCTGCGCGACGGGCACCTGGTGGACGTCTCGCGCCGCCAGGCCAAGCTGCTGCGTGAGCGGCTGGAGCTGTGAGGCCCGCGGGCTGTCGCGGCCGGCTGCAGTTCATCCGGGCCGGGGTGCGCTTCGTCGCAGCGCGCGCGGCGTGATGGGCTTGCTGCCTTAGTCTGCAGGGGCTGTCCACCGCTCGAGCAGGTTGCAGCAGTTCTCAGCACTCAGGATTTTCCTCATGACCCAACGTCTTGCCCCCCTCGCCCTGGCCCTGACCGCCAGCCTGCTGTGTTCGGCCTGCGTGATCGCGCCCGGCAGCAACCGCCCCGACATGAGCGACGTCGAGCGCATGAGCGAACGTGCCATCGCCACCTGTGGCGCCGGCAACGTCAAGGAAGTGAACTCCAAGAGCTTCACCTGCAAGTGAGCCCCGGGCCGGCGGCCAGGCGCCGGCCTCAGGCGGCCTGAGCCAGCAACGGCGGCTCGGCAACGCAGGTGCGATCGCGGCCCTCGGCCTTGGCGCGGTACATGGCGGCATCGGCCCGTTGCACCAGGGCCTGCGCCGACGGATCGCCGCGTTGCGCGACGGCCAGCCCCAGGCTGGCCGTGACCACCCCGCTCGGCAAGGCGGCGGTGGCCTGGGCGATGGCCTCGCGCAGCCGCTCGCAGGTGCGCAGCGCGCTGTCGCCCGACGCGTCCTGCAGCACCAGCAGGAATTCCTCACCGCCCCAGCGGCCCAGGTGGTCGTAGGGGCGGATCTGTTGCTGCAGGCTGCGCGCCACCAGCGCCAGCACACGGTCGCCGGCGGCATGGCCGAAGCGGTCGTTGACCTGCTTGAAGTGATCCACATCCACCAGCACGACGGCCAGGCCCGTGCCCTTGCGCCGCTGGCGCTGCCAGGCGGCGTCCAGCGCGTCCTCGATGGCGCGGCGGTTCAGCACGGCGGTGACGTGGTCGGTGCGGGCATGCTCGCGCAGCCGGCCCAGCAGCCGGCCCATCAGCAGCACCAGGTAGCTGAGGTTGAATACGCCGCCGGTGATCAGCGAGGCCACGGCGCCCGGCAGGCGGCTGCCCTCGCGCATCAGCGCCATGTGCTCGGCATCCATGGTCAGGCGCGGCCACACCGAGGCCAGCGCGGCCAGCCCCGTGATCAGCTGTGGCGCCAGCACGATGAGCGCGGCCACCCGGCCCTGGCCGTGTCGCAGCGCCGGCCAGCAGCGCCAGGCATAGAACAGCAGCAGGCCGGCCATGCCCAGCGTGTAGGCCAGGCCTTGCCAGCGCATGCGCTCGTCGCCCGGCGGCAGGCTGGCCGCCAGAGCCCAGAGCGCCGCCATCGCGGGGATGCCCAGCACCAGCCCCCAGCGATCGTTCAGGCTGCGGCCATGCAGGAAGCGGTCGATGCCGCGCACCGACAGCGCGGCCCCCAGCAGCGCGGCCGCCAGGCAGATCGTGGGCGGCAGCTGCCCCTGGGCCAGCGCCTGCATGGCCATGAAGCCGGCCAAGGCCTGCAGGGCGCCATTGGCCGCCCAGTGCAGCAGCGCGGATCGTTCCTCGGGAATCAGCCACGCGGCCAGGGCCCAGCAGGCGCCGTAGAGCGCGAACTGGAGGCTGCAGAGCAGTTCGTAGGGCATGGACGGCAGACGGCGGGTGGCGGCGCGCGGATTATGGCGACCGAGCGCGCCTGCGGGGTCAGGCCTTGAGGAACTCCGCCTTGGTGCCCAGCCAGCGGGCCACATGGCGGCGGGCGGTGTCGGGGTGTTGGTCCAGCAGCTGCGGCGCCAGCGCACGGGCGACCTCCAGCAGCGCGGTGTCGGCCTGCAGGTCGGCAAAGCGCAGCAGGTCGGCGCCGCTCTGGCGCGCGCCCATGAACTCGCCGGGGCCGCGGATCTCCAGGTCGCGCCGCGCGATCTCGAAGCCGTCCGTCGTCTCGGCCATGGCCTTCAGGCGCGACTTGCCGGTCTCCGACAGCGGTGGCGTGTAGATCAGCACGCACACGCTGGCTTTTGCGCCGCGCCCCACGCGGCCGCGCAGCTGGTGCAGCTGGGCCAGGCCGAAGCGCTCGGCATGCTCGATCACCATCAGGCTGGCATTGGGCACGTCCACACCCACCTCGATGACCGTGGTGGCCACCAGCACGCTGGTCTGCCCGCCGGAGAACTGCGCCATCACGGCGGCCTTGTCGGCGGGCGACATGCGGCCGTGCAGCAGGCCCACCGCGGTGCCGCTCAGCTCGGCACTCAGCTCGGCATGGGTCTCGGTGGCGTTGCGCAGGTCGATGGCCTCGCTCTCCTCCACCAGCGGGCAGACCCAGTAGACCTGGGCACCATCCGCCACCGCCATGCGTATCTTGTCGATCACGTCGTCGCGGCGCGCGTCGGTGAACACCTTGGTGACGATGGGCGTGCGCCCGGGCGGCAGCTCGTCGATGGTGGAGACGTCCAGGTCCGCGTAATACGTCATCGCCAGCGTGCGCGGAATGGGCGTGGCGCTCATCATCAGGAGATGCGGCTCCAGCGGCCGGCCGTCGCCGCTGTGGTGCTCGCGCAGCTTGTGGCGCAGCGCCAGCCGCTGGGCCACGCCGAAGCGGTGCTGCTCGTCGATGACGGCCAGGCCCAGCCGGGCGAACTGCACCTTGTCCTCGATCACCGCATGCGTGCCCACCACCAGCCGCGCCTCGCCGCTGGCGGCGGCGTCCAGCATGGCCTGGCGGGCCCGGCCCTTGACGCTGCCGGTCAGCCACGCGATACGTATGCCCAGCGGCTCCAGCCAGCCCACCAGCTTGCGGAAATGCTGCTCGGCCAGGATCTCGGTGGGCGCCATCAGCGCGCACTGCCAGCCCGCGTCCATGGCCACGGCGGCGGCCAGCGCCGCCACCACGGTCTTGCCCGAGCCCACGTCACCCTGCAGCAGCCGGTGCATGGGGAGCGGAAGGGCCAGGTCTTGCGCGATCTCCTCGGCCACGCGCTGCTGCGCGCCAGTCAGCGCAAAAGGCAGGGCGGCCAGCAGCTGCTCGTGCAGCCCGCCCGCGCCGGCCCGCAGTGCCGGGGCGCGCAGCGCCGCGCGCTCGCGCTGCGCCTGCAGCTGGGACAGCTGCTGGGCCAGCAGCTCCTCGAACTTCAGCCGCTGCCAGGCCGGGTGGCTGTGGTTTTCCAGCGTGTGCAGCGGCACGCCCGGCGGCGGGTGGTGCAGGAAGTGCAGCGCCTCCTTCAGCGGCGGCAGGCCGCGCGGCACGCTGCCGGCGGGCAGCAGCTCGCGCAGGTCGGCGCGCGCCAGGCCGGCGGCCACCGCCTTGCGCAGATAGGCCTGGGGCAGCTGGGCGCTGGCGGGGTAGACCGGCGTCAGCGCCTGGGCCAGCGGCGTGTGCTCGTCCACCACCTTCACGACCGGGTGCACCATCTCGCGGCCGAAGAAGCCCACGCGGGCCTCGCCGCGTACCCGCAGCCGCGTGCCGGCGCTCATCTGCTTCTGCTGCGAGGGGTAGAAGTGCAAAAAGCGCAGCAGCAGGGTGGCGCCGTGGCGCTCGGGTTCGCCCACGTCGCGCAGCCGCACCAGCAGCTGGCGGCGGCCGCGCTGCTCGATCTGGCTGTCCACCACCACGCCCTCCACCTGGGCCGGCTCGCCCTCGTGCAGCTGGGCCATGGGCGTGAGCCGGGTCTCGTCCTCGTAGCGCAGCGGCAGGTGCAGTGCCAGGTCGATGTCGCGCAGCAGGCCGAGCTTCTCCATCGCCTTCTGCGGCGCGGACTTGGTCTTGGGGGGCGTGGGGCTGGCGGCGGGGGGCGGGGCGGCCTCGGGCATGGCGCGATTGTCGGCCGGCGCGGGGCGAGGGAATAAATCGCCGCGGAGCCCGTCCACCGGTCATCCACCACTCAGGAGAGCCGTGATGCTGAAGCTGAAAGTCCTGTCCACCCTGTCCGTGATGCTGCTGGCCGCCGGCTGCGCCGCCACCCTGCCCCCCGTGCCGGCCAAGCCGGTGGACGGCGTGCTGGTGGGCGCCAATGGCATGAGCCTCTACACCTTCGATCGCGACCCGGCCGGCGCCGGCAAGAGCGTCTGCAACGGCCCCTGCGCCACCAACTGGCCACCGCTGGCCGCCGGCACCGGCGCCGCCGCCCAGGGCGACTGGAGCGTGGTCGTGCGCGACGATGGCAGCAAGCAGTGGGCCTACAAGGGCAAGCCGCTGTATTTCTGGGTCAAGGACCAGAAGCCCGGCGACCGCACGGGCGACGGCGTCAACAAGACCTGGCAGCTGGCAAGGCCCTGAGCGGGCCGCACGCAGGCAGGCGGCCCTACTCGGGCTGCTTGAACTGCAGCACGTTGCCCTCCGGGTCCCAGCCGTCCAGCACGATGAAGCCGCGGATGCGCCAGGCACTTTCCAGCGACCGCAGATGGCCGCCCGTGTTCGCGGCCGCGAGGCGGACGGCCTCGAGGTCGGCGACGACGAAGCTGGGCTTGATGGGCGTGTCCTCGCGCGGCTGAACGGGCTGGGCGATCTGGCTCTGCGCAGCATGGCGGCTCGGGATGCTGTGAACCACCACCTCCAAGCCGTTGCCGCGCAGCAGGTCGTGCGAGGGCTCCGACTCCTCGGCGACCAGCCCCAGCGCCTGCTGGTAGAAGCGCGAGACCCGCGCCTTGTCCTTGGCGAACACGACGCAGCCTTGCTGGGGGACGACCTGGGGTGAGCTTGCCATCGACGCTTCCTGGGTGATGCCGGACCGAGGCGGGCGATTCTGCGCCCACGGTCCGCCCGCGGCGGTCGGCCTAGCCCCACACCCCGTCCACCGCATCCAGCAGCTGCACCAGCCGGGCCGCCACCACGCGGTGATCGGCGCCGGACGGGTGCCAGCGGCAGCCGCTCATGGCCAGGCCGCGGATGGGCAGGAAGTGCACGCGCTCGTCGCCGGCCGCCCGGCGCTGCTGCACGACCGCCTGCGCTTGAGCCTGGATCTCGCCGTCGAAATGTTCGTTGGCCCACACCACCTGCACTGCCTGCGGATGGCGCTCGCGCAGCGCGGCGAGCAAGGCGGCGTAGCGCTGGCGGAAGTCGGCCTGCAGCGCGGCGCGCGAGGGCCAGCGCTCGCCCGGGCGCAGCGGGGTGGAGAAGTCGTTGGTGCCCAGCGCCACCACCAGCACCTGGGGCCGCCAGGCGTGGCTCGAATCGTCGCGGGCGCTGGTCGGGTCGGCCAGGGCATGACCCCAGACCTCGGGCAGCGTGGGCGCGGCATGGCCGTCGTGGTTGCGCACGACGCCGCGGCCCGAGATGGCGGTGAGGCGGTAGTCGGCGTCGTAGTGGGCCGCGAGCTGCGGGCCGTAGGCCAGCGTGGGGTCGGTGTGGCGCCAGACCTCCTCGTCGCTGCACACGAGCTGGTCGGCCGTGTTGCCATAGCCCACGGTGTGGGAGTCGCCGATGCACTCGATCTGGCGCGCCCGCGGGGCGGGTGCCCAGGCGCGCGCGCCGGCCGGCAGCCACAGGCCGCCGAACAGCCGGGGCCCGTCGCGGTACTCGCCCAGCACCTCCATGCGCAGCCGGTGGCGGCCTGGGGTCAGGCCTTGCAGCCGGTGCAGGCCCGGTGCCGGCGCCACGCAGTCGGGCAGCGCGACACCGTCCACCCACAGCCTCAGCATGACGCGGCCCGGGCCAAGTTGCAGCCAGGCCGTGTCGCCTTCGAAGCTGGCTTCAGCGTAGAAGCCCGGCCATTGGTAGACCCAGCCCTCGGCCTGCGCCAGCCGTCGGGCGGCCATGTGCAGCGGCGCCGCGCTCAGCCCCGCAGGGGGCGGGCCCTCGTGCGGGATCAGCGCCGGAGCGCGGAGCGGACGAGGCGGGTGATGCGGTGGTGGGGCGGCGGGGTCAGGCCTCATGCGCGAGCCGGGGAGGGACGGCGCCGCAGTGTAGGCAGCGCCGCCGCCAACGTCGGCTCAGGTCGGCGTGGGCACGCCGGCCATGCGGTCGTGCTTGACGAAGAACTCGCGCGCCAGCGCCAGCAGCTGGCCGGGGCTGGGGTGGTCCACCGTCTGGTAGCCGGCGATATGGGCCACCAGCTGCGGCTGATGGGCCTCGACGTAGTGGCGCAGCGCGGCCAGGGCCTGGTGCGAGCCGGTCACCAGCACCTCCTGGATGCCCTGCAGCGCCACACACAGTTCGGCGAAGAAGGCCTGGTCGGCGCGGTCCTGCCCGCCGTGCTGGCGGCTCACGTGGCGGTGCGACTGGATGCGGTCCGCATGCACCTCCTGGGCGTTGAACTGCAGCACCTGGGCCTGATGGTGGTCGAGATGGACGACGGCATGGAACATGGTGAACCTCCTGGTCAGTGGATCTAGGCGGCGGCCTCGGCGGCCGTCTGGCATTCGGTGCAGCGCAGCGCCTGGGGCTGCAGCTGCAGGCGATCGAAGGGGATGACGGCGGCGCAGTCCACGCAGCGGCCGTAGCCGGGTGTGCGCAGGCGCATCAGTGCGTCGTCCAGCTCGCGCAGCTCGGTCAGCAGGCGGTCGCCGCGGGCCTGGTCAAGCTCGCGCTCGTCCTCGTGGGCCGGCAGTTCGCGGGCATCCTCGGCCAGCAACTCGCGGGCATGGGCCACACGGTCGGCCCCGCCCAGCTGGGCCTGCAGCGCCTGTTCCACGCGCTGGCGTTGTGCCAGCAGGGTGCTTTCCAGCAGCGCGTGCTGGCCGGGGGTGAGGGCCGTGCTCATGCGTGACTCCAGAGGCGAGGTCTGCGTTGAAGACATGGTCCCACCGCGGTCGGCGCGCCGGCTTGCGCTGCGTCAAGCCGAGGTGCTGGCCGAACCCGGGGTGGGACAATGCCTGCCCTTTTCCGGTGCGGGCCGGTCCAGCCCGCCAGATCTGCCATGTCCCGTTCCTTCACGGTCGCCGACTTCGATTTCGACCTCCCACCCGAACTGATTGCCCAGCACCCGGCGGCCGAGCGCAGCGCCTCGCGCCTGCTGGACGGCCTGGGCGAGGGGGCGGTGGACCGGGTGTTCCGCGAGCTGCCCGCGCTGCTGCAGCCGGGCGACCTGCTGGTGTTCAACAACACCCAGGTCATCAAGGCACGGCTCTACGGCCACAAGGCTTCGGGCGGTGGCGTGGAAGGTTTGGTGGAGCGCGTGCTGCCGGCCGGCAACGGCGGCGCGGCGCGCGAGGTGTGGATGCACCTGCGCGCCAGCAAGAGCCCCAAGCCCGGCAGCCGCGTGCGCTTTGCCGACGCCTTCGACGCCGAGGTGCTGGGCCGCTGCGGGCCGGACAACGGCCTTTTCCACCTGCGCTTTGACGGCGATGCCTTTGCGCTGCTGCAGCGCCACGGCCATGTGCCGCTGCCGCCCTACATCGCCCATGCGGACGATGCCGACGACGAGCGCCGCTACCAGACGGTGTTTGCCAGGGAGCCCGGCGCGGTGGCCGCGCCCACCGCGGCGCTGCACTTCGACGAGGGCGTGTTGGCCGCGCTGGCCGCGCGCGGCGTGGCCACGGCCCATGTGACGCTGCATGTGGGCGCGGGCACCTTCCAGCCGGTGCGGGTGGAGCAGATCGCCGACCACAAGATGCACAGCGAGTGGTGCCAGGTGCCGGCCGAGACGGCCCAGCGCATCGCGGCCACGCGCGCGGCCGGCGGCCGCATCGTGGCGGTGGGCACGACAACGCTGCGCACGCTGGAGTCCGCCGCGCTGGCTGCGCACCAGGCCGGCACGGGCGAGCTGCTGCAGGTGGGCGCGCGCGAGACCGACATCTTCATCACGCCGGGTTTCGAGTTCCGCGTGGTGGACCGTCTGCTGACCAACTTCCACCTGCCCAAGAGCACGCTGATGATGCTGGTCAGTGCCTTCGCGGGCTACGAGCATGTGATGGCGCTCTACCGCCACGCGATCGCGCAGCGCTACCGCTTCTTCAGCTACGGCGACGCGATGCTGCTGGCCCGCCGGGGCTGAACCTCAGAGATCGGGCCGCTCGTGCCAGCCGGCGCGCCCGGCCGTGGCCTCGCTGATGCGCTCGCGCAGCGCCGCGGCCTGGGTGGCCGCGAGGCCAAAGCGCATGCGCACCAGCGCGCCGTGCGACACCTCCAGCAGCGTGGCGCCGGCCTCGTCCAGCAGGCGGCGCACCAGGCCCTCCTGCGCATAGGGCAGGCTGCAGTCCAGCTCGGCCTGGGCCACGCGGGCTATCTTGTCGGCCGTCAGCAGCGCCTGGGCGACGGCATCGGTGTAGGCACGCACCAGGCCGCCGGCGCCCAGCTTCACGCCGCCGAAGTAGCGCACCACGGTGGCCAGCACGCCGTCCAGCTCCTGGTGGCGCAGCACGTCCAGCATGGGCCGGCCGGCGGTGCCGCCGGGCTCGCCGTCGTCGTTGGCGGCGGAGTGGCCGCCCGCCATCAGCGCCCAGCACACATGGGCGGCGCCCGGGTGCTCGGCGCGCAGCTGGGCCACGCGCACCAGCGCCGCCGCACGGTCGGCGCAGGGCTCCACGCAGCCGAGGAAACGGCTCTTCTTGATGACGAGTTCGTGCCGCGCCGGCGCGGCCAGGGTCAGGGACATGGCGGCATTGTCGGCGCCGCCGCGGCTCACTCGCCGGTGTAGGTGGCCGCGCGGGCGGCCTTCTCGCCCACGTGGCGGCGCAGGATGGCGTGCAGCGTGCCGTCCGCCATCATGGCCTGCAGGGCCTGGCGGGTGCGCTGGCGCTCCGGCTCCGGGATGCTCAGCGCCATGGCCAGGGCCACGACGTGGCGCTCATTGGGCGTGTAGTCCAGCGGCACCGGGGCCTCGCTCTCGTCGAAGGCCTCGTGCACCTGGCTCCAGGCGGTGGGCAGGGCCAGCAATGCATCGGCGCGGCGCACCCGCAGCATGCGCACGACGGCGCGGAAGTCCCCGGCTTCCTCGATGCGGCCCTGTCCGCGCAGGCGCTGCACCCAGGCGTCCAGCGTGGGCCCGTAGGAGTAGCCCTTGATGACGAGCAGGCGCAGGCTGGGGTCGGCCTCGAAGGCCGCCATGGTGCGGGCCTTGTCGGCCGCGGCCCGTGAGGCGAGCACGTAGTAGTGGCCCTGGGCATAGGGCACGAACTCGGCCACCTCGCGGCGTCGGGGCGTCGGGATGGCCGACAGCGTCATCTGCGGCGTGCCGCGGCGTATCTGCTCCCAGATGCGCACGCGCGAGTCGGCCGAGAGCTTCAGCGCGCAGCCGGTGCGGCGGGCGAGCTCGTCGAACATGTCCTTGTCGGTGCCGGTCGCGCCCTGGGCGGATTCCACGTAGTAGGGCGGCGTGGGGTAAGCCACGGCATTCAGCGTGCAGCCGGGCTCGGCCGCATGGGCGAAGGCCGCACCCAGCAGGCCCAAACCCACCGTAGCAATATGTAACTGGAGCTTCATGTCGGGGCGGGAGTGTGGCCCAAGTCGGTGGTTTCCTGCCCGCTGCGACAATCCGAACCGCCATGCTTCAGTTCGAATTGCACAAAACCGAGGGCCGCGCACGTCGCGGCACGCTGACCCTCAACCACGGCGTCGTGCAGACGCCCATCTTCATGCCTGTGGGCACCTACGGCACCGTCAAGGGCGTGATGCCGCGCTCGCTGGAGGAGATGGGCGCGCAGATCATCCTGGGCAACACCTTCCACCTGTGGATGCGGCCGGGCCTGGACATCATCAAGCAGTTCGGCGGCCTGCACCGCTTCGAGAGTTGGCACAAGCCCATCCTGACCGACTCCGGCGGCTTCCAGGTGTGGAGCCTGGGCGAGATGCGCAAGATCAGCGAGGAGGGCGTGAAGTTCGCCAGCCCGGTGAATGGCGACAAGCTGTTCCTGACGCCCGAGATCTCGATGCAGATCCAGACCATCCTGAACAGCGACATCGTCATGCAGTTCGACGAGTGCACGCCCTACGAGACCAAGGGCAAGCTCACGACCGAGCGCGAGGCCAAGGCCTCCATGGAGATGAGCCTGCGCTGGGCCAAGCGCTGCCAGGCGGAGTTCGCGCGCCTGGAGAACCCGAACGCGCTGTTCGGCATCGTGCAGGGCGGCATGTTCGAGCACCTGCGCGACCATTCGCTGGCCGGCCTGGTGGACCTGGACCTGCCGGGCTATGCCATCGGCGGCCTGTCGGTGGGCGAGCCCAAGGCCGACATGCAGCGTGTGCTGGCCCACACCGGCCACCAGCTGCCGGCGAACAAGCCGCGCTACCTGATGGGCGTGGGCACGCCGGAGGACCTGGTGGAAGGCGTGGCCCAGGGCATCGACATGTTCGACTGCGTGATGCCCACCCGCAACGCGCGCAACGGCCACCTGTTCACCCGTTTCGGCGACCTGCGGCTGCGTAACGCCCGCTACAAGGCCGACGAGTCGCCGGTGGACCCGACCTGCAGCTGCTATACCTGCCGCAATTTCAGCCGGGCCTACCTGCACCACCTGGACCGCTGCGGCGAGATGCTGGGCCCCATGCTGACCAGCATCCACAACCTGCACTACTACCTGAACCTGATGCAGGAGGTGCGCGACGCGCTGGATGCCGGCGACTTCGAAGGCTTCCGCCGCCGCTTCGCGGCCGACCGCGCCCGGGGTGTCTGAATGCACCGCCCGCCCGCCGCCGAACCCTGGAGCGATGCCGAGATCGAGTGGATAGACGGCTGGCTGATGGCGGAGGACAACGGGCTGGACCAGCCGCTGTTCGCGTCCGAGATGGACGGCTTTCTCTGCGCGCTGCTGAGCGGGCCGCAGCTCGTGCCGCCATCCGAGGCGCTGCGCTGGATCTTCGACGCGGAGGCCGGCGAGCAGGCCCCCATCGGCGTGGCCGAGGACGAGGTGCAGCGGTTCGTTGAGCTGGTGATGAAGCAGTGGAACTTCATTGCTGCCGGCCTGATGGACGGCAGCTACGAGCCGCTGCTGATGCTCAACCGGCGCGAGGACGGCAGCGAGGTGACGCAGTTCAGCGACTGGTGCGTGGGCTACATGACCGGCGTGGGGCTGGACCGCGAAGGCTGGAGCGTGCTGCTCGACAGCGAGCAGGCGGCGCTGCTGCACACCATGCTGATGTACGGCACGGAGGAGGGCTGGAAGGTGGTCGACAGCCGCCCACCCTCCGACGCGGAACACGAGGCGCTGGCCGATGCGCTGGGCGAGGAGGCCTGCGCCATCCGCGACTTCTGGTTCCTGCGCCGCCAGCAGGCCGCCGCGCCGCGCCGCGTGGTGGCCACGCCGGGCCGCAACGAGCCCTGCCACTGCGGCAGCGGCCGCAAGTACAAGCACTGCCACGGCGCCAACTGAGCACGGCCGCTCCGGCCGGCGACCGCTCGAACGCGGGGGGGCCGGGCCCCCGCGACCGGGTGGGCCGGCGCGCCGGCCCCGGGCGGCAGCGCCCGGACAATCCTGTCTACAAGCCGATGAAATGTCGGTACAGCTTCATCTAGCAAGGATTGACGATGGCATTCGCACGCACTCTGGCCCTGGCCGCCCTGCTGGCCGCCGCAGGCTCGGCACAGGCCGGACTGGTGGCGTCCGACAGCCTCAACACCGCCACGGCGGGCAGCCTCGCCGGCCAGGCCGGCGGCAGCGGCTGGGCGGGTGCCTGGACGGGCTCGAACAGCGTGTCCGTCGTCGATACCGGCGTGGCCGACGGCTCGATCAGCGGCCAGGCGCTGCGCTTCAGCGGTGCCGACAACACCAGCGCCGCCACGCGCGCGCTGGAAGGCTCGATCAGCGGCGCCAAGGTCTTCGTCGACTTCAGCCTGCAGTTCAGCGCCGGCAGCATCGACCAGAACGACTTCCTGGGCCTGTGGTTCGGCAGCTATACCGGCCCCAACATCGGCATCAAGGGCAACTGCGACGGCGCGGGCAACTGCAATGGCGCGGACCTGTTCGTGCGCACCACCGGCTCCGGCGGCAGCTTCACCACGGCGATGACGGTGGGCACCACCTACCATCTGTTCGCGCTGCTGGAGAAGACCAACGGCTCCTCGGTCTACAACCGCTACTCGCTGTGGGTGGACCCGACCGACGCCGAGCGCAGCAGCCTGACCGGCGCCGACGCCGTTTTCACCGGTTCCTCCGGCCTCAGCTCGTTCAGCACCATCGGCTTCCGCACCGCCAACCTGGATGCCGGCGATGCCGTGCTGGTCGACGCGCTGACCGTGGGCGAACTGCCCGAGCCCGCCACGCTGGCCCTGGCCGGTGCCGGCCTGCTGGGCCTGGCCGCCGCGCGCCGCCGCAAGGCCGCCTGAGGCTTGCCGCCTGGCGCCCTGCCTGAGCGGCCGGGCGCCGCCCATGCGGCACACTCGGGGCCGTGATCAAGCTCTTGCTCGTTCCGCTGCGCTGGATCTTCCGGATCCTGTTCGCGCTGCTCATCCTGTTCGAGGAATGGGGTTGGGAGCCCCTGCGGCGTGCGCTCGCGTGGTTGACGGCGCGGCTGCCGCTGCGCTGGCTGGAGCGCCGCCTCTCGAACCTGCCGCCCTATGGCGCGCTGGTGGTGCTGCTGCTGCCCAGCCTGCTGATCCTGCCCATCAAGCTGGGCGCCGTGTGGCTGGTGGCCAAGGGTCGGGTCATGCTGGGCGTGGGCGTGGTGGTGGCCGCCAAGCTGGGCGGCACGGCGCTGCTGGCCTGGTTGTTCCACCTGATCCAGCCCGCGCTGATGCGACTGGGCTGGTTTGCGCGCCTGTATGCCCGCTGGAGCGCCTGGAAGGCCGAGCTGCTGGCCTGGGTCCGTGCCAGCGCCGTGTGGCGCAGCGCGCGCGCCATGAAGGCCGGGCTGCGGCGCTGGTGGCGGCGCCTGCGCGGGCGGCCCGACGCCTGAGTGCTCAGGGCGCCGGCACCTGCGGCAGCTGCACGGTCACGCAGGTGCCGCGCTGGGGCACGCTGGCCAGCTGCAGCTGGCCGCCCATCAGCTCCACGATCTCCTTGACGATGGCCATGCCCAGGCCCGTGCCCGGAATGGCCCCCGACTTGTCGGCCCGGTAGAAGCGCTCGGTCACGTGGGCCAGCTCCTGCGGCGTCATGCCGATGCCGCGGTCCTCCACCTCCAGCTCGGCCCGGCCCCCGTCGGCCGCACGCACCCGCAGCGCGACGGGGCCGCCTGCGGGCGAGTACTTGTAGGCGTTGGACAGCAGGTTGCGCAGCGCCTGGCTCAGCTTGCTGGGGTCCACATGCACCCACAGCGGGGCCTCGGGCAGCGTCAGCTCGGGCGGCTCGCGGCCCTCGGGCACGCCGAAGTCGTCGGCCACCTGGCGCGCCAGTGCCTGCAGCTCCAGCGGCTGGAACTCGAAGTCCAGTGCGCGGCGCGATTCGATGCGGGCCAGGTCCAGCAGCTCGTTGAGGATGTTCACCATGGCCTGGCTCTGGCGGTGGATGCGCTGCAGCAGGTCGGCCTGCTTCTCGGGGGCGAGCTGGCGGTGCAGCAGCAGCTCGGAGAAGCCGAAGATGCTGGTCATGGGCGTGCGCAGCTCGTGCGCGGCCGTGGTCAGGAACTCGCTCTTCAGCCGGTCCACCTCGAACTCCTGGCTGACGTCGCGGATGTGCAGCATCTGCGAGGTGCCGGCGCTGCCGCCGTCGTGCAGGGCCAGGCTCAGCATGCGCGGCATGGGGCGGGCCATCTGCACCGTGCGCGGCGCGTCGCGCAGCTCGGCCAGCCGCAGCGGGCGCTGGCTCTCGCCATGCTCGATGCGCCCCTGCAGCAGCGCCTCCAGCCCGGGCTCGTCCTGACCCAGCACCTGGGCGTCCGCCAGCGCGATCAGCATCGAGCAGGCCGGGCTCACGTACTGCACGCGGCGTGCGGTGTCGAAGGAGACGAAGCCGTCGGGGCTGAGGTTGAAGATGGCGTGCAGCTGATCGGCCTGGCGGCGCAGGCGCGCCACCAGCTCGCCCACTTGGCGCGACAGGGCCTCCACGGCATTCACCTGCGCGGGCTCGGCCGGCGCACCGGCCGAGCCCAGCAGCTCGCTCATGGTCTGCATCGCGTGGGCGCGTGCGTCCAGCTCGGCCCGCAGGCGGTTCTCCAGCGTCTGCTGGTCGGTCACGTCGCGCACCACCAGCACGGCCCCGGCGGCCTCGCCCTGTTCGCCAGCGATGGGGGTCAGGCTGGCCTCCAGCACCTGTTCGCCACGCTCGAAGCGGCGCCCCCGCCAGCCCTCGCCTAGCGCGTGCAGCGCCTCGGCCAGCGCCGGCAGCAGCGCGGCGGCGGGCTGGCCCAGCAGGGCCGGGCTGGGCTGCTGCAGCAGCCTGCCCAGCACGGGGTTGGCCAGCACCACCTCGCCGGCCCGGTTCAGCGTCGCCACGCCCTCGGCAATCGAGGCCAGCGTCACGGCGGCCTGGGCGCGCTCGGCCTGCAGCGAGGCGGCCACCTGGTTGATGACCTCGAAGGTCTGCTGGAACTCCAGCGGCGCGCCGCCGGTGCTGACCGGCAGCAGCTGGTTCTCGCGCTGCTGCAGCTGCGCGCCCAGCGTGCGCACCCGGTCCAGCTGGCCCAGCGCCCGGCGCAGCGGCCACCACACCAGCGCCGCCCCGGCCAGCAGACCCAGCGTGGACAGCCCCAGCCCGATGCGCAGCACCTGCCACACGTCGGCGGCGATGCGCTCGCTCCACGGTTGCAGGCGGGTGATGCCGTAGTCCCGCCCGCCGACGACGATGGGCGCATTGACGGCGTCGAGCTCGGCGTCCAGCCGCCTGACCAGCCAGTCGGGCGGCGTGGGGCTGGGGCGGTCCCGCCGCGCCACCTCGATGCGGGCACCCTTCATGTCGATGAAGGCCGCGCGCTCGAACAGCGGGTGGGCAATGACGCGGTCCAGCGTGCGCTTGATGGTGTCGTAGTCGCCGATGACGGCCGACTCCGAGATGGCCGGCGAGAGCAGGGCCGACATCGCCTGCGAGCCGGATTCGGCATCGTCCAGCGTGGAGCGGATCTCGTAGGCCAGGAAGGCGCCGAAGCCCAGCGTGACCAGCAGCAGCAGCGCCGCCAGGTACAGCAGCATGACCCGGCTCAGCAGCGAGCGGGGCAGCAGGGCGGCAAGGCGGCGCGGCACGGGAGCTTCAGCGCAGCGACGCGGGGGCAGACTGGTAGAAGCGCCGGTAGGCCGCGTACTCCTTGCCGTCCGAGGCGATGAACACCGCATCCGGCGGCAGGCCCAGCAGCTTGTTGACGCTGCCCAGGATCTCCCGGCCACGCGGGTCGCCGGCCATGCCGATGAAGGCCCTGGCCACGGCCTGTGCATCGTGCTCCGGCACCTTGGGGCTCACCATCAGCGCGAGGTCGTGATAGGCCTCGGAGGTCCACAGCACGCGGAACTGCTTGCCCTCGCGCTTCGTGTAGCCCTCGGCCAGCTGCGAGTTGGCGCCTACCGCCGCGACCTTGCCGCTGAACAGCTGGGCGAAGGCGCCATCCATGTTGCCGCCGAAGACGGTGCGCACATTGATCTGGCGCTGCAGCAGCTGGGCGTAGGTGGTCTTGTAGGCGATGAAGGCCTCGGGGCCGGGAAAGCCCACCTCCTTGCCCTCCAGCTGGCTGAGGCTGGTTACCGCCGAATCGGCCGGCACGACGATGACGCCATGCGGTGCCGGGGTGTTGCGGCGGCCGAACACCTTCCAGCCCAGCTGCTCGCGCTCGGGGCTGAACAGGTGGTTGGTGAAGGCGAAGTCCACCTCCTGAGCCAGCACATAGGCCGTGGTGTCGGCCGAGGTGCGGCCCAGCTTGAGCGACAGCTTCACGCCGCTCTTCTCCGACACATAGGCGACGATGGGGTTCCAGTAGGACGCCGCCGTCACGATGTTGGCCTGGTTGACCGGCGAGAAGCGGTACTCGTGGGCCTGTGCAGCCGCGGGCAGCGGCACCACCAGAGCGGCGAGCGCCGAGAGCGCCGAAAGGGTGAGAGGCAGCAGCTTCATGGGCGATGGCCGGGCCTGCGGGCGCCCGGGATCCGGCGGGGGCACATGAGCCGGCATTCTGCTCGACCGGCCGGCGCTTGGGGCAGGTCGCCCGCGGCGCCGCAGCCGGGCGTGAACTCGTTCGCGGGCCAGCCGGTCGGCGGTGCGCGCGTCAGGCCGGTGACAGCCGCTGCAGGCGCTGGGTGCGGGCCTGGGTCAGCTCCTGCCGGATCTGCGCCAGCAGCTCGGCCCGGTCGTCGCGGTAGAACAGGTTGTAGGCCTCGAACGGGATCAGCCGGCCGTCAGGCTGGGCGATGTGGATGCAGCTCTTCTTCAGCGCGCGGATGTCCAGCGACTGCGCGTCCATGAACTGCACGATGAGTACGCGGAAGACGTCGCGGTAGTTCAGGCGCGGCGCATCGATCTTCGGCAGGCAGCACAGCAGTTCGGACAGGCAGTTCGCGCCGCTCTCGGGCGAGTGGTTGGTGGAGAAGAGCTTGAACACGGCGTCCTTGAGCGCCGGGTCGCCCTCGAAGACGATGGTGCTGCGATCGCCGGCCAGCAGCGTGGCGGCATCCAGATAGCGGGTCAGCGGCACCAGGCCGCCTTCACCCCGGATGGCGTAGGCCATGGCCAGCGTGTCGGGGTTGCAGGGCACGGGCAGCACGTCGGCGGCCGTGAACACCCCGCTTTGCTCGGCGATGCGGCGGCGCAGCTCGCTGACGGTGAGGCGGTGCTTGGCCGCGTCATAGGCCTGCACGCGGCCGGCGTTCTGGATGGGCTGCAGCGTCACACCGCGCACGCAGGCGAAAGCCTGGCCGTGGCGGATCACGTCGCCGATCTCGTCGTCGTTGACGCCGCGTTTGACGGTCATCACCAGCGTGGTCGAGAGGCCCAGGCCCTCCAGCCGCGCCAGCGCCTCCTCGTGCGGGCGGCGCAGGTCGGCGCCGCGCAGGTCCATCAGTGCTTCGCGCTTCAGCGAGTCGAACTGCAGATAGACCTCCAGCCCCGGCGCATAGCTCGCCAGCCGTTCGGCAAAGGCGGCGTCCTGCGCAATGCGCAGCCCGTTGGTGTTGACCATCAGGTGCTTGATGGGCCGGGCCTTCGCCGCGTCGAGGATGTCGAAGAACTGCGGGTGCAGCGTGGGCTCGCCGCCGGAGATCTGCACCACGTCGGCCTCGCCTTCGCTGGCAACGATGGCGTCCAGCATCGCGGTGACCTCGGCCAGGGAGCGGTGCGTCAGCCGCTCCGGCCCCGAGGCCGCGTAGCAGGTGGGGCAGCGCAGATTGCAGTGGTCGCTGATCTCGATGAGGGACAAGCAGCTGTGCTGCATGTGGTCGGGGCACAGGCCGCAGTCATAGGGGCAGCCGTAGGTCATCGGGGTCGCGAAGCGCTGAGGCATCTCCGGCGGCTTCACATAGACCTCGCGGCACAGGCGGTAGTAGTCGGCGTCGTCGCTGACCAGCACGCGCTCGGTGCCATGGGCGGGGCACCACTTGTCCATGAACACCTGGCCGTCCTTGATGAGGATCTTGGCCTCCACCGGCCGCAGGCAGCGGGTGCAGACCGACTGCGTGGTGTCGTAGAACAGATAGGGTCGGGTCTTGCGCGTCATGATGCGGCGAGGGTGGGGCGGCGCCAGGCGCGTGCGAGCAGCGGTGTGTAGAGCACCAGGGCCGCGAGGCAGGTCCACTGGATGCCCGACAGGCCCAGCGGCCAGGCCACCGGCACGGGCTTCAGAAACTCGATGAAGAAGCGCCACAGCAGGTAGCCACTCAGGAAGAGCTTGAACGCCAGGCCCGGCGTGGAAAAGCGCGCGCGGTGCAGCGCAAAACCCAGCGGCAGCACGACGGCGATCTCGTAGAGCTGCGTGGGGTGGCGCGGGATGCCGTCGCCGAAATCCACGCCCCAGGGCGCCGACGTGGGCAGGCCATAGGTGTCGTCCTGCAGGCCGGCGAGAAAGCAGCCGATGCGGCCCAGGGCCAGGCCCACGGCGATGGGCCACACCATCGCGTCGCCGGTGCTGCGGGTCTGGCCGCTGAGCTTCTTGGCGATCTCCACGCCGATGAGCCCGCCCAGCAGGCCGCCGACGATGCTCTGGCCCGGCCACAGCGGCTGACCCTGCCAGAGCGCCAGCGCCACATCGGGTCGCTCGATCAGGAACACCGCCTTGTTGCCCAGCGCCGCGCCCAGCAGCAGGCCCACCAGCACCGCGAAGTTGCCCGGCGCGAAGGCACCGCCGCTGGGCTGGCGTTTGAGCGTGGCCCGCCACATCGCGGCGCCCAGCGCCATGCCGGCCCAGGCGAATGCGCTGTGAACCCAGGCAGCGGTGGTGGCGTCAAACGTCATCAGACGGGGAGTCCGCTGGTGTTTCGCTGGGCGACGACCAGAGGAAGCCGATCGCGCGCACCACCCCCCAAATGGCGACGCCGGCAGTGAGCACCATCAGCAGGACCGTCATGGCCTTGTGGCTGCCCAGGCCCAGCACCATCGTTCCGCACAGACCGAGTGCACCGAGGCCGAGCAGGAACAGCAGGAGCAAGCAGGTTGCCAAGGCTTTGAAGATCCACATCATCATGCAACCGATGGGCGAATTAGTCTGTGGTGTGCCGTTGCATTGTGCAGCCGGCTGTTCGGTGCGGCGGGCTCGTGGATCAACGCCCCGGCCGGGTCAGTCGCCACAGCGCCCGACCCGTCAGCCATGCGACGGTGCCGCCGATCAGCAGGCTGGGCACGGCGATGACGAGGGCGGCGCCGGAGTAGTTCTCGACACCGCCTGAGAACATCTGGGGCAGCGAGACCACCGTGAAGGCCGCGCCGCACAGGCCGACAGCGCCAAAGCCCAGCGTGATGGCCGCCAGCAACGCGATCAGCAGCCCGCGCAGCAGCGGGCGCTCGGGTGACTCGGCATCCTGTTCGGGGTCGCTCATGGGGAAGCCTCCTTCAGCAGGTCACTCACCCGCGTCTGCAGCGCCTCCGGTGTCACCGCCGCCGCCTCCAGCGGCACGCCCACGCTCAAGCCGACGCGGCTGAACAGCCCGCGTCGCAGCGGCTTGACCATAGCCTGGCCGCCCTCGATGCGGGAGAAGAAGCTGCCCCACAGATTCGTCAACGCCATGGGGATGACCGGCAGCTCGGGCCGGCCTTCCAGCAGCTTCATCACGCCGCCCTTGAAGGGCTGCAGCGCGCCATCGCGGGTGATGCTGCCCTCGGGGAAGAGCCCCACCATCTCGCCCTCGTCCAGCGCCGCGCGGGCGGCGGCGAAGGCGGCCTCGTAGGTGGCCGGGTCGTCCTGCTGAGGCGCGATGGGGATGGCCCTGGCGGCGCGGAACAGCCAGCCCAGCACCGGCAGGCTAAAGATGCGGTGGTCCATCAGAAAGCGTATGGGCCGCGGGCTGGCGGCCATCAGCAGCATGGCGTCCACATAGCTGACGTGGTTGCACACCAGCACGGCCGGCCCGGCCAGCGGCAGCTGCTCGTCGCCGCGGATGCGGAAGCGGTAGAGGCCGCGCGTCAGCACCAGCGCGGCAAAGCGCAGCAGGTATTCGGGCACGATCAGGAAGATGTAGCCCGCCACCAGCACGTTGGTGATGCCCAGCACCAGGAAGACCTGCGGGATGCTCAGGCCCGCGCCGATCAGCAGGCCGGCCAGCAGCGAGCTGACGATCATGAACAGCGCGTTCAGGATGTTGTTGGCCGCGATGACGCGGGCGCGGTGCGTGGGCTGGCAGCGCAGCTGCACCAGCGCGTACATGGGCACGCTGTAGAGGCCGGTGAACAGCGCCAGCAGCCCCAGGTCGGCCAGCACGCGCCAGTGTGCGGGCTGCGCGAGGAAGGCCTGGGTCGTCATCAGCGCCTGGGCCGGCAGGTGGCTGGTGGCCAGGCCCAGGTCGATGGCGAACAGGCTCATGCCGATGGCGCCCACCGGCACCAGGCCGATCTCCACATGGCGGCGCGACAGGCGCTCGCACAGCAGCGCGCCGCTGCCCACGCCGATGGAGAACACCACCAGCAGCAGCGAGGCCACGGTCTCGTTGCCGTGCAGCACGTTCTTGGCAAAGGCCGGGAAGTTGGCCAGGAAGACCGCGCCGAAGAACCACATCCACGAGATGCCCAGCAGCGAGCGGAACACCACGGGCTCGCGGTAGGCGATGCGCAGGTTGCGCCAGGTCTCGGTGAAGGGGTTCCAGTTGATGCGCAGCCCGGGCTCGGGCGCCGGGCTGGGCGGAATGGCCTGGGCGCTCAGGCGCCCCAGCAGCGCCAGGCCGAAGGCGGCCCAGGCCACGGCCTCGGCGCCCAGCGAGGGTGTGGCGATCAGCAGGCCGCCGGCCAGGTTGCCCAGCAGGATGGACACGAAGGTGCCCATCTGCACCATGCCGTTGCCGCCGGTGAGCTCGTGCTCGGCCAGGTGCTGGGGCAGGTAGGCGTACTTCACGGGCCCGAACAGCGTGGAGTGCAGGCCCATCAGGAAGATGCAGCCCAGCAGCACCGCCACCTGCGCATGCACCAGCCCCCAGGCGGCCAGCGCCATGATGGCCATCTCCAGGCTCTTGACCCACTGCATCACGCGGGCCTTGTCGAGCTTGTCGGCCAGCTGGCCGCTGGTGGCCGAGAACAGCACGAAGGGCAGGATGAACAGCGCGCCTATCACCATGCCCGCCTGGCTGGCCGGCAGCCAGGGCTGCTGCAGCTGGTAGGTCACCAGCACGGTCAGCGCGAACTTGAACAGGTTGTCGTTGCCCGCCCCCAGCAGCTGGGTGATGAAGAAGGGTGCGAAGCGGCGCTGGCCCAGCAGCGCGAATTGGTTGGCGGGTCGGGTCACCAGAACTCCCAGCGATGGCTGGCGATGACCCACAGGCCCAGCAGCCCGTTGGTCACCGCATGCGCTATGACGGCCGTCCACAGCCGGCCGCTCCAGCGGTACAGCAGCGCGTAGGCCAGGCCCGCGATGATGGCGGCCAGCCACAGCGTGTGGGCCAGCGTGAAGACGAAGGTGGACAGCACCACGGCCTTGAGGCCCACGCGCTGCGGGTCCACCCATTCGAAGCCGGGGCGCTCCAGCCAGCGCATCAGGAAGGAGCGCCAGAACAGCTCCTCCATCAGCGGCACCACCAGTGCGGCGCCGGCCAGGCGGAAGACGATCAGCGGCCAGTCCAGCCGGCCGTCGGGCTGCAGCGGCACGAAGCTGGCCGTGGGCTCGCCCAGCGTCATCCAGGGCGCGTCCAGCTTGACCCACAACGCGAACACCGCGATGCCGACGACGACGGCCCAGCCCACCTCGCGCGCGTCGGGCAGGTTCTGACGCGCCAGTTCACCGTAGTCGCGCCAGTACCAGGCCAGCAGGCCGGCCACGATCAGGGTCTGCAGCGCGTAGATCCAGCGCGGGTCCAGCCCCAGGTCGGGCGGCAGGTAGCCGCGTAGCGCCAGCAGCAGCATGAAGACGGCAAACGGAACGAGGCGCGCGAGGGCGGCGGGGCTGAGCGAGTAAGCGTTCGGCATGGCGGCGGCAGCTTAAGCGCAAAAGCTTGCAGATCGACGGACGCGCCGGGCGCCGCGCGGGCCCGTGGCGCTCAGCGGGCGGGTTTGAGCAGGCCGTCCTGGAAGGCGACGTAGACGCCATTGGTCCAGCCGAAGCCGTCCTGGGTCTCGTACTCGCCGCCGCCGCCGGGGCGGTCCTGCGCGGCGTCGTATTTCTCCAGCAGCCGGCCGGTGGCCTCGAACACGCGGCGCACGCTGGCGCACCAGCGGCCGGCAATCTCGCCGGCCAGCGCACCGTGCCCGTAGCGGGCCAGGCCTTGCGCGGCAATCCACTGCAGCGGCGCCCAGCCGTTGGGTGCGTCCCACTGCTGGCCGCTGGCCAGCGGCGTGGTCAGCAGGCCGTTGGCGCCCAGCAGCCGGTGCGCGGTCTGCGCGGCCATGGTGCTGGCCTGGGCGGGGGTGGCCAGGCCCAGGAACAGCGGCATCAGCGCGGCGGCGGTCAGCGGGCGGGCCGCGTCGACGCGCTGCCAGCGCAGGTCGGCGAAATGGCCGTCCTGCGAGTCGCCGGTCCAGAAGCGGGTTTGCAGCAGCCGCAGCCGCGCGCGGGCGCGGGCATTGAACTGCCGGGCCAGCGCGACCTCGCCGGCATGGGTGGCACCGGCCGCGATGGCCTGCTCCAGCCCGCACAGCAGCGCGTTCAGGTCCACCGGTGCAATGGCGGTGGTTTCTATCGTGGCGATGCGGGCGGGGTCGGCGCACCAGCGGCTGCTGAAGTCCCAGCCGCTCTCGGCGCCGGCCCGCAGGTCGCGCCAGACCTGGGCGGAGGGCCGGTCGGTGGCCGCAGCAGCGGTTTCCACATCCTCGCGCCAGGACTCCTCGCGCGGGGTGTCGCGGTCGTCCCAGTAGCGGTTCATCAGCGCGCCGTCGGGCTTGCGCAGCACGCGGCGGTGCGCCTGGCCCGGCGCGAGGCCGGCCTCGCCGTCCATCCAGAACGCATGCTCGGCGCGCAGCTCGGCCAGGTGCTGCGCATAGCCGGCGGCCGGGTCGGCGGCATGCAGCAGCTCCACCATCTTGAAGAAGAAGGGCGGCTGCGAGCGGCTCAGCATGTAGCTGCGGCTGCTGTTGGGGATGAAGCCGTGGCGGCGGATCAGCTCGGCGAAGTCCGCCAGCATGTCGAGGGCCAGGTCTTGCCGACCGTCGATCACGAGGCCCAGCATGGTGAAGTAGGAGTCCCAGTAGTACAGCTCCTGGAAGCGCCCGCCCGGCACCACGTAGGGCCGCGGCAGCGGTAGCAGGCTGTCGCCGTCCAGCGCTGCGCGGTGCTCGCGCAGCAGCTGGGGCCACAGCGCGCGGATGTGCTCGCGGATCTCGCGCCGCGGGCCGGTCGGCGGGGCGGGCGGCGCGGGCAGCTCGAAGTGGGCATGGACGAAGTCGGCCAGCACGAAGCCGGGGCGGTCGCGCTCGGCCGCGTAGCGCGCGCAGATGTCGGCCGGCGCCAGCCGCGGGCGGGCGTCGACGAAGCTCTTGCCGTCGGCATAGACGCGGCTCGTCTGCACGGCGACGAACAGGTCCCCGTACAGCGCGTGGGGGGTGGGCGGATTAGGCATGGTCGGAGAGACGGCGGCGCATGCCGGCCAGGGCCAGCGCGAGCGCGGCGACGGGAACGAGCAGCAGCGCGAAGGCGGTGGCGCCGTCGAAGGCGACGAACAGCCGCCCGGTGACGAAGCTGCCCAGCGTGCCGCCCAGTGCGGAGAACACGACGATGAGGCCGGTCATGGCCGCATGGCGGTGCTGGGGCAGGGCACTCAGCATCGCGGAATTGATGGCCGGGTAGATGGGCGCCAGCAGCAGGCCGGTGGCGGGCAGCAGGTAGGCCGCCAGCGGCGCATGCAGCCAGCCAGCGTCGGCCGGGAGCGGCGTGGCCGCGCGCGACAGCGGCAGCGCAAGCAGGATGAGTGCGGCGATGCCCACCAGGCAGCCCATCACCACGGCGAACCAGCCCAGCCGGCCGATCACGGCCGCGCTCAGCAGCCGGCCCAGGGCGGTGCTGGCCGGCATGATGACCGCCAGGCCCACGCTCATCGCCGTGGGCAGGTGCAGCACCTCGTTGTTGAAGCTGGGCAGCCAGGTGGACAGGCCCTGCTCGATCAGCACGTAAAGAAACGCCGACAGCAGGAACACGGTCACCAGGCCCAGCTTGAGCAGCGGCGCCATCGCGAGGAGCTCGTCCTTGAGCCGGCTGCCGGGGGCCTGCATCGCGCGCTCGTCCAGCGGGCTGACCAGCACCAGCAGGCAGGCGGCGCCGGCCAGTGCGGCCAGCAGCGGGTAGACGTTCAGCCAGCCGCTGCCCGGCTGCTGCGCGGCCTGGCCGAACAGCAGGTAGCCGCCCAGCACGCCGACCATGAACAGGCCTTCGAGCAGGTTGGTGAAGCGCGCATGGCCGCGGCGGTCGTGGGTGACCAGGCCGATCATGGAATAGGCCGACACCTTCACCAGCGCGAAGCCCACGCCCACGGTGGCGAACAGCAGCTTGAAGGCCCAGAAGGCCGACAGCCGGGGCATGACGCCGCAGGCCAGCGCGACGGCCGCCAGCGCCAGTGCCATCGCGTAGCGCAGGCCCAGGCGGGGCAGCAGCGAGGCCACCAGGAAGGAGGTGATGGCGATGGGCAGGTCTTTCCACGCATCCAGCAGCGCGGCATCGGCGCGCGCCACGCCCAGGGTCTGCACCACCAGCAGGTTGACCGCGCCGACGCTGTTCAGCAGGGCGCCGAACAGCATGTAGGTGAGGATGATGGCGAGCTTGATGCGCAGCGTGCCGGAGGAGGGTGGGGTCATGTCATGCGCCTTGGTGGCGGTGGGGGCGTGCAGGGCGAGTGGGTCGGTTGATGGGGACATGGTGCTTCATACCCATGCCGTTTTGATGGGCTGCTTTTGCTTCGAGCCTTTGCAACGCGGGGCACCGCGCCGGGATTCCTGCCTTGCCGCTTGCAAGCGGCAAGGCCCTCGCCAGGCACAAGGCAGCCCGCAGTGGGCTGCCTTGTGTCCGGGCTCGACCCCGGCGGCGGGTAACTTTCTTCTGGTCGCGCCCAGAAGAAAGTCACCAAAGAAGATGCGCTGAACCGCACGCTGCTCGGCCCCTGCGACGCGGTCCACCACGCCGACAAGCATTCGCCCCGTGCGCAGAAGCGAGCCGCTGCGCTCTCGCGGTGGACTTGTGAAGAGCGCCAGCCATCGGCCCTTCACGCCGGTTAAGGCGCGGCTGCACGCCGACGCCTGGGACTGTGAAGTCAGAACAGAGAACCGCGCCGCGCTGGCGGCGCTGCATTTGCATTTATTCGTGAGCACGGCGTGCAGCCGCGCGTCGGACGGCGCGCAGGTTCGAGACCACCGAGCGGTGACAAGTCCGCCGCGAGAGCGCAGCGGCTCGCTTCTGCGCACGCGGCCAGCGCCCGTTGAATTGGTGGACCGCGACGCAGCCCCAGAGCGCTGTGCGGTTAGGCGCATCTTCTTTGGTGACTTTCTTCTGGGCGCGACCAGAAGAAAGTTACCCGCCTGCCGGGGCGGAATCCCGGCACGGTGCTGCGAGTCGCAAAGGTTCGTCGCAAGAGCAACCCGATAAACACAGCGCCCCAAGGACAAACGCTCGCAACAAGAGCGAGCCCCAGAACGATCTGACCGGGACGCCTCAGTCATCAACAAACGAGCCGTCCCGGCCATCTGAGCCTCGTCAGAACTGGAAGCCCACCGACAGCTCGTAGGCGCGGCCGAACAGCGGCCGTGCCAGGAACACGCCGTCCTGGCCCACGCCCTGACCGGGCACGCGGAAGTTGCCCTCCGTCAGGCCTATCTTGTTGGTCAGGTTGGTGCCGGTCAGGCGAACCTCGATGCCGTTGTCCAGCGCCAGCACCGCGCCCGCGTCCCAGCTGCGGTAGGCCGGCAGCTTCAGCACATTGGTCTGGTCGGCAAAGCGCTCGCCCACGTGGTTCAGCGTCACGAAGCTGCGCAGCTGGCCGAAGCTGGTCTGGGTCTGCCAGCTGGGCGTCAGGCGGGCCTGGAACTTGGGCGCGCGCTCCACGCGGTTGCCGCTGTACTGCTGGAAGTCCTTGTACTTGGCATCCTGGTAGTTGCCGGTGGCGGTGATCTCGAAGCCGTAGCCGGGGCGCAGGCCCAGCTCGAACTCCAGGCCGGTGGCCTTGGAGTTGGGGCGCAGCACCAGGTTGCCGGCGTTGGTGAACTGCTGGGTCTGCGAGTTGCTCAGCTTGTTCTGATACGCGGTCAGGAAGGCGCTGTAGAGCTTGGTGGCGGTCTTGAGGCCGATCTCGTACTGCGTGATGTCCTCCACCGGGTCGCGCACCTCGTTGGCGCCGCGGCCGCGCAGCACGTCGAAGTCGGGCATGCGGTGGCCCTTGTTGGCGCGCACGAACACGCTCAGCTCGCGGCTCAGGTTGTAGTTGGCGCCAGCGGTGAAGGAGTTGCGCGTCAGCTTGCTGTCCAGCAGCGTGTTCGTGCCGTTGAAGTAGGCCAGGTTGTTGTTGTAGAGCGTGGTGGGGTCGTTATCCAGGTCGCCGTTGCTGACGTTGGCGATGGTGCCGCTCAGGTGCTGGGTCTCGCGGCGTGCGCCCAGGTCCACGCGCAGGTCCTTGGTGACCTGCCATTCGTCGGCCAGGAAGAAGGCGCGCGTGTCGCCGCTGTAGTCGGCGTCCAGGTTGAAGGAGAAGGGCGGCGACACATAGCCGGCCCGCGAGGCCTTGACGCCGTTGTCCAGCTGCAGGTCGATGACGCGGGCATGCGGGGTCACCGTCATCAGCTGGGCCTGGCCCAGCGTCCATTGGTCGCTGGAGCTGTAGCCGGCCAGGTAGAGGCCCACCGTCATGTTGTGGCCGGGCAGCACCTCCTTGGACAAACGGGTCTCGTTGGTCGTGGAGCGCAGCTTCTTGTCCACCACCCACATGCCGTTCACGATGACCGGCGTGTTCATGTCGCTGATCGCGCCGCCGCCGTTGGTGAAGCTGGCCGTGCCGCCGGTGGCCAGCCGGCCGGCCGCCGCGACGACGCCGGCATCGCCGTTGGCCGCCGCCACCTGGGACTGGATGTAGCTGCCCAGCGTCTGCGGGTTGGCGCCGGAGAAGAGGGCGTAGGTCGGCACGTCGCCGCTGGTGTGGCCCAGCTTGTTGGTCAGCGTCCAGTCGCCGATCTTGGTGTCGAGGTTGGCGCCGAAGGTCTGCACGTCGGCACCGCGGCCCTTGGCCAGGTCGCGGGTGACGGTGTCGCGCAGGATCTCGGGTTGGCCGTTGGGCAGCGTGCGGCCGGTGGCACGGCCGGTCTCCAGCACGATGTGGCGCAGCTCGTTGCCGTAGAAGTAGTCCTTCAGCGCATCGAAGCCCGGGTAGCTGCTGGCGCTCTTGCCGTCGGGGCTGCCCACCACCGGGATGGCGGTGAAGAAGGCGTTGCGGTCGTTCAGCGCGCGGGCGTAGAGCTGCAGGCTGCCGGTGTCCAGCTTGCGGTTGAGCACCAGGCTGAGCTGGCCGCCGTCATCGGCCGGGAACTGGGTGTCGCGCACGCCCTGGCTCTGGCGCCAGAAGCCGCCCACCATCACGCTCCACTTGTCGGTCAGCGGGCCGGCGTAGACGCCGTCGATGCGCTTCAGGCTGCCGGTGCCGGTGGTCACGCGCAGGCTGCCCTCGGGGTTGCGGCCGTCCTTCTGGATGAAGTTCACGGTCACGCCGGGCTGGCCGCTGCCGAAGATGGGGCTGGGGCCGCCGCGCAGCACTTCCATGCGCTCGATGGTGTCGTCCAGGCGGAACAGCTGCGAGTGCTCGAAGAAGCTCAGCGAGGACAGCGCATACAGCGGCGCGCCGTTCTGCTGGAAGGTGGAGTAGGGGCCGTCGCCCGGCGTGGGGAAGCCGCGCACGCGGATGTTGGCATTGCTCTGGCCGCCGGTGCTCTCCACGAAGACGCCGGGCACGGTCTTGAGGATGTCGGCCGTGCTGGTGGGCGCGGCCTGCTTGATCTGCTCCTCGGTGGCGGTGGTGATGGAGAAGCCCGCCTCCAGCTTGCGCACGCCCTCGCGGCGCGCGGTGCCGGTGACGACCACGGCCTCCAGCTCCTTCACCTCGGGCGAGGTCTCGGCTGGCTTGGGCGATGCGGCGGCCTGCTGGGCCAGCGCGCCCAGCGGCGCGGCGCAGGCGGCGGCCACGGCCAGCGCGAGCAGGCGCGGGGTCAGGGCTTGAGGGGGCAGGGTGCTGGCGTGCGCGCGGGCACGCCGAGCCGCGAGGGCAGCGGTTCGCATGGGCTTGTCTCCAAAGTTGTTGTGTGGTCTCGCCCGATCAAGGGCGCAGCGGCGCCTCTCGTCGTCGGCGCGACTTTGGGTGCAAATGTTATCGATGTCATTCGCGTAAACCCGGGGCTGTCGGCGGCGCCCGACAGTGCGGATCGAGGCCGTCTCTCCAGCGGCGGCACAAGGCAGCGAGCCGGCACAGGGCCGGCTCGCGAGGGGGCTGGCGCCTGCGCGCCATGGAGTGGGATGTGAGCCGCTCAGGGCGCGGCGCACAGGCAGTGCGCCGCGGTCGCGCGGTCCCAGCGGCCCTGGGCCGCGGCCTGGCCCAGCTGGCGCAGCGCGGCCAGGTCCTCGGCCACCGGGGCCTGCAGCGCCTGCAGCCCGCCGAGGGCGGACAGCGGCTGCAGCTGCTCGGCCAGCGCGTTCACGAGGGGGGGCGCCAGCACGTCGCCCAGCGAGGCGATCAGCCGATCGGTGCGGCTCAGATCGCGCTCGATGTAGCGCACGCGTGGGCGCACGCCCTCGGGCTGGGGCTGCTTGATCAGCTGGGCGGCGGTGCGCAGCGCGTCGTCGTAGCTGCCCAGGCGGTCGACCAGGCCGCGCTCCTTGGCCTGCGCGCCGGTCCAGATGCGACCCTGGGCGACGGTGTCGATCTGCGCCGGCGTGGTCTTGCGGGCCTGGGCGGCCAGGCCGGTGAAGCGGGCGTAGATGCCTTCCACGCCGGACTGCAGCGCGGCCTGCAGACGCGGGTCCAGCGGGCGGCGCGGGTCGTAGCCGCCGGCCAGCCAGGTGGTGGTGGTGCCGCCGGTGCGCAGCGAGAGCTTGTCCATCAGGCCTTCAGCGGTCGGCAGGATGGAGAACACGCCGATGCTGCCGGTGATGGTGCCGGGGTCGGCGATGACAGCGTCGCTGTTCATCGTGATCCAGTAGCCGCCGGAGGCCGCCACGTCACCCATGGAGACCACCACCGGCTTGCCGGCCTGGCGCGTCAGCTCCAGCTCGCGGCGGATGATCTCGGACGCGAAGGCGCTGCCGCCGGGCGAGTTCACCCGCAGCACGACGGCCTTCACGGTGTCGTCCTCGCGGGCGCGGCGGATCAGGCGTGCGGTGGAGTCGCCGCCGATGCGGCCGGGGCCGGCATCGCCTTCGACGATCTCACCCTCGGCCACCACCACGGCAATGGCCGCCGGGCCCAGGTCCTGCGGCAGGCGGGCGACATAGTCGCCCAGCCCGATCTGGCGGAAGCTCTTGCCGGCGTCGTCGCGGGCGCCGCGCTGGATCAGCAGCTCGCGCATCTGGTCGCGGGTCTTGAGGCCGTCCACCAGCTTGGCCTGCAGCGCGAGCTGAGCGGGGTCGCCCTTGAGCGCGGCCAGGCGTTGCGGCAGCTCGTCGATGCCGCGGGCGATGCTGCCGGCCTCCAGCTTGCGGGCCTTCTCGATGGCGCCGGTGTAGCCGCTCCACAGCTCGCCATAGACCAGGCCCTCGGCCTCCTGCGTGGCCGGGCTCGGGCCGGTGGCCGTGTAGGGCTCGGCAAAGCTCTTGTAGGTGCCGACCTTGGCCACGTGGACGGTCACGCCCAGGCGGTCCAGCGCTTCCTTGAAATAGATGCGCCGCGCCCCGAAGCCCTGGATGTTCACCATGCCCATGGGGTGCAGGTAGACCTGGTCGGCCTGGGCGGCCAGGAAGTAGCCGCGCTGGCTGTAGCTGTCGCCATAGGCCAGCACGGGCTTGCCGCTGGCCTTGAAGCGCTGGATGGCGGCGCTCACCTCGTGCAGGCCGGCCAGGCCGGCGCTGTCCAGGCTGTCGACATCCAGCAGCAGCGTGGTGATCTTGTCGTCACGCGCGGCGGCATCCAGCGCGGCGAGCACATCGCGCAGGCGGGTCTGGTGCGGCAGGCTGCTGCCGCGGGCCTGGGCCGCGAGCTGCTCGCGTGGCGAGCCCGAGTACTGCTCCACCAGCTGGCCGTCCAGCTTGAGCACCAGCGTCGTGCCGCTCGGCAGCGGCCGCGGCGTGTGCGACAGCCAGGCCA
Source organism: Roseateles depolymerans (assembly GCA_003241055.1). GTDB lineage: Bacteria > Pseudomonadota > Gammaproteobacteria > Burkholderiales > Burkholderiaceae_C > Pelomonas > Pelomonas depolymerans_A. The sequence continues at coordinate 154,378 of QFOD01000006.1, forward strand.
CGACGAACACGACGAGCAGCGTCAGCACCAGCAGGTTCATCAGCGCACGCCGGGTGCCGTCGAGCAGCCACCAGGCCTTGGAGAACAGCCAGCCTATTGCCTTGAACATGGATCGCATCGTTCGTCTCGAAATCAGTCAGCGCGGCGATTGTGCAGTGCGCTCGCTCCAGGCGCTGCTGCGCGGGGATAGGTTCAGCCTTGCCTTAAGCTGCGCCCGACACCGACAAGGACCCCTCATGCCCGACTGGTTGCGCCACCTCAGCCAACGCCTGCCGCTGCGCTATTTCACCTGGCTGGCCTGTGGGCTGCTGGCGCTGTATTTCGGGCTGGGCTGGCTTGTCGGGCTCAACGAGGGCTGGCTGGCGCTGCTGTTCGTCGCCCTCAGCCTGGTCGGGCTGCACGACGTGCGCCAGGCGCACCACTCCATCCTGCGCAACTACCCGGTCATTGGCCACATGCGCTTCCTGCTGGAGTTCATCCGGCCGGAGATCCGCCAGTATTTCCTCGAGGGCGACACCGAGGCAGCGCCGTTCTCGCGTGCGCAGCGGTCGCTGGTCTACCAGCGCGCCAAGGGCGCACCCGACCAGCGCCCGTTCGGCACCCTGGTGGACGTGGGCCAGCGCGGCTACGAATGGATCAACCACTCGCTGATGCCCACCCACCTGCCCGGGCACGACTTCCGCATCGTCATCGGCGCGGGCCGCGCCCAGCCTTACGACGCCAGCGTGTTCAACATCTCGGCCATGAGCTTCGGCGCGCTCAGCGCCAACGCCATCCTGGCGCTGAACCAGGGCGCCAAGGCCGGGCGCTTTGCGCATGACACCGGCGAGGGCTCGATCAGCTCGCACCACCGCGTGCATGGCGGCGACCTGATCTGGGAGATCGGTTCCGGCTATTTCGGCTGCCGCAATGCTGATGGCAGCTTCAACGCCGAGAAGTTCCGCGCCGCGGCGACGGACCCGCAGGTCAAGATGATCGAGCTCAAGCTCAGCCAGGGCGCCAAGCCGGGTCATGGCGGCGTGCTGCCCGGGCCCAAGGTGACGCGGGAGATCGCCGACACGCGCGGCGTGCCCGAGGGTCAGGACTGCATCTCGCCGGCCCGCCACAGCGCGTTCTCCACGCCGCTGGAGATGATGCGTTTCATCGAGCAGCTGCGCGAGCTGTCGGGCGGCAAGCCCACCGGCTTCAAGCTCTGCATCGGCCACCCCTGGGAATGGTTTGCCGTGGCCAAGGCCATGGTGGAGACCGGCATCACGCCGGACTTCATCGTCGTCGACGGCGCCGAGGGCGGCACTGGTGCGGCGCCGCTGGAGTTCACCAACCATGTGGGCGCGCCGCTGCAGGAGGGGCTGCGCCTGGTGCACAACACGCTGGTGGGCCTGAACCTGCGCGAGCAGATCAAGCTGGGCTGCGCCGGCAAGGTCACCACGGCCTTCGACATCGTGCGCCTGATGGCCTTGGGCGCGGACTGGTGCAACTCGGCGCGTGGCTTCATGTTCGCGCTGGGCTGCATCCAGGCGCAGAGCTGCCACACCGGCACCTGCCCTACCGGCGTCACCACGCAGGACCCGCGCCGCCAGCAGGCGCTGGTGGTGCCGGACAAGGCCGCGCGCGTGGCCAACTTCCACCAAAACACGCTGAAGGCGCTGAAGGAGCTGGTGGAGGCGGCCGGCCTGTGCCACCCCAGCGAGATCACCGCCCAGCACATCGTGCACCGCACCGACAAGCACGAGGTGCGCCTGCTGGCCAACCTGCTGCCCTTCGTGCCGCCGGGTGCGCTGCTGCGTGGCGAACTCAGCCACAACACCTTCCGCCTGTACTGGCCGCTGGCCAGCGCGCACAGCTTCGAGGCCCAGGGGGTGATCGAACGCCTGCCCTGAGTCAGGGGGCGGACCCCGCCTGCTTGAGGGGGAATGGGGTCAAGATTTGATGGCTGAAACGGCAAAAACTGCAAAATGCACCCCGCGCAGTTTTCCGCCCATGTCCACGGTCTACCTTCTCCGTCACAGTGACCCCGCCCTGCAGCGGGCGCGGTCTGCCCTGCTGCAGGCCGATGGCCTGGAGCTGGCCGGGGCGCAGTCCACGCTGACGGACGGCCTGCCCGAGATCGCGCGCCTGGCGCCCGACATCGTGGCCTGCGATCTGCGCCTGGCGGACAGCCACGCGATGCGCGTGGCCCATGAACTGGGCCGCCTGCCGGTGCGGCCCCAGCTGCTGCTGCTGACGCCGACGGCCGACGACCTGCAGCTGTTCGCCGCGCTGAGCGCCGGGGCCAACAGCTTCCATGTCGAGCAGAGCGGCGGCGCGGGCCTGGCCAGCGCCTTGCAGCGGCTGCAGGCCTGCCGCGCGACGCTGGGGCCGCAGCACGCGCGTCAGGCGCTGGCGGCCTTCGGCATCGAGCGCAGCCCGCTGGTGACGGCCAGCGCGGCCCCTGCCGCCATCGACGTCACGCCGGCGGGGCGCCAGGTCGACCAGGCCGGCCGCCACCTGCTGAGCCTGCTGGCGCACGGTCTGCTGGCCGGCGAGGTGGCGCGCCTGTGGCAGCTGGAGCTGGCCGAGGTGGAGCGGCGCATCTGGCGCCTGGTGCGCCTGCTGCACGTGCGTTCGCGCGAGCTGCAGATCGCCTGATCTGCCGGGGCGGCTGGCCGCCCGCGGGTCAGGCCTTGCTTCAGGCCGCCGGCGGGCGGGTGTCGATGAAGCTCTGGCGGGCGGACAGCTTGTCCATGTGGCGGGCCAGGTTGGGGTGGGTCTCGCGCCAGGTGATCTCGGGGAAACGGAACTCCAGCCAGCCCAGCGCGCAGCCCACGGCGATGTCGGCCAGCGAGAAGTGGCTGCCCGAGCACCAGGGCTTGTCGCCCAGGCCGTGGCTCATCGCGGCCAGCGCCGCGTTCACCTTGCCGAGATGACGGTCTATCCAGGCGGCACTGCGCTGCTCGGGCGTGCGCTGGGCCCAGGTGCGCTCCAGGCGCACGAGGATGGCCGCGTCCATGATGCCGTCGGCCAGCGCCTCCCAGGTGCGCACCTCGCAGCGCTCGCGGCCGCGCTCGGGAATGAGCTTGCCCACCGGCGAAAGCGTGTCCACGTATTCGACGATGACGCGCGAGTCGAAGACCGCGCCGGCAATGGAGTCCTGACCCTCCATGACCAGGCAGGGCACCTTGCCCAGCGGGTTCATCTTCAGGATGGCATCGCTGCCCCAGACGTCCTCCAGCACCAGCTGGTAATCGAGCTTCTTCTCGGCCATCACGATACGTACCTTGCGCACGTAGGGGCTGGTGAGAGAACCGATCAACTTCATGGCTGTCATAGGGGAAACGGGGCACGTAACTCGGAATTCATTCTAGCCAGCGCCCCCCTGTTCCCCGCCTGTGTGGGGCCGTTGTCGGCTGGGCCCGACAGCCCCGCCTTTGGAGGGGTTGCCAGCCCGTCGGCGAGCCTCCAGAGTGCTATTGCTGCATCGCGGACCGGGTGTCCCGCAGGGCGTGGCCGGGCGGGCGACGGGCCCCGGATTCCGCCTCGGGCCGGTGAAAACTAGAATCTGTGGGTTTTTGCTGACTCTGCCGGATTCCACATGAGCACCACCGACTTCTCCCCGATCAGCGCGCTGTCGCCGCTGGACGGCCGCTATGCCGCCAAGGTCGCCGCACTGCGTCCGCTGCTGTCCGAGTACGGGCTGATGCACCGCCGGGTGCAGGTGGAGATCGAGTGGTTCATCGCGCTCAGCGACGCCGGCTTCAAGGAGTTCAAGCCGCTGTCCAGCGCCGCGCGCAGCCGCCTGCGCCGCCTGGTGAAGAAGTTCAGCGAAACCGACGCCGAGGCCATCAAGGCGATCGAGCGCACCACCAACCACGACGTGAAGGCCGTGGAGTACTGGATCAAGCGCAGCTTCGAGGGTGACACGCCGGTGCAGGCCGAGCTGCGCGCCGCGTCGGAGTTCGTGCACTTCGCCTGCACCAGCGAGGACATCAACAACACCAGCCATGCGCTGATGCTCAAGGCCGCGCGGGACGAGGTGATGCTGCCCGCGCTGGACGGCATCATCGACACGCTGCGCACGCTGGCGCACCAGCTGGCCGGCGTGCCCATGCTGAGCCGCACCCATGGCCAGACCGCCAGCCCCACGACCGTGGGCAAGGAGATCGCCAACGTGGTGGCCCGCCTGGCGACCGCACGGGCCCGCATCGCCGCCGTGAAGCCGCTGGCCAAGATGAACGGCGCCGTGGGCAACTACAACGCGCACCTGTCGGCCTGGCCCAGGTTCGACTGGGAAGCCTTCAGCAAGGGCGTGATCGAGAAGCAGCTCAAGCTGACGTTCAACCCCTACACCATCCAGATCGAGCCGCACGACTACATGGCCGAGCTGTTCGACGCGTTCACGCGCGCCAACACCATCCTGATCGACTGGTCGCGCGACGTCTGGGGCTATATCTCGCTGGGCTACTTCAAGCAGCGCACCAAGGCGGGCGAGATCGGCAGCTCGACGATGCCGCACAAGGTCAACCCCATCGACTTCGAGAACGCGGAAGGCAACTTCGGCCTGGCCAGCGCGGTGCTGACCCACCTGAGCCAGAAGCTGCCTGTGAGCCGCTGGCAGCGCGACCTGACCGACTCCACCGTGCTGCGCAACATGGGCGTGGGCCTGGGCTACGCGCTGCTGGGCTACGACTCGCTGGCCAAGGGCCTCGGCAAGCTGGAGATCAACGAGGCCGCGCTGGCCGCCGATCTGGATGCCGCCTGGGAGGTGCTGGCCGAGCCCATCCAGACCGTGATGCGCCGCTACGGCCTGCCCAACCCCTACGAGCAGCTCAAGGAGCTGACCCGCGGCAAGGCGATCACGCGCAAGTCCATCCAGGCCTTCATCGAGGGGCTGGACCTGCCCAAGGCCGAGAAGGCCCGGCTGCTGAAGCTGACGCCGGCGACCTACACCGGCCAGGCGCAAGACCTGGCCCGGCGCGTCTGATCAGGTCTGATCAGAAGCGTAGCCTGAAGTGGCGGGACGGCTCGGTGTAGCCGTCCAGCAGCCGCGTCTCTTCCTCGACGAAGCCCAGCTTGGTCAGCAGCGCCGCGCTGCGGGCGTTGTGCACCGCGGTGATCGCGAGCAGCTCCGGCCAGCCGAAACTGTCGCGCGCATGGGCCACGCAGCCGGCGGCGGCTTCCGAGGCGTAGCCCTGGCCCTCGTGGCGGGCCAGCAGCGCGTAGCCCAGATCCGGGCCGGGCAGGGCCGGGCGCCTGAACAGACCGGCCAGCCCCAGCAGTTCGCCATCGTCGCGGCGCTCCACGGCCCAGAAGCCGTGACCGGTGTCACGGTAGGCCTTGAAGAAGCGGTCCTCCATCCAGGCCAGCGCCTGGTCGGCCGTGCGGATGCCGGGGTCGCTGATGTTGTGCTGCCACCCCGGTTCGTTGGTCAGCGTCAGCAGGAAGGGGGCGTCCTGCGGTGTGAATTCACGCAGCCGCAGCCGTTCGGTGTCGAGGATGTACATGAGGCGGGACAATACCGCGATAAGCAATGTTCAGACCGGTGCAGCCGGCGCGCCCGCCGGCGCTGCCTGCCACCGGCGTGGCCGCAACGCGACATGAGTCTCTCGAGTCCGTCCGTCGATCAACCCGACCCGCAGCAGGCGCTGCGGGAGCTGGACCTCATCCTGACGAATGCCGGCGTCGGCATCGTGTTCGTGAAGCAGCGCACGTTGATGCGCTGCAACCAGCGCTGGGCCGAGATCTACGGTTTCGACAGCCCCGAGGCCGCCGCCGGCACCTCGAACCTGGAGATCTACGAGAACGAGCAGGTGGCCCACGAGTTCGGCGTACGGGCCTATCCGGTGCTGGCCGCCGGCCAGACCTTCCGCTGCGAGCAGCGCATGCGGCGCCGCAACGGCGAGCTGTTCTGGGCGCATCTCACCGGCCGTCTCATCGACCCCGAGGCGCCCGGCCAGGGTTCGATCTGGATCGTCGACGACATCGACGACCGCAAGGCCGCCGACGCGGCGCTGCAGGATCTCAACGCCGAGCAGCAGGCCATCCTGGATCATGCGATGGTGGGCATCGTGTTCCTGCGCGACCGGCGCGTCACGCGCTGCAACCGCGCCTTCGAGCAGCTGTTCGGCTATGCCCATGGCGAGCTGGACGGCCAGTCCTCGCGGGCCTGGTACCTCAGCGACGCCGACTGGCAGGAGGCCGGCGCGCGCTGCTACGAGCCGCTGGCACGCGGCGAGGATTTCCAGGCCGAGATGCGGCTGCGTCGCAAGGATGGCAGCGCCATCGTCTGCGAGGTGCGCAGCCAGGCGATAGACCGGCGCGATCTGTCGCGCGGCACCATCTGGATCACGCAGGACATCACGGCCCGTAAGCATGCCGAGGAAGACCTGCGCCTGGCCAAGGACCAGCTCGAACAGCTGGTCGAGCAGCGCACCGAGCAGCTGATCCGCACCGTCGAGGCGCTGGAGCAGAAGGTCTCCGAGCAGCAGGCCGCCGAGGCCCACATCCAGCGCCTGGCGCTCTACGACGGGCTCACCGGTCTGCCCAATCGCCACCTGCTGGCCGATCGCAGCAACCAGGCCATCGAGATCGCACGCCGCAGCGCCGAGCCGCTGGCCGTGCTGTTCCTGGATCTGGACCACTTCAAGAACGTCAACGACACGCTGGGCCATCGGGTTGGCGATGCGCTGCTGACCCAGGTGGCTGCGCGGCTGCGCGGCGCGGTGCGCGAGCAGGACACGGTGGCCCGCACCGGCGGCGACGAGTTCGTCATCGTGCTGCCGCTGACCGACATCGGCGGCGCGGCCCACCTGGCGGCCAAGCTGATGCAGCTGGCCAGCACGCCCTTCATCGTCGAGCAGCAGGAGCTGAGCGTCACCCCGTCGATCGGCATCGCGATGTTCCCGACCGATGGCGAGGACTTCGACACGCTGTGCCGCTGCGCCGATGCGGCGATGTACCGCGCCAAGCGCGACGGCCGCAACGTGTTCCGCTTCTACACCAGCGAGATGCAGGCCCACACGGCCCGCACGCTGATCCTGGAGAACGCGCTGCGGCGTGCGCTGGAGCGTGGCCAGCTCAGCCTGCACTACCAGCCGCAGTTCGCGCTCGAGCCCGGTGGCGAGGCGCGCCTGATCGGCGCCGAGGCGCTGCTGCGCTGGCAGCATCCCGAGCTGGGCTGGGTTTCGCCGGCGGAGTTCATCCCGGTGGCCGAGAACACCAGCATGATCCTGCCGATCGGCGAGTGGGTGCTGCGCGAGGCCCTGATGCAGCTGCAGGCCTGGACGGCCGAGGGCTTCGGCGACCTGACGATGGCGGTGAACCTGTCGACCGTGCAGTTCCGCCATGCCGACCTGCCGGCGCTGGTGAGCCGCGTGCTCGACGAGATGGGCATGCCGCCCGAACGCCTGGAGCTCGAGCTCACCGAGGGCGCGGCGATGGACGACCCGGCCGAGGCCATCGCGATGATGAACGAGCTGCACGCGCGTGGTGTGCGCCTGTCCATCGACGACTTCGGCACCGGCTACTCCTCGCTCAGCTACCTGAAGAAATTCCGCGTCAACAAGCTCAAGATCGACCAGTCCTTCGTGCGCGACCTCACCGAGGACGCCGAGGACCGCGCGATCGTCGACGCCATCATCCGCATGGCGCAGGCGCTGGGCCTGAGCACGCTGGCCGAAGGGGTGGAGACCCGCGGCCAGCTCGAGCTGCTGCGCCGCCTCGGCTGCGAGGGCGTGCAGGGCTATCTGTTCAGCCGCCCGCTGCCCGCCGCCGCATTCGCCACCTTTTTGCAGAACCAAGCCGTCACCGCCCCATGAGTTTCCTGACCCAGCTCCAAGCCTGTTCCCACTCGCGCCTGTGCGTGGGGCTGGACCCCGAGCCCGCGCGCCTGCCCGGTGCCTGGGCCGGCGATGCCAGCAAGATCTACGACTTCTGCGCCGCCATCGTCGACGCCACCAAGGATCTGGTCTGCGCCTTCAAGCCGCAGATCGCCTACTTCGCGGCGCATCGCGCCGAAGACCAGCTCGAGCGCCTGATCGCCCACATCCACGCCACCGCACCCGGCGTGCCGGTGATCCTGGACGCCAAGCGCGGCGACATCGGCGCCACCGCCAAGCAGTACGCGGTCGAGGCCTTCGAGCGCTATGCCGCGGATGCCGTCACGCTGTCGCCCTTCATGGGTTTCGACAGCGTGGAGCCCTACCTCGCCTACGAGGGCAAGGGCGTGATCCTGCTGTGCCGCACCTCCAACCCCGGCGGTGACGACTGGCAGATGCAGCGCCTGGCCGACGTGCCGGGCCAGCCGCGCCTGTTCGAGCACCTGGCCCATCTGGCCGAGACGCAGTGGAACCGCAACGGGCAGCTGGGCCTGGTGGTGGGCGCCACCTACCCGGCCGAGATCGCCCGCGTGCGCGAGCTGGCGCCGACGCTGCCGCTGCTGGTGCCCGGCGTGGGCGCCCAGGGCGGCGACGCGGCCGCGGTGGTGCAGGCCGCGGGCCGCGCCGCGCCGCTGATCGTCAATTCCTCGCGGGCCATCCTCTACGCCGGTGGCGGCGCGGATTTCGCCGCCCGCGCCCGTGCGGTGGCCGAGGCCACGCGCGCCGCGCTGGCCTGAGCACGACGCACCCTGCCGCATGCTGCGCAGCTTCGACCATCTCAGCAGCCTGGTCGGCCATGCGGAGCCGCCGGAGCAGCAGAGGGAGCAGCTGCAGGGCAGCATGCGCACGCAGGCCTCGCGCTTCTTCCTGCAGGTCTGCGCGCCGCTGTTCCTGCCGGTCGCGCTGCTGCTGATCTGGTCGCGCCAGCCGGGCGAGTGGCTGGACGGCTGGGTGCCGCCGCTGCTGGCTGCATTGATCTCGCTGCTGGCCTTCGCGCGGCTGCTGTCGCAGGCGCGCCAGCCGCGCCGGGTCGAGTCGCCGCAGATGGCGCTCGTCATGATGCTGCTGGTGATGGCGCTGCCGGTGGTGGTGGCGGTGTCGCGCGATCTGGGGCTGTGGGCCATCAGCCTGCCGCTGATGAGCCTGGTGGTGGCCTTCGCCACCGGCATGCTGGGCCGGCGCGCCGGCCTGCTGCTGGCCAGCTTTGCGCTGCTGTCGCTGGGTGGCCTGTGGCTGGTCGAGATGCTGGGCTGGGTCACGCATCCGATGTCGATGTACGCGCTGTGGCAGCGCGCGTTGATGCAGATCGGCATGCTGGCCGCAGGGCTGATCGTCGGCCTGGGGCTGCTGCGCATGATCCAGCGCTCGCTGGCCGAGGCCGAGGAACGCACGGCGCGCTTCCGGGGCCTGCTGAACATGGCGGTGGACTGGTACTGGGAGATGGACCGCGAGTTCCGCTTCACCCACGTCACCGAGGAGCGGGCCGGCAGCTCCGGCCTGAGCGCCGAAGTGCGGCTGGGCAAGGCGCCCTGGGAGATCGACGGCCTGGGGCTGTCCGACGATGAACTGGACGCGCACCGCGCGGATCTCGAATCGCACCGCCCCTTCCACGGCGTGCTGGCGCGCCGGCTGGGCGACGACGGCAGCGCGCGCTGGGTGTCCATCAGCGGCGAGCCGCGCTTCGACGCGCATGGCAGCTTCCGCGGCTACTGGGGCGTGGGCCGCGACGTCACGCGCGAGGTGGCGGCCGAGCAGAGCGTGCATGCCACCGAGACCCGCTACCGTGAGCTGTTCCGCCGCTCGCCGTCGCCGCTGGTGCTGCATCGATGGGGCCGCGTGATCGACGCCAACCCGGCCGCCATGGCCATGTTCGGCTATGCCCAGCGCTCCAGCATGATCGGGCAGGACCTCTTCACCCACTACGAGCCCGGCGACGAGGAGGCTGCCCGCCAGCAGGCCGCGCGCCTGGAGGGCCTGCCGCCGGGCGCGATGCAGCCCATGGCCGAGTACCGGCTGCGCACGCTGTCGCGCCGCCGCCGCCTGGTGCAGGCCACCAGCGTGCGGGTGGAAACCGCCACCGGCCCGGCCACGCTGAGCTTCTTCACCGACCAGACCGAGCAGTCGCGCGCCCAGGAGGCGCTGCGCCGCTCCGAGGGCCTGCTGTCGCACCTGGTGGCCACCAGCCCCGACGTGATCACGCTGACCGAGGCCAGCAACGGCCGCTACTCGATGGTCAACCATGCCTTCGAGACGCTGACCGGCTGGGACAGCGCCGAGGTGCTGGGCCGCACCTCCGAAGACCTGGGCATCTGGCAGAGCCCCAGCGACCGCGCGGCCATTCTGGAGGCCATCCGCCGCGACGGCACGGCCAACAACCTGCCGGTGAGCTTCCGCCGCAAGGACGGCACCAGCGTGTCCATGCTGGTGTCGGTGGCGCCGTTCGCGCTGGACGGGCAGGACTACCTGGTGCTGTACGCGCGTGACGTCAGCGAGAGCGAGCGCACCCGGCTCGTGCACGGCGCCATCCTGGAGAACGCGTCCATCGGCATCGCGCTCACCCGCGACCAGCAGTTCGTGCTGGCCAATCCGCGCATCGAGGCGATGTTCGGCTGGCCGCGCGGCAGCCTGCTGGGCCAGCACGGCAGCGTGGTCTGGCCCAGCGTCGAGGACTGGCAGGCCATGGGCCGCGATCTCGGCGCACGGCTGTCGGCCGGCGAGCAGGTGGAGGCCGAACGCACCATGCGACGGCGCGACGGCTCCACCTTCCTGGCGCGGCTGCAGGCCAAGGCGGTGGACCCGGCCCACCCCAGCCGCGGCGGCACCATCTGGATCATCGAGGACGTGACCGAGCGGCACCGCATCCAGGCCGCGCTGGCCCAGGCCAAGGACGAGGCGCAGGCCGCCAGCCGCGCCAAGAGCGCCTTCCTGGCCAATACCAGCCACGAGATCCGCACGCCGCTCAACGGCCTGCTCGGCCTGGGCCGGCTGGCCCAGCAGCCCGACATCAACGAGGCCCAGCGGCGCGACTACCTGAACCAGATGATGGAGAGTGCCGAGGGCCTGTCGGGCCTGATCTCCGACATCCTCGACCTCTCCAAGATCGAGGCCGGCCGGCTCACGCTGGAGAACCAGGCCTTCTCGTTGCGCGAGCTGCTGACCTCCGTGCGCCTGGCCTACCTGACGCTGGCCCAGGCGCGTGGCCTGAGCTTCACGATCGACATCGATCCGCAGCTGCCCAACTGGGTGGTGGGCGACCCGCTGCGTACCCGCCAGATCCTGTCCAACTACCTGACCAATGCGCTGAAGTTCACCGAGCGCGGCGGGGTGCACGTGTCGGTGCTGCCGCTGCCGCGCGATGGTCGCGGCCGGGCCGGCGAGTGGGTGCGGCTGGAGGTGCGCGACACCGGGCCGGGCATCGCGCCGGAGCACCAGCCGAGGCTGTTCCAGCCCTTCACGCAGGCGGATGAATCCACCACCCGCCGCTTCGGCGGCACCGGCCTGGGCCTGTCCATCTGCCGCGAGCTCGCCACGCTGATGGGCGGCGAGGTGGGGCTGGCCAGTGCGGTCGGCGAGGGCTCGGTGTTCTGGGCCGAGCTGCCGCTGCCCACGGCGCCGGCGCCCAGCGCCCATCCGCCGCGCGAGCTGCGCAACGCCGACAGCCTGCAGGGCCTGCGCGTGCTGATCGCCGAAGACCACCCGGTCAACATGCTGATCGCGGTGTCCCAGCTGGAGCAGTGGGGCATGGAGGTGTCGCAGGCCAGCGATGGCCGCCAGGCGGTCGAGGCCGTGCTGGCCGCGGCCAGCATGGGCAAGCCCTTCGACGTCGTGCTGATGGATGTGCAGATGCCCGTGATGGGTGGGCACGAGGCCACGCGCGAGCTGCGCCGCCACTACAGCGCCGAGCAGCTGCCCATCGTCGCGCTGACCGCGGCGGCCTTGGTGTCCGAGCGCGACGACGCGCTGCAGGCCGGCATGAACGACTTCCTGACCAAGCCCATAGACACGCCGCGCCTGCACCAGACGCTGCTGCGACTGACCGCCCGGCGCTGAGCGCTGCGGGCTTGCCGCAAGGCGCGGCGCGCGGGGCCCGCTTACCATCGGCCGCTTCCTCACGAGCCGAGCCGACCGCATGAACGCCTCCGCGCCGCGCAGCTTCAAGTACTACGACCTGATCATGGCGGCGTTCGTCTGCGTGCTGCTGTGCTCCAACCTGATCGGCGCGGCCAAGCAGGCGCAGGTGGTGCTGCCCGTCATCGGCCCCGTCACCTACGGCGCCGACCTGTTCTTCTTCCCGATCAGCTACATCTTTGGCGACATCCTGACCGAGGTCTACGGCTACGGGCGCGACCGCCGCGTCGTGTGGGCGGGCTTCGGCGCGCTGCTGTTCTCGGCCTTCATGGCCTGGGTGGTGGTGCACCAGCCGGCCGCGCCCACCGAGTTCATGGCCGTCTACCAGCCCCAGCTGGAGGCGGTGTTCGGCAACACCTGGCGCATCGCGGCCGGCTCCATGATCGCGTTCGCCTGCGGCAGCTTCGCCAACAGCTTCGTGCTGGCCAAGATGAAGGTCGCCACCCAGGGCCGCTTCCTCGCGGCGCGCATCATCGGCTCCACGGTCGTGGGCCAGCTGGTGGACACCGGCGTGTTCTTCCTGATCGCCTTCTACGGCATCTGGGCCAACGAGCAGCTGTTCGCGGTCATCCTCGTGCAGTACCTGTGCAAGACGGCCTGGGAGGTCGTGATGTACCCGGTCACCGCGCGCGTGGTGGGTTTCCTGAAGCGCGTGGAAGGCGTGGACTTCTACGACCGCGGCACCGACTTCAACCCCTTCCGCATCAAGGTCTGACCCCGGCGCCCCCAGCGCATCAGGCCGCCAGCGGCAGGCTGCGCCGCCGCTCGCCGGTCAGCGCGAACCAGGCGTTGGCCAGCGCCGGTGCCACGGGCGGCAGGCCGGGCTCGCCCACGCCGGTGGGCGGGCCGTCGCTGGGTACGAAATAGGTTTCGATGCGCGGGCACTGCGCCAGCGTCATCAGCGGGTGGTCGCCGAAGTTCTGCTGCTGCACCGCGCCGGCGACGATGTCGATGCGGCCCCACAGCGCAGCAGTCAGCCCGAACACGATGGCGCTCTCCATCTGGCGCACCACGATGGCCGGGTTCACCACGGTGCCGCAGTCCAGCGCGCACACCACCCGCAGCACGCGCGGCTGGCTGCCGTCGCGGCCCAGCTCCACAACCTGCGCGACGATGGTGTCGAAGCTCTCATGCAGCGCCAGCCCGCGTGCCACGCCGTCGGGCAGCGGCTGACCCCAGCCGGCGGCATCGGCCGCGCGCCTCAGCACGGCCTGGTGGCGCGGCAGGCCGTCGAGCAGCGCCAGGCGGAAGGCCAGCGGATCGGCCCCGGCCGCATGGGCCAGCTCGTCGATGAAGCTCTCCTTGAAGAAGGCATGGTGCGAGTGCCCCACCGAGCGCCACATGCCGACCGGCACGCCGCCGGGCACGGCCACATGCGCGATGCGCTGGTGCGGCACCGCATAGGGCTGGTCGAACAGGCCTTCGGACGCCGTCTTGTCCGGCGCATGGCCGCGGGCCATGAGGGCCGCCGGGGCGCGCAGGTCGGGGAAGGTGTTGCGGTTCAGCAGGTCCAGCAGCGTCGCGCGCTGCGGCATCACCCGCTCGCTCCAGCGCGGCAGCATCGCGTCCGACGCGTTGGTGATGCTCAGGGCCACGGGGTGGCCGCCGGCGTCCAGCCCGCCCTGCAGCACGGCGACATCGGCCGGGCGGTAGAAGTCGTGCGTCATGTCCTCCTCGCGCGACCAGCTCAGCTGCACCGGCAGGCCGTCGGTGGCCAGCGCCACCTGCACGGCCTGGGCGATGAAGTCCACCTCCAGACGCCGGCCGAAGCCGCCGCCCAGGTAGGTGACGTGCACCGTCACCGCGTCCGGTGCCACGCCGGCCACGCGCGCCGCGGCATCGCGCGCAAAACCCGGCACCTGCGTGGGCGCCCATACGCTGACGCGGCCGTCCTTCACCTGGGCCGTGCAGTTCATCGGCTCCATCGTGGCGTGGGCCACATGGGGCGCGTGGTAGACCGCCTCCAGGCGCCGCGCGGCGCCGGCCAGCGCCGCCGCGGCATCGCCCCGGCTCGCGAATGCGAAGCCGTCCCCGGCGGCCGCGGCCTCGCGCGCCCGGCGCTCCAGCAGCGCGAGCTGGGCGGCCGAGTCCGGCAGCGGGCCGGGGGGCGGGGCCCAGGCCACCTCCAGCGCGCGGGCGGCCTCGCGGGCGTGCCAGGTCGTGCGTGCGACCACCGCATAGCCGGCGGTGGAGCCGGCCACCGCCGGCAGCGTCAGCACCTGCACCACGCCGGGCAGCGCGCGCACGGCGTCGAGCCGGGCCGTGCCCAGGCCGCCGCCCAGCACCGGGTTGTGGCGCACGGTGGCATAGAGCTGGCCGGGCTGGCGCACGTCCAGCCCGAAGCGGGCGCTGCCGTCCACCTTGGCCGGCAGGTCGGTGCGTGGCCGGGCCTGGCCGATCTGGCGCCACTGCGCGGCGGGCTTGAGATGCACCTCGCCCGGCGCGACCTGCGCGGCGGCGAACTCGCCGTAGTGGCCCAGCGGCTGCTTGCCGTGGTGGATCACGCCGCCCTGCACGCTCAGCTCGGGGCCGGGCAGCCCGTGGCGGGCGGCCGCCGCGGCCAGCAGCTGGGCGCGTGCGGTGGCGGCGGCCAGGCGCAGCGGCTCCCAGGCATCGGCCATCGAGGAGGAGCCGCCGGTCAGGTTCAGGCCCAGCTCGCGGGCGACCTTGGCCGTGACCCAGTGCGCCAGCCGGTAGGGCAGGCGGCCCTGTTCGCGGTCGCGCGGGCCAAAGGGCAGGTTGCCCAGCGCCGCGGCGACATTGCCGTAGATGGCGTCATGACCCGCCGGCGTGAAGCGCACCTGGGCCAGTGCGACGTCCAGCTCCTCGGCCACCAGCTGGGCCAGGCCGGTGTGCACGCCCTGGCCCATCTCGCTGCGGTTCATGGCCAGCAGCACGTGGCCGTCGGCGGCGATCTTGATCCAGCCGTTCAGCGCCACCTCGCCGTCCACCGGCGGCAGCAGCGCAGCGCTGCCCAGGCGCGAGCGCGGCGGCAGTGCGCCCCAGCCGACGATGAGGGCGCCGGCCGCGCCCAGGCCACTCAGCAGCAGCGTGCGGCGCTTCATGCGGGCTGGGCGCCGTCGGCGCCGGCGGTGGTGTCGGCGATGCGGTGCGGCGACAGCGCCGGAGGCCAGGGGGCGGGCAGCTGGCGCGCAGCCAGCTGGATGGCGGCGCGCACGCGCGGGTAGGTGCCGCAGCGGCACAGGTTGGTGATGGCGGCGTCGATGTCCGCATCGCTGGGGCGCGGGTTGCGGGCCAGCAGCGCGGCGGCGGCCATCAGCATGCCGCTCTGGCAGTAGCCGCATTGCGGCACCTGCTCGGTCAGCCAGGCCAGCTGCACCGCGTGCGGATGGCCGCCCGGCGCCAGCCCTTCTATCGTGGTGACGGCCTTGCCCTGCACGGCGGCCAGCGGGGTCACGCAGGAGCGCGCGGCGACGCCGTCCACATGCACGGTGCAGGCGCCGCAGGCGCCGATGCCACAGCCGTACTTGGTGCCGGTGAGGTTGAGGCCGTCGCGCAGCACCCACAGCAGGGGCATGGCCGGGTCGCTGGCGATGGCGGACAGGGGCTGGGCATGGCCGTTGACGGTCAGTTCCATGGAGGGGCTTTCGGGAGGCATCGCCGCCCAGGATAGCCTCGAGCGCGGACAATTCAGGGCATGAGCCAAGCCCCCCACGACCTGCTGTTCGTGCTGCTGCCCGATGGCGGCATCGCGCCCGATGGCCCCGACACGCTCGCGCCGCTGGCGGACGCGCTGCGTGCGCAATACCCGCAGGCGGCGTTGCTGACGCTCAATCCGCCGCGCCGGGGCGACGACGGCCGGCTGCGCTGGTGGGATGCCGAGCGGCCCGAGGCCGATGACCTCGGCGAAGCGGTGCAGGCCCTGGCCGCGCAGCTGCGGGCCGAAGGCCGGCGGCTGGACCTGCCCTGGCAGCGCGTGGCGCTGGCCGGCCATGGCGACGGGGCGCTGCTGGCGCTGGAGGCCGTGCAGGCCGAACCCGCGCTGGTCGGCCGGGTGATGGCCTTTGCGGGCAGCCACCTGGCCCGCCCCGAGCATGCGCCTCAGGATGTCTGCGTGCACCTGCTGCACGGGCTGGCCGACCAGCGCTACCCGTACCGCTACGTGGTCGACGCGGCCCAGGCGCTGGTGGACCTGGGTGCCGACGTGACCGCCGACCTGCTGCCGCATCTGGACCACGGCCTGCACCCGGCGCTGATCGCCAAGGCCATGGAGCAGCTGCGCAACTTCATTCCGGCGCGGCTGTGGCGCGAGGCCCTGATCGCCGCGCAGGAGAGCGAGGCACCGGCCGGGCGCGGCTAAACCCCGACCATCATCGTGATGGCGCGAACCAGGTCCGGATCGGCCTGGCGCTTGAACTCCGGGATGCTGCCCCAGTACAGCAACCGGCCCCACTCGTAGGCCAGCACATAGACCTCGGGCTGCGAGCCGGTCATCAGCACATAGCGGTGCAGCTCCAGCGTGCGCCCCTCCACGGTGAGGCTGCGCTGGGCCAGCGGCGGCAGGCCCAGCAGCGCCTGCACCTGGGCCGGGGTCTGCCCCTTGCTGAGCAGCGACAGCTGGTCGTGGCGTATGGCCGGCGTCATCGCGCAGCCGGCAGCCAGCGCGGCCAGGCCCAGCAGCAGTTGGCGCCGGCTCACGGGGCCGCGGGTGCGTCGGGCGCTCATTTGGCAGCGGCCGCCATGCGGGCGCGCACCTCGGTGGCGACCGCGTTCTGCTCGGGCGACGCGTCCTTGCTCAGCTGCTCCAACGTGCCCCAGGCCAGC
Organism: Roseateles depolymerans; assembly: GCA_003241055.1. Classification (GTDB taxonomy): domain Bacteria; phylum Pseudomonadota; class Gammaproteobacteria; order Burkholderiales; family Burkholderiaceae_C; genus Pelomonas; species Pelomonas depolymerans_A. The sequence continues at coordinate 171,144 of QFOD01000006.1, forward strand.
AGGCGGCGCTCTGGCAGGCCCTGCATCACGACCAGTGGCGCGGTGACCGCCACCTGGGTCGGGATCACCATGCAGTTGGGTGTGCACACCGTCATCATCTCGGTGCGGCTGCCCACCACCACGTTGAACTGGCGCACCGCGGCACGCTGGGCGCCGTAGGGCATCTCGAAGCTGAGTAGCGGCGTGGCGTCGCCCAGCGTGCGCTCCACGTCGGCCGCCGTCATCTGCGGTGATAGCGCGGCGAGCTGGGCCTGGTTGACCGGGCGGGTGGTGGCGCAGGCAGTCAGCAGCAGGCTGAGGGCGAGGGGGGCCAGCAGGGGGAGTCTCATGGCTTGGGGTCTCCAGGTTTGTTGTGTCGGTTCATGCAGCCTGCCGGCCTGCATGCAGGCAGGCCTTCGCCCGGCGTCGCCCCGTGCGCAGGCACGGTGTCCAGGGACTCATGCCTGCCGGCCTGCATGCCGGCAGTCCTTCGCCCGGCGTCGCTCCGTGCGCAGGCACGGGGCTCGGTCCCGACTCAGTCCAGTACCACTTCCGTTCGGACGACGCCGGCGCGCTCGGCGCTGGCGCTGAGGGCCAGGCGTGTGCCCACCGGGGCGCGCACCACCCATTCCGCCACGGCGCGGTCGCCGGTGACGTTGCGGTTGGGCAGGAAGGCCAGCTGACTCTGCCGGGGCGCGTGGCCCTCCAGCTGCGGGCCTTCCATGCGCTCCTTGCCGCCGATGAGGCTGATCTCCGGCTGGCCGGCGGGCAGGTGGATCTCGAACATCACGCCGCGCACCACCTTGCGTTCCAGTGCGCGCTGGGTCACGTAGGCCGGCAGGTAGCCGCTGTTGGCCACGGCCAGCCGCACGCGCCAGGTGTCGGGCCCGAGCGCGCGCACCTCGGTGCGCAGCAGCTCCAGGCGCGGCAGGCTCAGCGCGATCTGCGTCATCCAGCCGGGGAAGCGGGCGGCCTCGCGTTCCCGCAGCGCAGGCGGCGGGTTGCGCCAGTAGTTCATCTTGTCCCAGCCGCCGATCTCCACGGCGCCGAGCTGCGGGTGCTGGAAGGGTGTCCAGTCCACATGGGCCTGGCCGCCGCATTGCTCGTCGCTCCACTTCAGCAGCTTGAGATCGTCCTCGACCGGGTGCTCGCGATACCAGTCCATCCACTTGTAGTCGGTGATACCGGCCTCGCGGTTGGGTGCCCACAGCTCCACGGTCCAGAACAGCGCGCCCAGGTGCTCGTAGACCCAGTCCTGGGTGCCGGTGATGACCTCCCGGGGGTGGTAGCGGAAGTCCTCGTAGATGCTGATGGCCGGGTAGCCGGTGGCCTGTTCGCCCAGCGCGGAGAAGCGCTTCAGCGTCCAGAGGTCCTCGGCCGTCATGTCCTTGTCGGCGCGGGTGCCGCAGGGGCGCAGGATCACGCCGCTGTGCGTGTGATAGCTGATGGCCGCGCCGATGTTGGGGTGCTGGCTGATGAAGTCCACCATGGCCCGCACCTCGGGCTCGCTGGTGGGATAGGGTCCGGCGCCGACCTGCTGGAACTCCTGGCGCCATTCGCTCGGGAAGTTGCGGTTCAGGTCCAGCCCCTCGCGGTCCGGGTTGAGCTTGATGGTCAGCCCGTCGTGGTTGCGGATGAAGCCCTCGGGGATGAGTCGGTAGTACTCGCCGCCGAATTCGCCGGGCTCGCGCGCCACCATCAGGCGCGGCTCGGTGGGGTGCTTCCTGTAGCCGCCGTGCGGGTCGGGCACGCGCATGGTGAGGATGCGCCCGTCGCCGTCCACGTCCTCCACGGTCAGGCCGTCCACCGCCTCTTCCGCATAGGGGTAGGGCCGGGTGGAGCTGCGGATGTGGCGTGGCCGCGCCTGCAGCGCCAGCTCGGCCCCGTCGGGGTTGAGGCGCGGCACGAGGTAGAGCGTGCGCGTGTCCAGCAGCCGGTTGATCTGCACCGACTCCGCGCTGGCGCCGCCGTGCAGGCCGAGCAGGTGGTGCAGGTAGTAGAGGCAGGCGGTCGAGGCGGTCAGCTCCGCCGCGTGGATGTTGCCGTCCACCCAGAGGGCGGGCTTGTCCACGTCCATGCCCGTGGCCGTGTGGGTGAGCACGACGACCCAGATGTCGCGCCCCTCGTGGCTCCTGCCTATCGAGCGCACCGACACCAGGTTGGGGCGGGCCTCGGCATAGGCGAACAGCAGCTGGGTGAGTTCCTCGTAGCGGTAGAAGTGGTCGAAGCGGGGGGTGGGCAGTGGGCTGGGCATGAAGCGGGGGCCGCAGCCGGAGCCGGGGCGCTTACCGATGGATACAGGCGCCGTGATTGTGCAAAGCGCCCGTGCCCCTCACGCCAGGGTTTGCCCTGGGAGACTGCCCCCGACGCGAGGGTGGTTCACTGACCCTTGAACAAGACCTGGAACTGCCGCGAGACTGGCAGCTTCTCGTCCCGGCCGCGCAGGGTCACGACCATGTTGCCCTCGTCGATGCGCAGCGCCTTGGCGATGCAGCGGCTGTTCACGAGCACGCTGCGGTGGATCTGCCAGAACTGCTCCGGGTCCAGCTGGGTCAGCAGCTCGCGCAGCGGCGTGCGGATCAGGGCGTCGCCGCCCTGGTGGACGATGCGGGTGTAGCGCTGGTCGGCCTCGAAGTAGATCACCTCGTCCGGCGGGATCAGCACCACCTCGCGGCCCAGGCTGGCCTGCAGCGGGCGGTTGGCGGGGCGCGCCGGGGTCAGGTGTTGCAGCAGGCGCTGCAGCGCCGCCGTATCGGGCTCGGGCTGCGCGATCCGCTGGCGCAGCCGGGCGAGCGTCTGCGCGAGCCGGGCGTCGTCCACCGGCTTGAGCACGTAGTCCAGCGCGCCGGCCTCGAAGGCCGCCAGCGCATGTTCGTCGAAGGCCGTCACGAACACGGTCAGCGGCGGCGTGCTCAGGCCGGCCAGGCGGCGGGCCACCTCCAGGCCCGACAGGCCGGGCATGCGGATGTCGAGGAAGGCGATGTCGGGCTCAAGCGCGAGGCAGTCGTCCCAGGCTTCGGGGCCGTTAGCGCTGGCGGCGACGATCTGCAGCTCGGGCCAGAGCCGCGCGAGGGCGGCGCGCAGTTGCTCGCGCGGCGCTTCCTCGTCGTCGGCGATCAGGGCGGTAGGGCGGTTGGGGGTCATGTCTTGAGCGGGAGGCTGAGGGTGGCCAGGGTGCCGGGATGGGCGTTCACCAGCGTGAGCGCGGCGCCGGGGCAGGCCTGGGCCAGGCGACGGCGCGTGTTGGACAGGCCCACGCCGTCCTGCCAGCCGGGTGCGAGGCCCGGGCCGTCGTCGCGCACCGACAGGTGCACCCAGGCGCCGTCGCACCGCGCGCCGACCGTGATGCGGCCGCCCTGCAGCTGGGGCTCCAGGCCATGGGTGATCGCGTTCTCGGCCAGGGTCAGCAGCGTGCCCGGCGGCAGGGCGGCGGTGATGGTGGTGTCCAGCGCGTAGTCCACCGCCAGACGCGCGCCCATGCGGGCCTGCATGATGGCGAGGTAGTGCCGCACCATCTCCAGCTCGTCTGCCAGCGGCTGCAGCTCGTGCTCGAACATAGGCAGCGTGGCGCGCAGGTAGGCGGTGAAGTCGCGCAGCAGCGGCGCGGCGCGCCGGTCCTGCGTGTCCACCCAGTGCTGCAGCGAGGCCAGCGTGTTGAACAGGAAGTGGGGCTGGATCTGCGCGGTGGCCAGCTGGGTGGACAGGCGCAGCGCGGCGGCCTGGTCGGCCAGCTCGCGCAGCCGGGCCTCGATCTGTTGCACGCGGAAGATGGTCAGCATCCACCAGCCGCTGAGCACGCCGGTCATGCCGGCCACCAGGGCCAGCACCACGTCCTTGTGACCCAGGCGTATCAGCGCGACGCAGGCCACTACGTTGGCCGTGGCCACCGCGTAGCAGTAGAGGTTGAGCCGGCGCCGTGTGGGGCGCCACCACAGGTCGCGCGAGATCAGCAGCAGCACGCCGGCCACGCCGGCCCACAGCAGCCACCACAGCGCCTGCGTGAGCCAGCCGCGGCCATGCTGGGCCCACAGCATCAGCGGCAGCATGGACAGCAGGTTGAACGCCACGAAGCTGTCCACGGTCACCGGCCAGGGCTGCTGGCCGGCTCGCGCCATTTCGTCGGGCGTGAACACGCGGGCCGGGCCGGGATACAGCCATTGCCGGCAGGTGGAGGCGGAAAGCAGCGAGCGCATGGCGGGCGAGTCTAGGTGGGCCTGCGGCCGGCCCGGCCTGCCGGGCGGCGAATGGCAGCCGGGGGCGTCTGGATGGTTGTTCGACCGATCGGTCGGGAAACATGCAGAATGCGCCCATGCCTGCATGGACCTGTCTCGACCTGGATCGCCGCGCCGACGGCGTGGCGCTGCTGACGATGAACCGGCCGGCCGTGTTCAACGCCTTCGACGAGGCCTTGATCGCCGAGCTGGACGAGGCGTTCGCGGCGCTGGGTGCGGACCCGTCGGTGCGCGTCATCGTGCTGGCCGGGCGTGGCAGGCATTTCAGCGCCGGCGCCGATCTGCAGTGGATGCAGCGCGCGGCCCAGGCCTCGCAGGCCGCCAACCTGGCCGACGCCCAGCGCTTTGCCGCGATGCTCGCCCGCATCGCCGAGACGCCCAAGCCCACGCTGGCTCGCGTGCAGGGCGCGGTGATGGGCGGCGGCGTGGGCCTGGTGGCCGCCTGCGATCTGGCGGTGGCCGATGCCGGCGCGAGCTTCTCGGTGAGCGAGGCGCGCATGGGCATCCTGCCGGCGGTGATCGGCCCGCATCTGGTGAACGCCGTGGGCCTGCGCGCCGCGCGCCGCCTGGCGCTGACGGCCAGCCGCTTTGGCGCCGAGGAGGCGCTGCGCCTGGGCCTGTTGCACGCGGTCGCCGAACCCGCCGGGCTGGAGGCCGCGGTCGAGACCCTGCTTCAGGATCTGCTGGCCTGCGGCCCGCAGGCGCAGGCCGAGATCAAGCAGCTCTACGCACGGCTGGCCCCCGGCGCGGTGGACGGGCCGGTGCGGGAGCTGAGTGCGCAGACGATTGCGCGTGTGCGCGCCACGCCCGAGGCCCGCGAAGGCTTCGAGGCCTTTTTCGCGAAACGCGCCCCCAACTGGAAACCTCTGTGATGACCTCCTTGAATCTGTCCCAGGCCCGTGTGCTGGTGGTGGGCGCCGGCCTGATGGGTGCCGGCATTGCCCAGGTGGCGGCCCAGGCCGGCCACGCGGTGGTGCTGTGCGACAACCGCGCCGGCGCGGCGGCCGCGGCCAAGGCCAAGCTGGCCCAGACGCTGGACGGCCTGATGGCCAAGGGCCGTCTGACGGCCGAGGCGGCGGCGGCCACGCTGGCGCGCATCACGGCGCAGGATGCGCTGGACGGCGCGGCCGACCTCGTCATCGAGGCCATCGTCGAGAACCTCGAGCTGAAGCGCGCGCTGTTCGCCGAACTGGAGGCCTTGCTGCCCGCGACGGCGGTCATCGCCACCAACACCTCGTCCATCTCGGTGACGGCACTGGCCCGCGACATGAAGGCGCCCGAGCGCCTGGTGGGCATGCATTTCTTCAACCCGGTGCCGCTCATGAAGCTGGTGGAGGTGGTGTCGGGTCTGGGCACGGCGCCCGAGGTGGCCGATGCGGTCTTCGCGCTGGCCGGCCGCTGGGGCAAGACGGCGGTGCATGCGCGCTCCACGCCGGGCTTCATCGTCAACCGCATCGCCCGGCCGTTCTACGCCGAGGCGCTGATGCTGCTGCAGGAGCGCGCCGCCGCGCCCGAGTTGATCGATGCCTGCCTGCGCTCGGCCGGCTTTCGCATGGGCCCCTGCGAGCTGATGGATCTGATAGGCCACGACACCAATTTCGCGGTGACGAACTCGGTGTTCGCGGCCAACTTCTTCGACCGCCGCTACACGCCGTCGCTGGTGCAGCAGGAGCTGGTGGATGCGGGCTTTCTCGGACGCAAGAGCGGCCGGGGCTTCTACCGCTATCCCGATGGCGCGCCTGCCCTGGCGGCGGTGAGTCTGCCGGCGCCGGTGGGCGCCCTGCTGGTGGTGCATGGAAGCGGGCCGGTGGCCGAGCGTTTCGCGGCGGCCTGGCCGGAGGCGGCGCGCGAGCCCGACAGCGACTGGATCGGCCTGAGCATCGACGGGCGCCAGCTGCGCCTGAGCGATGGACGGCGTGCCGCCGACTTCGGCCCGGGCGCGGCCGTGTTCGACCTGCCCCTCGGCGCGGGCGGTGACCTGGCCTTTGCCGGCGACGCCGGTACCGCGGCCTGGCTGGCCGAACTGGGCTTCACGCCCCGGGCGATGGCCGATGTGCCGGGCCTGGTGGTGGCACGCACCATCGCCATGCTGATCAACGAGGCGGCCGACGCCGTGGCCCAGGGCGTGTGCAGCGAGGCGGGCGCCGACGCGGCGATGAAGCTGGGCGTGAACTACCCCGCCGGGCCGTTCGAATGGCTGGCACGCTGGGACCGCCGGGCGGTCATCGCGCTGCTGGACCGGCTCGATCAACACCACCGTGGCGAGCGCTACCGCGTCAGCCCTTATCTGAAGTGACCCGATGACCCACGCCTTCATCTGCGATGCCCTGCGCACGCCCTTTGGCCGCTACGGCGGCGTGCTGTCCTCCATCCGCACGGACGACCTGGCGGCCCTGCCGCTGAAGGCGCTGATGGCCCGCCATGCCGGCGTGGACTGGGCGGCGGTGGACGACGTGATCTACGGCTGTGCCAACCAGGCCGGCGAGGACAACCGCAACGTCGCCCGCATGGCGGCGCTGCTGGCGGGCCTGCCCATCGAGGTGCCGGGTGCCACGGTGAACCGGCTGTGTGGCTCGGGCCTGGATGCGGTGGGCACGGCCGCGCGCGCGATCCGTGCGGGCGAGGCGGGCCTGATGATTGCCGGCGGTGTCGAGAGCATGAGCCGCGCGCCCTTCGTGATGCCCAAGGCGGAGAGCGCCTTCAGCCGCTCGAACGCGATCTACGACACGACGATAGGCTGGCGCTTCGTCAACCGGCTGATGAAGGCACAGTACGGCGTGGACTCCATGCCCGAGACGGCCGAGAACGTGGCGCGCGACTACGGCATCGCCCGCGAGGACCAGGACCGCATGGCGCTGGCCTCGCAGCAGAAGGCGCTGGCGGCGCAGCAGCGCGGCTGCTTCGAGCGCGAGATCACGCCGGTGGACGTGCCGCAGAAGAAGGGCGAGCCGCTGCGCGTGCTGCTGGACGAGCACCCGCGCGCGACCAGCCTGGAGGCGCTGGCCAGGCTCAAGGGTGTGGTCACGCCCGAGGGCACGGTGACCGCCGGCAATGCCAGTGGCGTCAACGACGGCGCCTGCGCACTGCTGCTGGCCAGCGAGGCCGCCGCCGCCCGGCACGGCCTGACCCCACGGGCCCGCGTGGTAGGCATGGCCACGGCCGGCGTGGCGCCGCGCATCATGGGCATGGGCCCGGCACCGGCGACACGTAAGGTGCTGGCGCAGACGGGGCTGGCGCTTTCGCAGATGGACGTCATCGAGCTGAACGAGGCCTTTGCCGCCCAGGGCCTGGCTGTGCTGCGCGACCTCGGCCTGGCGGACGACGATGCCCGCGTGAACGCCTGGGGCGGTGCCATCGCGCTGGGCCACCCGCTGGGCGCCAGCGGTGCGCGGCTGGTGACGACGGCGGTGAACCAGCTCGAACTCAGCGGCGGCCGCTATGCGCTGTGCACCATGTGCATCGGCGTGGGCCAGGGCATCGCGATGGTGATCGAGCGGGTCTGACCCGCCGACCCGCGGCATAAAAAAAGGGATCCCCGCGGGGATCCCTTTTGCTTGGGGCGAAACCCGGACTTCGGCTTAGAAGTCGTAGGTGCCGCGCACGTAGTACGAACGGCCCGTCGGGTTCGTGAAGCGCGGGTCGTAGCCAGCCTGGAAGAGGTCTTCCTGGTAGCTCAGCGGCGGGTCGCGGTCCGTCAGGTTGTGCACGCCGACCGTCAGCGACAGCGGCTTGATGGGGCGCCACGAGCCATACACGTCCATGGTCGTGTAGGGCTTCACGCGGTGCTCGCCATCAGCATCCAGGTAGCCGGACTTGTAGTACACGGTCGTGCCGGCCGAGAACTGGTCCTTGCTCCAGGCGGCCGACAGCGTCTGCTGCCAGCGGAACACCGGCGACGCGCCCGAGTACACGCCCACGTTCTGGTTGAACGGGCCACCCGCGTAGTTCTGGTACTCGTACTTGGTGACGTAGGTGCTGTTCAGGCCGAAGTTGAAGGCACCGTAGACCGTACGCAGGCGGTAGCTGGCCGTGACGTCGACACCACGGGTGTTCAGGTCGCCGAGGTTCTGCGTGCGGGCATCGATGTAGCCGCAGTCAGCACCCGGGCAGGAGGAGCCGTCGGTGGCCAGGTGGCCCGTGGCGTCACGGTGGTAGTACTGGCTGAACAGCGCGTAGTTGTTCGGATCGAACAGCGTGCTGTCGGCAATGGCGCCGATCTGGTTGCGCAGGCGCAGCCACCACATGTCGACGCCGATGCTGACGTCGGCCACGGGCTCGATCACGACACCCAGGTTGGCCGTCTTGCTCTTCTCGGGCTTCAGGTTCAGGTTGCCGCCAGTCAGCTTCTGGAACTGGGCATTGCAGTTGTTGACCTTGGGGCCGGTCGGCGTGCCGTTCGGGCAGGTCAGCGGGTCATCGACCGTGGCCGTGTTCGTGTAGGCCTGGGCCGAGTGGATCTCGAACAGCGACGGCGCGCGGAAGCCGGTGGAGTAGGCGCCGCGGAACAGCACCTGCTTGAACGGCTGGAAGCGGAAGCTGAACTTCGGATTCGTCGTGCTGCCGAAATCGCTGTAGCGGTCATAGCGCAGCGCGGCGGTCACGTCCAGGCTCTTGAGCAGCGGCACGTTCAGCTCGGTGTACGCGGCGGACACGTTGCGCGAGCCGGAGTTGTACAGCTCCGGGTCCACGCCGGTGGAGGCCACGACGATGGAGGCGTAGCTGGTGTTGGCCTGCGTCGTGAAGTTCTCGCGGCGGAACTCGGTGCCGAACGCGACAGCGGCGGGGCGGCCGGCGCCCAGCCAGTCGCCCAGCTCGCGGCTGGCGTGAGCGTCCAGACCCTTGGTTGTGCCCTGGCCGTATTGCAGCGTGCCCACGGCCAGCGCCTTGTCCAGCAGGGCCTGGCCCGCGGCGTCCTGGTCGCCGAACGGGTTGATCACGCCGGTCAGCACGCCTTCGGTGATCAGGTTGCCGTTGGCGTAGCCGGAGATCAGCTTTTCGGTGACGCGGTTCTGGTTGTAGCTCAGACCGACGCCGTAGTCCCAGTTCGCGATCGTGCCGTCCATGGCCAGCACAAAGCGTTGCTGGATGTTGGTGTTCTTGTCGCCGCGGCCGCCGTTGGGCACGTCACGCCACTTGACGTTGACATAGCCCGGCTGCACGGCCGCGCCACCGGCGGTCAGCGTGGTGCCGACCTTCTTGTCGGTGTAGGTCGGATCCAGCGGGACCGTCGGCGTGAAGCCGCTGCCGGAGTTGCCGGGGTAGTAGGGGTTGGCCGAGCCGTCCGGGCGGAACGGGTTCTGGATCAGGGCGCCGAACGGCACGGGGGCGACGCGGGTCCAGACGGTGCTTTGCGTGCCGAAGTACTCGGCGGACAGCACATGGTCGTCAGCCAGCTTCATCGAGCCCTTGAGCATCACGGAGTTGCGCTCGGACTTGGGGATGTAGTCCACGTAGCTCGACGTGGTCATGTAGCAGGACAGGTTGTCACCGGCCGGCGTCAGGAAGGTGCCCTTGGCGCAGCTGGGCGCGGCCGGGTTGGCCACGTCACCCGAGCCCTGGTAGTAGTTGCCCGGGCTGGTCGAGCCGGACAGGCCGCCGGGGTAGCGGGTGTTGAAGTCGCGCTGCGTGCCGCCGATCGCGTCCTGACGCTGCACGTCCAGGAAGCCGAACACGTTGAAGCCGTCCTTCCACAGGTCGCCGTAGCCGAAGCCGGCATTGGCCGACTTGGCCGTGCCGCCAGCGTGCTGCGGGCTTTCGTACTGGGCGGAGATCGTCGCGCCCTTGTAGTCCTTGCGGGTGATGAAGTTGATCACGCCGCCGATGGCGTCGGTGCCGTACAGCGACGAGGCGCCGTCACGCAGCACTTCCACGCGGTCCAGTGCGGCCAGCGGGATCATGTTCAGGTCGGGTGCCGAACCGTCGAAGGCGTTGTTCGCAATGCGGCGGCCGTTCAGCAGCACCAGTGTCTTGTTCGCGCCCACGCCACGCAGGTTGGCGAACGAGGCGCCGCCGGTCGAGGCGCCCACGGCCTGGCTGGTCGAGATGGTGGATTGGCTGGCGGTCAGCGTGCTGAGCACCTGCTCGACCGTGGTCATGCCCTGCTGCTTCAGCTCGGACATCTTGAACACGGTCACCGGCACGGCGGTTTCAGCGTCCAGACGCTTGATGGCCGAGCCGGTGATTTCGATGCGTTCCAGCTGTTCCTGCGCCTGAGCGCCAGCGGCCGCCACCCCCAGACCGGCCAGCACGGCCAGGCTGATGATATTGCGCTTATACATTGAGAAATACTCCAGAAATCAATTCACAACCCAACGCCATACGGTGCGATGGACGTCGAATGCTTCAACCCGTCATGTTGATGGCGCGGCTGAGTTTGAAGGATTTCTGGAGGGCGGCATGACTTTACAAAAATTATTTGTGCGGCCGCCACATGACTATGTTCTGAAAGTCTTGATATTTCGTGTGGTCTTTTTTGTGTGTCTTGAAGTGAATCTTCAAATCAAATAAGAGATCACCCTATGTAGGGTTGTCTCTTAATGTAAAGGTACGCTGCGGGCGAGCGCGGAACCGCCACACGTCAGGAGACGACGCCATGAGCCTGTAGGGCGAACGTTGTGTGATTGGTCTGCAGCGCGGGCGGTGATACGCCCCGTGCCGGCTACTCGAAGAACAGCCGCGAGATACCCTTGAGGCTGACCAGATGCCCCGGGTTGCTGGTTTCATTCAGCACACCGCTCATGCGCGTCAACAGCCGCGGGCTTTTCTGGGCCCGCCAGATCAGCAGGTCGGCCAGCCAGGGATAGGCATTCACCCGGTTGGCCCGTTCGTAAAGCTCGAACTTGGGTTTCAGGGCCGTCAGGCCTTGCTCGTAGACGCGGCGCGCGGCGGCGTCATCAGCGCCATGGGCGAGCAGGGCATCGGCGGCCAGCAGCCCTGTTTCCATGGCCTTGCCGATGCCTTCGCCGGTGAATGAATAGGTGCTGCCGGCCGCCTCGCCGGTGACGATCAAGCCTGGGCGGCTCCAGCGGGCGCCGTTTAGCGTGCAGCGCAGCGGCGCGCCCTTGAGCCAGTTGTCGCCGTCGCCGACGCGCTGGCCCACGCGCAGCAGTTCGTGCGCCGGGGGGTAGTGCGCCACGAAGGCGTCGAAGATCGCGCGCAGGTTGACCTCTTTCTTGCGGCCCTTGCCGCCCAGGTCCTTGTGCGAGTCGGTCACCCCCACGCCGATGTTGAAGTGGCCATCGGGGGCCGGGAAGATCCAGCCGTAGCCGGGCCGCACCGAACGGTCCCAGACGACTTCCAGTGCCTTGATCCGGCCAACCATCTCGGGGGCCTTCACATAGCCTCGCAGCGCCACGCCGCTGGGGGTGTGGCGCAGGCACATGCCGGCGGCCGTCAGCGCCTTGGGCACGGCGCCGGTCGCCAGCACCACCCAGCGGGCCCGGACATCGACGATCTCGGCGCCGGTCTTGAGGCGCGCGCCGACGACCCGACCGCCCTCCTCGAGAGGGGCTTCGAAGCGCGCCGGTGCAAGAAACCTTGCGCCGGCGCGCTGCGCTGCTTCGCAGAGCAGCTGATCCAGCTCTCGTCGCGGCAGCACGGCCAGCGTGCCAGGGACATCGATGCGCCCGCCGCGTGGCCCGATGCAGCCGACATGGCTCACGTGCTGGGCGCGTCGCATCACCTCGTCGAGCAGGCCCATCCGGGCCAGCGCCTTGTGCGCATCGGGAATCAGCCCGTCGCCGCAGACCTTGTCGCGCCCCAGCGGGTGCTGATCAACCTGCAGCACATCCAGCCCCGCGCGGGCCAATGCCAGCGCGCAGGCACTGCCCGCGGGGCCGGCGCCGACGACCAGAACATTGCAGTGAAGGGTGGCGGATGCAGGCGTGGCGTTCAATTGGGCACAGGCTGAGTTTGGCGGGCGGGGAAGTCTATGGGGCGGGTGGGCCTCATGCGGGGCGCGGGGCTAGCCCTAGCGGGGCACTCGGGGTCGCGTTGCGGGAGTGCAACGATTGCCGCGCCGTAAATCTGTGAAACCCTGGTGAAAACCCTTGTTTTCCGCCTGTAAAGGCGTGTGGCGGCTCTCATGCCAAGTCCATTAGGGGGATCCCGGATCTGTCCCCCTAGGTCGCGTTGACAAACTTACATAGCGAAACGAGTGCCGTGTTTGTCCGTGGGCGCCCGTTTCTTTGCATCCCTGAAACGCATCGTAGAGAGCTTTCTCGCGAAGGAGTGGTTATGTTTAAACGAAACGCCCGCAGCGCCGCCGCCATGGCGTTGATCGGTCTGCTGGGTGCCGGCTCTGCTCTGGCCCAAGAAGCCGGCGCGGAAAAGCTGGAGCGCATTGAGGTTACCGGTTCCCGGATTCGTCAGATTGACATCGAGACGGCCCAGCCCGTTCAGAAGATTTCGCAGACCGACATCCAGAAGAGCGGTCTGGTGACGGTGGGCGACATCCTGAATCAGTTGTCGTCCGCGGGTTCGCCCGATTTCAGCAAGGGCTCCGTGCTGACCTCCAACCGCGAGCAGGGTGGCCAGTACATCAACCTGCGCAACCTCGGTGCCGAGCGTCTGCTGGTGCTGGTGAACGGCAAGCGCTGGACGACCTCGGTCGCCGGCTACACCGACCTCTCGACGGTGCCCTCCGCGCTGATCGACCACATCGATGTGCTGAAGGACGGTGCTTCGTCCATCTACGGTTCGGACGCCATCGCCGGCGTGGTGAACATCATCCTGAAGAAGACCATGGAAGGCGGCCAGTTCAGCGCCTACACGGGTCAGAACTCCAAGGGTGACGGCAAGACCCAGGACGTTTCGTTTGCCTTCGGCGCGAACTCCGAAAAGGCCAACCTGATGTTCGGCGTGTCGTACAGCAAGCAGGATCCGGTGTGGTCCAGCGAGCGCGAAATCACGTCGACCACCTATGGTCCTGGCCACGAGACCTCGGGCTACGGCACGGGTCCCTGGGGCCGCATTCGCCAGGTCAGCTCCACGGGTGGTGCCACCGGCTTCAACCAATATCTGAACCACACCGGCGGTCCGCTGGGTGATGGCGTGGGTTCCGCATCCAATGTGGCAGGCAACTACCACGCGTATACCGGTGCCGCGAACGACACGTTCAACTCGACGAGCCAGATGATGTTCCAGTCGCCGACGGAACTGAAGTCGATGTTCGTCAAGGGCTCGGTCGAACTGACGCCTGAAACGCGCTTCACGTCGACGGCCATGTACGCCGATCGCGTGTCCTCGCGTCAGATCGCCGGCTATCCGCTGAGCAGCACCTCGCAGTCGGCCTATCCGGTCTACATCGACAAGGACAGCTACTTCAACCCGTACGGCAACCAAGCTCAGGGCGCTGGCAATGGCCAGGACCTGTTCTTCTATCGCCGCATGATCGAAGTGCCGCGTGTCACGCGCAACAACAACAAGGCAACCCACCTGGATGCCGGCTTCGAAGGTGATCTGACCATCTTCGGCAAGCCCTGGACCTGGGATGCGGGCGTCAACTTCAGCCAGTCCGGCGGTACCGTGCTCAGCACCGGTAACGTGAACCTGCTGAACCTGAAGAAGGCTCTGGGCCCGTCGTTCAAGAACGCTTCGGGCGTGATCCAGTGCGGCACGGCAGCCAACCCGATCGCCCTGACCTCCTGCGTTCCTTTCGACATCCTGGGCGGCCCCTCGGCTTCCACCCAGCAGGCGTTGAACTACATCATGTCCGTCGGTCAGGCGACCTACGGCAGCACGGTGAAGAGCGCAACGGCCAACCTGTCGGGTGAGGTCTACAAGCTGCCGGCCGGCGCCATCGGCGTCGCAGGCGGTGTGGAGCACCGCAGCGTCAGCGGCTACGACCGTCCGGGCCAGTTCGAGCAATCGGGCTACTCGACCGATCTGGCGGGCAACGCCACGGTGGGCCGCTACTCGGTTGACGAGGCCTACCTGGAAGTCAACGTGCCGGTGCTGAAGGGCGTGACCGGTGCTGAATTGCTGAGCTTCGACGCGGCCACCCGCTACTCGGACTACAGCAGCTTCGGCAACACGACGAACAGCAAGATCAGCTTCATGTGGAAGCCGATCAAGGACCTGCTGACCCGCGGTACCTGGGCTGAGGGCTTCCGTGCCCCGACGCTGGCTGACTCGTTCGGTGGCGGCAGCCAGAGCTTCGACTCCTACCTGGACCCCTGCGACACCAAGTACGGCTCCGCTGCGACGACCGCGGCGACGCAGGCTCGCTGCGCGGCAGCAGGTGTTCCGACGGGCTTCCGTCAGGTCAACCAGGCCGGTACGCCGGTGACGGCGGCGACGCAAGGCATCGTGGCGTTCAACACGGGCGCCGGCAATGCCTTCCTGAAGCCTGAGACGGCCACGACCAAGACGCTGGGCTTTGTCTACAGCCCCTCGGCACTGCCTGGCCTGACGGCCGGCATGGACTGGTACCGCATCCAGGTCAAGAACCGCATCACCGCGATCTCGGCGACCTATGTGCTGAACCAGTGCTATGTGCAGGGCGTGTCGACCTTCTGCTCCAGCCTCAAGCGTGACCCGGTGACGGGCATGGTGACGTCGCTGTCGCGTGGCAACGCCAACCTGGGTCAGCTGCTGACCGAGGGCCTCGACATGGACGTGAGCTACCAGTTCCCGAAGACGTCCTACGGTCAGTTCGCTGTCCGTACGAACACGAGCTACGTGGACAAGTACACCATCAAGAGCACGGACGATGCCGAAGGCACGAACTACGCAGGTTCGTACCCGTACTACCGCGTGAAGTCCAACATCTCGGTGGACTGGAAGCTGAACGCCTGGAGCGCCACCTTCAGCTCGCGCTACTACGGCAAGACCAAGGTTGACTGCGCCTTCGATTGCTCCAACCCTGATGATGCCTGGCTGGGCAGCACGGGCTACGACCGCAAGGGCGCCGTCATGTACCACGACCTGAGCGTGGGCTACAAGACGCCTTGGAAGGGTCAGATCCTGGTGGGCGCGAACAACGTGTTCAACAAGAAGCCGCGCATCAACATCGATGCCAACAGCGGCTACGGCGGCAACTCGTCGTCGTCGTCGGTGGATCCGGATCTGCCGATCGACCGCTTCTTCTGGGTGCGCTACAACCAGTCGTTCTAAGCCAGGGGCCTTCGGGCCCTGCCTAGGCGACTCGGGCCCGCCAGCGAATGCTGGTGGGCCTTTTTTCTTGGGCGGTGCAAGCTGCGTCCGCTCCTTTCGATGTGATCGAGAAAGGTATTCACGTGTTCAAGCGTGTCTTTCAAGGCGTGTTGGCTGCGCTGTGCATCAGCCAGGCCCACGCACAGGCCCCGCAGGCTGTCGTGCCGGCCGAGAACTTCTTTCAACCGGCGGAGATGAGTGAGACGCAGCTCAGCCCGTCCGGCCGCTACCTGGCACTGACGACGAGCAAGATCGGCGGACGCCGTGCGCTCTACGTGTTCGACCTCAACCCCGGTGGCAGGCCGACCCAGGCTGCGCGGTTCCAGGGGCTGGACGTGGTCGGCGTTCGATGGGTGAACGAGGATCGTCTCCTGTTCAACGTGGTCGATCTGTCGCTGGGCAGCGGCTCCAACTACCACGAGCCGCCGGGGCTGTACGCCGTCGATCGCGACGGTGACAACCTGCGCGAGCTCGTGCGACGCACGGTTTCGCAGGGTGATGGCGGGTCCAAGATCCGCGATCGCAGCCTGGCACCCAACCACCTGCTGCTGCGGGTGCCGCCCGCGCGCGAAGGGGCTGCCAATGACGAGGTGATCGTCGGCGAGGCGCGTTTCAACACGGCTTATGAGGTCACGGCCATCCGACCGATCGTGGTCAATGTGAACACCGGGCAGTCGCGGCGCATGCCCGATCTGGCTGCGCCGGCGTCCACCGCCGAATGGCTGTTCGACGCCGCGGGCGAGCCGCGCATTGCCGTCAGCGTCGACGAGATGGAGGTGCGCATCCTGTATCGCGAGCCGGGCCAGTCCGAGTGGCGCCAGATTGCCCGGGGCAATCAATTGGCCATGCCGTTCACGCCGCGCTTCTTCGACGCCAGCGGGCGGCTCTACGTCACGCAACGCGAGGGGGCGGGTGGCGTCTCGGTACTGAAGCGATTCGATTTCAAGACCGGTGCGCCCGAGCCTCAACCTTTCGTCAGCACGGGCAGGTTCGACTTTCAGGGCGACCCGGTGCTTTCGCCCGACGGCGAACTGCTCGGCATTCGCGTGACCACCGATGCCGAGGACACCGTCTGGCTGAACCCGGCGATGAAGGCCTTCCAGGAGAAGGCCGACAAATTGCTGCCCGGACATGTGAACCGCATTGCGTGCC
Organism: Roseateles depolymerans; assembly: GCA_003241055.1. GTDB lineage: Bacteria > Pseudomonadota > Gammaproteobacteria > Burkholderiales > Burkholderiaceae_C > Pelomonas > Pelomonas depolymerans_A. The sequence continues at coordinate 187,661 of QFOD01000006.1, forward strand.
GTCGTTGCGGCCAGTCGGACATGGTGGCGCTGGTGCAGTCGTTCTCGGACCGTGATCCCGGCCAGGTGCTGGTCTATCGCGCCAAGGACGACGCCTGGCAGTCGGTCGGCCCGCTGCTGCGCAGCATCGATCCAGCCCTGATGCCGCGGGTCGACTTCCAGTACTTCAAGGCGCGTGACGGCATGCAGATCCCGGTCTGGGTGACGCTGCCTCCCGGCATGAAGCCGGGCACCAAGCCCGCCAAGCCTTTGCCGACGGTGGTGTACGTGCATGGCGGCCCCAATGTGCGCGGGCGCCCCTGGGCCTGGGGCTGGAGCCCCTTCCCGTACCCGGAATTCATGGCCTCTCGCGGCTACGTCGTGCTGGAGCCGGAGTTCCGTGGCAGCGATGGCTTCGGGCAGACCTTCCTGGAGGCGGGCTTCAAGCAGTGGGGTCAGGCCATGCAGAACGACCTGGCGGATGCCCTGAAGTGGGCGCAGCAACAGGGCCTGTCCAGCGACAAGGCCTGTATCGCTGGAGCCAGCTACGGCGGCTATGCGACGCTGGCGGGCCTGATGGTGACTCCGGACCTCTACCGCTGCGGCATCGCCTGGGTGGCGGTGTCTGATCTGATGCTGCTGGCACAAGGGTCGTCCTGGGTGGAGACCGACGTCGGGCCACTGGCGCGCAAGGCCGTGCTGCCGGTGCGCCTGGGTGATGCGGTCAAGGACGAAGCCATGCTGCGCAAGTACTCGCCCGTGGAGCATGCCGACCTCATCAAGGCGCCGTTGCTGCTCGCGATGGGTGGCGCGGACGTTCGCGTGCCGCTCGCGCATGGCGAGCGCATGCGGGACGCGCTGACCAAGGCGGGCAATCCGCCGGAATGGGTGGTCTACCCGGGCGAGGGGCATTCCTGGCTGTTGCCCGAATCGCATATCGATTTTGCGAAGCGCATGGAGCGCTTTCTTGCCAAGCATCTTGATGCCCGCTGACGGCAGATTCGACTGATCAGGGCCAGTGTCGGGCGGCCCGCCAGGGTTTGCCCGATGTTTTGATGCGAGCTTTGGCCGCTCAGGTGGCCGGGCTGTTGCAAGACAGCATCAGGAATGGAATGGCCTGATCAATTGATGTAATGAACGTCCGTCACGGACGCATATGCCGGAGCCGCGGGCGCGACTCATGGGTGCGGCCCGTTCTGCAAAGAAGCTATTTTTTTTGTAGTGCGGAATTTCCAGGGGTTCATGCCCCGTTTGTGGGTCGTTCGCGGCCGCCGATGGCGCACCGAGCCAGGGTTATCACTAGATTTGATCGGGGCTTCCGTGGCGCTATCACAGTCGCGACAGCGCTTCAGCACTGGATAACCCCGCCATCGGATGCGTTGCGCTGCCGCACAAAATGAACCACAGCTTTACATCGCGTTAGTGCGTGCCTTGTGCGCGCTGGTGGCTGTTTCTTTTCAACTTATGGGATTCCGTCCATGCTGAGGAAAACACTCCTTTCTCAAAGCCTGCTGGTCGCGTTTGCGGCAGGCACTGCGGCTCTGACAGTTGCTCCGGCGGCTTATGCGCAGTCGACCACCGTCGGCCAGGTTTTTGGTCAAGTTGCCGGCCAGGCAGGTGCACAGGTCTCCGTGGAGAACGTTGCAACGGGTCTGAAGCGCAGTGCGCCTCTGGACGCTGCGGGCAAGTTCACGCTGCAGGCCCTGCCGCCTGGGAAGTACAAGGCCACGCTGGTCAAGGACGGCAAGGTCATCTCGGCCGTCGATCTGGACGTGCTGGCAGGTCGTGGCTCCGAGATCAACTTCGAGATCGCTGGCACCCAGCAGCTCGAGGCCGTGAAGGTGGTTGGCCGTGCGCCGGCGATCGACGTGTCGCGCTCGGAAAACGTGTCGACCTTCACTGCGGCTCAGCTGGCCGCACTGCCCGTGGCAACGCGTGACCTGAACGGCATCATTGCGCTGGCTGCGAATACGACGAAGGCTGACTCGCGCTACGCAGGCGGTATCTCGATCGGTGGCGGCGCCCCGTCCGAGAACGCGTACTACATCAACGGCTTCCCCGTCACCAACGCGCTGACGCAGCTGGGTTCCATCGAGCTGCCCTACGGTGCTATCGCCCAGGCGGACATCAAGACCGGCGGCTTCGGCGCTGAATTCGGTCGTTCCGTCGGTGGTGTGGTCAACATCACCACCAAGAGCGGCACGAATGAGCTCAAGGGCGGCGCGATGATCTCGTGGGAGCCGGACAGCCTGCGCTCCACCCCCAAGAGCAGCTACTACCCGAAGACGGGTGCCGCCATCAACGCGGCCACGGACGGCACGATCTACTTCGACCGTTCGAACAATTCGCGCGACCAGTACTTCTACAGCGCCAACGTCGGCGGCCCCATCATCAAGGACAGCCTGTTCTTCTTCGTGGCTGTCGAACAGACGAAGACCGACACCGGTTTCGTCAATCGCACGCCGCAAAGCGCGCAGCTGACGTCCAGCGGCTGGGGCGACTCCGTCAGCAAGAACAATCGCTACCTGGCGAAGTTCGACTGGTTCGTGACCGACTCGCACCAACTGGAAGCGACGTTCCTCGGTGACAACTACAAGACCAATACCGACTACTCGGGCTACAACTACGCCACGGGTTCCAAGACGAACTGGGTTTACTCCGAATCGTCCAAGAACCTGGCCAACGTCGATCCTGGCGTGGGCGGCGATGCTCAGGTCTTGAAGTACACCGGCAACATCACCAACGACCTGGTGGTGACGGCCCTGTACGGTCAGGCCAAGTCCAAGCACACGGACAGCTACAGCTTCGCCCCGACCGATCCGACCTTCGGTTGGACCACCACGGGCCGCAACCCGAACCTGACCTACGTCGACCCGGCGGCCACGAAGAACCCGCTGCCGTTCGCCTCGCTGGGTGTGTCGCCTGGTGCGCAGGAAAAGACCAAGTCCTTCCGTCTGGATGTGGACTACCGCCTGGGCAAGCATGCGCTGCGCGCCGGTATCGACGAGAACCGTCTGAAGTCGATCAACGCGGGTGACACCACCATCGGTGGCTTCTCCTGGCAGTACGCCAGCACGACCAATGGCAACTTCACGGGTTTCGGCGGCACGACCGCGATCAAGAACCTGACGACGCCGGTCAATGGCCGCTACTACTACGCTCGCAAGTACATCTTCAACGATGCGACGAATGCCGAGTCCAACCAGTCGGCCCAGTACATCGAAGACAAGCACGAGGTCACGGACCGCATCTCGCTGACCTACGGTCTGCGTAATGAGAGCTTCAAGAACAAGAACGGCGACGGCGAGACGTTCCTGGAGTCCAAGAACTTCATCAGCCCGCGCTTTGCCGGTACCTGGGACGTCAACGGCGATGCGTCGCTGAAGGTCTACGGCTCGGCCGGCCGCTACAGCCTGCAGATCCCGACCCACGTGGCCGTCCGTGGCGCCAGCCGCTCGACCTACACGAACCAGTACTTCGCGTACACCGGCATCGATCCGGTCACCGGTCTGCCGACCGGCCTGACCGCGACCGGCCCGGCGGCTTCGGCCAACAACGAGTACGGCCAGCCCAAGGATGTGCCGTCCGTGTCGGCTCGCAACATCAAGCCGACGTACCAGGACGAAATGAGCCTCGGTATCGAGAAGGCGCTGTCGCCGAGCATCGTGGGTGGTGCGAAGGTGACGTACCGCGTGCTGAAGCAGACGATTGACGACCTGTGCGACAACCGTCCGTTCGAGAACTACGCGGCTGCCAACAAGATCGACACGAGCAACTGGGCGGGCATGCCTTGCACCTCGTTCAACCCGGGCAAGGGCAACACCTTCCTGGTGGACTACTCGGGCAAGGGCAACTACACCACCGTCAACCTGAGCGCTGCCGATCTGGGCTTCGACAAGGCCAAGCGTACCTACCTCGCCCTGGACCTGTCCCTGGAGCACCGCTTCCGTGACGGCTGGTACGGCAAGGTGACCTACACCTACTCGAAGAGCAAGGGCAACACCGAAGGCCAGACCAAGTCTGACAACGCGCAGACGGACGTCGCTGCCACGTCGACCTGGGATACCCCGGAGCTCATGTCCGGTGCCTATGGTCTGCTGCCTAACGACCGTGCTCACCAGTTGAAGGCCTATGGCTTCTACCAACTGACGCCTGAGTGGCAGGTTGGTGGCAACTTCCTGGCGGAATCCGGCCGTCCGAAGAACTGCTTCGGCAACTACGCCGGCCCGGCAACGCCTGACTTCGACACCTACGACTACGGCAACGTCTACTTCTACTGCGATGGCAAGGCGACCCCGCGCGGTTCGCAAGGCCGTCTGCCGTGGACGCTGACCTTCGACGCCAACGTGGCCTACAAGCCGTCGTACGCGAAGGGCCTGACGCTGCGTGCCGACGTGTTCAACCTGTTCAACCGCCAGACCGCGCAGGTCATCGACGAAACGCGTGAAGTGTCCTATGACGCTTCCTCGGTCTCGCCGACCTATGGCCGCGTGATCAGCTACTCGCGTCCGCGTACGGTGCGCCTGACCGCTGAATACCTGTTCTGATCGAGCAGCACTCAGCAAACGAAAGGGCCGCGCAAGCGGCCCTTTTTTTGTCAGGCTGCTGGCGACACCTGGAATGCCGCCAGCGCGCGCAGCCTCAGTGCTTGGCGCTCTTCACCTTCAACCGCCACGCATGCAGCAGCGGTTCGGTGTAGCCGCTGGGCTGGGCCTCGCCCTTGAAGACCAGGTCCAGCGCGGCCTGCATGGCGGCGCCCTGCGGGTGCCCGGCCAGGGACTGGTAGGCCGCGTCGCCGGCGTTCTGGCCGTCCACCACGACCGCCATGCGGGTGAAGGTCTCGCGCACCTGCGCGGGCGTCACCACGCCGTGGCGCAGCCAGTTGGCGATGTGCTGGCTGCTGATGCGCAGCGTCGCGCGGTCTTCCATCAGGCCCACGCCGTTGATGTCGGGCACCTTGGAGCAGCCCACGCCCTGGTCGATCCAGCGCACCACATAGCCCAGGATGCCCTGCACGTTGTTGTCCAGCTCCTGCTGGCGCTGCTCGGGCGTCCAGTCGGCCTGGGGGGCGACAGGGATGGTCAGCAGCGCGTTCAGGATGGCCTCGCGCTCGGCGGCGAGGTCCACCTTCTCCAGTTCCTGCTGTACGGCGGCGACGTTGACCTGGTGGTAGTGCAGCGCATGCAGCGTCGCAGCGGTGGGCGAGGGCACCCAGGCCGTGTTGGCGCCGGCCTTGGGGTGGCCGATCTTCTGTTCCAGCATGGCGGCCATCAGGTCGGGCATGGCCCACATGCCCTTGCCGATCTGCGCGCGGCCGCGCAGGCCGCAGGCCAGCCCCGTCAGCACATTGCTGCGCTCGTAGGCCTGGATCCAGCTGGAGGTCTTCATGTCGCCCTTGCGCAGCATGGGGCCGGCGCGCATGGCCGTGTGCATTTCGTCGCCGGTGCGGTCCAGGAAGCCGGTGTTGATGAAGGCGACGCGGCTGGCGGCGGCGGCGATGCAGGCCTTGAGGTTGACGCTGGTGCGGCGTTCCTCGTCCATGATGCCCAGCTTGACGGTGCTGTCCGGCAGGCCCAGCAACTGCTCGACGCGCGTGAACAGCTCGGCCGCGAAGGCCACTTCGGCCGGGCCGTGCATCTTGGGCTTGACGATGTAGACCGAGCCGCGCCGCGAGTTGCGCAGACCCGGCGTGCCCAGACCCTTGAGGTCGTGCAAGGCAATGGTCACCGTGATGACCGCGTCCATGATGCCTTCGGGGATCTCGGCGCCGTCCTCCAGCAGGATGGCCGGGTTGGTCATCAGGTGGCCCACATTGCGCACGAACATCAGGGAGCGGCCGTGCAGGGTCAGCGTGCCGCCCTGGGGTGCCGTGTAGACGCGGTCGGCGTTCAGGCGGCGGGTAAAGGTGCTACCACCCTTGGCCACCTCCTCGGTCAGCGTGCCGCGCTGGATGCCCAGCCAGTTGCGGTAGGCCAGGATCTTGTCCTCGGCATCCACGGCGGCCACCGAGTCTTCCAGGTCGAGGATGGTGGAAAGTGCGGCCTCCACCACCACGTCGGCCACGCCGGCCGGGTCGGTCTTGCCGATGGCGGTGCTGCGGTCGATGCGGATGTCCAGGTGCAGGCCGTGATGCACCAGCAGCACGCTGCTCGGCGCTTCCGGCGCGCCCTGGTAGCCGGCGAAGGCGGCGGCGTCCTTCAGGCCCGTGGTGGCGCCGGACGCGAGCGTGACGACCAGCCGGCCGTTTTCGATGCGATAGGCGGTCGATTCGGCATGCGAGCCCGTGGCCAGGGGTGCGGCCTGGTCCAGCACGCCACGGGCGAAGGCGATGACCCTGGCGCCGCGCACCGGGTTGTAGCCGCCTGCCCGAGTGGCGCCGTCGGCCTCGGAGATGGCGTCGGTGCCGTAGAGCGCGTCGTACAGCGAACCCCAGCGGGCGTTGGCGGCGTTCAGTGCGTAGCGCGCGTTCAGGATGGGCACCACCAGCTGCGGGCCGGCCTGCACGGCCAGCTCGGCGTCGACATGGGCGGTGGTGGTCTGCACCTGGGCCGGCGGCTCCACCAGATAGCCGATGCGCTTCAGGAAGGCCTGGTAGGCCGGCATGTCGGTGATGGGGCCGGGGTGGGCCTCGTGCCAGGCATCCAGCTCGGCCTGCAGGCGGTCGCGTTCGGCCAGCAGCGCGCGGTTCATCGGGGTCAGTTCATGCGCGATGCGGCTGAAGCCGGCCCAGAAGGCCTCGGCCTCCACGCCCGTGCCGGGCAGCACTTCGGTGGTGATGAAGCGGGCAAGGTCGGCATCGACCTGCAGGCGGTGAAGGGAAGTGCGCATGACGGCTCCTGGTGAATGAATAGGGGCGCGCTGCCCGGTGGCAGCCTCTGGCGACAATTTATTTGATACCGCGATGAAGATTAAGAGCCTGAAACATCAAGGATTTGTGCGTTTCTTCAACATAATTCATCGATGGACAAGCTCAAGCAGATCGAGTCCTTCGTGCTGGTGGCCGCCAAGGGCAGTCTGACGGCGGCGGCCCAGGTCGAAGGGGTGGCGCCGGCGGTGATGGGCCGGCGTATCGACGCGCTCGAGGCGCGCCTGGGGGTGAAGCTGCTGCTGCGCACCACCCGCCGGCTGTCGCTGACGGCCGAGGGCACGGCCTTCCTGGAAGACTGCCAGCGCCTGCTGGCCGCGCTGGCGGATGCCGAGAGCGCGGTCTCGGCCGGTGGCCTGCAGGCCAGCGGTCATCTGCGCATCACCGCGCCGGCCGGATTCGGGCGGCGCCATGTGGCGCCCCTGGTGCCTGGCTTTCTGGCCCAGCATGCCGAGCTGAGCCTGACGCTGAATCTCAGCGACCGCATCGTCGACATCGTGCATGAGGGCTTCGACTGCGCGGTGCGCGTGGGTGACCTGCCGGACTCGTCCTCGCTGGTCAGCACCCGGCTAGCCGACAACCGGCGCCTGTGCGTGGCCGCACCCGCCTACCTGGCCCGCGCAGGCACGCCGCATCACCCGGACGAACTGGCCCGCCATGCCTGCCTGACCCTCAGCTCCGAGGCCAGCCAGACACGCGGCTGGGCCTTCCGCATCGACGGCCAGGTGCAGCATCTGCGGCTGGCTGGCCGGCTGGACTGCAGCGACGGCCAGGTGCTGCACGACTGGTGCGTGCAGGGCCTGGGCCTGGCCTGGCGCAGCACCTGGGAGGTGGAGGCCGACCTGGCCGCGGGCCGCCTGGTGAGCGTGCTCGACGAGTTCGCCGCGCCGCCCAACGGCATCTACGCGGTGTTTCCGCAGGCGCGCCATCTGCCGCTGCGGGTGCGGTTGTGGGTGGAGCATCTGCGGGCCGCCTATGGGCGGGCCGACTACTGGGGTGGGGGCCGCGCCAGGCCAGGGCGCGACGACGACATGCCGCGGTAACGCAGCCGGGCGACACCGCCAGCCTGCGCCGCCGGTGCAGCTTCTTCAGGAGTGCCGCCATGAACCCTTCTCTCATCCTGCTGCTGCGCCTGCTTCGACAGCAGGGCCAGGCCCGCTGGTCTGCGCCTTACCTGAGCCGCCGGGCGGATCTGCCCATGAGCACGCTGCGCCGTAGCCTGGTGGCGCTGGAGGACGCCGGGCTGGTGACCAAGCAGCCGCCCGATGCGCCGCACTGGCATGCCGAGCTGACACCCCGCGGCGCGGAGCTGCTGGAGGCGCTTCAGGGGCTGGCCGGGCTGCCGGACGCATTGCGCCTGTAACGCGCCGCGTTGCAACTGCAGGGCCTGCGGCACCGGCCGAGAACATGCCCTCCCTACGCTGACTCCATCGTGACATCGACGCCACCAGGAGTGCAGGCATGGGCAAGGAAGACACAGCGGGCCGCATCGAGCCCTACACCCACCCGGCGGCCGGCTGGGGAGCGGTCAAGCAGGTGGCGCTGGCCTTCGTGCGGGAGCGGGTGGCCGCCAACCGCACGCTGAGTCTCTTTGCGCAGAACCAGCCCGAGGGCTTCGACTGTCCGGGCTGCGCCTGGCCCGACAAGGAAACGGCCGCGACCTTCGAGTTCTGCGAGAACGGCGTGAAGGCGGTGGCGGCGGAGTCCACCAGTCGGCGGGTGACGCCGGCTTTCTTCGCGGCGCATACGGTCACCGAGCTGCTGCAGTGGTCCGACTACGAACTCGAGCAGCAGGGCAGGCTGACCGAGCCCATGGTGTACGACGCAAGCACCGACACCTATGTGGCGATCGCCTGGGAGGACGCCTTCGAGCTGATGGCCCGCGAGCTGAAGGCGCTGCCGACGCCGGACGCGGCGGCCTTCTACACCTCGGGACGGGCCAGCAACGAGTCGGCCTTCCTGTATCAGTTGTTCGTGCGCGCCTACGGCACGAACAACTTCCCCGACTGCTCCAACATGTGCCACGAGGCCACCAGCCGCGGCCTGCCGACCACGGTGGGCGTAGGCAAGGCCACGGTCACGCTGGACGATTTCGAGCACTGCGACACGGTGCTGATCTTCGGCCAGAACCCGGCCACCAACCATCCGCGCATGCTGGGCACGCTGCGCGAGGTGTCGCGGCGCGGGGCCACCATCGTCGCGATCAACCCGCTGCGCGAGCGCGGGCTGGAGCGCTTCACCGACCCGCAGAGCCCGGTGGAGATGCTGACCCTGGGCAGCACCAACATCTCGTCGGTGTTCGTGCGCCCGCGGCTGGGGGGAGACCTGGCCCTGATCCTCGCCGTAGCCAAGCGGCTCATCGAATGGGACGAAGCCGCCCGCCTGGCCGGCGAACCGCCGCTGCTGGACTGGCCCTTCATCACGGCGCACTGCAGCGGCTTCGAGGCCTACGAGGCCGACCTGCGGGCCCAGCCGTGGGCGGTGCTGATCGACGAGAGCGGCGTGCCCTTCGAGGAGATCGACGCGCTGGCCCGCATCTATGCCCGTGGCAAGGCGGTGATCGCCACCTGGGGCATGGGCCTGACCCAGCACAAGCACTCGGTCGCAACCGTGCAGGCCTTGTCCAACCTGATGATGCTGCGCGGCAACGTCGGCCGCGAGGGGGCCGGCCTGATGCCGGTGCGCGGCCACTCCAACGTGCAGGGCAACCGCACCGTGGGCATAGAGAACCAGCCGACGCCCGCGTTCACCGAGCGCCTGGCACAGGCCTTCGGGTTCGAGCCGCCGCGGCGTGAGGGCATGGACGTGGTCGAGACCATCGCGGCCATGCGGGACGGCCGAGTGAGGTTCTTCTTCGGCCTGGGCGGCAACTTCGCGATGGCCACGCCGGACAGCGAGCTGACCTGGCAGGCGCTGCGGCGCTGCGAGCTGACCGCGCATGTCACGACCAAGCTCAACCGCAGCCACCTGATCCACGGCCGGCAGGCGCTGATCCTGCCGACGCTGGGCCGCACCGAGATCGACGAGCAGGGCGGCGTCGCCCAGGGCGTCACGGTGGAGGACTCGGTCTGCATGGTGCACCTGTCCTACGGCATGAACCGACCGGCCTCGCCGCAGCTGCGCTCCGAGGTGGCCATCGTGGCCGGCCTGGCCCAGGCCACGCTGGGCGCCCGGCCGGTGGACTGGCAGGCGATGGCGGCCGACTACCGGCTGATCCGCGATGCGATCGCGAAGGCCATCCCCGGCTTCGAGAACTTCAACGAACGCGTGGCCCGCGAGCGCGGCTTCCACCTGGACATCGCCTCGCGCCGCCGCGAGTGGCTGACCGCGTCGGGCAAGGCGCAGTTCGTCGTCGCCAACGTCGACCTGGCGTCGCCCATCCACCGGGCCCGCGCGCGCCACGGCGAGCAGCTGATGGTGCTGATGACCACGCGTTCGCACGACCAGTACAACACCACGGTCTATGCGCTGAACGATCGCTACCGCGGCGTGTTCGGCCAGCGCCGCGTCGTCTTCATCCACCGCGACGACATCGCGATGCTGGGCTTCGAGCCGGGCGACTGGGTGGACCTGATCGGCGTCTGGGACGACGGCCAGGCCCGCCGCGCCGACCGCTTCAAGCTGGTCGAGTACGACATCCCGCGCGGCTGCATCGCCGCCTACTACCCCGAGACCAACCCACTGGTGCCGCTGGCCAGCGTGGGGGATGTGTGCGGCACGCCCACGTCCAAGTCCATCCCGGTCCTGCTGCAGCGCAGCGCCTGACCCCGGAGGCCTGCCATGTCGCTGGACCACGCCCTGGACCTGTCGCGGCTGCAGTTCGCGTTCACGGCCATCTTCCACATCCTCTGGCCCATCCTGACGATCAGCCTGTCGCTGTTCGTCTTCATCCTCGAAGCCCTGTGGCTGCGCACCGGCGAGGCGCACTACGGCCAGCATGCGCGCCACTGGGCCCGGCTGCTGGCGCTGAACTTCGCGGTCGGCGTGGTGTCGGGCATCCCGATGGAGTTCGAGTTCGGCACCAACTGGGCGCCGTTCTCGCAGTTCAGCGGCGAGTTCTTCGGCAACATCCTCGGCTTCGAGGGCGCGATGGCCTTCATGCTGGAGGCCGGTTTCGCCGGCATCATGCTGTACGGCTGGGGGCGCGTGCCGCGCGGCGTCCACCTGTTTGCCACCGGCATGGTGGCGCTGGGCTCCAGCCTGTCGGCGTTCTGGATCATGGTCGCCAACTCCTGGATGCAGACGCCGGCCGGCGTGCAGCTCAGTGGCGGGCACCTGGTGGTGAGCGACTACCTGGCGGCCATCTTCAACCCCACCATGCCCAACAGCGTGCTGCACATGTGGTTCGCCGCGGTGGAGACCGGGCTGTGCGTGGTGGCCGGCCTGTCGGCCTGGAAGATGCTGAAGAACGAGCAGGGCGAGTTCTTCGCGCGCTCCTTCAAGCTGGCCTGCGTGCTGCTGCTGGTGGTCAGCCCGGTGCAGCTCTTCCTGGGCGACTGGAGCGGCCAGGCGGTGTTCGAGCACCAGCCGGCCAAGGGCGCCGCGATCGAAGGGCACTGGGAGACCAATGCGCCGGGCACCGGCGCGTCCTGGTCGCTGATCGCCTGGCCCGACAAGGAGCAGCAGCGCAACACCTTCTCCGTCGAGGTGCCCGGCGCGCTGAGCCTCTTGGCCACGCACAGCCCCACCGGCACCGTGAAGGGCCTGAAGGAGTTCAAGCCCGAGGACCAGCCGCCCGCGCTGCCGCTGCTGTACTTCGCCTTCCGCGTGATGGCCGGCATCGGCGCCTGGTTCGTGCTGTTGGCCGCGTGGACCGTCTGGGCCTGGAAGCGCGCGGGCTGGCGCGCCGAGGCGCTGATGGCCAGGCGCTGGCTGCTGCGCGCCTGGGTGCTGACCATCCCGCTGCCCTACCTGGCGGTGGAGTGCGGCTGGATCGTCCGCGAGGTGGGCCGTCAGCCCTGGTCCATCTACGGCCTGCTGCGCACGCATGACGCCGCCAGCGCACTGCAGCCGGCGGCCGTCGGGGCCACGCTGTGGATGTTCGCGGGCTTCTACCTGCTGCTGATCCTGACCTTCTTCTACTTTGCCCGCCGATGGCTGCAACGCGGCGCCGACCTGTCGGCCAACCCGGCGGCGCACTGACCGGCGGATCTCCCTGGAGTGCTCATGGAAACCTATAGCCACACCCTGCTGGCCTCGGCCTGGTACATCCTGCTGTGCGTGCTGCTGACCTGCTATGTGGTCACCGACGGCTTCGACCTCGGTGCCGGCATCATCAGCCTGGGCCTGCGCCGCGAGGCCGACCGCGATCTGGTGTTCCGCTCCATCGCCCATGTCTGGGACGCCAACGAGACCTGGCTGGTGGTGCTTGGCGGCGTGCTGTTCGGGGCCTTCCCGGCGGCGTACGCACTCGTGCTCAGCCACCTCTACGGCGCCATCATGCTGCTGATCGCCGGTTTCATCCTGCGTGGTGCGGCCATCGAGTTCCGGCATGTCGCACAGCGCAAGGGCGGCTGGGATTTCGCGTTCGGGCTGGGCAGCCTGGTGGCCGCGCTGGCTCAGGGGTGGATCCTGGGCGACGTCATCACCGGCATGCAGGACGGCCCGCTGTCGCTGCTGTTCTCGGCTGCCACGGCCATCGGCGTGGCCACGGGCTATGTGCTGCTGGGCGCCACCTACCTGATGAAGAAGGTGGAGCGCGGCCTGCTCGCCGGATTGCGCCGGGTGGCACTGCTGTCGGTGCTGGCCACGGTGGCCGCCGCGCTGCTGATGTCTGCCGCCACGCTGCTGATGAGCCCGGCGGCCCTGCAGCGCTGGACCGATCTGCGCGTGCTCGCGGCACTGATCGTGCTGGCCATGCTGGCAGCCGCCGCCTGTGCGCTGATCGTGCTGACCCTGCTCAGCGGGCGAACGGACACCGCCTTCCGCGGCGCGCTGCTGCTCTTCGTCGCCTCGCTGGGCGGCCTGGCGCTCAGCCTGTATCCCAACCTCGTGCCGGGCCGGCTCAGCCTGGCGCAGGCCGTGTCCAGCGACCAGACGCTGACCTTCATGCTGTTCGGGGTGGGTATGCTTTTGCCGGTGATGCTTGGCTACAACCTCTACCAGTACTACCTGTTCCGGGGCCGGGTGCGCCTGGAGGGCTCGACATGAGCGGCGGAGCCCGGGAGGTCGTGGCCGTTGCTTGGCAGGGGCTCCGAGCCGAACGTCTGGCGGAGCAGGTGGCTGATGAGGTGGCCGTCGCGCTGGAGGTCAACGGTCTGTCGCTCGCGGTGATGATGGCCACACCGCTGGATCTGGAGGACTTCGCGCTCGGCTTCCTGCTCAGCGAGGGCCTGATCGATGAGCCGGGCGAACTGCTGGAGATCGAGCCCAAGCCGGTGGACGCCGGTATCGCACTGCAGCTGCAGGTGACGCAGCGCCAGCTGCATCGTTTCAAGGAGCGGCGACGCTCGATGGTGGGGCGCACGGGCTGCGGCATCTGCGGCGCCGAGTCGCTCGAACAGGCGCTGCGGCCGCTGTCCCGGCCGGTCGGCACGGCCATGGTGTCGATGGAGGCGGTGCTGCACGGCATGGCCGGTCTGGCCCAGGCGCAGCAGCTGCAGCAGCTCACGGGGGCCACCCACGCGGCGGCCTGGTGCGACCTGCGGGGTCAGGCCTTGTGCGTGCGTGAAGATGTCGGCCGGCACAACGCGCTGGACAAGCTCATCGGCGCCATGGCGCGCGCTCAGGTCGACGCGAGCCAGGGCTTCATTGCCGTGACCAGCCGGGCCAGCTACGAGATGGTGCACAAGACCGCGATGGCCGGCGTGGGCCTGCTGGCGGCCATCTCGGGCCCCACGCATCTGGCGATACGCACGGCGGACGCCGCCGGGCTCACGCTGGCGGGCTTTGTGCGCGGCGGCCGGGCCACGGTCTACACCCACGCGCAACGGCTGCAGCCGACCGGCGGCTGAGCCCTCGGCTCAGAGGCGGCCGCTGCTGCCCAGGCCTTCCAGCCGCAGGGCCAGGCGTTGCTCGAGTTCGGCCAGCTCGGCCTGCAGGCGCTGGCGTTCAGCCGTGTCTGCGCTTTGGGCCAGATGCTCGCGCAGCCGGGCGCGCAGCCGGGCGCGCTGCCCGAACAGCGCCAGCTCGGGCGGCGCCATGTCGGCGTTCTTCAGGATCTTGAACGGCAGCCGGAATTCCAGCGGGGTCTGGTCCCAGCCCTCGTCGGGCTTGAGCGGCTTGCCATAGCTCTCGGCGCTCTGCAGCTCGCCCGAGCGCAGCGCGGCGGCCAGTTGCTCGGCAATGGCGTCGTCCTGCGCGCGTAGCAGGCTGTTGCGGTGTTGCTCGGGGTCGCTGCTCATGGGGTCGGGCTCCATGGGATCAAGTCGTCAGCATAGCGGCGCGCCCCGGGCGGCTCAGTCCCCGAATTGCACGCGGGCCCGGCCGGCGCACCAGGCCTCGAAATGGCCGCCATAGGCCTCCTCGATGCGGTTGCGCTTGACCTTGAAGGTGGGCGTGATGAAGCCGTTGTCCACCGTCCAGGGGGTGCGTATCAGCACCAGCGTGGCCAGCTGCTCGTGCGGGTCCAGCCGGGCGTTGACCGCCGCCAGATGCTGTTCCAGGCTGCCCAGCAGGCGGGCCCGCCCGGCCTCGTCGGCGGCGAGCTTCACGCCCTGTGGCGACAGCATCGCGATGCCGAGGGGCTGGTTCAGGTTGGCACCCGTCACGCAGCAGGCCTCGATGTCCTCGTGCATGCCCAGGCGATCCTCGATGGGGGCTGGCGCGACGTACTTGCCCTTGCTGGTCTTGAACAGGTCCTTCACCCGGCCGGTGATGCGCACGCAGCCATCGGCGTCCTGCGTCACCTTGTCGCCGGTGCGCAGCCAGCCATCCTCGGTCAGGGCCTCGGCCGTCAGCCGGGGCTCCTTGAAGTAGCCCATCATCAGCGCCGGGCTGCGCATCTGCAGCTCGCCGGTGGCGGGGTCCACGCGGGTCTGCACGCCGGCATAGGCGGGGCCGACCGTGCCGTGCTGGCGCCGGCCCGGCACGGTCAGGTGCGACAGGGCCAGGTTCTCGGTCATGCCATAGCCCTCGTTGACCGGCAGCCCGAGGCGTTCGTACCACTGCAGCAGCGCCACCGGCATGGGCGCGGCGCCGCCGACCGCGATGCGGCATTGGTCCAGGCCCAGCGCCTTGAGGATCTTGCGGCGGATCAGCCCGCCGATCAGCGGCAGGCGCAGCAGCAGATCCAGCTTGGGCTGCGGCAGCTTGGCCTGCACACCCTGCTGGAACTTCACCCACAGGCGCGGGACCGAGAAAAACACCGTCGGGCGAGCGCGTTGAAGGTCGGCGGCGAAGGTGTCCAGCGACTCGGCAAACCACAGCCGGCAGCCCGTGATGAGCCAGCCATGCTCCACCAGTGCCCGTTCGGCCACATGGGCCAGCGGCAGGTAGGACAGCATGCGGTCCTCCCGACCCAGCGGGATGCGGCTCAGGCCTTCGTTGACCGCCCAGGCAAAGCCGCCGAAGTTGTGCATCACGCCCTTGGGCGCGCCCGTCGTGCCCGAGGTGTAGATCAGCGTGCAGAGTTCGTCGGCGGGGCGCACGACCTCACTCTGCAGCGGCGCGGTGCGCACGCAGATGGAATCCCAGCGTTCGTAGCGGGTCAGCACCTCGGGGGGCGAGAGCGCGTAGCTGGCGCCGGGGAGACCGGCCGGCACACCGGCCTTCATGCTGTCCCAGTCGTCGAGCTTGCCGACGAAGATGAAGCGCGATTCGCTGTGCGCGAGGATCTGCGCCACCGTGTCGGCCGCCAGCGTCGGGTACAGCGGCACCGACACGTAGCCGGCCATCCAGATCGCCAGGTCGCTCATCAGCCACCAGGCGCAGTTCTTCGACAGGATGGCGACGCGGGCATCCGCGGGCCAGCCCTCGGCCGCGCCGCGGGCCTTCAGATGGGCCGCCATGCGGCGCACCTGATCGGCCACCTCGGACCACAGGAAGTCGGTCACCACGCCCCCGCCCATGGGCTGGGTCAGCGTCACCGCGTCGCCCGCGGTGCGGGCCCAATGGTCCAGGCGCTGCAGCGCCAGATGGTCGGCGGCGATGGTCGCCATAGTCGTCTCCAGATGTTGTTCTCGTGGAGGCGAAGTTAACCCGGGCGCCGGGGCGCCCCGCTACGGGTTAATCCTTGCGGGCGACTCAGTCCTGCTGGAAGGCGGCGAGCGCGGCGGCGACGTCGGCCTCGGCGGCCTCGCGCTGCACGGGCGCTTCGGCCAGCGCCGGCAGGCCCTCGCGCTTGAGGCGCGCCACCCACTGGCCGGCCTCGCGGCCCTCCGCGAAGCCCTGGCTCTGCAGCAGCAGGTCGCCGCCGGCGGACAGCAGCTTGAAGTAGAACCTGCCGTCAGCCTCGCGGTACTGCTTGAACACCGGCAACGCCGTCTTTTCGACCTTGGCCGTGCTGCTGCCGGCCGCCTCCGTGTAGGGGCGCAGGCCGACTGCCGAGCGCAATTGCTTCAGCAGCGGCACGGCGATCTGGCGGGCCTTGCCCGCGCCGGCCTGCAGGATGGCTTCGAGCTGTTCGGGGTGGGCCATCAGCTCCGCATAGCGTGCGCGCATCGGGCCGATGTGAGCCTCGATCAGCGCCACCAGCTGCTGCTTGGCCTCGCCCCAGGCCAGGCCGGCGCGCAGGGCCGTGCGGAAGGCGGCGCGCTGCTCGGGCGTGGCGAAGGCGTCGTAGATCTGCACCAGGGCCTGGCCCTCGGGCTCCTTGGGCTCGCCGGGCAGGCGCGAGTCGGTGACGATGCGGGCCACCGCGTCCTTCAGTGCCTGGGCGCCGCCCTCGAAGAGCGGGATCACGTTGTCGTAGCTCTTGCTCATCTTGCGGCCGTCCAGGCCGGGCAGCAGCTCCATCTCGCTGTCCACCACCGCTTCCGGCAGCGTGAAGAACTCACGGCCGGCACCGAACAGGTGGTTGAAGCGCTGGGCGATATCGCGCGTCATCTCGATATGCTGGACCTGGTCCTTGCCCACCGGCACCTTGTGGGCGTTGAACATCAGGATGTCGGCCGCCATCAGCACCGGATAGCTGAACAGCCCCATGGTGACGTTGGCGTCGGGCTCCTCCCCGGCCGCCGTGGCGGCGTCGACCGCGGCCTTGTAGGCATGGGCGCGGTTCATCTGCCCCTTGGCGGTGACGCAGGTCAGCAGCCAGCAGAGTTCGGGGATTTCAGGAATGTCGCTTTGACGGTAGAACGTGACGCGTTCGGGATCCAGCCCGGCCGCGAGCCAGGTGGCGGCGATCGAGCGGCTCGAATGCGCGATGCGGGCCGGGTCGTCGCACTTGATCAACGCATGGAAGTCCGCCATGAAGAAGAAGCTCTCGACGTCGGGCGCACGGCTGGCGGCGACGGCCGGGCGGATCGCGCCGACGTAGTTGCCGAGGTGGAGGGTGCCGGTCGTGGTGATGCCGGTCAGGACGCGCTGGGCCATGGTGGGTGAATTGAAACGGAGCGACGGTACGCGACAAGCGCTATTGTGGCCGCTAGCATCGCGACGACCTCAGGAGGCGTCGGGACGATGACATCGCTGCTGCTGAGTTCCAGTTTCATCGCACTGCTGGGCGGTGCCATGCTTGGGCTGGCTCGTCTGGAGCCGACGCATCGCCACATCTGGTACTGGGGTTGGTGCCAGATCACGCTGGCCGGCACGCTGATTCTTGGCGTGGCGTTGATGCCAGCCGATCAAACGTCGATGCGGTTTCAGGTCCAGGCGGCGCTTGCGACGTTCTGCATGATCGCCACGCTGGCCTGCGAGCTCGCGGGCGCGGCGCATTACACGAGGCGCACCTGGAACTGGCGGCTCTACCTACCAGCGTTCGTGGCCCTGTTCGCCCTGGTGATTGGTATGGCAGTCTGGCGTCAGCCGGTGGCCATCTGGATCGCCTCGGTGGCTCTGGCGGGCGGGGACTGGCTGGCGGGGCGTTGGATCTGGCGGGCCGGCAGTGCGGCGGAGCGTTGGGCGGCGCTGTGCTTCGTCGTATCAGGCCTGCTGCATTTCATCAGCCCCCTCGAAGATCCGCTGGCTCGGGCTGAATTTGCGCATATCGCGGGCACGTTCATGCAGAGCGTGCTGGCCATGTCGCTGATCCTGCTGTCGGTCCGGCGGGCGCAGCGCGAGGCCTCGGCGATGAGCGAGCGGCTTCGCCAACTCTACGAGCAGGCCATGCAGGGGCTGATGATCGTGCGCGACGGTCAGGTGCTCTACGCCAACCCGGCCGCGCTGGCCATGTTCGGCTACGACAGCCTGGCCGAGCTGGGTCCGGGAGCGCCCCTGCAGCGGGTGGTGCCTCCCGAGCACCGCGCCGGCGTCGTGGAGCGCTACGCGCAGATCATGGCCCAGCGGCTGGAGCGCATCGAGTGGGAGGGCGAGCGCCTGCATCGCGACGGGCGCCGGCTCTACCTGCGCGGCAGTGCCGGCTATATCGAATGGGAGGACGGGCCGGCGCAGCTGCTGCTGATGCTGGACGACACCGAGCGCCAGCGGGCGCTCAATGCCCTGCGCCGCCAGGCCCTGCATGACGAGCTGACCGACCTGCCCAACCGCCATGCGGCGCTGGCGCGGCTCGCCGAGCTGACCCTGCCGGGCAGTGCCGGCTTCGCCCTGTTGTCGGCCGACCTGGACCGTTTCCAGCTCGTCAACGAAAGCCTGGGGCATGAGGTGGGTGATGCGCTGCTGCAGGCGATCGCGGCGCGGCTCAAGGCCGCGCTGCCGGCCGCGGCCATGCTGTCGCGCCTGGGTGAAGACCAGTTCCTGCTGCTGCTGCCGGGCGTCGAGGACGCCACCGCGGCGTCGCTGGCCGGCGAGCGCGTGCTGGCCACCATGATCGCGCCCTTTGCCATTCAGCACCGGCGTCTGTATGTGCACCTGTCGGTGGGGGTGGCGCGCTATCCGGCCGATGGTGACACCGGGGCCGCGCTGCTGCGTGCCGCCGACATTGCGATGCACCGTGCCAAGCAGCAGGCGGGGGCGGCGGTCGTGGCCTTCGAGCCGGGCATGACGGTGCGCAGCGGCGAGCGGCTGGAGATCGAGCAGGCGCTGGCCGCGGCCATCGAGGCCGAGGAGTTCGTGCTGGTCTACCAGCCCAAGTTCAGGGCCGGCAGCCGCACGCTGGCCGGCTTCGAGGCACTGGTGCGCTGGCAGCGCCCGGGGCGCGGGCCGGTCAGTCCGGCGGAGTTCATCCCCGCCGCCGAGCGCACCGGCCAGATCGCCGCCCTGGGCACGCTGATCCTGCGCCTGGCCGCCCGCCAGCTGCGCGCCTGGGGCACGCGCCATGGTGCGGTGCCGCCGCTGGCGATCAACGTCTCGCCGCTGCAGTTCGCCGACCCCTGCTTCGCGCAGGCGCTGATGGCCATGATGCAGGCCCACGGCGTGCCGCTGGACCGGGTCGAGGTCGAGGTGACGGAGACCGCGGCCGTGACTCATCTCGATCGCGTGCTGCCCCAGCTGGCCCGGCTGCGCGAGGCCGGCGTGGGCGTGGCCTTCGACGACTTCGGCACCGGGCAGAGCTCGCTCACGCTGCTGCGCCGCCTGCCCATCACCACGCTCAAGCTCGACCGCAGCATGATCGACCCCCTGCCCGAACCGACCGCCGACGCCATCGTGCAGGCGGCCTGCCTGCTGGCGCAGGCGCTGGGCCTGGACGTGGTGGCCGAGGGTGTCGAGACCGAGGCCCAGGCGCGCGCCGCCGAGCGGCTGGGCTGCACCCACCTGCAGGGCTATCTGCTGGGCCGGCCGCTGGATGCCGAGGCCGCGGGCGCGCTGCTCGCACCGGCGCCGGCCACCCAGGTGGCGGGGGCGGCGGGCACGGCCTGACCCCCGGGCTTAACATGCGCGCCGCCGGAGCCCGTCTCCGGCAACGTTCTCAGGGCGGGGTGGAACTCCCCACCGGCGGTATCCGCGGCGTGATCTCCCGATCACCGGCGGGAGCCCGCGAGCGCTCGCATCGGCCTTGGCGCCGACGCGAGGTCAGCAGACCTGGTGAGATGCCAGGGCCGACGGTCACAGTCCGGATGAAAGAGAGCGTGAATCCACGGCGACCGCCGGGCTGCGTGCTGCACGTCCCGGTGCCGCCGCGCGTTTGCGTGCTTGCCCTGATTCCTGTCCAACCCGCCTTTCAAGGTGTTGCATGAATCAGTCCCTTCCCACTTCCCATTCCCCGCGCATCGCCGTGGTCAGCGCCTGCTGGCACCGCGAGATCGTGCAGTCTGCCGTCAGCTCGCTGCGGGCGGAGCTGCGCCTGCTGGGCCTGCCGGCCAGCCAGATCGACGAGTTCGAGCGGCCCGGTGCCTTCGAGCTGCCGCTGGCGGCGCAACGGCTGGCGGCCACCGGTCGCTATCGCGCCATCGTGGCCTGCGGCCTGGTGGTCGACGGCGGCATCTACCGCCACGACTTCGTGGCCGCAGCCGTCATCGACGGCCTGATGCGGGTGCAGCTGGACAGCGGCGTGCCGGTGTTCTCGGTGGTGCTGACGCCGCACCAGTTCCACGACCACGAGGTGCACCAGCGCTTCTTCGCCCAGCACTTCGTGGCCAAGGGCCGCGAGGCAGCCCAGGCCTGCCTGCAGACCCTGGCGGCCGAGGATCAGCTCGCCATGGCCTGACCCAGGCGCACCGCCCCGCCGGGTTGCCAGGCGGGGTTGAACTGCAGGCCGCTCTTCTCGAACAGCATCACCACGGTGGAGCCGAGCAGGAAGCGGCCCATTTCCTCGCCTTGCGCGAGCTGGATGTCCTGGCCTTCGTAGGTCCAGCGATGTACCGGCCCTTCGCGCTTGACGAGGCCCTGCCACACGGTGGCCATGCTGCCCACGATGGTGGCGCCCACCAGCACCAGCACCCAGCGGCCCAGCTGCTCGTTCTCGAACTCGCAGACCAGGCGCTCGTTGCGCGCGAACAGGCCCGGCACGCCGCGGGCCGTGGTCGGGTTCACCGAGAACAGCTCGCCGGGCACATGGGTCATGCGCAGCAGCCGGCCGGCGGCAGGCATGTGGATGCGGTGGTAGTCGCGCGGGCTCAGGTAGAGGTTGGCGAACAGCCCGTCCTGGAAGCGCGCGGCCAGCTCGGCATCGCCGCCCAGCAGCGCCGTGGTGCTGAAGGCCTGACCCTTGGCCTGGTAGATCTGGTCGCCCGCGATGCGGCCCACCTGGCTGATCGCGCCGTCCACCGGGCAGATCAGCGGGGCGTCGGCCAGCGGGCGCGCGCCGTCCTTCAGCGCGCGCGTGAAGAAGTCGTTGAAGGTGGCGTAGGCCGTGATGTCGCCTTGCGCCGCCTCGGCCATGTTCACCTGGTAGCGGGCGACGAAGCGGCGGATGGTGGCCGTCGTGATCGCCCCCAGTGGCCGCGAGGCCAGATGCCCGGCCAGCCGGGTCAGGGCCAGCTTGGGCATCAGGTACTGGGGCAGGACTTTGAGGCGATCGGACATGGTGCGGGGCCGCCAAGCGGCCGGAACGGGGGCGCGGGATTCTAGGAGCCCGCGCCGGACGGCGGTCTGCGGGTCGCTACCATGTGGCCCGCGTGGGGCCGGGGCCGGCCCTGCGGCCTCAAGCCCTGGTTTGCCGTGATCCTGCACAGTTCCTTCTATCGATTCACGCCGGTCGCCGACCCGGCGGGCCTGGCCGAGTGGCTGCGCGAGCGTGGTGCGGCGCTGAACCTGGGCGGTGTGGTGCTGGTGGCGGCCGAGGGACTGAGCGCCGCGATCGCCGGCGAGGCGCAGGCCGTGCACGCGCTGGAGGCCGAGCTGCAGGCCCGCGAGGGCTTTGCCGGCCTGCATTGCAAGCACAACGTCTGCGAACGACGGCCCTTCAGCCGCTTCAAGGTGTCGCTCAAGCCCGAGATCGTCGCCTTCGGCGTGCCCGGTGTGTCGGGCGACGCCACCGACACCCATGTGAGCCCGCAGCGCTGGCGCGAGCTGCTGGACGACCCCGACACCGTGGTCATCGACAACCGCAACAGCTTCGAGTTCAAGCTGGGGCGCTTTCGCGGCGCCATCGACCCCGGCGTGGACCACTTCCGCGACTTCCCGGCCTATGTCGAGGCCCACCGCGAGGCCTGGCAGGGCAAGACGGTCGCCATGTACTGCACCGGTGGCATCCGCTGCGAGAAGACCGCCGCCTGGATGCAGGCCCAGGGCCTGAAGGTGGCGCAGCTGGATGGCGGCATCCTGAACTTCCTCGAGCAACTGCCCGACGCCGCGGCCGACTGGCAGGGCGAGTGCTATGTGTTCGACAAGCGCATCGCCATCGACGCCCGCGCCCGCGAGACCGCGACCACCGCTGAGCAGGTGTTCACCGCGCCCGAGGACGCGTGGCGGCTGGCGCGGGCGCGCCGGCTGGACCCGGGCGCGGAAGACTGAGAGGCTTTCACGCATGCCTGCCTTGCGCGTCAAATCACCACCGCTCGTCGTTGCAAATGCTCGCCATAGCCCAAGCTATGGCTGCGCTTTGCGCCTAGATCGGTGGCGCTTTGACGCGCCTTTCCGGCGTGCTCGAAAACCTCTCAAGCTCTGATTCCCACCGTTCGGAACAAAGCTTCCGGGCCCGCGCCCCGACCCGCCCGCCGCAAACGCCGACAATGCCACCGCGCGCCGCTTGCGCGCACCGCAATCCAGCCCATTCGATGTCCCATCTGATCGTCCATGGCGGCACGCCCCTGTCGGGCCGCGTCATCCCCTCGGCCAACAAGAACGCCGTCCTGCCCATCCTGTGCGCCACGTTGCTGACCAAGCAGCCGGTGCGCCTGCGCGGCGTGCCCGAGATCACCGACGTGAAGAAGATCGTCGAGGTCTTCCGCAAGCTGGGTTCCAAGGTCGAGCTGGACTTCAAGACCGGCATCCTGGACGTGCACCACGAGTACACCCATTTCGACCCGGCCACCGACCGCCTGCCCGAGGAGATGCGCTCCTCCATCATGCTGGTGCCGGGCCTGATGGCGCGCTTCGGCGCCGCCCGCATCGAGGACGACGTCAAGGGCTGCACGCTGGGTGCGCGCGAGATCGATCCGCATGTGGAGGTGTTCCAGCGCTTCGGCGCCGACGTGGAGCGCCTGCCCGACGGCCTGGTGCTGCGCGTGGAGCGGCCGCTGACGGCCAATGACCACTGGACCGACTACGCCTCGGTCACGACGACCGAGAACTTCGTGTTGTGCGCTGCGCTGGCCGATGGCGTGTCCACGCTGACCAATGCGGCCAGCGAGCCCCATGTGCAGGAGTTCTGCAACTTCATGTCGCAGCTGGGCGCGAAGATCGAAGGCCACGGCACGTCCAAGCTGAAGATCACTGGCGTGCAAGAACTGGGCGGCGCGGACTTCAGCTTCACCGAGGACTTCCACGAGATCGTCACCTTCCTCGCCCTGGGCGCCATCACCGGCGGCGATGTGCGCGTGAAGAACGGTGCGCCCGAGATGTTCCCGCTGCTGGACCGCACCTTCGCGAAGTTCGGCGTGCAGATCGTGCACGAGGACGGCTGGAGCCGCGCCATCACCGAGGGCGGCAAGCTCAAGGTGAAGGAGCCCTTCACCCGCAACATCCTGCAGAAGGTCGAGGCCGCGCCCTGGCCCTATGTGCCGGTGGACCTGCTGCCCATCTTCGTCGCGCTGGGCGTGAAGGCCGAGGGCAGCGTGATGTTCTGGAACAAGGTCTACGACGGCGCGATGGGCTGGACCTCGGAGCTGGCCAAGTTCGGCGGCCACGCCTTCCTGTCCGACCCGCACCGCATGATCACCTTCGGTGGCAAGCCGTTGAGCCCGGCCGAGGTGGAGAGCCCTTACATCATCCGCGTCGCGATCGCGCTGCTGATGGTGGCAGCCAGCATCCCTGGCAAGAGCGTGATCCGCAACGCCACGCCCATCCGCCGTGCCCACCCCAACTTCGTCGAGCACATCGCCGAGCTGGGTGCGCGCATGGAATGGGTCGAGGGCGACTGAGCGCACGTCGGGGTCGGGTCATGCGAAAGAGCTGGAGCGCGCTGGCCGCGCTGGCGCTGCTGTGCGTCGGCGCTGCGGCCGTTGCCGCGGGCGAGGCCGGCACCATACGTTGGGTGGTGCAGGACATTCCGCCCCACTTCCATCTTGCTCAGGGGCGCGTGCCGCGTGGCCCGGAAGACCTGCGTGGCGATGGCGAGGTGGAGGGCTTCATGCGGGTGCTGCTGGCCCGCATGCCCGAGTACCGGCACGAGTTCGTGGAGGCTGGCGCGTCGCGCTATGAGGCCCTGTCGCGCGGCGGCGCCACGCTGTGCAGCACGCTGCTGCTGCGCTCGCCCGAACGACTGGACTGGCTGTATTTCTCGCACCTCTATCCGCCGCTGGCCTCACGACAGCTGAATGTCGTGGTGCGCCGTGACATGCTGGCCCGCATCCAGCGCCGCCGGGATGACGACAACGGCGCACTGGACCTGGCCGCGCTGCTCGACCGCATGGACCTGCATGGCCTGATCGCGCGCGACCGCGCCTACGGGCCGCACATCGATGCCGTGCTGAACCAGCACCCCTTGCCGCGCCTGGCGGTGGGCGGCTCCGCCGTGCGTCTGCTGGACATGCTGCGTGCCGGGCGCATGGACTACACGCTGGAGTACCCGTCGGTCGTCGAGGACTACCTGAAACGCCTGGGGCGCCCGGGCGAACTGGTGAGCCTGCCGTTGCGGGAGGGCACGAGCACGCCGCTGGCGATGGTGTCCTGCAGCCGCAATCCGGAGGGCCGTCGCGACATCGAGGCCATCGATGCCGCCGTGCGCCGGCTGGCGGCCGAGCCGCGGCGCGAGGACTGGTACCGCCGCTGGCGCGGGGGGCGTTTCGATGCCCACGATTTCGAGCGGCTCAACGCCTACATGGACGAGCGGGCGCGTGGCGGCGCCCGCATCGAGTAGCCGGCCATGGCCCGGCCGCCCAAGCCGCCGCTGCCGCTGCGCGAGGGTGTGGCGGCAAGTGCCGTGCATTGCCCGGCGGGGGCCTGGCGCCGCCTGACCGATTTCCTCGCCGAGCGGCTGCCGCGGGTGGACGACTGGGCCGCGCGCATCGCGCGGGGCGATGTCGTGGATGACGAGGGGCAGCCCGTGCCCGACCAGCCCTACGTCGGCAACCGGCGGGTGTACTACTGGCGCTATCTGCCGGTGGAGCCCGACATTCCGTTCCAGGAGCAGGTGTTGTTCCAGGACGAGCATCTGCTGGTGGTCGACAAGCCGCATTTCCTGCCGGTGACGCCATCGGGCCTGTACGCGCGGCAGACGCTGATGGCCCGGCTGCGCCAGGCGACCGGCCTGGTCGATCTGAATCCGGTGCACCGGCTGGACCGCGAGACCGCCGGGCTGGTGGTGTTCAACCTCCGGCGCGAGGAGCGCAACGCCTATCACGCGCTGTTCCGGGATCGTCTGGTGAGCAAGGTGTACGAGGCCATCGCGCCGCAGGGCGCCGGCCCCTGGCCCCGTGTGCTCCACCATCGGCTGGCCGAGCCGCCGGGCAACGACTTCATGCAGATGCAGGTGGTCGAGGGCGAGCCCAATGCGCAGACCTGGGTCGACCTGCTGGAACCGCTGCCCGACGGCCTGGCCCGGTATGAGCTGCGGCCCCATACCGGCCTGCGTCATCAGCTGCGCGCGCAGATGAATGCGCTGGGGCTGCCGCTGGCGGGGGACCGCATCTACCCGGTGCTGCAGCCGCACGAGAACCCGCCGCGCTTTGACCATGCGCTGCGCCTGCTGGCCCGGGAGCTGCGGTTCACCGACCCGCTGACCGGGGCCGAGCGTCATTTCCGCACCCGGCTGAGCCTGACGCCGCCGTCGGGTGCCACCCTGCCGGGCGGACTTGCGTCACGCCCTTGAGGACTGCGTCGCAGGCGACGCGGGTATGGACGGGTGGCGGTGTCCGGTGGAGGTCGGAGAATGTCGTTTGCGCCACGCTTGGCCATCGCCTCCATGAACTCCCCCGACCCTCAAGCCCAGAACCAGGAACTGCGCCGCCAGCTGCAGCAGTTGCTGGAGGCGGCCCATGCGAACGAGCGCAAGATGGACCGCTTCGATGCGCTGGAGCGGCGGCTGATTGCGGTCGATTCCATGGAAGAGCTGGTGCGGCTGCTGCTGGTCGACTGCCGGCAGGAATTCGGCCTGGATGCCGCCGAGCTGTGGCTGCTGGACACGGATGACGAACTGCGTCGCGCACTGCCGGCGCTGCCGATGACGCGCACGCCCCGGTTGCTGGAGGGGCACGGGCCGCTGCGCAGCCTGTTCGGCACGGTGCGCACGACACGGCTGATCGCGCCCGGCCCCGAGGCCGGACTGCTGCAGGAAGCCTTCGAGGCGGAGGCGGGCGTGCGTTCGGCGGCGCTGCTGCCGCTGATCCGGCACGGGCTGCTGATCGGCAGCCTGCATCTGGGCTCGCGGGATCCCGGCCGTTACGACAGCAGTTCGGGCACCAAGTTCCTGGACCGGCTCGCCGCGATTGCCGCCATCAGCATCGAGAGCATGCTCAACCGCGAGCGCCTGCGCCGCGCCGGCATGACCGACGGCCTCACCGGCGTGCACAACCGCCGCTACTTCGACCACCGCAGCCTGATCGAGTTCAGCCAGGCTGTGCGCCACCGCTATCCGCTGGCCTGCCTGTTCCTGGACATCGACCACTTCAAGGCCATCAACGACGGCCACGGCCATTCGGTGGGCGACGAGGTGCTGCGCCAGGTGGGTGGCCTGATCCTGCGCACGCTGCGCACCGGCGACCTGGCCGCCCGCTACGGCGGCGAGGAGTTCGTCGTGCTGCTGCCGCGCACCGACGCCGCCGGCGCGCGCGAGGTGGCGGAGCGCATCCGGCTGCAGGTGCAGGACGCCCCCTTCATCACGCCCGACGGCGGCACGCTGCGGGCCACGGTGTCGGTGGGGCTGGCGATGCTGCCGGCGGCCGCCACCAACTTCGCCGAGCTGCTGGACCGCGCGGACCGGGCGCTCTACGCGGCCAAGCGCGCGGGGCGCAACCGCACGCTGGGCGACGACGACGGCCTCAGCGCAGCCACTGAAGCTGCATCGTGAACATGCGGCCACGGCTGCCGTAGGTCTTGCCGAACAGGTAGGCTGCCGACAGCCGCAGCTCTTCCGGGCCGAGCCCCCAGAACGCCGCCTGCAGCGCCGGCCCGGCGCGGTGTGACTGGCGGTCGCCAGGCAGCCAGTGGGTCCAGGGCCCCAGTTCGCTGAAACCCTCGGCGCCCAGGCGCCAGCCCGGCGCCACGCGGGTCAGGCCCCGCCACTGCAGCTTGAGCCGGGTGTCGCGGCGGGCGCTGTCGTATTCCCAGAACAGGTTCGCGTTCAGCTGCAGCCGCCCCAGCTCGGTCTGCCACACCGGGCCCAGTTCCAGCGCATTGCCGCTGTCGCGGTTGCGCGTCAGCTGGGCGTGCAGCGCCAGGTCGTAGTCGTGCTCGCCCTGGGTCAGCAGCACCACGTTCTGCCAGTTCCAGCTGGCGAGTTGCAGATCGCGGGCATCGTGCCCCACCCAGCTGGCCAGCAGCCGCGTGGTCCAGCGGGAGTTCACGCCCCAGCTGGCGGCCAGCTCGGGCCAGATCAGCGTGTCGCTGCCCGCGCGCTCCACGGTCCAGTAGCGCGCTTCCAGCCCCAGTCGCCCGGCCTGGTCGTAGGGCGTGACCAGGTAATAGCCTGGATCGGCCAGTGCCGTGGCCGCGAGGCCCAGCCCCAGCGCCAGGCAGGCGGTGTTGCGGCTGAAGCGGCTCATCCGGCGACTCTAGACATGGCGGCCGCCGGCTGTCAGCAGGTGGCGCCCATTACTGACAAACCCCGAGCGGAACTCAGTGCACAGGCCCGTCGGCGGCACGGACAATTTGTGTTCAGCCTGATGCCATAGATGAGCTTGCGTCGATTCAATTCCGCTCCCTCCGGCCTGCCGACGCGCCGGTTGGGCTCCCTGCGCCTGCGACTGGGGCTCACGCTGCCGCCACTCACGCTGCTGCTGCTGCTGGTGTTCGAATGGAGCCTCGGAGGGCCTGAGGGTTTGAGCGATCACCTGGGCCGCAGTCTCTGGCTGACGCTGTGGCTCGGCCTGGCCCAGTTGCTGCTGCTGGAGGTGCTGCTGCTGCACCCGCTGCGTCGGCTGGCGGCCCGTTGCGAGGCGCTGGAGTCGACGCCCATGACGCTGGCGCCCGACGAGGCCGAGGAACAGGCCCCCGATCTGGCGGCCGAACTGGGGCGCATCGGGCATGCGATGCGCCGGGCGCGCGGCTCGCTGTGGCAGCAGGACCAGGACGTTCAGCGCCTGCGCCGGGAGCTGGCGCTGCAGCGCCATGCCGTCGAACAGGCGCAGGCCGCGCTGGCCGCGAGCCAGCGGGCGTTGGCCGGCCTGGCACGTACCGACGAGCTGACCGGTCTGGCGAATCGGCGTGCCTTCGACGAAGCGCTGCGTCGCGAATTCAAGCGTGCCCAGCGCCAGCGCGGGCTGCTGGCCCTGGCGGTGCTGGATCTCGATCAATTCAAGCACTACAACCAGCGTCACGGCCATGAAGCCGGTGACGCGGCGCTGCAGCGAGTCGCTGCACTGCTGGCCGAGCGCTTCAAGCGGGATACCGACGTGGTCGCCCGGTTGGGGGGCGAAGAATTCGTGGCCTTGCTGCCCGGCTTCGGCATGGCGGAGGCGCAGGGCGTGCTGGAGTCGCTGCGGGACGATCTGCGTGCCCTGGGCCTGCCGGGGGCGGGGCGCGGCGACGAGCCGCTGACGGTCAGCGTGGGCCTGGCCGCGATGAGCCCGGCGCACCCCTACCTGAGCGCGCAGGCTCTGCTGCAAGCCGCCGACGAGGCGCTCTACATGGCCAAGCATTCGGGGCGTGACCGACTGAGTCTCGCCGCCTGAGTCGCCCGTCAGGCGGGCGGGTGAACGCCCGAGGCGCAAGGCGCTTCAGCGGCCGTGGGCCTGGGCGGATTGCAGCTGCTCGTGCACCCGGCGCGCTGCGCGCAGCACCAGGGTTTCGTCCAGCTGCGCCTGCGGTGCGATCTGGCGCGCGATGTCTTCCAGCTGCTCCGGGTGTTGCAGCAGGGCCCAGGCCACGGTGGAAATGGCGGCAACGCTGCGGCGGGCCAGCGCCTCAGGAATCGTGAGCGTGGACTGGATCTCCACATGGTGACGCACGCTGGCCACGGCGGCCGGGGCCAGCCCCCAGCTCTCGCACAGCGCCGCGCCAAGTGCATCGTGGCTGACACCGAAGGCCGTGCGCTCCAGTTCGGCCAGATCCACGTCGCGCGTGGCGGCGCGCAGCATGGCCGGGTAGTGGGCCGGCGCGTGGCGGTACAGCACGGCCTTGCCGCATTCCTCGAACAGGCCGGCCGAGTGGGCGGCCCAGGGGTCCACACCCAGCATCTGGCCCATGCGGCCCATCAGCAGGCCGCGCTGCGAGGCGCGGGTCCAGACGGCCTCGAGCTCGGCGGCAGCAGGAAAGGCCGCCCGCAGGCCCATCTCGAAGGTGATGGCCGCCACTTCGCGCATGCCCAGATAGGTCAGGGCCTGGTGCACCGTCTGCACGCGACCCCGCAGACCGTAGAGCGAGGAGTTGACCGCCTTCATCACCGCGGCGGCCAGCGCCATGTCGGTCTCGACCAGCGCGGAAATGGCCTGCAGGTCGATGTCTTCCGCCGCCATCAGCAGCGAAAGCTTGACCAGGACCTCCGGCTGTGTCGGGATCTCGATGTCCAGGTTGCGCAGATGTGGGTCGACGGACATGGTGGCGGGCAGCACCGGTGCGGTGATGGGTTGATCGTATGACAGTTGCCCCGCGGGGTAACGCGTCGGGGCGCAAGTATCTCCGGCGTTCATGGGAGTCGACGCCAGGCAAACGCTAGCGCAGGAAGGCGTCCCACGCGGTCTTGAGGATGAGCGCGCCCACCACCAGGATGAAGGCGCCGCGCACGAAGCCTGCGCCGTGCTTGAGCGCCATCTTCGTGCCCAGCAGGCTGCCCGCCACGTTGGTGACCGCCATCACCGCGGCCACCTGCCACCAGAAATGCCCCTTGGACACGAACAGCGCGATCGCCGCGGCATTCGTCATCAGGTTCATCAGCTTGGCCGTGGCCGAGGCGTGCAGGAAGTCGTAGCCCAGCAGGCGCACGAACAGGAAGACGAAGAAGCTGCCGGTGCCTGGGCCGAAGAAGCCGTCGTAGAAGCCCACCGCCAGGCCGACAGCGCCGGCCACCAGCGCCTCGGCGCGGCCGGCAAAGCGTGGCGCATGCGTGCGCCCCAGGTCTTTCTTGGCCAGCGTGTAGATCAGCACCGCCAGCAGCACCAGCGGCAGCGCACGACGTAGACCGTCGGGGCTGACCAGCGTCAGCATCCAGGCGCCCACGAAGCTGCCGAGCCCGGCCAGCAGGGCGGCGGGCCACAGCGAGCGCCAGGGCAGTTGCACCCGCCGCACGTATTGCAGCGTGGCCCAGCCGGTCCCCCAGATCGAGGCGCCCTTGTTCGTTCCGAGCAGCGTGGCTGGCGCCGCGGTCGGGAAGGTGCTGAACAGCGCCGGCACCAGCACCAGGCCGCCGCCGCCAGCGACCGCATCGATGAAACCAGCGAGCAGGGAGGCGAGGGCGACGGTCAGCAGTTCCAGCATGGAGGGGTGGAAATCGAATGGACAAAGAAAACGGCCACCAAGGGATCCTTGGTGGCCGGTGCGATTGTCTGCGGCTCGGGCCGAGCAATCTTTTGCGCTGAACGCTTGTCTTGTCTCCTCACAACCCGCCCGGCGGCCCCGAAAACTACCTTTGGAACCGCGTCGAGTGCTCGCACTGTATTGCCCCTCGACGGTGCGCGCACCGGGGTTATCCCGTAATTACGGTGCATGAAAGGTGCGAGAAAGCACCAAAGTTGTGCGTTTTGGTTTCGTTTGAACGGAAACATTGCGCCCGCTGGCTGGCCGCCACAATTCGGTCATGCGTTGTTTGCCGTGCGTTTGGGGACTGTTCCTGAGTGGCCTGTTGGTGGCCTGCGGGGGAGGTGGCGGCGCTTCGTCTGTCTCGGGTGGTGGCGATCCGGCGACCGGAGGCGGAGGGCAAAGCCTGACCCTCACGCTGCCGGCCGGCGGCCTGGTGCCGGCCGATCTGGCCGTGGTGGTGGCCGAGGGGGATCCGCTCAGCGAGGCCGTCGGTGCGGCCTATGTGGCCGCGCGCGGTGTGCCGGCGGCCAACCTGATCCGCGTGAAGCTCGACACCAGTGCCGATGCGATCTCCGCGACAGACTTCTCTGCGATGCGCGCCGACCTGCAGGCCAGACTGCCGGCCGGCGTGCAGGCGACGCTGCTGACCTGGGTGGCGCCCAGCCGGGTGGTGGGCAGTTGCACGATGGGCATCACCAGCGCGATGGCCCTGGGCTTCGACGCGCGCTACTGCTCGCCGCCGGCGAACGCCTGCGCCACCACGGCGGCCTCGCCGCTGTATGACAGCGAGTCGCGCCGGCCGTTCGCGGAGCTGTCCATCCGGCCCTCGATGTTGCTCGGCGTCCGCACGCTGGCCGATGCCCAGGCGCTGATCCAGCGCGGCGTGGCGGCGGATGCCACCTATCCGGCCGGCGACGGCTGGCTGGTGCGCACCACGGACGCGGACCGCAGCGTGCGCTGGGAAGACTTCGCCGCGCAGCCCTCTGCCTGGGGCAATGTGCTCAGGCTGAACTACGTGGACAACAGCGGAGGGGCATCGGCGAGCGATGCGCTGGTGAATCAGCGCGACATCCTGTTCTACCTGACCGGCCTGGCCCAGGTCGGCAATCTCGCCAGCCTGCAGTTCCGCCCCGGCGCCCTGGCCGATTCTTTGACCTCCTTCGGCGGCGCACTGCCGTCGGGCAATGGGCAGATGCCCATCACGGACTGGCTCGCGGCCGGCGTCACCGCCAGCTACGGCACGGTGGAGGAGCCCTGCAACTATCTGCAGAAGTATTCCCGGGCCAGCGTGCTCATCGACCACTACTGGCGCGGCGAAACCGCGATCGAAGCCTATTGGAAGGCGGTGCAGATGCCGGGGCAGGGCCTGTTCGTCGGCGAGCCGCTGGCCCAGCCCTTCCGCGACACGCCCAGCTTCGCCATCGTGTCCGGCCAGTACCAGATCCGCACGCGCGGCCTGCGGCCCGGCTCGACCTACGCGCTGCAGTACCGCACCAGCGCGACCGGCAGCTGGACCACGCTGACCCAGTTCACCGGCGTGCGAGGCCAGGTGCTGGATGGCCGCGCACCGCTGCCGCCGGCCGCGGCGGTGCAGATTCGCTGGACGGGGCCCTGCCCGGACAACGCGGCCAGCACCTGTGCCCTCGCACAGTCACAGTGACCCCTCAGAATGGGGGCGGTCAAATCCCGATTGTCGGGATGATCCGTTCGATGAACAGTCCTTGTCCTGCTGTCCCCTGTGCGTCCATGACCCGTTCCTCCGTCTCCGCCCGCCGCGGCTTCACCCTGCTTGAACTGCTGGTGGTCATGGTCATCATCGGCCTGCTGGCCGGTTACGTCGGCCCCAAGTTCTTCGGCCAGATAGGCAAGAGCGAGGTCAAGGCGGCCAAGGCGCAGCTGGATGCGCTGCAAAAGGCGCTGGACCAGTACCGCATCGACGTCGGCCACTACCCCAGCACCGACCAGGGGCTGGCCGTGCTGGTGACCAAGCCGGCCGACGAACCCAAGTGGGGCGGCCCCTACCTGTCCAAGGCGCTGCCCAAGGACCCCTGGGGCAACGACTACCAGTACCGCAGCCCCGGCGAGCATGGCGAGTACGACGTCTACTCGTTCGGCCGCGACGGCCGGCCGGGCGGCGAGGGCGAAGACGCGGACATCACGTCCTGGTGACATGGTCGCCGCATCCCGCCTGCCGGCCTCTGGCCGCCCGGCTCGGGCCCGAGGGGATTGAGCCGTGCCGCAATACCTGACCCGGGTGCTGCGCCAGGGCGCCGTCCATGTGGAGCGCGTCCAGGCGGCCGATCGCCAGTCGGTGGCCGCCGCGCTTGGCGTGGCGCCCCAGCATGTGCTGTCGGTCGACGACGCGGACGAGCCGGCGCGTGCCGGCTCGCCGAGGCGCGCCGGCCGCTTCCCGCTGCAGCTGTTCAGCCAGGAGCTGGCGGTGCTGTTGGACGCTGGCATCGCGTTGCTGGAGGCGCTGAACACGCTGCGCGAGAAAGAGGCGCAGCCAGGGGTGCGCGCGGCGCTGGATGGCGTCATCGCGCAGGTCGAGCAGGGTCAGCCGTTGTCGGCCGCGCTGCGTCAGCAGCCGCAGGCCTTCGATGAGCTGATCTGCGCCATCGTCGCGGCCAACGAGCGCACCGGCCAGCTGAGCGTGGCGCTGGCCCAGCATGCGCGCTACCTGGCCTGGGTGGACGCCCTGCGCTCGCGGCTGATGGCGGCGCTGGTCTATCCGCTGATGCTGCTGGGCGTGGGCTCGGCGGTCATCCTCTTCCTGCTGCTCTACGTGCTGCCGCGTTTCGCCGGCATCCTGGAGGCCACCAACGGCGATCTGCCCTGGGCCTCGCGGGTGCTGATCCAGTTCGGCCAGACGGCCGGGGCCCATCCGTTCGCGGTGCTGGGCGGCCTGGCGGCCCTGGCGGCGGCCATCGTGCTGCTGCTGCGCCGCCCCGGCGTGCGCCAGCGTGTGCAGGCGGCGATGTGGACGATGCCGGGCCTGGGCCCGCGGCTGCGGGTGCTGGCGCTGGCGCGGCTGTACCGGTCGCTCGCCATGCTGCTGGCCGCTGGCGTGCCGGCGCTGGCGGCGCTGCGCATCGTGGTGGACGTGGTGGCCGCGCCCTGGCGCGTGGCCGTGCAGGCCGCGGCCGAGCAGATCGAGCGCGGCGAGCGGCTCTCCGCGGCCTTCGATGCGCAAGACCTGGCCACGCCGGTCGCGCGCCGCATGCTGCGCGTGGGCGAGCGCAGCGGCGAGGTGGCCGCCATGCTGGAGCGCGCGGCGGCCTTTCATGACGAGGAGGCGGCCCGGCTCACCGATCTGCTGTCCCGCCTCGTGAACCCGGCGCTGATGCTGATCATGGGCGTGCTGATCGGCGGGATCATCGTGTTGATGTACCTGCCCATCTTCCAGCTCGTGGAGCAAGTTCAATGACGAGCGAAGTGGCAAGCCGATCACGGCGGGCCGAGCGCCGGGCCGTCCCAAGCCGGCCCGCGTCCCCTCGGGGGACCGACTCGCGTACCCGCGAGGCGAGGGGTGCCATGACGGGCGGGATCATCGTGCTGATGTACCTGCCGATCTTCCAGTTGGTGGAGCAGGTGCAATGAGCACGTCTTTGAGTGAATGGCTGCCCCCCGAGCACGGCCCCTGGCATCTCGACTTCGAGCAATGGCCCCAGGCCCAGGCGCAGCGCTGGCGCGCGGTGCTGGCCGTCGGGGCCAACAACCGGCGCGTGCTGCTGGCCGAGCGTGACGAGGATGGGCTGCTGCTGCAGAGCGTGGAGAGCCGGCTGAACGCACCGGTCGGCTGGCAGCGGGCGTCCAGCGAGGCGGTCACGCATTTCCTCGGGGCGGGCGAGGCGGATTTCCGCGCGCTGTCTGGCGTGGAGGAGGCACTGGCCACCGTCGAGGACCACACCGAGGAGCTGTCGGCGCTGGCGCTGGCCGAGCAGGCCTCGCCGGTCGTGCGGCTGCTGAATGCGACGCTGTACGACGCGCTGCAGGACCAGGCCTCCGACGTGCACATCGAGTGCACGGCACGCGGCGCGGTGATCCGCTTCCGGGTGGACGGCGTGATGGCGTTGGTGCGCCAGGTCGAGAGCCCGCAGGTGGCCGAGCAGCTGGTGTCGCGGCTCAAGGTGATGGCCGAGCTGGACATCGGCGAGCGCCGCCTGCCGCAGGACGGGCGCTTCAAGCTGCGCATGCAGGGGCGCGAGATCGACTTCCGCCTCTCCATCATGCCCAGCGTGTTCGGCGAGGACGCGGTGATCCGCGTGCTGGACCGCGCCGCCATCGCGCGCGCCGGGGCGCTGACGCTGGATGCCCTCGGCTTCGACGAGGCCGAGCGCGCCGCCATCCGCCACCAGGCCCGCCAGCCCCACGGCATGCTGCTGGTGACCGGCCCCACCGGCTCGGGCAAGACGACCACGCTGTACGCGACGCTGGCCGAGATCCACACCGGCACCGACAAGATCATCACCATCGAGGACCCGGTGGAATACCAGCTCAGCGGCGTGGTGCAGATCCCCGTCAACGAGAAGAAGGGCCTGACCTTCTCGCGTGGCCTGCGCTCCATCCTGCGCCACGACCCGGATCGGGTCATGGTGGGCGAGATCCGCGATGCCGAGACCGCGCAGATCGCCGTGCAGGCCGCACTCACTGGCCACCTGGTCTTCAGCACGGTGCATGCGAACAACGCCTTCGACGTGATCGGCCGCTTCATGCACATGGGGCTGGACCTCTACAACGTCGTCTCGGCGTTGAATGCGGTGCTGGCCCAGCGCCTGGTGCGCCTGACCTGCACGCAATGCGCGCGGCCCTTCACACCCGACCCCGCGACGCTGGCCCGGCACGGCAGCCCGCAGGGCCGCTTCATGAAGGGCGAGGGCTGCGGCCATTGCCGTGGCACCGGCTACAAGGGCCGGCGCGCGGTGGCCGAGCTGCTGAAGCTGGACGACGGCCTGCGCGACCTGATCGCCGCGCGCGCGCCCATGTCGGAAATCAAGGCCGCGGCCAAGGCGCGCGGCATGAAGTCGCTGCGCGAGATGGCTCTGGCCAGCGTGTGCCGCGGCGAAACCACCTTCGAGGAGCTGGAACGTGTCACCCTCGATGAGTGAGCGCCTGCGCGGCATGCTTGCCGCCCGCCTGGCCCGGCCGCAGCGCCTGCTGCTCAGTGGCAGCGCGGCCGAGGTGGACAGCCAGTTCGACGCCTGGTGCCGCGATCACCGCGGCAGCGCCGTCGAGCTGCTGGTGGGCTTGCCGCTTCTGCACGAGCTGGTGGTCGAGCCTGGCCTGCCGCTGGCCGACGCGGCGGCGCTGCGCGGCTATGCCCAGCAGCAGTTCGCGCATTACTTCGGCGCCGTGGCCCAGCGTTTCGCGCTGGCGCCGTGGCAGGCCGGCGACGCCCGTGGCGTGTCGGCGCTGCACGGGCTGGACCCGGCCGCGCTGCAGGCCCGTGCGGCGGCGGCGGGCGTGCGCCTCGTGGCGCTGCGGCCGGCCTGGGCGGCCTGGCTGGCGGCGCTGCCGGCGGAGCAGCGTGCCGGCTCGGGCCGGCTGGTCTGGCACGAGGGCGAGCGGGCACTGGTGATCACGCTGGAGCGCGGCCAGGTGCGGGCGTTGCAACTGCGCCGTGTCGCCAGCCTGGCGGACCTGGGCGAAGGCGCGCTGCTGGCGCTGGGCACGCCGGCCCACGAGCTGCAGCCCCAGCCCGGCCCGGCCGTGCCGCAACCGGACTTTCTGGCGCAGGGGCCGCGCCCCTCGCCGCTGGCCTGGCCCCTGGCGGCCACCGGCGCGCTGGTGCTGGCCACGGCGGGCTGGAGCAGCTGGCAGAGCCATGCCCAGCTGCAGCTGGCGCAGGACGCTCGCGGCCGCGTGCAGGCGCTGCGCCCGGCGCCGGTGGTCAAGGCCGTGGCCCGTCGCAGCGCCGAGCCCGAGAACCGTGCGGCCCAGGAGGCCCGGATGCTGCTGGCCACCTCTTGGGAGCCGGTGCTCAGCCGGGTGGAGACCGTGGGGGCCGAGGCCAAGACCATCGCCTGGCTGGGCCTGGACGCCAATGCCGGCCGCGGCGAGCTGCGGCTGGAGGGGCTGACGCCCGACAAGCTGCTGGCGCTGCAGCTGGCCGAGCAGCTGGGCACGACGCCGGGCTGGGGTCAGGTGGTGCTGTCGCGCTTCAGCGCGGCCGAGACGGGCCTGACCGGCCAGCGCTTCGAGATCAACGCGAAATTTCGCCCGGAGAACGGCTCGTGATGCGGATGACGATGCGCATGCCCCGACTCCCCGCACCGCTCCAGCCCCTGGGCTGGCCCGGAGTGGCCGGCGCTGTCGCGCTGCTGCTGGCCGCGCTGCTGGCCTGGCAGGGCCAGCGCTGGGATGCGCAGGCCGCCGCGCTGGAGGTCGAGGTGCGTCAGCTGCGTGCCCGCGCCGCGCCCGCCCGGGCCGCGGCGGCGGTGCCGTTGAGCGTGCAGCAGTGGCAGGCGACGCTGCCGCCCGCCAGCGAGCGCCAGCAGCGGCTGGCCGACCTGCTGGAGCTGGCCATCCGCCTGGATCTGAACGGCGCGCGCACCGAGCATCGCCTGAGCCAGGGCGAGGGCCTGGAGCGGCTGCGGGTGACCATGCCGGTCAGCGGCAGCTATGCGCAGCTGCGCCACTTCATCTCGACGGCCCTGGCGCACGACCCGGCCCTGAGCCTGGACGCGATCAAGCTGCGCCGCAGCTCGCCGCTGACGGCCGACCTGGATGCCGAGCTGCAGTGGTCGCTGCACGGGAGGGCCGCGCGATGAGGCTGACCCGCCAACACGGCCTGGGCGCCGCGCTGCTGGCGACGCTGGCGGCCACGGCCTGGGTGGCCCAGCAGCCGGACGAGGAGGGCACGCCCGTCGCAGCGCCTGTACGCCGCCCGGCACCGGCGGCGTACACGGCGGCTGCGGGGGCGTCGTCGGCCCCGCCAGCGCCAGCCGCCAGCCGTGCAGCCTGGGCCGAGCCCGAGGCCGCCCAGCTGGCAGCCTGGATGCCGCCACCCCCTCCGCCACCGCCACCCGCCCCGCCGCCGGCACCCCCGGCGCCGCCACCACCGCCGGTGGCCCCGCCGCTGCCCTACCAGATGATCGGACGCCTGGTGGAAGGCGAGGGCGCCAAGGCGGTCGAGGTGGCCCTGCTCAATGGCCCCAACCGTTCGCTCAGCGTGCGCGCCGGCGACACGCTGGACGGCCAGTGGCGGGTCGACCAGGTCAGCGCCACCGGCGTGCGCCTGACCTGGCTGCCGGCCCGGCTGCCCCAGACCCTCGTCTTCAAGCCTGCCCCATGATGTTCCCCACCCAGCGAGCCCCGCGCGGAGAAGCCGCATGAAGAAACTGCTTGCGCTGTCGGCCATCGCGCTGCTGCTGAGCGCCTGTGCCAACCCCGCGCTGCGCCAGGCCGAAGACCTGGGCCGTGGCAATCAGTGGCCGGCCGCGCTGCGCGTGCTGGACGACGCCATCGCCAAGGACCCCACCGACCCGGCCCTGCGCGCCGCCCAGGTGCGGGCCCGCGAGCAGGCCAGCGCGCGGCTGGTGATGCAGATCGACGGCCTGCGCGCCGCCGGCCGCTGGGACGATGCGCAGACGCTGCTCGCCGCGCTGCAGCAGGCCGATGCCCGCCACCCGCGCCTGGCCGCACTGACCACCGAGATCGAGCGCGGCCGCCGCCAGGAGCAGCAGCTGGCCGCCGGCCGCGCGGCGCTCAAGGCCGGTCGGCTGGAGCGGGCGGAGGCGATCGCGCGCGAGATCCTGGCCGAGTCGCCCCAGCACCCCGGCGCACGCCTGCTGGCCAGCCAGGTCGCGCAGTCGCGGCCGCTGGAGACGGCGGTGGGCGAGCTTGGCCCGGCCTTCCAGAAGCCGGTCACGCTGGAATTCCGCGACGCGCCGCTGCGCCAGGTGTTCGAGGCGCTGGCCCGCGCCAGCGGCATCAACTTCGTGTTCGACAAGGACGTGCGCGGCGACACCAAGATCACCGTGTTCCTGCGCAATGTGTCCATGGACGAAGCGATGCGCGTGATCCTGGGCACCCAGCAGCTGGACCGCAAGCTGCTGAACGAAAACTCGGTGCTGGTGTTCCCCAACACCGCCGGCAAGCAGCGCGAGCACCAGGAGCTGATCACCCGCACGCTCTACCTGACCAATGCCGACGTGAAGCAGGTGCAGGCCATGGTGCGCACCATCGCCAAGGTGCGCGACCTGTTCATCGACGAGCGCCTGAACCTGCTGGTGGTGCGCGACACGCCTGAGGTCGTGCGCCTGGTGGAGAAGCTGATCGCGTCGGTGGACCTGCCCGAGCCCGAGGTGATGCTGGAGGTGGAGGTGATGGAGCTGTCCACCGACCGCGTGGACGCGCTGGGCCTGCAACTGCCCGACAGCGTGCAGTTCGGCCTGCCCGCCGTGAACGGCGTGGTGCCCGCACAGGCGCTGTGGAACCAGCGCGACCAGTTCCGCGCCAGCGTGGCCAACCCGGCCGTGGTGGCCACACTGCGCGGCACGGCGGG
The DNA here is from genome assembly GCA_003241055.1 of Roseateles depolymerans. GTDB lineage: Bacteria > Pseudomonadota > Gammaproteobacteria > Burkholderiales > Burkholderiaceae_C > Pelomonas > Pelomonas depolymerans_A. The sequence goes on from QFOD01000006.1 coordinate 226,659, forward strand.
CGACGCCAACATCCTGGCCAATCCCAAGATCCGCGTGCGAAGCCGCGACAAGGCCAAGGTGCACATCGGCCAGAAGGTGCCGGTGTTCACCACCACCACCAACTTCAACGGCTCCACCTCGGTGGCGGCCGCGGTGAACTACCTGGACGTGGGCCTGAAGCTGGACGTGGAGCCCACCATCCAGCTGGACAACGACGTCATCATCAAGATCGGCCTGGAGGTGTCCAGCCTGATTCGCCAGGTCACCGGCCCGGGCGGTACCACGGCCTACGAGATCGGCACGCGCAACACCTCCACCGTGCTGCGGCTGGCCGACGGCGAGACCCAGGTGCTGGCCGGCCTCATCAACGACGAGGACCGCAAGAGCGTGGCCGGCGTGCCGGGCCTGTCCACGCTGCCGGTGCTGGGGCGGCTGTTCGGCACCCACACCGACACCCGCAACAAGACCGAGGTGGTGCTCTTGATCACGCCGCGCGTGCTGCGCAACCTGGCGCTGCCCGATGCCTCGCTGACCCGTCTGGCCGGCGGCACCGACGCCAGCCCGGGTGCCTTCAGCAGCCTGCTCAAGCGCGATGCCAAGGTCGGCGTGGGCCTGGGCAGCGGTGCGGCGGGCGGCACGCCGGCAGCCGCGGCCCCGGCCGCCCAGCCGGGCGCGGCCGTGGCCGAGGATGTAGTCGTGAAGCTGGACGTGACGCCCCAGACGCAGCCCGGCGGCACGGTGTCCGTGGCGCTGAAGAACGAGAGCGGCCTGCATGTGAAGGGCGAGGTCGAGTACGACCCGACCCGCATGGCGCCTGCGGTCGCCACCGGTGGGCAGTCGCCGGGCCGTTACCCGGTGGAGCTGCCGGCGCGCGGCCAGGCCGTGGTGGCGCTGCGCGTGCTGCCGGCCGGTGCCGGCCAGGCCTTGAACGTGGGCCTGTCGGGTCTGCAGGCCAGCGGGCCCAACGGCGAGACGGCCTCCGTGCGCGTGGACGGCTCGGGCCTGGTGACGGTGGACGCGGCGAAGTGATGCCCCTCGTCCAAGGCTTACCTTGGCCGGTCTTGCAGACCGCGCTGCGGCGTTTGCCGCAGCCCTTCGGCAGGCACCTGGCGCCCCACGGGCGCCAGGTGTCCAGCCTCAGCCCCCAAGGGGACGGCGATGCTTGCCGGCTCGACCGGCAAGCACATCGCCAGCGCGGGTCGGCTTGGGAGCGGCCCTGCGCTCGACCCGCAAATGCTCACCGTATGCACGGGAACTGACATGCGCGTGGATCGCGGCTTCACACTGATCGAGATGCTGGTGGTGCTGGCCATGCTGGCCGTGCTGGCCTCGGCGGCGCGGCCGTTGCTGGAGCTGTCGGTGCAGCGCAGCCGCGAGGCCGAGCTGCGCCAGGCGCTGCGCACGCTGCGCGGCGCGCTGGACGCCTACAAGCAGGCCGTGGACGCCGGCACCGTGGCGCGCAGCCCCGAGGACAGCGGCTACCCGCCGCGCCTGCAGGTGCTGGTGGACGGCGTGCCGGACGCCAAGACCCCGGACGGCCGCAAGATCTACTTCCTGCGCCGCCTGCCGCGCGACCCCTTTGCCGAGGACAGCCTGCCCGCGGCCGAGACGTGGGCGCTGCGCGCCTACGACAGCCCGCCCGACGACCCGCGCTCCGGCCGCGACGTGTTCGACATCCACTCCCGCTCCGAGCGCGTCGCGCTCGACGGCTCGCGCCTGAAGGACTGGTGATGAGCCTGCACCTCTCCCGCGTTCGCCAGGCCCCGCGCGGCTTCACGCTCATTGAACTCATCGTCGTGATGGCCATCGTCGCGCTGCTCACCTCCATTGCCGCGCCGCGCTATTTCAACTCGCTGCAGAAGAGCCGCGAGACCGCGCTGCTGAGTTCGCTGACCACCATGCGCGACGCCATCGACCAGTTCGCGGCCGACAAGGGGCGATACCCCGATTCGCTGCAGGAGCTGGCCCAGCTGCGCTACATCCGCGAGCTGCCCGAGGACCCGCTGACCGGCAGCCGCGACACCTGGCTGGAACTGCCGCCGCCCACCGACATGCAGGCCAACGGCCGGGTCTGGGACGTGCGCAGCGGCGCGGCCGGCCGCTCGGCCGACGGGCGGCTCTACGCCGACTGGTGAGGGGCTCGTGATGGGCGCCCCGGCGCGGTCGCAGCGCGGCTTCACCTACCTGTTCGTGCTCTTCCTGGTGGTGATGACCAGCGCCGGTCTGGCCGCGCTGGGCCGGGCCTGGAGCCAGCAGGCCGAGCGCGAGCGCGAACGCGAGCTGCAGTTCCGCGGCGAGGCCATCGCGCGCGCGATCACCCGCTACCAGCAGGCCAGTCCCAATCAGGCGGCCGACCTGCCGCGCAGCCTGGACGACCTGCTGGAGGACCGGCGCGGGCCGGTCACGCTGCGCCACCTGCGCCAGCGCTATGCCGACCCGTTCACCGGACGGGCCGACTGGGAGCTGGTGTCGCAGTCGCCCGACCTGACCCGCTTCAGCGCCGTGCGCAGCCGTTCCGACCATGCGTTGCTGCGCGAATGGACCCCCCAGGCCCAGGCCATCAGCAAGGCCAGCGACTGGCTGTTCGTCGCGCCGCCACCCGATGCCGCGGCACAGGCGGCCTCCGCGCCGGTGGCGGCCAGCACGCCACGTCGCTGACAGCTTGCGCGCCGGCGGCGCCCCTACGATGGGCGCATGCGTATCGCCCTGCCCCTGCTGCTCACCAGCGCGCTGGCTGCCGCCCAGCCCGGCTGTGCGCCGCCGGACGAGATGGCGCTGGCGCAGCTGAACGCTGCGCGGGCGCAGCCGCAGCGCTGCGGGGCCGAGGTGTGGCCGGCCGTGCCGCCGCTGCGCTGGCAGCCCCAGCTGGCCGAGGCGGCGCAGGGCTATGCGCTCGAGCTGGCCGCGCGCGACCGCGTCTCGCATGTGGGCGTGGCCGGCGAGTCGCTGGCGCGGCGGGTGAGGGCGTCGGGCTATCCGATGCGGCGGGCCGGCGAGAACCTGGCCGGCGGCCTGGAGACGCTGGACGAGGTACTGGCGCACTGGCTGGCCAGCGCCGCCCACTGTGAGAACCTGATGGCGCCGGATTTCCAGGACGCGGCGCTGGCCTGTGTGCGCGGCCCCGGGGAACTGGGCTTCTACTGGGTGCTCAACCTGGGCCGTCCCATGGGAAGCGGGCGGCGCTGAGCCCTCAGATCCAGCCCAGATCGATGGCGCGGAGCACGGCCTGCGTGCGGTCGCGCACGCCCATCTTGGAGAAGATGGCCGAGCAGTGGTTCTTGATGACGCCCTCGCTGTTGCCCAGCAGGGCGGCGATCTCGGTGTTGGAGCGCCCGCTGGCCACCAGGCGCAGCACCTGCAGCTCCTTCGGAGACAGCGGGTCGGGGTGGTCGGCCGCGGTGAACGCGCGCTCCACGCCGGGGCCGGCGCCGCGGGTCTCCATGCGGGTGGTCAGGGCCGGCCGCAGCGCGGTGCCGCCGCCATGCACGTCACGCAGCGCCTGCACCAGCGTGTCGGGGCTGATGGCCTTGAGCAGGAAGCCACGGGCGCCGGCCCGCACCGCCTCGTCGAAGGCGGCAGCGTCGTCGAAGGTGGTCAGCAGGATGACCGGCAGCCGCAGCGCCCGCGCGGCCAGCGCGCGGATCAGGCCCAGGCCGTCCAGGCGCGGCATGCGCATGTCGGACAGGATCAGGTCGGGCATGCGCTCGTCAGCCTGGTCGGCCGGGATGGCGGCCAGCCACTCCAGCGCCTCGGCGCCGTCGTTGGCCTCGCCCACCACCTGCAGCTCGTCGTGCAGCGCCAGCAGGCCCTTCAGGCCCTCGCGCACCAGCTGCTGGTCTTCCACCAGCAGGATCTTGATCGTCGTTGCTTGCTGCATGCTCACGCCGCCCTCGGACATCTCAATTCGATACGGAATCCCGGGCTGCTGCGCGTGACGCGCATCTGCCCGCCCAGCTCGGTCATGCGCTCGGCCATGCCCGACAACCCGTTGCCGCCGACCCAGTGCGGCGCGCCCCTGCCATCATCGTCGATGCTGACCTCCACATCATCGTCCGCGCCGCGCAGTTCCACACGCACGCGGCGCGCGCCGGCGTGGCGCACGCTGTTCGTGACGGCCTCCTGCACGCTGCGCAGCAGCGCATGGGCGGCGCGCGGGCCGAGGTTGCGGGCCGCGTCGTCCAGCGCCAGCTCGATGCGGGTGCTGGCAATGCCCTCGGCCAGCGCATTCAGCGCGGCGGACAGGTCGATGCGCTGCGAGCTGCGTTCGCGCGAGACCGATTCGCGCACATCGGCCAGCAACTGGGCCGCCACGCCGCGCGCGCGTTCCAGCGCCTGGCCGGCGCCGCCGCTGTCCTGCCGCGCCAGCAGCGCGCCGCCCAGCTGCAGCTGCAGGTTCAGCGCGGTGAGGTGGTGGCCCATCAGGTCGTGCAGCTCGCGGGCGATCTGCATGCGCTCGCTGTAGCGCATCTGCTCGGCCAGCAGGTGCTCGCCCGACATCTGCTCGGCCAGCAGGGCCTGCAGCCAGCGGCGCTTCTCGGCCTCGGCCGCGGCCATGCGGCCCAGGCCGAAGGCCAGGCCGTGCAGCGCCAGCATGGACGACAGCAGGCCCACGCGGTCCAGCCAGCCAGTGTCCCAGGGCACGCCGTAGATGCCGGTGTTCAGCAGCACCTGCGCGAAGCCGAAGCCCAGCGCGATGCGCGCCGGCAGCAGCACGGCGGCCAGTGCGGTGACGAGAAACGGCAGGCCCGGCGTGACCCCGAAGGCCAGGGCGTCCACCAGCAGCAGCCAGGCCAGGCGCTGGCTCACGGGCACGGATTCGGCGCTGCGCCTGCCCAGGCGCCACATCAGCGCGACGAAGGCCAGCAGCAGGCTGATGCAGATCAGCAGCAGGCCGCGGTCGCTGGCGTCGCCGCCGGCCGCGCGCCACAGCCAGACGACCAGGCCGTCATAGGGCTCGGTGCGGGCGCCCAGCAGCGCGGCGCCGGCGCTGACCAGCTCCATCGCGCACACCACCAGGGCCGCCAGGCGCAGCACCACGCCTGGCTCGGCCAGGCGGGCCAGCAGGCGATCGAGGCGGCTCACGGGCGCCCCAGGCACGCGGGCGTCATGCCGGCAGCGCCGCGTTGATGATGCCGCCGCCCAGGCAGACCTCGCCGTCGTACAGCACCGCGCTCTGGCCCGGCGTGACCGCCCATTGCGGCTCGGGGAAGCGCAGCTCCAGCCGGCCCTGGGCGTTGAAGCCCACCTGGCAGGCCGCATCGGCCTGGCGATAGCGGGTCTTTGCCGCGGCCAGGCCGGCCGCGGGCGGGTGGCCGGCGATCCAGCTCAGGTCGTCGGCCACCAGCGCGGGGCTTTGCAGCAGCGGGTGGTCGTGGCCCTGCACGACGATCAGCGTGTTGCTCGGGATGTCCTTGGCCGCGACGAACCAGGGCTCGTGCGCGCCACCACCGCGCGGTGCGCCCTTTTCCTTCACGCCGCCTATGCCCAGGCCCTGGCGCTGGCCCAGCGTGTAGAAGCTCAGGCCCACATGCTGGCCGAGCTTGCGGCCGCGCTCGTCCTTGATGGGGCCGGGCTGGTGCGAGAGGTATTTGTTCAGGAACTCGCGGAAGGGCCGCTCGCCGATGAAGCAGATGCCGGTCGAGTCCTTCTTCTTCGCATTGGGCAGTGCGATCTCGGCCGCGATGCGGCGCACCTCGGTCTTGGGCAGGTGGCCCACCGGGAACATGGCCTTGCTCAACTGCGCCTGCGTGAGGCGGTGCAGGAAGTAGCTCTGGTCCTTCAGCGGGTCCAGGCCCTTCAGCAACTGAAACTCACCGCTCACCTCGCGGACGCGGGCGTAATGACCCGTCGCGATCTTCTCTGCGCCCAGGCGCATCGCGTGGTCCAGGAAGGCCTTGAACTTGATCTCGGCGTTGCACAGCACGTCGGGGTTGGGCGTGCGGCCGGCCTGGTACTCGTGCAGAAAGCTCTCGAACACGCGGTCCTTGTACTCGGCCGCGAAGTTCACATGCTCGATCTCTATGCCCAGCACGTCGGCGACCGACGCGGCATCCAGGAAGTCCTGGCGCGTCGAGCAGTACTCGTCGTCGTCATCGTCTTCCCAGTTCTTCATGAAGATGCCGACGACCTCGTGCCCCTGCTGCTTCAACAGGTGGGCGGTCACGGCCGAGTCGACGCCGCCGGACAGGCCGACGACGACTCGATGCTTTTTGGCGGAACTCATGCCCCGATTGTCCCAAACGCGCCGCGGGCCTGCGCCGCACGGGCCTTCCAGGGACCTCCCTAGGGCGCGGGCTTGAACAGCTGGCGCAGCGCCTGCAGCGCGGCCGGGTGGTAGATGGTGGCGTGGGTTTCCTGCGGCATGGCCACATGCTGGAAGGGGCTGCCGGGCGCCAGCTCGCGCCCCAGCATCTCGGCAAAGGGCAGGGCCGCCTGCCGGATCAGCGGCTCCGAGCTGGTGGCCATGTACAGCCGCGGCGCGGCGCCGTGGCGCTCTCGCAGCGCGGCCTGCGCGGTGGCCTGCAGGCCGGCGGCGTTCCACCACAGGCTGGGGTCGAAGGCGATGTAGGTGCCGAACAGGCCGGGCTCCAGCGCCCAGGTCTCGACGACGAACAGCCCGGCCAGCGATTCGCCCATCAGCGCGCGCTCGTCCGTCACGCGGTAGCGACGTGCCAGCGCCGGCAGCAGCTCATCGCGTATGAAGGCGCGGAAGGCGGCGGAGCCGCCCACGCGCGGCGCGATCTTGCGGTCGCTGGCCTGCGTGGTCGGCCCGGTCAGGTCGCGGCGGCGCTCGGTGTTCTCTATGCCCACCAGCAGCAGGGGCCGCAGCGTGCCGTTGGCCACGCCCACCTGCAGCAGGCCGGCGATGTGCAGGAAGTCTTCCGCCAGCCCGCCGTCGGGCATCAGCAGCACCGGTCGTGCCGCCCCGGGGGCCTCGCCCCAGGCCGGGGGCGCATAGACGTTGATGCGCCGGGTTTCGCCCAGCGCCTTGGATTCGAGGGTCAGCGTGTCGCCGATGCTCAGCGGCTGGGCCGGGCTCAGGTCGGCGGCCGAGGCCAGGGCGGTGGCCACGCTCAGCAGCAGGGGCAGCAGGCGGCGCAGGAACAGGGCGTGAGGCATGGTCGGGTGTCAGTTCTTGACCCAGGGCTGGGCGAGGGAAGGGTGGGCCAGCACGGTGGCCAGCGGCAGCCGCCGTCCGGCCGCATGATCCTGCACGCATTGCAGCACCAGCGGGCTGCGGTGGCGCTCGGCGCAGGCGGCGATCTCGGCGGGCGTGAGCCACAGTGTGCGGTGGATGCCGGCGTCCAGCGCGCGGCCGGCGATCTGCTCGCCGACCGAGCCGCTGTAGGCCAGGCGCACATAGGTGACATCTTCATCACGGGCCGGGCGCAGGAAGCGCGCCAGGTAGACGCCCAGAAAGGCCTCGGGCACGAAGTGCCGCGCGGTTTCCTCCAGCGCCTCGCGCACCACGGCCTCCAGCGGGCTCTCGCCCTGCTCCAGGTGGCCGGCCGGGTTGTTCAGCATCAGCCCCTCGGCCGTGTCCTCCTCGACCAGCAGGTAGCGCCCGCCCTGCTCGACGACGGCGGCCACGGTGACGCTGGGACGAAATCGGTCTGCACCAGCCATGAAGTCTCTCCTCGCAATCCCGCACGGCGCGGGAGGGGCGATTGTGTAAGCTGCCGCGCACCCGCCCGTTACGGAGCCTTTGCCCATGTTGATCGGAGTCCCGCGCGAACGCGCGGCCGGAGAAACCCGTGTGGCCGTCACCCCGGAGACGGCCAAGAAGCTCAAGGCCCAGGGCCATGTGTTGCGCGTGGAGGCGGGCGCCGGCCTGGCCGCCAGCGTCACCGACGCGGCCTACGAGGCCGTGGGCTGCGAGATCGTCGATGCCGCCGCGGCGCTGGCGGCCGAGCTGGTGCTGAAGGTCCGCGCGCCGCTGCCCGAGGAGCTGGCGCAGATGAAGCCCGGCAGCGCGCTGGTGGGCATGCTCAACCCCTTCGACCGCGAGGGCCTGCAGGGGCTGGCCGCCGCCGGCCTCACCAGCTTTGCGCTGGAGGCCGCGCCACGCACCACGCGGGCGCAGAGCATGGACGTGCTGTCCAGCCAGGCCAATATCGCCGGCTACAAGGCCGTGATGATCGCGGCGGACCGCTATCAGCGCTTCTTCCCCATGTTGATGACCGCGGCCGGCACCGTGAAGGCGGCGCGCGTGGTGGTGCTGGGCGTGGGCGTGGCGGGCTTGCAGGCCATCGCCACCGCCAAGCGCCTGGGCGCGGTCATCGAGGCCAGCGATGTGCGGCCCGCGGTGAAGGAGCAGGTGGAGTCGCTGGGCGCGCGTTTCATCGACGTGCCCTACGAGACACCCGAGGAGAAGGAAGCCGCCGAGGGCGTGGGCGGCTATGCGCGCCCCATGCCGGCGAGCTGGCTGGAGCGCCAGAAGGTGGAGGTGGCCAAGCGGGTGGCCCAGGCCGATGTGGTCATCACGACGGCGCTGATCCCCGGTCGGGCGGCGCCGGTGCTGGTCACCGAGGACATGGTCAAGGCCATGAAGCCGGGCTCGGTCATCGTCGATATCGCTGCGGGTAAGGGCCCCGCAGCTTCCGATGGCTCGCCGGCCGGCGGCAACTGCCCGCTGACCGAGGCCGGCCGCACGGTGGTGAAGCACGGCGTGACGCTGGTGGGCGAGACCAATCTGCCGGCGCTGGTGGCGGCCGATGCGTCGGCGCTGTATGCGCGCAATGTGCTGGACTTTCTCAAGCTCGTCGTCACCTCAGAAGGCACGCTCGCCGTGCCGCTGGATGACGACATCGTCGCGGCCTGCCGCGTGACCCAAGACGGACAAGTGACCAAGGCCTGAGTCATGGAATCGGTAGACCACACCCTCATCAATCTCATCATCTTCGTGCTGGCCATCTACGTGGGCTACCACGTCGTCTGGACGGTGACGACCGCGCTGCACACGCCGCTGATGGCGGTGACGAACGCGATCTCGGCCATCGTCATCGTCGGCGCCATGCTGGCCGCGGCGCTGACCGAGACGCCGCTGGCCAAGGGCCTGGGCGTGCTGGCCGTGGCGCTGGCGGCGGTGAACATCTTCGGCGGCTTCCTGGTCACGCGGCGCATGCTGGAGATGTTCAAGAAGAAGGATAAGAAGGCCGCCACCAAGCCGGAGGGCCAGGCATGAGCATGAACCTCGTCGTGCTGCTGTATCTGGTGGCTAGCGTCTGCTTCATCCAGGCGCTCAAGGGCCTGTCCCACCCCACCACCTCGATACGCGGCAATGCCTTCGGCATGGCCGGCATGGCCATCGCGGTGCTGACCACGGCGGCGCTGATCGTGAAGCTGTCCGACACCGGCGCCGGCATGGTGTGGGTGCTGCTGGGCCTGGTGCTGGGCGGCGGCTTCGGCGCCTGGAAGGCCAAGACGGTCGAGATGACCAAGATGCCCGAGCTGGTGGCCTTCTTCCACAGCATGATCGGCCTGGCCGCGGTGGCCATCGCGGCGGCCACGGTGCTGGAACCCAGCGCCTTCGGCCTGAGCACGCCGCTGGACGCGGCACTGGCCAGCCTCGCGCCGGAAGACGGCATCGCCCGGCGCGGCCCCGTGCCCATTCCGCCGGGCAACCGGCTGGAGCTGGCGCTGGGTGCCTTCATCGGCGCCATCACCTTCACCGGCTCCGTGATCGCCTGGGGCAAGCTGTCGGGCGGCTCGAAGTTCCGCCTGTTCCAGGGTGCGCCGGTGGTGTTCAAGGGCCAGCATCTGCTGAACCTGCTGCTGGGCCTGCTGGCGCTGCTGGGCTGCGCGGTGTTCTGCGGCATGGGCTACCAGCACTCGTTCTGGATCGTCGTCGTGCTGGGCTTGGTGCTGGGCGTCACGCTCATCATCCCCATCGGCGGGGCCGACATGCCGGTGGTGGTCAGCATGCTGAACAGCTACTCCGGCTGGGCGGCGGCGGGCATAGGCTTCTCGCTGAACAACCCCATGCTCATCATCTCCGGCAGCCTGGTGGGCAGCTCGGGCGCCATCCTGAGCTACATCATGTGCAAGGCGATGAACCGCTCGTTCTTCAACGTGATCCTGGGCGGCTTCGGCGGCGAGGCCGGCACGGCGGCTGGCACGGCGGCGGCGCAGCGCACGGTCAAGAGCGGCAGCGCGGACGACGCGGCCTTCATCCTCGGCAATGCCGAGACGGTCATCATCGTGCCGGGCTACGGCCTGGCGGTGGCGCGGGCCCAGCATGCGGTGAAGGAACTGGCGCTGAAGCTGACCGAGAAGGGCGTGACGGTGAAGTACGCCATCCACCCGGTGGCCGGCCGCATGCCTGGCCACATGAACGTGCTGCTGGCCGAGGCCGAGGTGCCCTACGACCAGGTGTTCGAGATGGAAGACATCAACGCCGAGTTCGGCCAGGCCGACGTGGCCATCATCCTGGGCGCCAACGACGTGGTGAACCCCGCGGCGCTGGTCAAGGGCAGCCCCATCTACGGCATGCCCATCCTGGAGGCGCACAAGGCTAAGACCGTCATCGTCAACAAGCGCTCCATGGCCGCCGGCTACGCGGGCCTGGACAATGAGCTGTTCTACATGGACAAGACGATGATGGTGTTCGGCGACGCGAAGAAGGTGGTGGAGGACATGGTGAAGGCGGTGGAGTGATGTCGCCGGCCATGCCCCGCCGGGGTGGCGGCACTCATCGGAACGTGATGTTGCGGTGCCCGAAGTAGCTTGATACCGTGGGCACGGCGATGCCGATCAGATGGGCCAGCGGCTCCATGGCGAGTGGGTCGGAGAACAGCCGAGGGAACAGCCAGCGCAGCGCCAGGCTGCTGACCACCACGGCCTGCAGCACGCCGGCCGCGTTGACCAGGCAGTAGCCCACGAGCTGTCGGCGCACTGGGGCCGAACCGCCCGCAAAGGCGAAGCGGCGCATCAGCGTGAAACCGACCAGCATGCCCACGAGATAAGCCAGCACGACCGCTGCTTCGAAGGGCATCCAGCGGCTGAACGCGAAGCGGGACAGGAAGTTGGCCGCCGCTGCGGTGGCGCCGCTGGCCAGGTAGAGGACGACCTGCCGCATCACAGCCTGCTGTGCAGGAAGAGGGCGGGCGGCAGGTGCAGCACGATGGCCATGATCCAGCGCCAGAACCAGGGGGTGTAGAGCTTGCCGTTGCGGCGGTCCAGCGCGTTCACGATGTCCGCGGCCACGCGTTCGGGCTTGGCCCACAGCGGCCCCTTGGGGAAGCTGGCCGTCATGGGCGTGTCGACGAAACCCGGCAGCACCGTGACCACCCGTACGCCGCTGGCAAACAGCCGGTGGCGCAGGCCGCTCGCGAAGTTGGTGACGGCGGCCTTGGCGGCGCCGTAGACGTAGTTGCTGGCGCGCCCCCGGTCGCCGGCCGGCGAGGAGATCACGCCGATGACCCCGCTGCGCTGGGCCTCGAAGCGGTTGGCCAGCTCGGTGAGTAGTGCGATGACGGAGGTGGCATTCGTCTGCAGGCAGGCCAGCGTGGCGGCGACGCTGGCCTGGGCCTGGGTCTGGTCGGGCAGCGTGCCGTGGGCCAGCAGTGCGACATCGAAGCCACCCCAGCGTTCCCAGGCCTGAGCGATGACGGCGGCGTGCTCGTCGATGCGGTCGGCATCCAGCGTGGCGACCTCAACCTCGGCCGCGCCACGCACCCGCAGGTCGGCCGCGTTGGCGTTCAGGGCGTCGAGACGACGACCGACCAGCATCAGCCGGGCGCCGCGGCCCGCATATTCGCGCGCCACGGCATGGGCGATGGCGGAGGTGGCGCCTATCAACAGGACGCGTGCGGCGGTCGCGGGGGGAGGGGTGCTCATGGTTCAGTGTCCGAAAATTCGGCGCGACATGGCCGAGGACAAGCCCGGGTCGCGAAAGCGTTGGAACTCGGCGAGACGGGGGTAGCCGGCCTCGAACATGGCGCGGCTTTGCCGCCCGTCCTTGGCGGCATAGAGACGCCCCCCGGCAGCGCGGACGACGGCGTCGAGGCGCTCGAACAGGGCCAGGGTCTCGGGCCCGTGATGGGGGAAGTCCAGCGCCACGGTCGTGCCCGGCAGCGGGAAGCTCAGCAGCCCCGGCGCCTCGCGGTCTCCGAAGGTCTTGAGCACGGCCAGGAAGGAGCCCTGCCCGCTGGCCCGTATCAGGCGCAGCAGTTCGGCGGTGGCGGTCTGCTCCTCGCGGCGGGGCAGCACGCACTGGTACTGGTGGAAGCCACGTGGCCCGTAGATGCGGTTCCATTCCAGCAGGCCGTCCAGCGGGTAGAAGAACGGCAACAGATGCTGGCGCAGGTGGCCCTGGCCGGCGCGATGGCGCAGGAAGTAGGCCTGATTGAAGGCGCGGAGGCTCAGGCCGTTGATCAGCGAGACCGGCGGGGTCAGCGGCACGCGCTTCGGGCGACGGGGGGGCGGCGCGGGCTGGGAATCGGGCGCGTGGCTGGCGCCGAACAGGATGCCGCGGACATCGTTGCCGCCGTGCACGCAGTCCAGCCAGGAGACCACATAGTCGAAGCGACGCTCGGCATCGGCGGACTGGGTGAAGAACTCGGCCAGTGAATGGAAAGCGCGACGCTCGCCCTGCATCCACTCCCCGCCGACGCGCATCAATTGCAGCCTGGCGCTGAGGATGAGGCCGGTCAGGCCCATGCCGCCGACGGTGGCTGCAAACCATTCGGGGCGATGCTGCGGGCCGCAGGCGATGGCCTCGCCATCGGTGCGCAGCAGGTTCAGCGACAGCACGTGGTGGCCGAAGCTGCCGGCGCCGTGGTGGTTCTTGCCATGCACATCGTTGGCGATAGCTCCCCCCACGGTCACGAAACGGGTGCCGGGTGTGACGGGAAGGAACCAGCCCTGAGGTAGCGCCACCCGAATGATCTCGTCCAGCAGCACGCCGGCCTCGCACTCCAGCGTGCCGGTCTGCGGGTCGAAGGCGATGAAGCGGTCCAGGCCCCGCGTGAGCCACAGCCGGCCGCCCGGGTTCAGTGCCACGTCGCCATAGCTGCGGCCGTTGCCGTGCGCCAGCGCCGATGCCGTGCCTGCGGGCAGGCGCTCGGGGCGCTCGGTGAGGCGCAGCACCTCCTGGGTGTCCGCGCTGAGTCGCCCCCAGGACTGGATGGTCTGCCTGCTCACGGTGTTCAATGCGCCACCACCAGCAAGGCACCGAACAACACGGCGCAGGCCAGGCTGTAGCGGTCCTTGACGGCGAAGACCACCGGGTCGTCGCTGAGGTGGCCGCGCTGGGCCTGCATCCACATGCGGCCTATCCAGTACAGCACGACAGGCAGCGTCAGCCACAGGCGCTGGGGGTGGGTGTAGTTCTGCACCACGGCCTCGCTGTTCAGGTAGAGCGCGAGCAGCAAGACCGCACAGAAGCCCGAGGCGACGCCCATGGCCATCACCAGGGGGGCGTCACTGGCCAGGTAGCCCCGTCCGGCGGCGCTGGTGCGGCCGAGCGAGATCATGGCCTGCAGTTCGGAGTAGCGCTTCACGAAGGCCAGGCTCAGGAACAGGAACAGCGGGAAGGCCAGGAACCAGAAGGAGTGCTGCAGGCCGGTCGCTGCGACGCCGGCGATGATGCGCAGCGTGTACAGCATGCCCAGCGTGACGCAGTCCACCAGCACGCGCTGTTTCAGGAAGAAGGTGTAGGCCAGGGTCAGCGCGTAGTAGACGCACAGCGCCAGCTGAAAGGCGGCGGGCAGTTGCAGGGACAGCAGCACGGCACCGCTCAGCAGCAGCAGCATCGCCACCAGCCCGCGAGGGACGCTGATCAGTCCGCTTGCAAATGGGCGCAGGCGTTTGCGAGGATGGGCGCGGTCGCTGTCCAGGTCCATCAGGTCGTTGAGGATGTAGACCGAGGAGGCGCAGAGGCCGTAGGCAAAGAACGCCAGTACGGACGCCACGAGGACGGCGCCGTCGAAGCGGAAAGCGCCCATCAGGGGCAGGAAGACCAGCAGGTTCTTCAGCCATTGGTGCAGGCGCAGCGCCTTCAGCCAGACGCGCAGCGTGGCCTGCGGCGCGGGGAACTCGCGCTCGACGCGCCCCTGTTCCGCCGCCGCCCGGGCCACGGGGGGCCGGGCCGCGACGACGACGGCCGCGCGCGCGCGGCGCCACACGGGCAGGTCGTCGGAGGAGTTGCCGGCGTAGTCGAACCCCTGCTCGCCGAAGCGGCCGGCCAGGGCCTGCGCCTTGTTTTCGCTCGACAGGTTGGTCTGGCCGTCGCTGGCCATCACCTCGTCGAACAGTTGCAGATGATCGGCGACGCCCCTTGCCAGGCGGGCATCGGATGCGGTGCACAGCACCAGGCGCCGCCCTTGCGCACGCTCCTGCCTGAGCCATGCGAGCAGATCGGGGTCGTAAGGCAGACGGGAGTAGTCGGGTTCCACACGTTCGGCGATCTGCTGCTTCATCCAGGCCTTGCCGCGGGCCAGCCAGGACGGCAGCGACAACAGCGAGAGCGGGCTCTGTCGCAGCAGCAACAACGAGGTCTCGTGCAGCAGGTCGGTGCGGATCAGCGTGCCGTCCAGATCGACGGCAAGCGGCGGCAGGGCGTGCCGGTCGATGCCGGTCATGAGCGCCGCCGATTCGGCAGCGGGGGGGCGTCGGCCCGATGGTCGTTGGCCGTGGGCTTTTTTCCGACGAAATCGATCATGCGTGAGTCCCTCCCTGATTCACAAAATCTTATGTGCCCGGGGCCCGTGCCATGCCCTTGGCTTGCGGGATTGCGGCCATCAATCGGGCCGTGGCGGGCGCCCCTGGCCCAGCCGGCTGTCGAGGTGCAGCAGCGCGGCAAAGGGAATCAGTATGAAGAGCAGGCGGGTCTCGATGATGACGCCGAAGATCATGATGTTGGCCAGCAGCGCCAGCAGCATCAGGAAACACTTGAACTGACGGTCGTCGTAGCGCCGGGCATGCCACGCGAAGTAGGCCAGCCCGCCAAAAATGGCCAGGCTGTCGACCATGTGGTGGTTGCTGAAGTTCCTGACGAAAAGGTACTGCAGGTTGTCGAACAGCCAGAAGTGGTTGCCCATCGTCTGGTGCTCCGTGTCGGCGAGGCCATTGGGTCGACTGACGAAGAGCAGCTGGCGGCTGATCTTGGTGTAGGCCGCACCAGCCAGCAGCAGCATTCCCCCGACGAGTAGTCGATGCCAGTTCGTCAGCCGCAGACGCAGCCTGGCGGGGTCGAAGGTCAGCGAGTCGAGGGCGATGAAGAGGGCAATGAACAACGCGCTCTCGCGGTTGAGGATGCCAACGCAGAACAGCGCCACAAAGGCCCCCGGCCCCCAGCCCTGAAGAATGCCGAAGGCCAGCAGCGTGAAGATGATCAGGTCAATGCCGTCCCAGCTGTACAGCCAGAAATCCTGCATGACCAGGAATACGAACAAGGCCCCTATCGTCCAGCCCGCTGCGCGAGCGGCCTCCAGGCCGCGGGCCCGGAACACATAGAACAGCAGGCAGACCTCGAGCCAAAGGGCGACTGCGTGGTAGCCCAGCAATGCCGTCTTGTAGCTCAGGCCGAGCTTGGAGATGAACAGCACAAGATAGGGAGCCAACAGGCGGTTCTGGAAAGCGATCCAGTCGGGATGCCCCTCGATCACTGAATACGCGGCGCGTGCGAAACGATCCAGATTGGCGTCATGGCAGCGCATCAGCACCTTGAACGTACATAGCGCGATGAAGGACATCAGCGCGTAATAGCGCCATTCGGACAGTGCCTGGCGTGGCTTGTAGTCGTTCATGCGTGTGGGCCTGCTACCGCCCGGTCGCCGGGCGAGGTGAATCTGGCGCTGACGTTCATCGGAACGTGACGCAGCGGTGACCGAAATAGCTGGAGACCGCCGGAACGGCGATCCCGACGAGATGGGCCCATGGCTCCATCGCCTCGGCGGAGTCGAACAGCCGGGGGGAACACCCACCCCAGCATGAGGCTGCTGACGGCGACCGCCTGCACGATGCCGGCCAGAATCACCAGGCAGTAGCCCAGCATCTGGTGCTGCATCGGTGCCTTGCCATGGGCGAAGGCATCGCGGCGCATCAGCGTGAAGCCGGCGACCATGCTGCAGAAGTAGGCCAGCGTCACGGCTGCCTCGAACGGCAGCCACAGGCTGAACAGGAAACGTGAACCGAAATTGGTGCCTGCTGCCAGACCGCCGCGGGCCAGATAGGCAATATCTGTTTGATGCGGGACACGGTAGAGAGCATCGGGCGGGCTGTTGCAGGTGTCTCACGGCCGGCCCGTCAGACCGTTGGCGGGTTGGGCATCCCCGGCGTTCAGCGGAGCCAGCAGGCCGGTCTCCGGCGGCGCGTGACCTGTGACGGGCGCGCCGGTTAGGGGCGGGGGTCTAAAGACCACGCTCAGGCCTGCGGCCCGGTGGCGGGACCGGAAAATTCTAGGGGCAAGTCCCCGGACGGGACTCCCTTGGCTTGCGGGATTGCCCTGTCGTTATCACGGAAGGGCTGCCGTCAGCTTTCGGTCAGAATCCGGGGCGAACAAGAAGGAGACATTCGATGGAGCCGATCTGGCTGAAGCAGTACCCGGCCGAGGTACCCAAGAACATCAACACCGAGCTGTACCCGAGCCTGAAGGATCTGCTCGAGACCGCTTTCCAGAAGTACGCCGACAAGCCGGCGTATCACATGATGGGCAAGAGCGTCAGCTTTGCCGAGGTGGACGAAGCCTCGCGCGCGCTGGCGGCCTATCTGCAGAGCCTGGGCCTGGAAAAGGGCGATCGCGTGGCGATCATGATGCCCAATCTGTTCCAGTACCCGGTGGCCGTGGCCGCCGTGCTGCGCGCGGGTTACGTGGTCGTCAACGTCAACCCGCTGTACACGCCGCGCGAGCTGGAGCACCAGCTCAAGGACTCCGGCGCCAAGGCCATCGTCATCATCGAGAACTTCGCGTCGGTACTGCAGCATGTGATCCATGCGGTGCCGACCAAGCACGTCATCCTGGCCGCCATGGGCGACATGCTGGGCATGGTCAAGGGTGCGCTGGTCAACTATGTCGTGCGCAAGGTGCGCAAGATGGTGCCGGAGTTCGACCTGCCCGGCGCGGTGCGCTTCAACGATGCGCTCTCCAAGGGCCGCAGCCTGAGCTACAAGGCGCCGGTCCTGGGGCCCGACGACATCGCGGTGCTGCAGTACACCGGCGGCACCACCGGTGTGAGCAAGGGCGCGGTGCTGCTGCATCGCAACCTGGTGGCCAACATCCTGCAGTGCGAGGCCTGGTATCAGCCCGCACTGAAGAAGATTCCGGCCGGCGAGCAGATCGTCACCATCTGTGCGCTGCCGCTGTATCACATCTTCGGTTTCAACACGAACATGATGCTGTCCATGCACATGGGCGGCGCCAACGTGTTGATCCCCAACCCGCGCGACCTGCCGGCGCTGTTCAAGGAGCTGCAGGGCAAGCGCTTCCACAGCTTCCCGGCGGTCAACACGCTGTTCCTGGCCATGGCCAACCATGCGCAGTTCGGCACGGTGGACTGGAGCAGCCTGGTGATCGCGGTGGGTGGCGGCATGGCGGTGCAGCAGGCCACGGCCAAGCTGTGGCTGGAGAAAACCGGCTGCCCCATCATCGAGGGCTACGGTCTGTCCGAGACCTCGCCCACGGCCACCTGCAACCCGGCCGACAGCCAGGCCTACACCGGCACCATCGGCCTGCCGCTGCCGCACACCGAGCTCAAGCTGCTGGATGACGACGGCCGCGAGGTGGCCCCGGGCCAGGCCGGCGAGATCGCGATCCGCGGCCCGCAGGTCATGGCCGGCTATTGGCAGCGCCCCGACGAGACCGCGATGGTGATGACGGCCGAAGGCTTCTTCCGCACCGGCGACGTCGGCACCGTGGATGCCAACGGTTACTTCCGCATCGTGGATCGCAAGAAGGACATGATCCTGGTCAGCGGCTTCAACGTCTACCCGAACGAGGTCGAGGACGTGATCACGCAGATGGCCGGCGTGCTGGAGTGCGCGGCCATCGGCGTGCCCGATGCGAAGGCCGGCGAGGCGGTCAAGGTGGTGATCGTGCGCAAGAACGCCGAGCTGACCGAGGCCGACGTGCGCGCCTACTGCGAGGCCAACCTGACCGGCTACAAGCGGCCCAAGATCATCGAGTTCCGCAACGACCTGCCCAAGACGCCGGTGGGCAAGGTGCTGCGCCGCGAGCTGCGCGACAAGGCCTGACCCCACGCCGTCGCGCTGACTGGAGGCCACCGTGCTCCATCTGGCATTTGCCAAGACCGAGGCCGGCCGCGCGGAGATCCGCGCGCGGGCGCTGCCGCTGTCGCGTGCCGCGCGCAACCTGCTGCTGGTGATCGATGCCAGCAAGCCGGCCGGCGACTGGCTGGGCCTGGTGGCCGGTGTCGGCCCCGACGATCTGGCCAGCCTGGTGGCGCAGGGCCTGCTGGCGCCAGCCGGTGGTGCAACTGCTGCGGTTCCGGCGGTTCCGGCGGCTCCAGTGGCGAACGCCGTGCCGCTGCCGACGCTGGACCGTGCCGCGCTCTACGCCTACCTCAGCGGCGACGGCCCCAAGCTGCTGGGCCCGCTCAAGGGCTATGCCTTTGCCCTTGACGTGGAGCGCTGCGACAGCCTCGAGCAGTTGCAGGCGCTGGCGCTGCAACTGGTGGAGCGGGTGCGCGCCGCCAAGGGCGAGGCCGCGGCCGACGCGGTGCGCGCCGCGCTGGGCCTGCGCTGATCTGGGACACTGGCGCCCCGCCACCCAGACGCCGTTCCGCCTTGCCCCGCTTCTTTGTCGACCAAGCCCTCGCCCAGCCCGGCGAGATCACGCTGCCGCCCGGCGCGGCCCGCCATGTGCAGGTGCTGCGCCTGCAGCCGGGTGACGCGCTGACGCTGTTCGACGGCAGCGGCCCCGAGTGGCGTGCCGAGGTCACGGCGATGGGGCGCAGCGAGGTGCGGGTGAACCTGCTCGAGGCTTTCGAGCCCGGGCGCGAGCTGGCCCGGGCCGTCACGCTGGCCGTGGTGATGCCGGCCAATGACCGCATGGACTTTCTCGTCGAGAAGGCCACCGAGCTGGGCGCGGCCGAGATTCAGCCACTGATGGGCGAGCGCTCGGTGCTGCGCCTGAGCGGCGAGCGCGCCGACAAGAAATGCGCCCACTGGCAGGGCGTGGCCATCGCCGCGGCCGAGCAGAGCGGCCGCGCCGTGCCCGCGCGCATCGCCCCCGTGCAGACGCTGGCCGCCTGGCTGGCTGCGCTGCCCGCGCCGGCCGAGGACGAATGGCGCGGCGTGCTGAGCCCGCGCGCCGCCCAGCCGCTGCCCGGCGCCACTGCGCGCCGCGTGACGCTGCTTAGCGGCCCCGAGGGCGGCCTCAGCGACGCCGAGGTGGCCGCAGCCGAGGGCCGCGGCTTCGCGCCGGTGTCGCTGGGCCCGCGCATCCTGCGGGCCGACACGGCGCCGCTGGCCGTGCTGTCCTGGCTGGCGCTGAGCGAACTGGGCTGAGGTGATGAACCGCCGCCTGGCGCTGCTGGTGCTGGCCCAGGGCCTGTTCCTCACCAACAACATCTGCTTCATGGCCATCAACGGCCTGGTGGGCCTGGCGCTGGCGCCGCGGCCCTGGATGGCCACGCTGCCCATCTGCGCCTACGTGGCCGGCGGCGCGCTGATGGCCCGGCTGGTGGGCCGTCACCAGCTGCGCTTCGGGCGCCGGCGCGGCTTCCAGATCGGCCTGCTGGTGGCGCTGGCCAGCTGCGTGATCGCCTTGTTCAGCGTGCTGCAGCACAGCTTCTGGGGCGTGGTGCTGGCCACGCTGGTGGCCGGTTACTACAACGCCAACGCGGCGCTGTACCGCTTCGCGGCCACCGAGCTGGTGGCGCCGGCCCAGCGCGAGCGGGCGATCTCCTGGGTGCTGGGCGGCGGCTGCCTGGGGGCGGTCATCGGTCCGGCGCTGGCCCGGCTCAGCCGCGACCTGCTGGTGACGCCCTTTGCCGGCGCCTACCTGCTGCTGATCGGCGTGGCGCTGCTGGGCCTGCTGCTGATTTCGCTGATCGACTTCCCCGCGCTGGCCCAGCCGCGCCCGGGCGAGGGCGGCCGCTCCAGCGCCGAGCTGGCGCGCCAGCCGGTGTTCCTGGTGGCGGTGGCCGCCAGCGCGCTGGGCTATGGCGTGATGAACCTGCTGATGGCGGCCACGCCCATCGCGATGGGCCAGTGCGGCCTGCCCTTCGGCGACGCCGGCACGGTGCTGCAATGGCATGTGCTGGGCATGTTCGTGCCCAGCTTCTTCACCGGCGGCCTGATACGGCGCTTCGGTGTGCTGCGCGTGATGAGCGTGGGTGTGGCGCTCAACCTGGGCTGTGTGGCCTTCGCGCTGGCGGGGCAGGACTTCACCCACTTCCTGGGCGCGCTGCTGCTGCTGGGCGTGGGCTGGAACTTCCTCTACATCGGCGGCACCACGCTGTTCACCCAGGCCTACCGCCCCGAGGAAAAGACCCGCGCCCAGGGCCTGATGGACACCGGCGTCTACGCGACGATGACGCTGACCTCGTTCTCCTCCGGCGCGCTGGTGACCACCGGCGGCTGGCAGTGGATGAATCTCGCCAGCCTGCTGCCCATTGCGCTGTGTGCAGCGGCGCTGGCCGGCCTGGCCTGGGTTCAGCGGCCGGCGTCGCGCTGAAGGTACTCGCCGGCCATCTGCTCGCCGATCAGGCCGGGGCGGATGCGGGCCAGCGCGTCCAGCTCGAACTCGCGCTGCGTGACGAACAGCGGCGAGCCGATGCGCAGGCCGACGATGGAGGCATCCTCGCCCAGCTGCGGCAGCAGCGGGTAGACGCGCAGCCGCAGTACCAGGGTCTGCTGGTCGTCGGCGAACACTGTGGTCTCCACCAGCGTGCGGCAGCCCAACTCGTCGGCACGCTGCAGCAGCGCGAGGCCGGCGGTCTGCGGATCGATGACGAGCGCCGGCACCGTCATGGACTCGGCGCGCCGGCCGGCGGCCTCGAGCGCATGCGCCACCTGGCTGTTGAAGTCCTGGTTCAGCGCCTCCCAGTCGGGGGTGCCGGGGGCCGACTCGTTGCGGGCCTGGCCGAACACGAGGTGGCAGGGCTGGCTCTGGGCCGTCGCAGGCGCGGCGGCGACCCCGAGCAGCGCGGACAGCAGCAGGGTCGTCCATCCCATCGCGCGGCGCAGGCCCCGGCCACGCCGGGTCAGGTCATGCCGACGGGTCATCCGTTGTGCTGTCGTCGGCTGGCTGGGCGCGGGCCGAGCCCTTGATCAGGTCGAAGCGGAACAGCCGGCACTCGATGGGGCCGTTCCACATGGGCACGCGGCGCGATTCCTTGAGCCGCATCCTGCCGGGCAGCTTCATGTCGGGGCTGAGCATCCAGGCGGTCCAGCCGGCCGGGTTCTCGGTGTACTGGCGCTTCCAGTGCGCGGCCAGCCGCGGGAAGAAGTCGTCCCCGCCGTCGCGCTGCTCGCTGCCGCCGGCATCCCTCGTCATAGCCGCCTTGCCCCGCACCTCGATGCGCTCGCCATAGGGCGGGTTCATCACGATGGCGCCGGGCAGGCCCTCGGGCAGCTGCGGCGCCGGGCGCTCCAGCGCGTCGCCGCCGTTGAACTGGATGTACTGCGCCACGCCGGCGCGCTCGGCGTTGCGGCGCGCGAAGTCCACCATGCGGAAGGCCACGTCGCTGGCGTAGATGGGCACGGCAGGCGGGTGGATGCGGGCGCGCGCGGCCTGGGTCATCTCGGCCCAGGCGGTCTTCATGGCGGGCGTGGCAAAGGGCAGCTGGCGCTCGAACGCGAAGCGGCGCTGCAGGCCGGGGGCCGAGTCGCAGGCGATCAGCGCGGCCTCGATGGGGATGGTGCCGGAGCCGCAGCAGGGGTCGTGCAGTGCGCCGCCCTGCTCGGGCGTGCCGCGCCAGCCGGCGGCGGCCAGCATTGCGGCCGCCAGCGTTTCCTTCAGCGGCGCATCGCCCTTGTCCACGCGCCAGCCGCGCTTGAACAACGGCTCGCCCGAGGTGTCCACGTAGAGCGCCGCGCGCTCGGGCCCGACGTGCAGCACGACCGGCAGGTCGGGCCGCTGCGTGTCCACGCTGGGGCGCTCGCCCAGCTGTTCGCGCAACTGGTCGCAGATCGCGTCCTTGATGCGCAGCGCGGCGAAGTTCAGGCTCTTCAGCGGCGAGCGCTGGGCCGTGGTGTCGATGCGCAGCGTGTGCCTGGGGGTCAGCCAGTCGCGCCAGTCCACGCGGCGGGCCAGCGCATAGAGGTCATCCTCGTGCCGGTAGGGGCCTTCGATCAGCTCGACCAGCACGCGCTGAGCGAGCCGGCTCTCGAGGTTGATGCGCATCACGTCCTCGGCCGTGCCCAGCACGCCGCAACCACCGCGCAGGGCTTCGACCTTGCTGCGCACGCCGGGCGGCAGGAAACGCTTGAGTTCCTCCTCCAGCAGCGGCTCGACGCCGGCGGGGCAGGACACGAAGAGGGAAAGTTTGGGGGGCAGGCTCACCCCCGCATTGTCGCCGGGGCGGCGCGCTGCTGCTCAGCCGCCGGAAGTGGCCGGCGGAGTTGGCGAGGCGCTGCCTGGCGCCCAAGCCATCGGACGCCTGCCGGTCCGGCGGCACGAGCCATGTCGATCCGTCCCGTGAGTGCACCTTTTTAATGGGTTAGGGTTTTGGGGGGCATCAAGGCGTCGTACCCCATTAGGATGGCTGTCTCTAATAACTCAGGGAGTGATTGCATGTTCCATCGTTTTGCTGGCCTGCTGGTCGCTTTGCTCGTTTGCCATGGCGCCGCGCTGGCTCAGCAGAGCTCGCCGCTGGCACCCGTGCCGGCGGACCGCACCATCCGCGGGCTGGGCGAGAGCTTTCCCGCGGCTCGCAACATCAGCCTGAGCGCGGATTTCGCGGTGTACCGCTTCACCAAGGACGGCCTGGACTATCTGCAGGTCAACCGGCTGGACGGGACGGTGCTGACGGTGCTTGCCCTGGCGACCAAGGACGCGCTCGTCCTGCCGATCGGTACGTTGCCGGCGGCCAGGGTGGCGGTGGTCGGCAGGTCGTCGCCAGCGGCCCGGGAGGCGACGGCAGGCGCCACCGCGGCCGGTTCCTGCCCTTGTGGTTCACAGGTGGTTTACGACGGACCGGATGCCACCATCGTCGTGGTGACGGACTCGAACGGCCAGATCGTGCAGGTGGTCGTGATCAACAAGAAGAACCAGAACGTGCCTCAGTGATGCGGCCAGGGGCCGCCGACACGGTGTGCCGGCGGTCTCAGCGGACGCGTGTCACGCGCGCCTGGAACGGCACGCCTTCGACCTCAAGGTAGAAGCTGCCCAGCAGCCCTCGCCGCACGAACGCCCGCGGGGCCTGGAGATCGTAGGTGGCGCTGCTGTCGTCCGCGATGCGC
This sequence comes from Roseateles depolymerans, assembly GCA_003241055.1. Classification (GTDB taxonomy): domain Bacteria; phylum Pseudomonadota; class Gammaproteobacteria; order Burkholderiales; family Burkholderiaceae_C; genus Pelomonas; species Pelomonas depolymerans_A. The sequence goes on from QFOD01000006.1 coordinate 250,006, forward strand.
CAGATCTGGCCGTTCTCCAGCTCCAGCCGGCTGCCCGCGTCCCAGCCGGTGAAGTGGCCGCGCACCCGGCTCTCGATCTGCTTGAGTTCGGCGGGCGCATCGGCCGGGGGCTTGATGCGCTCCTGCCCGAAACTCGCCACGGGATCCGCTGGCGGCTTGGCGACGACGGCGGGCGCTGCCACCGTCGCCGTGCCGGCAGGCGCTGCCCCGAGCTGCAGGGCGTCATAGCAGCCGAGTCGACGCGCAGGTTCGGTCAGCTGGCGGCAGGCTTTGAGCTCGTCTTCCAGGCCGGCGGCCCGGGCGCCGTGGGTGCCCAGCAGGGCAAGGGCGATCAGGGCCAGGGGGGGGAACTTCTTCATGGACTCTGCTCCTACAGCGCCTTGCGCAGATTGGCCGGCGCGATCTTCATCGCCTCGCGGTACTTGGCCACCGTGCGGCGCGCGCACTGGATGCCCTGTTCCTCCAGCATCGCCGCGATGGCGCTGTCGGACAGCGGCTTCTTCACGTCCTCGGCCGCAACGAACTGCTTGATCAGCGCGCGCACGGCCGTGCTGGAGGCCTCGCCGCCGGCCTCGGTGTTCAGGCCCGAACCGAAGAAGTACTTCAGCTCGAAGGTGCCCCAGGGCGTGGCCATGTACTTGGCCGTGGTCACGCGCGAGATGGTGGACTCGTGCAGGCTCAGCTCGTCGGCAATCTCGCGCAGCACCAGCGGCTTCATCGCCAGCTCGCCGTGCTGGAAGAAGCCGCGCTGGCGCTCCACGATGGCCTGGCTGACGCGCAGGATGGTGTCGAAGCGCTGCTGGATGTTCTTGATGAACCAGCGGGCTTCCTGCAGCTGGCCACCCAGCGGCGAGTTGCTGATGCCGCCGCGCGTGGCGCGCAGCGCATTGGCGTAGAGCTCGTTGATGCGCAGCTTGGGCGCGACCTCGGGGTTGAGCATCACGCGGAAGTCGCGGCCGGCCTTGCGCACGATCACGTCCGGCACGATGGCCGCGGCGGCGGGGCCGGCGAACTGGCGGCCGGGCTTGGGCTCGAGCCGGGTGATCAGCGCCTGGGCCTCGCGCAGCAGGGTCTCATCGGCGCCGGTTTCCAGCATCAGCCGGCGCATGTCGCGCTTGGCCAGCAGTTCCAGGTGTTGCTGGCAGATCTGGATCGCCACGGCCCGGGCGCGGTTGGCGGGCTGCATGCGCAGTTGCAGCACCAGACATTCGGACAGGCCGCGCGCGCCGATGCCGGCGGGGTCCAGGCTCTGCAGCAGGGCCAGCGCAATGCGCAGCAGCTCCAGCAGCTCCTCGCGGTCCTCGGCGCTGGCGTCGGAGCCGGCCAGGGCCGCGGCAAGTTCGTCCAGCGGGTCGGCGAGGTAGCCGTCCTCGTCGAGCGACTCGATCAGCACCTGCAACGCGGCGCGGTCCTCGGTCGACAGCGTCAGGCCGGCGAGCTGCTGGGCCAGGTGCTCGGCCAGCGAAATGCCGGCGGATTCCTGGTTCTCGCGCTCGCCGTCCTCATCGGAGCCGCTGCCGGCGTGGCTCGGCAGCTCGCGGATGCCGTCGAAGTCGTCGCCTTCGGTGCCGTTGGCCCAGTCCTCGCGCTCGGTGCCGCCGAAGTCGTCGCCGCTCAGTTCGGGAGCGGCTTCGCCCTCAGCGCTGCCGCCGTCGCCGCCAGCCTCGCCGCTTTCGGCGGAGGCGCGCTCGACCGGCGCGTTGGCGGCCGGCTCGGGCTCCGGCCCGCTGTAGTCCTCGTCGGCCTCCAGCAGCGGGTTGCTGGCCAGCATCTGCTCGACTTCCTGGTGCAGCTCCAGCGTGGAGAGCTGCAACAGGCGGATGGACTGCTGCAGCTGGGGCGTCAGCGCAAGGTGCTGACTGAGGCGGACCTGCAGGGTCTGTTTCATGCCGACCCGTCGGCGACGATGGGGATGCCTTCAGGGCCGAGCGCCGGGCCGCCCCAAGCCGGCCCACTGGCGATGTGCTTGCGGCTTGATGCCGCAAGCGTCGCCGTCCCCTCGGGGGACCGACCAGACTCGCTCGCGTTCAGCGACGCGAGGATGGGCGAGGGGCTGAGCATGCTCACATCCTGAAGTGCTCGCCGAGGTAGACCTTGCGCACGTCGGCGTTCGCAACGATCTCGTCCGGCGTGCCTTCAGCCAGCACCGCCCCCTCGCTGATGATGTAGGCGCGGTCGCAGATGCCCAGCGTCTCGCGGACGTTGTGATCGGTGATCAGCACGCCGATGCCGCGGCTCTTCAGGAAGCCGATGATGCGCTGGATCTCCAGCACCGCGATCGGGTCCACGCCGGCAAAGGGTTCGTCCAGCAGGATGAAGCGCGGCTGGGTGGCCAGCGCGCGGGCGATCTCCACGCGGCGGCGTTCGCCGCCCGACAGCGCAGGCGCCGGGCTGTCGCGCAGGCCGTCGATGGACAGGTCGCGCAGCAGGCCGTCCAGCAGTTCGTCGATGCGGGCCTTGGCCAGCGGCCTGCCGCGCTCGTCCTGCTGCAGCTCCAGCACCGCACGGATGTTCTGCTCGACGGTCAGCTTGCGGAAGATGGAGGCTTCCTGGGGCAGGTAGGACAGGCCCAGCCGCGCGCGGGCATGGATGGGCAGGCGCTGCACCTCGTTGCCGTCGATGCTGATGGTGCCGGCATCGGAGCGCACCAGGCCCACGATCATGTAGAAGCTGGTGGTCTTGCCGGCGCCGTTGGGGCCCAAGAGGCCGACGACCTCGCCGCAGTCCACGCGCACATGCACGTCCTTCACGACGCGGCGCACGCCGTAGGTCTTGGCCAGGCCCTGGGCTTCCAGGCGGCTGCCGCAGGCCAGGGCTTCGCGGCTGGTCTCGGGGAGCGCGGCCGTCATCACGAAGGCTTGCGCGGGGTCAGCGTGGTGGACGGCTGCAGCGGCAGCGCGGCCGGTGGCGCGGAGGCTGCTGCATCGGGCGGCAGGGCCCGCGGCATCATCACGATACGGGTGCGGCCGTTCGGGTTGGGCGACGCATGGCCCCCCTCCAGCGTGAAGATCTCGGTGCGGCTGTCGTAGACGATGACCGCGCCGGTCACCTCGTCGGCCACGGCGGCACCGCGGGTGCGCCGCACCGTCGCGTTGCCGATGAAGCGTACGGTTTCGGTCTTGGTGTCGTATTCGAGCTGGTCGGCCACGCCCTCGATGGCCTCGCCGGGCGTGTCGCGGGCCTGGCGGAAGCTGACCGGCTGGCCGGCCTTGCCGCTGGCGTAGGCCTGGGCGAAGCCGTCGCGGGTTTCGCGCACGTCCACCTTCTCGGCGCGCAGCAGCAGCGTGCCCTTGGTGATGACGACATCGCCGATCAGCTCGGTCCGCTGGTTGACGGCGTCGACCACGCCGCGCTGATTCGACGTGAAGACCATGGGCTTGAGGCGGTCGCCCTTTTCGGCGTGCGCCGGCAGGGTCTGCACGGCGAGCGCGGCGGCGATCAGGAGTAGGAGACGCTTAGGCATGGCGGCACGGAAGTTGCAAGCCATTCTAGGCCGCCGAGGCGGCTTCAGGCCTGCCCGCGCACCAACTTGATCAGGTGGTCGGCCACCGCCAGCATCTGCTGCCCGCTGACCAGCTCGCTCTGGCCGGGGTTGCCGCCCTGTCCGAGCGTGGTGCGAAAGCGCCCGCCGACGACCAGGGCAGGCACGCCGTCCACGCCGCACAGCTCGGCCAGCTTGCTGCCCTGGGCGAGCTTGCCCTGCACGCCGAAGGAGTTGAAGGCCTGGCGGAAGCGCGCCGGGTCGACGCCCAGGCGTTGCACCAGCGCCACGATGCCGGCCTCGTCATTGGCCTCCACGCCCTGGCGATGGATGGCGTTGAAGATGCCGGTATGCACCGTGGGGCTCATCGCGCCCATGGCTTCCAGCGCATAGAACATGCGTTGGTGCAGCTTCAGCAGGGCCTGCTGGCCCACCGGCACCCGACGCAGGCTGACATCGGCGGGCTGCTGGTGCGCCCAGGCCTCCAGCAGCGGGTCGAATGCGAAGCAGTGCGGGCAGCGGTAGAAGAAGAACTCGATGACCTCGACCTTGCCCGCCGTGACCGGCAGGGGCTGGCCCAGGCGCGAGTATTGCCGGCCCTCGGCGGGCGCGGCCTGCGCCGCCTCCCAGCCCGTCAGGCCCCCCAATGCCAGCAGGCCGAGGTCACGTCGCTTCATGGGCTCAGGCCTTGGTGCGGGCGCGGTTGACGAGGAAGTCCATCACGGCGACCGCACGACGCCCCAGTTCATCCTCGGCCATGCGCTGGCCACCGCCGACCTGGCCGGGCGAGGTCAGGAAACGGCCGCCGACGGCCACCATGGGCACGCCGTCGATGCGATAGGCCTCCTGCATCTTCTCGGCCTGGGTGCACTTGTTCTGCACGCCGAAGGAGTTGTAGGCCTCGGTGTACTTGGCGCCGTCGATGCCGATGCTGGACAGGAACTGGGCCTGGCTCTTCACATCGTCCAGTCCCATGCCGCGCTGGTGGATGGCCGCGAAGATGGCGGGCCGGGCCGCGGCCTCCTTGCCCAGCGCCTCCAGCGCGAAGAACATGCGCTGGTGGATCTTGACGTTGGCGCGGAAGGCCACGTGCACCTTGCGGAAGGCCACATCGGCGGGCTGCTGCTTGGCCCAGCCTTCGATGATGGGCTCGAAGGCGTAGCAGTGCGGGCAGCCGTACCAGAAGAACTCGATGACGTCGATCTTGCCCGGCGTGGTGGGCTGGGGCTGCGAGAGAGCCAGGTATTGCCGCCCCTCGACCGGGCCGCCCTGCGCGAGGGCTGCGCCAGCAAACGGCGTGGTGGCGATCAGGGCGGAGAAATCACGGCGCTTCATGGTGACGGCAGATCCTAGAGTCGAAGGGTGGTGAGGTCAGCGTTGTACACGGACCAGATTAGCCTCAAAGCCCGCTCCCTCAATCTTGCGCTGCAGGGACTCGGCTTCGTCGCGCGTGGTCAGCGGGCCCAGGCGCACGCGGTAGACGGTGCGGCCCGACTGTTCACGTTCCATCACGTTGGCCGTGAAGCCCTGGATGGCCAGCTTGGCCTTCTGGGCCTCGGCTTCCTCGGGGCGCGTGAAGGCGCCCGCCTGGACGAAGTACACGTAGGCATCGCCAGCCGTGGCGGCGGAGGCCTCGGCCTTGGGTGCATCCGCCTTGGTCGCGGCGGGCTTGGTGGCGCTGGCCGCCGGGGCCGGCGGAGCAGCCACGGGAGCGGCGGGCTCCGCCTTGGGGGCCGGTGCGGCGGCCGGCGCCGACGCCGCGGCGCCGTTCACCACGCCGCTGGCGCTGCGGGCGGCCTTGCCGGCCAGCGGGGCGTTCGGGTCCCAGTTCTTGTTGCGCTCGGTCTCGGCGGCATCCTGCTCCGCCGTGCGCTGCGGCACCTTGTTGACGAAGGGGATGGGCGTCTTGTTGATGTAGAGCGCCACGCCCAGTGCGATCGACAGGCCCAGCAGCAGGCCCACGATCAGGCCCAGGACAAAGCCGCCCTTTTCCTTCTGGCCCTTGTTGCCAGAAGACTTGGATGCAGAACTCATGCGGTCTCCGAGGATTCAGGAATGTCGCGGCTCATCTGCTCGGGCGCGCTGACGCCCAGCAGGCCCAGCGCGTTGGCCAGCACCTGGCGCGTCGCTGCCAGCAGCGCCACGCGGGCGCGGCTCAGCTCGGGCGCCTGGTCGAGCACGCGCTCTGCGGCGTAGTAGGAGTGGTAGGCGCCGGCCAGGTCGCGCGCATAGAAGGCCACGTCATGCGGGGCCAGGCCGGCGGCGGCACCGGTCAGCATGTCGGGGTAGGCGGCGAGCTTGAGCATCAGGGCTTCTTCGGTCGGGGCGGTCAGCAGTGTCAGGTCTGCACCGCCCAGGGCCGATTCGTCACCCCCTCGGGTCACCCAGTTGCGGATCACCGAGCAGATGCGCGCATGGGCGTACTGCACGTAGAACACCGGGTTCTCGTCGTTCTGCTTCAGCGCCAGGTCCACGTCGAAGATGAACTCGGTGTCGGCCTTGCGGCTGATCAGGAAGAAGCGCACCGCGTCGCGGCTGGTCCAGTCGATCAGGTCGCGCAGCGTCACGTAGGAGCCGGCGCGCTTGGAGATCTTGACCTCCTCGCCGTTCTTCATGACCGTGACCATCTTGTGCAGCACGTAGTCCGGGAAGCCCTGCGGGATGCCGAGATTCACCGCCTGCAGGCCGGCGCGCACGCGGGCGATGGTGCCGTGGTGGTCCGTGCCCTGAATGTTGATGCACTGCGTGTAGCCGCGCTCGAACTTGTTGATGTGATAGGCCACGTCGGGCACGAAGTAGGTGTAGCCACCTTCCTTCTTGCGCATCACGCGGTCCTTGTCGTCGCCGTAGTCGGTGGTGCGCAGCCACAGCGCGCCGCCCTCCTCGTAGGTCTTGCCGCTGGCGACGAGGCGTTCCACCGTCTTCTCCAGCTGGCCGCCGGCGTAGACGCTGGATTCCAGGAAGTAGCTGTCGAACTTCAGGCCGAAGGCCTGGAGGTCCAGGTCTTGCTCGTGGCGCAGATAGGCCACGGCGAACTGCCGGATGCTGTCCAGGTCGTCCACGTCGCCCGAGGCGGTGAACTCGCGGTCGTCGGCCTTGACCGTCTCCTTCTTCAGGAAGGCGTCGGCGATGTCCTGGATGTAGTCGCCGTTGTAGGCAGCCTCGGGCCACTCGGCGTCGCCGGGCTTGAAGCCCTTGAGGCGCATCTGCGTGGAGTTGGCCAGCGTGGCGATCTGCACGCCGGCGTCGTTGTAATAGAACTCGCGGGTCACGTCGTGGCCCTGGGTCTTGAAGACCGAGCACAGCGCGTCGCCCAGGGCGGCCTGGCGCGCATGGCCCACGTGCAGCGGGCCGGTGGGGTTGGCGGACACGAACTCCACCATCACATGCTTGCCGGTGGCCGCGCGGTGGCCGAAGGCGGTGCCCGCGGCCGCCACCTCGCTCACCACGGCCTGCTTGGCGGCGGGCTTGAGGCGGATGTTGATGAAGCCGGGGCCGGCGATCTCCAGCGCCTGCACCCAGGTCTGGAAGGCCGGCTTGGCCTCCAGTGCGGCGATCAGCCGGGTGGCCAGCTCGCGCGGATTGGCCTTGAGCGGCTTGGCCAGCTGCATGGCCGCGGTGCAGGCGAAGTCGCCGTGGGCGGCCTGCTTGGGCGACTCGAAGGCGGCAACCGCGTTCGAACCGGGGGCGATGTCTTGAAGGGCTTCGGCGAGTGCGGCGAGCAGCGCCTGCTTGGCTTGGATCATGCGGCGATTTTAGGAGGCAGCCCCGTATCATCGCCCGGTGAGCGCCACTGCCGACGATCTGCCTTCCCATATCGGCCGCTATCAGGTCATCAAGCGCCTGGGCGAGGGCGCGACCAGCGACGTCTTTCTCGCCCGGGATCCTTTCGAGAATCACGAGGTGGCGATCAAGCGCATGCGGTCCTGGGCGCCGCGGGTGGACGCCCCGCCCGCCAGCGACTTCAGCCAGCGCTTCTTCAGTGCCGAGGCCGCGCTGGCCGGGCGGCTGAACCACCCCAATGTGGTGCGCATCCTGGATGCCGTGGCCGATGGCGATGCGCCCTATCTGGTGATGGAGTACGTGCCCGGCGTCACGCTGAAGTACTTCTGCCGCAGCGACCGCCTGCTGCCGCTGGAGCAGATCGTGGAACTGGGCTTCAAGTGCGCGATGGCGCTGGGCTATGTGTTCCGCCAGGGCCTCATCCATCGCGACGTGAAACCCGCCAACCTGCTGGCCGTGCTGGACGCGGCGGGCCAGGTGGTGGACGTGAAGGTCAGCGATTTCGGCTCGGCGCTGAACCTGAACGCGGACGCCACCCAGATCCACCGCGTCGGCTCGCTGGCCTACATGCCGCCCGAGCAGGTGGACGGCGGCGACGTGGACAGCCGCGCCGACATCTACGCGCTGGGCGCGGTGCTCTACCACCTGATCGCCGGCAAGCCGCCGTTCGACGCGCCCAACCAGATGGCGCTGATGCACCAGATCTACCACCAGCCCGCGCCGTCGCTGGTGGGCCAGCGCGAGGGGGTCAGCGCGGCGCTGGACGAGGTGGTGCAGCGCGCGCTGGCCAAGAGCCCGCAGCAGCGCTATGCCGACTGGGATGCGTTCGCCCAGGCGCTGTCCGGCCTGGTCGCGCAGCAGCAGGTGCCGATGAACCGGCTGGGCGAGGTGCGCGACTCCGAGCGTTTCAATCTGTTGCGTTCTTTGGAATTCTTTGCCGACTTCGGCGACGTGCAGCTCTGGGAGGTGGTGCGGCGCGCGCGCTGGCGGCGCTATCCCGAGGGCTATGCGCTCTACAGGCGCGGCCAGGAGGGCAACACCTTCCACATCATTGCGCAGGGTCAGGTGGAGGTGTTCCGCGATGGCCAGCATGTGGCGGTGCTGGGGCAGGGCACCTCGGTGGGTGAGATGGCCTATCTCGCCCCCAATCCCGACCTGCGCCGTCACAGCACCGACATCCTGGTGACCGAAGAATGCACGAGCATCTCCTTCACGCCCGAGTCGCTGGGCCAGCTCAGTCCCGAATGCCAGCACCGCTTCGACCGCGCCTTCATCCGGGTGCTGGTGCGGCGCCTGCATGCGGCCCACGAGGCGCTGGCGCACCCGCGGCGCATCCTGTGATGTCATCCGGTTGATGCTTGGCGGCGTTGAGCGCTCGTGCTTGAATCAATCCACCCGTTTCCATTCAGGAAGGAACTCCCCATGAAGCAGCTCGTGATGTTGATGGCCCTGGGTCTGGCGGCACTGGGCGCCCAGGCGGCCGACAAGGCGCCCACGGCCCAGCAATCGAAGATGGGCACCTGCAACAAGGAGGCCGGCGACAAGAAGGGCGACGAGCGCAAGGCCTTCATGAAGGAATGCCTGTCCGCCAAGGCCGGCGAGACCGCGGCCGCCATGCCGGCAGGCTCGGCCGCCTGCGAGAAGTCGGCGGCCGACAAGAAGCTGCATGGCGCGGCGGCCAAGAGCCACATCAAGAAGTGCATGGCCGACGCGGCCTCGGCGCCCAAGTAAGCAGCGCGCCCCGCATGAAAAAAAGCCACCCTCGCGGGTGGCTTTTTGCTGGGCGCTCGCGGCGTTCTCAGAACTTGTAGCGAGCCTCGACGTAGTACTGGCGGCCCGACACGTCGAGCTTCTGCTGCTCGGCCTCCGAGTAACGGTACTGGGCGCGGGTCGGGTTGGTCAGGTTGGTGCCGCTGAACGACAGCTGCAGGTCGGGCGTGAGGTTGTAGTTCACCGTCAGCGCCACATTGGCCACCGGCGCGGCGATGGTGGGCGCGGCCGGCATGCTGACGCCGTTGATCACGCTCAGGCCCTGGCTGTTGGCCGTGGGCGCGGGGGCGGTGGTGCTGTTGACGTACTCGCTGCGGTAGTTCCACACCAGGCGCACGCTGAACTGGTCGTTCTCGAAGTAGCCGCCCAGGTTGGCCGCCTTGCGCGAGGCGCCCACCATGGGGCGACCGTCCTCCACGTGGGTCTCGGCGTAGCTGGCGTTGGCCTGCAGGCCGAAGCCCGCGCCGATGGGCTGCTCCCAGCCCAGCTCCACGCCCTTGATGCGGGCGCGTTGCTGCGATGCGGTGTTGATGTAGTAGGTGTTGGTGACGCCAGTGACCGGGTCGGTCAGGTCCACCGTCACGTCCTGGCGCACGCTGCCGGTCTTGGGGTAGCCGCGTAGCTTGGAGTCGAACACGCTGATCTGCACCAGCGAGCGCTTGGCGTAGAACCAGGCGAGCGACACGTCCACGTTGTCCGCGGTCATGGGCTCCAGCGCCGGGTTGGGGCCGGTGACCGTGCAGCCCTGCGCATTGCAGGTCTGGCCGGTGAAGCCGGCGCCGTAGACGTTGTAGTTCTGCCGGCCGATGGTGCGGCTCGCGCCGAAGCGGGCCACCACGTTGGGCACCATCTCCCAGCGCAGGTTCAGGCTGGGCAGCATGTGGTCGAAGCTCTTGTGGCTGGGCGACTTGTAGTAGACCGTGCCGGCCAGCGGGTTGAAGGCAACGCCGTCGTAGTAGGTGCTGCCGTCGCCGGCGGTGTTGATGGCCGTGGGGAAGGCCGCGCAGGGCGTGGCCGTCTTGCCCGGCTCGATCTTGGGGCAGATGGAGGTGGGAACGGGCGTGGCGATCTGCGCGTCCACCGTCGTGCGCACCCAGCGGAAGCCGACGTTGCCGCTCCAGGCCGCATCGTTGGTCTCGAAGTTCTGCTGCACGTAGAAGGAGCTCTGCTTCTCGCGCACGTCGATCTCGCCGGCCACGCGGCGCTCGAATTCGGGCGTGGTCGTCTTGAACTGCGTCTGCATGAAGGACGACAGCACCTCGCGCGGGAAGTAGAAGCCGCTGTTGTCGAAGCTGCCGCCGAGGTCCTTGCCGAAGTCGCCGGGGTAGCCGACGGCCAGGCTGGGGTCGGGGCTGGCCAGCGTGCCGGAGCGGAAGGTGGGCGCCCAGCGGTAGAGATTGCGCTGGTGGTCTGCATGACGCACGCCGACGTCCACCGAGCGGAAGAAGCCGGAGGGGTCGTCCTGCTTGTATTCCGCGTCCAGCGCCAGCGACTTCTCGCGGTCCACCGCCTTCACGCTGGAGGCGGAACGGCTGATCAGCTGGTAGCCGCTGCCGTCGGCGTTGGCCACCGGCAGATTGGCGCCAGTGCCGTAGTACTTCACCGCGGGCGCGTCCTGCACGTCACCCAGCGCATAGCTCAGGCCGGTGCCGTAGCGGGCGTAGGTGAGGCCCTGGTCCAGCGCCGTCGTGCCCACGCCGCGCGTGGTGCTGAACAGGCCCTTGAACTCCAGCTTGTCGTTGACCTTGTAGCTGGCGTTGAAGTCCAGGAAGCCGCTGCTGGCCTTGGCGCCATCGCGGAAAAAGCCCTCGGAGTTGCCGATGTACTGCGGCGTCGTGCCGTCCGGGAACACGATGTCGGCGCTCTTGAGCACGCGCAGCTTGTCGCCGTAGATCGTGGTCTCATCCACGATCACCGGGTTGCGGATCTGCGCAAACACCTGCTGGCCCTTGGAGTTGGTGTTGGCCGCGGTGGCGCCGGTGGCGCCCAGCGGATCGGCCTTGCCGAGCAGCATGCTGTAGATCGCGCCCGAGTTCAGCCGACCGTAGTTGTTGGCGTTCATCGAGGAGTAGAAGCCGGTCAGGCCCAGGTCCAGCTTGTTGTCGGGCCGGGCCTGCAGCGAGAACATGCCGCCCTTGCGGTCGCGCACGCCCTCGACGAATTCGCTGGACAGGCTGCCGGGCATGCGCACGCCGTTCAGGTCGGCCGCGGTGTAGCCCGAGCCGGCCAGCGATGCGTCCGTGATGCCCTTCATCGTGCTGGTGTTGATCACGTCCCAGCCGCTGCTGGAGCCATAGGCCAGCCGCGACACCGAGTCGCGGCGCACCCAGCGCTTTTCCGAAAACACCTGGCCGATCGCGCCGAAGGTGTTGGCCTCGTTCTTCCAGTTCAGGCTGGCATTGAGCTGCGGGCTGCTCTTGCCCGGCAGGTCGGCGTAGACGCCGCCCACGCTGACCACGCCGCCGAAGCGCTGCTTCTCGTCCAGCGGCTTGCGGGTGGTCACGTTGACCGTGCCGGCCAGGCCGCCGTCCACGATGTTGGCCTGCGAGGTCTTGTAGACGGTGGCGGCGTTCAGCACCGACGAGGGCATCAGGCTCAGCGAGGTGGAGCGGCTGCTGCTGCCCTGGTCGGCCAGATACCAGTCGCCGCCGCTGACCGAGTGGCCGTTGAACAGGATCAGCGTCATGTCCGGGTTGGTGCCGCGCATGGCCACCTTCTCGGCCTCGTCGTAGTCGGTGCGCACGGCCACGCCGACCACGCGCTGCAGCGAGTCGGCCAGGTTCTTGTCGGGCATCTTGCCCACGTCCACCGCACTGATCACGTCCACGTTGGCCGAGGCCTCGCGCTTGGCGTTCAGCGAGGCCTCGCTGGCTGCGCGCAGGCCGGTGACGACGACGGATTCCAGTGCCTGCGCCTTGGGCTTGGCCGCCTTGGGGTCCTGGGTCTCGGGGCTGGCGGCCTGCTGGGCGAATGCGGTGCTCTGCAGCAGCAGGGCCAGGCCGAGCATCACGGGCGTGGGTTGGAATCGCATCGACTTCTCCGGCGGTATCTCAATGCAAAGATTCTTGTCTGCGCCACGGCCGCCGCCGCTCGGGGACGCCCCGCGGGCGCGGCATGGCCGCAACAGACCACTGACAAACAAAACGTTCGGCTGCCATTCGCTCTGGTTATGGATTTGTAGGCCGGGTCCGACATGCGGCTGCTGGCTGCGCCGACGGGAGCGCATGCCCGGGCCGGTCACAGTGGAGGCCATCACTCCAGCTTCGGGAGCACCTCATGACTCACAACATCCACACCTCCTCTGCCCTCCTGGCCCGCCGTCCCCTGGCGGCATGGCGCACCCCCGTGATTGCCTTGGCAGCCTGTGCGGCGCTGGCCCTGTCCGGCTGCGCCTCGCTGTCGCGCAAGGACACGGCCACCGTCGTGGGCGCCACCGCCGGTGCGGTGGTGGGCGGCGTGATGACCGGCACCACGACGGGCGCCGCGCTGGGCGCGGCGGCGGGTGGGTTGATCGGGAATGAGCTGGGGAAGAAGCGCTGAGGGGCGCGTGAGCTCAGGCCGCAGGGCCTGTCTTCGGTCCTGACTCATGCCGTGCGCCCTGCATGGCGCCCGGCCTTCGCCAGGCGTCGGTCAAGCCGCAGGGCTTGATCTCGGTCCGTGCTCATGCCTGCCGCCCTGCATGGCGTCAGGCCTTCGTACGGCGTCGAACAGGCCGCAGGGCCTGTTCTCGGTCCGTACTCAGACCACGTGGCAAGCCACCTGGCGGTTGTCGACGGGGCGCAGCACCGGCGCCTCTTCGGCGCAGCGCGGCGTGGCCAGCGGGCAGCGCTTATGGAAGGCGCAGCCGCTGGGTGGGTTTAGTGGGCTGGGCAGCTCGCCGTGGATCACGATGCGCTCGCGTCGTTCCGACGCATGCAGCGCCGGCGTCGCGCTCATCAGCGCGCGGGTGTAGGGGTGCAGCGGCGCGGCGAAGATGCGGCGCTTGTCGCCCATCTCCACGGCCGAGCCGAGGTACATCACCATCAGCTCATTCGCCACATGCTCCACCACCGACAGGTTGTGCGAGATGAACACATAGCCCGTGCCCAGTTCGTCCTGCAGGTCCATGAACAGGTTCAGGATCTGGGCCTGGATGGACACGTCCAGCGCCGACACCGGCTCGTCCGCGACCACGATGCCGGGGTTCAGGATCATGGCCCGCGCGATGGCGATGCGCTGGCGCTGGCCGCCCGAGAACATGTGCGGGTAGCGCTGCAGGTGCTCGGGCCGCAGACCCACTTTGGCCGCCAGCGCCTGCACCCGCTCGCGCCGCTCGGCGGCTGACAGCGGGGTGTTGATCACCAGCGGCTCGGCCAGCGTGGCCGCGATGGTCTTGCGCGGGTTCAGCGACGCGAACGGGTTCTGGAACACCATCTGCACGTCCTGGCGCAGGCGCCTGAGCGTGGCGGCGTCCGCGTTGGCGGCGTCCGTGCCGCGGATGCGCAGGCTGCCGCGGCTGGGCGACTCGATCAGCGTCAGCTGCCGTGCCAGCGTGCTCTTGCCGCAGCCGGATTCGCCCACCACGGCCAGCGTCTGGCGCGGTGCGAGCGCGAAGCTCACGCCGTTCAGCGCCTTCACCACGGCCGCGGGCTTGAACAGGCCGCGGCTGACCTCGTAATGGCGGGCCAGGTCTTGCGCCTGCAGCAGCGGGGCTTCAGACATGGGCGGCCTCCTGGGGGCTGGCGGTGCCGGGCAGGCCGGGGAAGAAGCAGCGCACGCCGTCCACCAGGGCTGGCCGCTCGGCGCGGCACTGCGGCTGCGCGCGGGCGCAGCGCGGGCCCAGCAGGCAGCCGGTGGGGCGGTCCAGCGCACCGGGCACGATGCCGGGCAGGGCCGACAGCCGGCGCGCGCCCTTGTTGTGCTCGGGGATGGCCGCCAGCAGCGCCTGCGTGTAGGGGTGGCGTGGCGCGTCGAACAGCGCGGGCACCGGGCCGGTCTCGACGATCTGGCCGGCATACATCACCGCCACGCGGGCGCCCGGCGAGGCCGCGGCGCCGTCCGCCGGGCGGGCCTCGCCCATCTCGGCCACCACGGCCAGGTCGTGCGTGATCAGGATCAGGCCCATGCCGCGCTCGCGCTGCAGCTTCAGCAGCAGCGCCATGATCTGGGCCTGGATGGTCACGTCCAGCGCGGTGGTGGGCTCGTCGGCGATCAGCAGCTTGGGTTCGCAGGCGATGGCCATGGCGATCATCACGCGCTGGTTCATGCCGCCGGAGAGCTGGTGCGGATAGGCGTTGGCGCGGTTGGCCGGGTCGGGGATCTCGACCTGCTGCAGCAGCTCGATGACGCGCGCCTTCGCCGCCGCGCCGCGCAGGCCCAGGTGGGTGCGCAGCACCTCCTCGATCTGGGCGCCTACGGTGTAGCTGGGGTTGAGGCTGGTGAGCGCGTCCTGGAACACCATGGCGATGTCGCGGCCGATCAGGCGGCGGCGTTCGCGGGCGCTCAGGCGCAGCAGGTCCTGGCCCTGGAAACTCACGGCATCGGCGGTGACCTGGCCGGGCGCGGCGATCAGGCCCATCAGCGCCATCATGGTGACGGACTTGCCCGAGCCGGATTCACCGACGATGCCCAGCAGCTCACCGGGCTCCAGCGTCAGGTCGACGCCTTCCACCGCGGGGAAGCGGCCGAACTGCACGCGCAGGTTCTGGATGTGCAGGAGGCTCATGTGTTCGTATGTCCGGCGGTGGGTGAGCGCTGCAGCCCATGCGGGGATTTCGGCCCCGCGGCCGACCTACTTTCTGGGCGACCAGAAAGTAGGCAAAGAGTCGCCCCCGACCGCCCCGCCCCTCGCGTTGCTCGGGGTGCCTTGCGGTGCTCGGCCCTCAAGCCCCGCGCCGAACTCGCTTCGTTCGCATAGCTCACTACGCTCAGACAAGCGTCGCGAGTCAGTGCTTGAAGTGCGCTGCGCGCACGGGCTTGAGGTCCTGCGCTCCTCAGCGGGGCTGAAGGGGGAGTGAAGGAACAGCCAATGCGGACCGGCTGGCGCGGTTGGGCTGGGCTGGGCCTGGCCGGGAGTCGCCCGTTCAACGAAGACAAGAAAAACCAGCCCCCCATCACTGCACCTTCTTCAACTTCGGATCCAGCGCATCGCGCAGCCCGTCGCCCATCAGGTTGATGGCCAGCACCGTCACCAGGATGGTCAGGCCCGGCAGCGTCACCACCCAGGGTGCGCGCTGCATGTAGTCGCGTGCGGCCGACAGCATGGTGCCCCACTCGGCGGTTGGCGCCTGCACGCCCAGGCCCAGAAAGCCCAGGCCGGCCGTTTCCAGGATGGCGGACGAGAAGCTCAGCGACGCGTTCACGATCAGCGGCGCCAGGCAGTTGGGCAGCACGGTCAGGAACATCAGCCGCCACACGCCGGCGCCGGCCACGCGGCTGGCGGTCACGTAGTCGCGGCCGATCTCGGCCATGGCCTGGGCGCGGGTCAGGCGCACATAGCCGGGCAGCGAGCCGATGGCGATCGCGATCACCGTGTTGACAAGACCCGGCCCCAGGATGGTGATCACGCAGATGGCCAGCAGCAGCGCCGGCAGCGCCAGCAGGATGTCCATCACCCGCATGATGGCGGGGGACAGGGTGTGCTGGAAGAAGGCCGCGGTCAGGCCCAGCAGCACGCCGGGAATCAGCGACATCAGCACGGCCGACAGGCCTATGCCCAGCGACACCCGCCCGCCCCACAGCAGGCGGCTCAGCATGTCGCGGCCCAGCTCGTCGGTGCCGAGAAGAAAGCGGCTGCTGCCGCCCTCGGCCCACACCGGCGGCGCCAGCATGAAGTCGCGGTACTGCTCCACCGGGTCGTAGGGCGCCAGCAGCGGTGCCAGCAGGGCGGCCAGCGCGATCAGGCTGAACACGACCAGCGCGATCAGCGCGCCGCGGTTGGCCGAGAAGCCCAGCCAGAACTCACGCAGCGGGCCGGGCGGCTCCTGCGGCTTGAGGTGCGCGTCGCTCAATGCCCACCTCCGCGAATGCGCGGGTTCACGACGCCGTACAGCAGGTCCACGATGAGGTTCACGCCTATGAAGGTCAGGGCCGAGATCAGGATGCCGGCCTGCACCACGGGGTAGTCACGCCGCGCGATGGAGTCGATCAGCCATTTGCCGATGCCCGGCCAGGAGAAGATGGTTTCGGTCAGCACCGCGCCGGCCAGCAGGCTGCCGGTCTGCAGGCCCACCACGGTCAGCACCGGGATCAGCGCATTGCGCAGCGCATGCACCACCACCACGCGTGCGGGCGACAGGCCCTTGGCGCGGGCCGTGCGCACATAGTCCTCGCGCAGCACCTCCAGCATGCTGGAGCGCGTCATGCGCGCCACCACCGCCAGCGTGCTGGTGCCCAGCACCAGGCCGGGCAGCACCAGGTGCAGCAGGGCCGAGCTGAAGGCGCCCTCCTGGCCGCTGAGCGCGCTGTCTATCAGCATGAAGCCGGTGACGCGCTCGATGTCGTACTCGATGCTGATGCGGCCCGACACCGGGGTCCAGCCCAGCGTCACCGAGAACCACATGATGAGGATCAGCCCCCACCAGAACACCGGCATGGAGTAGCCCACCGTGGCCAGGCCCATCACGCCCTGGTCCAGCAGCGAGCCGCGCTTGAGCGCGGCCGACACGCCCAGCGCCAGGCCCAGCACCACGGCGAACACCAGCGCGGCCAGCGCCAGCTCGACGGTGGCGGGAAACAGCGCGGCGAACTCGCGGGACACCGGCTCGCGGCTCACCAGGCTCTGGCCCAGATCACCGTGCAGCAGGCCCTTGACGTAGTGCCAGTACTGCACCGGCAGCGGCTGGTCCAGCCCCATGCGCTTGACCAGCTCGGCATGCTGCTCGGCGTCCAGGTGGCGCTCGCCCATCATCACCTCGATGGGGTCGCCCGGCACCAGGCGGATCAGTCCGAACGCGACGATGGTGATGCCGATCAGCGTCGGCACCAGCGTCGCGAGGCGCTTCAGCAGGAATCCGAGCACGCGGCCGCCCTTACCAGCGCCAGGTGTAGGGCTGGCTGCTGCCGTCCGGCTGCACCAGGCGCATGCCATTCGGCGTGGTGATGGCCTCGATCAGCGCCGCGGTTTCGGAGTCGGGGATGCCGCCGATGTCGCTGGGCCGGAAGTGCATCTGGAAGCTGGTGATCACGTCGCGCGTGGCCTCGTCCAGCACACCGGTCTGCGGCGTCTTGTAGCCGATGCGGGCCAGCCGCGCCTGCAGCCAGGCCACGCTCTGCGGGGCCACCTCGTGCTCCAGGCGCTTGATCAGCACCAGGTTGTGGTCGGGCCAGGGCACCAGGCCGGCGTCGGCCAGCTGCTTCCAGGGGAAGGCAGGGCCCGGGTCCTGCTTGCGGCCGGGCGCGATGTCGCTGTGGCCGATGATGCGGTCGGGGCGCACCTTCTGGCGAGCCTGGATGTCGCGCACCAGCGCGATCACCTCGTCCACCTGGGACTGCGGGAAGGGCGCGTAGACCCGCCCGGCCGGCGTGTCGGTGTAGCCCGGGTTCACGATCTCGATGCCGATGGACGCCGAGTTCAGGTTCTGGTTGCCGGCCCAGAAGCTCGCGCCCGCATGCCAGGCGCGGCGGTTCTCGTCCACCAGCGCGTAGCTGGCCACCGGCTCGTCGCGCACCAGGTAGTGGGCCGACACGCCACCGCCGGTGGTCAGCACCTTCAGCGACTTCTCCCAGTTCAGCACCGTGTAGTGCAGCACGATGTAGAGCGCGCGGCTGTCCTGGTTGTCCGAGGTGTAGCTGCGGTCGATGTGCGGCAGTGGCACGGCGCGCGCGGCCACCGGGCCGCTGCCGGGTGCGGGCGACGGGGGTGGGGTCACGCTGGCGCAGGCAGCCAGCAGCAGGGCCGGGGTGGCGGCAAGAAGGCGGGTCAGGGACATCACGAGGCAGGGGGGGACCGGATGCCCGATTGTTGCAGCGCCCCCAGCTCCGGGGCTGCGGGTGTGCCCGCAGCAGCCATGAACGACGCCGCAGCGGGTATGACGGGAGGTGATGGCTGGGGCTGCAGAATCGGGCGCCATGGACTACACCACGCTGCACGCCACGCCCGACGCCGCCACCTACCAGCACCTGCGCGTGGCCGCCGGGCTCAGCCCCAAGAGCGACGAGGCCGCCGCGCGCGGCCTGCCCAACACGCTGTTCGCGGTGCAGCTGTTGCAGGGTGGCGAGGTGGTGGGCATGGGCCGTGTGATCGGCGACGGCGGCACGGCCTTCCAGGTGGTGGACATTGCCGTGCTGCCGGCCCACCAGGGCCGCGGCCTGGGCCGGCGCATCATGGGCGAGATCGCCGCCTGGCTGCAGTCCCATGTGCCGCCCAGCGGCTATGTGAGCCTGCTGGCCGACGTGCCGGCCGATGCGCTCTACGCGCAGTTCGGCTTCCAGCCGACCGCGCCGCGCACCGTGGGCATGGCCTGGCGCCGGCCGTCGGCCTGAGCCCCGCGGACAATCCGCGCATGAGCGCCACCTCGCCCACGGACCCCGATCCCCGGCCCCAGCCGCCGCTGCAGCCCGACCTGTCGGAGTGCTGCGGCAACGGCTGCGACCCCTGCATCTTCGACACCTACGACCTGGCCATGGACGACTACCGCCGCGCACTGCGCGCCTGGCAGCAGCGCCATCCCGACGACACGCTACCCACGGCCGCGCCATGAAGATCGCCGACATGAACTGGATGCAGGTCGAGGCCTACCTGCAGCAGGACGACCGCTGCCTGCTGCCGATAGGCTGCACCGAGCAGCATGCCTACCTGAGCCTGGCGGTGGACGCCATCCTGGCCGAGCGCGTCGCCGTGGAGGCGGCCGAGCCGCTGGGCGTGCCGGTGTTCCCGGTGCTGCCCTACGGCCTCACTCCGGCCTTCATGAGCTATCCCGGCACGGTCACGCTGAGGCTGCAGACCCTGCTGGCTGTCGTGACCGATCTGCTGGACAGCCTGGCCCACCAGGGCTTCCGGCGCATCCTCATCGTCAACGGCCATGGCGGCAACCAGCCGGTGGCCGGTGCCATTGCCGAATGGCTGGCGGCGCATCCGCAGTGCCGCGTGCGCCTGCACAACTGGTGGAATGCGCCGCGCACGCTGGCCCATGTGAAGGCGCTGGACCCCGCCTCGGCCCATGCCAGCTGGATGGAGAACCTGCCCTGGACCCGCCTGCCCGGCGTGGCCCAGCCCGACGCGCCCAAGCCGCCGGTGGACTACCGCCGCTACGCCGTGCTGCCGCCGGACGCGGCGCGCGCCCTGGCCGGCGATGGCAACTTCGGCGGCGCCTACCAGCGGCCGGACGAGGACGTGCTGGCCATGTGGCGCATCGCGGTCGAGGAAACCCGCGAGCTCATCCACGGCCCCTGGGACTGAGCCGCCATGCGCGGCCGCGGTCGCGTTAGCGCCGCGTGCCCGTCTTGCGGGCGGCGGCCGGCCTGGCAGGGGTCTTGGCGGCCGTGGTGCGCGGGCTGCGGGCCGGTGCCTTCGCTGCGGGGCGTGGCGTGTCGGGGGTGTCTACGGCCAGCAGCGGCGCCAGGGCGGCCAGGCTGTCCACCTGCTCGATGAAGCGCTGCAGATAGTCCGGCGACAGCTGCTGCAGCTGCTGCAGCGCGCGCCGCACCAGTACCTGGTTGTTCAGCGGCCCCAGATGCTCGGGCACCGGCGCGGCCACCTCGGCCAGGCGGCGCGCGGTGCGCAGCTCGCCGAAGGCGCGCGCATGCTGCTGCAGCACGCGCGGCTCGGTGCCCGCGCTGGCGGCGCGCAGGCGCTGCACCAGCGCGGCCAGCGCCTGCAGCGGGCCGGGCTCGGCAGCGGGTGGGGGCAGGTCTTGCGGCAGCACCGCGTCGGGCCGCTCGGCCTGGCGCTGCAGCGCCCGCAGCAGCTGCTCGCGCAGCGGCCCCGGCGGCGCGGCGGCGGCGCGGTCGGCCAGCACCTGCAGCACACGCTGGCGCGCCGGCGAGGCCGGCGGGCGGGCCTGCAGCCAGGCCAGCGGGTCGTGTGCGAGCGGCTCGTTCATCAGCGGCTGGCGGCGGTCGCAGCGGAAGCCGCGGCCTGGCGCGGCCGCGGCGTGGGGGCGATCTCCACGCGGCGGTTCAGCGCGCGGCCCTCGGCGCTGTCGTTGCCGGCCACCGGCTGCTGCGGGCCGAAGGCGGCGGCGAACACGGTGTCGGCCGGCAGGCCCTCGGCCATCAGCGTGCGCGTGACGGTCAGCGCGCGCTGGGCCGACAGCTCCCAGTTGTCCGCATAGGCCACGCCACCGTCACGGGCGATGGGGCGGTCGTCGGTGAAGCCGCTGACCATCAGCACCTCGTCGCGCTGCGCCAGGTAGGTGGTGAGCGGCCCGGCCAGCTGGCGCAGCAGCGCCAGGCCGTCCGGGTGCAGGCGGGCCGAGCCGGTCGCGAACAGCACCGAGCCGCTGATGCCGATGCGGCCCTCCACCAGCGTGATGCGGCCGTCGGCCAGCGGGCCGGCCAGTGCGCGCTCCAGCGCCTCGCGGCGCTGCTGCTCGGCCTGGCGCTGCTGCACCTCGGCCTCCAGCTTGTTGGCCAGGTCCAGCTGGCCCACCAGTGCCGCGCCCAGCAGCAGCACGAAGGCGCCCAGCACGCCGGCCATCAGGTCGCCGAACGCGGTCCAGGCCGGCGCGCTGCCGCCATGCGCGCCGTCGTCGGCCGGCTCGTCGCTGTCCAGCAGGCGCTCAGCCATGGGCGGCTCCAGCGCCCTGCAGCGCGTCCAGCACCTGCTTCTGCGAGCCCAGGCACAGGTCGATGACCTCGCGCGCCTGGGCCACGTAATAGCCCAGCTGCTCGTCGCTGCGCGCCATCGCGCCGCTGAGGCGCTCCTCCAGCGCCTGCAGGTGCTGCACCAGCTGCGCATTGCTCTGCTGGAACAGCGTCACCGCGGTGCCGAAGCCCTCGCCCAGCGCGCCGATTTCGGCCGAGCCGGCGGCCAGCTGGGCCGCCGCGTCGCCCAGCTGCTGGCCGGTGGCCTGGGCCTGGCTCGCGAACTGCAGGCCCACGGCATCCAGCCGGCTGGCGGCGCCCGCCACCAGCGTGTCTATGGCCTGACGCTGCTCGCCCGCGGCCTGCTGCAGCGTGCCCAGCAGCGCGGACAGGGTCTGCATCAGCTCGGCGCGTTCGGCCAGCGCGGCGCGGTCCTGGGCCTGGCTTTGGGCCAGCTGCTCGCGCATCGCCGCCACCACCTCGACCGCGGCGCGCGGCGCCTCGCCGGCCGCCTGCAGCAGTGCGCCGGCCTCGCGCAGCGTGGCCTGGGCCTGGGCCTCGGCCTGGGCCACCAGCGTGCGCGTGTGGGCCAGCAGGCCGTCGGCCAGCTGCTGCTGCTGGGCCAGCTGCTGTGCGCCCGCGCCCTGCAGCGCGTCGCGCCAGGCGGTCAGGCGGGCCGCGTCGTCATCGGCCTGGCCTTGCAGCAGGCGCTGCTGGCTGTCGCTCAGGCGGGCGATCAGCGCTTGCGTCTGGGCCTCGAACTGGCTCAGCAGCGCGGCCAGCGTGGCCTGGGCGCGCTCGCCGCTGGTGGCCAGCAGGGCCTGCGCGGCCTCGCGTTCCGCCGCCAGCGCGGCCAGGTCGGCGCGCAGCTCGGCGCGGCGCTCGGCATCGGCCTGGGCCTGGATCTCGTGCTGGCGGGTCTGGGCCTCGGCCAGCGTGCGCAGCAGCGTCTCGGTCTGGCTGGACAGTCGCTCGGCCAGCTGGTCGGCCGCGGCCTGGGTGCGGGCGGCGGACTCCGCCAGCAGCTGCTGCACCGCGCCGCGCTGCTCGCCCAGCGCCTGCAGCTGGCGACCCAGCTCGGCGGCGCGTGTGGCGTCGGCCTGCTGTTGGCTGTGCTGCTGCTGGTGCAGCGCGTCGGCAAAGCGGGCCAGCAGCGTGTCGGCCTGGGCGCCAAAGCCCTGGGCCAGCTGGGCCACGGCGGCCTGGCTGTGCTCGGCCGTGCCGGCCAGCAGGGCCTGGGTGGCCTCGCGCTGTTCGCTCAGGGCCTGGAGCTGGCGGGCCAGCTCGGCATCGCGGCGGGCCTCGGCCTGTTGCTGCACCTGCTGCTGGGCCTGCAGCGCGTCGCTCACGCGGGCCAGCAGCGCCTCGGCCTGCGCGGCCTGGCCCTGGGCCAGTTGCGCGGCGGCGGCCTGGCTGTGTTCGGCGGCGCGACTCAGCAGCGCCTGGGCCTCGTCGCGCTGGCGGGCCAGCGCGGCCAGCTGCGCCTCCAGCGCCTGCACGCGCGCGGCCTCGGCGTCGGCGCTCAGCGCCTGCTGGCGGGCCTGGGCCTGGGCCAGCTGCTGCAGCAGCGAGGCGGCCTGTGTGGTCTGCGCGTCGCTCCAATGCTGTTGGTGCTGGCGCTGCTGTTCGGCCAGTTGGGTGAGCTGGGCGGCGAGCGTGTCGCGCTGCGCGGCCAGGGCCAGGGCTTGCGCCTGGGCGGCGGCGTCCAGCTGCGCGGCGATCTGCGCGGCGCCGGCCTCGAAGTGCTGGCGCAGTCCGTCGAGCTGCTGCTGGCCGTGCGCGGCCTGGGCGCTGAAGGCCTCGCCCAGCTGCTGGCCCACGCGCTCGTGCAGCGCAGCCGCCTCGCGGGCGATGCCGGCCATGGTGGCCTCGGCGGCCGGGCGTATCGCGTCGCCGGCCAGGCGGGCGGCGTCGCCCAGCGCCTGCTGCAGGCCGCTGCGCAGCGTGGTGTCCACGCTGGCGGCCAGCTGCTGGTAGGCGCTCTGCGCCTCGCCGTGGAAGCGCTGCTGCTCGGCCTGGTGCAGGTCTTGCCAGCGGGCCTGCTGCTGGCCCAGATCGCGGCTCAGGCGCTCGCCCAGGTCCTGCGCGAACTGCTGCAGCTGGCCGACCAGCTCGCGCTGGGCCTCGCGGGCGCGCTGCTCGGCGGCCAGGGCCTCGTCGCGTGCAGCCTGCTCGGCAGCGGCGTGGGCCTGCTCGGCCTGGAATTCGGCGGTCAACGGGCGCAGCGGGCCGGCCAGGGCCACCTCCAGCTGCTGCACTGCGACGCTGCGGTCGCGCCGTGCCAGCGCCAGCAAGAGGCCCAGCGCGGCCGAACCGGCCACGCCGGCCACCGAGGCGCTGAAGGCCAGGCCCAGGCCCTGCACCGGCGCGCCCAGCGCGGCGCGCAGCGCATTCAGGTCGGCCGTGGCGTTCATGGCCTGGGCGGTGCCGCCCAGCGTCAGCAGCAGGCCGATGAAGGTGCCCAGCATGCCCAGCAGCACCAGCAGGCCGGCCAGGGCCGGCGCCAGGTTCAGGCCCGGCAGCGCGGCGCGCTGGCCGGCCAGCCGCAGGCGTAGCGGCTCGCGCAGCGGCTCGGGGCGGGCGGCCAGCCAGGCGTCGGCGGCCGTGTCGGCGCCGGCCGCGGCGGCCTGGCGCAGCGCGGCACTCAGCGCGCGAAAGCCCAGCAGCTCCCACACGCCCAGCGCGAAGAAGGCGGCGATCAGCCCGCACACGGCCAGCGCCACCGGGTGGTGGTGCGAGGCGGCCAGCGCGGCGCCCGCGATGCCGGCCAGGCCAGCGGCCAGTGCGACGGGGTGGAGGAGGGTGAGCAAGCGGTTCATGGTCTCGATTCAGTCGTCGGCCGCGGGGCGGGCATCTGCCGCCACGGCCTGGCGCAGGGCCTCGATCAGGCCTTGTGCGGGTTGCAGTCGCAGCGCCAGCTCGGCCTGCAGCAGCTGCTGCAGATCGGCCCAGAGCGGCGCGCGCCAGTGCGTCGGGTGGTTGCGTTCGTGGGCCTGGGCGCGGTGGGCCAGCAGCGTGGCCAGCGCGCCCAGGGCGGCGCGTTCCTGCGCGGCCAGCGAGCGCTCGAACACGGCGTCCAGCGCGGCCAGCCGAGCCAGCTCGGGGCTGGCGCCGGCCAGCTGCGCGCGCAGCTTCTCGCGCAGGCTGGCCGCACGGCCGGCGATCTGGCGCTGCTGCTGCGACAGGTGCAGGCGGTAGCTGGTCAGCAGGTCGGCCAGCGGCGGCGCCTGCTCGGGCAGGGCCTGGGCGGAGTCGCGCGCCAGCAGTTCGTCATGAAAGCCCGCGCCCACCTCGGCCAGCACGCGCTCCAGCGCGGCCTCGGCCCAGTCCAGCGCGCGGCGGCGGGTGGCGGCGTCACCCACGGCGGCCGGTGGCGCAGACAGCGCCTGCGACAGCAGGATGGCGTCGGCCCAGGCCAGCTGATCGCCCAGCTGGCGGGCCAGCGGCGCGGGCGGCACCGGCGGCACGCCCCACTGCGGCAGCAGGCGCGCGAGCGACGGCGGGCCGGCGGGGCGGTCCGGCGAAGCGGGCGGGGCGGATGGAGGCGGGGTCGACATGACGGAGCGGGCGGCCGCTGGCGGCGGGGTGGGCGCGGCGGTCTCGCGCGGCGCGGGCGCGCGAGGAAAAAGGGCAGGAGTCTAGCGAACCCCGTTGGCCAGGGGCCGGGCGGCCGGTGCGGGGGTGAGTTCCGGCCGGGCGTGGCGGGCCGCGTCACACTGACGCTCCTGCCTGCCGACTCCCTGCCCATGCCTGCAATCCGCCCCACCCACGCCGAGATCGATCTGCGCAACCGCTGCACCCGCTGGCTCAACGGCCACCGGCCGCTGCGCTCCATGCGCGAGTCGCTGCTGGCGCTGGCCGAGCTGCCCGAGGCGGCCGGGGCGCTGGACGTGTATGGCGACGGCGCGGTGCTGCAGGCGCTAGAGGCGCAGGGCGCGGCGCTGCTGGGCCTGCCGGTGGCCCAGTTCTGGCACAAGGGCGTGGCGGCGCAGCTGGCCGCGCTGCGCGGCTGGTGTGGCGACACGGTGGGGCCGGTGGTCGTGCACCCGCAAAGCCATCTGGCGGCGGATGAGGCCGACGCGCTGGAGGCGCTGATGGGCCTGCGCGCGCTGCGCGTGGGCGCGCCGGACACGCCGCTGACCGTGGCGGATCTGCAGGCGCTGGACGAGAAGCCGGCCGTGGTGGTCGTGGAGCTGCCGCTGCGGCGGGCGGGCTTTTGGCTGCCGGACTGGGACGAGCTGGTCGCGATCAGCGCCTGGTGCCGCGCGCAGGGCGTGCGCCTGCACCTGGATGGCGCACGGCTGTGGGAATCGGCGCCGCACTACGGCCGCTCGCTGGCCGAGATCTGCGCGCTGGCGGATTCGGTCTATGTGTCCTTCTACAAGGGCCTGGGCGGGCTGGCGGGCAGCCTGCTGGCCGGGCCGGCGGACTTCATTGCCGCGCTGGCGCCCTGGAAGACCCGCCTGGCCGGCAACGTCTACACGCTCTATCCGATGGTGCTGAGCGCGCTGGACGGCCTACGCCGCCAGCTGCCGCGCATGGCCGCCTACCGCGAGCGCGCCCGCGCGCTGGCGGCTGCACTGGCCGGGCAGCCGGGCTGGCAGGTGGCGCCCGAGCCGCCGCACACCAATTCCTTCCAGCTGCACCTGCCGGCCGACCCCTTGCGGCTGCGCGAGGCGCTGCTGGCCCAGGCCGAGGCCACGGGCTTCTGGCTGGGCAATCGCGCGCAACCCTCCACGCGGCTTGCGGGCGGCGCGATGGTGGAGATCGTCATCGGCGACGCGGCCGAGGGCTGGACCGACGAGCAGGCCGTGGCCGCGTGGCGGGCCGTGCTGGCGCGCTGCTGAGGTCGGCTCAGCCGGGCTGCGGCCCGTCGTAGCCCTCGATCAGCACGATGTCGGCCTCGCCGGCCGGCGCGCGCACGGCCACCAGCGCCTGGTATTCCGCAGAGTGGTAGCAGTCCAGCGCGGCCTGGTAGCTGGGGAACTCCAGCACCACGTTGCGGCTGCGGCTGTGGCCCTCGGGCGCCTGGAAGGCGCCGCCGCGCACCAGGAAGCGGGCGCCGAAGCGCGCAAACACCGGGCCGTTGTGCTGCACGTACTGCTGGTAGCGCTCGGCGTCGTGCACGTCCACGCGGGCGATCCAGTAGCCCTTGGCCATGGGGGTCTCCTCGTTGTTGGGGACGGCAGTATCGAGCGCCGCACCCTGGCAGGCTTGGCGTAAGGCCACGGGCCTAGGCTGGTGCCAACGCATTCCCGCAGGACCCCGACATGACCCGCACCAGCCCCTACCAGATCGGCCTCGACAAGAACCCCGCCAACCATGTGCCGCTGTCGCCGCTGAGCTTTCTGGGCCGCGCGGCGGCGGTGTTTCCGGAGCGGGTGGCGCTGATCCACGGCACGCTGCGCCAGACCTGGCGCGAGACCGAGGCGCGCTGCCGCCGCCTGGCCAGCGCGCTGCGCCAGCACGGCGTGGGGCCGGGCGTCACGGTGGCGGCCATGCTGCCGAACACGCCGGCCATGTTCGAGGCGCACTACGGCGTGCCCATGGCCGGCGGCGTGCTCAACACGCTCAACACCCGGCTGGACGCCGAGGCCCTGGCCTTCATGCTGGAGCACGGCGAGGCCCGCGTGCTGCTGGTGGACCCGGAGTTCTCCGCCGTCATCGCCCGCGCGCTGCAGGCGGTGGAGCCGCGCCATCGGCCGCTGGTCATCGACGTGCTGGACAGCGCCGCCCCCGAGGCGCCCCGCCTGGGCACGCTGACCTATGAAGAGCTGCTGGCCCAGGGCGATCCGGCCTTCGCGTGGCAGCTGCCGGCCGACGAGTGGGACGCGATCGCGCTGAACTACACCTCGGGCACCACCGGCAACCCCAAGGGCGTGGTCACGCATCACCGCGGCGCCTACCTGAACGCGGCCAACAACGTGATCGCCTGGCAACTGCCCGACCACCCCATCTACCTGTGGACGCTGCCGATGTTCCACTGCAACGGCTGGTGCTTTCCCTGGACCATGGCGCTGGTGGGCGGCACCAGCGTGTGCCTGCGCCGGGTGGACCCGGCGCTGATCTGGCAGCTGATGCACGAGCACCACGTCACCCACCTGTGCGGCGCGCCCATCGTCTACAGCCTGATGATCAATGCGCCGGCCGAGCAACGCGGCACGCTGGGCCGCCCGGTGCGCGGCCTGATCGCCGGCGCGCCGCCGCCGGCCGCGGTGCTGGAGGGCTGCGAGGCCGCGGGCATAGACATCACCCATGTCTACGGCCTCACCGAGGTCTACGGCCCGGCGGCCGTGTGCGTGAAGCAGGAACACTGGGCCGGGCTGCCGGCGGAGGAGCGCGCGCGCCTGAACGGCCGCCAGGGTGTCACCTACCCGCTGCAGGAGGCGGTCACGGTGCTCAACCCCGACACGCTGCAGCCCGTGCCCGCGGACGGCGAGACCATGGGCGAGATCTGCTTCCGCGGCAACGTCGTGATGAAGGGCTACCTGAAGAACTCGCTGGCCACCGAGGAGGCCTTTGCCGGTGGCTGGTTCCACACCGGCGACCTGGCCGTGGTGCAGCCTGACGGCTACATCAAGATCAAGGATCGCAGCAAGGACGTCATCATCTCCGGCGGCGAGAACATCAGCTCGGTGGAGGTGGAGGACGTGCTGCACCGCCACCCGGCCGTGATGCTGGCCTCGGTGGTGGCGCTGCCCGATGCGAAGTGGGGCGAGGTGCCCTGCGCCTTCGTCGAGCTCAAGCCCGGTGCCCGCGCCACAGAAGACGAACTGCTGGAGTTCTGCCGCAGCCAGCTGGCGCGCTTCAAGGCGCCCAAGCGGGTGGTGTTCACCGAGCTGCCCAAGACCTCGACCGGCAAGATCCAGAAGTACCTGCTGCGCGAGCGGGCCAGGTCGGCCTCGGCCATCGAATGAGGCCGGGCCGCCGCGAGCGGCGCCAGGCATGAAAAAACCGGCCGGGCCCAATGGCGGCCGGCCGGTTTCAAGGGGGAGTCTGGCTCAGCGACGCTGGGGCGCCGGGCCGCTGCCGGGGCCGCGGTTCAGGTGGCGGAACGTGATGCGGCCCTTGCCCATGTCGTAGGGCGACATTTCCAGCGACACGGCGTCGCCGGCCAGGATGCGGATGTGGTGCTTGCGCATCTTGCCGCCGGTGTAGGCGATGACCTTGTGGCCGTTGTCCAGCGTCACACGGAAGCGCGAGTCCGGCAGGATTTCGTCAACGACGCCTTGCATTTCGATCAGTTCTTCCTTGGCCATGAGCGCTCCTTGTGATGCTGAAAAAAGCTGCGCCCTGGGCAGGGGCCCATGGCGTGATCATCGTATTGATGAGGTGAACTGCAGACCAGGCGGAAGCGGCCAATGGGTGGCCTGCGAGGCTGCAAGGCGGGCCATCGAATGGGGGCCCGCGCAGACAAGCTGAGGATTTTACCGCCTAATCGGTAAAAACCCGACTGGTTCTAGGGAAAGTCTGTACTACGGCCACCCAAGGGGCCTCAGCCATAGGCGTGCCAGAGCGCCGCGAAGAAGTGGCACACGCTGCCCCCCAGCACGAACAGGTGCCAGACGAAATGCGCGTAGCGCAGCTTGTTGTCGAGCAGAAAGACCACCGCACCCAGCGTGTAGCTCAGGCCGCCGGCCACCAGCAGGGCCAGGCCGGTTGCGGGCATGTTGTGGATCAGCGGCCCGGCCACGAACACCACCACCCAGCCCATGGCCAGGTACAGCGCGGTGGACACCAGCGGGTGGCGCAGCCGGTTCAGCAGCTTGATGGTCACGCCGAAGGCCGCCACGGCCCACACCACCACCAGCAGCGTCACGCCGGGGCCCGTGGGCAGCACGCCCAGCGTGAAGGGCGTGTAGCTGCCGGCGATGAACACGTAGATGGCGGCGTGGTCCAGCCGCATCAGCCAGGCCTTGACCCGGCCGCCCGCCCAGGAGGCCGGCAGCGCGTGGTACAGCGCCGACACGCCGTACAGCAGGATGGCCGTGGCCGCGAACACGGCGGCGGCCACCACATCGGCCACGCCGCCGTGGCCCACCGCGCGCGCCACCAGGATGGGCAGCGCCGCGATCGCCAGCAGCGCCCCCAGCCCGTGGCTGATGGCGTTGGCGATTTCCTCGCCCAGGGTCTGCGGGCGGTCTTGGAGAACGGAACTCATGCGCCGAGATTACTGCAAGCGCGCCGACCACGAAAAAGCCGGTCGGTCGACCGGCTGGGCGTCAGCGGCAGCGCGCGCGGCGCACCAGGGCTCAGAGGCGCTTGCGGCGGGCGGCGCAGGCGCCCAGCAGCGCAACGCCGGCCAGGGCCAGAGAGGCCGGCTCGGGCAGTTCGCCCGGGGTCTGGTCGACGGTGGCGGTGATGCTGCCGCGGCTCAGCGGCGGCATGTCGAAGTTGCCGGTCAGCGCATTGCCGAGCGACAGCACGGTCAGGCCCTGGGCCCAGCCGTGAACGGCCGGCAGTTCGGTGGTCTGCAGCGCCAGCGCGGTCACCGCGGTATCCGACAGCGTCGCCGAGAAGCTGCAGTCGACGAAGTCGTTGTCCGGGCAGCTCAGGTCCGACAGGCCGAAGCTGAAGGTGTCCGTCTGACCCTGGTAGCTGAACGAGAAGCTGAAGTTGAAGCTGGCGAGGTCGTCCACGCCGATGCTGCCGGGGCCGACGCCGTCCTTGGTGACGAACTGGCCCGAGCCGGTCACGGCCACGCCAGGCTCCTTGCTGCTGGTGCCGTTGTAGACGAGGTTGACGGTGGCGGCCTGGGCGGCGCCTGCGCAGCACAGGGCCAGCGCGGCGGCACGGAGGATGGCGTTCATGGGGGCTCCCTGCGCCACGTCGGGCGCTTCATCGGCAACAAAAAGCCACCTGGGCAGGCGGCGTGACTGGCGGGAATTCTAGAAAAGGGGTCAGGCGTTGCCTGGCCTGGCAGGCCCCGCGCTTCAGGGGGGCGTGAGCGCGTTTCCCGGGCTGGTGACGCCGTAAATCTTTCCGTTTCGGCTGACATGCGCGCAGCGGCGCGGTGTAGCCGGGCGGTCACGGCCGCTGCAGACGATGGGCCTCAGCCGCCGCACATCGCGGGCGGCCCGTCGAGGCTCCCGGGCCTCATGCCCAACTGAAGGCCCAAGCATGAAAGTCCTGACCGATATCGTCCTTTCCCAGTCCGCCTACTCCGCGGAGATCGATCTCCCGGTGGAGCAGTTGGACATCGCCGCCTGGCTGTTCTCGCTGCCGGAGGCCGAGTACCAGCGCTGCTGCCCACCCGATCACATCAGCTGCGGCGCCACCTTCACCGACGACGGCCGCCGCATGTCCATCAACGTCGAGATGATCGGCACCGGCCTGGTGGTGCAGCACTACGTGGCCGAGCAGGCCGGCCCGGCCTACTGCCGCATGAACTCCCTCTCCGACGTGTTCACACCGCACGGCCGCACCCAGGTCAACGTGATCTGGGAGCTGATCGCCGAGCCGCTGGAGGGCGGGCGCACCCGCTACACCAACCGCGTCACCTCCCACCCCACCGACGCCTTCGTGGCCTTCGTCGAGGCCCAGGGCCAGACACTGCAGGGCGCCATCGACGCCCGCCAGGCCGCCAGCGGCGACCACAACCGCCGCGAGACCCCGTTGTTCGCCGCCAGCATCGCCCGCCATGCGCTGGCACGCCGCGCGGCGGCCTGAGCGACCCGGCCGGTGCGACGGCCAGGCCGGCGCCTGCCGGCCCGCCGCCGGGCTCAGCCCCGCTGCGCCCCGGCGCGGCCCGCTTCCACGACGAAGCGGGCCTGGGTCTGCAACGGGCTGTCCGCGCGCCACGGGTCGTCCACCGTGCGCAGCTCGGCCTGCAGCTGCTTCGCGCCCAGCACGAAGCGCATGTAGCCGCGCTGGTCGGCGCGGCCCAGGTGGATGTGCGGGTTGATCGGCAGCGCCTGCGTGATGCGGTCCTGCGCCATGCCGTGGCTGCTGATCGAGGTGCCGCAGAACTCGGTGGCCAGCACGGCGGCGCGGGCGTCGTCGTAATCCAGCTTCAGGTCGGCCACGTAGTTGGCGTGCACGTCGCCGCCCAGCACCACGGTGTTGGCCACGCGGCGCGCCTGCAGGTCGCGCAGCAGGCGCTGGCGGGCCAGCGGGTAGCCGTCCCAGCCGTCGGTCCAGTACTGGCCGGGGCCATCGGCCGGGGCCTGCCAGTTCATGCGCGACATCAGCGTCTGCTGGGCCAGCAGATTCCAGGGGCGCGAGGCATCCCAGCTCTCGGCCAGCCAGCGCTCCTGCGCCTCGCCCAGCAGCGTGCGGCGCGGGTCCAGCAGGCTGGGGCAGTCCTTGAGCTTGACGGTGTTGGAGCCGCCCTTGCCCGGCTTGGGGCACACCTGCGGGTCGCGCCACTGGCGGTCGTCCAGCGTGATGAGCCGCGCCAGCGTGCCCCAGTCGTAGTGCGTGTGGATGCGGATGTCCGCCTGGCGCGGCCGCACGGCCTTGGGAAAGGGCAGGTTCTCCCAGTAGGCCTGCGCGGCGGCGGCGCGGCGGCGCTCGAAATGCGGCTCCAGGTGCTCGGACTGGTTGCCCGCGTAGTCGTTCTCCACCTCGTGGTCGTCCCAGGTGCAGATCCAGGGCGCGGCGGCATGCGCGGCCTGCAGCTGCGGGTCCAGCTTGTAGAGCGTGTAGCGCTGGCGGTAGTCGGCCAGCGTGCGGCAGACGCCGCCGGTGTGCTGGCGCGGCGCATCGGACTTGGCCGAGGTGGCGCTCTCGTAGATGTAGTCGCCCAGGAAGAGCACCAGGTCGTTGTCCTGCGAGGCCACCTCGCGCCAGGCGGCATAGCGGCCGTGGTCATAGCGTTGGCAGGACGCGATCACGAAGCGCAGCGGCCCGCCCGGGGCCGCATCCGGCGCCGGCGCGGTGCGGGTGCGGCCCACCGCGCTGCGCTGGCCGATGGCGGTGAAGCGATACCAGTACCAGCGGTCCGGCTTCAGGCCCTGCGGCTCGGCATGCACGCTGTGCGCCCAGTCGGCCTCGGCCGCCTCCTCGCCGCGCATCACCACGCGCGTGAAGCCCTCGTCCTCGGCCAGTTCCCATTGCACGGGGACCGTGGGCGGCAGCGCTTCGCCCAGCAGCCGGGTCCACAGCACCAGCCGGTCATGCCGCGGGCTGCCCGAGGCCACGCCCAGCGCGAACAGCGTCTCGGCGGTGGTGGCGGCTGCTACCTCGGCGCGGGCGGTGTGGTGGTGCAGCAGCAGGGCGGGGGCGCTGCCGGTGGCGAGGACGGTTTGCAGCAGGCTGCGGCGGGTGGGGAGCCAGGGTCGGGTCTTCATGGCGGGGAGCTTAGCGGGGGTGTGTGAAGGGGAGGTGGCTGGGGGGCTCCTGTGACCGCTGCGGAGCGGGGTATGAGGCATGACCTGGCCCTGCTGCGTGAGTTGGTTGGCTGGGTCTGCTTGGCGGCGAGTCTTTGCAACTCGAAGCACCGTGCCGGGATTTCGCCCCGGCGGGCGACCCACTTTCTGTCCCGCCAGAAAGTGGGCAAAGAGCGGCCCCTGCTCCGCCGCCCACCCGCTGCGCGGGCGGGTTCCCTGCGATGCTCGAAGCCCAGGGCCGCGCCGAACTCACTTCGCTACGCTCCGTTCAAACAAGCGTCGCGAGTCAGTTCTTGAAGCGTGCTGCGCACGCGCCCCGGGCTCCTGCGCTTCTCGGCGGCTCCAAGGGGGAAGCCCGGAACAGCCAACAGCCGAAGTCCCAAAGCAAAGAGCCGGTCTGACGACCGGCTCTTTGCTTTGGCGCTGTGCATCACGGTAGGCTGGGGTGAGCACCGCGAACCTCAACGCTGCCCGCGGCTTGCTCGTGCAGATGTGTTGCCAGGTCGTTGGGGTTCACTTGGTTCACCCCAACCTACGGGCTAGAAGTGCCCCATGGTCTCACCTGCTAACAACGCCGCCGTTCATCAGCGCTCAGGTGCCGCCTTTGTCTTGCAACTGCAGGATGGATTCTCCCGAAAGGATTGTTCGGCGGAGGCCTGTTGCCGGACTGGATACCGGCAGGGACCATCGGTTCTGCTCAGGTGACACTTTCTGGCAAGGAGGAAAGCAGCTTGAACGTCCCAGCCACTCAGGAACAGATTGATCGACGAATCAACGATTTCGCATCGCGATGCTTTCGCGACATAGCCGACCGAGACTACATAGCAGCGCGACTGGCAAGCCGAGCTCTGCTCATCCCGCAGTTCTTGTGGTCGGCTCAACAGGCCGTCGAGAAGTATCTCAAGTACTTCCTTCTTGTGCATCGCATCAAGGCGACAAAGGTCAGGCATGACATACACAAGGCGCTTGAGTTGACTAAGCGTGGACCCTTCCCCATGGACTTGTCACCACCTTGCCTGGAGTTCATCAATACCGTGGCTGAGTTGGGCGAGTACCGATATTTGGACGTGTCTTACTTTGTTCAGGGTTATGCCCTCTTGGACCTTGATCGCGCCGTGTGGGAGCTGCGACGGTATTGCCAGCTGCTAGACACTCAACAAGCCGCGCCAAGCGAACATCTGAAGCGGATCGAACTGGCGAAAGAGCAGATACGCCAGAGCAAGTCGCGCCCACCGCATGAGTTCAAGGTACTTGGAGGGTATCTAGAGGAGGTGCTCGCCAACAAGAAGCACGCGGCAAGATCCCCGCTCATCTGGAATAACGCCTTCTTTGGCAACAGGAAGCGCGAAACCGTGCGGGCACACGACCACTTCATCGGCGAGAACGCCCCGCTATACCTCTTCCCGCAGATGCTGGACCAGCTGCTGGAGTACGTATTCATTCCACCAAAACTTGTAGATCAATACAGGCTTCACTTGGCTGAGGTTGAAGCGGGGCGCATAACGCCTTAACCGATAGGCTGCCGCCCCCGAAGTCCGGGCGTCAGGCCTTAATTTCAACCTCTTGCGTCGACACACGCAGGGCTCATCGGCACGAAGAGCCCTGTTTGATTTCTGTCTTCGGCTGTTGGCTGTTTCGGGGTTTCCCTTTGGAGCCGCCGAGAAGCGCAGCCCGGCAAGGCGCGTGCGCAGCACGCCTCAAGACTGACTCGCGACGCTTGTTTGAGCAGAGCGTAGCGACGCGAGTTCGGCGCGGCCTTGTCGGGCGAGCATCGCAGGGAACCCCTCGCGCCGCGAGGGGCGGCGGAGCAGGGGCCGCTCTTTGCCTACTTTCTGGCGGGCCAGAAAGTAGGTCGCCCGCCGGGGCGAAATCCCGGCATGGGACTCACTCAAGAGGCCATCGCTCCGATTACAAGAGCGGGGTCAAGTCTTGATTCTCAGCCGCTGAGTCCTGCCTGACCTACTTGACCCGCCTGTACAGCGTATTCCGGCTCACCCCCAGCCGCCTCGCCGCCTCCGACACATTCCCCCCCACCGCCGCCAGCGTCGCCCGGATGCGCGCGTCCGTGAGCTGGCGCAGGTCTTCAACGTCGGCATGCGAAGCAGTAGCAGCCCCAGCGGCCGGTGCCAACGGCGCCTCCCCCACCACCTCCGCTCGCAAGTCCTCCGGCAACGCCTCCAGCGTCAGCCGCGTCGCGTCATCGTCCAGCAGCGCCACCGCGGTGCGAACCATCTGGGCCAGCTGGCGCACATTGCCCGGCCAGCGGCAGCGGCTCAGCAGGGCCAGCGCCTCGGCGTCCACGTCCAGCCTGCGGTCGGGCGCCTCGGCGTGCAGCAGCCGGGCCAGCAACTCGCTCAAGTCCGTGCGTTC
Source organism: Roseateles depolymerans (assembly GCA_003241055.1). GTDB lineage: Bacteria > Pseudomonadota > Gammaproteobacteria > Burkholderiales > Burkholderiaceae_C > Pelomonas > Pelomonas depolymerans_A. The sequence continues at coordinate 284,464 of QFOD01000006.1, forward strand.
GCGCAGCGGTGGCAGGCTGAGCGTGAGGCCGTTGAGGCGGTAATACAGGTCTTCGCGGAAGCGGCCGGCCGCCACTTCATCCTTCAGCCGGCGGTGGCTGGCGCAGACGAGGCGGAAGTCCACCGCGGTGGCGGGGCCGCCGCCCAGCGGCGTCACCTGGCGGTCTTCCAGCACGCGCAGCAGCCGGGCCTGCAGGGCCAGCGGCATGTCGCCGATTTCGTCCAGGAACAGCGTGCCGCCGTGGGCCTCGCGGATGCGGCCGGGGGCGCCCTGGCGGCTGGCGCCGGTGAAGGCGCCGGGGCGGTAGCCGAAGAGTTCGGCCTCGATCAGCGTGTCGGGCAGAGCCGCGCAGTTCACGGCCACGAAGGGCTGGCCGCGCCGGGCGCTGCTGGCGTGCAGCGCGCGGGCCAGCACGTCTTTGCCGGTGCCGGTTTCGCCGTGCAGCAGCAGCGGGATGGCGGGCTTGTCCAGCACGCGGCGGGCGCGGGCCAGTAGCGCGTGCCAGGCGGCATCGCCGCTGTCCAGCGCGGCCAGGGCGTCGTCGTGCGCGGGCGGCTGCGGCGGCAGCGCGCGCGCCAGCTGGGGGGCTCGCGTGGGCGTGGCGGCGGCGGGTGCCTGGGTGGTGGCCGGGCCGGTGGGCACCGAGCCGCGGCGCAGCGTGTGGCCGGGGTCCAGGCGCATCCACAGGGCTGGCATGCGGCCGCCGGCCGAGGCGGGGCGGGGCAGCGGGCGCGGGGCCTGACCCTGGGCCAGCAGCTGGGCCAGCTCGCAGCCGAACACGCGCTCCACGGTGGCGGCGGCGATGTCGTGGCGGGCCAGCCCCAGCAGCTCCAGGCCGGCGGTGGTGGCGCCGACGATCCAGCCGTCCTCGCTGAGCGCCACCAGGCCCTCGGTGATGGTGCCCAGGCCCTCGGCCTGGGCGTGCAGCCGCATCACGATGCCGGCGCCATGCCGGGCGCTGAAGAGCTGGTGCTCCACCATGCGGGCGCCACTGCGTACCAGGGCCAGCGTGTGGCGGTGGTAGCCGCGGCGGTCGCCGGAGATGTCCAGCACGCCGATCAGCTGGCCGCCGGGGTCGGCGATGGGCGCCGCCGCGCAGGTGAGAAAGCCGTTGCGCTCCAGGTAGTGCTCGCCGGCGTGCACCACCAGCGGCTGGCCGTCCGCCAGCGCGGTGCCGATGGCGTTGGTGCCGCGCCATTGCTCGCTCCATTGCGCGCCGGGGCGCAGCGCCACGCGGGCGGCGCGGTCGGCGAACTGGGCGTCGCCCTGGGCATGCAGCAGCAGGCCGTGGGCGTCGGCCAGCAGTACCAGGCTGTCGCTGCCCTGCACCTGCTCGTTCAGAAAGGCCATCACCGGCCGGGCGTGCGAGACCAGCGCGTGGCGGTGCTCCAGCGCGCGGGCCAGTTGGGCGGCGCTGGCATGCGGGGCGCCCTGGGGGCGGCCCAGCGGGGCGAGGCCGTAGTCGCGGCAGCGGGCCCAGCTGGCCTGCAGCGGGCCGGCGAGCAGGCCGTCGGACACGGCGCCCTGGTCCAGCCACTGGCGGCGGGCAAGGCGCAGGCGGTCGGGCGGCGTGGGCGCCTCGGATGCGGGCATGGCGTGTCTCCGGTTTGCGGCCCGTGGGCGGGCTCTGCACGGGCAGCAGCCTGCCCGGGAAGCCGGACGCTAGCCTGACGCCGCCGCGCGTCAAGCCCTTGTGCCGGTCTGACACGTTTTGTGCCAAAGCGGCGCAGGGCCGGGCGGTGCCTGTGCCATTTCGTGACAGTCGGGCGGGGTGGCGGGCCCGGTTTGGCCGGGGGCCGTGGCGCGGGCGGCGCAAGCCGGTGCTGGCACGCGCCTTGCCCTGAATGGGGCGACCTGGGCCGCATCGAGCCAGGCAACTCACTTCAGGAGACACGCATGACTGTTTACGCCGCCCCCGGCGCCGCCGGCGCCAAGATCGCCTACAAGCCCCGTTACGACAACTTCATCGGCGGCAGGTTCGTGCCGCCGGTCGGCGGCCAGTATTTCGACGTGGTCTCGCCGATCAACGGCAAGGTCTACACGCAGGCGGCCCGCTCCAACGAGGCCGACATCGAGCGCGCACTCGATGCCGCCCACGCGGCCGCGCCCAAGTGGGCCGCAGTGGCGCCGGCCGAGCGCGCCAACCTGCTGCTGAAGATCGCCGACCGGCTGGAGCAGAACCTGGAGCTGCTGGCCTATGCCGAGACCGTGGACAACGGCAAGCCCATCCGCGAGACGCTCAATGCCGACATCCCGCTGGCGGTGGACCATTTCCGCTACTTCGCCGGCTGCGTGCGGGCGCAGGAGGGCGCGCTCAGCGAGATCGATCACCACACCATCGCCTACCACTTCCACGAGCCGCTGGGTGTCGTGGGCCAGATCATCCCGTGGAACTTCCCCATCCTGATGGCGGCCTGGAAGCTGGCGCCGGCGCTGGGCGCCGGCAACTGCGTGGTGCTGAAGCCGGCGGAGAGCACGCCCATCAGCATCCTGGTGCTGACCGAGCTGATCGCCGACCTGCTGCCGCCGGGCGTGCTGAACGTGGTGAACGGCTTCGGCCGCGAGGCGGGTGACCCGCTGGCGCGCAGCAAGCGCATTGCCAAGATCGCGTTCACCGGCAGCACGGCCACCGGCAAGGTGATCGCGCAGGCCGCGGCGGCCAACCTGATCCCGGCCACGCTGGAGCTGGGCGGCAAGAGCCCCAACGTCTTCTTCGACGACGTGATGGCCGAGGACGACGCCTTCCTGGACAAGGCCATCGAGGGCCTGGTGCTGTTCGCGTTCAACCAGGGCGAGGTCTGCACCTGCCCCAGCCGCGCGCTGATCCAGGAGAGCATCTACGACCGCTTCATCGAGCGGGCCATCAAGCGTGTGGCGGCCATCAAGCAGGGCAACCCGCTCGACACCGACACCATGATGGGCGCCCAGGCCTCGGCGATGCAGATGGACAAGATCCAGACCTATCTGGCGCTGGGCAAGGAAGAGGGCGCCAAGGTGCTGATAGGCGGCGAGCGCGCGCAGCTGGGTGGCGACCTGGCCGGCGGCTACTACATCCAGCCCACGCTGTTCCAGGGCCACAACAACATGCGCATCTTCCGCGAGGAGATCTTCGGCCCGGTGCTGGCCGTGACCACCTTCAAGACCGAGGCCGAGGCGCTGCAGATTGCCAACGACACGCCCTATGGCCTGGGCGCCGGCGTGTGGAGCCGCGACGGCAGCCGCGCCTACCGCATGGGCCGCGGCATCCAGGCCGGCCGCGTGTGGACGAATTGCTACCACGCCTATCCGGCGCATGCGGCCTTCGGCGGCTACAAGGAATCCGGCATCGGCCGCGAAACCCACAAGGCCATGCTGGACCACTACCAGCAGACCAAGAACCTGCTGGTCAGCTACTCGCCCAACGCCCTCGGTTTCTTCTGACGCGCTGAAGCCCGCGGCGCCGACGCGCCGCTTCGCGGCCGCCCCTGCTCCGTGCACGGGCGGCTTTTTTTGGCTTGATTACTTGGCCGGCGCTGGCGCCGGCGCAGACGGGTCGGCTGCGGCCTTGATGGCGGCCTCGTCCACATACTTGCCGATGGCACCGAAGCCCTGGCTGACGGCGGGGTCGCTCATCAGCTCCTGCATGGCCACCTGGCCCAGCACGCCAAAGCTGGTCTGCATGGCGATGGCGCCCTCGTAGCGGGCCGCCTTGCCGTAGGGCTCGCGGCAGGTCTGCGTGAGCAGCTTCTGCAGCAGCAGCGCGGCGGTCTTGTCGATCTGCGTGCGCTGCTCGGCCGAGATGGCCGTGATGTTGGCCACCTCGGGGTGCAGCGCGGCGTTGCTGAAGATCCAGCGCACCAGCGCGGTCTTCTCGGCGCTGCTGGTGGAGGCCACCAGGCAGCGGGACAGGTCGTCGGAGTAGATGCCGGCCCGGGCGGGCGTGGCCGGTGCCAGGCTCAGGGCAAGGGCCATCAGCGCCATGAGGGCCGGGGCCAGGGGGAACGGTGCGCGTTGCATGCGAGGGGCTCTCCTGAGTGTCGTGGTCGCCCGGTGAGCCGGGCGGCGCCGGCATGCTAACGGAGGCACGCGTGCGCTTGAGACTCAGGCCGCCGGGGCGTCGGCCTCGCCGGAGGCGGCACCTTCACCGCCCTCGGGCGGGCGGTCATCGGCGGCGGCGCCGCCCTCGTCGGTGGGCGCGCCGCCCTGTGAGCGGCGTTCGGCCTTCTCGGCCTTCTTGCGCTTTTTCTCGAGCTCGCGCTGGCGTTTCTCGTACGCGTAGTTCGGTTTGGCCATGGACATCCTCGAAGCTGGAGGTTCCACGATAACCGCAATACGCGGCAGCGGGTGTCAAGGCGTTGCGGCGTAGGGGCCTTGTCGCAGCGCGTCGGCGATGCCCTTGCGGTTCTGGGCCAGCGCCACCATGCTGAAGTGGGCATGGCCGCCGGCCTGGCCCCATTCGGCGCTGACGCGGCGCGCGATGGCGATCTGCTCGGTGACCTCCTCGACCGGCCAGCTCTGCGGCGTGTCGTTGATGCGGCTGGTGAACAGGCCCGGGTAGATGGGCAGACCGCGCGGGTTCTGCTCGCCCCAGGCGCGCATCAGCGGCTCGAAGGACTGGCCCGCCTGCGCGCGCGGCCAGTAGAGCTGGGGCACGAGGTAGTCCATCCAGCCTTCGCGCAGCCACAGCTCCACATCGGCGTAGAGCTTGTCGTACTGGCTGAAGCCGGTGATGCCGGCCGGGCGCACCGAGGGCTTGGGCAGGCCGAAGGGGCTGACGCCCAGGCGCGTGCCGGGGCGCACCTCGTGCACCAGCGCGTACAGGCGCTGCACCAGGCGGTTGACGTTGTAGCGCCGCCAGTCGGCGCGCGACAGGCTGCCTGCCGGCGTGACGCCGGGCACGCCGGCCAGGTAGCGCTGCCAGCTGGGCTCGTCGGGGAAGTCGATCTCGACCTTGTTGCCCGGGTCGTTCGGCGTGGCGGTGACCGGGTAGGGGTAGAAGTAGTCGTCGATGTGGACGCCGTCCACCGCGTAGCGGCTCAGCAGGTCGCGCACCACGGCCAGCGTGTGCTCGGCCGCGGCCTCCTCGCCGGGGTCTATCCAGAGCTGGTCGCCATAGCTCTTGACCCAGTCGGGCCGGGTGCGGGCGAGGTGGCTGTCGGCCAGCGGTGACCTGGCCGTGCTGTGGCGGGCCCGGTAGGGGTTGAACCAGGCGTGCAGCTCCAGGCCGCGGGCGTGGGCCTCGTGCAGCCAGACGGCCAGCGGGTCGTAGCCGGGCGAGCGGCCCTGCACGCCGGTGAGGTATTCGCTCCAGGGCTCCAGGCGCGACTCGTACAGCGCGTCGGCGCTGGTGCGCACCTGCAGGATCAGCGCGTTCAGGCCGGTGCGCTGCGCGCCGTCGCACAGCGCGCGGATCTCGGCCTGCTGGGCCTCGGCGCTGAGGCCGGGCTTGCTGGGCCAGTCGATGTTGGCGACGGTGGCCACCCAGGCGGCACGCCATTCGCGGCCGGCGGGGGCGGGCCTGGGCGCGGCCGTGGCCGGGCCGGGAGCTGCGGGCGGCAGCACGGTGGGGCTGCCGCAGGCGGCCAGCAGCAGCGGCACGCCACCCAGCGCGAGAAGTTCACGTCGCTTCATAGCCATTCCTTGGTCAGGCCTTGATGAACCAGCCCTTGCGGTACATGCCCCAGGCCACCGCATACATCGCCAGCACGAACAGCACGGCGCGCAGCAGCGAGGTGTTCACGGGCGCCAGGCCCAGCGCCTGCAAGGGTTCGTAGAGCCAGGCGTTGAGCGAGCGCCCGTCGGCGAGCTTGATGAAGCCCAGCATCTTGGCGATCAGGCCCGACAGCGCGAACAGGAACAGCGCGTTCATGCCGAACACGATCAGCGGGTGCAGGCGCCGCGCCCAGCGCTCGCGCGCCATCGGCTGGGGCATGGCGTCCAGCAGCCAGAAGAACACCGCGAACACCAGCTGCGCCCAGCCGGCCATCGCGAACACGTAGGCCGGGGTCCACAGCGACTTGTTGATGGGCATCAGCCAGGCGTCCAGCACCTGGCCCAGCCACAGGCAGGCCAGGCCGGCGAGCACCCAGGTCATGGCCTTCTCGGCCGGGCGGCTGGAGGACGACAGCACATAGCCCGCCAGCACGCCCAGCAGCTGCGAGGCGACGGCGGGCAGCGTGCTCAGCAGGCCCTCGGGGTCCCAGGTCTTGCTCTGCACCCACAGGTGGCCGTCCATCAGCTGGCGGTCCAGCCAGGCGCCGACGTCCTGGCCGGGCTCCAGCACGCCCTGCTGCACCAGGCCGTCGGCATTGGGCACGGGCAGGCCCAGCTGGATGGCGCTGTAGACGGACAGCAGCAGCAGCGTCCACAGCGCGACGCCGCGGGCGCCGCACCACAGCACGATGGGCGCGGCCAGCAGCGTGCACAGGCCCAGGCGCTGCAGCACGCCGGGGAGGCGCACATGGGCGAGGTCGAAGTGCGGGATCCAGTTCAGCAGCAGGCCGATCAGGATGATGGTGGCCGCGCGGCGCGCCGTCTGGGCCAGCAGCTGCCACTTGTTCACGCCGGCCGCCGCGCGCCGCGCCAGGCTCATGGACATGGCCATGCCGGCGATGAAGACGAAGAAGGGGAAGACCCAGTCGGTGAAGGTCCAGCCGTTCCACTTCGCGTGCTCCAGCGGCGCGTAGAGGTGGCCCCAGTCGCCGGGGTTGTTCACCAGCAGCATCGCGGCGATGGTGAAGCCGCGAAACGCGTCCAGGCTCAGCAGCCGGCCTTTCATTGCGCGGCCTCCTGCCGGCCGAAATCGTCGGGGATCCTGATCAGCGCGGCCATCACGAAGCTGGGCACGGTGGCGATCAGCACCCAGCCGAAGAAGCTCAGGTAGCCGAGGTGGTCCTGCAGCCAGCCGCTCCACATGCCCGGGATCATCATGCCCAGCGCCATGAAGCCGGTGCAGATCGCGTAGTGCGAGGTGGCGTAGTTGCTGCCGCTCTCGGGCTGGCCGCTGTTGGCCACCAGGATCATGTACATCATGTAGGCGGTGAAGCCCAGGCCGTAGCCGAACTGTTCCACGGCCAGCGCGCCGCTGATCACCCACAGGCTGGTGGGGTGGGTCAGCGCCAGCAGCAGGAAGGCCGCGTTGGGCACATGCATGGCCAGCACCAGCGGCCACAGTGCGCGCTTCAGGCCCACGCGCGAGATCACCCAGCCGCCCACCAGGCCGCCCACGGTCAGTGCGGTCAGGCCCACGGTGCCGTAGGCGATGCCCACTTCCTTGGTGCTCAGGCCCAGGCCGCCCTGGTCCACCGGGTCCAGCAGGAAGGGGCTGGCCAGCTTGAGCAGCTGCGCCTCGGGAAAGCGGTAGAGCAGCAGAAAGCCCAGCGTCACCGCGATGCCCGGCTTCTTGAAGAAGCTGGCGAACACCGCGAGGAAGTCCGCCACCAGATGGCCGGCGGCCGCGCGGCCGGGGCCGGGCGCATCGGCCACCGGGCGGGGCAGCACGCGCAGATGCCACAGCGCCAGCAGCGCGAAGCCCGCGCCCAGGCCGCCGAACACCAGGCTCCAGCCGGTGGCCACCGAGCCGGTGCGCTCGGCCAGCTCGCCGGCCAGGTAGACCAGGCCGCCCTGGCCGCCGATGTTGGCCAGCCGGTAGAAGGTGGAGCGCACGCCCACGAACGCGGCCTGCTGATGCTTGGGCTGGGCCAGCATGTAGTAGCCGTCGGCCGCGATGTCGTGCGAGGCGGATGCGAAGGCCATCAGCCAGAACACCGCCAGCGACAGCTGCAGCATGTGGGGCGTGGGGATGGTCAGCGCGACCGCGGCCAGCGCCGCGCCGACGACGAACTGCAGCACGGTGATCCAGCGCCGCTTGGTGCTGAACAGCTCCAGCAGCGGCGACCACAGTGGCTTGATGACCCAGGGCAGGTAGAGCCAGCTGGTGTAGAGCGCGATGTCGGTGTTGGACAGGCCCAGGTTCTTGTAGAGCACCACCGACAGCGTCATCACGACGACGTAGGGCAGGCCCTGCACGAAATACAGGCTGGGCACCCAGGCCCAGGGCGAAACCTGACCCCGCTGGGGCGGGTGGCCGCTGCCGGGCCCGCTCACGAGGCCAGCGCCCCGCTGACGCTGCCGCCCGCCTGCGCCAGCAGCTGGCGGGCGGCGTCGGCATCCACGCCGCGCTTGAGCATGACGATGGCGGTCTTCACATGGTGGTCGCAGGCGGCCAGCGCGGCCTGGGCGTCGGCCTCGGCGGCGCCGGTGGCGCGCAGCGTCAGCGCCAGCGCGCGCCGCACCAGCTTGGCATTGGTGGCCTTGAGGTCCACCATCAGGTTGCCGTAGACCTTGTTGAGCCGCACCATCAGCGCGGACGAGAAGGTGTTCAGCGCGATCTTCTGCGAGGTGCCGGCCTTCAGCCGCGTGCTGCCGGAGATCACCTCGGGGCCGGTGTCCAGCACGATGCCGATGTGGGCCTCCTGCGTGACCGGCGCGCCGGGGTTGTTGGCAAAGCCCACCGTCAGCGCGCCGGCGGCGCGGGCCACCGCGATCGCGCCGCGCACGAAGGGCGTGCCGCCCGAGGCGGCCAGCGCCAGCACCACGTCGTTGGGGCCGGGGTTCATGCCCTGCATGTCGGCGGCGCCCTGGTCGGCATCGTCCTCGGCGCCTTCCACCGCAACGAACATCGCCCGCGTGCCACCGGCAATCAGCGCCACGGCGCGCTCATGGGGCCAGGAGAAGGTGGGGTAGAGCTCCACGCTGTCCAGCACGCCCAGCCGCCCCGAGGTGCCGGCGCCGACATAGAGCAGGCGCCCGCCGGCCTGGATGCGTGGCAGCGCCGCATCCACGGCCGCCGCCAGCTGCGGCCCGGCGGCCTTGACCGCCGCGACGGCCTGGGTCTGGTCGTCGATGAAGGCGTCCAGCAGGGCCGGCGTGTCGTAGGTGTCGAGGGCGGCGTGGCGGGGATTGGGGGTTTCGGTGTTCAGCATGACGCAGGCGGACTAAGCCGCTGGACTCTAGCGGCTGGTGGCCACCCCTGACGAATGCCACCCACCGTTGCGGCCATAACGCCAGGTAATCAGAATCTTCGGGCCGGCTGTAAGGCCGGGCCGGTTGACGCCGACGCACGAGGGCAGGGCGGCGCCGCGAGGCGATGCCGGCCTGTCATTCCTCAATCTGACTGGAGATCTCCATGAACGCATCCCTGAAGACCGGCCTGAGCGTGGCCGCCGCTGCCGCCGCCCTGTTCGCCACCACGGCCCTGCCCACCACCGCGATGGCGGCCGACGGCATGGTCAAGTGTTCCGGCGTGAACGGCTGCAAGGGCACCTCCGAGTGCAAGACGGCCAAGAACGAGTGCAAGGGCCAGAACGGCTGCAAGGGCCAGGGCTGGGTCAGCAAGAAGAGCGCCGACGAGTGCATGAAGGCGGGCGGGAAGGTGGAGAAGTAAGACCACCCCTACCGGCTGACGCCGGCCCCTCAAGGGGCACACCAGGCGGACCGGCAGAGCCGGATCCGCCGGTGTCGCTGGATCAGGCGCCGGCACCTGCGGTGCGGCGCCCTTGGACGAGGTTTCATGACTGCAATCACGGGCTTTGGCCTCGGCCTGCGCGTCGAGCATTACGCGGCCTTCGAGGCCGGCGTGGACGCGGCGCTGCGGCCGGACTGGCTGGAGATCATTGCCGAGAACTACCTGGTGCCGGGCGGGCCGCCGCTGGTGCACCTTGACCGCATCCGCGCGGACTATCCGCTGGTGATGCACGGCGTGGCTATGTCCATCGCCGGACCGGCGCCGCTGGATCTCGATCACCTGCGGGCGCTCAAGGCGCTGGCCGACCGGCTGCAGCCGGGCTGGGTGTCGGACCATCTCTGCTGGAGCAGCGATGCGCACGGCCAGCTGCACGACCTGCTGCCGCTGCCGCTGAGCCGCGCGGCGCTGCGCCATGTGGGCGCGCGCATCGCGCAGGCGCAGGAGCTGCTGGGCCGGCCGCTGGTGCTGGAGAACGTGTCCAGCTATGTACGTTTCGCGGCGGACGAGATGGGCGAGGCGGAGTTCATCGCGCAGCTGCTGCGCGAGACCGGCGCCGAGCTGCTGCTGGACGTGAACAACGTCTACGTGTCCGCCCGCAATCACGGCTTCGACCCGCTGGACTATCTCGACACGCTGCGGGCGGCGCTGCCGCCCGGCCGCGTGCGCCAGATCCACCTGGCCGGCCACGAGGACCAGGGGGATCTGGTCATCGACACGCACGACCATCCGGTGCGCGACGAGGTCTGGGCGCTGTATGCGCAGACGCTGCAGCGCTTCGGTGCGGTGCCGACCATGATCGAGCGCGACGACCGCATCCCGCCGCTGGACAGCCTGCTGGCCGAGCTGCAGGTGGCACGCCGGCTCGGCCAGGAGGCGCTGGCATGAGCGCCGGCCTGCACGAACAGCAGCGCCGCCTCGCCGCGGCGATCCGCGACGGCGCCGAGCCGGGCGACGGGCTGCTGGCCGGCGACTGGGCGGCCGGCCTCGCGGTCTACCGCCACGCCTACCGCGCGCGGCTGCTGGCGGCGCTGCGCGACAACTACACGGTGCTGGCCCGCGCGCTGGGCGACGAGGCCTTCGACGCGCTGGGCCTGGCCTATCTGGACGCCCAGCCCAGCCGCACGCCGTCGATACGCTGGTTCGGCGCGGCGCTGGCGGACTTCATGGCGGGCCCGGCGCAAGACCTGGTCCCGCACGCGGCGCTGGTGGATCTGGCGCGCATGGACTGGGCGCTGCGCCAGGCCTTCGACGCGGCCGACGAGCCGCTGCTGCAGGCCGGTGTGCTGGCTGCGCTGGCACCGCAGGACTGGGCCGGCCTGGTGCTGCGGCTGCAGCCCGGCGTGCAGCGGGTGGCGCTGGCCCATGCGGTCGAGCCGGCCTGGCGCTCGCTGCGCGAGTGGGAGCCGGAGTCCGGCGATGCCCAGCCCGAGCTGACGCCGCCCGAGGCGCATGCGCACGAGCTGCTGGCCTGGCGCCAGGGGCTGGAAACCCGCTGGCGCTCGCTGGAGCCGCTGGAGGCGGCGCTGCTGGCCGCCGTGGCGAAGGGCCTCTGCTTTGCCGACCTGTGCGAGGAGGCCGCGCGCCACCTGGGCGACGCCGAGGCGGCCGCTGCCGCGGTGGTGGCGGCGCTGCAGCGCTGGCTGGTCGACGGCCTGCTGGTGGGCGCGGATCAGCGCGCGTCGTAGATCAGCGTCTGCGTGGCGCGGCGCTCGCCCGCCAGCGTGCCGTGCTGGTTCAGCGTGGCCGCGACCGTGCCGTAGACCTTGGTGCCCCAGGTCAGCGTCAGCTCGCAGTGGCTCACCGGCGAGGTGGCCGTGCTGTTGTTGTTGGCTCGCACGCTGGCGGCGTTCAGCGTGCTGTCGGTGGGCAGGGGCTCCAGCGTGTAGGCGCCCGGCACGCTGGCGTCGGCCTTGGCGCCGAGGCTCTCGCTCTTCACATCGAAGGCGCTGTTGTCGCTGCGTGTGCAGCGGCCGTCGGCGTTCAGCGTGACGGTGTCGGTCAGCGCGCGCGACAGGCGCACGGCCAGCGGGCTGCCGGTGCGGGTCAGCGTGGCGGTGCCGGTGGGTTGCAGCACCGAGAACGCGGCAGGTAGCGTCACCTGGCTCACGTGGCGCGTGCCGTCGCGGGTGAACACCAGCGTCACCTGCGGCTGGGCGCTGCTGCTGACCAGGCTGAGCGTGTAGTCCAGGCGCTGGCCGTCGGGGTTGCTCAGGCGGCTCTCGCTGCTGCCGTCCACGCTGGCGCTGAGGCGCTCGTTGGCGCCCAGCAGCACCGTGGTGAACAGGTTGGCCGACTTGCCCATGAAGCCCTCGATCAGCACCGTGTTGCTGCCGGCCTGTTGCGACGCGGTGAAGCGCGGGCCGATCTCGTCCACCCGCAGCGTAGAGGATTCGGTGCAGTTGCGCAGGCCGCAGGTGAGGGCGCCGCCGATCGCGTTGCCGATGTCCTCGCCGATGGAGCTGCCCGCGCCACAGCCCGCCAGGGTGAGCAAAGTCATGCTGCCGAGCAGCGCGGGCAGCCGGCGGTTTCCGGGCAAAGGCATAGGCATAGGCATTCGGGGGAATTGAGGCCGCCGCATACTAGCCGCCGGCCAGGTCTTGCGGACCTGGGGATTTTTCCGTAAATACTCACGCGATGGAGACGTTATGAAAAGCATGTTGTTGCGCGCGCTGGCCGTGGCGGCCCTGATGGCGGCCGGGGTGGCCCAGGCGGCGTTGCCGGTCGGCGCCAAGGCGCCTGACTTCAGTGCCGAGGCGGCCGTGGGCGGCCAGACCTTCAGGTTCAAGCTGGCCGATGCGCTCAAGCAGGGCCCGGTGGTGCTGTACTTCTATCCCAAGGCCTTCACCAGCGGCTGCACCGTCGAGGCGCACCAGTTCGCCGAGGCGACCGACAAGTTCAAGGCCCATGGCGCCACCGTCATCGGCATGTCCAACGACGACATCGACACGCTGAAGAAGTTCAGCGTCGAGGCCTGCCGCAGCAAGTTCGCCGTGGCGGCCGACGCCGGCGCCAAGGTCATCAAGGACTACGACGTGGCGCTCAAGGTGATGCCCGGCATGGCGGATCGCGTGTCCTACCTAATCGCGCCGGACGGCAAGGTCGCCGCGGTCTACTCCAGCATGAGCCCCGATGGCCATATCGAGGCGATGCTCAAGGCCGTGGACCAGCTGAAGAAGTAAGCCGGTCGCCTTCATTCCCCTCACAGACGAGGCCAGCCCATGCATCACCTGTCGGCACTCGAGCTGCTGGACGCCTATCGCGCCGGAACCCTGTCGCCGGTGGACGTGATGCAGGCCGTGCTGGCCCAGGCACAGCGGCGCGAGCCGCAGCTGCATGCGCTGTGCCTGCTGCAGGCCGATGAGGCGCTGGCCGCCGCTCGCGACAGCGAGGCGCGCTGGCGCGCCGGCACGGCCCGGGCGCTGGAGGGCGTGCCCGTCACGCTGAAGGAGAACATCGCGGTGCCGGGCGCGCCCTACCGGCTGGGCACCGCGGCCACGCCCGCGGGCGCGGTGGCCGATTTCGAGGCGCCGCCCGCGGCGCGGCTGCGCGAGGCCGGCGCCATCGCCTGGGCGCGCACCACGATGCCGGACTACGGCATGCTGAGCTCCGGCCTGTCCAGCCTCTACCCCGAGCCGGCGCGCAACCCCTGGCAGACCGACCTGACCCCCGGCGGCTCCAGCGCCGGTGCCGCCGCGGCCGCGGCCGGCGGCTACGGCCCGCTGCACTTGGGCACCGACATCGGCGGCTCCATCCGGCTGCCGGCGGGATGGTGCGGCCTGGTCGGCCTCAAGCCCAGCCACGGCCGCGTGCCCATCAAGCCGGGCTATGCCGGCCGGGCCGCCGGGCCACTGACCCGCACGGTGGCCGATGCCGCGCTGATGCTGGCCGCGCTGGCCCGGCCCGACGCCCGCGACCCGACCCAGCTGCCGCCGCAAGACCTGTCCCCCGAGACGCTGCTCGCGGCGCCCGATCTGCGTGGCCTGCGCCTGGGCCTGCTGCTGGAGGCGGGCTGGGGCGAGCCGGTGCAGCCCGAGGTGGCCGCGCTCGTCACGGCGGCCGCCCGGGCCTTTGTGGCGCAGGGCGCCGTGGTCGAGCCGCTCGCGCCCTTCAGCACCCGCGAGATGGCGGACGGCATCGACCGTTTCTGGCGCATGCGCTCCTGGCTGGATATCCAGGCGCTGCCGCCGGCGCAGCGCGAGCGCGTGCTGCCCTACATCCTGGCCTGGGCGGCACCGGCCGCAGGCTTCGACGGCGCCACGGTGTTTAGGGGCTACAGCCAGATGCAGGCGCTGCGCGAGGCGGCCAACGCGGCCTGCGAGCGTTTCGATTTCGTGCTGTCGCCGGTGTCGCCCATGCCGGCCTTCCCGGCGCATGCGGCCAGCCCGCTGAACGACCCGGCGCGGCCCTTCGAGCACATCGCGTTCACGCTGCCCTGCAACATGAGCGAGCAGCCGGCGCTGGCGCTCAACGCCGGCTACACCTCGACCGGCCTGCCGGTGGGCCTGCAGATCACCGGGCGGCGCTTCGACGATGCCGGCGTGCTGCGGCTGGGCGCCGCCTGGGAGCGCCTGCGCCCGGCCGGCCGGCCCTGGCCGCTGGACAGCAGCGGCGGCTGACGCCGGCCAGGCGCGCTCAGCGCCGCAGCGTCAGCCCCAGCAGCGCGGCCAGCGGCAGCACCGAGCGGGGCAGCCAGGGCAGGCTCCACAGCCCGCCGTGATGGGCGCGCTGCACCAGCAGCTCCAGCGGGTGCCGGAACGCCGGCCGGGGGCTGCGCAGCCGGTGCACCCACAGGCCGGCCATCAGCGCGCGGGTGGTGTCCGGCGCGAAGGCCTGCACGCCGAAGGCCGGGGCGCCGCGGAAGGCGGCGGCCAGCAAGGGGTTGGAGACGACCGAGGCGGTCGTCGTCGACGGGGCCACCGCGAAGCTCACCTCATGGCCGTCCGCGTGGGCCGTCAGCGCGCGCCACTGCTGCAGCCGCTTGGCCAGCGCGTAGTTGGGCCCCTGCTGCAGCACCAGGGCGTCCACCAGGCCCCAGGTGGCGGGGCCGGCGCCGTCCGTCAGCGTTTCCAGCCCGGCCAGATGGGGGGCATAGAGCCGCCCGCCGCTGAGCGTGCGCAGCAGGCCCGCGCCCAGGCGCTGGGCCGGGCCCTGCCGGGCGGCGCGCGCCTGCACCGCGCGCGCCAGCGCTTCGGGCACGGCGAACAGGTCGGTCGGCGTGGCCATGTAGGCCAGGCGGGTGCGTGCGTCGGCATCGCACAGCGCCGCGGCGATGGCATCCATCGCCAGGCTGACCCGCACATGGCGTTCGCCGTCCAGGTAGGCGAGGCTGGCGATGGCCAGCGGCCCGTCGGCGCTGAAGCCGGCCAGCCAGGCAGCGATCTCCGGCGTGTCGGTCAGCAGGTCGGCGCCGGCAGTGTCCAGGCCGGGCGTGCGGCCGGCGGCCACGGGCGCCTGCAGTGTGGCATTGCCGGCCGCGATGGCGGCTGCGATGCGCGGCCAGGCGCGCGAGCCCGCCGGCTCCACGGCCAGGATGCGGGCGCGCCAGCCGGCCAGCAGCGGCAGCGGGCCGGCCTCGCTGCCGGCGCCCAGCAGCACCAGTTGCTGGTCCGACAGGTCGAACCATTCCGGGTGCGCCCGTGCCTCGTGCAGCGCCTGCACATGGCCGGGCTCGCACAGGCCGTCGGCGGCCCAGCGGTCCAGCTGGCGTGCGAGCTCGTCGCCCTGCAGCAGGCGGCCCTGCCAGGGCACGGCCCAGGGGCGCGGGCGGGCGTCGCCCTGGCCGGCCAGCGTCAGCGTCTGCAACGCTGTGCGTGGCGCCGCCATGGCCTGGGGCAGCGGCAGAGCCCGGCCATCGCGCCAGAAGGGCAGCGTCTGGTGGGCGGCCGCGAGGCCGGCGCGGGCCGAGGCGACGACGGCCCCGGGCTGATGCAGCTGCGCGGCCACCAGCGCCCGCCAGTGCCGCGGGTAGGCGCGGCGCCAGTCGCGTTCGGCCAGCAGTGCAGCGGCGGCCTCCGGGGCCAGGTCTTGCAGCGCGGCGGCCAGGATGGTTCGACCGGGCGCCCCGGATGATGGGCGGCCGGCTGCGTCCAGCGGCCAGTGCAGACCGTGCCGCTCGTTCATGCGACGGGAGGCTCTGCGGGGTAGCCCGCGGCCACCAGGGCCTGGTTCAGCAGGCGCCAGCCCTCGGCCATGTTGTGGGCGCGTAGCACCGGCCGGGTGGGGCGCCAGATGGCCATCACGGCGTCGAGGTTCTCCACGCCGGGCAGGTCGTCGCCGGCCACGAACACCAGGCTGCGCGACACCACGCCCTGCGAGATGTAGCCGTGCACGGCCTCGGCCAGGCGCGGCAGCGCCTCGGGCTCCATCTCCAGGCTGTGCCTGAACTCCACCAGCGACACGAAGAAACCGTCGCGCGGCAGCTGCTTGGCGGCCAGCCGCACCGCACGGCGCGTGGCCATCATCAGCTCGCCGTCGAACGGCCCCTCGGCCACCGCGAGCATCACGCGCCCGTGCACGCTGACGCTCACACGGCCGAAGCCACGCGTGCGCAGCAGGTGTCGGTAGTCGCTGAAGCTGGTGTCCATGGGTGGCCGGATTTTGCACGGCACGGCGGGGCCCGCCCGCCGGCTGTCGTGCCCGGTCAGTAGACCGGGTCGGCCAGGCCTTCGCGCTGCACCACGCGCTGGGTGGCCGGGCGCTGCAGCACGCGCTGCAGGTAGGCCGCCAGGTAGGGGCGGGCCTTGGCGGGGCGCGCCTGCATGCGGGTCCAGCGGCACAGCATGAAGGCCAGCGGATCGACTGCGCTGAAGTGCTCGCCCAGCAGCCAGGGGCCACCGTGGCGGGCCAGCTCGGCCTCCAGCTGATCCAGCATCGGAGCCACCTGGGCCTCGGCGCGGGCCTTGACGTCGGCGGCGTCGCTGGCCATGCGCTCGGGGTAGAAGTAATGGATCAGCATGGCCTGCAGCGTGTTGGTCAGCCAGACCATCCACTTGTAGTACTGGGCCCGTTCGGGCGTGCCGGGCGCGGGCGCGAAGCCGGGGTGGCAGTCGGCCAGGTGCAGCAGGATGGCGGCGGTCTCGTACAGCACCAGGTCGCCGTCCACCAGCACCGGGATCAGCCCGTTCGGGTTGAGCTTGAGGTAGGCGGCCGACTTGTGCTCGTTGGCCGCGCGATTGACGGTGCGCAGCGTGAAGGGCACGCCCATTTCCTCGAGCAGCAGGTGGGGGGCGAAGCTGGCGTTGCTGGGGTAGTAATGCAGTTCGATCATGGGCGGTGCGTGGTGCAGGATGCGAGCGTCCGAACTTTACGCGGGCGCAACACCGCTGCAGTCCACGGCCTTCAGCCTGCAGACGTTGCCAGGACATCCCGGCTTTTTCAGGACGACCACGATGACCACCCCCAAGACCACGACGTTTGCCTGACTGGCGCTGTGCGCCGCACTGGCCGCCCCGCTCGCGCAGGCCGAGCCGCCGCGCGGGCCCGGGCACGGCGGCCCCGGCCGGCCGGGCATGGTGTTCGACGAGCGCTATCACCACGACCACTACTACCCCGCGCCGGGCTATGTCGCGCCGCGCCTGCCGGGCGGCGCCGTCATCGTCAATGCCGGGCCGGACCGCTACTGGTTCCAGGGGGGAGACGTTTGAAATGAGCCAAGAGAAAGCGGCGCGAAACTTCCGAAATTCGGCCGTGGATCAATGACTTAGGAAAACTGACGCCGGATCATG
>QFOD01000007.1 GCA_003241055.1 Roseateles depolymerans
TGCAGCGCATCTTCCAGCTCAAGGGCTGGCAGGTGCGCAAGCGGCCTGTGGGCTTCAGGCCCCGGATCCAGTCGCTGCCATCGGTGGCCAAGGCGCCCAATGAGCGCTGGGCGACGGATATGTGCCGGGTCTGGGCGGGGCGCGACGGATGGACGACGCTGGCGCTGGTGATCGACTGCCATAGCCGTGAGCTGCTGGGCTGGCACCTGTCGCGCAGCGGCCGCTCCAAGACGGCCGAGTCAGCGCTGGAGCAGGCGCTGATCGCGCGGTTCGGCACGCTGGGCCGAGTGCCGGTGCCGTTCCTGCTGCGATCGGACAACGGCCTGGTCTTCACCAGCCGCAGCTTCACCGCGCTGGTCCGGAGCTACGGGCTGCAGCAGGAGTTCATCACGCCGCACAGCCCGGAGCAGAACGGCCTGGTTGAGCGGGTCATCCGTACGCGCAAGGAGCAATGCGTGCACCGCCATCGCTTCGAATCCTTGCAGCACGCCAGCCGCCTGATCGGCGACTGGATCCACTTCTACAACCACCGGCGCCCACACCAGGCGCTGAACATGAAGACCCCCGCTGAGGCATTTGCATTAGCGGCCTGACCTGTGCAGGTTCTGCTGGGTCAATACACATCTGCCTTACGGCAGGTACTCCGCGCGCTAAAAAAACGAACCCGGCGCGGGTCAGCCCGGCCGGGTCACAGACATGCGATCCGGAGGCAAAAGCCCCCGCTCGTCTCAAGCGTTAATTGCTGCCGGAGGCTGCAGTCGCCGGCTTGGCGGCTGCCTTGGGCTTGGCTGCCGGCTTGGGTGCCGGGGCCGGCTTGGCGGCCGCGGCAGGCGCGGCCTGCTGGTTCAGTTCCTGCGATGCCGCCGTCGTACCGCCCTGCACGCCCAGCCGCCCACCAGTGCCCAGCCCCCCCTTGACCGTCTGCGCCTTGTAGTTGCGCAGGGCCTTGACCATCTGGTTGTAGGAGTCGGCAAATGCAGCGGTGATGACCTTGCCCGCCGGCGTCTTCGCGTAGGCACCGCCGCCCACGGCGCCGCCGCCCCAGAAGCTCGCGCCAAAGAAGCCGAAGTCGAAGTTCTTGGCCGTGCCTTCTGCCGCAGAGATCTGCACGCCCGAGCGGTTGTCCACGAGGATCAGCGTCGTGGAGGCCTCGTTCTGATTCACGTTGGCGGCAACTGCCGTCAACAGGCCGATCGCGCCCGTGCCAAAGCCACCACCCGCGCCCCCGGTCTTGCCAGAGAACTGGATCTCGGGGCTCATCGTGTAGTCAGCCGCCACCATCTGGCCCTGGCCGAAGTTACTGCCGGCACGCGCTTCGCCCGACTGCATCAGCGCACGCTCACGCTCCATGTTGGTGAAGGCCTTGCCGCGCTCGACGATGACGAAGCAGTTGCTCTGCTGGATCATCAGGCGCAGCACCGGGACGGTGGAGCCCAGCTGGCGCTCGCGCAGCTGATACCACCAGGGGGCCTGCGAATCTTCCTGCAGCGTGATGGTGCCAAGAGTCTCGTCACAGTGCTCCAGCGGATTCCCTTCCGACTGGGTGGGGTTCTCCATGGCGACCACGGGCGGAAGCATGCTGCGTTCGGGCTCACCGGCTGTTGGAGCAAAGCCGTTGGACATTCCGGATGCAATCGTGCCGCCTCTGTGGGTCGGGGGAGGCTCACGTTCCTCCGATGAGTTTGGGATCCAGTAGACCGTTGGACCTGTGAGCTTAATGGGGCTCGGCGACCCCGACCGAAGGATGATCAGCGTTCCTCCTGCAAAGCACTCGACGCGATCTTCTGACTGGAGTGGATTTCCCTTCTGGAGCGAATTCGACGCCGGGGCAGTCTCGCGGCTGGTGACGGAACAGTTGCCGCTGACAGAACCCACCGTACCCCAAGGAGCACCCATGACCATTGAAGGGCACGCGAACAGAAAGGCGATGTACCCCACCAGTCCGGAGCGAGCATGACCTCCATATGAATAGCTCATTTGACCGCCTCCTTCTTGAATAGGGCATCCGCGACCTTCTTGATCCTGCTCTCAGCGGAAGGATGCACAAGAAGGAAGAAGACGACCAGCAGGAAATCTAGCCAGACGATCCGGGATGCGATCAGAAAGATGATGCCGCTGACCAATACGATGGCGACAGCGGCCAATAACACCCTCGTCTCTACTGCATGTTCTTCGTCCTCATCCGTCGTCCGCTTTGAGAGTAGGACAACGGCCCCCACCAGAAGGCTGGAGATCACAGCGTCAAGTAGCAGGCGAGTGCCATGTTTGAACTCATAAAGTGGGTGAGCGATCAAGCTAGACGCGAGGACGGCGTGGAGGAATATCCCATTGCGGTTCTCCGGTCCGATAGGTACTGGGAACTTATCGCCGGCTTCATCGGTGGCGTTTCCCAAGAGAACTACGCGGCCGCGCAGGCGGTCACCGTTTTTCCTGACCTCGTCCGGCGTGACTTTGATGAGGACCTCTCGTTCCATCTGATCGATGAACGAATAGTCAACCATGCTGTCCTTCACAAGAAGTGCCGATCCATCCAGGTCAACCTTGAGCTTTCGAGTCGTGTCCAACTCCAGGAATGTCTTTGAGATAGTTAGCGGTGCAGGGTCGTCTATTCGTACGCTCCGCGCCAGTGCTGCGCCGAGGCTAGGCAAGATCTCGGAAGTCTGCCCGCTAGCAATAGCGGTTTCTGATCTGGCGGTACGAAATTCCAGTGGCAAACGCCGCGCATCTGGCTTCGGAAGCCAAAGCCCCGCGGCCATGTCCTTGAACGCAGGAACCCCCAGCCAGGCCTTGGGTTGCTCTCGAATCGAACGGAACACCCCCAAATAGATCGGTACTCTGAGGCGTTTGCTCAGCTTCTGGCAATCTTCGAAAAACGCTGGGTCGGCATTCGTGACCCACCCACCGGTCCAGCGGTCACTGGGCGAGAAGTCACTGTCCACGCCGATTGCGAGAGGCTGCTGTTGGGCTACTGCGTTCAGCAGCTCGAGCAACTGCTTTCGATCGGTTGGCTCCAGCCTCTTGCCGTCCGTGCTGATCCGTCCGCCTAGATGGCTGATGTCCAGCACCTGGACCGGGGCGCCATCCTTTGCAAAGTTCGGGAGCAAGCCTGCAAGGAAGCTGTAGGTCTGCTCCTCCGCCCAATGCCCGAAGGGTGTCGCTTCGACGAGCAGCTTTGACCCGATTAACAGGCTTGCGACGAAGATTCCCCAAATGAAGCGTTTCATGGACTTCGCCATGCTCCCCCTCCTATACGACGAGTGTCATGTGGGTGAAGCTACGGGTGCTTGGGGTTTGCCCGTAAGTCAGTCGTCGCCGCGGGTCCCTTTCGCGGAGATGGGGATATGTAGGCGGGTGCCGGCAGCAAGGGCAGCCCCAGCGGGACGCTTTTCCTGCGGCTAGCCGCAAAGCGGCCACTGCTTGACGACCGGCTTCAGCCTGACGCGGCAGTAGCTCGGCTGCGATTGCAGCCAATGGACCGCGCATCGAAGCGCGAGGGTGCGCGCTTGACAGAGTGAATCTCTAGCTGGATGGCTCAAGAATGCCAGCTCGTGATCCCGGATCTTGCTCTTCTCAAGGTGGCTAGGGTCGGGGCGAGGTGGGTTGAGGAAGTTGGTGCGGACCTAGATGCTCAAACTGCTGCAGGCCACGATGCAGCAGTGTGGTTGCCAAGTCGAGCGTCCACTCAATCTTCTGCGGTGACGGCCCGAACCTGATCTGAGCGTGCTGATCGTCGAGTTCGTCTACCTCCAGGAACGAGTCGACGGAGCTGAGCGTGCCATGCGCAGCGATCAGCGAGAGCCCGCGATACACCGTCTGGTAGAGGTCCTCCTGGCCAGCGATGTGCGCCGCGTCGAACGCGGTGATGCCTTTACCTCCCGCCGCGAGGCCGCCCACGAAGTTTTCCAGATCCTGTCGTTGCTCAGGAGTCAACGAACTCAGCCTTAGCATTCCCTGAGCCTGCACTCGGCGTTGGCTGTCCTCGACTGCGGCCAGTCGATGAACGACGGTGTGGTCTCTCAAGACTGCGCAGGCGAAGAACAGATGCTCGACTGCGGACCGAATCAGCACCTGTGCCTGATTGGCCATGCCGTTCTCTAGCATCAGGAACGCCCCCTGGCAGTGAGCGACGCACTTCATCCAGAACAGCACACCGATCGTCTGCACGAAGTCCAAATCGGCGATTTGCAGATCGAACAGCGCTGTCGTCGCCGTGGAGGAGACGGCCTCAAATCGTTCGAAGGCGGCGCGGTAGCGCGCGCGGTAGGCCACCCTGTACTGCCCCATCTCGGCCGAGAGGAACCCAACCGTCTGGATACTGTCTTGAAGCTCGCTGCTCATGGTGCCACTGTGACTCAAATGCCCCACGCCGTCGCCCATCCACCGATGGAATCGACCACCTAGAACAGGTTTGGCGGAGAAATTTGGTTGCCCGGACGCGAACGCGCGCCTCTGCGACGAACCGATCACGCAGCAGGACAGCCCTCATGTCGGGGATATCAGCGAACCGCGGCTGCGGCGCTCCGGGCGGCGGCTTCAATCTCTGCCATTTGGCTGTTGTACAGCTCCGCAAATTCTGGCGGGAGCCGAAGTGCCTTGGTAAGGTACGAGACGGAGAGGAAAATGAACTTCGACACGTAGGGGTGTTCAGCCGCGATTTCGCGCGAGGTGGCGCTCTCGGGCGCCCCCAACAAATTCCTGAACGCAAGCTCACGAGCCATCAGCGCCGCCGGCAACGCTTGCAGCGGTGCTTGCACCACTTCACGGATCAGGTGCTCAAACCTTGGAAGATCGGGAAACAGGCTTACAGCATCGTCGTCTTCTGCACCGAGCGCCGCGCGTCTGATCTTCTGTGCAGCTTCGAGGTTGTCGTGACCGCCGTACAGCACCGCAAGCAGCGCATCGGTGTATTCCTCACGCGATGCCGGGCGGAGCAGCAACAGAAAAAGATCGATCGCCATCTCCGAGACCGCGTGCAAAAACAAGCATAACGCGTCACCAAACACGGCCAGATGCTCGCGCTTTGCCGGATCGATCTCCGACCGAATGCGCCGCACCTTCGCAACGAGCTTGCGGCACTGATCGCCAGGGCGCTTTTCCATCCAATACGTCGACCGGCTGAACTCAAAATACTCTTCAAGACCCGGATACTTGCCCTTGACAGCAAGAAACTCTTCCCACGCCTCAATGCTGGCGGCGGTCGAGTCGATAGGCGCTACGCTTGCATCGAGACCGGCAGCGAACGTCTCGACTTCAGACTCGTGCAAAAGCGTCACACCTAAGTCGGAGGCGCTTATGCGGTGGTCGCGACTGATGCCGACTCGATCGTTGAGGATCACGAAGCCGCGAGTGGACCGCGTGCGGGCGATAACACCATGAAGCCAGAAAGCGCGGCTGATCGCCGACTCGCGTGCACCACTCTTGCAGTCGAACACGAACTTGCTGTGCGTTCCGAGAGGAGATGAGGCAACTGCCAAGACATCGACGTCCGTTAGCAGGAACTTGTTCTTATCGATGCGCTGTGACGGCTCGACCTCAACTTCCAGCTGTGGCAGCCATCGTTTGCGCACGGCCAACCGCAGCGCGCTTGCTTTTTGGGCACGATCTTTAAGCAATCAGAAGCCCTCCAAGATGAGCTGCTCAAGCTCAAACCGCTGTTCTTCGGCCAGCTTCACCGTGCCCCGCTCACGCAACTGCTTCGAGCTGATGATGGACTCGATGTAATCCTGCGAACCAGTCATGGCATTGGCGGCCTCCGTATCCACCTGGGTCACGTCCTGCGTTCCTTGGATGATGTCCAGGGCAATGCCTAGCGCCTCGCGGTTCTCCGGGGTATCGATGATCTGCAGCTGACGATAACCATTGGGCAATAGAGCAAGTCGCGCGATACGCATATGCACCAAATTCTGGTACTGCTCCGAGTAGTCTGAAGTCGGCTTCAACTGCAGATCGCGTTTTAGGGTGTATATCACTGCGCCGGGTGATCGGATCTTGAACTTGTTCGGCAGCAGTTGCCCTTGACGAACCGATGACACGATCGCCAGGGCCTTCTCGTACACATCACGCCGTAGCGGCGTGATGTTCATCGACTTTGGCGTGGGGGTGAAGATGAACTGGTTCTCGCCAGCGTGGGACGTGACGACCGTCGGCGGCTTGACGATCCCATCCTCTGCCAAGCGCCTCAGCAATACGATGTCATGGGGGTCGATCTTCCGTCCACCAATCTCGCCCGTAGCAACTATCAGCGATAACGGCCACCCCTGCGCCATTCGCACAAGCTCAAGCGCCCGTTTAACACTACTGGCACCGCGGTTCGCCACATGATCGGCAAACACGTCCGCGTTCTCGGAAAAATAGGTCGGGTTCAGCAGGATGTTCTTGGAGCGCGCGCGCCGCGACACCAAGAAGCTTGCCTTCTCACCGATCTCGATGCTTGCGTCGAACGCCTTGCGCTCAGCGCCAAGCTTGCCGGCCAGGGAATCGGCGTTCTGCGGGGAGTTCGCGAGGCTGTCGACAATCTCCAGTGTCAGCCGCTCGAACTCGTCGAACGGCGACCTGCTCGCAGCGTACTCTCCAATGCCGTCATACAGGTCGTCGAAATAAGGCACGACCGGCAGGATCGCCGTGATGCGGTCGCCCGTCTGCTGAATCTGCACGAACTCGATTTCCGCCAGCAGCCTAACGATGCGATCCACAGACAGTCGAGGAATGCCTAGCATCGTCGATGCAACAAGCTTGACTTTTTCGTAGTCAAGCAGCGGCAAGCCGCGAATGTGCAACGCCAGTTGCACCGCCATTCCGATCTCCGGAATGCCTTCGAAACGCGGCACCTCCTTGTCGCGGATCGTCAGTTGAATCTCATGGCAGCGTGCCGCTGCGATCTTCCTGTCCATCGTTGCTCCCTGCCGAAGACGTCTTGCGGGGTGGTGGGCCACTTCTCCGCGGTGAAAGGATACATGCGCGTACTTGCAGGCTGACCCTGGCACTTCCGGCGCGCCGTTTCGGTGACGCGTGAAGGACCGCGTGCAAGCACAGGAGTGGCCCAGGCATCTGCGGACAGCCGCCGCGCATTGCCATACCTGCTAGGGACTACGCCTCGTCTGCGTTTCGAACGCCAGGGTGAGTGCCTTCCATCAACAGTAAACCTACGGATTGCAGATCGTAAATAAACGTACGGATTGCAGTGGCTGCAAGTTGATGCTTTAAGTCGCAGTTCCCGGACGCACCGAGGCCTGGTGAAGGGCCCTTTATCATTGCGCCCCATGCCCAGCGCCCCCCGCGACGTCGCGCAGATCCGATTGGACAACGCGATGCGGCTGTTCGAAGAGTTCGTCAGCGCCACCGTCAAACACCCCGATGCCGCCGCCCTGCGTGGGCTGGAGCGGCGCTTTGCCGAACGGCTGCAGATCCAGCCCAGCTACTGGAGCCAGATCAAGGGGCGCTCGCGGCAGATCGGCGAGCGCCTGGCCCGGCAGTTCGAGCAGCTCTGCCACAAGCCCCCCGGCTGGATGGATCTGGAGCATGACGGCACGGTCGCCAGTCCGCAGGCCGCAGCGTTGCAGGCACCCGTTCAGGAGGGCTCGCCGAGCCAGCCGCGCGACGACGACGAGCGCTTCATCGTCGGCCTGGTGCTGACCTACTACCGCCGCCATCCGCAGCGCGCCCGCACCCGGCTGCTGGACCTGCTGGGCGAGGTGCTGATCCCTGAGCCCGCCCCTGCGGCGCCGGCCCGCCCCGTGGCGGCCAAGGCACCCAGCGCCGATGCCGAGCTGGATGAATGGCGCCGGCTGCAGGCCGGCGTGGCCCCGCTGAAACCCAAGTCCAAGCGCTGACGGCCGCTGGCCGCCTGCAGGCGGCCAATCCATCATTCTGACCAGCACTCCCCCCGTGAATCGGCGGGAGAGCTAAAAACCACTTGCGCAAGATCAACGTTTGTTTATCATTTGCGCAAGTCGAGAGATTGCAGTAGCTGCATCTCCCTCTCGGCGAGGTCGCCTCCCTTCACCCACGACCCGGCGCGCTGCCCCTCCGCGGCACGCCGACTGCCCGCCTCTCTTCATCGCCGCAGTGTCCAGACCCCAGGGTCGAGCCGCTGCATTGCCCGCCGCGCCACCTGTCGGGCCAGGCCGCGGTTTTTACCGGAGTTCGATATGCCTCAGTTCACTTCCCCGCGCCCGCTGCAGGTTCAGCTGCGCAAACCCCGCAATCCGCTGGTGGCACCGGCCCAGCAACGTCAGGCCGGTCGCCACCAGAGCCCACGGGATGCCCAGGCCCAGCGCCAGCAGGCCCGCCTGGAACTGCGCCGCCTGCTGCGCGAGCGATTCCCTGACGACAGCCCCTGACACACAGGCGCAGCCAACCCCTCATTGATCTCATGAGGGCCGCCGCGCGCCAAGGAGACCCTGATGAGATTGATCGAGTTGCGCGGCCCCGACGCCGCCGAGACCCACGAGGCCTGGGCCCCGCGCCTCAGGCGCCTGAAGACCCGCATCAAGCGGGCAGCGCGCGCCCTGCGCCTGGTGTTCCGCCCGCTGACGCGCCGCCGCCTTCGCAGCGCCCAGCAGCTGGAGTTCTATGCCGAGGCCGGGGCACCCGAAGGAGCGCTCTATGTGGACGGCCGACTGACCGCCCAGATGGACGGCATCCGGCGGCTTTGATCCCAGCCGCCGAACTGGCCCCCGAAACGGGGTCGCATGCGCAGGCACGCGGCCCCGGCTCGGCATAGCATCTCGCCATGTCCGAGCGCCTATGCCTCACCGCCCCGCTGCCCAGCCTGGATGCCTGGGTCGACGCCTTCGCAAATGCCGAGATCCCGGTGCTGGCCGAGACCGCCGAGGCCCTGGAGCAGTTGCGCGCGATCGAGGACGAGGTGGATGCCCACGGCCTGGGCGAGCTGGTCGCCACCGACCCGTTGATGACCCTCAAGCTGCTGGCCCATGCCAGCGAGCTGCGCCGCGGCCGCCTGATGGCCGATGCCGAGACCCCCACGGCCGCGCTGGTGCTGATGGGCATCACGCCGTTCTTCCGCGACTTCGGCCCGCAACCCACGCTGGAGCAGGCGCTGGCCGACCATGACGACGCGCTGCTGGGCCTGTCGCGCGTGATGCAGCGCGCCGAGCGGGCCTCGCGCTACGCACTGGGCTTTGCCGTGCACCGCACCGACCCCGACGCCAGCATCATCCACAGCGCGGCGCTGCTGCACGACTTCGCCGAGATGCTGCTGTGGGTGCACGCGCCGACACTGGCGCTGCAGATTGCCGCGCTGCAGCAGGCCGACCGCCAGCTGCGCAGCACGATGGCCCAGCGCCAGGTGCTGGGCATCGAGCTGCTGGCGCTGGAGCAGGCCCTGATGCACCGCTGGCACCTGCCCGAGCTGCTCACCCGCATCACCAACGACCAGCAGAGCCGCGATCCCAAGGTCCAGTGCGTGCAACTGGCCGTGCGGCTGGCCCGCCACACGGCGCGCGGCTGGGACGACACCGCCGTGCCCGACGATCTGCACGACATCGCTGCGCTGCTCAATCTGGGCCCGGAACCCACGCTCAAACTGCTGCGCGAATTCGACTGAACGCGCAGGGTTCAGCCGCGTGGCCGGCGCCGCGCCTTCAGGCGAGCTATGCCGCCGAGCACGCCGATGCCGGCCAGCAGCAGGGCGGCCGATGCGGGCTCGGGCACCGGCACGGCGGTGAAGCTGGCGTTGTCCGGCGCGAAGTCGGAGATGGCGGCGAAGCCACTGAACGCGCCGTCCCGTGGCCACAGGTTCCAGGTGTAGTCCTGCTTGGCGAAGCCGGTGCTCTCCAGCAGGCTGCCGCTGACGACGCCGGTGATCGTGTGGCCGCTGATGCTGACGGAGCCCGTCGGCAGGGCCGTGCCGCCTATGCTGCCGCTGCCGTCCGGGCGCAGCAGGATCACGCGATCGAAGCGCACGCCGGTGATGCCGTTGGCCGCGAAGCTGGCCACGCCCGCGCCGCGATTCACCCCCCAGACGTAGAAGCCGGTCGACGTGGCCCCGATGTCGCCGGCCATGGTGGCCACCAGCGTGAACAGATCGGCGCCAGGGTTGTAGAACACGCTGGCACTCAGCACATCCAGGTCGGCACTGGCGGTGCTGCCGGCGAAGGTGGACAGGAAATCACCCTGGGGATCGCTGATGCTGCTGGTGGCGGCCTGGCTGGCGGGGCTCCAGCCCGACAGGCCCAGCAGCGCGGCCAGCGCAACACTCGTGGTGGAAAGACGCATGACTAGCTCCTAGCTTGACCGGACCGGCTTGGCCCGTGCCCGGGTGGACGCAAAAGCGACGCGACTATTCCAGCGTGTCAAGCACGTTTGTGAAGCGGCGCTCAGCGCGCCCCGGCACTGGCCGGCCCCGGCGCCCCGAGCTGGCGGAAGACCTCGGCCGACACCTCGGCCAGCACCTGCCGCTCCACGCCGGCCGAGATCGCGTAGCCCCAGTGCCCGTCTATCCAGTAGAAGCTGTTGACCTCGCCCTCGCTGGCAAAGCGGAAGGAGGTGGCGGCTGGCGCCGGCACCGCGGCGCCGCCCGGCGGCATCTCGTTGCTCATATACAGCGTGAGCCGCTGCCCGTCATCGCGGCGGTACATGAACTGCGCCACCGGCCCCTGCCGGCCAGGCAGCAGTCGCCCGCCCTCCAGCGCAAAGCCCAGGCCCTGCAGATGCGGTACCCGCAGGGGCGCACCGAGCCGGCGCGACAGCCAGCGCACCAGCTGATCCTCGTGGGCCGCATCCACCTCCACGGCACGCCGCTGGTCCGGCGCGTAGACCGCATGCGCCACCATTGCGCGTCGCGCGAAGGCCGGCGCCACCTCGGCGCTGAGCGTGGGGGTCGGGTCATGCCGCAGGCTCCAGCCCATCCAGCCGCCCACGCCGCCGGCCAGCACGATGGCGCCGGCAAAAGCCGCCGCCAGCCGCCAGCGCAGACGCTCGCGGCCCTGCGCCGCATCCACCAGGCGAGGAGGCAGGCGCTCCTCCAGCACCCGGCCGAAGTGCTCGCGCATCTGGCGATTGAGCGCCAGATCCGCCTCGACCCGGCGGGCATGTTCCGGATGACGGTCCAGCCAGGCCTGCACCTCGTCGTGCCGCGGCTGCGGCAGCTGGCCGTCCACAAAGGCCAGCAGCTCGGCCTCGGTGACGGAAGGGGGAGATTGCTCAAGGCTCATGATTTCGATCCGCGGATGAGCTTGAGGGGCTGGGGCTGCCCCTGGCCGCCCTCTCCATCCAGATGGGCCCGCAGACGCTCGCGGCCCCGCGACAGGCGGGACATCACGGTGCCGATGGGAATGTCCAGCGTCTGCGCCACCTCGGCATAGGCCATACCCTCCAGCGCCACCAGCAGCACGACCTCGCGCTGCTCGGGGGGCAGGGACTCCAGCGCGGCCCCCAGGTCCCGCATCACCAGACGGTCGGTCTGCGGCGCGGCCACCGGGAGCTCCGGCGGCTCGTCGTCCAGGTCCACCATGTCGAGGCGGCCCCGCCGCAGCCCGTCCACGTGCAGGTTGTGCATGATGCTGAACAGCCAGGACCGCATGTCGGACACCCCCTGCCAAAGGCCGGCCCGTGACCAGGCGCGCTCCAGCGTGTCCTGCACCAGATCGTCGGCATCCTCGCGGCTGCGCCGGAGCACGCGCGCATAGCGCCGCAGCCGCGGCAGCCAGGCCAGCATCTCGCTCGGGTCAGCCATCGTTCAGGGGTGCATTACGCGATAGGTCACGGCGGGCCAGGGCCTGGCCGGTCGGTCCGGCAGGCTGCCCACCAGCATAGACGAGCCCCGCGCCGGTTTATTCCATCGTGGGCCGCGGCTCAGACGGGCACGGCCGTGGTGTTCTTCAACCGTTCCAGCACGAAGCTGGTCTTGCAGTCCTGCACGCTGGGATGCATCAGCAAGGTGTCGCTGATGAAGCGGGCGTAGTGCTGCATGTCCTGCACCAGCACCCGCAGCAGGTAGTCCATCTCGCCGGTCATGGCCGCGCACTCCACCACCTCCGGCCAGCTCTGAACCGCAGCACGGAACAGCTCGCGCGGGTTGCGCAGCGGGTTGTCCGTCTGCTTCTCGAGCCGCACGTTCAGGTAGGCGGTCAGGCCCAGGCCCACGCGCTGGGGCGGCACCAGCGCCACATAGCGGGCGATGGCGCCCTCTTCCTCCAGCCGCCGTACACGGCGCAGCACGGCCGAGGCCGACAGGCCGACCTCGCCGGCCAGGGCGTCATAGGTGAGGCGCCCGTCCTGCTGCAGCGCGCGCAGCAGGCGTCGATCGATGGCATCCAGCTCAAGTTCGGCGTCCATGCCTTTGATTTTGCAGCTTTCCTGCGCGCCATCTCATTCCTGCGCCCGAAATCGCACGAATTCTGCGCGCCTGGCGCCGCAGAATCCGCCGATTCAAGATCCAGATGCAGGAGACAGACATGGCCAAGTTCACGCCCTGGGACAACCCCATGGGCACCGACGGCTTCGAGTTCATCGAGTTCGCCGCCCCCGATCCTGCCGGCCTCGGCCGGTTGTTCGAGACCATGGGCTTCACCGCCGTGGCCCGGCACCGCCACAAGGCCGTGACGCTGTACCGCCAGGGCGGCGTGAACTTCATCATCAACGCCGAGACGGACTCCTTCGCGCAGCGCTTCGCGCGCCTGCACGGCCCGTCGATCTGCGCCATCGCCTTCCGCGTGCAGGACGCCGCCGAGGCCTACCGGCGTGCGCTGGAGCTGGGCGCCTGGGGCTTTGACAACAAGGCCGGCCCGATGGAGCTGAACATTCCGGCCATCAAGGGCATAGGCGACTCGCTGATCTACTTCGTCGACCGCTGGCAGGGCAAGGGCGGCGCGAAGGCCGGCGCGATCGGCAACATCTCCATCTACGACGTGGACTTCGTGCCGCTGCTGGACGCCGCCGACCAGCCGGTGGACCCGAACCCGGTGGGCCACGGCCTGACCGAGATCGACCACCTGACGCACAACGTCTTCCGCGGCCGCATGAAGGAGTGGTCGGAGTTCTACGAGCGCTTCTTCAACTTCCGCGAGGTGCGCTACTTCGACATCGAGGGCAAGCTGACCGGCCTCAAGAGCAAGGCCATGACCAGCCCCTGCGGCAAGATCCGCATCCCGATCAACGAAAGCTCCGACGACAAGAGCCAGATCGCCGAGTACCTGGACCTCTACCGCGGCGAGGGCATCCAGCACGTGGCGCTGGGCACGACCGACATCTACGCGACCGTGCAGGGCATGAAGACCGGTGGCGTGGACTTCCAGGACACGATAGAGACCTACTTCGACCTGATCGACAAGCGCCTGCCCCAGCACGGCGAGAACGTGGCCGAACTGCGCCGCCTGCGCATCCTGATCGACGGCGCCACCCATCTGGGCGCCGACAACGAGCTGCTGCTGCAGATCTTCACCAAGGAAGTCATCGGCCCGATCTTCTTCGAGCTGATCCAGCGCAAGGGCAACGAGGGCTTCGGCGAGGGCAACTTCAAGGCCCTGTTTGAGAGCATCGAACTCGATCAAATCCGCCGCGGCGTGCTGACCGACACCAAGGACGAGCCGGCCAAGGCGGTCTGAAAGATCGCCCAGACACGCGGGTCACCGACCAGCCCCACGTGCCCCACCGCGTCGATGCGGTGGGGCTCGGCGCCCACTTGCACCGCCGTCGATGCCGGCATCACCATCTGATCGCAGGGCGTCCACACGCAGGCCAGCCGCGGCAGCGGGGGCAGTGCCTGCATCCAGGCGCAGCGGTAGCGCATCTGGCGCGCGTTGTAGGCCGGTGACAGCGCCGCCAGCAGCGTGCCCTCGTGCGGCGTGCCCAGCGTGATGACCTGCGGCGCCCCTTGCGGCCCGCCGTGCTGCTCGCGATAGCGCCGCCACCAGGCCCGTACCGCAACGCCCCCCATGCTGTGGCCCACGATCAGCGGCATGCGGCCGGTGAGCGCACGCAATCGCTGCACGGCCGCCTCGATGGGCTCCGCATAGGCGTCGATGCTGCCGAAGGCCGGCTCCAGGCTGGGCGCGATGAAGGCCACGCCGGGCTGCACCCGCAGCCGCGCCATCCACGGGTTCCAGAAGGCACGGTTGCAGCTGAAGCCGTGCACCAGCAGCACGCCCACCGTCGCGCCGGGCGGCAGATGGTCGGGCTCGGCCTGCGTGCGCCAGGGCTGGCGCCAGCCGAAGCTGGCCTCGGTGGCGAGCACCTCACGGCCCCAGGCCCGCACGAGCTGACCCCAGCCCGGCTGCGATGCGCCCCGATTGATCCAGCGCAGCACGCCAAACGACGGCAGCAGCGACAGTGGATAGATGAAGGCCGCCACCAGCCCCCAGGCCCAGCCGTATCGCCAGCTCACGATGGCCGCGATCAGCCAGCGGGCGAGGAACCAGAGTCGTTGCAGCCGTGCATTCATGGTGGCAGTTTAGGAGCGCGAAAATCCAGCCCCGCCATGGATGAGCTGACCGCCGAATCCCTGCTGAACGAGCTTCGCACGGTGGACACCGAGCGGGCCCGGCGCGCGGCCGACCCGGCGCTGGACGCCCGTGTCCAGGCGCTCAAGGCCTACCAGCAGCAGCGCTTCGCCAGCACCTATGCCGACCTCCTCGCGCAGCCGCGCTACGCCGCGGCCACGCGCTTCTTCCTGGACGAGCTCTACGGCCCGGGTGACTACAGCCAGCGCGATGCGCAGTTCGCGCGGGTCATCCCGGCGCTGACGCGCCTCTTCCCCGCCGAGGTGGTCGACACGGTGGCCCGGCTCGCGCGGCTGCATGCGTTGTCCGAGCAACTGGACACACGCCTGGCGGCGCAATTGCCGTCCGCGCGGATCTCGCCCGCCAGCTACGCGGCGGCCTGGCGAGCCTGCGGAGAACCCGCCGCCCGCGAGCAGCAGATCGCGCTCACGCTCAGCATCGGCGAGGCGCTGGACCGGCTCACCCGCAAGCCGCTGCTGCGCCAGTCGCTGCGGCTGATGCGCGGCCCCGCGCAGGTGGCAGGGCTGGGTGCACTGCAGCATTTCCTGGAGACCGGCTTCGACACCTTCCGCGCCATGAAGGGCGCAGCCGACTTTCTCGCCACCGTGCAGCAGCGCGAGCAGGCACTGGCGCAGGCGCTGTTCGACGGCCGCTGACCCTGCCCTGTCACGGCGGCGACGTAGGGCTAGCCCCCTAGTCGGGTGGCCCGATCGACACCAAGATCAACGACCTTCTTCCGCCGAGGCCTGCCGATGACCGCCGCCGTTGCCCCCCTGGACGATGCCCCCGCGCTGAACTCGCGCAGCAAGCCCTGGCTGGCCAGCTACCCGGCCGGCGTGCCAGCCACGGTGAATGCTGCGACCTACCACTCATTGGTCGACCTGCTGAACGAGGCCTTCCACAGGTACCGCAGCCGAGATGCGGCGCTGTGCATGGGGCAGCGGCTGCGCTTCGAGCAGGTGGACCAGCTCTCCGAGCAACTGGGCGCCTGGCTGCAGGCCCAGGGGCTGAAGCCCGGCGACCGGGTGGCGATCATGATGCCCAACCTGCTGCAGTACATGGTGGCGATCGCCGCCATCCTGCGTGCCGGCTTCGTCGTCGTGAACGTGAACCCGCTGTACACGCCGCGCGAGCTGGAGCATCAGCTCAAGGATTCCGGCGCGCGCGCCATCATCGTGCTGGAGAACTTCGCCCACACGCTGGCCGACGTCATCGCGCACACCGAGGTCCGCCATGTGGTGCTGGCCTCCATCGGCGACCTGCTGAGCTGGTGGAAGGGGCCGCTGCTGAACTTCGCGGTGCGCCACCTGAAGAAGATGGTGCCCGAGTACCGGCTTGCCGTGGGTGATGGCCGCACCGTCGTGCGCTTCAACGAGGCGCTGCGCCACGGCGAGCGTCTGACGCTGAAGAAGCCCGAACTGGGGCCCGACGACGTGGCCTTCCTGCAGTACACCGGCGGCACGACGGGCGTGTCCAAGGGCGCCACGCTGCTGCACCGCAATGTGGTGGCCAACATCCTGCAGGCCGAGGCCTGGTTCCAGCCCATGCTGTCCAAGCTGCCGGGCGACCTGCAGCTGACCAACATCTGCGCGCTGCCGCTGTATCACATCTTCGCGCTGACGGCCTGCTACATGCTGGGTGCGCGCATGGGCCATCTCAACATCCTGGTGCCCAACCCGCGCGACATCCCCGGCTTCATCGACACGCTGCGCGGCCACAAGATCCACATCTTCCCGGCGGTCAACACGCTCTTCAACGCGCTGGCCAACGAGCCAGCGTTCGCCCAGCTGGATTTCTCCGAACTGGTGATCTCCAACGGCGGCGGCATGGCCGTACAGCAAGCCACGGCCGAGAAATGGCTGAAGGTGACCGGCTGCCCGGTGGTCGAGGGCTACGGCCTGTCGGAGACCTCGCCGGTCGCCACCATCAACCCGCTGGACCTGCGCGCCTTCAACGGCAGCATCGGCCTGCCGGTGCCGTCCACCGAGATCACGATACGCGACGACGACGGCAACGACCTGCCGCTGGGCGAACGCGGCGAGATCTGCATCCGCGGCCCCCAGGTGATGGCCGGCTACTGGAAGCGCCCCGACGAGACCGCCAACGTCATGTGCGCCGACGGCTTCTTCAAGAGCGGCGACATCGGCATCATGGACGAGCGCGGCTTCGTGCGCATCGTCGACCGCAAGAAGGACATGATCCTGGTGTCAGGTTTCAACGTCTACCCGACCGAGATCGAGCAGGTCGTGAACCTGCACCCGGGCGTGCTGGAGTGCGCCGCGGTGGGCATCCCGGATGCCAAGTCCGGCGAAGCGGTCAAGCTCTTCGTCGTGCGCAGCGACCCGACGCTCGCCGAGGAGGACCTGGCCGCCTACTGCCACGACCAATTCACCGGCTACAAGCGGCCCAAGCACATCGAGTTCCGCGACGATCTGCCCAAGACCAACGTCGGCAAGATCCTGCGCCGCGAACTGCGCAGCGACAAGAGCTGACACCTCGCACCGGCCGCCGGTCCGCTGCACCCGACTGCGGCCGGAGGCAACAGGGACAGCCCCTCGTCAGAACGGGTTGTTCTGCGCGCGCGTGATCGCCATCGAACCGATGCGCTGCTGGACCGTCGGGCCCAGGTAGTGATCCCCGGCCCACAACCACTGGGTTTCGCTGGCATCGGATTGCAGCGTATCGGAGGTGCAGTCCTGCGCCGCGATGTCGGCGCGGCAGGCCTGATGCGTCACGTCGGTGAAGCTGAAAGCCGACGGATAGCGCACGATCTGCTGCATGGTCTCGTCCACCAGCACCAGGCCGATCAGGCGGCCGTCGTTCAGCAGGTTCAGTCGCATCGCGGTGTTGAACGCGGTGCTCAGGTCGTTCAGGAACACCGCCCGGTCGGTATCCGTCTGCAGCAGCTTCTCGTTCTGGCCGAAGGGCGTGTCACCCAACTCGAACAGCGTCGTGATCAGCACGCGACCGCCGGCATTGGCGATGCGGTTGACCTGCTGGGCCAGCAGCTTGCCGCGGGCCGTCGCCTCGTTGATCAGCGCATCGCGCCCTTGCGCCGGGAACTGGCGGTAGAGCTCCAGGATGTCGTTCATGCCGACCATCACCGTCACCAGATCCTTGGACCAGAAACGGTCGTTGGACAGGTGCAGGTCGATCTTGTTGACGACATCGGCAACCTTGAAGCCCGCCTCGGCATACATGATGCCCTGGGGCAGCGCGACACCGTTGACGTTGCACTGCCGGAACACCATGCCGTAGTTGGACGCCAGCATCTGCACCCAGTTCGGGTTCTGCGTGCAATCCAGCAGCTTGGTGTCGGTGTTCAGCCGGTTGATGCCGTATTTCTTGCCGGTGTCGAGGATCACCGAAGACTCATCACCGAACGCAATGATGCGCGTCGGCTTGAAGGGGTCGATCTGCTCCGTGCCACCACCGCAACCGGCAATCAGCGCCGCAGCGGCCAGCGCCGTCATGGCCAGGCCTCGCTTCAACTTCTGGGACACAACTCGATGCATGACGGTCAACTCTAGGGGCAGGAATCAGTCGGAAAAAGCCGCAGCGGCGCGGCTGAGGCGATCGCGCACACCATCCCAGGCCGGCTCCGGCGGCGGTGCCTCGACCCAGATCTCGCGCACACCCTCGGCATCGAGGGCACGCAGTACAGCGAAGAGTTCATGAGCCGCCGCCGCCGGGTCCACCGGCATGGGTTGCCAGCGCCAGGCGGCTGCAGCCGTCGGGAATTGGGCGCGTGAATATACCGCCACACCTTCAAGCGCTCCGGCGGCGCTGCTGAGCGCCAGCTGCTGCGCCATCGCGGCAGCGCCGAGCAGCCTCACCCGCGCCGCCGGGGCATAGTGCGCCGCCAGCGTGCCCGAGGCCTTGGGAGCCGCTGCATCCGGCGCACGCAAGGCCTGACCCAGCACGGCCTCGATGCGCTCGCGGCTCAGCAGGCCGGGGCGCAGCAGCGCCGGATGCTCGCGGCTGCAGTCCACGATGCTGGACTCGATGCCCACGTCGCAGGCCCCGCCATCCAGCACCATCAGGCCGGGCTCGAACTCGGCCACCACGTGCTGGGCGCGGGTCGGGCTGACCCGACCGAAGCGATTGGCGCTGGGCGCGGCAACACCGGCCACACCCAGACCGCGCGCGGCCGCCAGCACGGCACGTGCCACCGGATGCGAGGGCGAGCGCAGCGCCACCGTGGCCTGGCCGCCGGCGGCAGCCTGGGCAACGCCTGGACGGCGCGGCACGATGACGGTGAGCGGCCCGGGCCAGAAGGCGGCCATCAGGCGGCGTGCGCTGTCGGGCAGGCGTTCGGCAAAGGGCTCGGCCCCAGCCTCGTCCAGCACGTGCACGATCAGCGGGTGATCGGCCGGCCGGCCCTTGGCCGCGAAGATCTTGGCCACGGCGGCATCCTCATCGGCGCGCGCCGCCAGCCCGTAGACCGTCTCGGTCGGCAGGCCCAGCAGTTCACCATCGGCCAGGCGCCGTGCAGCGGCCTGGATGGCGGCAGGATCGTGTCCGGGCAGCAGCATCAGAAGTCGTGATGGGGCAGGCCCAGCAGCTTCGCCGCCTGCACGGCCACCGCACGGGCGGCCTCGGCCGTCGCCGCGGTCACGTTCAGATGACCCATCTTGCGGCCATGCCGTGCCTCGAGCTTGCCGTAGAGGTGCAGGTGCGTGCCGGGCAGGGCCAGCACGCGATCCCAGTGCGGCGTCTGCGCCGTATCGCCGGCAGCGAACCACAGGTCACCCAGCAGATTGAGCATCAGGCTGGCCGAATGCTGGCGCGGCTCGGGCAGCGGCAGGCCCGCCAGAGCACGGGCCTGCAGCTCGAACTGCGACACGCTGGCGCCGTTCATCGTCCAATGCCCGGAGTTGTGCGGCCGCGGCGCCATCTCGTTGACGACCAGGCGACCGTCGGCCAGCCAGAAGAACTCCACGCACAGCACGCCGACATAGGCCAGCGCCTGCGCCACCTGTCGGGCCGCCGCCACCGCCTGGGCCTGCACCTCGCTCGGGATGGCGTGAGCCGGCACCTCGGTGACGGCCAGGATGCCGTCCCGGTGCAGGTTCTGCTGCGCCGGAAAATTCACCATCGCACCGTCGGCACCACGCGCGACGATGACGCTCAGCTCGGCGCGCAAGGGCAGCAGCTGCTCCAGCACGCAGGGCACGCGCTTGAGCTGCGCCCAGGCCGCCGCCAGCTCGGCCGCATCGCGCACGCGCACCTGGCCCTTGCCGTCGTAGCCCATGCGCGCCGTCTTCAGGATGCCGGGCAGCAGCGCGCCGTCCACGGCCGCGAGCTCGGCCTCGGTCGTGATGACCGCATGCGGCGCACAGGCCACGCCGGCCTTCACGAAATGGGCCTTCTCGACCGCGCGGTCCTGGCAGACCGCAACGGCCGCCGCCGCCGGTGCGACGACGCGGCTGGCGGCCAGGGTCTGCAGGGCCTGGGCCGGCACGTTCTCGAATTCGGTGGTGACGGCGTCGCACTCGCGCGCCAGCGCGGCCAGGCCTGCTTCGTCCAGGTAGTCCGCGCGGATGTGCAGGTCAGCCACGGCGCCGGCCGGGCTGGCCGGATCGGCATCCAGCACCGCGCAGCGGTAGCCCAGCGACTGGGCCGCCTGCACGAGCATGCGGCCCAGCTGGCCGCCGCCCAGCACGCCCAGCGTGGCCGGCCGACCGTCGACCGCACGCACGCCGGGCAGCAGCACAGGCTGAGGCGCGGTCATCAGCTCAGGTCCTCGGTCATGGCCTGGGCCACGGCCGTCTGGCGCGCCCGGTAGGCCTGGAGCTTGTCGGCCAGTACCGCATCGGTCGAGGCCAGCATGGCCACGGCGAACAGCGCCGCATTGGCCGCCCCGGCCGTGCCGATCGCGAAGGTGGCCACCGGGATGCCCTTGGGCATCTGCACGATGCTGTGCAGCGAATCGACGCCCTGCAGGTGCCGGCTGGCCACGGGCACCCCCAGCACCGGCACGATGGTCTTGGCCGCCAGCATGCCGGGCAGGTGCGCGGCGCCCCCGGCGCCGGCGATGATGGCGCGCAGGCGCCGACCGGCCGCACTTTCCGCGTACGCGAACATGTCGTCGGGCATGCGGTGGGCCGAAACCACCCTTGCCTCGAAGGCGACGCCGAACTCGGTCAGAATCTCGGCAGCCTGTTTCATCGTTTCCCAGTCACTGCTGGAGCCCATCACGATGCCGATCGTCGGCTCGGGGTTCGAAAGGGCTGGGGTCGACAAGGCGTGCTCCGCAAGACTCTGGACAAGCTCTTGATTGTAGGTGGCACGCCCCGAACTCCTTCCCGCCATGATCGACATCACCCTCCAGAACTTCGAAGCCGAACTCATCTTTGCCTCCCAGCAACGTCCGGTACTGCTGGACATCTGGGCCCCCTGGTGCGGCCCCTGTCGCACGCTGGGCCCGATGCTGGAAAAGCTCGAAGAGGCCTACGATGGCCGCTTCACGCTGGCCAAGCTCAACAGCGACGAGGTGCCCGAGATCGCCACGCAGCTCAGCCAGATGTTCGGGGTGCGCAGCATTCCGTTCTGCGTGATGTTCGTCGGCGGCCAGCCCGTCGACGGCTTCGTGGGCGCCCTGCCCGAGGCGCAGATCCGCGAATTCCTGGACAAGCACGTACCCGCCGGCGAAGCACTGGCGGCCGAAGCCGAGGTCGAGGAGGCGGAAAGCCTGCTGGCCGAGGGCGATGTGGACGCGGCGCTGGCCAAGCTGGCCCATGCGGTCGAGATGGACCCCGCCAACGAAGCCGCCCGCTTCGATCTCGTCAAAGCCTTGCTTGAAGCCGGCCGCACCGAGGCGGCACGCGCGGTATTCGATCCCGTCGCGGCGCTGGCGGCCGACACAATCACGCCGCACGCCCGCTTCGCCGCGCTGGCCGTGTGGCTGAGCGCCGCCGAGGCGCCCCCGGCGGACGCCGCGGCACTGCAGGCGGCGATCGCGGCCAACCGGCGCGACTTCGACGCCCGGTTCGCGCTGGCCATGTCGGCACTGGCCGCCCAGCGCTTCACCGACGCGATGGACGAACTGCTCGAGATCATCATGCGCGACAAGACCTGGAACGGCGAGGCGGCCCGCAAGGCCTATGTCGCCATCCTGGAACTGCTCACCAAGCCCGCGCCGAAGGTGGCCGCCGAAGCCAAGAGCGGCGGCACGCTGGAGATCGCCGGCAGGTCCGCTGCCGTGCAGAGCGACCCGCTGATCGACGGCTACCGTCGCAAGCTGTCGATGGCGCTGTTCTGAACACTGGCGGATGCCCTCAGGGGCGGTGATCGGTCGGCCGGCTCTTCCGATCCATGCGACATAGGCACACCGCAGTCCCCCTAATGCGTTGATCGTGAGGTCGCGCGATAGTGGCGATTTCTTGGAGACCTTTATGCGCCTGGGTTGGATTGCCTGCTGCGTTGTTGCTTTGACCGCCTGTGCGGCTCCCCAATGGAGCCGCCCCGGGGCGACTGCGCAAGATCTGGAGAAGGACAAGGAGCAATGCGGTGGCCGTGCCTTGAGCACCCTGCCCATCAACATGGTGATGATCAGCACGGGATGGGATTCCCCGCCCCGTCGGGAGTGCACCTCGTCGCCCAGTGGCCCCAATTGCGTCAACGTTCCGGGCATCCCCGCTGCGCCGCGGCTCACCGACGTCAATGAAACCCCGCGAGCCAAGCTGGCCGACGCCTGTCTGAAGTCTCTCGGCTGGTCGCGCTAGCCCGCTTGTCTTGTGCTGCGTCACAGGCCGGGCAGCTCTCTCAGAGCAGCAGCGCTCAGGGCTTCAGACCAGCTGGAGCGCTGCGACCGTTCCAAAGCCAAGGCATCCTGCAACTCGACGCGATGCGGCTCGGCCCGCGCCGAAGCGCCGGCCAGCTCGTAGGCCTGGATCAGGCGCTGTCGCAGCGCGACCAGTTCGTCCGCATCGGCGCCCAAGGCCGTGATCGACGGGGCCAGGCTGGACGCCCAGTCGGCCAGGCGTGTTGCAAGCTCGAAGTCGCCGAGGCGGGCACGGCACCAGGCCAGTTCGGCCAGCAGGCTCGGGCCCAGCTGACGCAGGCCGTTGGCCAGCACACTTGGCAGCTGAGCCTCCAGCAACGCCACGGCGGCGGCCCAACGGCCCATCAACGCCAGCAGTTGCGCCCGTACCAGCGGGGTCAGGTCGCCGCGCACGGCGCCGCCGGCGATCTGGTCGAGATTGCCCACCGAATCGATGCCCAGCAACTGCCCCGGCGCTTCGCGAGGCTCGCCGTCGAGAGCCTCGCGGCGCAGCCGGGCCACCCGTTGCTGGGTCTGGTTGTAGACGGCAGCGGCCAGGCCGGCATCGTCGCCCTGCTGCCCGGCAAACAGGCGCGCCTGGAAGTCCCAATACCGTGCGGCTTCGACATCGCCCGCCAGTGCCCAGGCCGTACCCAGCGCGCATGCGAGCCTGAAGCCCACGGCGGCCGCCTGCAGCCCCAATGCCTCCAATGCCGCCATGGCCCGGGCGGCATGCCTCACGAAAAGCTCCTGCTGCCGGTGCACGGCGGCCCACTGGGCCACCCAGGCGTCGGCATGGGCCGCCAGGACGGCATCGCCCGCCGCCAGCGCAAGCGCCTGCTGGAAGCGCTCACAGGCTTCACTGCCGAAGCTGGAAAAGTAGATCCATTGCCCTTCGGCCAGTTGCAGCCAGCCGGCCAGGCGTGCGTCCGCCAGCCTCAGGGACTCGCCATGCAGCCGGTTGAGCGCCTGACGCGCACGCGCCTCGCGGCCATGCCTCAGGTCCAGCACCGCTCGCTGGACCTCGAGCACCGCCCGCACTGAAGGCTCATGAGCCGCAGCGATCTCCGCATCCAGGCGCTGATCCAGACGGCGCGGCGGGGGAGCGGATGGGCGGCTCATGGCCCCAGGGCCTCATGAGGTCAGGCGCTGCAGCGCCTCTTCGTACTTCTGCAGCGTCTTGGCGATCACCTCGGGCGGCAGCGCCGGGGCGGGGGCGGTCTTGCCCCAGGGCTTGCCGTCCACCGTGGCCTGCTCCAGCCAGTCGCGCACGAACTGCTTGTCGTAGCTGGGCGGGTTGCTGCCCGGCGCATAGCTCTCGACCGGCCAGTAGCGCGAGGAGTCGGGCGTCAGCACCTCGTCCATCAGCGTCAGCGTGCCGTCGGCGTCCAGGCCGAACTCGAACTTGGTGTCGGCAATGATGATGCCCTTGGTCAGCGCATAGTCGGCCGCGCGCTGGTAGAGCTGGATGGAGAGGTCGCGCACCCGGGTAGCGAGGTCGACGCCGATGATCTCCACCATCTTGTCGAAGGAGATGTTCTCGTCGTGGTCGCCCATCTCGGCCTTGGTGGCGGGCGTGAAGATGGGCGCGGGCAACTTGTCGGCATTGCGCAGGCCGGCGGGCAGCGCGACACCGCAGACGCTGCCGTTCTTCTGGTACTCGGCCCAGCCGCTGCCGGCGAGATAGCCACGCACCACGGCCTCGACCGGCAGCGGCCTCAGGCGCTTGACCAGCATCGCGCGGTCGCGGATCTGCTCGCGCTCGGCCTCGCTGGCAACGGCACTCAGCGGGTCCTGGCCGGTCAGGTGGTTGGGGACGATGCCGTCCAGCTTGTCGAACCAGAACAGCGCCATGCGGGTCAGCAGCGCGCCCTTGCCCGGGATGGGCTCGCCCATGATGACGTCGAAGGCGGACAGGCGGTCGCTGGCGACCATCAGGATGCGGTCCTCGCCGACAGCGTAGTTTTCACGCACCTTGCCGCGGCCAAGCAGCGGCAGGGAGCTCAGGGAGGACTGGTAGAGGGCGCTGGACATGTCGGGCGGGCTGCCCCGCGGGCAGCGGTCTCGGGAGGAAGCCGGGATTTTAGGAGCCCGACACCGCCTCGACCTGATCAAAACCAACGTAGCGCGCGATGAAGCGCACGCGCCCACCCTGCTCGAAGGCCTGCGGATCCCAGTCCCCGACCTCCAGTTGCGCAGCCTGCTCGGCCTTGAAGCGGTAGACCCAGGCAGTCTCGGGGCGGCCGTCCGCCAGCGTGAGGCTCACCTGCACCCGCTCGTAGTCGGGCCCTTCGAAGGCGTCCAGCCGCTGCCATTCGGCGGCGCCGAGATCGCGGTAGAGCCGGCCCGGCACCTCGCGGCCGGGCGCGGGGCGCAGGCCGGGATAGTCCTGGCCGCGCACCGGATGGCGGGCATGGTCGGCCAGCACGGCCGGCTCGCCCGCCAGCGCGCGGCCGGTCACGCGCTCCATGATGTCGGCCCACATCAGCGAGCCGTAGGTGAAGCAGTGGCCGGCCACGGGCGTCAGCGCACCTGCTGCGCCAGCTCGCCGCGGGCGTAGGCGGCGGCAATGTCCACCAGCGTGCGCCCCTTGATCTTGGCGGCCTGGCCTTCGCAGCCGAACTGCAGGTAGCGCTCCTTGGCGACGGCCTTGGCGGCCTCGCGGGCGGGCTTGAGCCATTCGCGGGCGTCGAACTTGTCGGGGTTCTCGGCCAGGAACTTGCGCACAGCGCCCGTCATCGCCAGGCGGATGTCGGTGTCGATGTTGATCTTGCGCACGCCGTGCTTGATGGCTTCCTGGATCTCCTCGACCGGCACGCCGAAGGTCTCCTTCATCTTGCCGCCGTACTGGTTGATGATGGCCAGCAGCTCCTGCGGCACGCTGGACGAGCCGTGCATCACCAGGTGGGTGTTGGGGATGCGGGCGTGAATTTCCTTCACGCGGCTGATGGCCAGGATGTCGCCGGTGGGCTTGCGGCTGAACTTGTAGGCGCCATGGCTGGTGCCGATGGCGATGGCCAGCGCGTCCAGCTGCGTGGCCTTGACGAACTGTGCGGCCTCCTCGGGGTCGGTCAGCATCTGGCTGTGATCCAGCTTGCCCACCGCGCCGATGCCGTCTTCCTCGCCGGCATCGCCGGTTTCCAGGTTGCCCAGGCAGCCCAGCTCGCCTTCCACGGTCACGCCGACCTGGTGGGCCATGTCCACCACCTTGCGAGTGACCTCGACGTTGTAGTCGAAGGAGGACGGAGTCTTGCCGTCGTCCATCAGCGAGCCGTCCATCATCACCGAGCCAAAGCCCAGGTCGATGGCGCCGGCGCAGACCTTGGGGCTGGTGCCGTGGTCCTGATGCATCACCAGCGGGATGTGCGGGTACATCTCGGCCGCGGCCTGGATCAGATGCTTGATGAAGGGCTCGCCGGCGTACTTGCGAGCACCGGCGCTGGCCTGCAGGATCACCGGCGCACCGACCTCGTCGGCCGCGGCCATCACGGCCTGCACCTGCTCAAGGTTGTTCACGTTGAAGGCCGGGATGCCATAGCCGTGTTCGGCGGCATGGTCCAGCAGCTGGCGCATGGAAACGAGAGGCATGGGAAGTCCCCGATGGAGTTGAAAAAGCTTCTGCGCCGCGGCCCCTGAAACTCGCTGTAACCGCGCCGTAACTGGTGCCAATTCTAGAGAGTCAGGGGCCGCCCCAGCCCCCTTGAATGCCGGGAGCGCCACAATGCGCCTCCCATGACCCGGCTCAGCTTCGACCACCTCACGCTCTGGATCACTGCCGCGGCGAGCGAGCACTCCCACGACCTGGCCGCGCATGTGGAGGAGCGCACCGGCGCCAGCCGCCGCGCGGCGATGGCCGCGCTGCGCCGTCTCACCGAGGCCGGCTGGCTGGTGCGCAGCGGCAGCGCGCGCCGGCCGGTCTACGGGCCCGGCGCACTGCGCCAGGTGGCGCGCAGCTACACGCTGCACGGCCTGCAGGAAGACCTGCCCTGGCAGCGCGACTTCGCGCCCCACTTCGACCTGCCTCGCCATGTGGAGCGCATGATTCGCCACGGCTTCACCGAGCTGGTGAACAACGCGGCCGACCACAGCGGCGGCACCAGCGTGACCGTGTCCCTGCGCCAGACGCCCACCCATGTGCAGCTGCTGGTCAGCGACGATGGCATCGGCGTGTTCGACAAGATCTGCACCGCCTTCAGCCTGGAAGACCCGCAGCACGCGATGCTGGAGCTCAGCAAGGGCCGGCTCACCAGCAGCCCCGACGCCCACACCGGCCGCGGCCTGTTCTTCAGCAGCCAGCTGGCCGACGTGTTCGACATCCACGCCAACAACACCGCCTACCAGCGCCGCGCCTGGGAGAGCGCCGGCTGGCGGCGCGGCAAGGCGCTGCCGCGCCAGGGCAGTTCCATCTACATGGCCATCGCGCTGAACACCACGCGCTCGCTGGACGCGGTGATGGAGGCCTGGAGCCTGGCCGGCGACGGCATCGAGTTCGACCAGACCCGCGTACAGCTGCGCCTGCTGGCCGGCGAGGGCCAGCCGCTGGACTCGCGCGCGCAGGCCCGCCGCGTCGGCCTGCGGCTGACCACCTTCAGGCGCGCGGAGATCGACTTCGACGGCGTCACCGACGTGGGTCACGGCTTCACCGACGAGCTGTTCCGGGTGTTCGCCAAGGCCCATCCGCAGATCGAACTGGTGCCCACCAACATGACGCCGAGGATCGCCGCTCTGGTGAAAAGCGCACGTTCGGGCTGAACCCGGCCCGGCATCGCCTCGCGCTGCATGCCAAGATGCCGCGCCATGTTGGCGCTGCCCC
Organism: Roseateles depolymerans; assembly: GCA_003241055.1. Classification (GTDB taxonomy): domain Bacteria; phylum Pseudomonadota; class Gammaproteobacteria; order Burkholderiales; family Burkholderiaceae_C; genus Pelomonas; species Pelomonas depolymerans_A. The sequence goes on from QFOD01000007.1 coordinate 27,038, forward strand.
TGCTGATCGCACTGAGCCTGCTGGCCCCGGTTGCCAGCCAGGCGCAGGAGCTGCCACGCCTGCACTGGGTGATCACCGACGCGCCGCCCAGCGTGATCACCGACGGACCGCTGCAGGGCGAAGGCTATGTGCAGAAGCTGCTGAGCGAGCTGCTGGTGCCCGGCCTGCCTGACTGGCGGCACGAGGTACAGGTGGGCTCAGGCCTGCGCATCCTGCGCGACCTCGCCAGCCGCCCCAATGCCTGCACGCCCTACATGACGCGTACCCCCGCACGCGCCGCCCAGTTCCACCTGTCGCGCCCCTGGATACGCTACCTGCCGGTCGGTGTGGTCATGCGTCGGGACGCCCCCGGGCGCCCCTCTGCCGGCACACCGCTGTCATTGGCCGATTACCTCGCGTCCACCGCGCGGCCGCGGGTCGCCGTGGTGGCTGGCCGCTCCTACACGCCGGCGCTGGACGCGGTGCTGGCACGCACGCCGGCCCAGGTCCACGGCCTGCCGCTGACCCGGGCGACCCGCTCGGTGCTGGCCATGATCGTGAGCCGCCGCGATGTCGACGCCACGCTGGTGGGCGATCTCGAGCTGAGCTACTTCGAGCGGCTGCACCCGGAGTGGCGCAACCAGCTGGTGTGGCTGCCGCTCAAGGAGCAGCCGTCCGAGCCGCTGATGGGCGCCGTGGGCTGCGCACGCACCGCCGAAGGTCGACGCATCATCCGGGCCGTCAACAAGCTGCTGGAGCAGCCGCGCGTGCTGGCGGATGCCCAGCGCTACTACGAGCACTGGCTGCCGCCGGCCAGCCTGGAGAGACTCCGGCGCGAACGAATGGAAGCGCCGGCGCCCACCAGCCCACACTGAGCCTCAGCCCGGCCTGCGCAGCTGCGGCACCGGCGGCGCCGCGATGCGCGGGCCGTCGAATCCCGTCACCTGCCCGAAGCGGCCACCATCCTCGCGGGCCCAGTCCTCGGCCCAGACCGGCATCTCGGCCGGCTCGCGGCCGACGAAGTTCCACCACAGCAGCGGCGCAGGCTGGAAGGGCTCGCCGCCCAGCAGCAGCAGGCGCGACGCGGCCGCGCAGCGCAGCTCAGCCGCCGGGCAACCCGGCGCCACATAGAGCAGCTCGCCGGGCACCACGCGCTCCACCGCGTCATGCCCCTCCAGCGCCAGCTCCACCTCGCCCTCCAGCACCATGAAGCCATGCTCATGGTCGGGCGCCAGCGCCAGCCGCGCGCAGGCCGGGCCGCTGGCGGCGAGGTCCACGCCCAGCAGCGGTGTGAAGCTGGGCACCGGCGAGCGCTGGCCGCCGAACTCGCCGATCAGCAGCGTCGCGTCCCAGCCCTGCTCCAGCGTGAGGCGCGGCAGCTCGGCGAAATGCTGGAAGCTGGGGGCGCCGTCCCGCTCGGCATCCGGCAGCGCGATCCACAGCTGCGCGAGATGGATGCGTTCCGTCAGCGATTCCTCGCTGTGGCTGATGCCGTGGCCAGCCGTCATCAGGTTGACCTGGCCCGGGCGCAGCACCTGCTCGGAGCCCAGACTGTCGCGGTGCAGCACCTCACCCTCGATCATCCAGCTGAAGGTGGCCAGGCCGGTGTGCGGATGCGGGCCGACCTTCATGCGGCGCTCGGGCGGCAGGTCGCCGGGGCCGGCGTGGTCCGCAAAGCACCAGGCCCCCACCGTGCGGCGGCCGCGATTGGGCAGCGCGCGGCGCACCGGCAGGCCGCCGACGTCGCTGATGTGGCTGTGCAGGCGTTCGATCAGCATCACGTGCTCCGCTGCTTCACGTGCGCGGCAAAGCCGGCCACATAGGTGCGCAGCTGCGCGATCAGCTTGTCGTCCGTCAGCCGGCCCTCGGCATCGAAGGCGGCGGTCGCGCCGGACACCATCAGCCGGCCGCCGAACCAGCAGTCGCAGCCGAAGGCGCGCAGCACGCCCAGCATCGCGTCCTGGGCCAGGATGGTGCCGAAGCCGCCCGGCGTCGCGCCGACCACGGCCACCGGCTTGCCGCCAAACAGCCGCGCGCCCTCGCCGCTCGGCCGGGACAGCCAGTCCAGCCCGTTCTTCAGCACGCCGGGGATGGAGTTGTTGTATTCGGGCGTGGCAATCAGCACGCCGTCGGCCGCACGGATGGCCTCGCGCAGCGTGGTCACGGCTGCGGGAATGCCCTGGGTAGCCTCCTCGTCACCGTCGTACAGCGGGATGCCGTGCAGCGTGTGCAGCTCCAGCGCGACGCCGTCGGGCGCCAGCGCCGCGGCCGCGCGCAGCAGGGCGGTGTTGAGGGAGGCGCGGCGCAGGCTGCCGCTGAGGGCGATCAGTTTCATGATGAGTAGGGTGTCGCCGGCTGGGGCGACCGACATGAGAAGACGAAGGAAACGGGGCCGAAGCGCTGCGTCACGCCCAGCGGGCCGCCCATGCGGGCGATGAACAGCTCGCCGTCCAGCCTGCGCCGTAGCGCCAGTTGAGACCATTCATGCGGCGCACGCGACACCCGCAGGTAGACCCAGTCGTAGTCCGAAAGATCGGTGGGCTCGTCCACCCGCGCCTGCCACACGGCGGCCTCGGGCTCGACGACCGCGCCGCCGCAGCGCTGCAGCACCTCCTGGCGCAGTGCGTCGCCGGCCTGGGGGCCAGCCGTGGCGCTCGTGCGCCCGGCCGGCGGCCAGGCCACCCAGTCCTGGGCCGATGCAGCCGCCGCGGCCACCATGCCGGCCAGGGCCAGGCCACAGCTCCACAGGATCGGGCGCATGCGCTTCATGACCCCATTCTGGCGCAGCCGCCGTGGCCGCGAGCCCCGCTCAGCGCCGCACCCGCCAGCGGGTCAGCAGCAGGGCGTTAGCCACCACCGACACGCTGGAGAAGGCCATGGCCGCGCCGGCCAGCATGGGGCTGAGGGCGCCCAGCGCCGCCAGCGGAATGCCCACCACGTTGTATGCAAAGGCCCAGAACAGGTTCTGGCGGATCTTGGCCACCGTGCGGCGCGACACCGCGATCGCATCGGCCACCAGCTCGGGCTCGCCGCGCATCAGCGTGACGGCCGCCGCCGCCATCGCGACCTCGGTGCCGGTGGACATCGCAAAGCCCACATCGGCCGCGGCCAGCGCGGGCGCGTCGTTCAGGCCGTCGCCCACCATGCCGGTGCGGCCCTGGGCGCGCAGCTGCGCGACGATGCGCGCCTTGTCCTCGGGCAGCACCTCGGCGTGCACCTCGTCGATGCCCAGACGGCTCGCCACGGCCTCGGCCGCCGCGCGGTGGTCGCCGCTGATCAGCACGCAGCGCAGGCCCAGCGCGTGCAGCGCGGCCACCGCGTCGGCCGCGCCGGGCTTGAGCTCGTCGCCAAAGGCCAGCCAGCCCAGCACGGCCGGTGCCTCGCCCAGCCGCACCAGCCAGGACAGGCTGCGCCCCTGGGCGCGCTGCGCGTCGGCCTCGGGCGCGTCGGGCAGCACAAAGCCCAGGCTCTGCAGCCAGGCCGACGAGCCCAGCGCATGGGTCGCGCCGCCCACCTCACCCTGCACACCCCGGCCGGGCACGCCGCGCAGCGCGGCGGCCGGCGTCACCACCAGGCCGGCTGCCTGGGCCGCGTCGCGCACGGCGGCGGCTAGCGGGTGCTCGCTGCCGGCCTGCAGCGCGGCGGCCACGGCCAGCAGCTCGGGCGCGCCGCCCTGGGCCACCAGCCGGGGCTGGCCCTGGGTCAGCGTGCCGGTCTTGTCGAAGGCGACGATCTGCAGCGTGCGCGCCAGCTCCAGCGCCTCGGCGTCCTTGATGAGGATGCCACCGCGCGCCGCCGCGCCCATGCCGGCCATCAGCGCGGCCGGCGTCGCCAGCCCCAGCGCGCAGGGGCAGGCGATCACCAGCACCGCCACCGCATGCAGCAGGGCCTGGCGCCAGTCGCCCGCCGCCAGGCCCCAGCCCATCAGCGTCAGCACGGCCAGCGCGACGACGGCGGGCACGAACACCGCCGCCACCCGGTCCACCAGCCGCTGTATCGGCGCCTTGGCGCCCTGGGCCTGCTCCACTAGCCGCGCGATGCGGGCCAGGCGCGACTCCGCACCCAGCGCGGTGCAACGGATCTCCAGCAGCCCTTCGCCGTTCAGCGAACCGCCGGTCACCGCATCGCCCGGCGCCTTGGGCACGGGCAGGCTCTCGCCGGTGATCAGCGACTCGTCCAGCGCGCTGTGCCCGCTGGTGATGAGGCCGTCCACCGGCAGCCGCTCGCCGGGCCGCACCCGCACCACATCGCCCACGCTGAGCTGGGCCAGCGGCAGTTCCTGCTCCTGGCCGGCGCGCAGCACGCGGGCCGTCTCGGGCTGCAGCCGGGCCATCGCGCGTATCGCCGCGCCGGTGCCGCGCTTGGCGCGCGCCTCGAGCCACTTGCCCAGCAGCACCAGCGTGATGACCACGGCGGCGGATTCGAAATAGAGATCGTGGGTGTCGGGGCCCTCGGTCAGCAGTGTGTAGAGCGAGAGCCCGAACGCGGCGGAGGTTCCCAGCGCCACCAGCAGGTCCATGTTGCCGCTGCGGTCGCGCAGCGCGCGCCAGCCGGCGGCGTAGAAGCGCGCACCCAGGCCGAACTGCACGGGCAGCGCCAGCGCCAGCTGCCACCAGCCACTCAGCATCAGGTGGTGGCCGCCCAGCGCCAGCAGCATGGGCGCCACCAGCGGCAGGCTCAGCAGCCCGCCGATCAGCACCGGCCAGCCGGTCTGGGCCCAGGGCTGCGACACCTCGCCACGGCCCGGCAGATCGCCCTCGACCTGCGACGGATAGCCGGCCTTGGCCAGCGCGGCCAGCAGCGTGGCCACGTCCGCATCGCCCAGCAGCTCGACCCGGGCGGTCTCGTTGGCCAGGTTGACCTCGGCGGCCAGCACACCCGGCTGCTTCAGCAGCGTCCGCTCCACGCGGCCGACGCAGCTGGCGCAGGTCATGCTCGACACGTTCAGCCGCAAGACCTGGCGCCGTACCGCATAGCCGGCGCGCTCCACGGCGGCCACCAGCGGCGCGGCAGCAGCCTCACCGTCCACCCAGGCGGTCTCGCTGGCCAGATTCACGCGGGCATCGGCCACGCCGGGCACGCCGCGCAGCGCCTTCTCCACACGCGCCACGCAGGAGGCGCAACTCAGGCCGCTGAGCGGCAGGCTTTGGGTGCTCATGGCCACAGTATGCGCACTAGGATCGTGGTCTACGTTGATCTGCCACAGTCGACCCCATGACCTACGAGTTCATCCTGCCCGACATGAGCTGCGGCCACTGCGTCGCCGCCATCACCGAAGCCGTCCAGCAGGCCGACCCGGCCGCCACGCTGGCCATCAACCGCGAGGCCAAGAGCGCCCAGGTCGACAGCCAGCTGCCGCGCGAGACGCTGGTGGCGGTGCTGACCGAGGCCGGCTACCCGCCGGCGGCCGCGGCCTGAGGCGCGAGCGCCGCGGCGATGCGCTCGACCAGCGCGTCCAGCGGCGCGCTGCCGTCCAGCGTCAGCACGCCGGGTTCGCTGTCGGGCGGCTCCAGCGTGTCGAACTGGCTGGCCACCAGGCCGGCCGGAAAGAAGTGGGCGCCGCGCCCCTGCACGCGCGCCAGGGCGGTTTCGGGCGTCAGCGCCAGGTAGGCAAAGCGCAGCGCCGGCACGGCGGCGCGCAGCTGCTCGCGGTAGGCGCGCTTGAGTGCCGAGCAGCTCAGCACCGCCCCACCGGGCCGGGCGGCCAGCTCGCCCGCCAGCTGCGCCAGCCAGCCGTGGCGATCGGCGTCGGTCAGAGGCTGGCCGGCCTGCATCTTCGCGACGCTGGCCGGCGGGTGGAAGGCATCGCCCTCGATGAAGGGCAGGCCAAGCCTCGCCGCGACGCGCGTGCCGACCGCGGACTTGCCGCAGCCGGCCACGCCCATCACGACGAGATGAAGAATGCCCATGGCGGGCATTCTCGGTGCTTCAGGCGAACCTGAAGGGCAGCTCGCGCTGACGCTGGCCGGTCAGGCGCGCCACCGCGTTGGCCAGCGCCGGGGCCAGCGCCGGCAGGCCCGGTTCGCCCATGCCCTTGGGCGCATCGCCGCTGGGCACGATGTGCACGGCCATCACCTTGGGCGCGTCGGGCATGCGCGGCATCGCCACGTCGTAGAAGTTGCTCTGCTCGACCACGCCATCCTTGAAGGTGATGCGGTGCGTGGGCATGGTGGTGGCCAGCGCCATGATGGCCGCACCCTGCACCTGGGTCTCGATCGCGCGCGGGTTCACGGCCAGGTTGCAATGCACGGCGGCATGCACCTCCTCCAGCACCGGCTGACGGTCCTTGCCCTTGCCCTTCAGGCTGGCGACGACGATGTAGGCCACGACGGACTCGAAGCTCTCGTGCACCGCCACGCCCCAGGCCTGGCCGGGCTTGAGCTTGCGCTTGCCGTAGCCGCTCTTGTCCACTGCCAGCTGCAGTGCCTGGGCATGGCGCGGCGCCTTGCCCTCCATCAGCTTGAGGCGGTAGGCCACCGGGTCCTGCTTGGTGGAGAACGCAATCTCGTCGATCAGGGTCTCCATGACGTAGGCCGTGTGGGTGGAGCCCACCGAGCGCCACCACAGCACCGGCACGTTCACCTCCGGGTGGTGCACGCTGAGGTTCATCGGGAACTCATAGGGCTCGCGCATGCCCTCGACCGTCGTGTTGTCCACGCCCTTCTGGTAGCCGAAGCCCTCCAGCGGGGAGCCCTTCAGGATGCTCTGGCTGACGATGCGGTGCTGCCAGCCGGCAATCTTGCCGCTGGCGTCGAAACCGATCTCGGCGCGGTGCACGGTCATGGGCCGGTAGTAGCCGGCCTTCATGTCGTCCTCGCGGCTCCAGATCACCTTGACCGGCGCGCGCTGGCCGGCCTGGGCCAGCGCCACGGCCACCGCGGCGGCCTCGCGCGGCCACTCCGAGGCCGGCGTGGCGCGGCGGCCGAAGCCACCGCCGGCCATCTGCACATGGATCTGCACCTGCTCGGGCTTGAGGCCCACGGCCTTGGCCAGGTTTATCGCGTCGATGCCGGGCATCTGGGCCGCGTAGTAGAAGTCGCAGCGGTCGGCCTTCAGGTCCACCGTGCAGGCCAGCGGCTCCATCTGCGCGTGGTTCAGATACGGGAACACGAAGTCCGCGACGATCTTCTTGGGCGCCTTGCTCCAGGCGCTGACGTCGGCCTGGAACTCCGGCTTGGGTGCCGGCGTGCCGGGCGTCTTCGCCAGCTTCAGGTAGTCGGCCGTGAGCCTGGCGGTGTCGGGTTTTGCCACGCCGGCCAGGTCCCAGTCGACCTTGATCGCATCGCGACCCTTTTTGGCCGCCCAGTAGCCGCTGGCCACCACGGCCACGCCCTGGCCGCCACGGTCCAGCGTGACCGGCAGCACCGCCTTCACGCCCTTGACCTTGAGCGCCTCGGCCGCATCCAGCTTGGCCACCTTGCCGTTGAACACCGGCGGGCGCTGCACCACGGCCACCAGCATGCCCGGCAGGTCGATGTCCATGCCGTAGGACTGCGTGCCCGTGCTCTTGGCCTGGGACACTGTCAGCGTGGTGGGCTGGCCCACCAGCTTGAAGTTCTTCGGGTCCTTCAGCGTGACGGCCTCGGGCACCGGCAGCTTCATGGCCGCATCAAAGAACTCACCGTAGCCGGCGCTCTTGCCGCCGCCGCTGATGACGCCCTTCTCGGCCTTCAGCGATGCGGCCGGCACGCCCCAGGCCTGGGCCGCGGCAGCCAGCAGCATGGCCTGGGTGCGCGCACCCAGCTCGCGGTACTGCTGGTAGCTGTTCTTGATGGAGTTGGAGCCGCCGGTCAGGTGGATGCCGAACAGCGGGTCGACATAGGCGGCCTTCTGGTCGCCGAAGCCGGTGCGCACCTGCGCCCAGTTGGCGTCCAGCTCCTCGGCGCAGATCATGGCCAGGCCGGTTTCGATGCCCTGGCCCATGTCCATGCGGTTGCACAGGATGGTGGTGGTGCCGTCCTTGGCGATGCTGACGAAGGCCAGCGGCTGCTCCGTCGGCTTGGAGCCGGGCTTGGCGGCCGGCGTGCCCTGCGCGAACGCGCCACCGGGCAGCAGCGCCAGGCCGACAGCCCCGCCCACCGTGGTTGCCACAAAGCTGCGGCGCGACAGCGTCGCCGCCGCGCGGCCGCTGACCATTTCGTCAATACGTTTCGGGTTCAACATGGCAGCCTCCTTCAGGCAAGCTTGGCCGCAGCCGTGTGGATGGCGGCGCGGATGCGGGTGTAGGTGCCACAGCGGCACAGATTGCCGGCCATGGCTTCGTCGATCTGCGCGTCGCTGGGCTTCTTGTTCGTCTTGAGCAGGGCCACGGCGCTCATCACCTGGCCGCTCTGGCAGTAGCCGCACTGGGCCACGTCATGCTCCAGCCAGGCGGCCTGCACGGCAGCGCCCACCTTGTCGGCGCCCACCGCCTCGATGGTGGTGATCTGCGCGCCGGATGCCGCGGACACCGGCGTCACGCAGCTGCGGATGGCCGTGCCGTTGAGGTGCACGGTGCAGGCGCCGCACTGCGCGGCGCCGCAGCCGAACTTGGTGCCGGTGAGCTTGAACTCCTCGCGCACGGCCCACAGGATGGGGGTATCGGGCTCAGCGTCCAGCGCGACGGACCGGCCGTTAACGGTCAGGTTGATCATGGGGCCTCCAGGGCGGTTGAGGGGGGTCGAAAGGGGCGCGACTCTAGCCCGATGACGCGGCCCTTCAATTCAGTCGGGCTTTGCGTATTTGGCGAGCGCTTGAAGCAGTGCAGCGAGGCTGATCGGCTTGGTCAAATGTGTATCACAGCCGACCTCCAGGGACTGTTTCACCTCGCTCAAAAATGCCTGCGCCGTCAGCGCAACAATCGGCGTTCGCGAGCGCCCTTCGGCCTGCTCCAGGGCCCGCCAGCGGCGCGTGGCCTCCAGGCCGTCCAGCCCCGGCATCAGCATGTCCATCAGCACCAGGTCGAAGCCGCCGGTGCTCAGCGCCTGCAGCGCCTGTTCACCGTCGCGGACCCGCGTGATGCGATGCCCCAGCGGCGCCAGCATGGCGTCGATGACGAGTGCGTTCACATCGTTGTCCTCGGCCAGCAGCAGCCGCAGCGGGCGGGTCGGTGCGAGCCGCTCGGGCTCATGGCCGTCATGGCCGGCGGGCAGCGTGTCCGCGACGGGCAGGTCCAGCCGCACCTCGAAGCGGCTGCCCGCGCCGGGCTGGCTCTGCACCGTGATGTCGCCGCCCATCAGCTGTACCAGGCTGCGCGAGATCGCCAGCCCCAGCCCCGTGCCGCCGAACTCGCCCGCGATGCCGGCATGCGCCTGCGCGAACGGCTCGAAGATGCGCTGCAGCTGCGCGGGCTCGATGCCGATGCCGGTGTCCTGCACGCTCAGCAGCACCCGGCCGTCGGGCTCGCGGGACAGCTCCACGGTCACGCCGCCCTGGCGGGTGAACTTGATCGCATTGCCCACCAGGTTGGCGACGATCTGCGCCACCCGCTGCGCATCGCCACGCACCCAGTCCGTGCCCCCGCTGCGCGTGAACACCCGCAGCCACAGGCCCTGACCCTGCGCCCGGGTGCGCTGCAGCTCCACCTGCAGCTCCACCAGGTCCACCAGGTTGAAGCTGTGCACGGCCAGCTGCAGCCGCCCGCCCTCCAGCCGGCTGCGGTCCAGCAGGTCGTTGATCAGCGCGAACACCTGCCGGCCCGCATGGCCCAGCAGCTCGACGTAATGCGCCTGCTCGGGTTTGAGCGGTGCGCGGGCCAGGATGTCGGAAAAGCCCAGCACCGCGTTCATCGGCGTGCGCATCTCGTGGCTGACCTGGGCGAGCAGCTCCGTCTTGGCCTGGCTGGCCGCCTCAGCCAGTTCGCGGTCGCGCGTCAGCCGGCGGGCCAGCTCGCGGGCCTCGCGCTGCCGCTGCAGCATCAGCGCCAGCACGCCCAGCACGAGCGCATACACCGCCGGGCCGAGCCAGGGCAGATAGCCGGCATGAACCGAGGCCACGGCCAGCACGACCATGCCCGTCAGCGCTCCCAGCGTGGCCGGCAGCAGCCGCCGCCACAGCAGCGGCAGCGCTGCCAGCGCCCACAGCGCCAGGCTCAGCGCGACCACACCGGCCCCCTGCACCGCCAGGGCCCGCGCCTGGCCCGGTGCCAGCGCGTCGAACACGCTCGCGTTCAACTGCGTGCCGCCCAGCCGGCCCTGCGGCGTCATCACCTCGTCGGCGAAGAAGGCGCTGCTGCCGACAAAGACCGTGCGCCCGGCCAGCAGGGCGGCGAGCTCGCCATCCTCCTGCTCGCCCAGCGCGGCACGCATCAGCCGCTGCCAGCTCACCCGCGGATGCGCGCCGCCGTCCGGCGGCAGCCGCAGCCGCACGCGCCCGAGCTCGTCCACCGGCCAGTGCAGCGCGCCGGCCGCGAGCTGGCCCGCGGCGAGCGTCCATCGCGCCTGCCCCTGTGCCCGCAGCCGGGCCGCCAACGCCAGGCTGGGCAAGACCCGGCCCTGCACCCGGTGCAGCAACGGCAGGGCGCGCAGCACCCCGTCTGCGTCGAGGGCCGCCGTCACCACGCCCAGGCTGCCCGGCACGACCAGGGCCTGCAGCAACGCCTCCGACGGCGCGGTCAGCCCGGCCCAGGGCTGGCCCACGGCACCGTCCTGCGCCAGGCGGCCCAGCGCCTGCTGCTCGACGGGGCTGGCCGACGCCAGCTCGACGGCGGCCGGCGGCTGCACCAGGCCCGCGGCCGCCAGCACCGTCGGCGGCGGCGCGGCGAGCGCCGCGGCAAAGCGCGCATCGCCATCGCGCGGCCCGGCAAACACGATGTCCATCACGACCAGCGACGCCCCGGCCTGGCGCAGGTAGTCCAGCATCAGCGCGTAGACCTCCCGCGAATACGGCCAGTCGCCCAACGGCTCGCGCATCGCCCGAAGCGAGGCATCGTCGATGTCCACGATGACGCTGGCCGGCTGAGCCGACGACGCCGACGCGGCCGGTGCCGTCGCACGCAGCAGCGTGTCGCCCAGCGCGTGCTCCACGCGCGGCTCCAGCCCGGCCCAGGTCAGCAGTGCCCACAGCAGCCAGGCCGCGGGCAATGCCAGCCCGGGCAGCTGGCGCATCAGCCGCGGGCCGGGTCTCAACACCGTCGCCCGCCCATCAGAGCAGCGGCGCCAGCAACAGCGGCAGCAGCCACAGCCAGCGCGGGTAGGGCTGCCTGATGGTCTGCGTCTGGCCCCAGGCGCTGGCGGCGCCGGCCGCATTGAAGGCACGGGCCCGCAGGTAGTAGTCGCCAGGGCTGGGACGGGGCAGCGCCAGCTGCGGCTGCTCGGTGGTGAAGCGCTGAACCTCCGCCTCGTCGAAGCGCTCGCTGCGCGACCACTCCAGCTCGTAGCGCACCACGCCGGCATCGGCCCGCCAGCGCAGCAGCAGCTGGTCGCCCGCCTGCTCGGGTTCGGCCGGCGGCGGGCTGGGCGGCGGCGGGCGCAGCTCGAAACGCTGCGCCTCGCCAAACGGGCCCGCACGGCCCTCGGCCGTCACGGCGGCCACCCGCCAGTGGTACACGCCGTCAGCGCCCAGCGCGGCGCGCGCCAGCTCGAAGTGGTCACGCGCCAGCGGCGGGGGCTGCAGCACCAGGTCGGTGAAGCCGGCGTCCCGGGCCACCTGCAGGCGCACCTGCGGCGCCTCGGTGTTGAGCGTCCAGGCCAGCGTCACGCCGTCGCCATAGATCACGGCATCGGCCGCGGGTTCGCGCACGAAGGGCGGCTCGGGCCGGGCCTGCAGCGCCAGCAGGCGCTCGGCCGCCAGGCCCTCCAGGCCCTGGCCGTCGATGCCACGCAGCCGCAGCCGGTAGTCGCCATCCGGGAGCTCGCGGGCCTCCGGCCAGCTCAGCCGCGGCTCATCGAGCCGCGCATCCAGCAGCAGCTGATCGGGCTCGCCGGCGGCGAGCAGCTGGGCCCGCCAGGCCACCGCGCCCGCCGGCCCGGCTGGCCAGGTCAGCTGCAGCGGCAGCCGGTCGGCCTGGGCGGGCAGCCCGGAGACATCGGGCGCCGGCAGCAGCGCGGCCACCTGGCGCTGCCCCGCGGCCGCCACCAGGCCAGACCCGGCAGGCACATCGGCGGCCACACCGTCGGCGTGCACCGCGCCCGACAGCACCATCAGCCGGCTGGCCCCGGGCTGGACCTGCACGCGGAACTCGGTGCCGCGCACGCCCAGGTTCACATGCGGCGTCTGCACCTCGTACAGCGGCACCCGCTGCGCGTTCGGCACCACCTGCTGATCCGCGCCCCCCTGGGTGACCCCCAGCCGCACCGCCGGCAGCGCACCCCGCCCCAGCACCAGCAGCTGCTGCAGGGCCACCTCGCTGCGCGGCGGCACCAGCAGGCGCGAGCCGTCGGCCAGGCGCAGGCTGATGCTGGACTGCGCCGCGGTGCGCAGGCGATCGCCACCCTGCAGCGTGGCACCGGCCGCGACGGGCTCGGCCTGCCCGTCGCGCAGGCGCTGCACATCGCCCTTCACGAAAACCACCTGGGCAACACCGGCCTCGCGGCGCAGCCACGCGATCGGCATGCGCAGCGTCGTGCCCGGCATCAGCCGCAGCGGGTCGGCCACGCGGTTGAGCCGCTGCAGATCGCGCCAGCCATAGCTGGTGGCCAGCCAGTCTTGCGACAGCGACAGCAGCGTGTCGCCCGGCTGCACCCGGTAGTGCCAGTCCGCCGCGGCCGGCACGGGCTCGGCGGCCCCTGCCACGAGGCAGTACCCCAGCATCCAGCCCGCCAGCACCCGCCCGAATCTCTCAGGTCTCATCGCCGCCTCCCTGCTAAGGAAAGCCATCCTAGCGATGCCCGAGAATGCCGGCGGCTTCCATCATGTGAAGAGGCACGGCGGGCGGCCACAAGCGGCCCGGCCGATGACGACAAGAACCCAGGAGACCCCATGCCGGTGCTGACCACCCAGCTCAACCCTCGCTCGGCCGAATTCAAGGCCAATGCCGACGCGATGCGCGTGCTGATCGACGACCTGAACACCCAGCTCGAGCGCATCGCGCTGGGCGGCGGCGAATCTGCCCGCGCCAAGCACACCGCACGCGGCAAGCTGCTGCCGCGCGAGCGCGTCGAGCGCCTGCTGGACCCCGGCACTCCGTTCCTGGAACTGGCCCCGCTGGCCGGCCTCAATCTCTACGACAACGCGGCCCCGGGTGGCGGCGTGATCGCCGGCATCGGCCGGGTGGCGGGCGTGGAATGCGTGATCGTGTGCAACGACGCCACCGTCAAGGGCGGCACCTACTACCCCATCACGGTCAAGAAGCACCTGCGCGCGCAGGAGATCGCGGACCAGAACCACCTGCCCTGCATCTATCTGGTGGACAGCGGCGGCGCCAACCTGCCCAACCAGGACGAGGTCTTCCCGGACCGCGACCACTTCGGCCGCATCTTCTACAACCAGGCGAATCTGTCGGCCAAGGGCATCCCGCAGATCGCGGTGGTGATGGGCTCCTGCACCGCCGGCGGCGCCTATGTGCCGGCGATGAGCGACGAGACCATCATCGTGAAGAACCAGGGCACCATCTTCCTGGGCGGCCCGCCACTGGTGAAGGCCGCCACCGGCGAGGTGGTCAGCGCCGAGGATCTGGGCGGTGGCGATGTGCACACCCGCCTCTCGGGCGTGGCCGACCACCTGGCCAACAACGACACCCACGCGCTGGCCATCGCGCGCCAGTCGGTCGCGCGGCTGAACTGGACCAAGACCAACCCGCTGGCCCTGCAGGCCCCCAAGGCGCCGGCCCATGACCCGGCCGAGCTGCACGGCGTGATCCCCACCGACACGCGCAAGCCCTTCGATGTGCGCGAGGTCATCGCGCGCATCGTGGACGGCAGCGAGTTCGACGAGTTCAAGGCGCGCTATGGCAGCACGCTGGTCTGCGGCTTCGCCCACATCGAGGGCATGCCGGTGGGCATCGTCGCGAACAACGGCATCCTGTTCGCCGAGAGCGCCAACAAGGGCGCGCACTTCATCGAGCTGTGCTGCCAGCGCAAGATCCCGCTGGTCTTCCTGCAGAACATCACCGGCTTCATGGTGGGCCGCAGGTACGAGAACGAGGGCATCGCCCGCGCCGGCGCCAAGATGGTGACGGCCGTGGCCTGCGCCAGTGTTCCGAAGTTCACCGTCATCATCGGCGGCAGCTTCGGCGCCGGGAACTACGGCATGTGCGGCCGCGCCTACAGCCCGCGCTTCCTGTGGATGTGGCCCAACGCACGCATCTCGGTGATGGGCGGCGAGCAGGCGGCCAGCGTGCTGAGCACCATCAAGCGCGACGCCATCGAGGCCAAGGGCGGCCAGTGGAGCGCCGACGAGGAAGAGGCCTTCAAGGCCCCGCTGCGCCAGCAGTACGAGGACCAGGGCCACCCTTACTACGCGTCGGCGCGGCTGTGGGACGACGGCGTCATCGACCCGGCCGACACCCGCCGCGTACTGGCGCTGGGCCTCTCCGCCTCGCTGAACGCGCCGATTCCGGACACGAAGTTCGGCGTCTTCCGGATGTAAGCGCATGCAGATTCGCGCCCTCGCCCCGCACGACTCCCTGGATGAGCTGACTCGGCTGCTGCACGCGGCCTACGCATCGCTGGTCGCCCAGGGCTGGAACTTCACCGCGGCCCACCAGAGCGTGGACGTGACCCGCGAGCGCCTGGCCGGCGCGCAGGGTTTCGTGGCCGTGGCGCCGGATGGCCGCCTGGTGGGGACCATCGCCGTGCGCGGCCCCAAGGCCGTGGGCGAGGACTACATCGGCGACCCCACGCCGCCGCTCTACACCACGCCGGGCACGGCCATCGTGTCGCAGTTCGCGGTCCACCCCGACTGCCGCGCCCAGGGCCTGGGCCAGCGGCTGATGGACCAGGCCGAGGCCTGGGCGCGGGCCCAGGGCTTTGCGCAGGTCGCACTGGACACGGCCGAGCCCGCCACCGCGCTGCGCGCCCGCTACCAGCGCCGTGGCTACCGCGAGGTGGGCGGCGTGCAATGGGCCGGCAAGACCTATGCATCGGTGCTGATGTGCAAGCCGCTGCCGCTCGAAGGCCAGGCATGAAAACCGAGCTGCTGCTGGCGGCCGCGCTGCTCAGCGGCACGACGCAGGCGGCGCTGGTGGAGCAGCAGGCCGAGCTGCCGGTGCAGGTGAGCGACGCCTACGGCAAGGCCATCACGCAGAACATCCGCGTGACGCTGTTCTTCGACGACACCACGGCCGCGCCGCGCCCCGTGCTGCTGCTCAACCACGGCCGTGCGCCCGATGCCGAGGGCCGCGCCGCGCTGGGCCGGGCCCGCTTCGTGGCCGCCTCGCGCTGGTTCGCCGCGCGCGGCTTTCTGGTGGCCCTGCCGACCCGCATCGGCTATGGCGAGAGCGGCGGCGAGGACATCGAGGACAGCGGCGCCTGCGAGCACAAGCACTTCGTCCCCGGCTTTGCTGCGGCCGCCCAGCAAGGCCTGACCCTGCTCGCCTGGCTGAGGGCGCGGCCCGACGCACGCAGCGATCGCACCGTGCTGCTGGGGCAGTCCTACGGTGGCGCCACCACGGTGGCGCTGGCCGCGCAAAACCCGCCCGGCGTGGTGGCCGCCATCAACTTCGCCGGTGGCAGCGGCGGCAACCCCAAGACCCAGCCCGGCCGCCCCTGCGCACCTCAGCGGCTGGAGCGGGTCTACGCCGACTACGGCCGCAGTGCCCGTGTGCCCTCGTTGTGGGTCTACACCGAAAACGACCTCTACTTTGGCGCCCGTTACCCGCGCGACTGGGCCCAGGCCTACCGCGAGGCTGGCGCGCCCGTGGAATTCGTGCAGCTCCCGCCCCATGGCGACGACGGCCACCAGCTGTTCGCCCGCTTCCCGCAGGTCTGGCAGCCGGTGGTGGCCGACTTCCTGCGTCGCCAGGGTTTTGACATCAAGGATTGACATGAGCACCGCCCTGAACATCGCGCTCGACGGCCCCGTCGCCCGCGTCACGCTGAACCGCCCCAAGGTGCGCAATGCCTTCAACGAAGGCCTGATCGCCGAGCTGACCGAGGCCTTCACCTCGCTGGGCGCACGCCCCGAGCTGCGCGCCATCGTGCTGGCCGCTGCAGGAAAGGCCTTCTGCGCCGGCGCCGACCTGAACTGGATGCAGGCCATGGCGGGCTATAGCTGGGACGAGAACCACGCGGACGCCACGCGCCTGGCCGACATGCTGTGGGCGATCTACAGCTGCCCGGTGCCGGTGATCGCGCGCGTGCAGGGCGATGTCTACGCCGGCGGCGTGGGCCTGGTGGCCTGCTGCGACCTCGTAGTGGCGGTGGAAGGGGCCGGGTTTTGCCTCAGCGAGGCCAAGCTGGGCCTGCTGCCGGCCACCATTGGCCCCTACGTGGTGCGCTCTTTAGGCGAACAGGCCTCGCGGCGCTACTTCGTGACGGCCGAGCGCTTCAGCGCCACCGAGGCCCACCGCCTGGGCCTGGTGCATGAGCTGGCACCCGCCGAGACCCTGGATGAGCGGGTGGACGCGCTGGTGGCGACAATCACGGCCAACGGCCCTGCGGCGGTGCGCGCCTGCAAGCAGCTCGTGAAGGACGTGGCCCATGCGCCCCTGACCCCCGCGCTGCGCGACGACACCGCCCGCCGCATCGCCGACATCCGCGCCAGCGCCGAGGGGCGCGCGGGCGTGCAGAGCTTTCTGAACAAGACCCCGGTTCCCTGGTTGTGACTCTCTCTTCCGACTGGGCCGCGCGAAGCCGCGCGGCCGTCTGGCACCCCTGCACGCAGATGGCGCGCCTGGATGCGGTGCCGCCCCTGCCCATTGCGCGCGGCGAGGGCCCGTGGCTCATAGCTCCCGACGGCCGCCGCTATTTCGATGCCAACTCGTCCTGGTGGGTCAACCTGCTGGGCCACAGCGACAAGCCGCTGCACGACGCGATCAAGCGCCAGCTCGACACCCTGCCCCACGTGATGCTGGCCGGCTGCACGCACGAGCCGGCCGTGGTTCTCGCCGAGCGGCTGTCGGCCCGCACCGGCGGCGCGCTGGGCCACGCCTTCTTCGGCAGCGACGGCGCCAGTGCGGTGGAGATCGCGCTGAAGCAGAGCTTTCACAGCTGGAAGAACCGCGGCCAGCCGGAGAAGCGCGAGTTCGTGTGCCTGAAGAACAGCTACCACGGCGAGACGCTGGGGGCCTTGAGCGTGACCGACGTGCAGGTGTTCCGCGACGCCTACGACCCGCTGCTGATGCGCGCCCACATCGTGCCCTCGCCCGACGCGCGGCTGGGCAACGAGGCCGAGGCGCTGGCCGCGATGCGCGCGCTGCTGGCCGAACGCCATGGGCAGATCGCCTGCGTGATCGTCGAGCCCTTGATCCAGGGCGCGGCCGGCATGGTGATGTATTCGCCCGACTACCTGCGCGGCCTGCGCGCGCTGACCCGCGAGTTCGGCGTGCACCTGATCGCCGATGAAATTGCCGTGGGCTGCGGCCGCACCGGCACCTTCTTCGCTTGGGAACAAGCACTGGCCAGCGCCGGGCCGCCCCAAGCTGGCCGCGCCCCCTCGGGGGGCAGCTCGGGTACCCCCGAGCGTGGGGGCTCACAGTCCCAGTGGCCCGACTTCGTGCTGCTGTCCAAGGGCATCACCGGCGGCACCATGGCGCTGTCCATCGTGCTGACCACGGATGACGTGTTCCAGGCCTTCTGGAGCGAGGACGTGACCCGCGGCTTCCTGCATTCGCACAGCTACACCGGCAACCCGCTGGCCTGTGCCGCGGCCAACGCCATCCTGGACCGCTTCGACGCCGGCCTGCTGGACGACACCCGCGTCCAGGCCCAGCGCCTGGGCGACGCCTTCGCGCCGCTGGCCGCCCACCCGCGGGTGCAGCACCTGCGCCAGCGCGGCATGATCCTGGCCTTCGATGTGGCCGACGCGCCGCCGCGCTTCGCCGAGCGCTTCCACCTGGCGGCCCGCGCCCACGAGCTGCTGATCCGACCGATCGGCAGTACCGTCTACCTGATGCCTCCCTATTTGATCGACGACGCGACCGCCGCCTTCCTGGCCGGCGCCGTGACGGCGACGTTGAACGATGTCCTTGCTTGATCACCTGCAGGCCAAACTCGACGCGATCGCGTCGCAGAGCCTGACCCGCACGCCGCGCGTGGCCGACACCGGCACCGCGCCCCGCCAGACCCTCAACGGCCGCGAGCTGCTGATGTTCTGCGCCAACGACTACCTGGGCCTGGCCGCCGAGCCGGCCATCGCCGACGCGCTGGCCGAGGGCGCACGCCGCTGGGGGGGCGGCTCCGGCGCGTCGCCGCTGGTCAGCGGCCACAGCGCCGCCCACCATGCGGTGACGGACACGCTGGCGCGCTGGTTCCAACCCCACATCCCGCAGGCCCGCGCTTTAGGCTTTTGCACCGGCTACATGGCCAATCTGGCGGTGGTCACCGCGCTGGGCGACGAGCACACCGAGCTGTTCTCCGAGCAGCTCAACCATGCGTCGCTGATCGACGCGGCCCGACTGGCCAAGGCCCGCGTCACACGCTACCCGCATGGCGACCTGGCCGCGCTGCGCGAGGCGCTGGCGGCCAGCACGGCCAAGGTGCGCGTCATCGTCAGCGACGCGGTGTTCAGCATGGACGGCGTGCTCGCCCCCGTGCCCGAGCTGCTGGCGCTGGCCGAGGCCTTCGACGCCTGGCTGATCGTGGACGACGCCCACGGCTTCGGCGTGCTGGGCGACACCGGCCGCGGCACGCTGGAGCACTTCGGGCTGAACAGCGAGCGCCTCATCCTGGTGGGCACGCTGGGCAAGGCCGCGGGCCTGGCCGGCGCCTTCGTGGTGGCCCACGCCACCATCGTGGACTACCTGGTGCAGGCGGCGCGCAACTTCATCTTCTCCACCGCGTCGCCGCCCGCCATAGAGCACGCGCTGCTGACCAGCCTGGCGCTGATTGACGGCCCCGTGGGCGCCCAGCGCCGCGCACAGTGGCGCCGCCTGCTGGACCAGCTGCGCGCCGGCCTGCTGGCCCTGGTGGCCCGCCACCCGGGCCTGGGCTGGCAGGTTCCCGAGGTGGCCACGCCGATACAGCCGCTGATCATTGGGGGCAACGCCGAGGTGATGGCGCTGGCCGCGCGCCTGGAGGCCGACGGCATACGCGTGCCCGGCATACGCCCACCCACGGTGGCCGCCGGCACCGCGCGGCTGCGCATCACGCTGTGCGGCACCCACACCGAGGCCGATGTGCAGCAGCTGCTGGACGCGCTGGAGGCGGCGGCCACCGAGCTGGAGGCCCGCGCATGAAGGGCTTCTTCATCACCGGCACCGACACCGAGATCGGCAAGACCTTCTGCACCGCCGCGCTGACCCACGCCTTCACGGCGCTGGGCCGGCGCGTGGCGCCCATCAAGTCGCTGGCCGCCGGCCAGGAGCTGGTGGACGGCCGCTGGATCAACGAGGACGTGCAGACCCTGCTGGCCGCGCAAAGCCTGGGACTGAGCGACACCCAGGTCGGCCCGCTGCAGTTCCGCGAGCCCTGCGCGCCCCATATCGCCGCGCGGCTGGAGGGCCGCCGCATCGAACGCGAGCCGCTGCTGGCCGCCATTCGCGCCAGTGCCGATTCGGGCGACCTGGCGCTGGTGGAGGGCGTGGGCGGGTTTCGCGTGCCGCTGACGCCGGAATGGGACACGGCCGACCTGGCGGTGGACCTGGGCCTGCCGGTCATCCTGGTCGTGGGCATGCGCCTGGGCTGCATCAACCACGCGCTGCTGACGGCTGAAGCCGTGCGCGCCCGCGGCCTGCGCCTGGCCGCCTGGGTCGCCAACACCGTAGAAGCCGGTCAGCCTCATGTCACCGACAATCTGCAAGCTCTGCAGTCCGGGCTGGGCGTGCCCTGTCTGGGGCATCTGCCCCGCTACTCCCGCCCTGCAGACCCGCGGCAGGCCGCCGCGCAACTGAATTCCAGCGCCCTGAGCGCTCTTCTCGCATGAACCAGATCCTGACCCGCACCCCCACCACCGACGCCGACCGCCGCCAGGCCAAGCCCTGGACCGTGGACGAGGTGGCGGCCCTGTTCGAGCTGCCGTTCAACGACCTGCTGTTCCGTGCGCAGACCGTGCATCGCGAGCACTTCGACCCCAACGCCATCCAGCTCTCCACGCTGCTGTCCATCAAGACCGGCGGCTGCGAGGAAGACTGCAAGTACTGCCCGCAGTCGGCCCACTTCGACACCGGCCTCAAGGCCGAGAAGCTGCTGCCGCTGACCGAGGTGATGGAAGCCGCCCGCGCGGCCAAGGCCAGCGGTGCCACGCGCTTCTGCATGGGCGCGGCCTGGCGCAGTCCCAAGCCCCGCCACATCGAGCAGATCGGCGAGATGATTTCCGAGGTCAAGGCGCTTGGCCTGGAAACCTGCCTGACCGCCGGCATGCTGGAAGAAGGCCAGGCCGAGCAGCTCAAGAGCGCGGGCCTGGACTACTACAACCACAACCTCGACACCGCGCCCGAGTTCTACGGCCAGATCATCACGACGCGCACCTACCAGGACCGCCTGGACACGCTGGAGCGCGTGCGCCAGCAGGGCATGAAGGTGTGCTCGGGCGGCATCGTCGGCATGGGCGAAACGCGCCGCCAGCGCGCCGGCCTGATCGTGCAGCTGGCCAACCTGAACCCCTACCCCGAGAGCGTGCCCATCAACAACCTGGTGCAGGTGGAAGGCACGCCGCTGGCCGGCACGGCCGAGCTGGACCCGCTGGAGTTCATCCGCACCATCGCGGTGGCCCGCATCACCATGCCGCGCGCCATGGTGCGCCTGTCCGCCGGCCGCGAGCAGATGCCCGAGACCATGCAGGCGCTGTGCTTCATGGCCGGCGCCAACAGCATGTTCTACGGCGACCGTCTGCTGACCACCAGCAACCCGCAGGCCGAGAAGGACCGCAATCTGCTGGACCGCCTGGGCATGCGCTGCGCAACCGAGGCCGATCTGGCGGACACCAGCAAGGAAGCCAAGTTCCGGCTGACCTCGCCGGGCGAGGCTTGCTCGGCGCACTGAGCACCGGATGGCATGGACGCCTTCCTGTCGCTGGATGACGATACGGATTGCGTCCTGGCGGCGCCGTGGGAGAGCTTGGCCCCCGCCCGGGTCTCCGTCCCCATGCCGGGAGTTCGCCCCGGCGGGCGACCTACTTTCTTGTCCCGACAAGAAAGTAGGCAAAGAAGCGGCCCCTGTTCCGCCGCCCCTCGCTGCGCGAGGGGTTCCCTGCGCTTCTCGGTCGCCGAGGCCGCGGCCAACTCGCTGCGCTCACTGCGTTCACTCCGCTCAAACAGGGGCCGCGAGTCAGTTCTTGAAGCGTGCTGCGCACGCGCCTCGGCGCCCTGTGATGCTCGGCGGCTCCAAAGGGGACGCCCGCAACAGCCCAACAGCCAAGGCAAAACGCGTCAGTCGTTCCGCTCGGACTGTTCCTTCACTCCCCCTTTAGCCCCGCTGAGGAGCGCAGGACCTCAAGCCCGTGCGCGCAGCGCACCTCAAGCACTGACTCGCGACGCTTGTCTGAGCGTAGTGAGCCTCGCGAACGAAGCGAGTTCGGCGCGGGGCTTGAGGGCCGAGCACCGCAAGGCACCCCAAGCAACGCGAGGGGCGGGGCGGTCGGGGGCGACTCTTTGCCTACTTTCTGGTCGCTCAGAAAGTAGGTCGCCCGCCGGGGCGAACTCCCGGCATCGGGCATAGGCAATACCCAGCTGAGGCCCGACAACAACTAAAGGTTCACGAGACCGGAGACAAGAGCCATGTTCAAGAAGATCCTCATCGCCAACCGGGGTGCTCGCGCCGCAGGCGCGGTCGCGCAAGCGACAAATTGCATGCCGGCCGGCGCAGCCGGCCAGGCAGGCGAGTTCACCCCGGGAGCCCGCCGTGTTTAAGAAGATCCTCATCGCCAACCGGGGTGAAATCGCCTGCCGGGTGGCAGCCACGGCCCGGCGGCTGGGCGTGCAGACCGTTGCGGTGTACTCGGAGGCCGATGCCGACGCCCAGCATGTGAAGGCCTGTGACGAGGCTGTACTGATAGGCGGCCCGGCGCCGCGCGACTCCTACCTGCAGTGGGAGCGCATACTCGCCGCGGCCAAAGCCACGGGCGCCGAGGCCGTGCACCCGGGCTATGGCTTCCTGAGCGAGAACGAGGCTTTCGCGCAGGCCTGCGCCGATGCCGGCGTGGTCTTCATCGGCCCGCCCCCCAGCGCCATCCAGGCCATGGGCCTGAAGGCCGAGTCCAAGCGGCTGATGGAAGCGGCCGGCGTGCCGCTGGTGCCCGGCTATCACGGCGCCGATCAAGACCCGACCCTGCTGAAGCGCGAGGCCGACCGCATCGGCTACCCGGTGCTCATCAAGGCCAGCGCCGGCGGCGGCGGCAAGGGCATGCGCGCAGTGTTCAGCGCGGACGAGTTCGACGCGGCGCTGGCCTCGTGCAAGCGCGAGGCGATCAACAGCTTCGGCGACGACGCGGTGCTGATCGAGCGCTATGTGCAAAAGCCCCGCCACATCGAGATCCAGGTGTTCGGCGACACCCATGGCGACTGCGTCTACCTGTTCGAGCGCGACTGCTCGGTGCAGCGCCGCCACCAGAAGGTGCTGGAAGAAGCCCCCGCGCCCGGCATGACGCCCGAGCGCCGCGCGCAGATGGGCGAGGCCGCCGTGGCCGCCGCCAAGGCGGTGGGCTACGTCGGCGCTGGCACCGTCGAGTTCATCGCCGAGCAGGACGGCCGCTTCTATTTCATGGAGATGAACACGCGGCTGCAGGTGGAGCATCCGGTGACGGAAGCGATCACGGGGCAAGACCTGGTCGAGTGGCAGCTGCGTGTCGCCTCGGGCGAGCCGCTGCCGCTGAAGCAACACGAGCTGAGCATGCGCGGCCACGCGATCGAAGCGCGCATCTGCGCGGAGAACCCGGACGGTGGCTTCCTGCCCGCCACCGGCACGCTGGATGTGGCGCGCTGGCCGGCGCATGTGGCCTTTGAGCGAGGCAACGTTCGCATCGATGCCGGTGTGCGCGAGGGCGACGCGATCAGCCCCTTCTACGACTCCATGATCGCCAAGCTCATCGTCTGGGGCGAGGATCGCGCCCAGGCGCTGGCCCGACTGGACGCGGCGCTGCGCGACACCCACATCGTGGGCCTGCACACCAATGTCGCCTTCCTGCGCCGCTGCGCGGCCACCGCCTCGTTCTCGAACGCGGACCTGGACACCGGCCTGATCGAGCGCGAGCGCGCCGTGCTGTTCGACCAGCCCGGCCTTCCGCTGCGCGTGAGTGCGGCGGCCGTCGTCTCACACACGCTGGCCGTGGAGGCCGCCACTCAGGACGCCGACCCGTGGAGCGCCTGCGACGGTTTCCGGCTGTTCGGCGCGGCAACGCGGCGCTTCGACCTGGCCGCGGGCGACACGCACCACGAGGTGCTGCTGTCCCGCCACCACCGCGGCGGCATGACGCTGACCGTGGCCGGCGAGACCGTGGACTTCGCGGTGCAGTCGCAGGACGAGGAGACGCATGAGCTCTTCCTCGGCCATGGATCGGAACTTCAGCGCCTGCGCGTGAAGACCTATGCCCAGGGCGAGCGGGTCGCGGTGTTTGCATCCCAAGGCTCGGCCGTGCTGACCGAGGTGGACCTGCTGGCCCATGCGGGCGACGGGGCGACAGAAGGCGGCCGCCTCACCGCGCCCATGCCGGGCAAGCTCATCGCCTTTCTGGCCCAGGCCGGCGACACCGTCACCCAGGGCCAGCCGCTGGCCGTGATGGAGGCGATGAAGATGGAGCACACCATCTCGTCACCGCGCGACGGCAAGGTCGCGGAGCTGCTGTTCGCCATCGGCGACCAGGTCAGCGACGGCGCGGAACTTCTCAAGCTGGAAAGCTGAACATGACGCTTCCCTCGCACGTCAAGATCCTCGATGTCGGCCCGCGCGACGGGCTGCAGAACGAGAAGGCCAATGTCTCCACCGAGCACAAGGCGCAGCTGGTCGCGATGCTGCAGAACGCCGGGCTCAAGGAGATCGAGGTCACCAGCTTCGTGTCACCGAAGTGGGTGCCGCAGATGGGCGACAACACGGCGGTGATGGCGGCCATCGTGCGCCAGCCGGGTGTGCGCTATTCGGTGCTGGTGCCCAACCTCAAGGGGCTGGAGCCGGCACTGGCGTCCCGGCCCGACGAGATCCTGGTGTTCACCGCGGCCAGCGAGGCCTTCACGCAGAAGAACATCAACTGCTCCATCGCCGAGAGCCTGGAGCGCTTCGCACCCGTCATAGCAGGCGCGCACGCGGCCGGCGTGAAGGTGCGCGCGGCACTGTCCTGCGCTTTGGGTTGCCCGTATGAAGGCGAGATCAGCCCGGACCAGGTCGAGGCGGTGGTGAAGCCGCTGCGCGCGCTGGGCGTGGATGCCATCGACATTGCCGACACCATCGGCGTGGGCACACCGCGCAAGGTGCAGGCCGCGATGGAACGAGCGCTGAAGCATTTCCCTCTCCAAGAGGTGTCGGGCCACTTCCACGACACCTACGGCCAGGCGCTCACCAACATCTACGCCAGCCTGGAGCTGGGCGTGCACAGCTTCCACGCCAGCGTGGCCGGGCTGGGCGGCTGCCCCTATGCCAAGGGCGCGACCGGCAATGTCGCGACCGAGGACGTGGTCTTCATGCTCAACGGCTTGGGGCTGGAAACCGGCATAGCCCTCGACCAACTGGTCGACGCCGGCGCCTTCATCTCCGGCGTGCTGGGCCGCGAGCCGGTGTCGCGCGTGGCCCGCGCTGTGCTGGCCAAGCGCGCGGGCTGAGCCGGGCTCAGGCCAGCCGGTCCAGCGCGTTCTCCAGCTGGCCGCGCTCGAAGTCGCCCAGGCCGCGGCCGGCGCGGCGCAGGCGCTCCACCAGTGCGGGTGAGGCCAGCTTCGCATCGGCCAGCTTGTCCACCACGCGCAGCAGCACCTGCAGGCGCTCGAAGCCACCGTCCATGCCCTCGGCCGAGGCCAGCACCTGCTCGATGCCGGCCGCCCCGAGCCGCGGCCGCTCCAGCAGCTGGCTGAGCGCCTCGCGCCGGTCAAAGTTCCCCTGGATGTGCCCGGCCGCCTGCACATAGGCCTGCACCAGCGGGCCCTCGTCACCGGCCAGGTGGCTGGCCACGGTGGACAGCGCCGCACGCTTGTCGAAATCGCCCTGCAGCTGCCGGTTGGCCTCGAGTGCCAGGCCCAGCACCGCGGGGTCAGGTGTTGCGGCAATCTGCACGTCCAGCGCGGTGCGCAGGTCGAAGTCGCCGTCGATGCGCACCAGCACGCCTTGCCAGGCCTTCAGCACGGCCGGCTGCTTCAGCAG
Source organism: Roseateles depolymerans (assembly GCA_003241055.1). Lineage (GTDB taxonomy): Bacteria > Pseudomonadota > Gammaproteobacteria > Burkholderiales > Burkholderiaceae_C > Pelomonas > Pelomonas depolymerans_A. Next base: position 52,309 of record QFOD01000007.1, read on the forward strand.
CAGCTGCGGCGCCAGCGTCCCCAGGGCCTCGCGGCGGTCGAAGTTGCCGTCCATGCCCGCCGCGGCCTGCAGCCAGGCGATCTGCTGCGCCTCGGCCAGTTTCAGCCCGGCCAGGGCAGACAACGCCTCGCGACGCTCGAAGCCGCCCTCCAGCGTCGCGGCCAGCGCGATCAGCCGGTCCTGGGCCCGTGCATCCAGCGGCTGGCGCAGCCCCAGCACCGCCACGATGCGTCGCTGCCGCAGATGGCCCTCGGCCGGCTGCTCGGCATCGGCCAGCACCGCGTCCAGCCCGCCCTTGGCGAACAGGCGCTGGGCGCGCACGGCGGGGTCGGTGAGCTGGGTCGACAGCTGATGGGCCTTGTGGGCCCACCACTGCTGGGCGTCGGCATCCCAGGCGGCGGGCTGACCATCGACCTGGTAGTGCCGCGTCACCGCGCCGCCCTCGGCGCTCAGCGTCAGTTCGCGCAGCCGGTCGCCCTCGCGCTCGCGCACCATCAGCCGGCCATCCAGCGTCTGCAGGTCGTCCTCGGCCTCGTTGAAGCTGGCCGTGCCCCGGATCTCCACGGCCAGGCTGCCGCCCGGGTAGCGGTTCAGCAGGCGCGTGCCGCTGAAGCTGCCCATCCAGTGCGGCGGCCAGGCGTCGGCCAGCTCCCCCAGGTGCAGGCGGGTCAGCAGCGCGCGCGCATCGGTGTGACTGACGACGACGGCCGGCAGCGCCAGCAGCGCCGCGGCCAGCGCGGCCAGCAGGCCCCAGCGCAGGGCCCGCGGTTCGCGCGGCGTGTCGGCATCGCGCTGCAGCAGCCGGCGCACCCGGGCCTGCAAGGAGCTGCCGCTGGCCGCAGCCCCGCAGGCCAGCGCCGGCAGCGCCCGCCCGCCCAGGCGCAGCTCGGCGCAGCGCAGCAGCGATTGCGCCAGCGCGAGGCGCCTATCCTCGGCGCCGGCGGCACTGGCATCGCAGGCCAGCTCGGCCAGCAGGTCCAGCCGCGCCAGCGCCAGCTGATGCAGGCGCTGCGGCCACAGCAGGGCCGTCAGCAGCGCCGCGGCCAGGCGCCAGGCCGGGTCGCGCCGCCGCAGATGGGCCAGCTCATGCCCCAGCACGGCGGCGGCCTCGTCATCCGGCAGCTCCAGGCTCCAGGCCGGCAGGCACAGCACGCGGCCCGGTGCCAGCAGCGGGCTGGCCCAGTCGGCATGGGCCTGCCGCAGCCTGGGCATCGCGACGCCTTGCGCCGCCGCCTGCTGCTCGCACAGGGCCAGCCAGCGCGGGCTGTGCAGCGCCGGCAGCCGCCGCACGGTGCGGCGCAACCACGCCCACTGCAGCAGCAGCTCCACCAGCCCCCAGACGGCGCCTACCAGCCACAGGCCGCCCAGCATCAGCCCCAGGTCGTGCGCGAGCCGCCCGAACGAGACGTCGGGCGGCACGGCCGCAGCCGGTGCGGCGTCCTGCACCATCGGCAGCTCGGCCATCGCCGACGCCGGGCGCGCCGGCGCGGGTTCCGGCGCGGCAACCGGGGCCACGCCATGGGTCACATCGGCCGCCTGGAGCGACGGCCACGACAGCCCGTGCGGCAGCAGGGCCACGCTGGCGCTGATCAGACCACCGAACAATGCCAGGCGCCACAGCCCCTCCTGCGTGCGCGGGCCCAGGCGGCGCAGCCCGCCAGCCCGCTCCAGCAGCCACAGCCCCCCGATCAACAGCGTGCTGTGCAGCGCATAGCTGCACAGCCAGGTCAGCACGGCATCAATCATGGCGACCCTCCTTGCGCTGCTTCAGCAGGGCCTGCAGCTCGGCGAGCTCGGCGCCATCGACAGCACGCGCCTCCAGCAGGTGGCTGACCAGCGCGGTGGTGCGCCCGGCGAACAGCCGGTCCAGCAGGCTGCCCACCATGGAGCGCTGCACCTCGGCCTCGCTGACCAGCGGCCGGTACAGCAGTGCCCGCCCCTCGCGCCGGCTGCTGAGCAGGCCGCGCTTCTCCAGCCGGGTCAGCAGCGTCGCCACCGTCGTGTGGGCCAGGCCGCGCTCATCCCGCAGGCCCTCGGCCACATCGGCGGTACTCGCCTCGCCGCGGGCCCACAGTACCCGCATCAGGCTCAGCTGCAGCTCGCTGAGCGACACCTCACCGCTGCCCAGATCCTCATCCATGGCGATCTTCTACAGTTGTCGTACTACAAATGTAGAAGAACAAGCCGCCACCCCGCAAGCGATTTCCTCCAGGGTTTTCGCGAGCTTCAGGCCGGGGGATTGCGCAGACGCTGGGCGAACCACCACAGATGACCGTCGGGGTCCACGCAGGCGTAACCCCGGTCCTGCCAGTGCTCGGGGCCATAGTCATGGTCCGCCAGGGGTGCGGTGACGCGCGCGCCGGCCGCCAGAGCCCGGTCGTGATGGGCATCGACCTCATCCACATAGACGAACAGGCTCTGCGTGTTGACGCCCTGCACCGCGGCTGGTGCGCGGCCCTGCACGCCGAAGCGCGCATCGCGATCGCCGCCCTGGTCCGACACCATCACCAGCGCGTCGCCATAGCGCAGCTCGCTGTGCTGCACGCCGCCGTCCGGCGCATCGACCAGGATCTGCACCTCGAAGCCGAAGGCGCGCTGATACCAGGCGATCGCCGCACGCGCATCGTGGCTGAACAGCACCGAGGACAGCCGTGGCCAGCCGGGTGGGGTGGGTTTCATCGCGGTCTCCTGGGCGTGAGGGTGCGCTTCAATGGTCCCACGCACGACCGGAGACCGCTACCATGAAACGCCTCGCCTGCGCCCTCGCCTTGCTGACCAGCCTGGCCACCCAGGCCCAGCAGCCGCCCGCCGCCTATGACGCAGTCCAGGCCCAGGCCTGGGGTGCCAACGACCAGGGCCTGCGGCCCTATGTATTCGTGCTGCTCAAGACCGGCCCAAGCCGGATGCCCGATGGCCCGGCGCGCGACGAGATGTTCAAGGGCCATTTCGCCAACATGCAGCGGCTGGCCAAGGACGGTCTGCTGGTCTATGCCGGCCCGCTGGACGGTGTGGACGGACTGCGCGGCCTGTTCATCTTCGCCACCGCCGACCTCGATGCCGCGCGCCGCGCCGTCGACACCGACCCGGTGATCGTCAACGGCGAGATGGTGGCCGAACTGCACCGGCACTTCGGCTCGGCGGCGCTGCTCGCCGTCAACGAATGGCATCCGAAGCTCGTCAAGCCCAAGCCTTGAAGAATCCGCCCGATCGCTGCGTTAATCTGGCCGCAGGGAGAGGGAACAAGAATGCGACGAGTTTTGGCGGGCCCGGCCTTGATGATGGCCCTGGCTCTGAGTGCCTGTGGCGGCGGCGGTGGGCAGACCGACACCCCCGCGCCCGCTCCGGCACCACAGCTGCGAATCAGCGCAGCAGCGGGCGACAGCGGCCGCGCACCGAGCGGCGTGGTGCATCTGCATCGCATCGAGCTGCGCAACACGGGCAACGCCACCGCGCGAGCCGTGACGGTGTCCGCCAGCCCCGATGCACGGGCGCTGCAATTGCCGCTGGGCTGCGAGTCACCCGGCTGCACACCCCGCAGCGACGGCGGCGTGGACATCGCGGAAATCCCCGCCGGCGGGGCTGTGGTGCTGCGCCAGCAGCTGCGGGTCAAGCCGGGCTTTCGGGGCCTGGTGCGCAACGACTGGCAGGCCAGCAGCAGCAGCGCGAGCACGGCCTGGCAGCAGGAGCTCACGGCCTATGCGGCGGACCTCGCGGTCACGGTGGACGTCGCCGCCAGCGCGGGCACGACGACGACCTACGCCGTGACGCTGGCCAACCAGGGTCCCGACGAGGCCGCCGACATCCGCTGGGACCTGCTGACCCTGCCCGATCAGGCCTGGCGCATCGCCGGCTGCACCGCGAGCACCGGCGCGAACTGCCCCGCCACGACGGGCGAATGGATGAAGCTGGACCGGCTGCCGGCGAACGGCAGCGTGCTGCTGCAGGTGCAGGTGGACGAAACCGCCACGGCCGGCTCCAGCGTCCGCGGCCTGGGCAGCCGCGTGGACGCCGCCGGCGATTCGAACGCGGCCAACAACCAGGCGATCACGGGGCAATCCGGCGTCTCGCGCTTCGCCATGTCCGACCTGGAAGGGCGGCATTACCAGCTGAGCTACCACCCGGGCAGCCCGCTGCGCGCCACCGCCCCGGGCGTTGACGAGCGACGGCCCTTCTTCGTCGACATCTTCGGCGCCGGCTACATCGGAGAACCGGGCAGCACCAGCCCGCCCTGGAGCCTCGGCACCTTCGATGTCATGACGGGCCCCGTGATGGTGCTCGGACTGGACATCACCGGCACGCGCAAGCCCTATCTGGCGGCGCGCCGCCCGGTGACCGAGCTCAGCGAACTCGAGGGTTTCAGTTTCAACCTGCTCGGCTCCCGGGCCGATGCCAGCGGCCGGGCGGTGGACGCCTACGCCGGCACGGCCCGCTTCAAGGACGGCGTGCTCGAGCTCTGCCAGACGCCCACCCCGGTCGCGCAATGCCCATCAGCACAGCTGCAACGCTTCGAAGCCGCCATGGTCGGCGACGAGATCGAGCTGGTGTCGTCGCAAAGGGCCCTGCGCATCCGGGCGGCGCGCGGCTACGGCGGACCCATCCTGATGGCATCCACGCGGGATGCCGCCAGCGGCGGCAGCGAGTTCTGGCTGGCGCTCCCCGAGGTGGCGATTGCCTGGTTCAGCGCCTTTGGCGATCTTTACGAGACCACGTTCGAGAGTGCCAGCGGCGCCTCCCTGCCCGCCTTCACGCAGATCGATCTGGCGCCGGGCGGGCTGCCCCAGCTCTCGCCCAGATCCAGCACCTACAACCGTGTGCTGGGTTTCGCAGAACAAGGCGGCAAGATCGGCCTGTGCGGCCTGACGGCCCAGCCGACCGCGACCGCGCAACCGGGCCTGTTTGCAGGCGATCTGCGCGGCGACTGGCTGACCTACGAAAACGGCGCCTTCGTGAAGGAGCGCCTCTGCTTTGAGGGCCCCGTGCATTACGCGCGGTCCAACGAAATGGCCGTGCTGCTGGGCGCCCGCGGTGGCAGCCTGATGGGCCGCTGGATGTTTGCCGGACGCTGACCCTAACGAGGGCCTGGGCCCTCAGCCCTTCATCCAGGCCTCGAGCTGGTCCGCCGGCATGGGCTTGGCGAACAACCAGCCCTGGCCCTCGTGGCAGCCCAGGTCCAGCAGGTAGCGGCGCTGCTCCTCGGTCTCGATGCCTTCGGCCACCACCGTCAGCCCCAGGCCGTTGCCGAGATTGACCACCATCTGGGCGATGGTGGAGCCAGCGGTGGAGGCCTGCGCCTCCTGCACGAAGGCGCGGTCGATCTTGAGGCGGTCCACGCTGAGCTGGCGCAGCTGGCTCAAGCTGGAGAAGCCCGTGCCGAAGTCGTCGATGGCGACGCTGACGCCCAGGTGGCGGATGTCTGCCAGCACACGCAGCATCAGTTCGGCCTCTTCCATGGCCATGGACTCGGTGATCTCCAGCTCCAGGCTGGAGCCGGCCACGCCGGCGTCACGCAGCGCGGCCGTCAGCGTGCCGAGGAAGCCCGGATGCCGGAACTGCGCCATCGAGATGTTGACCGCCATGCGGAAGTCGGCATGCCCCTGGACCTGCATGCGCCGCAGCTGGATGCAGGCGGTGCGCAGCACGAACTCGCCGATGGCGATGATGAGCCCGCTCTGCTCGGCCAGCGGGATGAACTGGTCGGGCGGCACGAAGCGCCCGTCCTCGGTCTTCCAGCGCAGCAGCGCCTCCGCCCCGATGACCCGGCTGTCGCGCAGATCCACCTGGGGCTGATACACGACGAAGAGCCGGCTTTCCTCGAAGGCCGTGCGCAGGCCCTTGAGCAGCTTGAAGCGCTCGCGCGCGTCCGTGCCCATGGCATGCGAAAAATACTGTGACGATCCGCGGTGCTGCTGCTTGGCGCGCTTGAGCGCGATCTGGGCGTCCAGCAGCAGCTCCGAGCCGACAGCCGCGGACTCGCCCAGCCGGACCAGCCCCGTGGTGGCCGACAGCTGCAGGCGCTCGCCGGCGACGACGAAGGGATCGACGAACACCGCCTCCACGGTCTCGGGGCAGACCTTGGCATGCTCGCCGAGCACGCCGAAGGTGTCGGCGCCCACCCGCGCCATCGCGCTGTTCAGGCCCAGCACCTCGCTCATGCGGTGCACCACCGCCTGCAGCACCTGGTCGCCGAAGCTGTGGCCGAACGCGTCGTTGATGTCGGAGAAGTCGTCGATGTCGATCAGCGCCAGCGTGATGCCGGACGGATCCTTGAGATTCTTGTCGAGCAGCTCGACGAAGCGGTTGCGGTTGGGCAGGCGCAGCAGCGGGTCGTTGTAGGCCTGATCCAGCAGCTGGCCATAGAGCACGACGTTCTCGAAGCCCACCGCGATGTTGGAGCAGAAGGCGCGCAGCAGCTGCTGGTCGAGATCGCTGAGCGTGCGGCCGACATCGACGAGCGCGGCCATCGCACGACCTGGCCCCATGCCGAAGTACAGCACCGTGCCGTCGTCGTAGAGGCTGCGCTGCTCGGTCAGGCAGCGCTGCAACCGGTCGCGCACCGACGGGATCATCACCGACGCCAGCGGGCGGTCGATCAGGCTGCTGTACTGTCCGGCCGCGGCGACGATCTTGACCTCCTCTTCCCCCTTGCCGTTCACCTGCGCGCACACCAGCCCCTCGGGCAGGATGCCCAGCAGCGCGCACAGCTGCGTGACGACGCCTTCGGCAAAGCGCGACAGGCCGCGCAGCCGCGACAGCGAGGTGCTGCTCTCGACGATCATCTCCAGCCCGCGCCGGTTGGCCTCGAGCGCGCAGATCTGGCGGTACGAGCGCACGGCGGCCGTCAGCACCGTGTAGAGGCGCGTGCGGGTGAGCTCGGACTTGGTCTTGTAGTCGTTGATGTCGTAGGACTGGACCGTCTCGATCTCGGGGGCGTAGCCGGGCTGGCCGGTGCGCAGCACGATGCGCACCGCATTCAGCCGCAGCTCGTCGCGGATGTGCCGCACCAGCTGCAGGCCCGCGTCCTCGCTCTCCATGACCACGTCCAGCAGCACCACGGCGAGGTCGTCCTCGCTGGCAAGCAGCTGGCGCGCCTGCGCACGCCGAGCTGGCGTGCAGGAAGACCAGCGGCTGGCCCTCGATGGTGAGACCCTGCATGGCCAGCTCGGTGGCCTTGTGGACGTCGCCGTCGTCGTCGACGATCAGGATGCGCCAGGGCCGTGCCAGCGCACGCAGTTCCGCGTCCGCGTGCTCGGGCTCATCCAGCAGTTCGAGCAGGTCATCATCCGCGGCAGAGGCTTGTTGCATGGGCAGGGTCTGGACTCAGGCCGCCGCGATGGGGCGACCCCGGGGAACTCTAGGGGCAGAGCCGCTAGCGTAGTTCATCCTCCTGGCCGGCGCCATGGCGCGAACGTCAATACGTCACCGTTGTCACCGTTTGCCCGACTTGCCAGGCGGCGTGGGCCGCCCCCGTGCGGCGCCGGTCACACGCGGGGGCAGCCCGGTGTGCTGGGTGAGCAGGCTGCCGCGGCGGGGTGCCGCCTGGGCGCCCGCCTTCGCCGGCGCCGGCTTGCCGCTGGTGGAGTTCTTGCGGCGCGCGCTCTCGTAGCTGCCGTCCGTGACGGGCTGGTAGCTGGGGATGAGATGGTGCTTGCCGTTGCCGATCAGGTCGGCCCGGCCCATGGCCTTGAGCGCCTCGCGCAACAGCGGCCAGTTGTTGGCGTCGTGGTAGCGCAGGAAGGCCTTGTGCAGGCGGCGGCGGCGCTCGCCGCGCACGATGTCGACGACCTCGCCCTTGGCCGTGTCACGGCTGATGCCCTTGAGCGGATTGCGGCCGGAGTGGTACATCGCGGTCGCGGTCGCCATGGGGCTGGGATAGAAGGTCTGCACCTGGTCGGCCCGGAAGCCGTTGCGCTTGAGCCAGATCGCGAGGTTCATCATGTCCTCGTCGCTGGTGCCCGGGTGGGCCGCGATGAAGTACGGGATCAGGTACTGCTTCTTGCCGGCGGCCGCGCTGGCGGCCTCGAACATCTGCTTGAAGCGGTCGTAGGTGCCTATGCCCGGCTTCATCATCTTGGACAGCGGACCGCCCTCGGTGTGCTCGGGCGCGATCTTCAGGTAGCCGCCCACGTGGTGGGTGACCAGCTCCGTGACGTACTCGGGCGACTTCACCGCCAGGTCGTAGCGCAGGCCCGAGCCGATCAGGATCTTCTTGATGCCCGGCAGCGCGCGCGCGCGGCGGTACATCTTGATCAGCGGGCCGTGGTCAGTCTTGAGATTGCTGCAGATGCCGGGGTAGACGCAGCTGGGCTTGCGGCAGGCCGCCTCGATCTCGGGCGACTTGCAGGACAGCCGGTACATATTGGCCGTGGGACCGCCCAGGTCCGAGATGATGCCGGTGAAGCCCTTGACCTTGTCGCGGATCTCCTCGATCTCGCGGATCACCGAGTCCTCGCTGCGGCTCTGGATGATGCGGCCCTCGTGCTCGGTGATGGAGCAGAAGGTGCAGCCGCCAAAGCAGCCGCGCATGATGTTCACGCTGAAGCGGATCATCTCCCAGGCCGGGATCTTGGTCTCGCCGTCGTGGCTGCCGTTCGCGTCGGCATAGCTCGGGTGCGGGCTGCGCGCGTAGGGCAGGTCGAACACATGGTCCATCTCGGCCATGGACAGCGGCAGCGGCGGCGGATTGATCCAGACGTCGCGGTCCGCGTGGCGCTGCACCAGCGCACGGGCGTTGCCGGGGTTGGTCTCCAGGTGCAGCACGCGATTGGCATGGGCGTAGAGCACCGGGTCGCTCTTGACGGTTTCGTAGTCCGGCAGGCGAATGACCGTGTGGTCGCGCGGCGGCAGCACCAGCCGGCCGGTCTTGGGCGAGCGGTGCAGCTGTATGGCCTGCGCGCCGTCGGCCGCCGCGGCCGGGGCTTCTGTCTCGCAGGCCGACTCCTCCCGCATCACATAGGGACTGATCAGCTCGTCGACGCGGCCCGGGCGGTCCACCTCGGTGGAGTCCAGCTCGAACCAACCCTCGGCCGCGGGGTCGCCCGGGCGGCGCATGAAGGCCGTGCCGCGCACGTCGGTGATCTGCTCTAGGGGCTCGCGCCGTGCCAGCCGGTGCGCGATCTCCACGATGGCACGCTCGGCGTTGCCGTACAGCAGCAGGTCGGCCTTGCTGTCCACCAGCACCGAGCGCCGCACCTTGTCCTGCCAGTAGTCGTAGTGCGCGATGCGGCGCAGCGAGGCCTCGATGCCACCGATGATGACCGGCACGTCCTTGTAGGCCTCATGGCAGCGCTGGGTGTAGACCAGCGTCGCACGGTCGGGCCGCTTGCCGGGCTCGCCGCCGGGTGTGTAGGCATCGTCACTGCGGATCTTCCGGTCCGCGGTGTAGTGGTTGATCATGGAATCCATGTTCCCGGCCGCCACGCCGAAGAACAGGTTGGGCTGGCCCAGCGCCTTGAAGGCGTCCACGCTGTTCCAGTCCGGCTGGGCAATGATGCCCACGCGAAAGCCCTGGGCCTCCAGCGTGCGGCCGATCACGGCCATGCCGAAGCTGGGGTGGTCCACATAGGCGTCCCCGCTGACGATGATGATGTCGCAGGAATCCCAGCCCAGCTGCTCCATCTCGGCGCGGCTCATGGGAAGGAAGGGTGCCGGACCGAAGCGCTTGGCCCAGAACGGGCGGTAGCTGGTCAGCGCCTTGGGGCTGGATTGGGGCTGGGCGGACATGGTCGGATTGTCGGTGGCAGGCACCTGAAAGCCAAAAAGCCCGCGCACTGCGCGGGCTTGGGCGTGAAAAGCGGCTGGATTACAGCGCGCGGATGTTCGCGGCCTGCAGGCCCTTGGGGCCTTGCTTCACTTCGAACTCGACCTGCGCGCCTTCGGCCAGCGTGCGGAAGCCGCCACCGTTGCGGATCTCGCTGTGGTGGGCGAACAGATCCTTGCCGCCATCGGCCGGCGTGATGAAGCCGAAGCCCTTGCCATCATCGAACCACTTGACGGTGCCGGTTTGCAGGGTGCTCATGGAGTGTCTCCTTGGGATATCAGATTGGAGCCCGCGGCCCTAGCGGCTGCGGCAACACAACACACGAGAACTCTGGGAAAGACAGATCCGCCACGGCACAACGCCGAGCGGGCTCGCGATTTTAGGGCATTGCCCTGGGTCGGTGCGCGTCAGGCCACCAGCTGGGTGCGCGCAGCCACCGCCATCGTGCGACCGCCGACGGCAGCACCCTCGACACGGCTTTCCTCGAACACGGCGCAGGCGCACTCGCGGCAGGCGCCGCAGGCCGTTCCCACGCGCAGGTCGTCCTGCAGAGACTCGAAGCTCCGGCAGCCGCTGGAGGCGGCGATCGCGATATCGCGATCAGACACTCGGTGGCAGACACAGACGATCATGATGCTGCGCATGCTAATGCGAATTGATCTCATTAGCAATGAGTGTGGTTTTGTAGGCCTGCCCGGCCTGGGGATACTCGGGTCTTTTCCAGAACAAGCCAGGAGTACCCCATGCAAGGCGACCCGCAGGTCATCACCCACCTCAACCAGCAGCTGAAGCTGGAACTGACGGCCATCAACCAGTACTTCCTGCACGCCCGCATGCTGAAGAACTGGGGCCTGATGAAGATGGCCAAGCACGAGTACGAGGAATCCATCGAGGAGATGAAGCACGCCGACCTGCTGATCGAGCGCGTGCTGACGCTGGACGGCCTGCCCAATCTGCAGGACCTGGGCAAGCTCTACATCGGCGAGGACGCGGTCGAGACCATGCGCTGCGACCTCATCATCGAGAAGACCTCGCACACCCACCTGAAGGACGCCATCGCCTATTGCGAGCAGGTGCGTGACTACGTGTCCCGCGAGCTGTTCGTGAAGATCCTTGACGACACCGAGGAGCACATCGACCACCTCGAGACCCAGCTGGAACTGGTCGGCAAGGTCGGCGAGCAGAACTACCTGCAGACGCAGATGGGGGAATAAGCCCCCGAAGAAGCAGCCAGGGAGCGGCCGGCGATAGCCCGAACGCTCCCGAGGCCGATCAGCCGATGGGCGCCAGTTTTCGGGCCTGCACAGGCTCGGCGGCCACGCCGAACAGGCCGGCGCCGAAGTGATGCAGCGTGTGCAGCGCGGCGTTGTCCGCCCGCAGCGACCAATGGCCATCCTTGAAGATGCGCTCGTCGGCCACGGCCGACACCACCTCGCCGAAGAAGCAGTCGTAGGCCGCCTGCGCGTGCGGCTCCTCGATGAGCCGGCATTCCAGGTGGGCCACGCAGCCCGCCAGCTGGGGCAGGCCCAGCACCGGGCCGGCCTCGGCCTCCAGGCCATGACGGGCGAACTTGTCGTCGTCCCGGCCCGATTCGCTGCCCAGCGTGTAGACCAGATCGGCCTGATGCCGCCCCGGCACGCTGAGGCCGAAATGCCCCGAGGCCAGCACCAGCTCGCGGGTGAAGGTGCTCTTGTCCAGCACGACGACCACGCGCGGCGGCTCGAACTCCACCGGCATGCTCCAGGCCGCGGCCATCAGGTTGCGCCGGCCGCCGTGGGCCGCGCCCACCAGCACCGTCGGGCCGTGGTTGATCAGCCGGCTGGCGTGGGCCAGCGCGACCGGCCGCATCACAGGAAGCGCTCCAGCAGCTTGCGCGAATGCTTGTCCAGCGCCCAGCGGTCCGGCACCTCGTACTGCACGCCATGGCTGGAGGTGATCATCAGCCGGCCCTCGCCGAGGCGACGGATGTCCTCCTCGCTCTTGAGCACCAGCTCGACCTGACCCCGGTCGGTCTCCACCGTCCAGGTGCTGGGCGTCGCGAAGGTGTTCACCGCCAGCAGCTTCAGCAGCGTCGGGTGGAACTCCCGCTGGGCCAGCTCGGCCTGCAGCAGCTGGCGCGGGCCGTCCGGCAGTGCGGACAGGCGCGGCACCCAGGCCAGCTCGTGGCCGTGCGTGCCGACCAGGGACAGGCCCTCGTCGGGCGCGCTGATCGGATGCGCCCGCACCGGCGTCACGCCGGCGTGCAGGGCGCCGTCCAGATCGGTCAGCACCAGCCGGCCGAAGGCGTCCAGTTGCAGATCCTGAAAGGGCAGCGTGCTCATGCGTTCACCGTGTGGGCATTGGGGTTGGGCGTGACCACCAGCAGGCCGCCTGCATCGCCGTTCTCGGCATCGACGCGCCGGGCCTGGGCCTCCCACAGGCGCCAGTAATGGCCCTGCTTCTCGATCAGCTCGTCATGCGGCCCCAGCTCGACGATCTCGCCGCGGTCCATCACCACCAGGCGGTCGGCCTTGCGCAGCGTGGACAGGCGGTGGGCGATCGCGATGGTGGTGCGGCCCTTGACCAGGTTGTCCAGCGCGCGCTGGATTTCCTTCTCGGTCTCGGTGTCCACGGCCGAGGTGGCCTCGTCGAGGATCAGGATGGCCGGGTCGATCAGCAGCGCGCGTGCGATGGAGATGCGCTGGCGCTCGCCGCCCGACAGGCCCTGGCCGCGCTCGCCCACCAGGCTGTCGTAGCCGTGCGGCAGGCGCAGGATGAACTCGTGCGCATGGGCCGCGCGCGCGGCGGCGACGATCTCGTCGCGGGTGGCATCGGGTTTGCCGTAGGCGATGTTCTCCGCGATGGTGCCGAAGAACAAGAAGGGTTCCTGCAGCACCAGGCCGATGTGGCGGCGGTAGTCGGCGACCTTGACGCGGCGCAGGTCCACGCCGTCCACCTTGATCGCGCCCTCGGTCACGTCGTAGAAGCGGCAGATCAGATTGACCATCGTGCTCTTGCCCGAACCGCTGTGGCCCACCAGACCCACCATCTCGCCGGGGCGGATGTCGAGGTTGAGCGTGCGGATCACCGAGCGCGAGCCGTAGCGGAAGTTCACGCCCTGCAGCGAGATCGCGCCCTTGACGTTCTCGAAAGGCTGCGGGCTCACCGGATCCGGCACGTTGGAGACATGGTCCAGGATGTCGAAGATGCGCTTGGCGCCGGCCGCCGCCTTCTGCGTGACCGACACGATGCGGCTCATGGAGTCCAGCCGCGCGTAGAAGCGGCCGATGTAGGCCAGGAAGGCGGTCAGCACGCCCACCGTGATGCTGTGGCCGGCGATCAGCCAGATGCCCACGCCCCACACCACCAGCAGGCCGATCTCGGTCAGCAGGCTCACCGTGGGCGTGAACAGGCTCCAGGTCTTGTTCAGCCGGTCATTGACCTGCAGGTTGTTGGCATTGGCCTCCTTGAAGCGCCGCGCCTCGCGCGCCTCCTGCGCAAAGGCCTTGACCACGCGGATGCCGGGGATGGTGTCGGCCAGCACGTTGGTGATCTCGCCCCACACGCGGTCGATCTTCTCGAAGCCGGTACGCAGGCGGTCGCGCACCAGGTGGATCAGCCAGGCGATGAACGGCAGCGGCACCAGCGTGGCCACGGCCAGGCCGGGGTGGATGCTGAACAGGATGATGGCGGTCATGGCCAGCATCAGCACGTCGGTGATGAAGTCCAGCGCATGCAGGCTCAGGAACACGCTGATGCGGTCGGTCTCGGAACCGATGCGCGACATCAGGTCGCCGGTGCGCTTGCTGCCGAAATACTCCAGCGACAGGCCCAGCAGGTGCTCGAAGGTGGTGGTGCGCAGGTCCGCCGCGATGCGCTCGGACATCAGCGCCAGCAGATAGGTCTTGGCCCAGCCCATGCCCCAGGACACCAGCGCCGCGCCCAGCAGGCCCGCCAGCAGCTTGGCCACCACCATGTGGTCTATGCCCTGGCCGTTCTGGAACGGGATCAGCACCTCGTCCATCAGCGGCATCGTCAGGTAGGGCGCCACCAGCGTCGCGCCGGTGGAGCCCAGCATCAGCAAAAAGCCCAGCAACAACTGACCCTGGTAGGGCCGCGCGAAGCGCCACAGGCGCAGCAGCACCCAGGTGCTGGGCGGCGTGCTGCTTTCGCCGAAATCAAAGTCGGCCTCGGCCTCCTCGTCCGCAACCACCGGCGCAGGCAGGCCCGACAGCCGCAGGATCTCGCGCTCGAAGGCGTCGGCAAAACGCACGGCCTCGGGGTTGCAGGCCAGCGTGAAGCGCCAGCGCGCCAGGCGCCGGCTGGCGTCGGCCAGCTCCATGAACGCCAGGCCGCCGTGGTCGCTGAGCCTGAGCGTCTGCCCGGGCGCGAGCACATGCTCGCTCCAGCGCTGCCCGGCCGGCTCCAGCGCCAGCAGGCGTGAATCCGTCAACGCAATCAGGCCCTGCGCGAAGCGGCCGGCCTCGTCCAGGTCAACCGCCAGCGTGGCCACCACGTTCTCGCCAGCCAGGAGGCGCCCCTGCAGGGCGGCCGAGTGAGGATGAGGCATGGTGACGGAAACAGGATCTTGCATGGGCAGGTGTGGCGGATTTCGGCTCCGACGCGATGTCCCGAATTCTCCCCGATGACTTGAGCGCAAAATCCCTCTCGCTGCCCAGCGCCCTACTCAATGACTTCATGAGCAAGAAAAACGACATCCGTCTGTTGCGCGTCAACTACCTCCGGGGTCCCAATATGTGGACCTACCGCCCCGTGCTGGAGGTCTGGCTGGACCTGGGCGAGCTGGAGGACCATCCCTCCAACCTGCTGCCCGGCTTCAACGACCGCCTCACCACCGCCCTGCCCGCGCTGATCGAGCATCACTGCGGCGTCGGCGAACGCGGCGGCTTCATCGAACGCCTGCGCGACGGCACCTGGATGGGCCATGTGCTGGAGCACATCGTCATCGAGCTGCTGAACCTGGCGGGCATGCCGACCGGCTTCGGCCAGACCCGCTCCACCAGCGAGCGCGGCATCTACCGCATGGTGTTCCGCGCCCGCGACGAGCAGGTGGCCCGCGCCGCACTGGCCGAGGGCCATGCGCTGATCATGGCCACCATCAACGACGAGCCCTTCGACGTGCCCGCCGCCGTGGCCCGCGTGCGCGACAAGCTGGACGACTGCTACCTGGGGCCCTCCACGGCCGCCATCGTGGCCGCTGCGACCGACCGCCGCATCCCGCACATCCGCCTGAACGACGGCAACCTGGTGCAGCTGGGCCACGGCGCGCGCCAGCGCCGCATCTGGACGGCCGAGACTGACATGACCAGCGCGATCGCCGAAGGCATCGCCGGCGACAAGGATCTCACCAAGACCCTGCTGAAGGCCGTGGGCGTGCCCGTGCCCTCGGGCCAGGAGGTCAAGGACGCCGCCCAGGCCTGGGAGGTTGCGCAGGACATCGGCCTGCCGGTGGTCATCAAGCCCAGCGACGGCAACCACGGCCGCGGCGTCACGCTCGACATCACCACCCAGGCCGACTGCGAGGCCGCGTTCAAGCTGGCCGATGCCGAAGGCTCGTCGGTGCTGGTGGAGAGCTACATCCGCGGCAACGAACACCGCCTGCTGGTAGTGGGCGGCCAGGTGGTGGCCGCCGCGCGCGGCGAGGCGGCCTGGATCACCGGCGACGGCCAGCACACGGTCGCGCAGCTGATCGACCTGCAGATCAACACCGACCCGCGCCGCGGCCTGACCGAGGACTTCCCGCTCAACCGCATCACGCTGGGCGAGGACCCGGTCGTGCTGCTGGACCTGCAGCGCCAGGGCTTCGCGCCCGAGGCCGTGCCGCCGGCCGGCAAGGTGGTGCTGATCCAGCGCAACGGCAATGTCGCGATCGACTGCACCGACGACGTGCACCCCGAGGTCGCCCACGCCGTGTCGCTGGCGGCCCGCACCGTGGGCCTGGACATCGCCGGCGTGGACCTGGTCACCGAGGACGTGTCCAAGCCGCTGGAGCAGACCGGCGGCGCCATCGTCGAGGTGAATGCCGGCCCGGGCCTGCTGATGCACCTGAAGCCGGCCGGCGGCGCCCCGCGTCCCGTGGGCCAGGCCATCATCGACCACCTGTTCGCGCCTGAGGAAAGCGGCCGCATCCCCATCGTCGGCGTGGCCGGCTCGGGCGCCTCCCGCCGCGGCGGCGCCACCATCAGCCGGCTGGTCGCCTGGCTGCTGCACCTCAACGGCCACCATGTGGGCCTGGCCTGCCGCGAAGGCCTGTTCCTGGGCACGCGCAATGTCGAGAAGAAGGATTGCGCGCGCTGGGACGCCGCCCACCGGCTGCTAATGAACCGCGTGGTCAACGCGGCCGTCATCGAGAACGATGCCGAGTCCATCCTGCGCGACGGCCTGGTCTATGACCGCGCGCTGGTCGGCGTCGTCACCGACCTGGAGCCCGTCGAGGCGCTGGCCCATTTCGACGTGCGCGACGCCGATCAGCTCTACAAGGTGCTGCGCACCCAGGTCGACGTGGTGCTGGGCGAGGGCGCAGCGGTGCTCAATGCCGCCCACCCGCGCCTGGTGGACATGGCCGAACTCAGCGACGGCGAGGTGGTGTTCTATGCCGAGGACGGCAGCCTGGACGCCCTCAAGCAGCACCGCGAACGCGGCGGCCGCGCGGTCTTCCTGCGTGGCGGTGCCGCCGTGCTGGCCCAGGGCAGCGCCGAGACACCCGGCGCCAACCTGGACGCCCTGCTGCAGCGCTTCGGCACCGGCACCACCGACGCCTCCACGCTGCTTGCCGCCGTCGCCACGGCCTGGGCCCTGGGCATCTCGCCCGAGCTGATCGCCGCCGGCCTCGACACCTTCGTGCCCGAACTCCACCTCTCCTGAAGCCATGAATCAACCTACTGCGCGCACACATGGCGGGCCTGCGCGGCTCGCCGTACGGGAGTACGGCTGCGCTGCTCAGCCCACCCTGCGTGCGCTCGCTACGGTTGCTTCACGACTTCAGTGGCTCTGATCTTCAAAACAAAGAACCGCCACACCAACATGGACGTTTCTCGCATCCGCGCGCTGCGCGGCCCCAATATGTGGAGTCGCCACACGACCATCGAGGCCGTGGTGCACTGCAATGACATCGAGCGTTCGCTGGAGCGCATGCCCGGCTTCGAGGCCCGGCTGCGCCAGCGCTTCCCCACCATCGGCGAGCTGCGCAGCGACACCTCGCTGGCCCAGGTGCTGGAGCAGGCCACGCTGGCGCTGCAGGCCCAGGCCGGCTGCCCGGTGACCTTCAGCCAGACCCACGTCACGCCCGAGGCCCGCACCTACCAGATCGTCATCGAGTACAGCGAGGAGGACGTGGGCCGCCTCGCGTTCGAGCGCGCGGTGCAGCTGGTGCAGGCCGCCCAGGACGACCAGCCTTTCGACGACGACGCGACGCTGGCCGAGCTGCGCGAGCTGGACGAGGACATCCGCCTGGGCCCCTCGACCGGCTCCATCGTGAACGCCGCGCTGACCCGTGGCATCCCGTTCCGCCGCCTGACCCAGGGCAGCCTGGTGCAGTTCGGCTGGGGCGCCAAGCACCGCCGCATCTGGGCCGCCGAGGTCGACGCGACCAGCGCGGTCAGCGAATCCATCGCCCAGGACAAGGACCTCTGCAAGCGTCTGCTGCAGTCGGCCGGCGTGCCCGTGCCCATAGGCCGCCCGGTCGATTCGCCGGACGACGGCTGGGGCGTGGCACTCGACATCGGCCTGCCGGTCGTCGTGAAGCCGCAGGACGGCAACCAGGGCAAGGGCGTGACGGTCAATGTCGTCACCCGCGACCACTTCGACATCGCCTACAAGGCGGCCGAGGAGATCGGCCCGGTGATGGTGGAGAAGTTCCTGCCGGGCTCCGACTACCGGCTGCTGGTGGTGGGCGACAAGCTGATCGCCGCCGCCCGGCGTGACCCCCCGCACGTCATCGGCGATGGCCTGCTGACCGTCAAGCAGCTGGTGGACAAGGTCAACAGCGATCCGCGCCGCGGCGACGGCCACGCGACCTCGCTGACCAAGATCCGCTTCGACGACATCGCGGTGGCCCGCCTCACGCAGCAAAACCTGACCCCGGAATCCGTGCCGGAAAAGGGCCAGCGCGTGATCCTGCGCAACAACGCCAACCTGTCCACCGGCGGCACCGCCACCGACGTGACGGACGACGTGCATCCCGAGGTGGCGGCCCGCGCCATCGCCGCGGCCCAGGTCGTGGGCCTGCACGTCTGCGGCGTGGACGTGGTCGCCGAGAGCGTGATGCGTCCGCTGGAAGAGCAAAGCGGCGGCATCGTCGAGGTGAACGCCGCACCGGGCCTGCGCATGCACCTCTCGCCCAGCTTCGGCAAGGGTCGCAATGTCGGCGAGGCCATCATCGGCCACCTGTTCGGCCACGGCCACAAGTCCGGGGCGCTGGAGGATGGCCGCATCCCGGTGGTGGCCGTCACCGGCACCAACGGCAAGACCACGGTCACCCGGCTGATCGCCCACCTGTTCGCCAGCTGCGGCCTCAAGGTCGGCATGACTAACACCGACGGCGTCTACGTGGACGGGCGCCAGATCGACAGCGGCGACTGCTCCGGCCCCAAGAGCGCCCGCAACGTGCTGATGCATCCCGACGTGGAAGCGGCCGTGCTGGAAACCGCCCGTGGCGGCATCCTGCGCGAGGGCCTGGGCTTCGACCGCTGCCAGGTGGCCGTGGTCACCAACGTCGGCGCGGGCGATCACCTGGGCATGAACTTCCTGCACACCGCGGAAGACCTTGTGCTGGTCAAGCGCGTCATCGTGCAGAACGTGGCCCAGAACGGCTATGCGGTGCTGAATGCAGCCGACCCGCTGACCGCCGGCATGGCGTCCGGCTGCCCCGGCCAGGTGATCTTCTTCGCCACCGATCGCCATCACCCGCTGATGGCCACCCACCGCGCGCAGGGCAAGCGCAGTGTGTTCGTCGACGGTGACCAGATCGTCGCCGCCCAGGGCTCGTGGCGCGAAAGCATTCCGCTGCGCGACATCCCGTTGACCCGCAGCGGCACCATCGGCTTCCAGGTCGAGAACGCGATGGCCGCCATCGCCGCCGCCTGGGGCGTGGGCCTGGACTGGGACACCATCCGCCGCGGCGTGGCCAGCTTCTCCAACGACGCCGACAACGCGCCGGGCCGCTTCAACGTGATGGACTACAAGGGCGCCACCATCATTGCGGACTACGGCCACAACGCCGACGCGATGAAGGCCCTGGTGGGCGCCGTCAGCGCGATGCCGGGCAAGAAACGCATCGTGGTCATCAGCGGCGCGGGCGACCGCCGTGACGAGGACATCCGCGTGCAGACCGAGATCCTCGGCGCCGCCTTCGACGACGTGATCCTCTACGAAGACGCCTGCCAGCGCGGCCGCGCGGCCGGCGAGGTCGTTGCGCTGCTGCGCGCCGGCCTGCAGGGCGCGGCACGCACCACGCACGTGGAGGAGATCGTCGGCGAGTTCGTCGCCATCGACCGCGCGCTGGCCCGTCTGCAGCCTGGCGACCTCTGCCTGGTGCTGGTGGACCAGGTGGAAGAGGCGCTGGCCCACCTGGCCCGCCGCATCGCCGAGGCCTGAGGCTTGGGCCCGGCGCGTCACGGCACGCCGCTCGTCGTGATCCGATGAGCGGCGCTCGCCCCGCCCATCACCGCGACGGCGGCTTCCAGAACAGCGAGCGGGACTTCGAGCCCAAGACGCTGGGCCAGGTCTTGCGCTGGCGCTGGCAGGCGGCGCGGCAGGGGCTGCCGCGGCCGCCCGTCGAGCCCATCCCGGTCACCCCGCCGGACCTGGGCTTCGTGCATGCCAACGTCGGCGCGGCCCAGCAGCCGGCCGTCACCTGGGTGGGGCACGCCACCGTGCTGGCGCAGCTGGGCGGGCTGTCGCTGCTGACCGACCCCATCTTCTCGGAGCGCGCCTCGCCGCTGGGTTTCATCGGCCCCAGACGCGCACAGCCGCCCGGCCTGGGCCTGGCCGAACTGCCCGCCGTCGACCTGGTGCTGGTGTCGCACAACCATTACGACCATCTCGACCTCGCCTCGGTGCGCGCACTGGCGCAACAGCCGGGCGGCGGGCCGCTGTTCGTTGTGCCGCTGGGGCTGAAGGCCTGGTTCGAGCGCCAGGGGCTGGCGCGCGTCGTCGAGCTGGACTGGTGGCAGCAGCACACCGTCAGCACCGCGCACGGACCGGTCGACGTGGTGCTGGTGCCGGCGCGGCACTGGTCGGCGCGCGGGCTCACCGACCGCATGAAGACGCTGTGGGGCGGCTTCGCCGTGTTCGCCCCCGACTGCCACCTGTTCTTCGCGGGCGACACCGCCTACTCGCGCGACTTCGGCGACATCCGCGAGCGCTTCGCCGCGCGCCAGACCGGCGGCGGCTTCGACATCGCGCTGCTGCCCATAGGCGCCTACGAGCCGCGCTGGTTCATGGCGGACCAGCATGTCAACGTCGAGGAGGCGCTGAAGATCCATGCCGACCTGGGTGCCAAGGCCTCGCTGGGCGTGCACTGGGGCACCTTCGAGCTGACCGACGAGTCGCTGGACGAACCGCCGCGCCAGTTGCGCGCCCAGCGCGTCGCCGCGGGCCTGGCCGCGGAGCAGTTCTTCACGCTGGCGATCGGCGAGACGCACCGCCTGCCGCGCCGCGGCTGAGCTCGCCAGCCGCGCGCAGGCTGCAGGACAGCTTCGCGTCATCCGCGCACGGGCCCATTGCCTAAGCTGGCCGCTGCGGGCCCTGTCACGGCCCTGTCGATGCGGCCCGCCACCATGGGCCCCCGTGCATGCCTTCATTGCCCCACTCCTCGCGCCGCTGGCTGCCCTGGCTGCTGTTCGCCTTCGCCTGGCTGCTGACCGCCTGGCTGCGCCCCGTGGCCCTGCCCGACGAAGGCCGCTACGGCGGCGTGGCGCTGGAGATGGTGCAGAGCGGTCACTGGCTGACGCCCACGCTGTTCGGCCTGCCCTATTTCCACAAGCCGCCGCTGATGTACTGGGTGGATGCCGCCGCCATCACGCTGCTGGGCCCCGTGCCGCTGGCGCTGCGCGCCGCCCCGCTGCTGGGCGGCCTGGTGATGGGGCTGGCGCTGTGGCTGGAGGCCCGCCAGCGCGCCGGCCGCGCCGTGGCCGCCGATGCGCTGGGCTGGCTGGCCGCGCTGCCGCTGGGCGCGCTGTCGGCCCAGTACGCCAACCACGACCTGCTCGTGGCCGGCTGGATCACGCTGGCCATCGTCGCGATGCGGCAGGCGCTGCGGGCCGATGCGCGCCCGCCGGCCGCGCGGCTGCGCTGGCTGCTGCTGGCCTGGGCCGCGGCGGCCCAGGGCGTGCTGTCCAAGGGGTTGATCGGCCTGGTGCTGCCGGCCCTGGTGCTGGCGCCGTGGCTGATCGTGCGGCGCCGCTGGGCCGACCTGGGCCGCGCGCTGCACCCGCTCGGCCTGGCGCTGTTCGCGCTGATCGCCCTGCCCTGGTTCCTGGCGATGCAGCAGCAGTTCCCCGCCTTCTTCGACTATTTCGTGATGGAGCAGCATGTGCGCCGCTACACGCAGACGCACTTCAACAACGTCCAGCCGTTCTGGTTCTTCTTCGCGGTGCTGCCGCTGGCCACGCTGCCGGCCAGTGCCCGCCTGTGGCCGGCGCTGAAGGGCGCCGTGGCCGGCCTGCGACGCCCGGCGACCGATGCGGCCTTCGACCTGTGGTGGCTGCTGGCGGTGCTGCTGTTCTTCTCGCTGCCGCGCTCCAAGCTGGTGGGCTATGTGCTGCCCGCGCTGCCGCCGCTGGTGCTGCTGCTGCGCGAGGCCTGGGCCGGCCGGCGCGGCGCGGCACTGGTGAAGGCCGCGGCCGCCGCCCTCAGCCTGGCCGTGGCCGCGGGCTTCGCGCTGCGCGGCCACGATCACGCCGACCTCGGCGCGGCCCTGCGCGAACACCTGCAGCCCGGCGACCAGGTGGTGCAGACGGGCGATGCCTTCTTCGACCTGCGCCTGCAGGCCGGGCTGGCGCAGTCGCCCGCCGTGCTGGGCGACTGGCCCGCTCTGCAGCGCAGCGCCGGCGACAACTGGCAGCGCGAGCTGATGGACGCCGCCCGCTTCGCCCCCGATCACGGCAGCGCCGTGCTGTGGACGCCTGAGCGCCTGCAGGCCGAGCGCTGCGCCGGCGGCCGGTTCTGGCTGGTCGCCCCCGATGCGGCCCAGGCCGCGGCCGTGGCGCCCGACGCCCGGCCCATGGCCCGAGCCCACCACGGCCTGTTGCTGCAGCTGCCCCACCCCGTCGGCTGCCCCGCCCGATGACGGCGGCGCTGGCCCGCTACGCGCTGGTCGGCGCCTGCGCCACGGCCCTGCACTACGCAGTGCTGGCGCTGGCGGTGGAGCAGGCCCATTGGCCGGCCTGGGGGGCGTCGGGCGTCGGCGCGCTGTGCGGCGCCCAGCTGGCGTTCTGGGGCAACCGCCGCTACACCTTCGCCCACCAGGGCCGCTGGCCGCGGGCTTGGGCACGCTTTCACGTCACGGCCGGCCTGGGGGCGCTGCTGGGCATGGCGATCACCGGCGCCGGCACGGCGCTGGGCCTGCACTACCTGCCGGCGCAGGCGCTGGCGACGCTCGTGGTGCTGCTGGCTGGCTACATGGCGAACCGGCGCTGGAGCTTCAGTACAGGCTGACGCCGAATTCGGCGAGGTCGTCCACGAACGCGGGGCTGGCGAGGTAATCCGCCTCGCGCTGGCGCGCCACGCCGATGGCATCGCCCGCATCCGGCCCGCCCATCGCCGGATGGCAGAACAGCAGGGCGCCGTCGGGCAGCGTCGCCAGCCAGCCGCGCATCAGCGCGCGGTAGTCGGCCCGGGGATGGAAGTCGTACACGCCCAGCAGCGCGCTGGCATGGGCCACGCCCTGGGCCTGCAAGGCCCGGTGCAGCGCGCGCCCGCCACAGGCCTCGATGATCTGCCGCTTCAGCGCATGACCCGGCCCCAGGATGCGCCCGGTATCGCGCAGCGGCACGCCCAGGCGGCGCGCGGCCGCCAGCAGCGTGTCGCGCACGCCGGGCAGCGCATGCACATGCTGGTGGCCGTCGAAGAAGCGGGGCGGCCGCCCATGCACGCTGACGAAGCGCTCCAGCTGGGCCGTCCATTCGTCCGCAATCGCGGCGGCCAGCGCCGGCCGGGCCAGCTGCCCCAGGGCCGCCAGCGCCAGCAGCCGGCGCAGCGAGGGCAGGCGCGGCCAGTGCCGCCGCAGCCCGGCACTCAGCGGCTCGCCCTCGGTCAGGTTGAAGTGCAGGCCCACCTGGACGCCCGCCGGCAGGCTGCGCAGTGCCGTGGCCGCCTGCGGCCAGCGCGGCGAGCTGGCCAGGCAGCTCAGCGCACCCAGCCGCCCCTGGGCCGCCAGCGCCAGCAGGCCGCGATCGACCGCCGGCCCCAGCGCGAAGTCGTCCGCACACAGGCGCAGCCGCCGCGTCCGGCTCATGCGTCGCCCGTGTCCGTGGCGATCAGGTAGATGGGCCGCTGCTTGACCTCGTCGAAGATGCGGCCGACGTATTCGCCCAGGATGCCCACCGACAGCAGCTGCACGCCACCGAAGAACATCAGGCCGACGGCCAGCGTGGGCCAGCCGGGCAGCGGGCTGCCGAAGGCGAAGTGCTCCACCACCAGCCAGGCCCCGTACACCAGCGCCGCGAACGCGATGGCCGCGCCGAGGGCGCTCCACACACGCAGCGGCAGGTTGCTGAAGGCCGTGAGGCCGGTGAAGGCCAGCCGCGCCAGGCGCCCGAGCGAGAAGCTGCTGTGGCCGCCGCGGCGCTGCGCGGGCGTGTAGGGAATGAACTCGGTGCGGAAGCCCACCCATGCGTACAGGCCCTTCATGAAGCGGTTGCGCTCGGGCAGCGAGTTCAGCGCGCTGACGACGCGTCGGTCCATCAGCCGGAAGTCGCCCGCATCCGGCGGAATCCGCAGGCCGGAGAAGCCGTTGATCGCGTCGTAGAAGAGCCGCGTGCCCAGGCGCTTGGCCCAGGACTCGTCGTCGCGCCGCTCGCGCACGGCGATGGCCATGTCAACGCCCGCGAGCCAGGCCTCGTGCATGCGGCGGATCAACTCGGTGGCGTGCTGGCCGTCGGCATCCATCAGCAGCACGCGGGCCGCCTGGGCCAGCGACAGGCCGGCCGTCAGCGCGGCCTCCTTGCCGAAGTTGCGCGACAGCCGCACGTAGCGCAGCCGCAGGCCGTCGCGGCGCGCGGCCTGGGCGATGCTGGCGGTGGCGTCGCTGCTGCCATCATCGACCAGGATGATCTGCCAGCGCGGCGTGATGTCGGCCAGCACACGGGCCAGCTGGGGCAGCAGCGTGGGCAGGCTGGCCGCCTCGTTGAAGGCGGGCATCACGACGTCCAGGCTGGCCAGTGGATCCCGGCCGGCCGAGGCGAACACGCGCAGGTCGGGCGAAGCAAGGGCTTGGTGCACGTCGCCATCTTGCGCGTGCCCCGTGACGCTCATCTGTCGGCTGGCTGAGCCCAACTTGTCCGCCAGCAGGCGGCAAGCTTGCAGCGAACGGACCGGCGCTCAGGCCGCCCGGGCGGGGGTCAGTTGACCCGGCAGACCTTGAGCATGTTGGTGCCGCCGGGATAGCCCATGGGCTCGCCGCAGGTGATGGCGTAGGTGTCGCCCGGCATCAGCACGCCGCGCTCCACCAGCAGCTTCTCGGCCGCCGCCAGCGCGGCGTCGCGGTCCTCGAACTTGGGCATCAGCAGCGGGATGACATTGCGGTACAGCGCCATCTTGCGCTGGCTGATGGGCTGGGTCGTCAGCGCATAGATGGGCACGTTGATGCGATGGCGGCTCATCCACAGCGCGGTGGAGCCCGACTCGGTCAATGCCAGTATGGCCTTGCAGCCCAGATGGTGGGCGGTGAACAGCGCGCCCATCGCGATGGATTGGTCGATGCGGCCGAACTGGCGGCCGGCGAAGTCGGTGTCCAGCGTGACGAACTCGGCGCGCTCGGCCTCGAGCGCGATCGCGGCCATCTGCTCGATGGTTTCAACCGGGTACTTGCCCGCGGCCGTTTCGGCCGACAGCATCACCGCGTCGGTACCGTCCAGCACGGCGTTGGCCACGTCGCTGACCTCGGCGCGCGTGGGCACCGGGTTCACGATCATGGACTCCATCATCTGCGTGGCCGTGATGGCCACCTTGTCCAGCTCGCGGGCCAGCTTGATCATGCGCTTTTGCAGCGCCGGCACGGCCGCGTTGCCCACCTCGACGGCCAGGTCGCCGCGCGCCACCATGATGCCGTCGCTGGCCTTCAGGATGGCCTCCAGGTGCGGGATGGCCTCGTAGCGCTCGATCTTGGCGATCATGGCCGGCTTGTGGCGCCAGGGCTCGCCGGCCACGTTGGCCAGCTGGCGGGCCATCTCCATGTCGGTCGCGTTCTTGGGGAAGCTCACGGCCAGGTATTCGCACTGGAAGGACATCGCGGTCTTGATGTCGTCCATGTCCTTGGCCGTCAGCGCCGGCGCCGTCAGGCCGCCGCCCTGCTTGTTGATGCCCTTGTTGTTGGACAGCTCGCCGCCCAGCTTCACGGTGGTGTGCACCTGGGCGCCACGCACGGCCTCCACGGTCAGCACCAGCAGGCCGTCGTTGAGCAGCAGCGTGTCGCCCGGCTTCACGTCGCGCGGCAGCTCCTTGTAGTCCAGGCCCACGATGTCCTGGTTGCCGAGCTCGGTGCGGTCGGCATCGAGGATGAAGGGCGCGCCGGGCACCAGCTCGATCTTGCCGTTCTCGAACTTGCCGACACGGATCTTGGGGCCCTGCAGGTCGGCCATGATGGCCACCGACTTGCCCACCGCCGTCGCGGCCGCGCGGACCATCTCGGCGCGTGCGATGTGGTCCTGCGCCTTGCCGTGCGAGAAGTTCAGCCGCACCACGTCGACGCCGGCCCGGATCATCTTCTCGAGCACCTCCGGCGTGTTGGAGGCGGGGCCCAGGGTGGCGACGATCTTGGTGGCTCGGGACATGGAGAAACTCGCGCGAAAAGAGGCGGCTGATTATGAGCCGCCCCACCGCGAAAAAGTTTCTTTGCCGTTACGGGCCGGCCGTGCCGGCCCGGGACTGCCTCAGGCGCGGCTGGCCGGCACGTCGGCGACGGCCAGCGCCGTCATGTTGACGATGCGGCGCACCGTGGCCGACGGGTTCAGGATGTGCACCGGCGCGGCCGAGCCCAGCAGGATGGGGCCGACCGTGACGCCGTGACCGGCGCTGACCTTGAGCACGTTGAACAGGATGTGGGCCGAGTCCAGCGACGGCAGCACCAGCAGGTTGGCCGCGCCGCTGAGCTTGCTGTCGGGCAGGAAGACCTGGCGCACGCTCTCGGACAGCGCCGCGTCACCGTGCATCTCGCCCTCGCATTCCACGTCGGGGTGGGCGGCGGCAAAGAGCTCGTGCGCGCGGCGCATCTTCACGGCCGACGGCCGGGTGCTGGAGCCGAACATCGAGTGGCTGACGAAGGCCAGCTTGGGCGGCAGGCCGAAGCGCTTCACGCCCTCGGCGGCCAGCGCGGCGATCTCGGCCAGTTCCTCGGCGCTCGGGTCGTCGTGCACATTGGTGTCGGCGATGAACAGCGTGAGCTGGTCCAGCATCAGCGCGTTCATGGTGGCGAATTCCTTCACCCCGGCGCGCACGCCGATGAGGTCGCGCACATGCTGCAGGTGGTGGTCGAAGCGACCCACCAGGCCGCAGACCATCGCATCGGCGTCACCCAGGCGGATGGCCAGGGCGCCGATGGTGGTGTTGGAGCGGCGCACCGCAGCCTTGGCCATGTCGGGCGTGATGCCGTTGCGCTTCATCACGCTGAAATAGGCCTCCCAATACTGGCGGAAGCGCGGATCGTCCTCGGGGTCGATGACCGCCACGTCCTGGCCCAGCTTCAGGCGCAGGCCGGCGCGCTGGATGCGCGACGCGATCACGGCCGGGCGGCCGATCAGCGTGGGGCGGCACAGGCCTTCGTCCAGCGCCACCTGCACGGCACGCAGCACGCGCTCGTCCTCGCCCTCGGCGTAGATCACGCGGGCCGGGCGGGCCTTGGCCGCGGTGAACACCGGGCGCATGAACATGCCGGTCTGGTAGACGAAACGCGACAGCTCCTGGCGGTAGGCGTCCAGGTCGGCGATGGGGCGCGTGGCCACGCCATCCTCGGCAGCCGCCTTGGCCACGGCCGGCGCGATGCGCAGGATCAGGCGGGCATCAAAAGGCTTGGGGATCAGGTAGTCGGGGCCGAAGGCCAGCTCCTGGCCGGCGTAGGCGGCGGCCACTTCATCCGAGGTCTCGGCCTTGGCCAGCGCCGCGATCTCGCGCACGCAGGCCAGCTTCATGCCCTCGGTGATCTTGGTGGCGCCGCAGTCCAGCGCGCCCCGGAAGATGTAGGGGAAGCACAGGACGTTGTTGACCTGGTTGGGGTAGTCCGAGCGGCCGGTGGCCACGATGCTGTCCGGGCGCACGGCCTTGGCCAGCTCCGGGCGGATCTCGGGCTCGGGGTTGGCCAGCGCCAGGATGATGGGCTGGGTGCCCATGGTCTTGACCATCTCGGCCGTCAGCACGCCCGCGGCCGAACAGCCCAGGAACACGTCGGCGCCGTTGACCACGTCGCCCAGCGTGCGAGCGCCGGTGACCTGACAGTAGCGCTGCTTGGATTCGTCCAGCTTGCCGGCCTTGGCGTCTTCGCGCTCGCTCTGGATCACGCCACGCGAATCGCAGACGAACACGTTCTCGCGCTTCACGCCCAGGCCCACCATCACGTCCAGGCAGGCGATGGCCGCCGCGCCGGCACCCGACACCGCCACCTTGACCTGGGCGATGTTCTTGCCCACCAGCTCCAGGCCGTTGAGCAGCGCGGCGCTGGAGATGATGGCCGTGCCGTGCTGGTCGTCGTGGAAGACGGGAATGTTCATCCGCTTGGACAGCTCGCGCTCGATGTAGAAGCACTCGGGCGCCTTGATGTCCTCGAGGTTGATGCCCCCCAGCGTGGGCTCCAGCGCCGCGATGATGTCGATCAGCTTGTCGGGGTCGCGCTCGGCGAGCTCGATGTCGAACACGTCGATGCCGGCGAACTTCTTGAACAGGCCGCCCTTGCCCTCCATCACGGGCTTGGCCGCCAGCGGGCCGATGTCGCCCAGGCCCAGCACGGCCGTGCCGTTGGTGACCACGCCCACCAGGTTGCCGCGCGAGGTGTACTCGGCCGCGAGGGCCGGGTCTTTCTCGATGTCCAGGCAGGGATAGGCCACGCCGGGCGAGTAGGCCAGCGACAGGTCGCGCTGGTTCACCAGGGCCTTGGTCGGGGTGACCGAAATCTTGCCCTTGGTCGGGCTGCGGTGGTAGTCGAGCGCAGCCTCGCGCAGAGCGGCTTCGGCGGGCGACAGGGGTTGGTTGTTCTTGTCCAAGCGGGACTCCTCAGGCGGGGGCCGCGTAGGTTACGCCTGAGGAACAACCCTGGTTATGCAAGGTCCCTTGCGGGTCATGCCGAATCGGCAGCCCCTGCACCGCCGGTGGTCGCGGGGCCCCAGGCTGGGGCGCCCGCGCCCCGGGTTCAGCCCGCTGCGCGCTGGCTCAGGATCTCGAAAGCCGGCAGGGTCTTGCCCTCCAGCACCTCGAGGAAGGCCCCACCGCCGGTGGAGATGTAGCCCACCTGCTTCTCGATGCCGTACTTGGCGATGGCCGCCAGCGTGTCGCCACCGCCGGCGATGCTGAAGGCCATGCTGTCGGCGATCGCGTGGGCGATGGTCTCGGTGCCCTGGGCGAAGGCCGGGAACTCGAACACACCCACCGGGCCGTTCCAGACGATGGTGCCGGCCGCCTTCAGCTTCTCGGCCAGCTTGGCCGCCGTCTTGGGGCCGATGTCCAGGATCAGGTCGTCATCGGCCACCTCGGTGGCCGCCTTCACCGACGCGGTCGCGCCGGCAGCAAAGGTCTTGGCCGTCACCACATCCTCGGGGATGGGCACCTCGGCGCCGCGCTCGGCCATGGCCGCCATCACGGCCCGGGCCTGCTCGACGAGATCGGGCTCGGCCAGCGACTTGCCGATCTTCAGCCCGGCCGCCAGCATGAAGGTGTTGGCGATGCCGCCACCGACGATCAGGCCGTCGACCTTGGCCGACAGGCTTTGCAGGATGGTCAGCTTGGTCGACACCTTGGAGCCGGCCACGATGGCCACCAGCGGGCGGCGCGGATTGGCCAGGGCCTTGGTGATGGCGTCGATCTCGGCGGCCAGCAGCGGGCCGGCACAGGCGATCTTTGCGAACTTGGCGATGCCGTAAGTGGTGGCCTCGGCGCGGTGGGCCGTGCCGAAGGCGTCGTGCACGAAGATGTCGCACAGCGCGGCCAGCTTGCGCGACAGCTCCTCGCTGCACTTCTTCTCGCCCTTGTTGACGCGGCAGTTCTCCAGCAGCACCAGCTCGCCGGGGGCCACGGCCACGCCGTCCACCCAGTCGGCCTTCAGTGGCACCGGCCGGCCCAGCAGCTCGGCCATGCGCGCGGCCACCGGGGCCAGCGAGTCCTCGGGCTTGAACTCACCCTCGGTCGGGCGCCCCAGGTGAGAGGTGACCATCACGGCCGCACCGGCCTCCAGCGCCATCCTGATGGCCGGCAGCGAGGCGCGGATGCGGGTGTCTTCGGTGATGCGGCCGCTGTCGTCCTGCGGCACGTTGAGGTCGGCACGGATGAAGACGCGCTGGCCAGCCACCTTGCCGGCAGCGACGAGATCGGAGAAACGGAGAACGTTCATGGTCGGACGGGCAGTTGCGTAAAAACTGCCGCGATTCTCGCCCGGCCGGATTCCGCTCCGCTTACCAGCCCAGGCCCAGTCGCAACACCAGCAGCACGGCCATGCCCGACAGGATGGTCGCGAGGATGTCGCGGCGCCAGAAATACACGGCGGCGCCCGTCAGCGCCGCCGGCCAGCGCGCGTCCTGCCAGCTGCTCAAGACCTGGCCCTGACTCATGAAGACCTCCGGTGCCACCACGGCCACCAGCGCCGCCAGCGGCGCCACCTTCAGCAGCTCGCGCAGCCAGCCCGGCAGCGGCCAGGGCTTGTCGCCGATCAGGAAGAAGCCGCGGCTGAGCACGGTCACCAGCGCCAGCGCCACGATGGCCGCCCAGGTCCAGACCTCGGTCAGCCGAGTCATCCGCGCCGCCCCCACTGCTCCAGACCCCAGCCCACCAGGCCGGCCGCGACGATGGCGCACAGGATGTTGAGCTTGAGCGGCAGCGAGAAGGTGGCGACCGACACGACGGCGGCCGTCAGGCCGACCCACCACAGCCGCCGTTCCGTCAGCAGCGAGCAGGCCAGCCCCAGCAAGGCCAGCGTGCCCGCGAACCCTAGGCCCCACTGCGGCGGAATGCGATCGGCCAGCAGCATGCCGGCCAGCGATGCCGCCTGCCAGGCGGGCCAGTTCACCGCCACGCCGCCGGCGAAGTAGCGCAGCTGCCCGGGGCCCGGCTGGGGGTCGGGGTAGCGCTTTACGAAATAGACGAAGTTCAGGTCGGCGCCGAAATAGCTCAGCGCCAGCCGGCGCCAGCGGGGCAGATGGCCCAGGTAGTGGCGCCACTGCGCGCTGAAGATCACGAAGCGCAGGTTCACGCAGAATGCCGTGGCCACCAGCACCCACAGCGGCGCGCCGGATGCGATCAGCGGCAGGCTGGTGAGCTGCGCACTTCCGGCAAACACCAGCAGCGACATGCCGATGGCCGTGGGCAGGCTGAGGCCGCTGTTGACCATGGCAACACCTGTCACCAGCCCCCAGGCGGCCAGCCCCAGCGACGGCGAGGCCATGTCGCGCGCGCCCCGGCGGAAATCGGCATCGGCCGCAAGCGCCTGCAGCCTGGAACTCAAACCCATGGGCGGATTCTGGCCCACGCCGCCGCCCCGATGCGGCGTGGGGCCTCGCGGGCCTTACTGCCCCAGGCGACGCACCCGGCCGCTGCCGGCGATGGAACTGGACACCTCGGGCGAGCCGACGTAACGCACGTCACCCGATCCCGCGATGGACACGTTGAGCCGCTTGGTGGCCTGCACCTGGGCGTCACCGCTGCCGGCGATGCTGACCTTGACCTCATCGGCTGCCAGCTCGGCCACCTTCACA
Source organism: Roseateles depolymerans (assembly GCA_003241055.1). Classification (GTDB taxonomy): domain Bacteria; phylum Pseudomonadota; class Gammaproteobacteria; order Burkholderiales; family Burkholderiaceae_C; genus Pelomonas; species Pelomonas depolymerans_A. The sequence goes on from QFOD01000007.1 coordinate 83,173, forward strand.
TCGCCGCTGCCGGCAATGGACACCGTCACCTGCCCGGCGCGGCCGCTGGCCGCGATGTCACCGCTGCCGCTGACCTTGAACCCGGCGCGCTCGGCCGCCAGGTCGGCGAAACGGATGTCGCCGCTGCCGGCCACCGAGGCGTCGACACCGGCGGTCTTGATGGCCTGCACCTTGACCGTGCCCGAGCCCGCCACGGCCACGGAGCGCAGCGTCGGCATCTCGATGGTGATGACCGGATTGACGCTGCCGGACAGCTGATAGCCTCGCTTGGGGCCGATCTCCAGCGTGCGGCCCTTGGCGCCGTCGGAGACCCGGGTTTCCATGTAGGGCAGCAGATTGCGGTCGGCCTTGACCTCCACCCGCGCCGTGCTGCCCTGGCGGATGATGACGTCGAAGCCGCCCGACAGGCCGACGCCGTCGAAGCTGCCCAGGTCGCGCGGCTCGGTGACGACGTCGCCATTGCCGGCCACGCGCTCGCCGCTGCCCCAGCTCCAGCTCCAGGCCTGGGCGGTGGAGCAGGCGATGAGGGCGGCAGTGCCCAGGACGAAGAAACGGCGGGAGGCGGTCATGTGGGGCTCCGTGAGTCGGTGATCGATGGGCCCATCTTGCCGCTCCTGGACGGCCGCCCCCAGCGGGGCGCGACAGTTCGCCGGATCGGGGGCATGAACTGCAGCCGGACGCAGGCGACGCGCGAGCACCCGGGGTCAGTGCCCCTTGCCGGCGCCCTTGTCGGCGGCCTTGTCCGCCTTGTCGTCCTTGGCGGCCGATGCGTCGTCGTCGCTGGGCGCAGCCGGCTTGGACGCCCCCGGGCGAGGCACGACCGGGACGATGCCTTCCAGCTTGTTCTCCCGCATGTACTCGTCCATCTCGCGCCAGCCGGCGAACACCGCCGCCTTGTGCGCCTTGGGATTGAGCGTGTAGCAGTCCTCGATCGCCCGCATCGCATGCCGGCAGGCGCTGCCGATGGCCTTGCCTTCGGCCTCCTTGGCGGCCGCCACCTTGGCCGGGTCGTCGATGCCCAGCTGCTCGCAGCCACTCAGGGTGGCGAGCAGGGGCAGGGCAAGAAGAAGGCGCTTCATCGTCTGACTATCGGCCCGGGCGACCTGCAACTTGAGCCGGCTCAGCGCCGGCCCTGGTTGGCCATCGCCAGCAGGCGCTCGATGCGCTCCTGCGTCGGCGGATGAGTGGAGAACAGCCCGGCCAGTCCACCACCGGACAGCGGGTTCATGATCATCATCTGGGCCGTCTCGGGATGGGCCTCGGCCGGTGCCAGCGGGATGCCCTGGGCGAGCCGGTGGATCTTGTCGAGCGCCGAGGCCAGCGCGGTCGGGTCGCCCGAGATCTCGGCCCCGCCGCGGTCGGCCTCGAACTCGCGCGCGCGGCTGATCGCCATCTGGATCAGGCTGGCCGCCAACGGCGCCAAGATGGCGACGGCAATCCCCGCCAGCGGATTCACCGGACGGCCGTGCTCGTCGCGACCACCAAACAGCGTCGCGAAATTGGCCAGCATGGAGATGGCACCCGCCATCGTCGCGCTGATGGTGCTGATCAGGATGTCGCGGTGCATCACGTGGGCCAGCTCGTGGGCCATCACGCCGCGCAGCTCGCGCTCGCTCAGCGCCCGCAGGATGCCGGTGGTGGCCGCGACGGCGGCGTGCTCCGGATTGCGCCCGGTGGCGAAGGCGTTGGGGGCCGCCTCGTCGATCAGGTAGACCTTGGGCATGGGCAGGCCGGCTCGCTGGGCCAACTCTTGCACCATGCGATAGAACTGCGGCGCGGTGCTCTCATCGACCTGCTGCGCGTTGTACATCTTCAGCACCATGTCCGCAGAGAACCAGTAGCTGAAGAAATTCATGCCTACCGCGACCAGCAGCGCGATCAGCATGCCCGTCTGACCGCCCAGCATGCCGCCCACCACCATGAACAGCGCGGTGATCGCCGCCATCAGCACGGCGGTCTTCATCAGATTGAACATCGCAGCCTCACCTCCAGGACAGTCCTCACGCCATGGCAGATGGTGCCATGGCGCAGGGCTTCAAGACTCGAAGCGTTCGCCGACAACCAGCGGCCGCGCCTGCAGGAAGGCCGCAGCCGGGCCGCGCTTGCCCCCGGCACGCTGCAGTTCGGTCAGGCGCAGCGCGCCCTCGCCGCAGGCCACCACCGGGCCGGCTGCGTCCACGGCCAGCACGATGCCCGGCTCGCCCTGGCCCGTCGCGAGTTCGGCCCGCCAGACCTTGACGGGCTCGCCGGCCAGCGTCGCGACGCCACCGGGGAAGGGGTCGAAGGCCCGCAGCCGCCGCTCGATCTGCGCGGCCGGCTCGGTCCAGGCGATCGCGCTCTCGGCCTTCTCGATTTTGTGCGCGTAGGTGATGCCCTCGGCCGGCTGCACGGTGCGGCTCAGCCCGCCACAGGCCGCGAGCTCCAGCGCCTCGACGATCAGGCGGCCGCCCAGCGTCGCCAGACGGTCGTGCAGCACGGCCGTGGTGTCGTCGGCGCGGACAGGCTCGCGCGCCACCAGCAGCATGTCGCCGGTATCCAGGCCCGCGTCCATCTGCATGATGGTGATGCCGGTCTCGGCGTCGCCCGCCTCGATCGCGCGATGGATGGGCGCCGCGCCGCGCCAGCGCGGCAGCAGTGAGGCGTGGATGTTCAGGCAGCCGCGTCGCGGCGCGTCCAGCACCCACTGAGGCAGGATCAGCCCGTAGGCGGCCACCACCATCACGTCGGCATCCGCCGCGAGCAGCGCCTCGCGCGCGGCGGCCGCGTCGGCGGCGTATTTACCGTCCAGCTTCAGGCCCTGGGGCTGGACCACAGCGATGCCGGCGGCCTGGGCACGCTGCTTGACCGCCGAGGCCTGCAGCTTCATGCCGCGGCCGGCCGGGCGGTCCGGCTGGGTCAGCACCAGGGGCACCGTGAAACCGGCCTTCAGCAGCGCATCCAGCGCCACCGCGGCGAATTCGGGCGTACCCGCAAAGACGACGCGCATGCCGCTCAGAACGAACGCAACGGACGCGACTTCGCGGCCAGCTCTTCCTCGCGGGTCTTCTTGGCCAGCTTGGTCTTGATGCGGTCGCGCTTGAGCGGGCTGAGGTATTCGACGAAGACCTTGCCCATCAGGTGGTCCATCTCGTGCTGCACGCACACGGCCAGCAGGCCGTCGGCGTCGAACTCGTAGGTCTCGCCGTCGCGGTTCAGCGCACGCACCGTCACCTGCGCATGGCGCGGCACCTTGTCGTAGATCTGCGGCACCGACAGGCAGCCCTCCTCGCCCTCGACCCAGCCGTCGCTGAACTTCACCAGCTCCGGATTGATCAGCACGCGCGGCGTGTCGCGCTCCTGCGAGGTGTCGATGACGATGACGCGCTCGTGCACGTCCACCTGCGTGGCCGCCAGGCCCACGCCGTCCGCGGCGTACATGGTCTCCAGCATGTCGTCCACCAGCTGGCGGATGCGGTCATCAACCACGGCCACGGGCTTGGCCACCGTGTGCAGGCGGGGGTCGGGGTAGCGGAGGATGGAGAGCTTGGCCATGGTCAGGACTCGGTGTGGGCGGGCCGCCACGCCCTCTGCGCAACAAGATGCAAGCAGTGGCGGCGGCAGGGCCGGTTGTTGGTTGCCCCAGGGGAATCGGGGCAGAATGAACCGGATTTTCGCCCATCCAGGGCCATCCCCTCGGAGACCCCGCTCGATGTCCGCTGCCCGCACCGCTATTTTCCTGGCCTGCCTCGCTGCTGCGACCTCGTCGGCCTGGGCCCAGACGTCCCGGCTGCCGATCACGCCGGAGCAGCGCCAGGTAGCCGAGCAGGTGGCGCAGGCGGGCGTGCCCCTGAGCGATCTCGCGCCGGACGCCCCCGACCAGCACACCGTCAAGCCCGGGGACACGCTGTGGGACATCTCCAAACTGTTCCTGAAGACGCCCTGGCGCTGGCCCGAGCTGTGGGGCATGAACCGCACCCAGATCAGCAACCCGCATCTGATCTACCCCGGCCAGGTGCTGCTGCTGGTCAAGCGCGATGGCCGCGCACGGCTGGAGCTGGCGCAGAACGTGGCCGGCTCGTCCGGTGATGTCATCAAGCTGCGCCCGCAGATGCGCATCTCGGCGCTGGACGGCACACCCATCGCGTCCATCCCGCTGCACCTGATCCAGCCCTTCCTGACCGACACCGTGGTGTTCGACACCGACGCTCTGGCCGCCGCGCCACGCATCGTGGCCACGCAGGAAGGCCGGGTGCTGGTGGGCCCCGGTGATCTGGCCTATGCGCGGGGCGATCTGGGGGGCGTCACCGACTTCCGCGTGTTCCGCCAGACGCGCCCGCTGCGCGACCCGTCCACCGGCGAGATCCTGGCCTACGAGGCGCCCTACGTCGGCCGCGCCGTGCTGGCCCATGCGGCCACTGAGTCGGCCGACAGCAAGTCCCTGCCCGTGCCTGCGACGCTGCAGATCAAGCAGGTGCGCGAGGAGGTCGGCGTCGGCGACCGCCTCGCGCCAGCGCCCGCACGCGATCTGCAGAGCTACGTGCCGCACGCACCGACTGGCGCCGTCGAGGGTCAGATCGTGTCCATCTACGGCATGGGCATCAATGCCGGCCAGAACCAGATCGTGTCACTGAACCGCGGCAGCCGCGACGGCATGGAGCGCGGCCATGTGCTGGCCCTGTGGCGCGAGGGGCGCCGCACCGACGACACCACCGGCGACCGCCGTCAGGCCATACGCCTGCCGGACGAGAAGCACGGCGTGCTGTTCGTGTTCCAGGTGTACGAGCGCGTGTCCTACGCGCTGATCATCACCGTGCAGGAGCCGGTCAAGGCCGGCGACCGCTTCACCCAACCCTGAGGGCGCCCGCCCAGGTCCTGCGATGGACACCGTCGAGCTCGCCGCCTGGCTGCGCCTCACGGAGTCCGTCGGAGCCGGCGCGGCCCGCCGCCTGCTGGCCATGGCGGGCAGCCCGCAGGCGGTGTTCGAGCTGCCGTCCGCCGCCCTGGAGCAGGCCCTTGCGCCCCGGGACCGCGAGGCGCTGGCCCGCCCGCCGGAACGGCTGGACACGCTGCTGGTGCAGAGTCGGGAGTGGCTGGACGCCGATGCCGGCCACAGCCTGATGGCGCTGGGTGATGCCGACTACCCGCCTGCGCTGCTCGCCACCGCCGACCCGCCACTGCTGCTCTGGCTGAGCGGCGACCGTGCCCTGCTGGCCCGCCGCTCGCTCGCCATCGTCGGCAGCCGCAACCCGACCGCGCAGGGCCGCGACAACGCCCGGGCCTTTGCGCGGGCGCTGGCCGAAAGCGGGCTGACCATCGTGTCCGGTCTGGCCCTGGGGGTGGATGCCGCCGCGCATGAAGGCGCGCTGGCCGCCGGCCGCGGCACCACCGTCGCGGTGCTGGGCACGGGGCTGGACCAGATCTACCCACGGCGCAACGCGGGGCTGGCCGCGCAGATCATTGCAGACGGGGGCCTGCTGGTGAGCGAGTACTCGCTGGGCATGCCCGTGCTGCCGGCCAACTTTCCCAAGCGCAATCGCATCATCGCGGGCCTGAGCCAGGGCTGCCTGGTGGTGGAGGCGGCGCTGGAATCGGGCTCGCTCATCACCGCCCGGCTGGCGGTCGAGGCTGGCCGCGAGGTGTTTGCCATCCCCGGCTCCATCCATTCGCCGCAATCACGGGGCTGTCACGCGCTGATCCGGCAGGGCGCCAAGCTTGTGGAATCGGCCCAGGACGTGCTCGAGGAACTGTTGCCCGGCCACCAGATCAGCACGACGCCGCCGCTAGAGCCGGAACGCCCCCACGACCAACAGGCACTGCTGGACGCGCTGGGCATGGACCCGGTCAGCCTGGATGCCCTGATGGCCCGCTGCGGCTGGCCGGCCGCCGAACTGAGCGCCGCCCTGCTGGAACTGGAGCTGGACGGCGAGGTCGCCCGGCTGGCGGGGCAGTTGTTCCAGCGACGGCGGAAGGGCTGACGTTAACCCGGGAGATGAGGGCGGGATCCGAGGGGTTATTCGCATCCGGCCGGCGAAAAACGCTCGGGTATCATGGGTTCACCATGTTCGACGTCCTGGTCTATCTGTACGAAACCTACTGGCGTCCTGATGCCTGCCCCGACCACGCGCAGCTCGCGCGCAAGCTGACGGCGGTGGGCTTCGAGAACGACGAGATCCAGGAAGCCCTGTCCTGGCTGGACGGGCTGGCCGCCGCCGGCGAGTCCTTCCAGGGCGAACAGGGTGCGCAGAGCCTGCGTGTGTACTCCCCCGCCGAGATCGAGCATCTGGGCGAAACCTCGGTGGGCTTCATCAGCTTCCTCGAGTCGGCTGGCGTGCTGCCCGGCCCCATGCGCGAGATGGTCATCGACCGCGCCATGGCCATTCCCGGCGCTCCGCTGGACCTGGACGACCTGAAGATCATCGTGCTGATGGTGTTCTGGAGCCTGGGCGAGGAGCCCGACGCGCTGATCCTCGACGAACTCTTCGTCGCACCGGAAGACCGCGTCGTCCACTGACCCGCAGCGCGGGTCCGCAGGTTCTTTCAGCCCAGCACGCTGGGGTCGGCGTCCAGCTTGGCCAGCGCCTTGCGCGTGGCCAGCACGGTCAGCGACTCGTCCTGCGCCGGCAGCAGCAGGCCGGCCTGCAGGAAGGCGGCCATGCGGGTCAGCGAGAACAGCACGCCGCGCCCCTTGGGCGTCACGAACAGCGCCAGCTGCTTGCGCAGGCCGCGCCAGGCCAGCTGCACCTGCTCGTTGCGGCCACGGTAGTCCAGCATGAACCAGCCCCCCACCTGCAGCTCGCGCGCCCAGGCGACCATGGCCGGTGTCGGGGCGGAGCCGCCCTCGGCCACCACCTCCATGCCGTCGGACTCGTGGCCGGAGAGGTCACGCGCCAGCAGTTCGTCGACCTGCTCGTCGCCCTCGTCGCCCTCCGGCAGCATGGCCTCGAGCGTCTCGAGCTGATCCATCAGCTCGTCCAGCCGCTCGCGGGGGATGGCCGCCGTCTTGGCCGTGAAGGCCGCCGCCAGCGCGTTGTTCAGCAGGCGCACATGCTCGTCCTGCTTGGACATCGGCAGGCCGGCCTGACTCATGCCGTCACGCAGCGTCTTGAGCAGCGGCGGCAGGCGCCGGATCACCTCGGCACGCTCCTCGCGCGTGGACTTGGCGCTGGCGGACCAGATCAGGTCGGCCGCGGCCCGCTTCATCGCCTTGGTCACGTCGGACTGGGCGCCACTGCGCACCGCGGTCACGGCCAGTACATCGGCCCAGACGTGGAAGAGGAAGTCGCGCACGCCGTCCTGCACCGGCACCTCGGACAGCATCTTGCGCAGCTCGATGGTGTACTGGATGGCCAGCGTCTCGCGCTGCTCCACCTGCTGGGCCAGCGACACGCCCTTCTTCGAGGCCTGGTTCTCGTTCTCGAAGTAGTTGGAAAGGAACTTCTCGAACTCGGTCAGCACGGTGGCGAAGACGCGCCGGCCGGTGTCGGGGTAGGCCTCCACCACCTGCACCACGCGCTTGATCTCGCGCTCCAGCGCCTCGTTGCCGCTGTCCACCTGGGCGTGGGTGTTGAAGCCCATCACGCAGGCGCCCATGCGGTCGATCAGCCGCCGCGCCGGATGATCGGCTGCGGCGAAGAAGTCGGGCTCGCTGACGGCCACGCGCAGCACCGGCATCTGCAGGCGCGCGAACCACACCCGCACCGTGGCCGGGATGCGCTCCTCGGTCAGGATGCTCTGGAACATCATCGCGACGATCTCAATCGTCGCGCGCTCGGCCGGCGTGTTCGCCGCCTGCTTGAGCACCTGCTTGAAGGCCTGGTTGCGGGCACCCAGTTCCTCCAGCGCGCGGGGCGTGCCGCCGGCCGGCGACTCGGCCGGCGCATCCGGGCGCCGCTGCAGCGTCTCCTGCGCATGCCGGATCGCCCCCATCAGGCGCGGCGACGCGGTGGCCGCAGCAACGCCCGCGGCCTCGGGCCCAGGCGTCGGGCCTGCATCGGCCAGCCCCGGCGCCTGGGCCAGGCTGGGGCGGCCGGGCGCCGGATTCGCCGCCACCTGATGGCGCGTGGTCACCGGGAAGCCCGGCACATGGCGCGCCAGCACGCGCTGCAACTGGGCCATCACCTCCTCGGCCTGGCTGGTGGCCTGGCTGGTGACCTGAGCGGCCGCCCGGCCCGCCGTCGGGTTCGCCGTCCGGCCGCGCGAAACCTCGGGCACCGGCGTCATCACGGCCTGCGGTGCGCGAGCCGTTGCGGTCCCTGCCCCGCCGCCATGCGCCGGGCTCTGGGCCGAACGGCGGATGAAGGGGCGCAGGTCCACCTCCGGCAGCACCTTCTGCGCGATCAGCCAGCGGTTGACCTCGTGGTAGGCCTCGCTGACGAGCTGGGCGAACTCGTCCTGCAACTCCTGTTGCAGAAGTTGCCAGACGGTTGCATCCAGGCCGACCCGGCTCCACGCATTCAGCACGAGCCGCGCCACGACATTGGCGCGCAGCAGATCCAGCGGCGCGAGATCGTCATGCGCCTCCAGCACCTGCATGCGGGTGCGCAGATCGGTGAACTCCCAGGTCGCGCGGTCCATGATGACCAGCGCCAGGCGCGAGCCGGTGATCTCGCGCTCGATGGTGGAGTCGTCCACCAGGCTCATCTGGGCGGCCGGGCGCGTCGGCTCCGGCTCGCGGCCGGCCTCGGCCACGCCGTGCAGCGCGGCATCGCGCAGCGCGTTGATGACGGCGGCCTGCCAGCTCGGCGCGAGCTTATGCCAGGCCCGCACCGCATCGCGGCGCGCCATCATCACCGCGTGAGGCACCGCCTGGAGCAGCAGCAGATCAGCCGTCTGGCCGACAGCCGCCACCAGCGGCGTGAGGCCGCGCACCAGGGCTTCCAGGTAGACGCGCCGCGCCTGGGTGGCCAGGGCCTGTTGACGGGCGGCGGCGGTCATGGAGGGGGTAGAGATTTGCTGTAGTCCGTGGCTTTCGGATCACTCTACACGACGGCCCCGGCGTTCGGGTCGTTCGGGTCGTCGGTCTTGGACTGCAGCTTGATCAGGTCTTCGCGCTTCACACCCAGCCACATGGCAATCGCCGCGGCCACGAAGACCGACGAATAGATGCCGAAGCAGATGCCGATGGTCAGCGCCATCGCGAAGTAGTGCAGCGTCGGGCCGCCGAACACCAGCATGGACAGCACCACCAGCTGCGTGGAGCCGTGGGTGATGATGGTGCGGCTCATCGTCGACGTGATCGCGTGGTCGATCACCTCGTGCGTGCTGAGCTTGCGGTACTTGCGGAAGGCCTCGCGCACCCGGTCGAAGATCACGACCGACTCGTTGACCGAGTAGCCCAGCACCGCCAGCACGGCCGCCAGCACGGGCAGCGAGAACTCCCACTGGAAGAACGCGAAGAAGCCCAGGATGATGACCACGTCGTGCAGGTTGGCGATGATGCCGGCCAGGCCGAACTTCCACTCGAAGCGGATGGCCAGGTAGATCACGATGCCGATGACGGTCGCGATCAGCGCCTTGGCGGCATCCCAGGCCAGCTCCTCGCCCACCGCCGGGCCGACCACCTCGGAGCGCGACAGCTTGATGGGCTCGGCCTGGGCCGCGTTGAAGCAGACCTGCTTGCTGACGGCCTCGCCCTTCTCGGTGACCTGCTGGTGCTGGCTGATGGTGCCGGCTTCGGCCTTGCACAGCTCGCCGAACACCCGGTCCACCACCTCGGTCTGCTTCTCGCCATGGCGCACCGGCAGGCGGATCATCACGTCGCGCGAGCTGCCGAAGTTCTGCACCTGCACGTCGCCGTAGCCCATCTTCTCGATGACGCTGCGGGTCTTCTGGATCTCGGCCGCCTGCGGGTAGGCGACCTCGACCACCGTGCCGCCGGTGAACTCGATGGAGAAATGCAGGCCGCGGGTGACCAGGAAGAACACGGCCAGCGCGAAGGTGATGAAGGAGATCGCGTTGAAGACCAACGCGTGCTTCATGAACGGGATATCCCGTTTGATGCGGAACAGTTCCATCTTTGGCTTTCCTCAGGCCTCGGGCGTCTCGGGGGCGGACTCGGGCTTCCACACCTGACCGATGGCCAGGGACTTGAGCTTCTTCTTGCGGCCGTACCAGAGGTTCACCAGCGCGCGCGAGAACACGACGGACGAGAACATCGAGGTCAGGATGCCCAGGCAGTGCACCACGGCAAAGCCCTTGATCGGACCGGAGCCGAACACCAGCAGCGCCAGGCCGGCGATCAGCGTGGTGACGTTGGAGTCCAGGATGGTGGCCCAGGCGCGCTCGTAGCCCGCATGGATGGCCGCCTGCGGGCTGGCGCCGCCGCGCAGTTCCTCGCGGATGCGCTCGTTGATCAGCACGTTGGCATCGATGGCCATGCCCAGCGCCAGCGCCATGGCGGCAATGCCCGGCAGGCTCATCGTGGCCTGCATCAGCGACAGCACGGCCACCAGCAGCAGCAGGTTGAAGCCCAGCGCCAGCGCGGAGAACGCCCCGAACAGCACGTAGTAGACGCACATGAACACCGTCACCGCGACAAAGCCCCAGGTGACGCTGGCAATGCCCTTCTCGATGTTGTCCTTGCCCAGGCTCGGGCCGATGGTGCGCTCCTCGATGATCTCCATCGGCGCGGCCAGCGAGCCGGCGCGCAGCAGCAGCGCGGTGTCGCTGGCTTCCTGCGTCGTCATGGAACCGCTGATCTGGAAGCGGTTGCCCAGCTCCGAGTTGATGCGCGGCGCGGTCACGACCTCGCCCTTGCCCTTCTCGAAGATCAGGATGGCCATGCGCTTGCCGATGTTGTCGCGCGAGACCTCCTTCATCACGCGCGCACCCTTGGCGTCCACCGTCAGGTGCACCGCCGGGTTGTGGTTCTCGTCGAAGCCGGACTGCGCATCGTTCAGGTTGTCACCGGTCAGGATGACCTGACGCTTCACGATGATCGGGCCATTGCCACGGTCGATGAAGCGCTCGGTGCCGAAGGGCACGGGGCCGTTGCCGCTCAGCGCGGCCTGGGCCTCGGCGCTGTCGTCCACCATGCGCAGCTCCAGCGTCGCCGTGCGGCCGATGATGTCCTTGGCCTTGGCCGTGTCCTGCACGCCCGGCAGCTGCACCACCACGCGGTCCTGGCCCTGCTGCTGGATCACCGGCTCGGCCACGCCCAGCTCGTTGACGCGGTTGTGCAGCGTCGTGATGTTCTGCTTGATCGCGGCATCCTGCACCGCCACCTGGGCCTTGGGGCTCAGGCTGCCCACCAGGCTGAGCTCGCTGCCCGCACCCTGCGGCGTCCAGATCATGTCCGGCAGCTGGGCGCGCAGCAGTGCATCGGCTGCGCTGCGCTGCTCGGCATCGCGGAAGGCGACGACCACGTCGTTGCCATCACGGTTGATGCCGGCGTGGCGGATGTTCTTCTCGCGCAGCATCAGGCGCACGTCGCCGGCGGTGGCGTCGGCCTTCTTCGTGAGCGCGGCCTTCATGTCGACCTGCATCAGGAAGTGCACGCCGCCGCGCAGGTCCAGGCCCAGGTACATCGGGAAGGCGTGCAGGCTGGACAGCCACTGCGGCGAGCGCGACAGCAGGTTCAGCGCGACGATGTAGGCCGGCTCGGCCGCATCCGCGTTCAGCGCCTTGTTGATGGCGTCCTTGGCCTTGAGCTGGGTGTCGGTGTCGCCGAAGCGGGCCTTCACCGAGCTGCCATCGAACTGGACGAAGTCGGCCTGGATGCCGGCGTCCTTCAGCACGGTCTGGATGCGCTGGGTCATCGCATCGTCCACCTTGACGGTGACCTTGGCGCTCGACACCTGCACGGCCGGCGCTTCGCCGAACAGATTGGGCAGGGTGTAGAGGGTGCCGAACAGCAGCGCGACGACCAGGATCGCGTACTTCCAGAGCGGATAGCGGTTCATGGGAACTTCCTTGTCAGCGCCAGCACAGCCGCGGGCGCCAGGAGGGGCGCGGGGCGATGCCCGCGGCGGGCCGTCTTACTTCAGCGTGCCCTTGGGCAGCACCTGGGAGATCGCGGAGCGCTGCACCTGCACCTCGACGCCGTTGGCCACTTCCACGTGGATGAAGCTCTCGCCCAGCTTGCTGATCTTGCCGACCAGGCCGCCGGCCGTGACGACCTCGTCGCCCTTGGCCACGGCCTCGATCATGGCCTTGTGCTCCTTCTGGCGCTTCATCTGCGGGCGGATCATCACGAAGTACAGCACCACGAACATCAGCACCAGCGGCAGCATGCCGAGCAGGCTGGATTCGGGGCTGGCCGCGCCTTGGGCGGCTTGGGCGTAGGCGTTGGAGATAAACACGTTGTCGTCCTGTTCGCGTGGGTCGCCGGGCCGACGGGCGTCGTCCCGGCTGGGGTGGAGGGCAGCAGTTGCCGCCGACACGCGCCGTTTCAAGCGGCCGGGCGCCTGGGACAATCCCGCACCGCGGCCGTATGCGCGGCGCAAGTAACCTCGGATTCTAAAACGCCGGATCAGCCCGCCCGGGCACGCCGCCAACCCCGCTATCCTCCCCGTATGGACTCGACCTTGACCCGCATCGACACCGCCCAGGTCGATCAAGGCCTGTTCCTCGCCCACGGCCGCCTCGAGGTCTGGCCGCAGGGCGGCCTGCTGTGCTATCGCGCCGCCGGCCCCTTCAACCTGGAGATGGTCGGCGTGCTCGCGCGCACGCTGCGCCGGCTCGAGTGGGCCCGCCCGCCGTGCCATGTGGCCGTCACCTGGTGGGAACGCAGCATGCTGGCCTCCCCGGAGACGCTGGCCGCCTACGAGCAGCTGCTGCGCGACAGCAACGAGCGCCAGGACTTCCCCGCGCCGCTCAGCAGCCTGTGGCTGGCCGGCCCCGAGGTCGAAGGCCACCGCCTGATGCGCCCGCGCTGGGAGGCGCTGTACCGCGCCGTCGGGCGGCCGCTGGAGTTCTGCGACAGCGAGGCCCAGATGCTGGCCCGCGCCCGTGAACTGCTGGCGGCAGCCGGCCAGCCCCATGCCTGACACCCTGCCTGACCCGGCGGCAGCGCCCCGGCGCAGCATGCCGCTGAGCCTGCGGCAGATGCTGACGCTGCCCTATGTGGTGCTGGTGCTGGTGCTGGCCCTGCTGGTGGGCGGCCTGTCCTACCGCACGGGCCGCAACACGGTGGACAGCCTCTCCGGCCACCTGCTGCAGGAGGCGGTGAGCCGCATCGCGATCCAGCTGGAAGCCCATGTCCGAGACGCCGACGAGGTGCTGGAGACCGCCTTCCCCACCGGGCTGGCCGCGCCGCGCCTGGCCGCGGCCGCGGCCGAGCTCGACGCGCTGCGGCTGCGGCTGTGGCAGGCCACCTCGCTGCATCGCGACTCCAACAACTACGTCTACTACGGCGACCAGCAGGGCCACTTCGCCGGCCTGTGGCGCTTCTCCGCGGACGAGGCCGAATTCCGGCTGCGCACCCAGGGCAACGGGCCGCGCACGCTTTACCGCGTCAGCGGCATCGGCGGCCCGCTGCGCGAGGGCCAGGCCGAGGCCCAGGTCTTCGAGCCGCGCGAGCGCCCCTGGTACCGGTCGGCCATCAGCGCCGCCTCGCCGCAGCAGTGGTCCGCCGCCTATGTGGACTTCAGGACGCAGAAGCTCATCGTCACGCGCACCCGGCGGCTCACCGACGTGCATGGGGCACCGGTGGGGGTTGCTGCCACCGACCTGCCGCTGCGCCAGGTGAACGCCTTCCTGTCGCGCCTGGACCTCAGCCGCCAGGCCGTTGCCCTGGTGGTGGAACGCGACGGCCAGCTGATCGGCGTCTCGCGCGGCCCGCATGTCCAGCTCAACGGCCCCGGCCACCCGGAGCGCCTGAACGCTGCGTACAGCGCCGACCCGCTGGTGTCCGGCGCCTACGCGGCCGTGCGAAGCTTGCCGGAGGTGCCGGGCACCGAGCCCAGCACCGGCACCTTCAAGACGCCCGACGGCCAGCTGGTGCAGTTCGGCCACGCCCGGCTCGACCCGGCGCTGGGGCTGGACTGGCAGATCGTCGTCGCCGTGCCGCGCAGCGACTTCCTGGCCGAGGTGCAGCGCAACTTCCTGCACACGGGCCTGCTGGCTGCACTCGCGGCCCTGGTGGCCATCGCGATGGGCTGGGCCGTGCTGAACCTGGTGGCCCGTGAGCTGCGCGCGCTGGCGGCGGCGGCGCGCCGCGTCGGCGAGGGCGTGCTGGACGTGCCCCCGGAGGTACACCGCGATGACGAGCTGGGCGAACTCGCCCGCGCCTTCGCCCACATGCAGCAGCGCCTGCTGACCGACCAGCTGACCGGCCTGTCCAACCGCGCCGCCATCCTGCGCCGCATCGAGGACCGCATCCTGCAGCACCGCCGCCGTGGCGACGAGAACCCGTTCGCGGTGCTTTTCGTGGACTTCGACCGCTTCAAGGAGATCAACGACCGCTGGGGCCACGAGGCCGGCGACGCGGTGCTGCAGGAGCTGGCCCAGCGCCTGCGCGGCGGCGTGCGCGTGGGCGACCTGGTGGCCCGCTATGCCGGCGATGAATTCGTGCTGCTGGTGGAGTCCATCGCCGGCCGGCGCGACGCCGAGGCCACGCGCCGCCACCTGGAAGAGGCCCTGCGCGAGCCGCTGCAGAGCCTGCGCCGCTGGACCACCGACACCCGTGCGCATGGCGCCAGCATCGGCGTGGCCCTCTATCCCGAAGACGGCCAGGACACCGAGGGCCTGCTGCGCCATGCCGACGCCGACATGTACCGCCGCAAGGCCGCTGCCCCCGATGCCCCGCCCGCCCAGCCTTGACGATCTGCGCCGCCACGCCATCGCGCGCACGCTGTTCCCGCCCACCACGCTGCTGAAGGCCATCCGGCGCCTGGGCTTCGTGCAGGCCGACCCCATGCGGGCCCCGGCGCGCGCGCAGGACCTGATCCTGATGCACCGCGTGAAGGACTATCGCGCCGGCGACCTCGAGGCCCGCTACGCGCGCCTGCCGGTGGAAGAAGACTGCCTGGTGAACTACGGCTTCCTGCCCCGCGAGCACCTGCCGCTGCTGCACCCGCGCACGGCCCGGCGCAGCTGGGACGCCGCCACGCAGGCGCGCGCCGCCGAACTGCTGGACTTCGTGCGTGCGCGCGGCCGCACCCACCCGCGCGACGTGCTGGCCGCGTTCGAGCACGGCCGCGTCGCCGGCTACTGGGGTGGCGAGCTGAACGCCAGCACGGTGCTGCTGGACGGCATGCACTACCGCGGCCTGCTGCGCGTGGCGCGGCGCGAGGCCGGCACCCGGGTCTATGAGGCGATGGCGCATGCGACGGTGGACGACACCGCCGAGGCCCGCCATGCCCGCGCCGATGCGCTGCTGGACCTGGTGCTGCAGCTCTACGCCCCGCTGCCGGCCGCCAGCCTGGGCTACCTGACGACGCTGCTGGGCCTGGGCGCCCCGCAGCTGCGCGCCGAGGCGCGCGCGGCGCTCAAGCGCCTGCCGCAGCGCCACGCGCAGGCGCTGGTGGACGGCGAGCGCTGGTTCTGGCCGGCCGGCGAACACCCGGCCTCGGCGCGCCACAGGGTCGAGCCCGAGCGGCTGCGCTGGCTGGCGCCGTTCGACCCGCTGGTGTGGGACCGCCGCCGCTTCGAGCGGCTCTGGGGCTGGGCCTATCGCTTCGAGGCCTACACGCCGGCCGCCAAGCGCACCATGGGCCACTACGCGCTGCCGCTGCTGTGGGGCGAGCAGGTGATCGGCTGGGCCAACCTGAAGGTGGTGGATGGGCGGCTGGAGCCCGAGTTGGGCTTTGTGGGCAGCCGCCCGCGCGGGCCGGCCTTCCGGCGCGCGCTGGAGGAGGCCGAGGCGCACACCGCCCGCTTCCTCGGACTGACCGGCTGAGGCGCGCGGCGGGGCGCCTGCGTCGCGCCGCTCAGCCGTTCAGCAGCGCCATCGAGGCCTCGGGGTAGCGCGAGCCGCTGACCTCCACCTCGCGCAGCAGCCGCGCGATGGCGCTGCGCTGGTGGTCGTCCAGCCGCAGACGGGCCGCAGCGGCGTTCTCGTTCAGGCGCTCGCGGCTGCGCGTGCCGGGGATGGGCACGATGTGCTCGCCCTGATCCAGCAGCCAGGCCAGCGCCAGCTGGGCCGGCGTGCAGCCCAGGTCGCGGGCCAGCATCGCCACGCCATCGGCCAGCACGAGATTGGCCTGCAGGTTGCCGCCCTGGAAGCGCGGGTTGGCCCGGCGCCAGTCATTGATGGCGAGTTGGCTGAGGTCGCGGATGGCCCCGGTCAGGAAGCCGCGCCCCAGCGGGCTGTAGGGCACGAGCGCGATGCCCAGCTCGCGGCAGGTCGGCAGCACCTCGGCCTCGACATCGCGGGTCCACAGCGAGTACTCGGTCTGCACCGCCGTGATGGGGTGCACCTTGTGCGCGCGCCGGATGGTGTCGGCCGAGGCCTCGGACAGGCCGAGATGGCGCACCTTGCCGGCACGCACCAGCTCGGCCATGGCGCCCACGGTCTCCTCGATGGGCACGTTGCGGTCGACACGGTGCTGGTAGTAGAGGTCGATGTGGTCCACATGCAGCCGCTCCAGGCTGGCATCGCAGGCGGCCCGCACATAGGCCGGCGTGCCGTTGATGCCCAGGAAGCTGCCGTCCGGCGCGCGCACATTGCCGAACTTGGTGGCCAGCACCACCTCGCGGCGGCGGTTGGCCAGCAGGTGCGACAGCAGGCGCTCGTTGGCACCGACGCCGTAGATGTCGGCGGTGTCGAGAAAGTTCATGCCGATGTCCAGCGCGTGGTGCAGCACATGCAGCGAATGGGTGTCGTCGGCGGGGCCGTAGAAATCCGACATGCCCATGCAGCCCAGGCCGAGCGCGGAAACCTCCGGGCCGTGGGCGCCCAGGCGGCGTCGGGGGACGGGGGGAACGAAAGCCATGTTCATGAGCGACTCCTGGGGCGGAACAACGAAGGCCGCCAGCTTAGGAATCCGGCCCCCGTCGCGGCCAGCGCAAAGCTCGCCCATCCTTGCCCAATCCTCCGAGACCATGTCCGGACACCTGGGCACCGCCCGGGCCGCTCTGCACAATCCGACGCATGGTCGCTGCCACCCCTTTCCCCGCTCCCGACGCCCTGCAGCCGCTGCGCGCCCAGCTCGTGGACCTCGTGCTCCGCCACGGCCCGGCCGACGGCGCCCAGGCCAGCGCCATCGCCGGCCTGCACCTGATCCGCGCCAATGCGCCGGCACTGCCCATTGCGGCGGTCTACGAGCCCGGCGTCGTGCTGGTGCTGCAGGGCCGCAAGAAGGTCGAGCTGGGCGACGAGGTGCTGTACTACGACCCGCTGCACCTGCTGCTGGTGTCCATGACCTCGCTGCCGCGCGGCCAGGTCATCGAGGCCAGCCCCGAGCGCCCCTACCTGTGCGTGCGCCTGGGCTGCAACACCCAGCTGCTGGCCGATCTGCTGGTGGACGTCGGCCCCAGCTCCAGCGACGCCGACGCCAGCTGCAGCACCCTGAACCTGACGCCGGTCACCGAACCGCTGCTGCACGCACTGCTGCGCCTGCTGCAGCTGCTGGACACGCCGGACGACCAGCGCGTGCTGGCCCCGCTGCTGCAGCGCGAGATCTTCTACCGGGTGCTGACCGGCCCGCTGGGCCCGCGGCTGCGCAGCCTGGCCCAGAGCGACAGCGCCACCCGGCGCGTGGCGCGCGCCGTGGAGCAGCTCACCCAGCGCTATGCCGAGCCGCTGTCGGTGGACGAGCTGGCAGCCGCCGCCCACATGAGCCCCTCGACGCTGCACCAGCGCTTCAAGCAGCTGACCCGGCTCTCGCCCATCCAGTACCAGAAGCAGCTGCGCCTGCAGCATGCGCGCCGCATGATGCTGGCCGACGGGTTGGACGCCACGGCCGCCGCGCACCAGGTGGGCTACGAGAGCGCCTCGCAGTTCAGCCGTGAATACCGGCGCCTGTTCGGCGCGCCACCGCGCGCGGACATCGAGCAGCTGCGCGGCAGCAGCTGAGCAGCCCGTCACACCCGGCCGGCCCCAGCCGACACCCCGGCGCGCCGACTTGACGCGGATCAAGCCCGGCCCTGCCCGCCACGCGCAGCATGGGCTTTTGCCCTGCACGAGCCACCATGCCCACACGCCCCCGCGCCGCCAGCCCCGAAGCCCCTCAACGCACGCCGCGCCGCGCGGCGGCACGCCGGGTCGGTGCCGGCGACACCGCCCCGCAGCTCAGCGGCGACGGCGTGGAGCGCCACCGCGTCAGCCGCGCCACCACCCGGCACGACATCGTGCAGAGCGAGACCCTGGCCGAGCTGCTGCGCCGCCACCAGCAGGCCGAAGGCGGCGTGGCCGACCTGGCCGAGGAGCTGGGCACGCTGCTGGCCGGCAGCTCGCCGGACGAGCGCCGCAAGCTGCGCCGCGCGCTGCGCCAGCACGAGGACGCGCTGGCCCCGGCGGTGGAGGTCGACCCCGACACTGAACTCAGCCCCGACTGGCGCCAGGGCGTCTACCCCTACCGCAACCTGCTGTCCCGCAAGAGCTACGAGCGCCAGAAGTACCGCCTGCAGGTGGAGCTGCTGAAACTGCAGGCCTGGGTGAAGGAAACCGGCGCGCGCGTCGTCATCCTGTTCGAGGGGCGCGACGCGGCCGGCAAGGGTGGCACCATCAAGCGCTTCATGGAGCACCTCAACCCTCGCGGCGCGCGCGTGGTGGCGCTGGACAAGCCCAGCGAGGTCGAGCGCGGCCAGTGGTATTTCCAGCGCTATGTGGAGCACCTGCCCACGGCCGGCGAGATCGTGATGTTCGACCGCAGCTGGTACAACCGCGCCGGCGTCGAGCGGGTGATGGGCTTTTGCTCGGAGAGCGAGTACCAGGAATTCCTGCGCCAGACCCCGGAGTTCGAGCGCCAGCTGGTGCGCTCGGGCATCCACCTGTTCAAGTTCTGGTTCTCGGTCAGCCGCGACGAGCAGCGCCGCCGCTTCAAGGAGCGCAAGCTGCATCCGCTCAAGCAGTGGAAGCTGTCGCCCATCGACATGGCCTCGCTCGACAAGTGGGGCGACTACACGCGCGCCAAGGAAGCGATGTTCCTGCACTGCGACACCTCCGACGCACCCTGGACCGTGATCAAGAGCGACTGCAAGAAGCGCGCGCGCCTGAACGCGATGCGCTTCGTGCTGAACCGCCTGCCCTATGCCGAACGCCGGCTTGAGCGCATCGGCGCGGTGGACCCGCTGATCGTGGGCCGGCCGGCGCTCGTGTCGGTGCCGGGCGATGATTTGTTGGCACCCGGCGGCGCCGGCTGACACCCCGAGCGGTGCCTGCCACCGCTAGAATGCGGGGCTTCCGAGGAGCGTTGCAACCTCAGCACCCTTGAGGCCAGGCTCGGAACAGACACCCTGCAACTGCGCTCACCCGCTGACCGATGGTCGGGGTGAGACCTGAACTCCCCTCGGCAAGCGCCAGCGGCTTCATCCCCTGAAGGAGCCGTCATGAACGCCAACCTCCCCGCCCATATCGTCAAGGACCTGTCGCTGGCCGACTGGGGCCGCAAGGAACTCGCCATCGCCGAGCACGAGATGCCGGCGCTGATGGCTATTCGGCGTGAATACGCCGCCACCCAGCCGCTCAAGGGCGCCCGCATCGCCGGCTCGCTGCACATGACCATCCAGACCGGCGTGCTGGTGGAAACGCTGCAGGCCCTGGGCGCCGACGTGCGCTGGGCCAGCTGCAACATCTTCTCCACGCAGGACCACGCCGCCGCGGCGCTGGCCGTCAAGGGCACGCCGGTGTTCGCATACAAGGGCGAGACGCTGGAGGACTACTGGGACTACACCCACCGCATCTTCGAATTCGCGGGCAAGGGCGAGGCGGGCGAAGGCCCCAACATGATCCTGGACGACGGCGGCGACGCGACGCTGCTGATGCACCTGGGCCAGCGCGCCGAGAAGGATCTGTCGGTGCTGTCCAACCCCGGCAGCGAGGAAGAGCGCGTGCTGTTCGCCGCCATCAAGGCCAAGATCGCGCAGGACCCGACCTGGTACACCCGCAAGAGCGCCGAGATCATCGGCGTGACGGAAGAGACGACCACCGGCGTGCACCGCCTGAAGGAAATGTCCGCCAAGGGCACGCTGAAGTTCCGCGCCATCAACGTCAACGACAGCGTCACCAAGAGCAAGTTCGACAACCTCTACGGCTGCCGTGAATCGCTGGTGGACGGCATCAAGCGCGCCACCGACGTGATGGTGGCCGGCAAGATCGCCGTCGTGGCCGGCTACGGCGACGTGGGCAAGGGCTCGGCCCAGGCGCTGCGCGCGCTGTCGGCCCAGGTCTGGGTGACCGAGATCGACCCCATCTGCGCGCTGCAGGCCGCGATGGAGGGCTACCGCGTCGTCACGATGGAATACGCCGCCGACAAGGCCGACATCTTCGTCACCACCACCGGCAACAAGAGCGTCATCCGCCACGAGCACATGGCCGCGATGAAGAACAACGCCATCGTCTGCAACATCGGCCACTTCGACAACGAGATCGATGTCGCCTCGCTCGAGAAGTACACCTGGGAGGAGATCAAGCCGCAGGTGGACCACATCATCTTCCCCGACGGCAAGCGCATCATCCTGCTGGCCAAGGGCCGTCTGGTGAACCTGGGCTGCGGCACGGGCCACCCGAGCTATGTGATGAGCTCCTCGTTCGCCAACCAGACCATCGCCCAGATCGAGCTGTTCGCCCACCAGGACGCCTACGACATCGGCAAGGTCTACGTGCTGCCCAAGCACCTGGACGAGAAGGTCGCCCGCCTGCAGCTGACCACGCTGAACGCCCAGCTGACCGAGCTGACGGACGAGCAGGCGGCCTACATCGGCGTGCAGAAGCAGGGCCCCTACAAGCCCGACACCTATCGCTATTGATGAGCCCCTCGTCCAGCGCCGCCTGGGAGAGGGCGATGCTCGCGGTGTCGAGCCGCGAGCACCTCACCCCAGGCTGCCCGGCTTGAGGGCGGCCCGGCACTCGGCCCGCGAAACAGCCTAACCACCATGCGTGCTGACCAACTCCTCGTTGCCCAGGGCCTGGCGCCCACACGCTCGGCCGCGCAGCGGCTGATCACGTCCGGCGCGGCCGAGTGGGCCTCGCCCACCGGCTGGGCCGTACTGAAGAAGACCGGCGAAGACCTGCCCGAAACGGCCCAACTGCGCATCACCGATGACGCGGAGCTGCGCTTCGTGTCGCGCGGCGGGCTCAAGCTGGAGGGTGCGCTCAGGCACACCGGCCTGGCGGTCGGCGGGCTCACGGTGCTGGACGTCGGCCAGAGCACCGGCGGATTCACCGACTGCCTGCTCGCCCAGGGCGCGCGCCACGTCGTGGGCGTGGACGTCGGACGAGATCAGCTGCATGCCCGCCTGCGCGGGGACGCTCGGGTCACCGCGCTGGAAGGCCTGCACGTGCGCGAGCTCGCGCCGCTCAAGGCCCATGTGCCCACCGGCGGCTTTCCGCTCATCGTCGGTGACCTCAGCTTCATCTCCATGGTCGGCGCCCTGCCCGAACTGCTGCCCTGGCTGGAAGGCCAGGGTCAGCTCTTGCTGCTGATCAAGCCGCAGTTCGAACTGGGGCCGCAGGCGCTGGGCAAGGGCGGGCTGGTGAAAAACCCGGCCGACTACGCCGCGCTGGAAGCACGCGTGCGGCTCGCCTGCACCGCGCTCAACCTGCGCGTGCTCGACTACTTCGACAGCCCCATCGCCGGCGGCGATGGCAATCGCGAATTCTTTCTGTGGGCCGCACGATGAGCACCCCCGTCTCCTTCGAATTCTTCCCCCCGAACACGCCCGTCGGCGTCGAGAAGCTCAAGACCGTGGTGCAGGAACTGGGCGCGCTTGCGCCGCAGTACTTCAGCGTCACCTACGGCGCGGGCGGCTCCACCCGCGACAAGACCCTGTTCGCGGTGATGGACATCGCCGGCGCCGGCTTCGAGGCCGCCCCGCACCTCTCCTGCGTGGGCTCCACCCGCGAGAACATCGCCGAGATCCTCGCCACCTACCGCGCCCGCAACATCCGCCGCGTGGTCGCGCTGCGCGGCGACCTGCCCAGCGGCACCGCCACGGCCGGCGAATTCCGCTATGCGTCCGAGCTGGTGAGCTTCATCCGCGAGACGCAGGGGGCGGACTGGCACATCGAGGTCGCCGCCTATCCCGAGGTCCATCCACAGCAGCGTTATGCCGCGCAGGACCTGCGCCACTTCGCCGACAAGATGGCCGCCGGCGCCGACGGCGCGATCACGCAGTTCTTCTTCAACGCCGACGCCTACTTCCACTTCGTGGACGAGGCCCGCAAGCTCGGCGTCACGCAGCCCATCGTGCCGGGCATCATGCCCTTCCACAACTACGGTCGCATCGCGCAGTTCGCGCAGCGCGACGGCATCGACATCCCGCGCTGGGTGCAGATGAAGATGGAAGGCTTCATGGACGACACGGCCGCGATCCGCGCCTTCGGCCTGGACGTGATCACACGGCTGTGCGAGCGCCTGATCGTTGGCGGCGCGCCGGGCCTGCACTTCTATACGCTCAATCAGTCGCCTTTGGTTCTGGAGTTGTGCAAACGCCTCGGCCTGAACGCACGAGTTTGACGCAACGCAAATCGCCGGACACACGCCCGGCGGCCCGCCTGCCGACTTGCGAAAAGTCAAACCGGCCAGGGGCCTGACGCGATGCAATGACTTCATCGGGCAAACGCCCACGTTCGATGGAGTCTCTAATGCAATTCACCCGCACCCTGCGTCTCGCCGCTGTTGCCGTCGCCGCCCTGTCCCTGCAATCCGCCTTCGCCGACGAAGGTCCGTTCATGGTGCGCGTTCGCGCCGTCCATCTGGACTCGGCCAACAAGGACAGCACCGGTCTGGGCCTGTCGGTGAACAACAAGTGGATCCCTGAGGCCGACTTCAGCTACTTCTTCACGCCCAACATCGCGGCCGAGCTGATCCTGACCTATCCGCAAAAGCACACGCTGTACTCCAACGGCACCGAGATCGGCTCGCTCAAGCACCTGCCGCCGACGCTGACCGCGCAGTACCACTTCAACCCGACCGGCACGATCCGCCCCTACATCGGCGCCGGCGTGAACTACACCAACTTCTCCAGCGTCCACTTCGCCCCGGCCGTGCAGACCGCGCTGCATCCCAGCATCAAGCACAACAGCTACGGCCTGGCCGGCCAGATCGGCGTGGACATCGAAGTGGCCAAGAACCTGTACCTGAACTTCGACGTCAAGAAGGTCAACATCGAGACCAAGGTCTACTCCAGCGGCACCCAGGTCGGCAAGTTCAAGGTGGACCCGACCCTGGCCAGCGTGGGCCTGGGCTGGCGCTTCTAAGGACCGGAGCCCCCGCGCCTCGCTCCCCTCTCTCCTTTCCCGCTTGGCCTCGGTCGCGCAGGCCACCCGCAGGGCCGTTCCGGAACGGTCCTGTGCCCTGACCCGCGCGATTCACTCAGCCCTTCGCCCGCCGGACCGGTTCGGGTCCACCCGCTAGCGGTCCACCCGACCCCGGCGCGGCGAGGGCGAGGCCCCCAAACACCGAGATTCCCTCCTCCGCAGAAGAGGACAGACCCAACCGTATCGGCACACCGGCCATGGTCTGTTTCGAGGAGTCCGGTTTGCCCGGCGCGCGTCCTGCCGCCGGGTTTCCCTTTTTCCCCCCTGCCTAAGATGCCGGCCTCAGCGACACCCCTGACGCCATGACCCGCATCCTGTTCTTCTGCATGGGCAACATCTGCCGCAGCCCCACCGCCGAAGGTGTGATGCGCGCCAAACTGGCCGCCGCCCGACTCGGGCACATCGATGTGGACTCCGCCGGCACGCACGGTTATCACACGGGCGAGCCCCCCGACGAACGCAGCCAGCAGCATGCCCGCCAGCGCGGCTACGACCTGAGCACCCTTCGCGCCCGCCCCCTCACCGCGGCCGACTTCGAGCACTTCGACCTCGTGCTCGGCATGGACGACAACAACCTGCGCGAGGCCTCTCGCCTGTGCCCGCCCGGGCAGCGCCACAAGCTGCAGCTGCTGATGAGCTACGCGCCGTCCGCCGGCTCGCGCGTCGTGCCCGACCCCTACTACGGCGGCGCCGACGGCTTCGAGACGGTGCTGGACCTCGTGGAGGCCGCCTGCGACGGCCTGCTGACCCGGCTGCAGGCGCCCCGCTGAAGCGCGCCCCGCCGTCCGGCGCTCAGGGTCGCTCGGGCGGAAACAGCAGCGCGCCGGCCTCGGCCGACCCCAGCACGCAGACGACATCGTGGGCACAACCTGGCACCACGGTCAGCGGCGGGCCGGCCGGCGGCGCATCAGCGGCGCGCAGCGCACGGTCGCGGTCCGCAAAGGCCCAGGCCCGCTGCAGCCGGAACGGCCCCTGGGCCTGCGCGCCACAGGACCGGTCCAGCAGCCCCGCCGCCCGGCCCGGCCCCGGGCCGTCGTCCAGCGCGCCGGCCAGGTAATGCAGCTCGGCCGTATTCCAGCGCGAGCGCACCTGGGCGGCCAAGGGCTGCAGATGGGCCGGCAACGCCGCCAGGCCGTACTTCCAGCGGTCCAGCCCGGGGCAGGCGGCCTGGGAGGCCGCCTCGGGCGCCGCCCAGCGGATCGTGCAGCCCGGCGCCAGGGCGTGATCCGCCCAGCAGGCCGACCAGTCCGCCGCCCTCCCGTCGCGCACCAGCTGCGGCCGCAGCGCGTCGAGGTACAGCCAGCTGCCCGGCGACGCGATCACGTAGCGCAGGCGCGGCCCGCGGCCGTCGGCGAACGCGGCTGAAAAACCGACGCTGCGCTGCAGCACCTGGGCGCCGGCCGAGAAGCCGGCCAGCGTGATGGTTCGCAGGCCGGGCCAGCGCCGCGCAAGCTCCTGCAGCAGCGCGTCCAGCGCGGCGAAGGAGCCGATGGCATGGGCCCCGGTCGACCGTCCGCCCTCGAGCCAGCCCGAACAGGTCCACAGGGCCTCGCCGGCCTGCGCCGCCGGCTCGCCCGGCGTGTGGCAATGCGCGGCCCGGTCGGGTGCCACCTGGAAGAGCGGCGCCACGACCAGCGTGTCGTCGCCCCTCCCGGCCCGGCTCACCGCCTGCATGCCGGCCGCCAGCGAACGATGAGCATCGCGCGGATGGCCGTGCATCACCAGCAGCGCCTGCGTGGGCCCGGGACCGGGCGGCAACGAGCTGAAATAGCGCAGGCTGCCCGCGTCATCCGGCAGGGCCAGCATCTGCTCGCAGGCCTCGGGCCCACAGGCCCCGCTGGCCGGCACCGCCCCAGCCGATGGAGCCGCGACAGCCTGGGTCAGCGCCCAGGCCAGCGCAACGATCCAGGCCCGGGCGGCACGGCTCATCAGACGGCGCCGAACGCGTCCCGCGTGAGGTTCTCGGCTGCCTCGCCGCCGGCGCGGCAGACCACGTCGTCCTCGATGCGCACGCCCCCGAAGCGGGCCAGGCGCTCGACCTTCGCCCAGTTGACCTGCGCCCCCTGGGGCGAGGCCTGCAGCCGGCGCAGCAGCGTCGGGATGAAGTACAGGCCCGGCTCGATGGTCACCACCATGCCGGCCTGCAGCGGGCGGGTCAGGCGCAGGTAGCGATGGCCCTCGGGCTTGGGCGACACGCCGCCCTCCTCGCCGGCCATGAAGCCGCCCACGTCGTGCACCTGCAGGCCCAGCAGGTGGCCGATGCCGTGCGGGAAGAAGGGCTGGGTGACGCCTTCGGCCACCATGGCCTCGTCGCTCATCGCCACCAGGCCGGTCTCGCGCAGCACGCGGGCGGTGCGGCGGTGTGCGCTGAGGTGGATGTCGCGGTAGTCCACGGCCTCGCGCACCTCGGCCACCAGCGCCAGCTGCTCGCGCTCCATCGCGGCCAGCAGCTCGGCGAATTCCTCCTGGCCCGCGGCGCGCGGGTTCACCCAGGTGCGGGTGATGTCGCTGGCATAGCCGTTCACCGACGCGCCGGCGTCGATCAGGAAGCTGCGCGACTCGGCCGGGCGCTGCTCGTCCTGGTACTGGTAGTGCAGCACCGCGGCATGCTCGTTCAGGCAGACGATGTTGGTGTAGGGCAGATCGCGGTCCGTGTGGCCGGCGGCCACCAGGTAGGCGCGGTGGATCTCGGCCTCGCTGGCGCCGGCCAGAAAGGCCTCGCGCGCGGCCCGGTGCGCCGGCACGGCGCGGCGCGACGCGGCGCGCATCTGCGCCAGCTCGTAGGGCGTCTTCACGCCGCGCGCCCAGTGCAGCAGGTTCAGGAGCAGCTCGGGGTTGTTGGGCACCAGGCCGGGCAGCGCGGCATCGGCCTCGCCCAGGATGGCGGTACGCGGGCCGGCCAGGTCGGCCAGCACGGCGGCGGCATGCTCGGGCTCGCGGATCACCACCAGCTCCACCGCGTCCACCCACTCACCCTCGGGCGCGCTGGGCGGCACATGCCAGTAGTCGTCGGGCTGGTAGTACACCACCAGCGGCCGGCGGCCCGGACGCACCGCAAGCCAGGAATGCGGATGGCTGGTCAACGGCAGCCAGTGCTTGAAATGCGGGTTGGGCTGGAACAGGTAGGGCCGGTCGTCGAGGAAGGCGTACTTCTCGATGCCGGAGGCGATCAGCAGCGTGTCGTGGCCGCTGCGCGCGAGCGCCTGTTCGGCCTGGCGCTGCAGGGTGGCAAGGTGGTCGAGGTAGAGAGAGGCGGTCATCGCGGGACAGGAGCAGCCAGTGTCGGAGCCTCGATTGTCCGGCCTGTGAAGGCCCGGCGAAGAAGCGCAGACGCGCCCCCTCAGCGCGACAGCGTGGTCGGGCCGGCGTCCGGCGAGCGGGTGCGCAGCAGCTCGCCCACGGTGCCCATCAGCGCCGCCATCACCCCGAGGGCCAGCGTGCCCAGGCGCGGGCGGCGGCCCGTTTCCGGTGCGGCCACCGCCGCGGGGCGCAGCGACGGCCGGGCCACCTCGTGCAGCAGCACCAGCTGCTGCTGGCGATCACGCACCAGCACGAGCAGGCGGTCGGGGTCCTCGAAGCGCCGCGCCAGCGCGCGCACCGCCTTGAGCTCGCGCTGGCGCACCAGCACCCCGCGCGGCTGCAGCGGGCAGCCCAGCGTGCGCGCCCGCAGGTAGAGCGCCTTGGCGGCCAGCCGGTCCGGCAGGCAGCCCACGCCGGCATGCATGCAGCTCGCCAGATTGAACATCGCCTCCGCATGCCCCAGGGCCGCCGCCGACAGATAGGCGGCCAGGCCGCGACGCTCGTCCACCGGGCCGCCCCGGCCGGTCACCAGCGCACGGCCGAGCTGGAAGCGCGCGGTACGCGAGCCCTTGGCGGCAGCGCGCTCCAGCAGCTCGCGGGCGCGCACCGGGTCGGCGGCCACGCCCAGGCCCTCCAGCAGGCACAGGCCCAGCATGGCCAGCGCCTCGTCGCTGCCGGCCTCGGCGGCCGCCCGGAAGCAGCGCACCGCCCCAGCGTGATCGGGCGGCTGCGCGTAGAACGCCGCCAGCCCCTGTTGCAAGGCCAGGGCACGAGGCGAGTCGGACTGGGGAGCGGGTGAGGGGGCGGGAGGCGGGGCAGGCATGGGGCGCGCAGCCGTACAGCGAGGCCCGCAATTATCGGAACCACCCTGCGCCGATGGGGTCAGGTCTCGCTGCCGCTCATCCAGCTGCGACACTGAGGTGATGACTATTTCACGCCGACGCCTGCTGGCAACGCTTCCGCTGCTGTCCACCGCACCCTTTGCGACACCGCTGGCGCGGGCCGGCACCGACCTGCCCGCGGCCCTGCAGGCGCTGGAAAGCCGGGCCGGCGGGCGCCTGGGCTTCGCCGTGCTGGACACCGGCTCCGGCCGGCTGCAGGGCCTGCGCCTGGACGAGCGTTTCGGCATGTGCTCGACCTTCAAGCTGCCGCTGGCTGCGCTGACGCTGCGGGCGGTGGAACAGGGCGAGTTGCAGGACGACTGGGTGGCGCTGGGCGAGATCACCCCGCGCGACTTTGCGCCGGCCACCCGCGCCCAGCTGCCGGCCGGACGCATGAAGCTGCTGGCGCTGGCCGAGGCCGCGCAAACCACCAGCGACAACATCGCGGCCAATCTGCTGCTGCAGCGGCTGGGCGGGCCGGCCGGCTTCACGCAGCGGCTGCGCGCGCTGGGCGACACGGTGACCCGCCTGGACCGTATCGAGCCCAGCATGAACCTGGTGCTGCCCGGAGACGAGCGCGACACCACCAGCCCGGCCGCGATGGCACACACGGTGGCCGCCATCCTGACCGGCTCGCGCTGGCTGCGGCCCGAGGGGGTGGCCACGCTGCGGCGCTGGACCGAGGCCACCCGCACCGGGGCGCGCCGCCTGCGTGCCGGCCTGCCGGCCGACTGGCCGGCCGGCGACAAGACCGGCACCGGCCTTGCGCCCGGCATGCCCGACCGCACCAACGATGTCGCCATCGTCTGGCCTGCGGGCCGTGCCCCCTGGGTGATGGCGGCGTACTACGAAGGCCGGGGCGTCGACAGCGAGCAGATGCCCGCCGCGGACGAGGCCGTGCTGGCCGAGGCCGCGCGGCTCGCGGTGGCCGCGCTGGGCTGAGCCGGACGGCGCGGCGGCGGGCTCAGGCGCCCCAGCCGTCCTTGTCCCAGACCACGCCCTCCTCGGTCAGCATGGCGTCCAGCGCCATGTCGTGCGGGCTGGGCTTGAGCAGCGGCTGGAAGCCGTGGGCGTAGCCGATGCCGGCGGTGGCCGGGCGCGGCTGCATCTCGGCCAGCGTGCGGTCCATAAAGCCGCCGCCATAGCCCAGGCGCAACCCGCAGGGGCCGAAGCCCAGGCAGGGCACGAGCATCAGCTCGGGCTGGAACTCCTCGGTGCCCTTGGGCTTGGGGATGTGGAAGGCGTCTTCCTCCATCGGGCAGCCGGGATACCAGACATGGAAGCGCAGCGTGCCATGCACCTTGTCCACCACCGGCAGGCCGATCTGGCGACGCTGCCATTCGGGCGCCGCCTCGCTCCAGCGGTACAGCGAGGGCAGCGGATCGAACTCGCCCTTGATGGGCCAGTAGGCACCGATGCGCGCCTCGGGCCGGCTCACCAGCCAGACCCGCAGCACCTCCTGCAGCTGGTCGGCCCGCTGCAGGCGGTCGGGCATGGCCAGGCGGTCAGCAATCAGCTTGTGGCGCAGCGCCACGCGGTCGTTCAGGTCCATGGCCGCCAAGCTTAATGCGGCGGCCGGCCCGGTTCAGGCTGCCAGCGCGGCCTCGATGTCGGCACGCAACTTGTCGGGCGCGTCATTGGGGGCATAACGCTTGAGCACCTGGCCGTCGCGGCCGACCAGGAACTTGGTGAAGTTCCACTTGATCGCCTCGGTGCCCAGGATGCCGGGCTTCTCGCCCTTGAGCCATTTCCACAGCGGATGGGCCTCGGCGCCGTTGACGCGGATCTTGCCCATCATGGGAAAGCTCACGCCGTAGTTCATCTCGCAGAAGGAAGCGATGTCCTCGTTGCTGCCGGGGTCCTGCCCGCCGAACTCGTTGCTGGGAAAGCCGATCACCACCAGCCCGCGCGTGCCGTAGTCGCGCCAGAGCTGCTCCAGCCCCTTGAACTGCGGCGTGAAGCCGCATTCGCTGGCCGTATTGACGATCAGCACCACCTTGCCCCGTTGCTGGGCCAGGTCGACGGTGTCGCCCTGAATGGACACCGCCTGAAAGTCGTAGATGTTTTGACTCATCGCTGCCCTTACAACCGTGGTAAACCCCGGGTTTGTAGCATGGCGCGTGATTTGAGGCAGGCTTTCCAATCGCGCGGATTTCCAGCGGCGGTGTCGTTCTCGACGCCTGTGGTCAGTCTTCGGAACCCTCTATGGATCATCTGGCTTGTTTCACCCCCTCGGACCTCGCGGGAACCGCGCAGCCCGACCCGGGCGCCTTTCGCTGGAGGCTGCTCGCGCAAGGGGATTCCTGGTTCTCGAATGCGCGCTCCAAGCTGAACGCGCATGCCAACCTGCTGCAGGAGCTGGTGTTCAAGTCGCCGGCCATGGCGGTGAACTGCGCCGGCACCGGCGACGCGCTCGCGCACATGGTGGATCTCGAATCCAGCCCGGATTTCGTGCGCCTGCTCAGCGGCCAGGACGCGCCGACCTGGGACGGCATCCTGCTGTCCGTGGGCGGCAACGACCTGATCGCCGCCGCGCGCACCCCGCCGCAGACCACGGCCGGCGAGCCCATTGCGCTGCACCTGCGCCTGCTGCGGCGCCAGACCGAGTGGGGCCCGCCGTCGGCCGGCGTGGCGCGCTATTTCTCCGAGCCCGGCTGGGCCACCTACGCCGACTACCTGCGCGCCAATGTCCGGCACCTGCTGTCGCTGCGCGACCAGGGCCCGTCGGCCGGAAAGCCGGTGTTCATGCACTGCTATGCCGTGCCCATGCCCCGCCCCGCGGGCGCCGACGGCAATGACGACCTGGGCGCCGGCGGCCCCTGGCTCTACCCGGCGATGAAGGCCTACGGTGTGCCGAGCGCCGACTGGGCCGCGGTGAGCCGGCTGATGGTGTTCCACCTCGCGCAGCTGCTCAAGACCATGGCGCAGGACAAGGAAGGCTTCCCCGGCCTGTTCGTGTTCGACTCGACGACCGTGCCGCTGGCGCTGGCCGCGCCCGGCTCCACCGGCATCAGCGGCGACTGGCACAACGAGATCCACCTCAACCACAGCGGCTGCTTCAAGATCGCGCGCGCCTGGAGCGAGCATGTCGAGGCGGTGCTGGAAGGCCGGCACCTGATCCAGCCGGCACCGGGCCGCAAGAGCCGCGGCAGCCGCTGAGGCCGTCCGGCCGCTCACGCGGCCGGGCCAGGCCGTCAGTGCGCGCTGACGTTGTCGCTGCGCGTGCCGTCGAGCAGCTGCTCGACCTCAGCGCGGTGCACGACGAGGTTGCGCTGGTGCCAGCGCCGGATCATCCACATCGTGCCCGCCACCAGCAGGCCGAAGATGGTGATGGCCCCGAAGGCCGACAGGCCGAAGCGGGTCAGCGCCGTGTAGAACGCGCCCAGCCCCAGGATGCAGGCCTGCTCGTTGAAGTTCTGCACCGCGATGCTGCGGCCCGCGCCCATCAGGTTGTGGCCGCGGTGCTGCAGCAGCGCGTTCATCGGCACGACCAGATAGCCGCCGATCACACCCAGCAGCACCAGGAAAGGCGCGGCCACCCAGACGTTGTGGATGAAGTTCATCACGATGACCACCAGGCCCATCGCGATGCCCAGCGGGATGACTGACGTGGCCTTGTCGAGCCGGCAATAGACCGACGCCACCACCGCACCCACCGCGGTGCCGATCGCCACCACGCCCACCAGCGACGACGCCTGCGTCGTGCCATAGCCCAGTGCCGCGGCCGCCCAGGCCAGCACGATGTAGCGCAGGTTGCCGCTCACGCCCCAGAACAGCGTGGTCGTGGCCAGCGAGATCTGGCCCAGCTTGTCCTGCCACAGGCGGGTGTTGCAGGCCGAGAAGTCGCGCACCAGGCCCGGCAGGCTGTGGGCCAGCGGCTGCAGCGCGGCCGAGGTGCGCGGGATGCGCAGATTGAACAACGCGGCCAGCACATAGAGGCTCACCAGGCTGGCGATCGCGGCCTCGGGCGGCGTATCGATGCCGGTGTCGATGAAGGGCAGGTCGAAGCCCAGCAGCATGTGCGAGATGCGATCCCCCACCAGCTGGCCGCCGAGCAGCACGCCCAGGATGATGGAGCCTATGGTCAGCCCCTCGATCCAGCCATTGGCCTTGACCAGCTGCGAGGGCGGCAGCAGCTCGGTGAGGATGCCGTACTTGGCCGGCGAGTAGGCCGCCGCGCCCAGCCCGACGATGGCGTAGGCCACCAGCGGATGGGCCCCGAACAGCATCATCAGGCAGCCGCCCACCTTGATGAGGTTCGAGAAGAACATCACCTTGCCCTTGGGCACGGCGTCGGCAAAGGCCCCCACGAACGGCGCCAGCACCACGTAGAACAGCGCGAACATGGGCACCAGGGCCGCGCGCTGCCATTCGGCGGCGCCGGATGATCGGAGCAACTCGACGGCGGCGACGAAGAGCGCGTTATCAGCCAGCGAGCTGAAGAACTGCGCCGACATGATGGTGTAGAAGCCTCGTCTCATCGAGCTTGGCGCAATCCTGAACTGTCAGTACGGAAAGCCGTCCTAAGGGCGGCGCAGGTTTATAGCACGCCCCCTAGTTCGCAAGCTGTGCTAAAGCTGGGGCGCACAATGCTGGCCACGTTCCCTGCCTTGTGCCCGCCCGGCGATGCGGCGGGCCTGCCGTTGCATGCCGCGTCCCATCGAAGCCCTGATCCATCCGCAAGCCCTTGCCCACAACCTGGCCCGCGCCCGCGCGCAGGCACCGAACGCCCGGGTCTGGGCCGTGGTGAAGGCCAATGCCTACGGCCACGGCATCGAGCGCAGCTTCGAGGCGCTGCGCGCCGCCGACGGCTTCGCGCTGCTGGATCTGGACGAAGCCCAGCGCCTGCGCGCACTGGACTGGCGCGGTCCCATCCTGATGCTCGAGGGCGTGTTCGAGCCGCGCGACCTGGAGGTCTGCTCGCGGCTCAAGATCTGGCACGCCGTGCACTGCGAGCAGCAGATCGACTGGCTGGCCATGCACAAGACGCACGAGCCGCATCGCGTGTTCCTGAAGCTGAACTCCGGCATGAACCGCCTGGGCTTCACCCCCGCCACCTTCCGCGCCGCCTATGCACGGCTGGACGCCCTGCCCCAGGTGGACGAGATCTCGCTGATGACCCACTTCTCCGACGCCGACGCGCTGCGCTTCGGACAGGACGGCATCGCCCACCAGCTGCAGGCCTTCACCCAGGCCTGCGACGGCATCGCCGGCGAGCGCAGCATCGCCAACAGCGCGGCCACGCTGCGCCACGCCGAGCGCACCGCCAACGACTGGGTGCGCGCCGGCATCATGCTCTACGGCGGCGTGCCCGACTTCCCCGAGCGCACACCGGCCGACTGGGACCTGGCCCCGGCCATGACGCTGCGCTCGCGCATCATCGGCACACAGCAGATCCAGGCCGGCGACACCGTGGGCTACGGCAGCAGCTTCACCGCCGACGCGTCCATGCGCATCGGCATCGTCGCCTGCGGCTATGCCGACGGCTACCCGCGCCACGCCGGCACCGGCACGCCCGTGCTGGTGGACGGCCAGCGCACCCGCACGCTGGGCCGCGTGTCCATGGACATGCTGGCGGTGGACCTCAGCACCCTGTCCGGCAGCGGCTTCGGCAGCGAGGTCACGCTGTGGGGCGAGGGCCCGCGCCAGAGCCGCCTGCCCATCGACGAGGTCGCTCAGGCCGCCGGCACCATCGGCTACGAGCTGATGTGCGCCGTCGCGCCGCGCGTGCCCGTACGCGTGGCCGGCCACCACGGCTGAGCCATGCTGAGCTGGCGCCCCCGACCCGAGGAACTCGCGTTCGACGCGATACGCGCCAGCGGCCCGGGTGGCCAGAACGTCAACAAGGTGTCCAACGCGGTGCACCTGCGCTTTGACATCCGCGCCTCCAGCCTGCCCGAGGCCGTGAAGACCCGGCTGCTGGCCTGGCCCGACCAGCGCGTCACGGCGGACGGCATCGTCGTCATCAAGGCCCAGGACTCGCGCAGCCTGGAGCGCAACCGCGCCGACGCGGTCGAGCGACTGATCGCTCTGGTGCAGGCCGCCGCCCATGTGCCCAAGGCCCGGCGGGCCACCAAGCCCACCTATGGCTCGCAGCAGCGGCGGCTGGAGGGCAAGGCGCGGCGCAGCGGCATCAAGGCGGGCCGCCGCGGCCAGGACTTCTGAGGCCGACGGCTCAGCCCGCCCGGGCACGCCGGGTGTAAAGCAGAGGCACGGCCAGCAGGTAGAACGCCGCGGCGAGCAGCCAAGCCGCCCCCGGCCAGCTGGCCTGCGTCCGTGCAAAGCCGGCCGTCACCACCAGCGGGCCGGCAATGCCGATCAGGCTGGTCAGGCTGGCCAGCGTGCCCTGCAGCTCACCCTGGTGCTGCTCGTCCACCTGCCGCGACAGCAGCGCCTGCAGGGCCGGCATCGCCAGGCCGCCGATGGCGAACAGCGGCAGCAGCGCGAACGGCATCCAGCCCACCACGGCCAGGCCCATGCCGACGAAACCCAGCGCATCTGCCGCGATACCCGCCAGCAGCGCGCGCTTCTCACCCAGCTTCTCCACCATGGGGCCGGTAACGAAGGCCTGCGACACCGCGTGCAGCCCGCCATAGCAGGCCAGCGACAGCCCCGCCACCCAGGCGCTCCAGCCATAGCGGTCCTGCCCATAGAGTATCCACAGCGAGCCCGGCACCTGCGACACCAGCGCCACCACGGCGAACACCCCCACCAGCGGCTGCAAGGCCGGCCTGCCCCGCAGCCGGTGCAGCGCCGAGAAGGCATTCAGCTTGGCCAGATCCAGCCGCGCGGTGCAGTGCTGGTTGGACTCCGGCAGCGCAAACCAGGCCAGGGCCAGGTTCAGCGCATTCATGACGGCCGCCGCGACAAAGGGCGCGCGCAGCGACCACTCGCCGAAGGCCCCGCCTATCAGCGGCCCGACCACGAAGCCCAGGCCCATGGCCGCACCCATCTGGCCGAAGCGCCTGGCACGGTCGGCCTCGGGCGTGATGTCGGTGAGATAGGCCGTGCCCACGGCCATGCTGGCGCCAGTGATGCCGGACAGCACCCGGCCCACATACAGCCAGGCCATGCTGGGGGCCAGCGCCATCAGCACATAGTCCGCCGCGGCACCGGCCAGCGACGCCAGCAGCACCGACCGGCGGCCGAAGCGGTCGCTCAGCGCGCCCAGCACCGGTGAAAACAGGAACTGCATGGCCGCATAGACCGCCAGCAGCGCCCCGTAATGGTGGGTGGTGGCCTCGGCCCCGCTCAGCTCGCGCAGCAGGCCCGGCAGGATGGGGAAGATCAGGCTCATGCCCACCGCATCCAGCAGCAGCGTCATGAGGATGACGGTCAGGGCTCGATTCAAAACATGCTCTCTATCGTTGATAGGGAGGATTGTGCATGAGCTTCTCTATCATTGCTAGAGAAATGAATGCCGACCGCCCCGCCCGACTGAATCGCGACGACGTGCTGCGCGCCGCGCTGGACCTGCTCAACGAGATCGGCATCGACGCCCTCTCCACCCGCAAGCTCGCCGAGCGCCTGGGCGTGCAGTCGCCCACGCTGTACTGGCACTTCAAGAGCAAGGCCGCGCTGCTGGACGCGATGTCGCAGGCCGTGCTGCTGGAAAGCCGGGCGCGTGACACGCCCGCCGAGCACGAGCCCTGGCAGGCCTGGCTGATGGCCGACGGCCGCAGCTTCCGCCGTGCGCTGCTGGCCTACCGCGACGGCGCCCGGCTGCATGCCGGCACGCGGCCCGGCGAGGCGCAGCGCGAATCCATCGAGGCGCGACTGCGCCTGCTCTGTGCCGCCGGCTTCGAGCCCGGCCCGGCCACGCTGCTGATGATGTCCGTGGGCCGCTTCGTGGTGGGCTGGGTGCTGGAGGAACAGTCCGCCCAGGCCCCCGACGCGCCGCCGTCCGCCACGCTGACAGGGCCGGACCCATCGCAGTACCCGCTGCTGGCGGCCGGCTGGCGCCAGACGGTGGGCAGCGATGCCGATGCCGTGTTCGACCAGGCGCTGCGCCTGCTGATCGACGGCGCCCGGCCGGCTGGGTCGCCATCCAGCGACTGAACGCGAGAAACGCTGGACCACAGCCCAGGCACGCACCAAGCCGACGCCCGCCTCGGTGATGCGTCAACGATTCGAATCAGCCATCTGCGGCGTCAGCGGCCCACTGGGCCGCAGTTGTTGCCCTCAGTGCGACGCCACCCAGAGCTGATGGCCCGCCATGCGCGGCATCGCAAAGCTCGATTTCAGGCGGGCCGCCTCCTCACCCGGGCTGAGCCCGAAGAGCCGCTTGAACTCGCGACTGAACTGCGATGCGCTCTCGTAGCCCACCTCATGGCAGGCCGCCGAGGCCGTCTTCCCTTCGCGCACCATGAGCAGGCGCGCCTGATGCAGGCGAACGGACTTCAGATATTGCATCGGCGACGAGTGCGTCACCCGGCGGAAGTGGGCATGAAAGCTCGGCACGCTCATGCCGGCCTCGGCCGCGAGCCGCTCCACCGTCAGTCGGTCGCCAAAGCTCGCGTGGATGCACCGTACGGCCCTGGCGATCCGGCCGAACTGCCCGTGGCTGGCCAGGGCCGCACGCAGGGTCGCGCCCTGCGCGCCGGTCAGCACCCGGTAGTAGATCTCCCGCACGATGGCAGGCCCCAGCAGGCGCGACTCCAGCGATGAGCTCATGGCCTCCAGGAAACGCAGCACCGTCCGCGACAGCGCATCGTCCATAGGCGTCGAGACCATGCCGGCGGGCTGGGCGGGCATGGGCGGCGACAGCTCGTCGAGCTCCAGCGCGAGCTGCGCCAATACCGTGAGGTCTATCGTCAGGTAGACCGCCAGCAGGGGCTCGGCCGCGCTGGCGTCCGTCTCCATCGTGAAGGGCACGGGCACGGAAACGGCCAGGTAGTGCTGGGCGTCGTAGAGATAGACCTGGTCGGCCCAATACCCGCGCTTGCGCCCCTGGCAGACGATCACGATGCCCGGCTCGTAGAGCACCGGCGTCGACGCGAGCGGGCGATCCGAGCGCAGGAACCTGACACCGGGCAACACGCTCAGGGTGTAGCCCTCGCGGGGTGCCAGGCGCTTCATCAGCGCCACCATTCGTTCCTGCGGCTCGCATGCGTCCATCGAATGAATATGCATCAAGTTCAGTCGAATTCAGCGAGATCCGGCAGACGCCTCATAGAAACAGGCAACACAAACAGAGGAACGAGGGTGGGCGCGCGGCGCCGGATTTCCAACAATCCTGGCATGCAAGACACCCAGACCTTCTTCATCACCGGCGTCAGCAGCGGCTTCGGCCGCGCGATCGCAACCGCGGCCCTGGCCGCCGGCCACACCGTCATCGGCACCGTCCGCAGCGCCCAGGCCGCGGCCGATTTCGAACAGCGCCTGGGCCCGCGTGCCCATGCCCGATTGCTGGACGTGACGGCGTTCGACCAGGTGGCGCCGCTGGCCGCCGAGGTCGAAGCGCAGTTTGGCCCCGTCGATGTCGTCATCAACAACGCCGGCTACGGCCACGAGGGCATCTTCGAGGAGTCACCCATCGAGGAGATGCGGCGGCAGTTCGACGTGAACGTGTTTGGCGCCGTCGCCGTCATGAAGGCCTTCGTGCCGTCGATGCGCAAACGCCGTCGCGGCCACATCGTCAACATCACCTCCATGGGCGGCACCATCACGATGCCGGGCATCGCCTACTACTCCGGCAGCAAGTTCGCGCTCGAGGGCATCTCCGAGACGCTGGCGAAGGAGATGCGCAGCTTCGGCGTGGCAGTGACGGCTGTGGCGCCAGGCTCCTTCCGCACCGACTGGGCGGGACGGTCGATGGTTCGCACCGAACGCTCCCTCCCCGACTACGACCCGCTGTTCGGACCGATCCGGCAGGCGCGTATCGACAAGAGCGGCCGGCAGCTGGGTGATCCGGACAAGGCGGCGCAGGCCATCCTCCAGCTGGTGGGCATGCGCGAGCCGCCCGAGCATCTGCTGATCGGCAGCGACGCGCTGTCACTGGTGCGCGCCAAGCTGCAAGCCACGCTGGCCAGCCTTGAGCAATATGAAGCCCTGACGCGCTCCACGGACGCGGACACCTAAGGCGGCATTGAAGGAGGCGCCTTGGCCTGTATCGCCGCCCCCAGCGAAGCAGCCCATCGACGCCGATGCCGAGGGCCGCGAGCGGCAAGCCTGTCGACTCGGGGCGGTTCAAGTCGAACGCTTGGGCGGCTGCTTGCGTCAGCGGACGCGAGAGAAGTAGTTCTTGCGCAGCACCGGCCGGCCCTCCGCGTCGAAGTGGGCGACTGTTTCGATCATCGAGTTGCCATCGGCCTGGACCGCGTAGATACGGGTCGAGGCGGGGACACCGTTCTTGCCCAGTTGCATGATCAATACATCGGGCCTCGGCATGAGGGTCGCGGAGATATCGGCCTCGAAATTCGACTTCACCGGCGTCGGCGTGCCGTCCAGTGGTGTGACGCCGTCTGCCTCCAGGCGGTTCCCCGCCGAATCGATGACCTCGACTTTCGTCTTCACCTGTTCCGCGCCGGATGCCGAAAAGGTGATCGTGACGCTCCTGGGCCTGACCGCGGGAGCCATCGGCAGCCGGGACGTATCAACGGCCCAGGAGCCCATCAGGGGCGCATCGAGCTTCGCGTCGGCCGCCGACACGGGCTGAGCGAGCGAGGCGATCAGCAGAAGGATGGTGGCGATCGGCTTCATGGCGGGTCGATACATGGCACTGTGAATTTAGATCGTGAAGAGCCACGGACTCGGGCTTCAGCCGCCCGACGCTGAAATTCAGCGGCTGCCGTGGACGGCGCGCTGGGATGGCGAGTTGGGCCGCAACCTGCCCAGATGTCCGGCCAAACCTTGCGCACCTCCGCAAGGCAGGCATTCAACTTCTCAACTCATGGCCTTGTTGACGCCCAACGCAGCGTTGGCCGGGCGAAAACGCAGGTCGCCGGGGCCTTGCAGCCGATGATACGCAAACGCGGCTGAACGGGCCGGCCTGCCGACGGCGCTCCAGCCAAAAGACTTGTTAGGCCGAACGTCCCGGGAGATGGCGGCGGGAGTTTGTCGACAGGTACAAGATCGTGATCACCGTGGGAATGATGAAGCCCTTCAGGTATGAGAGCGGGTGCCTTCCCTCCAGGAACGGGAACGGAAGATCCAAGAAATATGCCCAGTAGTGCGTGGCCACCAATGAGCCGATTGAGGCCCACATGCCATACAAGGCGAATCGTCTGTTCATGGCGACCAGAACCAAGCTGGCAATGATCAGCAGGCGAAGAATGGATTGCGTGTGCCTGTACAAGGAATGCTCGTTGGCGTTCTGGCTTCCGTACAAGTCAGCGCCTGAGCCAACGTACACCTCGAAGAGTGTGTACGCGTGGTAGAGCACCAGCAGAGCCACCAGCGCGAAGATGACCAGTCTTTGCGGTCGAACGCGTGTGCCGACCGGCCCCATTGTTGGCTCGGATCTGTCGACATTGGTCAAGGGAACTCCTCAGGCAGCAGGGTTCACCGCATTCTGGCCAAGGTGGCGATTTCAGGGCCGGTTTGCGACAGGCTGCATTTCGAGCGGATGAGCCGTCGACCGGCCGATTTGTTCGGCCCAACGTGAAGGCGAGCGGACGCCGGAGGCGGTCCGCTTCAACGGCAGGTTAAAGCGCAAACCACAGCACCCACTACCGTTTCGAAGCCGAAAAGCCCAAGCGCTGTACGGCACGCCTCACGACCGGGTGGTGATCAAACACGATACCCACCACCGCGAGTGCATATACGAGCAAGCGAATTGCTACCGTTGATGCGTCTACCCATTGGGCTGCTGAGAGAGTCTCGTACAGGTAAAAGATGCCGATGGCCAGGACAGGACACGCAAACAGGAGTGCAAGCGCCTTGAATATCCGACGGGACTTTGCGTCAGCATTGGTGCTGTAGTCGGCGCCAAGAATTGAGGCAAACAAAAACATCATCGAGCCGAAAACGAGGCCACCCACAAAAGCGTTGCCTTTTGCGCCTAGGCCAACCAGCACAAAGAGCAGACCGATTAACGCGCAAGCGCACTGGAGGACGATCGTGGTAGGTCGCATAGCGCTTTAACGAGTTGCAGGCAGATCGTTAACGACCTGCATCACATCCTGCCCATGCCCAACCGCCCCAGCAAGGCCGCCCCAGGGTCGTCGACTCGCCAGATGGCAGGCCATAACAGGCGAGGAGGAAGCGCCGGCAAACAGCGCCCCTGAGCCCCCGCGATCCTCGGTGGCCATTCGACTGGACGTTCTCGTGTGGCGGCGTGCCTTGGTCCTTGCACTTCGAGCCCAACCCTAGGGATGTGCGCCAGTGGCGGGTCTACCGGAATGGTGAACCCTGGATGTGTGCTGACTTGGAGCGAGTATGGCGTGCGATGCAAAAGGAGATGGCACCCGTGTTGGGGCGCAGGCACTGGCGCTAACCCTGAATTGCCTGCACGGCAGCGCGCGGGGGCAGATCGGCTGAGCTGCGAGAGCTCACCCCCATGCTCCGCCCCTGGTCGAAAACGGCGCGAGCCCCTCACTGCGGCCGCGTCGCCACCCACAAGCTGGCCAGGCACAAGGCCATGCCGCCCACCGCCAGCGGCGTGACCTGCCAGCCCTCGAACACGGCCGAGATCACCAGCGCGATGACCGGGATGATGACGCCGGTGAGCGCCGCATGAGCCGGGCCGCGCGCCTGGGCGAGCTTGAAATACAGCACGAAGGCGATCACCGAGCCGGCCGCGGCCAGGTACAGCAGGCTCAGCACATAGGCCGGGCTCAGGTCGAAGTGCAGTCCCTCACCGCTCGCCAACGACAGGCCCACCAGGAACACCGCGCCATAGCCCATGCTCCAGGCCAGCACCGGCACCAGCGGCAGGCCGCGCTTGGTGAGCGTGAGCGTCAGCACATTGCCTATGCAGGCCACCAGCACCGCGAACAGACCCAGCCCCAGGCCCAGCAGCGCGGTGGGGCGCGCGCCGGTGGCGGCGATCTCGGGCCAGAAGATCAGCGCCACGCCCAGCACGCCGCCGCTGGCGGCGGCCAGGAAGCGCCGCGTCACCGGCTGGCCGAAGAACAGGCGCCCGGACAGTGCGTTGCCATAGACCATCAGGCAGAACAGCACCGCCACCAGCCCCGACGGGATGTGACGCTCGGCCTGGTAGACCGACAGGTAGTTGCCGCTGTACTGCACGATGCCGGTGGCCAGCATCAACGCGTGGGCCGACCAGGGCAGGCCGCGCAAGGACTGACCCTGCCAGCGTGCCAGCGCGGCCAGCCCCAGCGCCGCAAGGCCGAAGCGCCAGGCCACCGAGTTGAACACCGGCACGCCGGACTCCAGCTGGTAGAGGATGACGTGCCAGGTGCTGGCCCAGATCAGCGTGGGGCCCCAGAACAGCCAGCGGCCGGGCGATGCAGTGGACATGAGAGGAAAGTGAGACGCCGCCAAGGGGCAACAATACGGGTTCAACGGGGCCTTCGGGCCGAGCGCCGGGCCGCCCCAAGCCGGCCCGCGCGGGCGAGTGCCGGCGTTCAGCCGGCGCAGCGCAGGGCGGGGGGCCTCAATTCAGGCTTGACGCTTGAAGCTGGCCAGCAGCAGGCCGGCCGCAATGAACAGCGAGCCGAACACGCGGTTCAGCACCTTGATGTGGTGGGCACTCTTCAGTGCGGCCAGCACCCGCGCGGCCAGCGCGGTGTAGCCGCCCATCACCACCAGATCGGTGAAGCCCAGCGTCGCGGCGATCACCAGGTACTGCGGGCCCAGCGGCGCGGCCAGGTCCAGGAACTGCGGCACCACGGCCAGCAGGAAGACCGTGCCCTTGGGGTTGACCGCATTGATGCCCCAGCCGCGCAGCACCAGCTGGCGGCGCGTGACCAGCGCACCCTCGTCGCCCGCAGCCACCAGCGGCTTGGCCGGGGCGCGCCACTGCTGCACGCCCAGCCACACCAGGTAGGCCACGCCGGCCCACTTGATGAACGCGAATGCGGTTTCGGACGCCGCGATCAGCGCGCCCAGGCCGGCGCTGACGAACAGCACTTGGGTCAGGATGCCCAGGATGAGGCCGAAGGTCATGAAGTAGCCGCGCCTGAAGCCGTGGCTCAGGCCCGCGCTCATAGCCGCCACCGCGCCGGCACCCGGCGACAGGCTGATGGCCCAGCAGGCGGCAAAAAGGGTCAACCAGGTGGCGAAGGGCATGAGGGGCTCCGGGCAGTCAGGGCCGCAGTGTGCCGCAGCGCCCCGGGCCTCGCCGGTCGTCATGGCCCGCGACAATCGCCCCATGGCCACCTCCAAGAGCATCTACACCTGCACCGAATGCGGCGGCACCAACGCCAAATGGCTGGGCAAGTGCCCGCATTGCGGCGCCTGGAACACGCTGACCGAAACCGCGGCCGAACCCGCCGGCGGCGGCAAGAACCGCTACCAGGCGCTGGCCAAGAGCCAGCCGGTGGCGACGCTGTCCGAGATCGAAGCCAGCGACTACGAGCGCACGCCCACCGGGCAGGACGAGCTGGACCGCGTGCTGGGCGGCGGCATCGTCGCCGGCGGCGTGGTGCTGATCGGCGGCGACCCGGGCATAGGCAAATCCACGCTGCTGCTGCAGGCGGTGGAGTCGCTGTCGCAGACGGTGAAGGTGCTGTACGTGACCGGCGAGGAAAGCGGCGCGCAGGTGGCCATGCGCTCGCGCCGCCTGGGCCTGGCGGGCGACAAGGTGCGCGTGCTGGCCGAGATCGGGCTGGAGAAGATCCTGGCCACCATAGAGGCCGAGGAGCCCGACTTCTGCGTCATCGACTCCATCCAGACGCTGTACTCCGAGCAGCTCAGCAGCGCGCCGGGCTCGGTGGCCCAGGTGCGCGAATGCGCCGCGCAGCTGACGCGCACGGCCAAGGCGCGCGGCTGCGCGATGGTGCTGGTGGGCCACGTGACCAAGGAAGGCGCGCTGGCCGGCCCGCGCGTGCTGGAGCACATCGTCGACACGGTGCTGTATTTCGAGGGCGACACGCACAGCAGCTTCCGCCTCGTGCGCGCCATCAAGAACCGCTTCGGCGCCGTCAACGAGATCGGCGTGTTCGCGATGACGGAGAAAGGCCTGAAGGGCGTGGCCAACCCCAGCGCGATCTTCCTGAGCACCCACACCGAGCCGGTGCCGGGCAGCTGCGTGCTCGTCACGCTGGAGGGCACGCGGCCGCTGCTGGTGGAGCTGCAGGCGCTGGTGGACAGCGGCGGCGTGAG
This sequence comes from Roseateles depolymerans, assembly GCA_003241055.1. Taxonomy (GTDB): domain Bacteria; phylum Pseudomonadota; class Gammaproteobacteria; order Burkholderiales; family Burkholderiaceae_C; genus Pelomonas; species Pelomonas depolymerans_A. The sequence goes on from QFOD01000007.1 coordinate 125,923, forward strand.
CCCGCGGCGGCTCAGCGTGGGCCTGGACCGCGACCGCCTGGCCATGCTGCTGGCCGTGCTGCACCGCCATGCCGGCGTGGCCACGGGCGACCAGGACGTGTTCGTCAACGCCGTGGGCGGCGTGCGCATCAGCGAGCCCGCGGCCGACCTGGCGGTGCTGCTGGCCATCCAGAGCTCGCTGCGCGGCAAGGCCCTGCCCAAGGGCTTCATCGCCTTCGGCGAGATCGGTCTGGCCGGCGAGGTGCGCCCCGCGCCGCGTGGCCAGGAGCGGCTGAAAGAGGCCGCCAAGCTGGGCTTCAGCGTGGCGGTAGTGCCGCGCGCCAATGCGCCCAAGAAGCCCATCGAGGGGCTGACCATCCACGCCATCGACCGGGTGGAGGAAGCCATCGATGTGCTGCGTGGCCTGAGCTGATTAGGATGTAGCCCTGACCCCGCCTAGGAGCCCGACATGACCGACGTGTTTGCCGATCAGCGCCTGTCCCTGCGAACCGACTTCCTCGGCGCGCAGCACGATGCGGACTCCCTGCCCGGCTGGGTGTTCAAGCCCGTGCAGTTCAGCCAAGGCCCGGCCGGCCTGGTGCTCAACCTCAGCGACGGCGGCCTGCAGGTGCTGACCAGCGCCACCGAGCCGCTGCCACACGGGCGCTACGAGGTCGTGCTGCTGCTGGGCCGCAGCGATGCCGAGCCCCAGGACAACGACGAGCAGGTCAGCTGGTTCAACGGCATCGTGGAGCACGCCTGGTCGCGCCCGGTACCGCGCATGGGCATCCTGCACGGGCTGCGCTTCGTGTCGCGCAATTCCACGGCCGAACAGTTCCTGGAAAAGCACCAGGCCGCGCTGGAAGCCGGCCAGTGGGTGCGCTGCCTGCTGCTGGGCAAGGCGCACTGAGACGGCGCTGAACAGACGCCGGCCTCGGGTCGGCCGCGGGCCGATATCAGGCAGCCGCCAGCTGCTCCAGGGCCTGGCCGCTGGCGGACCAGGCGTCGATGCCGCCCGCCAGCACCCGCGCCTGCCGCCCCTGGGCGATCAGCCATTGCGCGGCCTTGGCGGCGGAGGCGTCGTTGGGGCAGGCGCAATAGGTGACGATCTCGGCCGTGACCGGCCAGTCGGCAATGGCCTGACCGTCCAGGCTGGACAGGTCGAGGTGCAGCGCGCCGGGGATGCGGCTGGCCAGCGGCAGCTCGGGCGAGCAGGCCCGCACATCCACCACCAGCACCGGGCGGCCGGCCTGCAGGCGCGCGGCCAGATCCTGCGGCTGCACGCGTTCCAGCCGCTGCAGCGTCTGGCGCACATGCCAGCGGCGCCAGACGCGCCACAGCACATAGGCCGCCAGCACCGCCCCCGCCACGCCCAGCGCTGCCTGGCCCAGGCGGTCCAGCAGGGCCAGCAGGTCACCGATCTGCTCGTGGAACAGCAGCCCCGCGGCCAGCCCGGAGGCCACCCAGAGCAGCGTGCCGGCCATATCGAACAGCAGGAAGGCCCGCCAGCGCATGCCGAGCGCACCGGCCAGCGGCGGCGCCAGCACCGTCAGGCCCGGCACGAACTTGGCCACCAGCAGCGTCAGCACGCCGCGCCGGGCAAAGCTCAGCTCGTTCTGGCGCACGCAGCTGTCGGGCGAGATGGAGATGCGGCACAGCGTGGTCAGCACACGCCGCCCCAGGCGCCGGCCGGCCAAATACCACAGCGTGTTGGCCAGCAGCGCGGCCGCCGTCGCCACGGCCAGTGCCTGCCAGGACGACAGCCGGCCATCGGCCAGCTGCACGCCGGCCAGCAGCAAGAAGGGCAGGGACGGCAGCGGCGCGCCCAGCTGCTCGCAGAGCACGCCAAGGAACAGCGCGAGCAGGCTGTGCTGTTCGAACAGGGTGATCAGGGCTTGCATGGCGGCGCGCAGCATAGCCGCGTGCCGCTGCTGCCGCTCGTGGCACCATGCGAACCCCGTCATCCGCCAAGCCCATGAGCCCCCTGCCCGCCCCGCCGTACTACGCCGTGATCTTCACCAGCCAGCGCCGCGAGGGCGCCCCGGGCTACGACGAAATGGCCGAACGCATGGTGGCCCTGGCGGCCCGGCAGCCCGGCTATCTGGGCGCCGAGAGCAGCCGCGATGCAGGCGGGCTGGGTATCACGGTGTCCTACTGGCGCAGCGAGGCCGACATCGCGGCCTGGCGCCGCCACGCGGAGCACCGCATCGCCCGCGATACCGGCCGGCAGGACTGGTACGAGCACTACACGCTGCGCGTCGCGCGGGTGGAGCGCGCCTATGCCTGGGGCCGCGCCGACGGCCCGGCCGACCCGCAGCCCGGGGGCCTGGCATGAACGCGTGGCTGGGCGTGGCCCTGGCGCTGGCGGCCCTGGTGGCCGGCGGCGCGCTGCTGGGCTGGCAGGGCGTGATCTTCGCGACGACCGGCATCGTGTTCTGGCTGCTGCTGCAGATGTCGCGGCTGATGCGCATCATGAAGCTCGCCGGCAGCGCGCCCATGGGCTCGCTGGACAACGCGGTGATGCTGAATGCCAGGCTGCAGGAGGGCATGAAGCTGGTGGACCTGCTGCTGCTCACCCGCAGCCTGGGCGTGAAGCAGGGCAAGGACGCCTACCGCTGGCAGGATGCGGCCGGCGACGCGGTGGAGGTCAAGCTGGCCAAGGGCCGGCTGGTCGAATGGCGACTGCTGCGCGCCGCCGGCGAGGAGCCGGCTCCTTAGAATCGCGGTCTTTGTTCAGCACCTGGAGCATGTGATGGTTCCCGCCCCCCTGCACGACCGCGACGGCAAGATCTGGATGGACGGCGAGCTCGTCGACTGGCGCGACGCCAAGATCCATGTGCTGACCCACACGCTGCACTACGGCTGCGGCGCCTTCGAGGGTGTGCGCGCCTACGAAACGCCCGCAGGCACGGCCATCTTCCGGCTGCAGGAGCACACCCAGCGCCTGTTCAACAGCGCCAAGATCCTGCGCATGAAGATCCCGTTCTCGGTGGAGCAGGTCAACCAGGCGCAGCTCGACGTGGTCAAGGCCAACGGCCTGAAGAGCGCCTACATCCGCCCGCTGATCTGGATTGGCTCCGAGAAGCTGGGTGTCAGCCCCAAGGGCAACCAGGTGCACCTGATGGTGGCCGCCTGGAGCTGGGGCGCCTACCTGGGCGAGGAAGGCCTGAAGCGCGGCATCCGCGTGAAGACCAGCAGCTACACGCGCCATCACGTCAACATCACGATGACGCAGGCCAAGACGGTGTCCAACTACACCAACTCGATTCTGGCCAACATGGAAGCCACTGAGGACGGCTACGACGAGGCGCTGCTGCTGGATGCGTCGGGCTTTGTGTCCGAGGGCGCCGGCGAGAACCTGTTCGTCATCAAGGGCGGCGTGGTCTACACGCCCGACCTGTCGGCCGGCGCGCTCAACGGCATCACCCGCAACACCATCTTCTCGATCTGCCAGGACCTGGGCCTGAAGCTGGTCGAGAAGCGCATCACCCGCGACGAGGTCTACATCGCCGATGAGGCCTTCTTCACCGGCACCGCCGCCGAGGTGACCCCCATCCGCGAGCTGGACCGCGTCGAGATCGGCAGCGGCAGCCGCGGCCCCATCACCGAAAAGATCCAGGCCGCCTTCTTCGACATCGTCGGTGGCCGCAATCCCAAGTACGCCGACTGGCTGACCACCGTCTGAGCGCGCCCGCAAGCACCGAGAATCCGATCATGAGCCAAGCCCCCGCCACCGTCGAAGTCACCGCCCAGGACCTGCATGGCCACGGCGTCGTCGCCTGCCCCAACCCCAAGATGGCGCTGTGGAGCAACCATCCGCGCGTCTTCATCGACCTCAGCCATGACGGCGAAGGCAAGTGCCCGTACTGCGGCACGGTCTACAAGCTCAAGGCAGGCGAGGTCATCGCCGGCCACCACTGAGCCCGTCATGCCGCGCACGCCGGCCCAGGCGGCCGCCCTGCTCGCGTCGCCCGACGACACCGAAGCCCAGTTCTACGAGGCGCTCCAGCACGCCGACCTCGACCGCCTGATGGATCTCTGGGCGGACGAGGACGACATCGCCTGCGTCCACCCCGGCGGCCCGCGCATCGTGGGCCTGCCGGCCATCCGCGCCGCCTTCGAGACCGTGTTCGAACGCGGCCCGGTGCAGGTGCATCCCGAACGGGTGCGCCGCCTGCACAGCGGTGACTGCGCCATCCACCACGTGCTGGAACGGGTGCAGCTGCACACCGAGGCCGGCCAGGCCGCTCCCACGGCCTGGGTCATCGCCACCAACGTCTACCTGAAGACGGCGCTGGGCTGGCGCCTGGTGCTGCACCATGCCAGCCCGGGCAGCCCGGGCGACGTGCAGGAGCTGGTGGCCGAGGCCGGCACGCTGCATTAGCCCACCCACTACTGGCCTGGTGCCGCTCGGCGTGGCGCGGCCAGTGCCCCGGTGGCCGCGGAGGGATGCCGGTTTGTGCGAGCATCACGGCTCATCCTTGTTCGCCATGCAGTACCGATCCCCCCGCTGGTTGCCGGGCGGCCACGCCCAGACCATCTGGCCCGCCTTGTTCAGCCGCCGCCATGCCGGCCCCCCGCCGCACTGGATGCGCGAGCGCTGGGACACGCCCGACGGCGACTTCATCGACGTGGACTTCCTGGCCGACGCGCCGCCCGATGCGCCGTTGTTCGTGCTGTTCCACGGCCTGGAAGGCGATCGCCACAGCCACTCCAGCATTGCGTTTGCCAGCGTCGCCCGCACGCGTGGCTGGCAGATGGCGCTGCCGCATTTCCGTGGCTGCTCGGGCGAGCTCAACCGCGCGCCACGGGCCTACCACTCCGGCGACCACCAGGAGGTGGACTGGATCCTGCGCCGCCTGCGCGAGCGCCATGGCCGGCCGCTGCTGGTGGCCGGCGTGTCGCTGGGCGGCAATGCGCTGATGCGCTGGGCCGGCGAGACGGGCAGTGCCGCCGCCGACGTGGCCCGCGCGGTGAGTTCCATCTGCTCGCCGCTGGATCTGGCCGCCTGCGGCGAGCAGATCGGCCGCGGCTTCAACAAGCTGGTCTACACGCGCCGCTTTCTGAACACCATGATCCCCAAGGCGCTGCGCAAGCTGGAGCAGCACCCGGGTCTGTTCGACGGCGACCGGCTGCGGCGCGCCCGCACGCTGCTGGAATTCGACAACCTCTTCACCGCGCCGCTGCACGGCTTTCGCGACGCGCCGGACTACTACGCGCGCGCCTCGGCCAAGCCGCATCTGCACCGCATCCGCGTGCCGGCGCTGGTGCTGAATGCCCGCAACGACCCCTTCGTGCCGGCGCACAGCCTGCCGCGGCCGCACGAGGTGGGCGGCCATGTGACGCTCTGGCAGCCCGGCCACGGCGGCCATGTCGGCTTTGCGGCTGGCCGCCTGCCCGGCCACCTGCTCAGCATGCCCGAGCAGGTCTGCGACTGGCTGGCACGCCACACCTGACCCCACCATGGATGCCCTCGTCGAAGCCGCACTGAAGAAATGGCCCAACGTGCCGCACTGCTACGGCTGGCTGGCGCTGGACGCCCGCGGCGACTGGTACATGCGCGACGAGCGCATCCAGCACGCGGGGCCCTTCCCCACGGTCAAGGGCAGCCGCATCACGCACGACAAGCTGCTGGGCTTCATCGGCCGCAACTACGCCCATGACGAGGCCGGCTGCTGGTTCTTCCAGAACGGCCCGCAGCGCGTCTATGTGCAGTTGGAGATCACGCCCTGGGTGTGGCGGCTGCAGCCCGACGGCCGCGTGCTGAGCCACACCGGCCTGGACGGCGAGGTGCGGGCCTGCTGGCTGGACGAGATCGGCCACCTCTACCTGCAGACCGATCTGGGCCTGGGCCTGGTGCACACGGCGGACATGGAACTCGCCGCCGAGAAGGTCGAATCCGGCCTCTGGATGCCGCAGGACTGCATCGCCGCCGAACTGCCCGAACGATTCGGCTACCAGTTGCAGCCCACGCCCTGAGCGCCCAGCAAAAAGGGCTGCCGAGGCAGCCCTTGTCATTGGCAGACGACGCTTACTGCGCGGCCGAAGCGGCAGGCGCCGGTGCCTTGGGCTCGTCGAACTTGGCGCCACCGGCGTTGGCCATGTACACCACGGCACGCTGGATCTCGAATTCGGAGAAGTCGCCGCCGCCCTGCGGGCCCATATTGCCCTTGCCCTTCAGCGCGGAGTTCAGCAGCGCCTCGACACCGCTCTTGATGCGCGGGCCCCAGGCCGCCGCATCACCGAACTTCGGCGCACCGGCCGCGCCGGTCGCGTGGCAGGCCGAGCACTGGGCCTGGAACACCTGTTCGCCGGTCTTGAGGGCGCCGGTGTCGTTGGCATCCTTGACCTCGACATGCGCCACCGGCGCGATGCGCTCGGCCACGGCCTGCGGATCCAGCGCGCCGGTGCCTGCCGCCGGCTTGCTGCCGGTGGTGACGTAGTTGGCGAGCAGGATGATGACCAGCACGGGCACCACGAAGGCAAACAACACCGCCCAGGCCAGTTGTTTCGGGGTCTTGATCGGACCGGTGTGGGCTTGGTCGTGCTTGCTCTGATCGCTCATGGAATCCTCAGGAATTTGGCCGTAAGCAAATGCTCACTGATTATAGGCAGCGGGCTGCGCTGCTAGAATGCGCGCTTTGGCGCCCGTAGCTCAATGGATAGAGTACTGCCCTCCGAAGGCAGGGGTTGCTGGTTCGATCCCAGCCGGGCGCGCCACCCGCAGGCCACCATGGCGCCCTGCGTGCCCCCTCCCCAGACCCCGGCACAGCCTCGGTCCCGTACTACAAGCCCCAGGCCGATCTCGAATCGGTCACGCCCTGGAAGGCGTGATCTTGAACGATTCCGGCGGCTTCCCGCCCGCTCCGGGTGCGGGCACTGCACCACCTTTGCGCAAGATCAAGCCCGCCGCAGTCGCATGACCGGGCCAGGCCCTCGCCGCGTTGCGACACGGCAACGCGCCGGCATCTCACTCCAGACCTGACCCCACCCTCAGGCGGCCGGCGCGTAGGCGCGCCGCGCCGCGATCTCCAGCAGCACCTGCGTGCCGCCGCCCTCGCGTCGCTCGATCAGCAGGCGTGCGTCGATGCGCTCCGCGCGCTCGCGCATGCCGGCCAGGCCCCAATGCCCGGGCCGCGCGCCCTCGGCCAGCACCTGCTTGGGCAGGCCCTGGCCATCGTCCCAGACGCTGAGGCGGAAGGCCTCGTCCCCGTACTGCAGGCACAGGCCGACCCGCGTGGCCCGCGCATGGCGGAAGGCGTTGCACAGCGCCTCGCGGGCGATGAAGCAGACCTCCTCGTGCAGCCAGGGCTGCAGCAGTCGCGGCGCGCCCTGCTCGCTGAGCAGGAACTCCGTCGCCTGACCCTGCGCCAGCCCCTGGCCGAAGCTGAGCAGCGTCTGCACGAGGCTCTCGGGGCGCGGCAGTTCGCGCAGGCCGGTGACGCGGTCGCGGCTTTCCAGCAGGATCTCATCCGCGTGGGTCAGCACAGCCTCCAGCTCGGCGCGCGAGGCTGACGCGGCCGGCATGCCGGCCGCCACGGCCTGGAAGCGCAGCATCAGCCCGTAGAAGCCCTGCAGCAGCGTGTCGTGCAGGTCGCGTGCGATGCGCTCGCGCTCCCGCATGCGCACCTGCAGCCGGTCGCGGAAGCGCCCGCGCACATGGCGGGCCCGCAGCGCGTACGCGCCCCACAGCGCCGCCAGCACGGCCAGCACGCACAGCGCGCGGAACCAGACCGTCTGGGTCGGCGTCGGCAGGATCTCGAACGCCCGCGTGCCCGGCACCGTGGCCCACACGCCGTCCTCGTTGGAGGCCAGCACCTGGAACTCGTAGCGGCCCGGCGCCAGGTTGGTGTAGTAGGCACGGCGACGCGTGCCGGCGGCCTGCCAGTCCGCATCCAGGCCCACCAGCCGGTAGCGGAACTCCACCCGCTCGGGCATGGCCAGCGCGGTGGCCGTGTAGTCCAGCTGCAGGTCGCGCGTGCCCGCGGGCAGCTGCAGCGCCGCCTGCCCCGGATAGTCGCGCCCGCCCGCGCTGAGGCGCTGCACCGCCGTCCAGGGCGGCCGCGTGTTGCGCGTCAGCCGCGCGGGGTCGACGGTGACCACCCCGTTCGTCAGCGAGAACCACAGGCGTCCGTCGGGGCCCTGCAGCGCGGTGGCCGAGGTGTCCATCTGCTCGGCCCGGCCGGGCAGGCCGTCCAGCGTGTCGAACAGCTCGGCCTCCACGCGCGGGTCTGCCCCGGCCAGGGCGCGCCGCAGCTCGGCCGCCGGCACGTGGGCGATGCCCGCCGCGCCGTTCACCCAGACATCGCCGTCCGCGGTTTCCACCACCCCGCTGAGGCCTTCCAGCCGGCCCGGCGCCCGCGCGCGGATCACCCGCAGCCCCTGCTCGTCCACCCGCAGCAGCCCGTTCTCGCCGCCGACCCAGACGTGATCGCCGACGACCCGCAGCGCCTTCACGCCGCCCACCGTCTGCCCCTGCGCCGCCGTCCAGCGGGTCAGCTGCCCGTTCTCGTCGACCCGCAACAGCACGCCGTCCGAGTAGCCCAGCCACACGCGGTCCCGCCCATCCACCGCCAGGCAGCTCGGCGGGCCGGGTGGGTAGCCGTTGCGGCTGGCCAGGTAGGTCCAGCGTCCCGCATCGACCCGGAACAGGCTGAAGTTGTTGGACGCGATCCAGACGGCCCCGCTGCGCTGCTGCACCATCGCCCGCACCTCGCCGCGCCAGGGGCCCCGCTCGGCCGGCGGCAGCAGGTGTTCGAAGCGCCCGCCCGGCCGCCCCCGCCAGACGCCGTCGGACGTGCCCAGCCACAGCTGGCCGTCCGCGCCCTCCATCATCGCGGTCACGCTCTCGTGCAGGCCGGTGGCCACCGGCTGCGCGCGCTCGGCACCGCGCAGCAGGCCCTGCTGGCGCGCCGCCAGCCAGACCGTGCCGTCCCGCCCGCCCAGCATCACCACCTGGGAGGCCTTGCGCGGAAAGTCCACCCGCGCCACCCGGGCGGGCCGCAGCCGGTCCAGCCCGCCGTTGGTGCCCACCCAGACGGAGCCGTCACGGTCGTGCAGCAGGTTCATCACGAAGTCGCCGGACAGGCGCTGATCCGGCGTCAGCCGCTCCGGCGCGCCAGCCTCGCCAGGCACCGGAGCGCGCACCAGCCCCTCGCTGTCGCCGTACCAGAGGCGCCCCTGCGCATCGAAGGCGGGCGCGAAAAGGCTGTTGGGCGCGGCGTGCCAGTCATCCGCCCGGTCGCCGGCCACGCCCGGGCGCGGCAGGCGCACGATGCCGCGGCCATGGTCGGTGTCCGAGGCCCAGACCCGCCCCTGCGGGTCCACCGCCAGCGCCGAGAAGTTGAGGTCACGCACGGCCACCGGCTGGAAGCGCGCCTGCCCCGCCGCCTGCACGTACACGCCCTGGGTGGAGGCCACCCAGAGGTTGTCCGCCGGGTCCACCACCAGGTCCATGCTGCCCACGCGGCCCGTCGCCACATAGCCCGACTCGGTGCTGACGGGCACCCAGCGTTCATCCACCAGCTTGAGCAGCGCACGCCCGGTCACCACCCAGAGCGTGCCGTCGCGCTGGCGGGCGAAGCGCCGGGTGGACATGTCGAACAGCCCCTGCGCGGCGTCGGTGCGCAGCACGCGCCCGTCGCGCACGAAGGCCGTGCCGCCGGTCATGAAGCCCACCCAGAGGCCGCCGTCCGGCGTGGCCATCAGCGTCAGCACCGACTTGGCCGGCAGGCTCTCCCCGGCGATCGCGTCGAAGCGCTCGAAGCGCACGCCGTCGAAGCGGAACAGGCCGTTCGGCGTGCCCAGCCACAGGTAGCCGTCGGGCGTCTGCGCCAGCGCCACCACCTGGCCGGGCACGCCGTCCTGGGCCGTCCAGGCCGTGTGGTGCAGATGGGTCAGCGGCTGCAGCGCCGGCGCGGCCCGGGCCGGCGACGGCAGCAGGCCGAGCACGACGACGACGGCACAGATGAACGAGAGGATGCGCATGGTGGCGCCGGATTCTGGCAGCCGCCAGCGCTGCCCATCCCGAGAGCCTGTTCCAGCCGCGATGGCCGGCCGGGGGCCCCGTCGCGATAATGACCACCCCGCAGCCCACTGCCTCTCCAGCCATGACCTACTGCGTCGCGATGCGCCTGCGCGCCGGCCTGCTGTTCGCCTCCGACACGCGCACCAATGCCGGCGTCGACCACATCGCGAGCTTTCGCAAGATGCATCAGTTCCAGATCCCGCATCAGCGCGAGATCGTGATCCTGAACGCCGGCAACCTGGCCACCACGCAGTCCGTCATCTCGCTGCTGAACCAGCGGCTGGCCGGCGAGGGCGAGCATCTGCTCAACGTGCCCAGCCTCTACGACGCCGCGGTGCTGGTGGGCCGCACGCTCAAGGAGGTCGTGGCGCGCGACTCGGCCAACGGCGGGCCGCAGAACCAGGGCGTGGACTTCGGCGCCAACTTCCTGCTGGGCGGGCAGATCAAGGGCGAGGGCCCGCGGCTGTTCCACATCTACCCGGCCGGCAACTTCATCGAGGCCACCGAGGACACGCCCTACTTCCAGATCGGCGAGAGCAAGTACGGCAAGCCCATCATCGATCGCGTGGTCAGCTACGAGCACACCCCGCTGGAAGAGGCCGCCAAATGCACGCTGGTGAGCTTCGACTCCACGATCCGCTCCAACCTCTCGGTGGGCCTGCCCATCGACATCCTGATGCTGCGGGCCAACCAGTTCGAACAGGCGATGAAGCCGCCGCACCGGGTGGAGCGCGACGACCCCTACTTCCTCGCGCTGCGCGATGGCTGGAGCCAGGGCCTCAAGCGGGTGTTCGACGAGCTGCCCAACGAACCCTGGTTCGCCGACTGAGCCGGCGCGCGGCTCAGCGCAGGGCCTGGCGGGCGCGCCGGAAGTAGCCGTCCAGCTGCACCCGGTAGAAGGCCTCGGTCTCGGGCGTGAGCCAGCGTTTCAGCCCGGCCTGGCGTTCCGCCACCGCGGCGGGCTGGGCCAGCTCCAGGCGCAGGCGCTGGGCCACGCGTTCGCCCCAGGGCGTGCGCGGACACATGATGCCGGCGGGCATCAGCGCCTCGGGGCCGGGTAGCGGCAGGCTCACCAGCTGCTGCAGCTCGGCGTCCTCGCCCTGCTCGAAACGCAGGATGAAGTCGAACTCGAACAGGTAGTCCAGCCGGTCACGCGCGGCCATGCGCAACAGGCGCCCCGCCTGGTCGGGCAGCGCGTGCCGGGGCAAGGCCTGACCCTCGTGGGCCAGCCAGTCGTCCAGATAGGCGCCGTAGCTGCGGCCCGTCACGGCGCCGCCGCGCAAGCCGGAGCGCTGAGCCAGCGCGCCCAGGTCCACCAGCCCGGCCGCGTCGCGCGGCACCTGGGCCGCATGGTCGCGCCGCACCACCAGCACCGGCGGCGGCAGGCGGTGGGTCTCCACGAACAGGAATTCCTCCCCCCGCTGCGGCGACCACATCATGGCGCCATGGCAGGCCTCGACCCCCTGGCGCAGCATGATCTCGGCACGTCGCACGTTGACGAGGTCGTAGATCTGCGGCTGCTCGGGATGCAGCCGCGCCAGGTACAGCAGTACCCGGTCCGCCATGCCGTCGGTCGGTCTGCCATCGACGATGCGAACGCCTGGCGGCAGGTCGGAGAGCAGCCAGTGCATGGCAGGCTCGGCCCGCACCGGCAGGCAGGCACCCAGCGCCATCAGACCGGACAGGCCCGTGCCCAGGCAACGCAGCAGCAGACGAGACACGGCAGACATGGCGGGCTCCTGAACAGCGGAGCCCCGACTGTGCCGGCCGGGCCCGGCGCCCGCTAGCGGCGCCGGCCGGGAATCAATGTTCGACGGATCGAACAATGCCCGGATCAGACCGGGCCGGACACCCGCATCGAATAGTCCACCGCGCGCACATCCTTCGTGAGACGGCCGATGGAGATGCGGTCCACGCCGGTGGCCGCGATCCAGCGCAGCTGCTCCAGCGCCACGCCGCCCGACACCTCCAGCAGTGCCGGCGCCGGCTGCGCGGCATTGAGCGCTACCGCCTCGCGCATCTGCACCTCGCTGAAGTTGTCCAGCAGCACGCTGGTGGCACCCGCGGCCAGGGCCTCGCGCAGCTCGTCCAGGTTCTCGACCTCGATCTGGATGTCCACCCCGGCGTTCAAGGCCTGGGCCGCGCGCAAGGCCTGACCCACGCCGCCGGCCGCGGCGATGTGGTTCTCCTTGATCAGGATGCCGTCGTACAGCGCCAGGCGCTGGTTCTGGCCACCACCGACGGTCACCGCGTACTTCTGCGCCAGGCGCAGGCCCGGCAGCGTCTTGCGGGTGTCGAGGATGGCGCAGCCGCGCGGGTTGGGGCTGGCGCCCGCCACCGCATCCACATGGGCACGCGTGGCGGTGGCGGTTCCGGACAGCAGCTGCAGGAAGTTCAGCGCCGGGCGCTCGGCGCTGAGCAGCGCGCGGCCATCGGCCTCGATCTCGCAGACCCGGCTGTCGGCCGCCATGCGGGCGCCCTCGGCCTGGTCCCAGCGGACCTGGGCCGTGGCGTCCAGCGCGGCGAACACCGCGTCGAACCAGTCGCGGCCGCACAGCACGGCGGCCTCGCGCACGATGACCTGGGCCCGCACGCGCCGGCCGGCCGGCACCAGCTGGGCCGTCCAGTCGCAGCGGCCGATGTCCTCCGCCAGCGCGTCGCGCACATTGCGCGCCCGCGCCAGGGCCAGCGTCTCCTGCTCGAACATCACTCGGCCGGGCCGACGGTCAGGTGGATCTCGCCCAGGCCGTCGATATGGCCCTTGAGCACGTCACCGGGCAGCACCGCGCCGACGCCCGCCGGCGTACCGGTGTAGATCAGGTCGCCCGGCTGCAGGTGGTAGAGCTGGGACAGGTTGGAGACGATCTCGGCCTGGTTCCAGATCATGTCGGCCAGATCGCCGTGCTGCTTCTCGACGCCGTTCACGCTCAGCGTGATCGCGCCCTTCTCGAGCAGGCCCAGTTCGGAGACACGCACGATCTCGCCCAGGATGGCGGACTGGTCGAAGCCCTTGGCCGTGTCCCAGGGCTTGCCGGCGGCCTTGGCAGCGGCCTGCAGGTCGCGGCGGGTCATGTCCAGGCCCGTGGCGTAGCCCCAGATCGCGGCCCGCGCCGCATCCGGCGTGACCTTGAACACCGGCGCACCGATCGCCAGCACCAGCTCCATCTCGTAGTGGTAGTTCTGGGTCTGGGTCGGATACGGCACCGTCGCGCCCGACGGGGTCAACGCACTGGCCGGTTTCGTGAAATAAAACGGCGGCTCGCGGGTCGGATCCGATCCCATCTCGCGGGCATGATCGGCATAGTTGCGCCCGACGCAGAAGATGCGGCTCACCGCGTAGAGCGCGTCCGTGCCACGCACGGGAGCGCTCGGGATGGGTGCAGGCGGGAAGACGTAGGAGCTCATGGCTGTTGGGGGCGGTTGGATGACGAAGGCGCAGCATAGCGGCGCTGCATTGCTGGTGCTGGCGGCACTGTTTCTGGGCGGTTGCGCGACCCGGGCGCCCGCGCCGCTGCGCGACGGCCCGGCGGCCAGCACGCCCAGCGACCTGGCGAAACGCCCGGACGCCGAGCCGCGCATCGATCCGGTACGCAGCGGCGGCCCCAACAAGCCCTACGAGGTGATGGGCCAGCGCTATGTGCCGCTGAGCGGCGACCCCAGCTACAGCGAGACCGGCCTGGCCTCCTGGTACGGCCGCCAGTTCCACGGCCGCTCGACGTCCAGCGGCGAGATCTACGACATGTTCGGCATGACCGCCGCGCATGCCACGCTGCCCATCCCGAGCTATGCCCGGGTGCGCAACCCGGCCAATGGCCGCGAGGTGGTGGTGCGCGTGAACGACCGCGGGCCCTTCCACCCGGGCCGCATCATCGACCTGAGCTACACCGCCGCGCTGAAGCTGGACCTGCTGCGCGGGGTTGCGCCGGTGCAGGTCACGCGCATCACCCAGGCCGAGATCCGTGCCGGCAACTGGCAGCGCCCGGCCAACGAGCCCCCGCCGCTCTATGCGCCCGAGGCCGCGCCCGGTGCGCCGCAGCGCGACACCACGGCCACCCTGGCCGGCGTGGCCACCGCCGGCACCTGGCTGCAGTTCGGCGCCTTTGCCCAGCGCGACGGTGCCGAGACGCTGAAGCAGCGGGTGGCCAGCGCCGACCTGGAGCTGCTGCCGCTGCTGACCATCGTGGACGAGGGCGGCCTGCACCGCGTGCGCGCCGGCCCCTTCCCCGATGCCGCCGAGGCCCGCGCCTGGGCGCTGCGCCTGCGCCTGGACCACGCCATCGACAGCGCGCTGGTGGACAAGCGCTGAGCCGGCAGCCGCCAGCTAGCGGCCACCCGCCACGTCGAACAGCGCACCGACCGTGTAGCTGGCCGCGTCGGACAGCAGCCAGGCGATGGCCTCGGCGATCTCCTCCGCCCGCCCCAGTCGGCCGATGGGGATGCCGGCCGCGATCTCCGGCGTGCCGACGGCGATGCCGCTGGTCGCGTGGATGTCGGTCTCCACGATGCCCGGACGCACGCCGTTCACGCGTATGCCTTCCGCGATCAGCTCGCGCGCCAGCCCCTTGGTCAGCGTGTCCACCGCCCCCTTGCTGGCCGCGTAGTCCACGTAGATGCCGGCCGACCCGAACTCGGCCGCCCGCGAGCTGAGGTTGACGATGGCGCCGCCCGTGCCGCCGTGCCGGGTGCTCATGCGCCGTGCCGCCTGCTGGCAGCACAGCAGCGTGCCGACCACGTTCACGTCGAAGACGCGCCGCCAGCGCGCCGCGTCCATGGCCTCCAGCCGTGCCATCGGCGCGACGATGCCGGCGTTGTTGACCAGGCCGGTCAGGCACCCCAGCCCGGCATCCACCTGCTCGAACATCTGCTGCACCTGCGACTCGTCGGCCACGTCGGCCGGCACCACCAGCGCCCGGCGGCCCAGCGCCCGCACCTGCTCGGCGACCTGCTCGGCCGCCCCCAGGTCGCGCACGCAGTTCAGCGCCACGTCCCAGCCTGCCTGCGCGCAGCGACGCGCCGTCGCCGCGCCGATGCCGCGCGAAGCTCCGGTGATAAGCACGATTCCAGCCATCTCGTCATTCTGGGTGAGCTTTGGCATCACCGATGATGCCGCCCACTGATGGAACTGATCGACCTGTCCACGCTGGTACGCGTCAATCTGGCGCTGAATCTGATGGCCGCCCTGGTCTGGCTGCTGCTGGGCGAGGTGTTTCGCATGGCGCCGCGTGCCAGCCGACTGATGGCCGCCGTACACGCGCTGCGACTCCTGCCGCTGGGGGTGGAGCTGCTGGAGTCCCCGGCGCCAGGCCTGCTGCTGGCCCTTAACGAGATCTGCTGGCTGGCCAGCTCGGCACTGCTGCTGCTCGCGGTGCGACGCATGCTGCGCAGCCCCTACCGGTCGCGGGACGTCAGCTGGCTCGCCGGCCTGGGCACGCTGGCGATCGCGCTGGCCGAGCTGCTCGGCAGCCCCGCGCTGGTGCTGCTGCTGGGCGGCCTGGCGGTGATCTGGCTGTCGCTGCGTACGGTGCACGACCTGCTGGCCGGCATCGGCCAGGCCATCGCGCCGGCGCTGCAGGCCATCATGGCACTGCCCTTCGTCGGCATCGCGGCGCTGGTGGTGGCCCGCATCGTCGCGCTGGCCGTCGCGGACGGCGCGCTGCCGGCCATTCCGCGCATGGCCGCCGAGCTGACCCTGACGCTGAGCATCACGCTGACGCTGATGGCCCTGCTGATCTGGCGCCTGATCACCCGCATCCAGCACCTGATGCTGAGCGACCCGCTGACCGGCGCCATCAGCCGCCGCGGCTTCGAGGAAGAACTGGCACGCGCCCACGCCCAGCTCAGGCGCGGCCACGCCTATGCGGTCGCGATGGTGGACCTGGACCACTTCAAGCGCCTCAACGACCTGCACGGCCACGCCGCCGGCGACGCCGCGCTGCAGCACTGCGTGCAGGTGCTCAAGAGCACGCTGCGCGAGTACGACCGGCTCGGCCGGGTTGGCGGCGAGGAGTTCGCACTGCTGCTGCCCGATGCCGATGTCGACGGCGCCCGCCGCGCCGCCGAGCGGCTGCGCCGCCAGCTCGAATCGGCCCCGCTGCACTGGGGCGGCCAGACGCTGGCACTGACCGCGAGCTTCGGCGTAGCGCTCGCCCAGGCCGACGACCCCGACGCCCAGGCCGCCCTGCTACGCGCCGACGCCGAGCTCTACATCGCCAAGGCCGGCGGCCGCAACCGCGTCAGCGCCCCGGCGCGGGAGGCCCGGGCATGAACCCCAGCGCCCCCAACATCACGCTGTTGATGGCCATCGTGCTGTTCAACGGCTTCGGCCTGGTGGTCTGGGTGGGCATGGGGCTGGTGGCCCGCATCGCGCCGCGAGCCTCGCTGGCCATGGCCGTGGGCAACGCCTTCGCCGGCCTGGCCCTGGGCCTGCATGCGCTGCGCGGCCTGGGCCCGGATCTGCTGTGCATACGCGGCAGCGACCTGTTCGCGCTGGCCAGCTTCACGCTGCTGCGCATCGCGGCACCGGCGCTGGTGTCGCGCACCCTGCCCTGGCGCTCGGCGCTGGCGGTGGCCGTGCCGGCCGCCGCGCTGCTGGTGCTGTGCCCCTACGACGGCAACCTGCACGTGCCGACGCAGATCCTGGGCGGCAGCATGGCCCTGCTCGCCCTGCTGGGCTGCATCGACACCTGGCGGGCGTTGCGCCATGCGGCCAGGGCCCGGCGCACGCCGGCAGTGCTGGCCCTGCCGCTGCTGCTGATCACCGTGCTGATGGCCTGGCGCGCGCTGGAGACGGTGTTCTATCCCGGCCGCACCACCAACCTGCTGGAACCCAGTGACTACAACCGCCTGTTCCTGTGGGTGGCCCTGCTGCTCACCATCGGCCAGAACGCCACGCTGGCCTTCCTCGCACTGATGCGGCTGATCCTGCGCATCGAGCGCCTGACCGAGCATGACGCACTGACCGACGTGCTGAACCGCCGCGCGTTCACGAAAGCCCTGGAGACTGCGCACGCCGGTCTGCGCCGCGGGCGCGGCTACGCGCTGGTGATGATCGACATGGACCGATTCAAGCAGCTCAACGACCACCTGGGCCACGCTGCCGGAGACGCGGCGTTGCGCCAGCTCGTGCAGGTGCTCCGGCCCTGCCTGCGTGAGGTGGACCAGCTCGCCCGCATGGGCGGCGAGGAGTTCTGCGTGCTGCTGCCCGACACCGATCTGGCGGGCGCCGCGCTGGTGGCCGAACGCATGCGCACCCTCGTGGACGAGGCGCCGCTGCACTGGCAGGACGTGAGCTGGCCGCTCAGCGCCAGCCTGGGCATCGCCGAGGCGAGCCCGGACGGTGACGACACCAGCCCGGAGCAGGTGCTGATACGCGCCGACGCCGCGCTCTACCGCGCCAAGTCCCAGGGCCGCAACGTCGTGCAGGCCTGAGCCGGCCTCAGCCGATCAGGCGTCGCGGTCTTCCAGCGCCTCGCACAGCGCGGTCAGCCCGGCGCGCACGGTCTGCAGGCGCACGGCGTTGCGGTCGCCGCTGAAGTTCTCGAGCCAGACGCGGGCCGGGCGCCCGGCGTGCACCAGCGCCAGCCAGACCGTCCCCACCGGCTTGTTCGCCGTGCCGCCGGTCGGGCCGGCAATGCCCGTGACCGACAGCGCCCAGTCGATGGGCGCGTGCGCCAGCAGGCCGCGCGCCATGTGCTCGGCCACCTCGGCGCTGACCGAGCCGTGCAGCGCAATCAGCGCCTTGGGCACGCCCAGAAATTCCGTCTTGGCCTGGTCGCTGTAGCTGACCACGCCGCGCTCGAACCACTGGCTGGAGCCCGACAGACTCGTGCAGGCCGCGGCGATCAGCCCGCCAGTGCAGGACTCGGCCGTGCCGATGCGCTCGCGGCGCTGGATCAGGGCGACCGCGATGCGGTCCACCAGTTCGTATTCGTCGGCAAACATGTCACCTCCGCAGATCGGATTCATGCAAACGCGCGCCACAGCGCCAGGGTGCCCAGCGTACAGCCGGCCGCCACGAAGTCATCCCACAGGATGCCAAAACCCTGGGCCCAGCCGATGGGCGCGCCACGCTCGGCCTTGAAGCAGCGATCGGCCCAGCCCACCGGGCCCGGCTTGTCCGCGTCGAACAGCCGGAACAGCGCGAACGCGATCAGCTGCGCCAGGCCCGAACTGGGCCCCATCAGCCACAGCACCAGCCAGAAGGCCAGCACCTCGTCCCAGACCACGGCGCCGGGGTCGGCCACGCGCAGCGCCTGCGCGGCCCGCGTGCAGGCCCACCAGCCCACCAGCGTGCCCCCGCCGATCAGCAGAGCCCAGGAGACGTCGCCCAGCCAGGGCGCCAGCAGCGCAAAGCTGAGCCAGGCCCACAGCGTGCCCACCGTGCCCGGCGCGCGCGGCGACAGCCCGCTGCCAAAGCCGAAGGCGATCCAGCAGGCCGGGCTGCGGGACATCAGCGCCCAGGTGGCGCGTTGCGGTGCGTTGTCGGTCATGACTTGAAGTGATCGAAGGACCGCAGGCCGTGGGCCACGGCCTGGCCATCGGCATCGACGACGCGCAGACCCGGCTCGGCCTCGATGACGCCGATGCGCGTCACCGGTGTCGCGCCGGCCAGCGCCGGCACGTCGGTGCCGGCCGGCACGGTGAACACCAGCTCGTAGTCGTCGCCGCCGGCCAGCAGGCATTCGCGCTGCAGCAGCTGCGATTGCTGGGCCAGCACCGAACTGCGCGGCAGCGCATCCAGCTCGAGGCGCGCGCCGACGCGCGAGGCGCGCAGCACATGGCCCAGGTCGCCCAGCAGGCCGTCGGAGATGTCGATGGCCGCCGTGGCCCGGCCGCGCAGCGCCAGGCCCAGCTCCAGCCGCGGCGTGGGGCATTCCATGGCCAGACGCGCCGCGTCGAAATCGGTGCCGCCCAGCGTGACCCGGCCACGAAAGGCCTCCAGCGCCAGCCGCGCATCGCCCAGCCAGCCCGACACCCAGATCTCGTCACCGATGCGCGCGCCGCTGCGCAGCAAGGCCTGGCCCGCCGGCGCCTCGCCGAAGATGGTCACGCAGATGTTGAGCGGCCCCTGGGTCGTGTCGCCGCCCACCAGCGGGCAGCCGCTCGCCTCGGCCAGCGCAAGCAGCCCCTTGGAGAAGCCCCCCAACCAGGCTTCGTCGGCCTGCGGCAGTGCCAGTGCCAGCGTGAAGCCGCGCGGCGTGGCGCCGCAGGCCGCCAGATCGCTGAGATTCACGGCCAGCGCCTTGTGGCCCAGGCGCTGCGGGTCCACCGTGGACAGGAAGTGCCGCCCCTCCACCAGCATGTCGCTGGACACCAGCCAGCGCGCGCCGCGCGTGGGCGCCAGCACGGCGCAGTCATCGCCCACGCCCACATCCACGCCAGCACCGGCCGGCCGCTGGAAGAAGCGGCGTATCAACTCGAATTCACCCATAGCGCGCCATTGTCCCCGGGCCGGGCTTGTGGACATCCACACGCCCTTCGGGCGCCCGCGGTGGCATGATTCCGGCCCCGACGGCCTTTGTGATCCCACCATGCCCAGCCCAGAAGAAAAACGCGCCCAGCTCCGCCAGGCCGCACTCGAATATCACGAGTTCCCGACGCCCGGCAAGGTGGCGATCGCCGCGACCAAGCAGCTCGTCAACCAGCACGACCTGGCCCTGGCCTACTCGCCCGGCGTGGCCGCGGCCTGCGAGGAGATCGTCGCCGATCCCGCCAACGCCTACCGCTACACCTCGCGCGGCAACCTGGTGGCCGTCGTGTCCAACGGCACGGCCGTGCTGGGCCTGGGCGACATCGGCCCGCTGGCCTCCAAGCCGGTGATGGAAGGCAAGGGCGTGCTGTTCAAGAAGTTCGCCGGCATCGACGTGTTCGACCTGGAGGTGGCCGAGCGCGACCTCGACAAGCTTGTGGACTGCATCGCCGCACTGGAGCCGACCTTCGGCGGCATCAACCTCGAGGACATCAAGGCGCCGGACTGCTTCTACGTGGAGCGCAAGCTGCGCGAGCGCATGAAGATCCCCGTCTTCCACGACGACCAGCACGGCACGGCCATCGTCGTCGGCGCGGCCTTCCTGAACGGCCTCAAGGTGGTCGGCAAGAGCGTCAAGGACGTCAAGCTGGTCACGTCGGGTGCCGGTGCCGCCGCCATCGCCTGCCTGAACCTGCTGGTGAAGCTGGGCCTGCCGCGCGAGAACATCTTCGTGACCGACCTGGCCGGCGTGGTCTACGAGGGCCGCACCGAGCTGATGGACCCGGACAAGGCGGTGTTCGCACAGAAGACCGACGCGCGCTCGCTGCGCGACGTGATCCAGGGCGCCGACGTGTTCCTGGGCCTGTCCGCCGGCGGCGTGCTCAAGGCCGACATGGTCAAGACCATGGCCGACAAGCCGCTGATCTTCGCGCTGGCCAACCCCACGCCAGAGATCCTGCCGGAAGACGTCAAGGCCGTGCGTGACGACGCCATCATGGCGACCGGCCGCACGGACTACCCCAACCAGGTCAACAACGTCCTGTGCTTCCCCTACATCTTCCGCGGCGCGCTGGATTGCGGCGCGACCACGATCAACGTGGAGATGGAGATCGCCGCGGTGCACGCCATCGCCGAGCTGGCCCAGGCCGAGCTCAGCGAGGTGGTGGCGGCCGCCTATGTGGGCGCGACGCTGTGCTTCGGGCCAGAGTACCTGATTCCCAAGCCCTTCGACCCGCGGCTGATGATGCGCATCGCACCGGCCGTGGCCAAGGCCGCGATGGACTCCGGCGTCGCATCGCGCCCCATCACCGACTGGGAGGCCTACGGCGAGAAGCTGCAGAGCTTCGTCTACGCCTCGGGCAACACGATGAAGCCCATCTTCGCGGCGGCCAAGCGCGCGAAGAACAAGCGCGTGGCCTACGCCGAGGGCGAGGAGGAGCGCGTGCTGCGCGCCGCGCAGATCGTCGTGGACGAGAGCCTGGCCCGTCCGACGCTGGTGGGGCGCCCCACCGTCATCGCCGAGCGCATCGAACGCTTCGGCCTGCGCCTGCAGCACGGCCGCGACTACGACGTGGTCAACGTCGAGCATGACGAGCGCTACCGCGACTACTGGCAGACCTATCTGCAGATGACCGAGCGCAAGGGCGTCACGCAGCAGCTTGCCAAGATCGAGATGCGCCGCCGCCTGACGCTGATCAGCTCCATGCTGCTGCACAAGGGCGAGGTCGACGGCATGCTGTGCGGCACCTGGGGCACGACGGCCCAGCATCTGCAGTACATCGACCAGGTCATCGGCAAGCGCGCGGGTGTCAAGACCTATGCCTGCATGAACGGTCTGATCCTGCCGGGCCGGCAGGTCATGCTGGTGGACACCCATGTCAACTACGACCCCACCGCCGAGCAGCTGGCCGAGATCACGGTCATGGCCGCCCAGGAGATGTGCCGCTTCGGTCTCAGCCCCAAGGCTGCGCTGCTGTCGCACAGCAACTTCGGCACCAGCAACTGCCCGTCGGCCGTGAAGATGCGCGACACGCTGGCCCTGCTGCAGCAACTCGCACCGTGGCTGGAGGTCGACGGCGAGATGCACGGCGACACCGCGCTGGATGCCGCCTACCGCAAGCAACTGATGCCCAGCAGCCCGCTGACCGGCGAAGCCAACCTGCTGGTACTGCCCAACATCGACGCTGCCAACATCAGCTACAACCTGCTGAAGACGACGGCCGGCGGCGGCATCGCCATCGGCCCGGTTCTGCTGGGTGCGGCCAAGCCGGTGCACGTCCTGACGCCGTCCGCCACCGTGCGACGCATCGTCAACATGACCGCACTGACAGTGGCCGACGCCAACGCGTCGCGCCATCGCACCTGAGCCCGAGGCGGCGAAAGCCGCCTCTGAGCCCCCCGGATTGACAGAAGTTTGTTGGGGACTTTTGTCGCCACAAATTCGTCACATTTCCAGAATTTGCGGGGCGAACCTGAAAAGCCAGTACCCACTCACAAGAGCCGACTACCCGAGTAGCCGGCCGGCCTTGACTTGAGCTTTGGGAGTCGCTTCGGTACCATATTGGTTTCGAATTCAGGGTAAACCCGTGTATTTGCTCTCGTGGCTAGCGCGTTCCAGCGCGTCGGCGGCCCTCGCCGCCCTGCTGCTCACCGGCTTCAGCCCGGCGGCAGTGGCCAAGGAAGCAGCCCCCAATTCCCCGGCCTTGGCCGAGGTCGCGTTGAGCGAATTGCCCCCCGAAGCCCAGCGCACCCATCAGCTGGTGCTGGCCGGCGGACCGTTTCCTTACGCAAAGGATGGCGTGGTGTTCGGCAACCGGGAACGGTTGCTGCCACGTCAGGCCAGGGGTTTCTATCGCGAATACACGGTGAAGACCCCGGGCTCCAGGGACCGTGGCGCACGCCGCCTGGTCTGTGGCGGCAAGCCGCCGACGGCGCCCGAGGCTTGCTATTACACCGACGATCACTATGCCAGCTTCAAGCGCATTCGCGCTGCAGCCGGCCGGTGATCGAAGCGGTCGCCGTTTTGTGAATTGAAAGGAGGATCGTGACCATGCTGTTGCAGACCGTCCGTCCCAATATCGTGCAGGCCATTCGGGCCTACAGGGTCGAGGACTTGATGCAGGCCGCCCAGGACGCCGGCCAGCATTTCCTGTACGCCAACCTGTCGAATGCGCAGTCCAAGCAGGATGTGCTCGAAGGTATCGCCCAGGCTTTCCTGTTCCCCGCCCACTTCGGCAAGAACCTGGACGCACTGCACGACTGCATGACCGATCTCGTGCACAAGGCCGGCAGCCAGCCGGGCTTTGTCGTCGTGCTGGAACAGCTGCCCGACAACGTGCGCTTCGACCGCGAAGCGCGCGAGCAGTTGCTGGACGTCTTCCGGGACACCGCGGACTACTGGGCCGATCGCAAGATCCCCTTCCGGTGTTTCTATTCTTTTCAGTAGCCCGCTCCCAAGAAAACGGGTCATGGGAGCGGGCTGCTGAGGTGGCCCCGGTGGTTGAAAAGCCAGTGTCCAAGAGCAGTGCCTCGAAGGCGATCGGCAATCCCAATTTCGGCGTGAACATGCCGATGATGTGCAGTGCCTTCGACACATCCATGTGGCTCAGCGCCGCGTAGAAGAGCGCACCCCCTACCGGCTGCCGGCCCCCTCAAGGGGGCGCAGTCAGTGGCCCGGCGAAGCCGGATCCACGACTGCCGCTGGAGGAGACAAAGCCCGCTTCAGGCGGGCTTTGTCGTTTTCGAGACTTCGATAGCCAGCGCCACGAACTCGGCGACCGGTACCTCCTCGGCGCGGCGCTGCAGGTCGAAGTGGCCGGCGTAGCCGCGCTCGGTGAGCCAGCGGCCCAGGCTGTGGCGCAGCAGCTTGCGGCGCTGCGAGAACGCGCTGGCAACCAATTCACCCAGCAGCACCGGATCCAGTGCCGGCGGCGCAGCCAGCGGGCGCATGCGGACGATGGCCGAGTCCACCCGCGGCGGCGGGTCGAAGGCCTCGGGCGGCACGTCCAGCACCGACTCGATCTCATAGCGCCACTGCAGCATCACGCTCAGGCGCCCGTAATCCTTGCCGCCCGGGCCGGCAGCCATGCGGTCCACCACTTCCTTTTGCAGCATGAAGTGCTGATCCACCACCACCTCCACGGCATCCAGCAGGTGGAACAGGATGGGCGTGGAGATGTTGTACGGCAGGTTGCCCACCACCCGCAGCCTGGCGCCCTTGGCCTGGCTGAGCGCGCGGAAGTCGACCTTGAGCACGTCCGTTTCGATCACGCTGACATCGCCGCGGGCGCGCATGCGCGCGGCCAGGTCACGATCCAGCTCGATCACGGTCAGGGGCCGTGAACTCTCGGGCAGGCGCGCCAGCAAGGGCAGCGTCATCGCACCCAGGCCCGGCCCGATCTCGACCAGGGTCTCCCCTTCATCCGGATCGATGAGATCGATGATGGCGTCGATCAGCACCCGGTCGGTCAGGAAATGCTGGCCGAAGCGCTTGCGCGGAATGTGTTTGGACATGGGTTGAATCCAGTCGGTCCTGCGTCATGCCCGTCGGCGAGCGCCGACGCCCTGCCTCAGTCCAGCCACTCGCGGACTTCGACGAAGGCCTTGTCGCGCAGGTCCTTGACCCACTCCTGGTACGCCTCGTTGTACTTGCGCTCACGCAGGGCCGCCCGGGCCTGCTCGCGGACCTGCTTCATGTCCACATCCACCGTGCGGCGTTCGAGCACCTGGATCAGGTGCAGGCCGAAACGCGACATCACCGGCGGCGAGATGCCATTCAGCGGCAGCGCATTCATGGCCTCCTCGAATTCGGGCACGAAGCCGCCCGCCGGCATCCAGCCCAGGTCACCACCGGCCTGGGCGCTACCGTCCTCGGAGATCTCCCTGGCCACCTTCTCGAAGCTGGTCTGGCCGGATTCGATCTGCCGCCGGTACTCAGCCAGACGTCCTCCGGCAACCTCCGCCGGCAACTGCGCAGACGGGCGCAACAGGATGTGGCGGGCATGGGTCTCGACCGTCTTGGTCAGGGCGTCCGCACCGTCACGCTGCACAACCTTCAGCACGTGAAAGCCCGCTCCGCTGCGCAGCAGCGTCGGCGCCACTTCGCCGGTCTTCAGCCCCTTGACGGCGGCAACGAACACATCCGGCAGGCGGTCCGCCGGACGCAGCCCGATCTCGCCACCCTTGGCCTTGTTGCCGTCCTCGGAAATCTCGCGCGCGACCTTGGCGAAGTCTTCGCCCCCCTTGATGCGCTCAAGCGCCGCCTCGGCGCGCGCGCGGCGCTCGGCCACGACGGCTTCCGACGCACCCTCGGGCACCGTCACCAGCACCTGGGCGATATTGATCTGGCCGCCTTGGGCCAGCTCCGCGCGCTTCTGGTCGAGATATTCGTCGATCTCGGCATCGGTCACCTTGATGCGGCCCTGCACCTCGCGCTCGCGCACCCGCTCGGTCATCATCTGGTCGCGCAGGTTGTCGCGGAAGCTCTTGTAGTCCAGCCCGTCGGCCTTCAGCCGGGTGCGCAGTTGCTCCATCGTCAGGCGGTTCTGCGCCGCCACGTTGGCCACCACGCGATCCAGCTCGGCCTCGTCGATGCGAGGGCCGTTCTCGCGGGCATAGGTCACGAGCACGCGGTCATCGATCAGTGCGTCAAGCGCCTGCTTGCGCAGGCCGGCCGTCTCGGGCATCACCTCGCCGCGTTGACGCGCCTCCTGACGCAGCCGCTCGGTGCGCTGAATCACCTCGCTGGCGGCCACGACGTCCTGGTTGACCACTGCCGCGATGAAATCGCCCGGCTGCAGCGTCGAGGTCTGGGCGGGAGACGACTGCACCGCCAAGGCCAGAACCACGGCAAGAACGGAAGGAGCGAGGCGATGGATCATGGCGTGAAGTCAGAACTGGACGAGCGGTCTGAGCTCAGCCGCCGATAACCGGGCACATTGTCCCTCAAGACCTTGAGCGCATTGGAGCCCAGCTGGGACAGGCCCACGAGCTCCAGCTGCAGCATGATGCGGGTATTGGTTTCCGCGCGGCCGGTGGACAGCCGCTCGATGCCGAAGCGCATCACCCAGCACCCGGCGTCGTATTCGAAGCCGGCCACCGAGTCGGTCAGACGCTTGTCGCGCAGCGAGTACTGAACGCGCCCGGCGCTGTACCAGGCGCCGCCACAGGTGGCGCCGCCCGAGGCCGAGGCCCCGCGGGTCGCCACCGGCTGGCCGTAGATGGGCCACTGCCAGGCCAGCTCGACCTGCTCGCTCTGATCGCGGGCCAGGCGATAGGCCAGGCTGACGGTGCGGTACGGGCCCGGCGAATAGCGAGCCCGCATCACCGAACGCACCGCACGGCTCTGTCCGTCGAGTTCCAGCGTGCCGTCGGCCCACCAGCGCTCTTCCAGATGGGCGGCCGCGGCCAGCAGCAGATCGGAGAAACGCTGCGTGACGGGCTGGCCGTCCGGCGTGATGCGCTGATCACGGAACAGCACCCGCTGCACCGCCCCCAGGCGCAGCACTTCCTCGCCCTGCTGGGCGTTCACCCAGCGGCTGGTCGCGCCTATGCTCAGCGCATGCAGGTCGGCCACGCGATCCACGCCCGAGAACGGGTTGTCGGTGTAGATCGAGTCGAAGTTGAAGTCCTTGGGCGCCGAATCGAAGTTGGGCAGATTGGCCTGGTCGCGGAACGGCGTGTTCACGTACAGCAGGCGCGGCTCCAGGCTCTGCCGATAGTCGCGGCCGAACAGCGTGGTGTCGCGCTCGAACACCCAGCCGTGGTCGATGCTGAAGGTCGGGATGGTGCGCCCCATGCGCGTGCGGCCGTCGCTCTGGGCCTTGTCGAGGTCATACGCGGCGGCGTTCACCTGCAGGCGCGGAATCAGCCACCAGGCCTCGCCGCCCAGCGGCGCGGCGATGTGGCCCAGCAGATGCACCCGCTGGCCGCCAGTGCCGACCTGATCGGACAGCGCCGAGCCCGGCAGGTCGAAGCGGTTGTATTCCAGCTCCACGCCCCCTTCGAGCCGCGCCTTGCGGCCCCAGGGGCGGAAGCTGTCCAGCACGGCCTCGTCCGCCGCCGTGGACACTCGCACGCCCACCTGTGGCGAGCGCTGGTAGGGTGACTCGAACTGCGCGGTGGTGTCGGTGCCTTGAAGGTTCTGCCAGCGCTGCACCCGGGCATAGGTCTCGACCGAACCCCACGACAGCTCGCGCAGACGGTTCAGCGCGAAGTCGCTGGCCAGCAGTCGGGGGGTCTGGCTGTCGACCCGGCGGGACATGTCCTTCCAGTAGTCGTCATCCGACACCCGCTCGCTCTTGATGCGATAGTGCCAGTCACCGAAGTTGCCGAGGTTGTTCAGCTTCAGCGACCAGCGCGAATTGCCGAACACGCGGTCGTCGGGGAGCAGATCGACATTGACCTTGCCGACATGCCCGGGCTCCAGATAGCGGAACTCGCTGTCCAGGCCCACGCCACGCTTGGTCATGATGAAGGGCGTGAACGTCGCGTCGCGTTGGGGCGCGATGTTCCAGTAGTAGGGAACACCGAACTCCAGGCCGCTGCGGTTGTCCAGGAAGATATTGGGCGGCAGCCAGCCGGACTTGCGCTCCGAGCTCAGCGGGAAGCTCAGCGACGGGGCGGCCAGGATGGGCACGCCCTGGAAGCGCAGCACGGCGCCCTCGGCCTCGCCTTCGTTGGCTTCCAGGTCCATGCTGAGCTTGCGGGCCGAGATCTGCCACGCCGGCTCCTGGCCATCCACGGCCGGGCAGCTGCTGTAGGTGGCGGCATCGGCGCTCAGGTGGTTGGCGTCCTTGAAGCGGATCACGTCGGCCTTGCCCGCGCCGCCGATGGCGCCCAGCAGGAACTGCGGCGTCAGGAACTCGCCCTCGAAGCGGCTCACGTAGAGCTGCAGTTCGGGGCCGGTGAACACATTGCCGCGCTGGCTGATCCGCACGTTCCCCTTGGCCTGGGCCAGATCGTCGGGGACGCGGTAATCCAGCGCATCCGCGCGCATCAGCAACTCGCCGTAGCGAAGCTCGACGTCGCCACGCGCCTCGGCCTTCTGGTCGACCTGAGAGTTGACGCTGCCAGCGCTCATCACCAGCGCCGGCTTGGCGCCAGGCCGCTTGGGCTGCACCAGCACCCGGCTGCTGCGCAGCTTCAAGGGATCGGAATCCACATCCGGCACGGCGGACTGGGCCAGGGCCGAACCCCAGCCGCCCAGCGCAAGAGCGACCAGGGCAGACAGCGGGGCGATGGCAGGAAGGTGGGCTGTGCGAGAGCGCGGCACGGGCGGCAGGATCTCGAAATACACGGAGGATGCCGGGGCCGGCGGTTTTTAGAATTTCATTATCTACGAGTGACCGCCATGCCCAGCCTGATTGAGACCCTGCAAGCACAACCCGACCACACCGACGCCCTGATGCGTGCCGCCTGCCAACGCCTGCGCGCATGGCAGGCCAGGGTGCAGACGCCCACCGCCAGCGGCGACGACGACGGCGACGGCGACGCCAGACTGCAGCGCGGCCTGGAACGGCTGGCCCCGGCACACGCACCGGCCTTGCTGGCCGCACTGAACGCCGATGCAGCCCTGCTGCCGCAGGGCCCGGTGCTGGACGATCTGCCGCCCGATGACGGCACCGCTGCGCCGCCGGCGCGCCGGCCAGGGCCGCTGACCGACGATCTGGCCCTGCTGCTGCGCCCGGCCGAGCTGGCCTGGGACGAGCCGCAGGAGATCGACTGGGCCGTCAGGCACTGGGAGGCCAGCCGCCACGCGGGCCTGCTGGACGAGGACCTGGCCGCCGATTTCGGCGAGTTCTGGCGCCGGCTGGAATGGAGCGCGCTGCGCCACCACCTGCGGCTGCTGGCCGACGGCCATGCCGAGGAACGTCGGCTGCTGGCCCATGTCGTGAAGACCAGCACCCGCTATGTGGCCCTGGCCCCGCTGAAGCGGGCACTGGAAGCCCGCCACCCCGAGTACTTCGACCAGGCGTTCAGCCTTCGCTGACACGACCCCGGCGGGTGGCGCAGCCGGCCGCGATCAACCAGGGGTCGCGATCCTCGCCGCCGAAGATCTCCAGCAGGAAGTCCACGAACGCACGGGTCCGCGCCGGCACGTACTTGCGCGTCGGCATGGCGGCCCACAGCGTGATGCTGAACATGCGCCACTCGGGCAGCACGCGCTCCAGCGCATGCTCCATCAGCGCGTCCTCGACGACGAAGCTGGGCAAGCCCGCGATGCCCAGCCCGTGCAAGGCCGCGGCGTAGTTGGTATCCATGTGCGTGGTCGACAGCGTGG
This sequence comes from Roseateles depolymerans, assembly GCA_003241055.1. Taxonomy (GTDB): domain Bacteria; phylum Pseudomonadota; class Gammaproteobacteria; order Burkholderiales; family Burkholderiaceae_C; genus Pelomonas; species Pelomonas depolymerans_A. The sequence continues at coordinate 154,678 of QFOD01000007.1, forward strand.
CGCGCGACGGCACGATGGGCAGCGTGATTTCCTCCAGGCCGTCGCCGCGCTGCAGCGTGAGCCCACGCTGCATGGCGACCGTGGGCGGCAGCAGCGCCGCGTGCTGCTTGAGGTCGTAGGGGTGCTCGGGCCGCCCGCGCTGGTCCAGGTATTCCGGCGAGGCGCACAGGATGAACTCGCTGCGCACCAGCCGGCGGGCGACGAACTCGCCCTCCAGCGGCTGGCGCGCGGTGACGATGGTGAGGTCGTAGCTGTCATCCACCGTCTCGACCGGGCCGGTCGAGGTGATCTCCAGCGTCACCTGCGGGTACTGCCGATGAAAACGCGGCAGGTGCTTGGCCAGCTGGTGCACCGCGATCGCCGGCGGGCACAACACCCGCAGCAGGCCGCGCACCTCCTGGGTTGCCGAGGCCGCCAGCGCCGAGGCCTCGTCGACATCGGCCAGGATGCGCCGCGCACGCTCCAGATAGGCCTCGCCGATCTCCGTCAGCGCCAGCCGCCGCGTGGTGCGGTTCAGCAGGCGCGTGCCGAGATGGTCCTCCAGCTCGGCCACCAGCCGGGTGATGACGGCGGGGGCCAGGTCGAGCGCGCGGGCCGCGGCCGCGAAGCTGCCTTCGTCGACCACGCGGGTGAAAACGCGCAGGGCTCTCAGGTGATCCATGCGTAACCAGCTCATGGCCCCGCGCTCGGCCTCGGCGCGGGGGCAATGCGTGCAGGCGCACCGGCGGATACAGCTGGCCACTCCGCCGGGTGGCCCGTTGGGCGCATCAGGCGTGGGCGCACCGGGCGCCCCGCGCCCTCAGGGGTGGGCGGCCATGACCTGCGCCACCGCGGCCGTCAGGCGCTTGCCATAGGGCACGTGCAGGAACTCGTTGGGGCCGTGCGCATTGCTCTTGGGGCCCAGCACGCCGCAGACCATCATCTGCGCCTTGGGGAAGCCCTTCTGCAGCATGCTCATCAACGGGATCGTGCCGCCCTGGCCGATGTAGCCCACCGGCGCGCCGAAGTGCGCCTGGCTGGCGTCCTCCAGCACCTGGCTGAGCCAGGGCGACAGCTCGGGCGTGTTCCAGCCGGTGGCGCCGAACGCCCCGGCACGGCCGTCCGGCGTGAACGTGACCTTGGCGTTGTAGGGCGCGTTGTCCTCCAGCAGGGCCTTGAGGCGCAGCGCGGCCTCGTTGCCATCCACCAGCGGCGGCAGGCGCAGCGACAGCTTGAAGGCCGTGTGGGGGCGCAGCACGTTGCCGGCGTTCTTCAGCTCGGGGAAGCCGTCCACGCCCACCACTGACAGCGTCGGCCGCCAGGTGCGGTTGAGCAGCGCCTCGACCGGGTCGGTGGTCACGGGCAGCACCGGGCCGCCGTCCGCACCGCAGGCCCAGGGCATGCGCTTGTAGACCTCTTCCTTCAGGATGGCCGCCGTGGCCTGGGCCTGCTCGAGGCGCACACCCGGGATCTCGCAGTGGAAGCTCTCCGGCAGCAGCCGGCCGGTCTTGCTGTCCTCCAGACGGTCCAGCACCTGGCGCAGGATGCGGAAGCTCGACGGCACCACGCCGGAGGCATCGCCGCTGTGGATGCCCTCGGTCAGCACCTCCACCTTCAGCACGCCCGACACCATGCCGCGCAGCGAGGTCGTGAGCCACAGCTGATCGTAGTTGCCGGCGCCGGAGTCCAGGCAGACCACCAGCGACACGTTGCCCAGCCGGGGCTTGAGCAGGTCGATGTAGGCCGGCAGGTCGTAGGAGCCGCTTTCCTCGCAGGTCTCGATGATCCCCACGCAGCGCGGGCGCGGGATGCCCTGCTGGTCCAGCGCCATGATGGCCGTCAGCGAGGCGTAGACCGCATAGCCGTCGTCCGCGCCGCCGCGGCCGTACAGCAGGCCGTTCTCGTACTTGGGCGTCCAGGGGCCGAGGTCGGCACGCCAGCCGTTGAACTCGGGCTGCTTGTCCAGATGGCCGTAGAGCACGATGGTGTCGTCCGAGCCCGCCTTGGTCGCCGGCACCTCGAAGAAGATCACCGGCGTACGGCCCGGAATGCGCACCACTTCCAGCTTGAGGCCGGCCACCTTCTTGCTCTCCACCCAGGCCGCGGCCTGGGTCAGCACCTTCTCGATGTGGCCATTGGCCGCCCAGTCGGCGTCGAACATCGGGCTCTTGGCCGGAATGGCGATGTAGTCGGTCAGCGCGGGAACGATCTCTTCGTCCCAGACGCGCGATGCAAACGCGCCCAGCGCGGTGGCTTCGTCGGCTTGCAGCGGAAGTTGGGGGTCGCGTGCATTCATGGCAGTCTCCGGTGTCTGTTTGACACAAGCGGCCAGTTTAGGCGCTCCCATAATGGCCTTCTCGCCGCCTGCCTCGTGTCCATGCGTCTGACGCGCCTGTTCCTGCTGACGACCGGGTTGCTGCTCGGTCTGGTGACCGCCCTGCTGCTGCGCTCGGTGTGGGCGGACCGGCAGCGCGTGGTCACCGCCGAACTCGGCCTGGCGGCCATGGAGCGCGCCTACCTGACGATGACGGTCGCCGAGAAGGCCTCGGCCGAACGCGGCCCGACCATCCCGGTGCTGAACGACACCGAGCCCGCGAGCCCCGAGCTGCACGCGCGCCTGGCCAACTTCCGCCAGGCCACCGACGCCGCCTTTGACGCGGCCCTGAACGCCCTGCGCGAGGCTGAGGACGCAGCGTCGGCGGCCGCGCTGGCCGATCTGGAGCAGGCCCGTGTCGAACTGGCCGCCGCCCGCCGTGAGGTGGACCGGGTCGCCGCCCTGCCCCATGCCAGCCGCAGCGCCCCGGGGCAGCGCCTGACGCGTGGCCCCATCGACCAGCTGTTCGCAGTCATCGACACCGTGCTGGGCAGTGCCACCTTGCTGTCCGCCGCGGCGGAGGCCATCTACCCGGCGCTGGCCGTGCCGCTGGTGGGCGCGCGCTACGCCGCCGAGATGCGCGAGTACGCGGGCCGGCTGGGCTCGCAGTTCACCACGGCACTCGCCACCGGGCAGCCGCTGGCCGAGCTCGAACGCCGCGAGATCCCGGAACTGATCGGGCGCATCGAACAGCTGCGCAAGCTGATCGCGCTGCAGCTGCGCGTCGGCAAGCAGGACGCCACGCTGCACGCCGCGCTGGACGGCCTGGAGACCCGCTATTTCGCGGTCAGCCTGCCATTTGCCCGCCGTCAGGCCGAGCTGGGGCAGAGCGGCCCGCTGGGCGTGGACTCGGCGGCCTTCGTCGCGCGCTATGTGCCGCCCATGAAGAGCATCGTGGAGCTGCGCGACGCGATGTTCGAGTCCGCGCGCCGGTCTGCCGCCCGCGAGCTGGCCGACACGCGCCAGCGCCTCGTCGTCAACACCGCGCTGGGCGTGGCCGTGCTGTGCGTGGAGATCGCCGTGTTCCTGCTGATCCGGCATCGCGTGCTGCTGCCGCTGCTGCGCTCCACCCGGGTGATGAACGCCATCATGGCCGGCGAGATCCCGGACGAGCCGCCCCCTGTGAACCGGCGCGACGAGGTGGGCGACATGAAGCGGGCCGTGGCCGCACTGCGCGAGGCCACGCTGAGGCGCCGCACGCTGGAGCGCGAGCGCGAGCAGCTGTTCGAGCAGCTGCGCATCGCCAGCGACACCGATTTCCTCACCGGCCTGCCCAACCGCCGGGCCTTCGCGGTGCGGGCCACGGAGCTGCTGGCCCAGGCCCGCCGCCAGGGCTGGCCCATGGCGCTGCTGGTGTTCGACCTGGACCATTTCAAGCGGGTCAACGACCTGCACGGCCACCAGGCCGGCGACCAGGTGCTGCGCGAGGCTGCCGAGCGCGCTCGCAGCCAGGTGCGCCGCGGCGAGCTGCTGGCCCGGCTGGGCGGCGAGGAATTCGTCGTGCTGGCCACCGACTGCCGGCCGGAACAGGCGGCCCAGCTGGCCGAACGCCTGCGGGCCACGCTGGCCGACACCTCCATGCCCGTCGGCAATCAGTCGCTGCAGGTGACGGCGAGCTTCGGCCTGGCCTGCGCCGAGGCCCGCGACGTGAGCGACCTGGACGCCCTCTTCCGCGAGGCCGACCGCGCGCTCTACCGTGCCAAGGAGCTGGGCCGCAACCGGGTCTGCGGTGCCGAAGGCCCCCGGGCGCTGGAGCCCAGCGCCTGACTGTGACGCCGCCCCCACACAGGGAAACAACCAGTTTTGCCGTCATGGGCAGTCCGTACGCTGGCGCACGATGCGCCATGTTCTGCACTGCCTCACGCTGCTGACCGCCCTGCTGCTGGCCGGCTGCGCCGGCCCCAAATTCACGGTGGACGACGGCCGCAAGGTTGATGAGAAGCTGCTGGCCGGCATCCGCGCCTATGGCGCCGGTGAGCGCCTGATCCGACCGGCCATCGCGCGCAGCGCCCAGCTGAACGACAAGGACTGCGACCGGCAATGGGAGCTGCCCTTCGCCGTGGCCACCAGCGCCGGCTGGAGCGCCGACGACCGGGTGGCCTGGGCCCGCGGCCTGCAGGTGGACGAGCGGCTGACCGTGATCGCCATCACCGAGGCCTCCCCCCTGCCTCTGGGCGCGCGGCTGGACCGTATCGCCGGCACCGAGAGCAACGACGGCGAGCGCCTGCTGGAAGCGCTCGCCGAGGCCCGCGACGGCGGGCGCCCGTTCGCCGTGAACATGGTCGGCCGCGGCCGGGTGTCGATCAAGCCCTTCGAGGTCTGCCGTGGCTACGCGCGCTTCGCACCGCCCAACACCCCGACGCTGCAGGACTACCACTGGCTGATGAGCCTGCACCCGCTGGAGCTGACCCAGGCCGATCTCTCGCCCGACGAGGCGCTGTGGATGGTGCTGTGGACGCAGGGCCTGTCCGAGGAGGGCGGCGTGCGCATGAAGGCCTACCACTACACGACCCGCATCGTCGGCACGCTCTACAACCTCGTCACGCTGGCCTCCGGCGTGAAGGCGGCGGCGCTGGCGGCCGACGCGGCCGTCACGGCCGCGCGCAACGCGGCCGCCAGCGCCGCCACCGAGCTGATCAAGCAGCAGCTGATCGAGCAGGGCAAGGCACTCGCTGCCCAGCGCCTGCGCGAGGGCATCACCGATGCGGCCCAGCAGCTGACGCGCCAGCAGGCCGTCAACGCAATGCAGGCGGCCGCCGAGAACCGCGGCATGCTGTCCGGCATCTCCCGCATCGCGGCCACGGCCTTCGACTACGCCGACGCCTGGGCCTACGAGCGCATGGCGCGTCTGGGCGCGCCGCCGCTGGCCGGCTTCACGCTGCACCAGAAGCTGGTGGAACGCAGCCTGGTGAGCAACGCGCTGCTGTTCGATGCCGACCGGCTCGCCGCGCTCAGCAAGATCGCCACCGCCCAGGGGCAGGAGACGGCCGTTGCGGCCATCCTGGGCGGCTTGCGCGCCAGCGACCTGGCGGCCGAGGTCGGCGCCATGCCGCTGGCCACCGTAGCCTCCCGCTTCTCCTTCGACAGCCCCGACGACCCCGGTGCCGGGCGCTACGCGCGCGGCCTGGTCGACGCCATGCTCGACATGCCGGTCGAGACGGCATCCCGCAAATGAACCGCCCAGGTCTCTCGATGCACAGACCCGCCGCCACGCTCCTGCTGACCCTGTGCCTCACCGCACCCGGGCTCGCCCAGAACCCGCCGATCCAAACGCCCAACGCCCCCGAGCCGACCGCCTCCGAGCCAGCGCCGGCGGCCTCCGCACCACCGGCCGCCACCTGCGGCCAGCTCACCGCCCGGGCGATGGCCACCGACCTCAAGGCCGTGACCGGCCAGTCGCAGAACCTGCCGCTGGACACGCTGGTGAAGCTCTACGACGAGGCCATCGCCCAGTGGACGCTCACGCTGGCCCAATGCCAGGGCCGCGCCAAGGAACGGGCCCAGCGCAACCTGGACGACAACCAGAAGACCCGCGAGGTGCTGGCCGAGCGACTGCAGGCCGGCAGCCAGTGCGAGAGCAGCCACCGCGACGCCCAGTCGCTGCAAGACCTGGCGCGCGCCGCCATCGGCGAACGCCGCTTCGGCGAGGCCGCCACGCTCTACCGCAAGGCCGAGGGCATGTGGGATCTTGCCGCCGACCTCTGCACGGGCAGCCAGCAGCAGCTGGCCGAAAGGCGGCGCGAGCAGACCGAGATCGATGCCCACAACGCCGAGTTCTGCGCGCCGGCCTTCGAGCGCTCGCGCGACTACGCCAACCGCCTGCGCAACACCGGCGCCGCGCTGCCGCTGGCCGAGCGCCAGACGCAAAGCCAGATCGCCGAGACCCTGTGGCGCGACGCGGCCCGCGTCTGCAAGGGCAGCGCCCAGGAGCTGGCGACGAACAATGCCCAGGCCCTGGGGCGCGAACGGGGCACGCCGTGGGTGGCGACGCCATGGCCCGGCGCACCCGCTGCAGCCGCGCCCGCCAGCCCCAATGCCACCAAGACCGCGGTGCCTGCGGCCCAGGCTGCGTCTGCGCCCGCGGCCACCAGATCGCTGGCCACCGCACCCGCGCCGCGGGCGGCGCCCGCTGCAGCCGCATCGCTGCCGGCCCAGGCTGCAGTGACGGCGGCGACGACGGTCGCCGTCGCCGCGGCGCCCGCCACCGAGGCCAAGCTGTTCGACCGATCGGTGGGCGACACCCGCTACCTCGGCCAGTTCGTCCGCGAGGACGGCGATGTGGTCAGCGGCGCCGGGCGCGTCGAATGGAAGAACGGCGATGTCTACGAAGGGCCGCTGGTGCGCAGCCAGCGCCAGGGTGTCGGGGAGATCCGCTGGGCCAACGGCCAGCGCTACAAGGGCGACTGGGTGGCCGACCAGGCCACCGGCCGCGGCCTGATGGTCTATGCCAATGGCAACCAGTACGAAGGCGGCTTTGTGGATGGCGAGCCCGCGGGCGAAGGCCGCCTCGTCTATGCCTCGGGCGACAGCTACACCGGCCAGATCCGCAAGGGTCTGCCGCACGGGCGCGGCACCTATCTGTGGACCAACGGCCAGCGCTACGAGGGCGACTGGGTCAACGACCAGCCCCAGGGCCAGGGTCAGATGCGCTACGCCAACGGCAACGTCTACCAGGGCCAGATGCTGGCCGGCCGCCCGCACGGCCGCGGGCGGCTCGTGCATCAGAACGGCGATGTGTACGAGGGTGAATTCGACAGCGGCAAGGAACAGGGGCGCGGCATCTACACCTGGAAGAGCGGCGAACGCTACGACGGCGGCTGGCTGCGCGGGCTCAAGCACGGGCCCGGCGTCTTCTATTGGCCGTCCGGCGACCGCTGGGAGGGCGAATTCAAGGACGACGAGCGCACGCCCGAGGGCCAGTTCGTTCGCAAGGGGGACTGATGGCCAGCCGCCGGCAAGGCTGTGATGCCGCCCTCGTGTACCCTCGCCGGATTCCCGGAGTTCCCCCATGAAGACCCTGATCAGCACCCTCGCCCTGGCACTGGCCATCGCGGCCCCGGCCGCCGAGGCCCGAACCGTCAAGCACCACGCCAGTACTCAGTTGCAGACCACGCCTCACGCCAAGGCCCCCGGCAAGAAGGCAGGCAAGAAGAGCGCCAAGAAGGCCGACAAGTCCAAGCACAAGGCCAAGAAGCACGCCAAGAAGGGCGGCAAGAAGAAGTCCGGCCTGGCCTGAGCAGCCACGGCTCGGAACCCGCGCCTCACGGCCTGAAGAAATAGTGCTCGGGGATGCGCCTCACCTCGGCCGACAGGGTCGGGTTGTCGATGCGCAGGATGCGCCGCCCCGCCAGACGTTCACGCAGGCTGGCCTCGGCGTTGCCGGGCAGCCCGTGGAACAGCGCGTGGAACGAGCCGTCGTCGAAGGCGCGCTGCAGGCCCCGGCGCAGCGTGTCATGCAGCAGCTCGTTGCCGCGCCGGACGAACAGCATGCGGGCAAAGGGGTAGGCCAGCGCCAGCTGGCGGTCGATGACGCAGTCCGGCGCATCGCTGCGGGCCTGGCCCAGCATCTCGTACGCCTCGTTCAGGCCCAGTGGCAGCGCGTCGAAGCGCCCCGCCGCCAGCATGCGGAACAAGGCCACCAGGCTGCCCGCCCGCTCCACCCGGAAGCCGGCTGCCTGCAGCACCGCCACGTCCGACCAGTCGTTGCCCTGCCCGAGCGTGAACCGCCGCAGGCCAGCCAGGTCGTGTACCGCGGCCAGCCGTGACTGCAGACGCGACTGGATGATGAAGAGCCGCCAGCCGTTGAGGCCGCGGTCGATGGGGAAATACAGCGCCTGGAAGCGCTGCTCGAAATCCTCGCTGGTGCCGAAGTCCACCACGTCGATCTCACCCAGCAACAGCTGCTGGCGCGCGCGCACATGGGTGGTCGGCTCCGTCGTGAGGGTCAGGCTGAAAGGCCGCCCCGACTTCTCCAGCGCCAGCCTCAGCACCCGGTAGCCCAGCGACCGCTCGCCCAGCCCGTCGAGGTTGGGGTAGGCCAGACTCAGACGCACCGGCGCCGCCGCCCGCGCTGCCCAGGGCAGCGCAGCCAGGCCGGCGAGGAACTGCTTGCGTCTCACCGGCCTTGCGCGTCAGTCGCGCTCGAAGCGGAACACCGCCACGCTGGCCAGCAGGTTGGGCAGCGCACGCACAACCTGACCCTTCTGCAGCCCGAAGGCATCGAGGATCTTGAGCCGGTTCTTGCGCGCCAGCACCTCGAAGTCGGCATAGGTGCCGACGCGGATGTTGGGCGTGTCGTACCACTCGTAGGGCAGCGCCCGCGTCACCGGCATGCGCCCGGTCAGCACCTGCAGGCGGTTGGGCCAGTGCGCAAAATTGGGAAAGCTCACGATGCCCTGCTTGCCCACGCGCGCCGTCTCCTTGAGCATGGCCTCGGCATTGCGCAGATGCTGCAGGGTTTCGAGCTGCAGCACGACATCGAAGCTCTGGTCCTGGAAGACCGACAGGCCCTCCTCCAGGTTCAGCTGTATCGCGTTGACGCCGCGCTTCACGCAGGCCAGCAGGTTGGCGTCGTCCAGCTCGATGCCGTAGCCGCTGCAGCCCTTGTGCTTGATCAGGTGCTCCAGCAGCTCGCCGGTGCCGCAGCCCAGGTCGAGCACGCGCGAGCCCGGCGGCACCAGGGCCGCGATGGCGGGGTCGAAACTCATACCGAAATCCCCCTCAGCTGCAGACCGGCCGGCGGCTGCAGGCCCTCGGCGATGCGCTCGAAATAGGCGCGCAGCACGCCGTGGTAGCGCGGGTCTTCAAGCAGGAAGGCGTCGTGGCCGTGGGGGGCGTCGATCTCGGCATAGGAGACATCGAGCTGATTGTCCAGCAGTGCCCGCACGATCTCGCGCGAGCGGGCCGGCGAGAAGCGCCAGTCGGTCGTGAAGCTGGCCACCAGGAACTTGGCGCGCGCCGCGGCGAAGGCGCGGCTCAGGTCGCCGCCGAATTCGCGCGCCGGGTCGAAGTAGTCCAGCGCACGGGTGATCAGCAGATAGGTGTTGGCGTCGAAGTAGTCGCTGAACTTGTCGCCCTGGTAGCGCAGATAGCTTTCGATCTGGAACTCGATGTCCTGGGTGGAATAGCCCAGCTCGCCGGTCTTGAGCTCACGGCCGAACTTCTCGGCCATCACGTCGTCGGACAGGTAGGTGATGTGGCCGATCATGCGCGCCACGCGCAGGCCGCGCTTGGGCACCACGCCGTGCTCGTAGAAGTGGCCGCCGTGGAAGTCTGGGTCGGTCACGATGGCGCGGCGCGCCACCTCGTTGAACGCGATGTTCTGGGCCGACAGGTTGGGCGCCGTGGCGATCGCGATGCAGTGCTCCAGCCGCTCGGGGTAGCGCAGCGCCCAGTCCAGCGCCTGCATGCCGCCCAGCGAGCCGCCCAGCACGGCCGCCAGGCGAGTGATGCCCAGGCGGTCGAGCACACGGGCCTGGGCGTCCACCCAGTCGTGCACGGTGACCACGGGGAAGTCCGCGCCCCAGGCGCGCCCGTTGGCCGGATTGATGTGCATGGGCCCGGTGGAGCCGAAGCAGGAGCCGAGGTTGTTGACCCCGATCACGAAGAAACGGTCGGTGTCCAGCGGCTTGCCCGGGCCGACCAGGTTGTCCCACCAGCCCTCGCTGCGGTCCTGCCCCGCGTAGGTGCCGGCCACATGGTGGCTGGCATTGAGCGCATGGCACACCAGCACCGCGTTGCTGCGGTCGGCATTGAGCTCGCCGTAGGTCTCCACGGTCAGCTCGTAGGGCCCGAAGGCCGCGCCGCTGCGCAGGGGCAGGGGCTCATCGAATCGGAATACCTGGGGCGTTACCACGCCCACGCTACGGCCCGTCATGGCCATCCTCCAAAACAAAACCGGCGCCACTTGCGGGACGCCGGTTGCTCGGGACGCCCTGTTTAGCGGCATTTGTAGAGCGCCCGCAATCCGGAACAAATCGGCGCTGGCGCGATTCTAGTCGGCGCTGACCGACGGCCGGTCTGGACTCACTTGCTGTTATTGGTCACTCGACCAATAATGCCGCATGCCCCGCCCCAGTCAGGAACAGGATCTGGCCCTGCTCGCCGCCGGCGCCGCGCTCTACCCGGAGCACGGCTGCGCCGCACTGTCCGTTCGCAAGGTCGCCGAGGCAGCCGGCGTGAACCCGGCGATGCTGCACTACCACTTCGGCAGCAAGGATGGCTTCCTGGCCGCGCTGCTGCAGCGCCACTACGAGCAGATGTTCCAGGCGCTGACGCTCAACGAAAGCGGCACCAGTGACCCGATGGAACGCCTGGCCGCCGCGCTGCTGGCCATCGCCCGCTTCGTGCGCGAGCACCGCCCGCTGATCGCGCGGGTCTGGGCCGATCTGCAGGCCGGCGAGGAGGTGGTCACCGCCTTCGTGCGGGCCAACCTGCCTCGCCACCTCGGCGTGCTCAGCGAGCTGCTGCAGCTGGCCCAGGCGCAGGAGCGGCTGCCGCGCCGCCCGGCGCTGAGCCAGCTGCCCTTCCTGATGGGCGCCGTCGTGGCGCCCGTCCTGCTGCTGGGCAGCGCCCCCACGCAGGGGGTGGCCCCGCCACTGCTGCGGGCCGCGCTGGACGAGCAGGTCCTGAGCGATGCCGCCCTGCAACGCCGCATCGACTGGGCCCTGCTGGGCCTGGCCAGCGGACTCTGACCGGATGACGCCGATGAAGCCCATGCCTTGCGCCCTGACGACGGGGTCGCTGATGCTCGCTTTGCTGGTGGCCGGCTGCGGCCGCGAGGCGCCGCCCGCCTGGCCGGGCTACGCTGAGGCCGAGCTGCTCTACATCGCACCGCCGGTGGCAGGCCGGCTGCGCACGCTGGGCGTGCGCTCCGGTGACGCCGTCAGCGCCGGCCAGCCGCTGTTCGAGCTGGAGGCCACGCCGGAGCAGGCCGCCGACGCCGAGGCGCGGGCGCGCGCCGACAGCGCCCGCGCCCAGGCGGCCGATGCGGACAAGGGCAGGCGCGCCGCGGAGCTGGCGGTCACCCAGGCCCAGCTGGAGCAGGCCCGCGCCGCCGCCCGCCTGGCCGCCAGCGATCTGGCCCGCCAGCAGCAGCTGCTGGCCCAGGGCTTCATCTCGGCGGCGCGCATCGACGATGCGCGCAGCACGCTGGCGCAGACCACGGCGCGGGTCGCCGAGCTGGAGGCCGCGCTGGCCGTCGCCCGGCTGCCGGCCCGCGAGGACGAACGCAGCGCCGCCCGGGCGCTGGCGCAGGCCGCCCTCAGCAGCCGTGAGCAGACGGCGTGGCGGCTGGCGCAGATGCGACAGAGCGCGCCGTCGGCCGGCCGGGTTCAGGACGTCTTCATGCGGCCCGGCGAGTGGGTGCCGGCCGGCCAGCCGGTGCTGGCGCTGCTGCCCCCCGATCACCGAAAAGCCCGCTTCTACGTGCCCGAGGCCGCGGTGGGCTCGCTGAGCCTGGGCGCCGCGGTGCAGCTGCACTGCGACGGTTGCGCCGCACCGATTGCCGCGCGCATCAGCTACATCGCCGCCGGGCCGGAGTACACGCCGCCCGTCATCTACTCGAACGCGCAGCGCGACAAGCTGGTCTTCCTCGTCGAGGCCCGTCCCGAACGGGCCGAGGACGCCGAACGCCTGCACCCCGGCCAGCCGCTGGACGTGCGCCGCTGATGCCCATGCCCGCCATGGACGAGCTCGCCATCGACGTACGTGGTCTGTCCAAGACCTACGCCGGCCGCCGCGTGGTGGATCAGCTGGACATGCAGGTCCGCCGCGGCCGCATCGTCGGCTTCCTGGGCCCCAACGGCAGCGGCAAGACCACCTCGCTGCGCATGCTGTGCGGCCTGCTGACCCCGGACGCCGGCGAAGGGCGGGTGCTCGGCCTGGATTTCCGTCGCGACGCGGACCGGCTGAAGTCCCTGGTGGGCTACATGACACAGCGCTTCGGCCTGTACGAGGACCTCTCGATCCGCGAGAACCTCGACTTCGTGGCCCGGCTGTTCTCGATGCCGCGCCGCCGCGAGGCGGTGGACGAGGCGTTGGAGCGCCTGGGCCTGGCCTCGCGTCAGCGGCAGCTGGCCGGTGCGCTGTCCGGTGGCTGGAAGCAACGGCTCGCGCTGGCGGCCTGCCTGCTGCATCAGCCGCGCCTGCTGCTGCTGGACGAGCCCACGGCCGGCGTGGACCCCAAGGCCCGGCGCGAGTTCTGGGACCAGATCCACGCCCTCGCCGAGGGTGGCATCACGGTGCTGGTGTCCACCCACTACATGGACGAGGCCGAGCGCTGCGACGAGCTGGTCTACATCGCCTACGGCCGGGTGCTGGCCCGCGGCACCGCGCCCGCCATCGTCGAAACCGCCGGCGCCAGCGACCTGGAGGACGCCTTCGTGCGCCTGGTCGGCCAGGCCACCGACAACTTCGAGGCCTGAGCGCCCCGCCCCACCACCGCCGGAGCCCGCATGAACGCCCTCAGACGCATGCTCGCGATCGCCTTGAAGGAGGTGCAGCAGATGCTGCGCGACCGCCTCACCTTCGCGATGGCCGTGGGCGTGCCCATCCTTCAGCTGGTGCTGTTCGGCTACGCCATCAACACCGACCCCAAGGGCCTGCCGACCGCCGTGGTCAGCCAGGACGCGAGCACGATGGCGCGCAGCCTGGTGGCCGCACTGCAGACCAGCGGCTATTTCCGGGTCGTGGCCAGCGGCATCGCCGAGGCCGAGGGCGACCGGCTGCTGCAGCGCGGCGACATCCAGTTCCTGGTCGTCGTGCCCGACGACTTCGGCGCGCGGCTGGTGCGCGGCGAGCATCCGGTCGTGCTGGTGGCCGCCGATGCCACCGACCCGTCAGCCTCGGGCAACGCACTGGCCGCGCTCGGCCAGCTGGGGCGCCAGGCGCTCGCGCGCGACCTGCGCGGCACGCTGGCCCCGCTGGCGCCGGCCGATCCGCCGTTCGAGCTGCGCGTGCAGCGCCGCTACAACCCCGAGGGGCTGTCGCGCTACAACATCGTGCCGGGCCTGGTGGGCACCATCCTCACGATGACCATGGTGATGCTGACCGCGCTGGCCATGACCCGCGAGCGCGAGCGCGGCACCATGGAGAACCTGCTGGCCACGCCGGTGCGGCCGCTGGAGGTGATGGTGGGCAAGATCCTGCCCTACGTGCTGCTGGGCTATGTGCAGCTGGGCGTCATCCTGGGGGCGGCCCGGCTGCTGTTCGACGTGCCCATGGTCGGCAGCCTCGCGCTGCTGCTGGCGCTGATCGGCGTCTTCATGCTGGCCAACCTGGGCGTGGGCTTCACGTTCTCGACACTGGCGCGCAACCAGCTGCAGGCCCTGCAGCTGACGTTCTTCTTCTTCCTGCCGTCCATGCTGCTGTCGGGCTTCATGTTCCCGTTCCGCGGCATGCCCGCGTGGGCCCAGACGCTGGGCGAGGCGCTGCCGCTGACCCACTTTCTGCGCATCGTGCGCGGCATCCTGCTCAAGGGCGCCGGCGCGCAGGAGCTGCTGCCCGAGCTCTGGCCCATGCTGGCCTTCCTGCTGGCTGCCGGGGCGATCGCGCTGCTGCGCTACCGCCGCACGCTGGACTGACCCGGCCGGGGCCGGGTCTTGCGTCTTCAGGTGGCCGAGCGGCCGTCGATGCGGAACTGCGCTACGGCGCCGGACAGGCGGTGCAGCTGCTCGCGCAGGCTCTCGGCCGCCGCGGTGGACTGCTCCACCAGGGCCGCGTTCTGCTGCGTCATGTGATCGAGCTGATTGACCGCCCCGTTGATCTGGCCGATGCGGGCACTCTGGTCGGCCGCGCCGTCGGCCACCTCGCCGATCATGTCGCTGACGCGCTGCACATTGGCCACGATCTCCTGCATCGTGTGGCCCGCGTGCTGCACCAGGCGTGAGCCGGCATCGGTGCGCTCCACGCTGGCCGCGATGAGCGTCTTGATCTCGCGCGCCGCGCCGGCCGAGCGCTGGGCCAGCGCCCGCACCTCGCCCGCCACCACCGCGAAGCCGCGGCCCTGCTCGCCGGCACGCGCGGCCTCCACCGCCGCGTTCAGCGCCAGGATGTTGGTCTGGAAGGCGATGCTGTCGATCAGGCCGACGATGTCGACGATGCGCTTGGAGCTGCTGTTGATCTCGTCCATCGTGGACACGACCTGGGCCACCTCCTCGCCGCCGCGGCGCGCCACCTCGGCGGCGCCCAGCGCCAGCTGCTTGGCATTGCTGGCCGCCTCGGCGCCGTGGCGCACACCGGCGGTCAGGTCGTCCATCGAGCTGGTGGTCTGCTGCAGGCTGGAGGCCGCCTGCTCGGTGCGGTGGCTGAGGTCCTGGTTGCCCGAGGCCACCTCGTTGCTGGCCGTCTCGATCAGCTGGGTGGAGTCCTTGACCTGGCCGACCAGCGTGCGCAGGCTGGTCTGCATGGTGTCCAGCGCATGCAGCAGGTCGGAGGCCTCGTCGCGGCCGACGACGCGGATGTCGTTGTTCAGGTCGCCGCCGGCAATGGAGCGGGCCACCACGCAGGCATAGCGCATGGGGCTGATGATGGACGCCGAGTTCACCAGCGTGAGCGGCACCACCAGCAGCATGATGACGGCCAGCACGGCCAGCGAGCGGTAGGCAATGGTGCGCATCTCGCCGGTGAACTCGGCCTCCACCGCCTTGGCCTCCCCGTCGATGATCTGGGCGATGCGCTCCACGCGCTTCTCGATCTCCACCATCGAGGCCTTGGGGCGGCTCAGCATGCGGTCGGCCACCCGCGCGGTGTCGAAGCCGCCGGCCTCGATCTGCGACAGCACCGGCTGTGCGGCGCCGCGGTAGTCGGCCAGCAGCTTGATGGACTCGCGGGCCAACGGGTTGTCCTCGTCCTCCTCGCCCTCCAGCAAGGACTCCAGCGCCTTGGTCAGCTGCTGCGCCGCAGCATCCCAGCGCTGGCGCTGCTGGCGCACCTGCTCGGGCACCTCGTAGGCGATGACCATCTCCTTCTCGGCCAGACGCACGTCCGCCAGCGACTGGCGGATCAGGCTGAGCTGACCCACCTCGTGCAAGGAGTGGCCCATGAAGGCCTCGTTCAGCGCCATCAGGTGCCGCCCGCCCAGCAGGCCGGTCAGGCCCAGTGCGGCGAACATCGACAGCACCATCGCGATGGCTCCATGCATGCGGGTGCGGATGGTGAAGCTGCGCATCCAGGCTGAGAGAGTCATGTTCATCCCCTGTCCGGCCTGTCAGGTCGGCGGTTACAGGTTGAGTAGAGATCGAGCGACGATGCTATTGATGCCACGCCGGAACACAAGGACCGCAGTGTGCGAAGCTCCACACTCGCGAGGACCAGCTGTTTGTCCTAACGCAACAAATGTCGAAGTCGCGACCCGGGCTCAGGTCGCACGCACGACGAGCTCCGTCGGCATGATCTCGCTGCCGGACGGCTGGCCGGCGATCAGGTCCAGCACCTTGCGCGCCAGCAGCACGCCGCCGTGGTGCCAGTCCTGCCGCACGCTGGTGAGCGGCGGCGCGAAGCTCTGGGCGCCGGGGGAGTCGTCGTAGCCGATCACCGACACCGCCTCGGGCACGCTCAGGCCCGCATCGTTGAAGGCTCGCACGGCCCCCATGGCCAGCAGGTCGCTGGCGGCGAACAGGCCGTCAGGCACCGCGCCGCCGCGCGCCAGATGGGCCTGCACGGCCGTGAAGCCGGCCCCGAAGGTAAAGGCCGACGGCGTCAGCGTGTGGGCCTTGCGCCCGGCCTTCTTCAGCGCCTTCGCAAAGCCCTGCTGGCGGTCACGCACCTCGGCGTGGCTGACGTCGCCCAGGAACAGTAGCTCGTGGCGGTCCAGCGCGATCAGGCGCTGCGCCGCACAGGCGCCGCCGTGGGCGTTGTCGCCCCCCACCACCACCTGCTCGCCGCGACCATGCTCCGCCCCCCAGACCACCAGCGGCTGGCCCATCGCCGCCACCGTCCGCACGGCCGAGCCATGCGCGCCCTGGCCGAGCAGGATGATGCCGTCGGCCGACGACGCCACCGTCTGCTCCACGCCCTGCAGGGCCGACAGCAGCACGCTGTAGCCGCGCGAGGTCAGCTCCTGCGTGATGCCGCCCAGCAGCTGCAGCGGGTAGGCGTCCGTCATGGGGCGATCGGTGTCCGGCTGCATCTCCAGCACCACGGCCACCATGTGGCTGCGCCGCAGCCGCAGGTTGCGGGCATGGTGGTTGAAGCGGTAGCCGGCCTGCTCGGCCAGCTGCTTGATGCGTTCGCGCGTGGCCGGGGCCACCGAGGCGCTGTCGCGCAGCGCGCGCGACACGGTGATCGTGCTGACGCCGGCCAGTGCGGCGATCTGCTCCATGGTGACGGAATTGCTGTCGGACATGCCGGGCCTGGGATGTGGGGATACCGGACCGGTCGCCGGCAAGCGGGGCGCAGCTTAATGCAGGCTGGCCGCCGGCCGCGTCACCTAGGAGCCAGCCGCCACGCGGACCCGCTGGCTCACACGCACGCCGGCGTCAGGCGGCGCGCTGCTCCAGCACGAAGTTGGCGCCGTCGTACTGCCCCAGCTTGTCCACCAGCAGCGGCAGGCACTCGGCCAGCTCGTCATGCAGCGTGAACGGCGGGTTCACGATGAACATGCCGCTGCCCAGCATGCCGAAGCCGCGCTCGTCGGCCTGGGTCACGGTCAGGCGCGCATGCAGCCAGCCCTTCTTGGCCAGCGCATCCGCACTGGCCTTCAGGCGCGGCACCAGCTGGCTGGATTCCAGCAGTTGCAACTGCGGGTACCAGATCATCACCACCGTGTCGGCCGCTCGCTCCAGCGCCTCGCGCAGCGCGGCCAGCACCTTGGCGTAGTCGCTCTTGATCTCGTAGGGCGGGTCCATCAGCAGCGCCGCGCGCCGCGTCGGCGAGGGCAGCTCGGCCTTGATGGCGGCAAAACCGTCGCGGTCGCTGACCTGGGTGTTGGGCCGTCCCTCCAGGTAGCTGGACAGGATGCGGTGGTCCGTCGGGTGCAGTTCGTAGACGCGCAGCCGGTCGGTCTCGCGCAGCACGAAGTTGGCAATCGCCGGCGAGCCCGGGTACTGGCGCAGCTGGCCGTCGGGGTTGAAGTCGCGCACCAGGCTGACGTAGTCGGCCAGCGGGGCCGGCAGCCCCCCCTTGGCGGCCAGGTCGTACAGGCGCGCAATGCCCTCGGCATATTCGGCGTTCTTCTGCGCGTAGCGGCCCTCGATGGAGTAGCCGCCCGCGCCGGCATGGGTGTCGATCAGGGTGTAGGGCTTGTCCTTTTCGCCCATGTAGCGCAGCACGCGGGTCAGCACCAGGTGCTTGAGGACATCGGCATGGTTGCCGGCATGGAAGGCGTGACGGTAGGCGAGCATGGCCCGATTGTCGCTAACACAGGCCGGGACAACCGCAGGCCGGCCGGGGAAAACCGCCGCGGTTAGCCTTGGGCCCGTTTTCGCTTCCACACCGCAACCCTGCAATGACCACGTTGTTCGACCCCGCCCGCTTCGGCGACATCGCCATCGCCAACCGCCTCGTGATGGCGCCGCTGACCCGCAACCGCGCGGTCAAGCAGGTGCCCAATGCGCTGCACGTCGAGTACTACCGCCAGCGCGCCGGGGCCGGCCTCATCATCAGCGAGGCCACCCAGATCCGCCCCGACGGCCAGGGCTACTTCGACACCCCGGGCATCCACTCGGCCGAGCAGATCGCCGGCTGGAAGCCGGTCACCGACGCGGTGCACGCGGCCGGCGGCAGGATCGTCGTGCAGCTCTGGCACGTGGGCCGCATCTCGGTGAAGCGCCTGCAGCCCGGCGGCCAGGCGCCGGTGTCGTCCACCACCCGCGCCGCCAAGACCCGCACCTACGCCGCCCACGGCGAGCTGGTGCCCACCGACGAACCGCGCGCGCTGCGCACCGACGAGCTGCCCCAGCTGATCGCCGACTACGCCCAGGCCGCGAAGAACGCCATCGCCGCCGGCTTCGACGGCGTGCAGGTGCACGCGGCCAACGGCTATCTGCTGGACCAGTTCATGCGCGACAGCGCCAATGACCGCAACGACGCCTACGGCGGCGCGATCGCGAACCGCGCCCGCCTGCTGATCGAGGTGATGACCGCCGTGGCCGAGGCCATCGGCCCGGGCCGCACCTCGCTGCGCCTGTCGCCGGTGACGCCGTCCAACGACATCGGCCAGGACAGCGACCCGCAGGCCCTGTTCAACCACGTCGTCGAGCAGCTCGCGCCGCTGAAGCTGGCCTTCCTGGAGCTGGTGGAGGGCACGACCGGCGGCGCGCGCGACAGCGCGCCCTTCGACTACGAGGCGCTGCGCCAGCGCTTCCAGGGCCCGGTGATCCTGAACAACGGCTACACCCGCGAGATGGCGCTGGACGCCGTGGCCTCGGGCCGTGCCGACGCGGTGTCCATCGGCCGCCCCTTCATCGCCAACCCGGACCTGGTGGAGCGCATCCGCCGCGCCCTGCCCTGGGCCGAGGGCCAAAAGGAAACCTACTACGGCGGCGGTGCCGAGGGCTTCACCGACTACCCCCTGGCCGAGCTCACCTGAACGGGTGAAGCGGCGCTTGCAGGCGCCCTTCGCGCAGGACCAGACTGCCGCCGGCAGGGTCGATTCCCCGCCCCTGTCGCGGCAAGCCCGCGCCACACCCCAGAAGGAGCCTGCATGAACGCCACCCCCACCTTTGCCAAGTACCTCGCCGCGGCCGCCCTGCTGGGCCTGGGCAGCACCGCCGCATCCGCCGACGTGGGTCTGTTCAGCACCGGCCTGGGTGCCGACGGCACGGTGCTGGCCCTAGGCGCGGTCGATCCGCACTACCGGCTGATCGACGGCAGTGCGGTCTACGGCGTCGACGACGCGGCCGGCTTTCCCGGCTACTGGATGGCACCCAGCAGCAGCTCCAAGTGGATCACCGTGCAGGTGGACAGCGGCGGCTACGCGGCCGACCTGGGCGCCGGCGCCACCTACACCTTCCGCACCCAGTTCGACCTCAGCGGCTATGACACGAGCACCGCCTCGCTGAGTGGCGGGGTCGCGGCCGACAACCAGGTGGTCGACGTGCTGCTGAACGGCCAGAGCCTGGGCGTGAGCTGGAGCAGCTACAGCAGCTTTGCCAGCTTCGTCGCCAGCAGCGGCTTCGTTGCCGGCGTGAACACGCTGGACTTCGTCATCGACAACTGGAGCGGCCCCACCGGCCTGCGCACCGAGCTCAGCGGCAACTTCACCGCGCTGCCCGTGCCCGAACCCGCGTCGCTGCTGCTGCTCAGCGCCGGACTGGCCGGCCTGGCGCTGCGCAGCAGCCGCGCCGACTGAGCCCATCAGGCCGGCTCGGCGGCCAGCCGGCGCACCAGCGCCAGCAGGGTCGCCGTCGGCCCGGGCAGGCCGTTGCGCCGCCACACCATGGTCATCGGCGCCCGCAGCCGCGCGGCGGCGTCCAGCTCGCGGTACACCAGCGCATGGGCATGCACCCCGCGCATGGAGGCCGGCACCACCGAGATGCCCGCGCCGGCGGCCACCAGGTTGAGGTTGGTCAGCATGCGCGGCACCTCGGCCGCGATCTGCGGCTCGAAGCCGGCCTCGCGGCAGCGCTGCAGCAACTCGGCATACAGCCCCGGCGCGCCCGGCCGACGCACGAGGATGAAGCGCTCGCGGCGCAGGCTGCTCAGCGACACCGGCGCCTCCCCGGCCGCGGCCAGGGGGTGATCCAGCGGCAGCACCAGCAGCACGGGCTCGTCGAACAGGGTCTCGAAGTCCAGGCCCTCGGGCCGGGCCACCGGCACCCGCAGGAAGCCGAAGTGCAGCCGCCCCGCCTGCAGGGCCTCGGTGAGCTCGGCCGCATTGCATTCCGACAGCTCCAGTGCGATGTCCGGATGCTCGCGCCGGCAGGCGCTGAGCACCCGCGGCACGAAGGCATGGGCCGCCGCCGAACTGGTGAAGCCCAGCGCCAGCGGCCCGCGCTGCCCGGCCGCGAACAGGGCCATGCGCTGCTGCAGGGCCTCGGCCGCCTGCACCAGCGCCCGCGCCTCCGGCTGCAGCAGCCGGCCGGCCTCCGTCAGGTCGACCCCACGCGGGTGCCGATCGAACAGGCTCAGCCCCAGTTGCGCCTCCAGCGCCTTGATCTGCTGGCTCAGCGGCGGCTGCTGCATGCCCAGCCGCTCCGCGGCCCGGGTGATGTGGCCCGTTTCGGCCACGGTGAGGAAGTAGCGCAGCTGTCGCAGGTCCATATCGACAGCATATGCAAAAGAACGAATTCAGATATTTGACGACTGCAAGACCCGCCCCTACCGTTCGCCTCCCGCCGCTTCCAGCGGCTGGATACAACACCAACAGGAGACTCTCATGCACCGCCTGCTCGGCCTCGCCCTGGCCGCCCTCATGCCGCTGGCCGCCCACGCCACCGACCCCGTCAAGATCCTCTTCGTCGGCAACAGCTACACCTTCGGCCGGGTCGACCCGGTGATGAGCTACAACGCCGCCAACGTGCACGACCTGACCGCCGGCTTCTGGGCCGCCAACCCGAGCGGCACCAACGCCTGGGAACCCCACCCCTGGGGCGGCGTGCCCGGCATCTTCAAGCAGATGACCGACGAGGCCGGGCTGAACTACGACGTCTCGCTGTCCACCCGCAACGCGGCCTCGCTGCGCGGCCAGTTCCTCAACACGGCCAACAGCACCTGGGACCTGCGCGGCAACGTCGCCAGCCAGACCTGGGACAAGGTGGTGCTGCAGGAGCAGAGCGACGCCGCCCTGCCGGCCGGCAAGGGCAAGAACGCCAACCTCGCGGCCTTCAACGCCTACGCGGACAAGTTCGAGAACTTCATCCACAACGGTGCGGCCCAGAGCTATACCGAGACCCAGCTCTACGGTAGCCTGGCCGCCTGCATGGCCACCGGCCTGTCGCAGGGCAGTTGCAACACGGTGCGCAACATCCCGGCGAACCCTAACGCGAGCGCCGCCACCCAGGTCTACCTGGAGCAGACCTGGGCACGGCCGGACATGGTGGAGGCGCACAAGATCACCACGCCCGACACCAGCAGCCCGGACGGCAGCCCCATCGTGGACACCAGCAGCGCCGGCGGCGACGCGACGCTGTACTACGGCAGCCTGGCCGCGATGACGGCCGATCTTCACAACTCCTTCTACGCCAAGGCCACCAGCAATCCGCGCTTCGCGGGCGTGGTGCCGGTGGGCGACGCCTTCCAGCTCGCGGTGAGCCAGGGCGTGGCCGCGGGCAGCGGCTTCTACGGCGCGGACGGCACCTGGATCACGCCCGCCGGCGGGCTGGACCTGTGGTGGAAGGACCGGCTGCATGCCAGCGTGTACGGCTCCTACCTGTCCGCACTGACGCTGTTCGGCAGCATCACCGGGCTGGACCCGCTGTCGCTGGGCAGCGCCGAGCAGGCCGCGGCCGATCTCGGCATCAGCGCCGAAGCGGCCCACGCGCTGCAACAGGTGGCCAGCCAGCAGCTGGGCTTCACGACGCCGGTGCCCGAGCCGCAGACGCTGGCCCTGCTGCTGGCCGGCCTAGGCGTGGTGGCGGTGCGAGTGAAGCGCCGGCGCTGAGCAGCGCTCAGCCCTGGAAGGCGCCCGGCTGCCGGGCCGGGCCGGCCAGCGCGACGCTGGTGTGCGGGTGGCGGTACTCGCGTGTCGGCTGCAGCCGCAGGCCGCCGCCCTCGCCCGCGTCCGCGGCCTTGCCGCGCAGCGCCGACTCCGGCCGCAGCCGATAGTCATCGCGCGTGGCCTGCACGAACTCGTCAAAATCCACGTTGAAGTTGGCCCGGCGCGTCCAGTACGCGTCGGCCGCCAGGCGCGGCCCGCCCACCAGCAGGTTGTTGGCCAGCACCACCTCGGTCTGCGCCGGTTGCACCCGCAGCCAGATGCCCCCGCTGGGGCGCAGGTCCACGAGCGTGTTGTTCACCAGGTAGAGCGCCTGGCGCCCGGCGCTGGCGCCCTCGGCCCCCACCGAGATCACATGCGGGTTCTCGGTGGTCGAGCTCTGCTGGATCAGGTTGCCCATCACCACGCTGACGCCGCCGTTGGGCATCTCCAGCTCGTAGCTGGCACGTCCGCCGATCTCGTCGGTCAGGCGGTTGTAGAGGATGTGGTTGAGCGCCGCACGGCTCTTCAGCAGATGCCCCAGCAGACCGTGATGGAAGTAGCTGCCGCTGACAGCCAGCCGTTTGATCGCGCCGACGTAAAGGTTGTGCGTATAGCCGTCGCGCAACGGGATGGGGCCGAACTCGCAGTCGACGATGTCCAGCTCGATGCTCGGATCGTTGGCGCTGAGCAGACCGTTCTCGTTGTCGCGGAAGCCGCATCCCAGCAGGCTCAGTGAACCGGCCTCCAGGCGTATGCCGGCGCCGTTGCGGTCGGGCACGGAGCAGCCGATGAAGTCGAAGCCCTCGATCCGCATGCGTTGGCCGCGGGTCACGAAGATGCCCTTGCCCTGCGCATGGGCGCCTGCGGCGACGAGGCGCACGCGGCCGCCCACCGCACGCAGGGTCAGGTCGTTCTGGGTCCAGACGGCCACGTCGCCGAAGTAGTCGTCCGCGTCCACCTCGATCAGCATGCCGTCGCGCGCCGCCTGTGCCGCGGCGGCCAGGCTCTTCACCGCATGGCGCACCCCCACCCTCAGCACCGGGCCGGCATGCGCCGCCCAGGGCAGCGCCGCCGCCGCCAGCAGGCAATCACGCCGCCGCATGCTCAGGCCTTGCCAGACATCTTGGCCCGGAACCACTCGCGGATGCCGACCTCGCGAGGCCCCGGCAGCAGCTCGAAGGCCTCGCCCGCCGCCAGCGTGCCGGGCCGCTTCACCGCCAGGTAGAAGCCGCAGAAGCCGCTCTGCACCATCATCTTGGAGGCCTGCGAAAACCCCATCACCGCATTGAACTTGAAGCAGGGCTGCCGCGGCTCGGAGACGACCAGCTCGCAATCCGGGAAGCGCAGCACGTCCCCCTGCCAGACCTGCGCCTCCAGCAGGCCGCTGAGGGTCAGGTTTTCACCCAGCCCCCCGGACGACAGCTCGCCGTCGACCTTGGCCTGCGCGCGCACGGTGCGCCAGAACTCGTAGTGCTCCTGCGGATAGGCATAGACCGCCTTGGCCGGGCCGCCGTGGTAGCGCGGATCGGCCTGCTCGTCCCCCGCCAGGCCCAGCTCGCCCACCGTGACGCGACCCTCGCACGGCTGCTTACGAATGGCACTGGGCACCAGGCCCTGGGCGGTGAGTAAATCCTGCACGGCGGCAGTGTTGATGCTGACGACTTTGATGGCGGCCTCCGCAGGGCGGAACAGGGCCGTGCAGTATCTGCGAGAAGACCCGCTGGGCAGGCTGGCGGGGCGAATGCACACTGCGCCGCGCAAGCCTGTTGGGGAGAAGACCTTGCCTTTTGTGACAGCTAGCAATCTGCGGCGCGATTACGACGTGATCGTCGTCGGCTCCGGTGCCGGCGGCGGCCAGACGGCCTACACCCTCGCGATGGAGGGCGTGCGCGTGCTGATGCTGGAGGCCGGCCGCCACTACGACCCGGCGCGCGAGACGCCGATGTTCCAGACCAATGCCGACGCCCCGCTGCGCGGCGCCGGCACGCCGGACAAGCCCTTCGGCTTCTACGACGCCACGGTGGACGGCGGCTGGCAGGTGCCCGGCGAGCCCTACACCCAGGCCAGCCCCGACGAAACCCAGCGCTTCGACTGGTGGCGCGCGCGCATGCTGGGTGGCCGCACCAACCACTGGGGCCGCATCTCGCTGCGCAACGGCCCCTACGATTTCAAGCCGCACAGCCGCGACGGCCTGGGCTTCGACTGGCCCATCAGCTATGAAGACCTGGCCCCCTACTACGACAAGGTCGAGATGCTGGTGGGCATCTACGGCAGCAACGAGGGGCTGGAGAACACGCCCGACTCGCCCGAGGGCGTGCTGCTGCCGCCACCCAAGGCGCGGGTGGGCGAGCTGCTGGTGAAGCAGCGCGGCGCGGGCCTGGGCGTGCCGGTCGTGCCCATCCACCGCGCGGTGCTGACCCGACCGCTAGACCACAAGACCCTGCCGGCGCGGCTACACCCCGGCAACCCCAATGCGCAGCGCATCCTGGCGGCCGACATGCAGCGCCGCGCAGCCTGCTTCTGGGCCACGCCCTGCTCGCGCGGCTGCTCGATACGCGCGACCTACCAGTCGCCCGCCGTGCACCTGCCGCCGGCGCTGGACACCGGCAAGCTCGACATCGTCTGCGACGCCATGGCCTACGAGGTCATGCTGGGCAAGAACGGCAAGGCCCGCGGCGTGCGCTTCGTCGACAAGACCACCGGCCGGCACGAGGAGGCCCATGCCCGCGTGGTGGTGCTGGCCGCCAGCGCGGCCGAGACGGCGCGCCTGCTGCTCAACAGCCGCTCCGCCAGCTTCCCCGACGGCCTGGCCAACTCCAGCGGCAAGGTGGGCCGCTACCTGATGGACACCGTAGGCTCCGACCTGAGCGGCCAGATCCCGCTGCTGGAGAACCTGCCACCCCACAACGAGGACGGCGCCGGCGGCTCCCACCTGTACGCGCCCTGGTGGCTGTACGGCCCCCAGCTCAAGGGCGAACTGGGCTTTGCCCGCGGCTATCACATCGAACTCGGCACCGGCCGGCGCATGCCCGGCATGGGCACGGGCGCGGGCCTGCAGTGGCTCAACGGCGGCGGCAGCTACGGCGCGAAGTTCAAGCAGGACGTGCGCCGCTACTACGGCTCCTTCGTCTACTTCTCGGGCCGCGGCGAGATGATCCCCAACGAGCAGTCCTTCTGCGAGATCGACCCCGCGGTGAAGGACCGCTGGGGCATCCCGGTGCTGCGCTTTCACTGGCAGTGGAGCGAGCACGAGACCCGCCAGGCCGCCCACATGCAGAAGACCTTCGCGGCCCTCGTCGAGGCCATGGGCGGCAAGGTGCAGGGCGGGCCCGAGCTGAACGGCGCCAAGGCGATTGCGTCCGGCGGCTCCATCATCCACGAGGTGGGCGGCGCCATCATGGGCGCCGACCGCCGCCGCTCGGTCACCAACCGCTGGGGCCAGACCTGGGACGTGCCCAACCTCTTCGTGGCCGATGGCGCCACCTTCGCGTCCAACGCCGACAAGAACCCCACGCTCACCATCATGGCGCTGGCCTGGCGCACGGCCGACCACATCGTCGAACGCCTGCGCCGCAAGGAGATCTGACCCATGGACCGCCGCAGTTCCCTGCAATGGATGCTGGCCGCCAGCGCGGCCGCCGGCTCGCCCGCGTTCGCCAAGCCCGCCACCCCCGCGCCGGCCCAGGCCCGCCGCACCGGCACCGACCCCGACCTCACCCGCAGCTACGCGCCCGGCGAGCTCTGGCCGCTGAGCTTCACCGAGCGCGAGCGCCGCTGCGCGGCCGCCCTGTGCGCACTCGTCATCCCCGCCGACGAGCACTCGCCCAGCGCCGCCGAGCTGCAGGTGCAGGTCTTCATCGACGAATGGATCAGCGCGCCCTACCCCGGCCAGCAGAAGGACCGCGCCACCATCCTGCAAGGCCTGGCCTGGCTGGATGGCGAATCGCAGCGCCGCTTCGGCACGGCCTTCGCCGATGCGGCGCCCGCGCAGCAAGCCGCGCTGGCCGACGCGCTCGCGGTGCAGCCGCCGGCCGACCCGGCGCTGGCCGAGGCCGCGCGCTTCTTCGCGCGCTTCCGCGACCTCACCGCCGGCGGTTTCTACACCACGCCCGCCGGCATGAAGGACCTGGGCTTCGTCGGCAACACCCCCAGCAAGGAATTCGCCGGCCCCCCCGAGGCCGTGATCCAACTCGTCGGTCTCAAGCCATGAACAAGCGCCAACTGCTCCAAGCCTCCCTGATCCCGCTGGCCCTGCTGGCCGGCTGCAGCACCATGCCCACCACCCCGCAACCCAACACCCTGAGCCCGGCCGAGCAGGCTTCGGGCTGGCAGCTGCTGTTCGACGGCCAGACGCTGGACGGCTGGCGCGCCAGCGACCAGCCCGGCACCTTCAGCGTGAAGGACGGCGAGATCGTCGTTCGCGGCCCGCGCTCCCACCTGTTCTACGTCGGCCCGGTGGCCGGCCACCAGTTCCGCGACTTCGAGCTCAGCGTCGAGCTCAAGACCTGGCCCCAGGCCAACTCCGGCGTCTACTTCCACACCGAATGGCAGGCGGTGGGCTGGCCGGCCAAGGGCTACGAGGTGCAGGTGAACAACTCCCACAGCGACCCCAGCCGCACCGGCGGCCTGTGGGGCGTGGTGGACTATCCCAAGGTCACCGCGCCGGACGGCGAATGGCAGACGCTGACCATCCGCGTGGAGGGCCAGCATGTGACCACCCGCATCAACGGCCAACTCATCGTCGACTACACCGAGCCTGCCAACCCACCGCGCGCCAAGGGGCTGGAGCAACGCCTGCTGAAGAGCGGCACCTTCGCGCTGCAGGGCCACGACCCCGGCAGCGAGACCCACTTCCGCAACATCAAGGTGCGGGTGCTGCGCTGAGACCCCGCACAGCCTGAGCCTGCGGTTCTCGTGACGCCCATGCGCCGCCTCACCCTGGTCCGCCATGGCCAGAGCCTCGCCAACGCCGGCGGGGTCACCATGAAGCACGCCGACATCCCGCTGACCGAACTCGGCTGGCAGCAGGCCGCCGCCGTGGCCCTGCAGCTGCCGCCCACGCCCAGCGAGGTGCTGTGCTCGCCCTTCCTGCGCGCGCTGGACACGTCCAGGCCCTGCTGCGAGCGGCTAGCCATCCAGGCCCGGCCGCTGGCGGAGCTGCAGGAGATGGACGCCATCGCCCACCAGCTGCTCGCCGGCATGACCGGCGAGCAGCGCCGCCCCATCGCCGACGCCTACTGGGCCGAGGCCGACCCGGCACGGCGCATGGGCGAGCAGGCCGAGACCTTCCAGGAGTTCGCCGCCCGCGTGCGCCGCTTTCGCCAGCACCACATGCCGGCGCTGTCCGCGGAGGTCGTGGCCTTCGGCCATGGCATCTGGATCAGCATGCTGATCTGGCAGCTGCTCGGCTTCGGCAGCGACAGCTCTGCCGACATGCAGGCCTTCCGCCGCTTCCAGCTCGGCCTGCCCATGGCCAACACCGCGATCTACCGCTTCGACGAGCTCCCGGGCGGACGCTGGCTGCCGCAGGTGAGCGGCCCGGTGGATTGACCCCGCCCGCCCTGAAACATGGCCTCATGACCGTTTTGCATACCCCCCGCATCTCGGCGAGTTACGGCGTGGTTACATTGGCCCAAGAATCGGCTCCCCAGCCGCCTTGAGTGCCATTAGGCCAGCCCCGCGCCCGTCACGGGCCTGCCCCAATCGCACTTCAACTGATTGGGAACGCCATGAACCAACCCGTGATGCAGGGCCTCAACCTGAACCTGCCCTCCTATGTCCAGCACCCGCGGCTGATCGCCTGGGTGGCGGAGATCGCCGCGCTCACCGAGGCCGCGTCGGTCTACTGGTGCGACGGCAGCACCGAGGAGTACCAGCGCCTGTGCAACCAGCTGGTGGCCGCCGGTACCTTCAAGAAACTCAACCCCGAGCTGCGCCCGGGCAGCTTCCTGGCCAATTCCGACCCCAGCGACGTCGCCCGCGTGGAGGACCGCACCTTCATCTGCACCCCGCAGAAGGACGACGCCGGCCCCACCAACAACTGGATGGCACCCGCAGAGATGCGCGCGCTGCTGCAGACAGGTGACAACGCCCTCTTCAAGGGCAGCATGCGCGGCCGCACGCTCTATGTCGTGCCCTTCAGCATGGGCCCGCTGGGCAGCCCCATCGCCCACATCGGCGTGGAGCTGAGCGACAGCCCCTATGTGGCCGTCAACATGCGCCTGATGACCCGCATGGGCCGCGCGGTGCTGGACGTGCTGGGCACTGATGGCGAATTCGTGCCCTGCGTGCACACCGTGGGCGCCCCGCTGCAGGCCGGCCAGGCCGACGTGCCCTGGCCCTGCAACAAGACCAAGTACATCGTCCACTACCCCGAGACCCGCGAGATCTGGAGCTATGGCTCGGGCTATGGCGGCAACGCGCTGCTGGGCAAGAAGTGCTTTGCGCTGCGCATCGCGTCGACCATGGGCCGTCAGGCTGCTGAGGGGCCCTCCGGTAGCCCGGGCTGGCTGGCCGAGCACATGCTGGTGCTGGGTGTGCAAAGCCCGGCCGGCAAGAAATACCACGTGGCCGCGGCCTTCCCCAGCGCCTGCGGCAAGACCAACTTCGCGATGCTGATCCCGCCCAAGGCCTTTGCCGGCTGGAAGGTCACCACCATCGGCGACGACATCGCCTGGATCAAGCCGGGCGCCGACGGGCGCCTGTACGCGATCAACCCTGAGGCCGGCTACTTCGGCGTCGCGCCGGGCACCAACGCCCACACCAACCCCAACTGCATGGCCAGCCTGGAGCGTGACGTGATCTTCACCAACGTCGCGCTGACCGATGACGGCGACGTGTGGTGGGAGGGCATGACGGACACCCCGCCGGCCCACTGCATCGACTGGCAGGGCAAGGACTGGACCCCGGCCATCGCCAAGGAAACCGGCGCCAAGGCTGCGCACCCCAATGCGCGCTTCACGGTGGCCGCCACCAACAACCCGGCGCTGGACGCGAACTGGGACAACCCGGCCGGCGTGCCCCTCGACGCCTTCATCTTCGGCGGCCGCCGCTCCACCACGGTGCCGCTGGTGACCGAGGCGCGCGACTGGACCGAGGGCGTCTACATGGCCGCCACCATGGGCTCCGAGACCACGGCCGCGGCCGCCGGCCAGCAGGGCGTGGTGCGCCGCGACCCGTTCGCGATGCTGCCCTTCATGGGCTACAACATGAGCGACTACTTCCAGCACTGGCTGGACCTGGGCGCCAAGCTGGCCGCATCGGGCGCCACCCTGCCCAGGATCTACTGCGTGAACTGGTTCCGCAAGGGCGACGACGGCCGGTTCGTCTGGCCCGGTTACGGCGAGAACATGCGCGTGCTGAAGTGGATGCTGGACCGCCTCGAGGGCACGGGCGGCGGCGACGAGCATGTGTTCGGCGTCACGCCCAACTACGGCGACCTCAACTGGGATGGCCTGGCCTTCACCCCGGCCCAGTTCGACACCGTCACCCGCATCGACGCGGCCGAGTGGCATGCCGAGATGAAGCTGCACGATGAGCTGTTCAAGCAACTTGCCCACCATCTGCCGGCCGCGCTGCCGGCGGTGAAGGCCCGCATCGAGCAGCAGTTGCTGAAGGAAGTCGGCTGACGGCGCTCGAGCCGCCGTCACCGTTGAGGGCGCCCGCGGGCGCCCTTTTTGATGCGCAGCCGGCTCGGGCCCGCCCATTCGGTTTGGCGATGTAACGGGGGTCAGTTCTCTCCTACAGCCTGGCGCAGCCTCGTCCGGCGGGCCGCACGAGGCCCGGCGCCTAGATTCATGTCCAAGGCGGCGCACCCGGCGCCACCGATCCAGAAAGGACAGGACATGAAGTTTTCTCCCATCGCCTCGCTGATCGTTGCATCCGCACTGATCGCACCGCTGGCCGTCCAGGCCCAGGAGCAGCCCGCCAGCCCTGCCAAGGTCTGGGTCAAGGACTCCGTCGTGACCACCAAGATCAAGGCAAAGCTCGCCGCCGAGAAGGCCTCGTCGCTGGCCACCGTCCATGTGGAAACCGACGCCGAGGGCTATGTGCAGCTCAGCGGCAAGGTGGCCTCCGCCGTCGACAAGGACACGGCCGAGCGCATCGCCCGCTCCGTCGACGGCGTGAAGCTGGTGGACAACCAGCTGGTCATCGCCGGCAAGTAAGCCCATCACCGGGCGGGGCGGCCCCGTAAGACCTGGCGCCCACCGGGTCGCCAGGGGCCGCCACTTTGTGAACAAAGGTTTCGCCGGCCCGACAAACCACTTGAACAAGGGTGGAGCCACCGGGTTTGCCCGTAGCGACTGGCTAGAATTTCACATCTTCTCCGCCTCGGGCCTGCGCAGTGCGCGGGCCCGAGCTTTTAGCGCCATGTCATTCGCACGCCGACTGCCGCACATCGATGCCCTCAAGGCATTGGCGGCCCAGGCCATCGTCCTGCACCACCTGCTCAGCTACGGGCCCATCGCACGCGCCGCGCATGCCGCCCTGCCGACGCTGGCGGGCCTGCTGCACCAGCACGGCCGTCTGGCGGTGCAGGTCTTCCTCGTCATCGGCGGCTACCTGAGCGCCCGCGGCCTGGCGCCACGCGCCGGCGCACTCACCGCCCCGCTGCCGCAGCTGCTGTGGCGGCGCTACCTGCGCCTGGCCCTGCCGTTCATGGCGGCCGTCGGCCTGGTGCTGGTGGTGTCGGCAGCGGTCGAACCCTGGCTGCCCGATCTCGTGCCCGAATCCGTGTCCGGCACCCAGCTGCTGGCGCACGCATTGCTGCTGCACGGTCTGCTCGGCCACGAGTCGCTGACGGCCGGCGCCTGGTACGTGGCCATCGATTTCCAGCTGTTCGCGCTGCTTGCGCTCATGCTGGCGGGCGCGCACCGGCTGCCGGTGCGCTGGCGTCGCCAGGCGGGCCTCGCGGGCGTGGCCGCCCTCGTGCTGGCTTCGGCCTGGTGCTTCAACCGCATCGCCGAGCTGGACCACCTGGCCGTGTATTTCTTCGCCGCCTACGGCCTGGGCGCGCTGGTGCACTGGCTGGGCCAGTGGCGGCACGGCCGCTTCACGCTGCCGCTGTTGCTGGCGTTGCTCGTGGCGGCGCTGGTGGTGGATTTCCGCAGCCGCCTGGCCCTGGCTGTCGCAACCGCAGCGCTGCTGGCGCTCGCGCAGACCCACCCCTGGCAGCCCGGCGACGCGCTGGCCGAGCGCCTGAACCGCCTGGGACGCGAGTCCTACGCCTTGTTCCTGCTGCACTTCCCGGTGCTGCTGGTCGCCAACGCATTGATCGCCGCCATCGCCGGCCCGGACGCCGTAGGCCTTGCGGCCGTGGCCCTGCTGGCCTCCTGGTGGTTGTCCAACCGCATCGCGGGGCCGTTTCATCGCTGGGTGGAAGCGCCGGCGGCGCGCTTCGATCCGATGCGCAGCGGCAGCTCCGCCGCCGCGGCGCTGGGTCTGCGTCGCGCCTGAGCCGACAGCGGGCCCCGAGCCCGGAGTTTGAGCTGTTGCGCAGGCCCCAAACACGCCGCCGCAGCCATCGGCGCGTGCTAAGGTCCGCGCCCATCCGCAGAGAGGATGTACAGTGCCCATCGCCCCGCCCAGCAGAGAGCAGCTGCTGCACCATCTCTACGAAGCCGCCGAGCTGGAGCACAACCTCATGTGCACCTACCTCTATGCGGCCTTCAGCCTGAAGCAGGGCGAAGCCGAGGGCCTGTCGGCCCGCGAGGCCGAGGCCACCGAGCGCTGGCGCCGCGAGATCCTGGCCGTGGCCATCGAGGAGATGGGCCATCTGGTCGCCGTCTGGAACATCACCTCGTCGCTGGGCGGGGCGCCGCATCTGGGGCGCGACAACTTTCCGCTCAGTGCCGGCTACCTGCCGGCACGCGTGGTCGTGAAGCTCGCCCCGTTCAACGCCGCGACGCTGCAGCACTTCATCTTCCTGGAGCGCCCTGAAGGCAGCGACGAGCCCGACGGCGAGGGCTTCACGACCGATCACCTGTTCTCACGCGCCATCGGCGCGCCGCGGGTGACCCCCATGCCCTGCGACTACGAGACCGTCGGGCACTTCTATGCCAGCCTGGCCGAGGCGATCAGCGCCTTCACGGCCGCGCATGGCGAGGACGCCGCGTTCTGCGGCGACCGCACGCTGCAGCTGGGCCCGGACGAGCTGCAACTGGGCGGCGCGCAGCGCGTGCTGTGCTCCAAGACCGTGCTCAGCGCCTTCGAGGCCATCGTGCGCCAGGGCGAGGGCGCGCCCACCGACAGCGCCACCTCGCACTACCACCGCTTCGCGGCGATACGCGACGAGCTGGCCGCGCTGTGTGCGGCCAACCCCGCCTTCGAACCCGCGCACCCGGCCGCCACCAACCCGGTGCTGCGGCGCCCGCCGCGGCCCGAGGGTCGGGTCTGGCTGGAGCACGGCGGCGCGGTCGAGACGGTCGACATCGCCAATGCCTGCTACGGCCTGATGCTGCGGCTGCTGGGCCTGGCCTACCTGCTGCCCAGCCCCTCGGCCGACAAGGGCCTGGTCA
This sequence comes from Roseateles depolymerans, assembly GCA_003241055.1. GTDB lineage: Bacteria > Pseudomonadota > Gammaproteobacteria > Burkholderiales > Burkholderiaceae_C > Pelomonas > Pelomonas depolymerans_A. Next base: position 187,124 of record QFOD01000007.1, read on the forward strand.
TCGACCTGGGCATCGCGCTGATGCGCGCGATGACGCTGCTGGCCGAGCAGGCGGCGCGCCTGCCGGCCGGGCCGTCCAACCCCCACTGCAATGCCGGCGTGAGCTTCGTGTCGCTGCGCGACGCGGCGGCGCTGCCGCCCGGCCCCAGTGCGCGGCGCTTCATCGTCGAGCGGCTGGGCGAGATCGTCGAGGGCACACGGGCGCTGCAGGCCTGCGTGGGCGGGCCACGCGTCGCCCAGGCGCTGACGCTGCTGGAGGCGCTGCGCGCCCGCGCGGAGCGCAGCCTCGATCTGAGCCTCAGCCAGGGCGCCGCGCGCACCGGCGCGGCCGCCGCGCCGGTTGCGCCTGCAGCCACGCCAGCGCCAGCGCCAGCGCCGGCGAGCAGCCTCGCGAACGGCATCGAGACCGTCGAGGGCGAGAAGCTGACCCTGCTCTACGAAGCCAAGCGCTGCATCCATGCCCGCTTCTGCGTGACCGGCGCGCCCAAGGTCTTCCTGGCCAACGTGGAAGGCCCCTGGATACACCCGGACGCGATGCCCGTGGAACGCCTGGTGGACATTGCCCATGCCTGCCCGTCCGGCGCCATCCAGTACCGCCGCAAGGACGGCCAGCCCGACGAGGAGGCCCCGCCGGTGAACCTGCTGGGCGTGCGCGAGGCCGGCCCCTACGCGCTGCGCGGCGCGCTGCGCCTGCGCGGCGAGCCCCTGGGCATGCGGCTGACGCTGTGCCGCTGCGGCGCCAGCAAGAACAAGCCCTTCTGCGACGGCAGCCACCATGACGCCGGCTTCACCGCCACCGGCGAGCCCGAGACCGGCCTGCTGGGCCTGCCCACGGCCATGCCGGCGGTGCGCGATGGCTGGGTGGACATCGAGCCCGAGCCCAATGGCCCGCTGCAGCTGCGCGGCCCGGTCGAGGTGATCAGCGGCACGGGTCGCATGGTCTGCCGCGTCGCCCAGGCCCGCCTGTGCCGCTGTGGCGGCAGCCAGACCAAACCCTTCTGCGACGGCAGCCACGCGCGCAATGGTTTCACGGCAGCCTGAGCCCGATCAGGCGCGCGCCGCGCTGCTCGCCCTGGCCGCCCGGGCCCTGTCCGGCATGGTGCTGGGCGTCGGCGCGCTGATGCTGCTGGCCTGGCTGGTGGAGCTGCCCGGCGTCATGCACAGCCAGTTCACCGGCTACCGCGGCGACATGGGCGTGGCGCTGCTGGTGCTGGGCGCGGCCACCGAACTGCTGCGCCGCCATGGGCAGCCGATGGCGGCGGCCCTGCTCGCGATGGTGGGCACGATGGGCTCGCTGGTGTTCATGGCCTACATCTCGGGCACCGGCGTGCATGCGGTGGCGCTGGCCGCCGGCGCGCTGCTGGTCACCGTGGCCGGCGGGGTGGCCGGCAGCGGCGCGGCCGCGCTGCTGACCCTGCTCTACATCGCCAGCGTGCTGCTGCTGGCGATGCTGGAACGGCAGGGCCTGCTGCCGCAGGGTGGCGCCATGCCCTCGGTGAACGACCGCGTCATCGTGCATGTGCTGGTGGCACTGTCGGCACTGATCGGGGCGCTGCTGCTGCACCGCATCCTGGGCACCGCACTGCGCCGCGCGATGAACGAGGAACAGCGGCTCGCCCGGCTGGTGCAGGCCGCGCACAACTGGGACTGGGAGGCCGATGCGCAGTTCCGCTTCACCCACCTGTCCGACCAGTTCGAGGCCCTGACCGGCCTGAGCCGCGAGGAGTTCCTGCGCCTGGGCCAGCCCGGCGGCCCGCAGATCGTCGAGGACGCCGACTACCCAGCCCTGATGGAAGACATCCGGGCGCTGCGGCCGTATCGCGACCACATCAACTGCTTCCGCTCGGTGGACGGCCAGCTCTCCTGGGCACTGAGCTCGGGCGAGCCGGTGTTCGACGAGGACGGGCAGCACACGGGCTGGCGCGGCGTCAGCCACAACATCACGGCCGAGCGCGTGGCCCAGCAGCGCCACCGCCGCACGGCCGACATGCTGGACCGCCTGATGCGCGCCAGCCCCGACGCCATCTGCGTGGCGCGGCTGGAGGACGGGCGCATCGTCTACGCCAACGCCGGCTTTCTGCAGCTCGTCGATCGCATGGAGGCCGAGGTGCTGCAGCACAACGCCTTCGAGCTCGGGCTGTGGAACGAACTCGGCGACGCCCGCCGGCTGCGCGCCGCGCTGGCCGGGGTGGGCATCGTGCGCGACTACCGCTCCGCGCTGCAGCTGCGCGACGGCCAGTGGCGCGACGTGCTGCTGTCGGCCGCCAGCTTCGACTGGGACGGCGAGCCCGTGGCCGTCACGCTTGTGCGCGACATCACCGACCTGGAGCTCGCGCGCATCGAGGGCGACGCCATCCTGGAACACGCCGGCGTGGGCATCGCGCTGACGCGCGGCGGCCAATTCGAACGGGTGAACCGGCGCTGGCGCGAGATCTTCGGTGGCACCGAGCCACGACTGGCGGAGCCCGGCGAGGCCTTGCCGGCCACGCAGGACATTGCCAGCGCCGCCCAGGCCTTCGAGCGCGAGGTGCTGTGCGGCGACGGCCGGCGCATCACGGTGCAGTTCAACGCCCGCGGCCTGCCCGCCACGCTGGCCGCGTCGCTGGCGCACGGCCGCAGCACCGGCGAGGCGACGCTGTGGGTGGCCGATGACGTCACGCTGCGCCGCCGCCAGGAGCGCGAGCTGCAGGCGGCCAAGCAGCAGGCCGAGGCGGCCAGCCATGCCAAGAGCGCCTTCCTGGCCACCATGAGCCACGAGATCCGCACGCCGCTCAATGGCGTGCTGGGCCTGGCCCGGCTGCTCAGGCAGACCGGCGCCGACGACCCGCGCCTGCCGCAGTACCTGGAACACCTGGTCGGCGCTGCCGAGTCGCTCAACGAGATCGTCTCCAACGTGCTGGACCTCTCCAAGATCGAGGCCGGCCACCTGCAGCTGGAGCGCACCGAATTCGACCTGCACGCGCTGGCCCACGCGGGCTTCGAGGGCTGCGCGGCGCTGGGTCGCGAGCGCGGCCTGGACATGCGCCTGGAGATCGCGCCCGAGCTGCCGCGCCAGGTGCTGGGCGACCCGCTGCGGGTGCGGCAGATCCTGGCCAACTTCCTGGTCAATGCGCTCAAGTTCACCGAGCGCGGCCACATCCTGCTGCAGCTGGCCCCGGCCGGCCCGGGCCGGGTGCGCCTGGCCGTGGAGGACAGCGGCATCGGCGTGCCGCTGGCGCTGCAGGACCGGCTGTTCCAGCCCTTCGCCCAGGCTGACGACTCGACCACGCGCCGCTTCGGCGGCACCGGCCTGGGCCTGGCCATCTGCCGGGAGCTGGCCGCGCGCATGAACGGCCGGGTCGGGCTGCAGAGCGACGGTCACAGCGGCAGCGTCTTCTGGGCCGAGCTCGCGCTGCCGGCCGCGCGCGCCCCGGCCGCCGCCCCGATGAGCGCCCCGCCGCCGCCGCGCTATCCGCTGGCCGGCCAGCGCCTGCTGGTGGCCGAGGACAACGCGGTGAACCGGCTCATCATCACCGCGCTGCTGCAGCGGCTGGGCGCCGAGGTCGTCGAGGCCGAGGACGGCCAGCAGGCGGTCTCGCTGGCGCGCGACCAGGCCCCGCGGCTGGACGGCGTGCTGATGGACCTGCACATGCCCGTCATCGACGGCCTGCGGGCCACGCAACTGCTGCGGGCCAACCCGTCCACCGCCACGCTGCCCATCCACGCCTTCACGGCCGCCGTGCTCGACCAGGAGCGCCAGGCGGCGCTGGATGCCGGCATGAACGGCTTCATCAGCAAGCCCGTGGCCGAGGCCGAGGTGATCCGCGTGCTGGGCCGGCGGCCGGCCCGGCAACCGGCCTGAGCCCGCGCGCTCAGGACATCTCGCAGCCCGACGCGCAGCCGGTGGCGTTGCCGCCTTCGGACGGCGGGCACAGCTGGCGCTGCATGTCGGCCAACGACTTGCCCGGCTCGTCGCGGAAGCGCTGCGACAGCACCTGCAGTGTCTCGATGCGGTCCACCCGGAAGCTGCGGAAGTCCTCGCGCAGCTCGCACCAGGCCGCCAGCGTCCACACCGGCCCCCAGAAGATGCAGGCCAGCGGCCGCACCACGCGCTCGGTGTGCACGCCGCCCAGGTCCAGATAGCCCATCTTCAGCTTGGACTTGCCCTCGGTGGCCTCGCGCAGCGCGGTCAGGTGGGCGCTGGTGGCGGCGTCCAGCGCCGGCAGCGGCGCGAACACCGGCAGGCTCTCGGCCGCGGCACGCGCGTCCAGCGGCAGCACCGCCAGGATCTTGGACAGCGCGTTCTCGGCCTGGCGCGCCAGCGCCGCATCCAGCCGCGACTCCGCCAGCCGCACGCTGGCCACCAACGCCTGCGCCTCCTGCTTGCTGAACATCAGCGGCGGCAGGTCGAAGCCGGCCCGCATGCGATAGCCCACACCGGCCTCGCCCTCGATGGGCACGCCCTGCTCGGCCAGCGCCGCGATGTCGCGGTAGACGGTGCGCATGGACACCTCCAGCCGCTGGGCGAGGTAGTCGGCCGTCGTCAGGCGGCGGCCGCGTATCAGCTGGACGATCTGGAACAGGCGGTCGACACGGCGCATGGTCTACAACAGGAATGAGCAGGCATGAGCCTTGCTGGGTCAGGGGATAACAGCCTCAGCCGTCACGAATCATGGCCCTCTTCGCTTCACACGCCAACGGCAGCCAGGCCGCCGTCCTCGCCACGCTAGGGCCGGTGAGCGCGGCACATCCGACCGTGGCGCCCGGGCAGCTCTGGATCGCCACCGCGCGCCCCGGGCCTGCGGGCCGTCAGCCCATGGCGGTGCAGAGCTCCACCAGGCAGCCGTCGGGGCAGCGCACATAGGCCACCACCTGGCCCCAGGGCTTGGCCACCGGGGCGGCCAGCGGCCGCGCGCCGGCCTCCACCGCCCGGGCATAGGCCGCGGCCACATCGGCCACGGTGAAGCCCAGTTCCATGCCCAGCGGCTGCGCACTCGCATGCGCCGCCACGAAGTCGTGCTGCACGCTGTCGCGCGCGGTGTCGAGGTCCACGAAGGCCAGGCGCGGACCGGCCGCACCGGTCTCGACCTCGCCATAGGCACCACTCTCGTGCAGGAAGCGCGTCGGCAGGCCGAAGGCGCGGGCGAAGAAGTCCAGGGACGCGGCCACGTCGGGCACGTAGACGATGGTGTAGGCGAACTGCATGAGCGGGGCTCCGCGAGGCAATAGCCGGATGCTGAGGCCGGGTGCTGTCAGGGCTTGTCAGCAGGCTGCGCCGCCGCGCCTCACTCGGCCAGCACCTGCCGCACCGCACGCTCCCAGGCCGCCATGCGGGTGCCGGCCTCGTCGCGCGACATGCGCGGCTCGAAACGCTTCTGCAGCCGCCAGCTGCGCGCCACCTCGTCGGGCGCGGCATAGAGGCCCTCGCCCAGCCCGGCCAGCAGGGCAGCGCCCAGCGCGGTGGTCTCGATGACCTCGGGGCGCAGCACCGGAATGCCCAGCAGATCGGCCTGGAACTGCATCAAGAGGTCATTGGCGCTGGCGCCGCCATCCACCCGAAGCTCGTGCAGGCCCTGGCCCGCGCCCACGTCGGCGTTCATCGCCGCCAGCACCGCGGCGCTCTGGAAGGCAATGCTCTCCAGCGCCGCGCGCGCGATGTGGGCCTGGGTGCTGCCGCGGGTGAGGCCCAGCAGCGCGCCGCGCGCATCCGGTCGCCAGTAGGGCGCGCCCAGGCCGGCAAAGGCCGGCACGAACATCAACCCACCGGCATCCGGCACGCTCTCGGCCAGCGCCTGCACCTCGCCGCTGCCGCCGATGGCGCGCAGGCCGTCGCGCAGCCACTGCACCACCGCCCCGCCGACGAACACGCTGCCCTCCAGCGCGAACTGCGCCGCCGCCCCCGGCTGGGCCGCACGCGTGGTGATGAGGCCGTGCGAGGAGCTGCGCGCCTCGGCGCCGGTGTGCATCAGCAGGAAGCAGCCCGTGCCATAGGTGTTCTTGGCCTGGCCGGGCGCGAGGGCGGCCTGGCCGAACAGCGCGGCCTGCTGGTCGCCCGCGATGCCGCTGATGGGCAAGACCTGACCCAGGTGCTCGGCCACCGCCGTGCCAAAGCGCCCGGCCGACGGCCGCACCTCGGGCAGCAATGCGCGCGGGATGCCGAACAGGTTCAGCAGCTCCTCGCTCCAGCAACCGCGGTGGATGTCGAACAGCAGCGTGCGCGAGGCGTTGGAGACATCCGTCGCGTGCTCCGCGCCATTCGTGAGCCGCCAAAGCAGCCAGCTGTCCACGGTGCCGAAGGCCAGCTCGCCACGCTCGGCGCGCTCGCGGGCGCCGGGGAGATGGTCCAGCAGCCAGGCCAGCTTGGTGGCGGAGAAATACGGGTCCAGCACCAGGCCGGTCAGCTCGCGCACGCGCGGCTCCAGGCCCTGGGCGCGCAGGCGCTCGCAGAGGTCGGCGGTGCGGCGGTCCTGCCAGACCAGCGCGCGGTGCAGCGGCTGGCCGGTGCGGCGGTCCCACAGCACCGTGGTCTCGCGCTGGTTGGTGATGCCGATGGCTCGCACCGTCGCGCCCAGCGTCAGCGCCCGGGCCAGCACCTCCTGCGCACAGCGCAGCTGGCCGGCCCAGATCTCCTCGGCGTCATGCTCCACCCAGCCGGGCTGGGGGTAGTGCTGGGTCAGCTCCTGCTGCGCCACGGCCAGCAGCGCACCGGCGCGATCGAACAGCAGCGCGCGCGAGCTGGACGTGCCCTGGTCCAGCGCCAGCAAGGTCTCCATCGTCATCCTTTAGAGTGTTTCTATGGACGATTTTGACGTGGTGGTGGCGGGGGGCGGCATCAACGGCGCGGGCCTGGCGCGGGACCTGGCCGGGCGCGGCTGGCGGGTGCTGCTGGCCGAGGCCGACGACCTGGCCGCCCACACCTCGTCGGCCTCCACCAAGCTCATCCACGGCGGCCTGCGCTACCTGGAGACCTGGGAGTTCGGCCTGGTGGCCAAGGCGCTGCGCGAGCGCGAGGTGCTGCTGCGCGCCGCGCCCCACCTGATCCAGCCGCTGCGCTTCGTGCTGCCGCATGCACCGGGCCTGCGCCCGGCCTGGATGATCCGCCTGGGCCTCTTCCTGTACGACCACCTCGCCCGCCGCGAGCTGCTGCCCGGCTCGCGCGGGCTGAACCTGCGCGGCACCCCGCTGGGCGCCGCGCTCAAGCCCGGCTACACGCGGGGCTTCGAATACTCCGACGGCTGGGTGGACGACGCCCGGCTGGTGGTGGCCAACGCACAGGATGCCCACGCACGCGACGCCGAGGTCCTGACCCGCTGCGCCGTCACCGAGGCGCAGCGCGCGCCCACGCACTGGGACATCACGCTGGCCAGCGGGCGGCGGCTGCGCAGCCGCGCGCTCGTGAACGCCACCGGCCCCTGGGCCGAGCGCTTCCTGAGCGAACGCGCTCGCGCCGCCGACGGCCGGCCGCTGGGCGGGCGCAGCCTGCGTCTGGTGAAGGGCAGCCACATCGTCGTGCCGCAGCGCTTCGCGCATGACCGCGCCTACATCTTCCAGAACCCCGACGGGCGCATCCTGTTCGCCATCCCCTACCAGGGCCGCTTCACGCTGATAGGCACCACCGACGTCGAACTGCCCGCGCACGAACTGCCCCCCGACCGCGCCGCCATCAGCGCCGACGAGACCGCCTACCTGTGCGAGCAGGCCAGCCGCTACCTGGCGCAAGACGTGACCCCGGCGGACGTGCTGTGGAGCTATGCCGGCGTGCGTCCGCTGCTGGACGAAGGCGGCAGTGCGTCCAGCGCCACCCGCGACTACCTGCTGGAGAGCGACACCAGCGGCGGCGCCCCGCTGCTCAACGTGTGGGGCGGCAAGCTCACCACCTACCGCCGGCTGGCCGAGGACGGCGCCGACGAGCTGGGCCGCCTGCTGGGCGACGAGCGCCCGGCCTGGACCCGCCACGCCATCCTGCCGGGCGGCAACCTGGGCGAGCATGGCGTGGACCTGGCCGGCTTCATCGCCGAACTGCAGGCCCGCCACCTCGGTGAACCGGCGGCCCGGCTGAGCCGCCTGGCTCATGCCTACGGCAGCGTCGCGGCCGAACTGCTGGCGCAGCCCGCCGGCGCCGAGGTCGCGCCGGGCCTGTTCGAGCGCGAGCTGCGGCATCTGGTGGATCACGAATGGGCGCGCAGCGCCGAGGACGTGCTGTGGCGGCGCAGCAAGCTGGGCCTGCACTGCACGCCCGATCAGCAGGCCGCAGTGGCGGCCTGGCTGGGCACGCGCTGAACCGTGGCCTGGGGCCTCGTCTACGCGCTGGCCGCCGGCCTGATGTGGGGGCTGGTGTTCGTCGCGCCGCTGATGCTGCCGGGCTACGCACCCGCGCTGCTGACGGTGGGCCGCTACCTCGCCTTCGGCGTGCTCGCGGTGCCGCTGGCCCTGCTGCTGGACCGCCGCGCGCTGCGCGAGCTGCGGGCCGCCGACTGGCGCGAGGCCGCGCGGCTCAGCCTGATCGGCAACTTCCTGTACTACCTGTGCCTGTCCGCCGCCATCCAGCGGGCCGGCGCGCCGCTGCCCACCATGATCATCGGCACGCTGCCGGTGGTCATCGCCGTCAGCGCCAACCACCGCAACCGCCGGCGCGACGGCCAGCTGCCCTGGCCGCGCCTGCTGCCGGCACTGGGCCTGATGCTGGCCGGGCTGGCCTGCGTGAACCATGACGAACTGGCGGCGCTGGGCGCCGCCGTGGGCGATGGCCTGCGCCGCTACGCCGAGGGCGCGGCCCTGGCCGTGGCCGCCGTGGCCTGCTGGACCTGGTATCCGCTGCGCAACGCCGACTGGCTGCGCGCCCACCCCGACCGCAGCCCGCGCGCCTGGGCCACCGCTCAGGGCCTGATGACGCTGCCCCTCGCGCTGGCCGGCCTGACGCTGCTGGGCGGTCTGCAGGTGCTGCTGCCGGGTCGGGTCTTGCCCGCGGACACCCACCTGCTGGGTCCGCAACCGGCGGCCTTCGCCGGCCTGATGCTGGCCATCGGCCTGTTCGCCTCCTGGCTGGGCACGCTGTGCTGGAACGAGGCCAGCCAGCGCCTGCCCACCTCGCTGAGCGGCCAGCTCATCGTCTTCGAGACCCTGGCCGCCCTGGCCTATGCCTTTGCATGGAACGGCCGCTGGCCGCCGCCGGCCACGCTGCTGGGCATCGCGCTGCTGGTGGCCGGCGTGGTGTGGGCGCTGCGCATCAAGCCCCGGTCGGCTCACGACTGAAGCCCGGCCATGCCCCCCCTGCATGAGCGGCATAACGCCCGACGTCGCCTTGATCAGCGTCAGGGCGGCCCAGGCCCCGCCACCAGAATATGAGCACAAGGGCGCAAGAGGCCGGCCGACGAGCCAGGCCCGGAAGCCAGAGCCGGCCACGCCGGCACCGAGGGAAAGATAGATCTGATGTCGAGTTCCACAGACGGCGCCGGCCCACCAGCCGACGGCCGTGCTGCGCCCTGCAGCCAATGCTGGCAGGCGGCCCAGTGCCCGCAGAGCTGCCAGGACGGCCAGCCACGGTTGCCCCCCGCCGGGCAGGACGTGCGGCTGCGCAGCTTCCGGCGCGGCAGCCTCGCGCTGCGCGAGGGCGAGCGCCCGGAGCGCTGCATGTTCGTGAAGTCCGGCCTGCTGCTGATACGCCAGACCGGCCTGGATGGCATCGCCCGGGCCATCGCGGTGATCGGCCCCGGCTACCTGCTGGGCTTCACCTCGGCCCACATGCGCCAGGGCTCGCTGCTGAGCGCCCAGGCGCTGACGACGGTGTCAGCCTGCGAGCTGCCGGCCGGCGTGCCGGACCGGGTCTGCCTGGCCCGCTACACCCGGCAGTCGGTGAGCACGCTGGCCTCCTGGAGCCAGCTGATGCGCATCCCGCAGCTGCCGGCACGGCTGGCTGCCGCGCTGCACCTGATCGCGAGCGTGCAGCCCAGCCTCAGCACGCTGATGCCCAGCCAGTCCGTCCTGGCCGAGCTGCTGTGCGTGACCCGCGAGAGCGTCAACCGCAGCTGGCGCGAGTTCGAGGCCCGTGGCATCGTGCGCCGCCGCCACGGTCGCACCGTCGGGCTGGACCTGGAGGCTCTGCTGCACATCGCCCGCGGCGACGGTGCTGTGAGCTAGCGCACAGCCGCTGCTTCCGCCCGCCGTCCAGCCACAGGCAACGCTTCCCACAATCAAGCAGGGGTAGGCCGTCCCGGTCATGCCCGGCAGATCACATAGATCAAGACATGAGGGGGCAGGTTTTGACGGCGCAGCACGTGAGGAGGAGGGGGGCGAGGCAGACCCTGCCGGCGCAGGGCAGCCCCATGCGCCTGGAGCTGTCGGCCAGCGAGAGCATTGCCTGGCCCAAGGTCGAGGCCATGCTGGACCTGCTGCCCGACGGCGCGCTGGTGGTGGATGCCGACGGCATCGTGCTGTTCGCCAATGCGGCGATGGCCGCGCTGTGCGGCCACGGCGCGCAGGCGCTGGCCGGCCAGCCCCTCGTGCAGCTGCTGCCGCCCGAATACCGCGAGCACCACCAGCAGCACATGCAGCGCTATCTGCACCAGCCGCAGCGCCGCGCCATGGGCCAGGTGCCGGCCCTGCACCTGTGGCATGCCGACGGGCTGCGCATCCCGGTCGACATCTCGCTGGGCATGCTGCAGCGCGGCGAGCACACGCTGACGCTGGCCGTGATCCGCGACACCCGCGACATCGAGGCCATGCACGCGCGGCTGCGCCACCTGGCCATGCACGACAGCCTGACGGGCCTGTTCAGCCGGGCCATGTTCGGCGAGCTGCTGGCGCAGGCCGTGGGCCAGGTGCAGCGGGGCGGCCCGCCGCTGGCCGTGCTGCTGATCGACCTGGACGACTTCAAGGCCGTCAACGACGGCCACGGCCACCAGGTGGGCGATGCACTGCTGCAGGAGGTGGCGCACCGCATGCAGAAGGTGCTGCGCAACGGCGACACGCTGGCCCGCCTGGGCGGCGACGAGTTCGCGGTGCTGCTGCGCGACCAGCAGGACGTCGCGCAATCCCTGGTGGTGGCCGAGAAGCTGGTGGAGGTGCTGAGCCAGCCCTGGCAGGCCAGCCACCACGAGGTCTTCCCCGGCGCCAGCATCGGCATCGTGTTCGCGCCTCAGGACGGGCTGGATGCCGACACGCTGATGCGCCACGCCGACCTCGCCATGTACCGGGCCAAGGAGGCCGGCCGCAACACCTATGCGGTGTTCGACGTCCGCATGGCCCGGCAGATGGAGGAGCGCACCCGGCTGCACGCCCGGCTCAAGCGGGCGATCGAGGGCGATGCGCTGCGCCTGCACTTCCAGCCGCAGATCTGCGCGCGCCAGGGCCGCGTGGTCGGCGTCGAGGCGCTGCTGCGCTGGCATGACCCGACCCTGGGCGAGGTCGCCCCGGACCGCTTCATCGCCGTGGCCGAGCATTCCGGCCTGATCCAGCGCCTGGGCGAATGGGTCCTGGAGGCGGCCTGCCGGCAGATTTCGGACTGGCGCGAGCAGGGCCTGCAGCTGCGCGTGGCCATCAACATCTCGGCCCAGCAGCTGCGCCAGCCCCATTTCGCCGTGCGGCTGCAGCAGACCCTGCTGCGCTGGCAGGTCGACCCCGCCCAGATGGAGCTGGAGATCACCGAGACCGCCGCGATGACGCAGCGCGAGCAGGCCGAGGAGCTGCTGCACCAGCTCGCCCGCATGGGCGTGGCGCTGGCGCTGGACGACTTCGGCACCGGCTACTCGTCGCTGGACCACCTGCGCCAGCTGCCCATCACGCGGCTGAAGATGGACCGCGCCTTCATCCAGGGCATCACCCACGATGCCGGCGATGCCATGCTGGCCCGCGCCATCATCGGCCTGGCCCGCACGCTTGGAAAAACCGTGGTGGCCGAAGGCGTGGAGCAGGAGGCGCAGCGCCGCTTCCTGTGCAGCGAGGGCTGCGACGAGCTGCAGGGCTGGCTGTTCTCGCGCGCCGTGCCGCCCGAGGACCTGCCCGCGCTGGTGCAACGGCTGCAGAGCCCCGATGCGCTGCAGCGCTGGTCGGCCGAGCAGGCCGCCGCCGCCGCGGACATGCGCTGATCAGGCCGCCGGCGAACCGCTCAGCCCGGCATCAGCGGCGCTGCCAGCCCGCGTCGGGCACAGGCCGCGCGGTAGTCCGCCAGGCGATCCGCCATGGTGATGCGGCGCAGCAGCCCCCCTTGCTCGTCGACATAGTCCACATCGCCCAGCACCACGACCTGCAGCACCAGCGGCTGCGCCCCCGCGGCCGCCCAGTGGTCGACCTGCCCGGCGGGCTCGAAGGCGTAGGCGCCGGGCCCAAGCAGCCGGCCGTCGGCCAGCTGCCGCCAGCCCTGCAGATGAAAGCCGTGCACCTCGCCGCGGTGGCGATGCCGCGCCATGCGGGTGCCGGGCGCCAGGCGCATCAGCTCCACCCAGCCGCCCGAGGCCATGAACTGCAGCGGCAGCGAGCCCTTCCCCTCGCCCTCGCCCAGCCAGTCATCCAGCCCGGCGCACGCCAGCGCCGCCTCAACCTGCGGACACACATGGGGCAGCAGGCCCTGCAAGGCTGTGCTCGAGCTCGTCATCGGTGTTCTCCTTCAATGGGACAGGACCGCAGATTGCCTGCTCAAATGGCTCCTAGAAAGCACCAAGTTCTGCATCATTCATGGATCCAAGCCTGGAACTCGACCTGAGCGCCGCCCCACCCGGACAGCGCCTCAGCAGCCTGCATGCCGCGCTGCGCGATGCCATCGCCAGCGGCCGGCTGGCCGCCGGCCTGCGTCTGCCGTCGTCACGCGAGCTGGCCGCGCGCGTGGGCGTGTCGCGCAACACCGCCGTGGCCGCCTATGAACTGCTCGCCGCGGAGGGCTGGCTGTTGGCACGCGGCAGCGCCGGCAGCTATTTGGCCGACCTGCCCCGCGCAACGGCCCACCGGCCCGAGCGGGCGCAAATCGCGCCCTGGGCCGACAGGGCGCTGACGACGGCCGCCACGGCCAACTCGGCGCCAGATCACCGCCCCGCACCCACCCATAGCTTCAACACCGGCGTGCCCGACCTCAGCCGCTTTCCGTTCGAGGTGCTGCGCCGGCTGCAGACCCGCGCGCTGCAGGCGGCCGCACGCGCGCCAGCCGTGTACGCGCCGGCGCAGGGATTGCAGGCGCTGCGCGCGGCTCTGGCCGGCCACGCCTCGTCGTCCCGCGCGGTGGCCTGCAGCGCCGACGACGTGCTGGTGACCGCCGGCGCCCAGCAGGCCTTCGACCTGATCGCGCGCGTGCTCGTCACGCCCGGCCGCACCGTGGCGGCAGTGGAAGACCCCGGCTACCTGCCGCTGCGGGCCGCGCTGCGGGCCGCCGGTGCGCGGCTGGCGCCCGTGCCCGTGGACCGCGAAGGCCTGGTGGTGGCCGCGCTGCCGCGCGACGCGCGCATCGTGTGCGTGACCCCGTCGCACCAGTTCCCGCTGGGCGTGCCGCTGTCGCTGGCGCGCCGGCGTGAGCTGCTGAACTGGGCGGCGCAGCGGCAGGCCGTGATCATCGAGGACGACTACGACGGCGAATTCCGCTTCAGCGGCCGCCCGCTGGACGCGCTGCAGACGCTGGACCGCGACGGCCGCGTGTTCTACGTGGGTACGCTGTCCAAGAGCATGCTGCCGGCGCTGCGGCTGGGCTATCTGGTGGCACCAGCCTGGGCGCAGCCGGCGCTGCTGGCGGCCAAGCAGGCGGCCGACGGCGGCTCGCCCGCGCTGACCCAGGCCGCGGTGGCCGACTTCATCGCCGAGGGTCACCTCTTGCGCCATGTGCGCCGCATGCGCGCCGAGTACGCCGAGCGCCGCGGCGTGCTGGAGCAGCTGCTGCGGCGCCACCTGGGCGAGGCGGCCGACATCTATCCGGCCATCGCCGGCCTGCACCTGGCCGTCGGCCTGCCCGGCGATGCCGCCGCGCTGGCCCGGCGCGCTCGGGCCGTCGGCGTGGCCGTGGAGACGCTGGGCCGCTACCGCCTCGACGCCACAGACCAATGCCCGGCCGCCGACGCCGACGGTCTGGTGCTGGGCCTGGGCCTGCTGACGCCGGCCCGGCTGCCCGAGGCCGTGCGCCGCCTGGCCCGTGCGTTTGGCTCCCGCTGAATGGCTAATCTTGGCCCTAGGCCCCGCGGGCCGTCCGGCCTAGGCTGGCGGTCTCGCCCTTCGAAAGCGCCTCATGCCCTACTTCATGTGCTGCACCTGCGGCACCGAACACGACGAGCAGCCCACGCCACCGGCGCTGTGCCGCATCTGCAGCGATGAGCGGCAGTACGTGGCCTGGGACGGCCAGGCCTGGACCACGCACGAGCAGCTGGCCGCCCATCACCGCCCCCGCATCGAGCGGGACCACGCGCTGCTGGGCGTGGGCCTGACGCCGCCCTTCGCCATCCCGCAGCGCGCGCTGCATCTGCCCGAAGCGGGCGTGCTGTGGGAAAGCACGGCACTGGTGACCGACGAGGCCGTGGCCGCGCTGCAGCGCCAGGGCGGCGTGGAGCGCATCTGCATCTCGCACCCGCATTTCTACTCGGCCATGGTGCGCTGGAGCGAGGCGCTGGGCGGCGTGCCGGTGCTGCTGCACGAGAACGACCGCGCCTGGGTGCAGCGCCACGCCCCCTGCCTGGAGTTCTGGCGGGGCGACACGCTGGACCTGGGCCGCGGCGCCCGGCTGCTGCGCTGCCCCGGCCATTTCCCCGGCAGCACGGTGCTGCACTGGGACGGCGGTGCCAACGGCCGGCCGGCCCTGCTGGCCGGCGACGCGCTGCACGTGGCCCGCGACCGCCGCCATGTGAGCTTCATGTACAGCGTGCCCAACCATGTGCCGGCCAGGCCGGCCCTGGTGCGCGAGACCCAGGCACGGCTGCGCGGCCTGGCCTTCGAGGATGTCTACGGCTTCACCTGGGGGCTGAACATCGTGGGCGACGGCCGCGCGGCGGTGGACGCCTCGTTCGAACGCTATTTCGACCAGCTGGGCTGAGCGACGCCCGCCCTTGAATCCGGCGCTTCAGGCCGGCGCGAACACATCCAGCGTGAAGCCGGGGTCGAAGCCATCGGCCTCGCCCTTGCGCACATGACCGCGCGCGTTGCTGACGATGCGCGTGCCGCCCAGCCGGTAGTCGTGCCGGCAGTGCAGGTGGCCGTGCAGCCACAGCCGCGCACCAGGCAGCAGGGCCTCGTCGTCATTGCAGAAGCTGGCCGTGCCGGGCTGACGGCCGTAGCGCGGATCGGCGCTCTTCAGGCTGGGCGCGAAATGCGTGATCGCGACGGTGGCGTCCCAGTCCGGCCCGACCTCACCCTTGGCCAGCTCGGCGGCCAGCCAGGCGCGGCACTCCAGCGCGCGCTCGCGCACGGCCGGCGCATCGAAGGGCAGGCCGTGGCGCGTGGCCTGCATCACCTTCTGGAAATAGCCGCCGGCCCGCAGCGCGCGCTCGCGCTGCGAAGGCCCGAAGGCGTCGAAATCGCACCAGCGCGTGCTGCCCACGAAACGCACCCGCCGCCCGGCGGCATCGCTCAGCACGCAGGCCTCGTCGTCCAGCATCTGCAGGCCCAGCGCCTGCACATGCGCGCGCAGCTCGGTGCGCGTGGCGTCCACGTCACGGCGGTCGAACTCGTGGTTGCCGGGCACGAACAGCACCGGCACCGGCCAGCCGCGGAACAGCTCGAACGAGCGCCAGCTGGTGTCGACGTCCCCCGCCAGCACCAGCAGCTCCGCCCCCGGCGCCGGCCGCGGCTCGAAGGCCTCGGTCTCCAGGTGCAGATCGGACAGCAGTTGCAGTTTCAAGGCTCAAACCCCATCAAAACGGCGCGCGCACCGCGCCGCCCCACATCCAGCTACTCCCGCTGATCCGGCTCTGCCGGGCAGCCCGTCGCTGCCAAGGCCAGAGGCCTTGTCCTTCGCCAGGCACAAACAGTCCTCAGGACTGTTTGTGTCCGGGCTCAGCCCCCTCGAGGGGGCGCGCGAAGCGCGTAGGGGGTGGTCTCAATTACTGCCGTGACAGGCCTTGTACTTCTTGCCCGAGCCGCAGGGGCAAGGGTCGTTGCGGCCAACCTTGGGCTGGTCGCGGCGGATGGTGTCCACGCGGTAGCGCTCGGCCTCGGTGAGGTCGGCGATGTCGGCCACGGTGACCACCAGCTCCTCGATCGCGTCGTCCAGATCCTTGAGCGGATGCTCGCGATCCAGCGTGGCGACGACCTCCTTCTCCTCCGGCGTCTCGGCCGGCAGGTGGCGGTACAGGCGGGCCAGCGCGGTGGCGACGTCGTCGTTGGGCAGCTCGGCCAGCTCGGGGAAGCACAGGGCCGCATGCTGGAAGCCGGCCACCCAGGGCATCAGCACCCGCGAAATCGGGCCCAGCGCGTCGTAGACCGCGCGCTGCTCGCGCTCTTCGTCGCTGGCATCGTCGGGCAGGGGCTCGGGCTGGGCGTCGTCGTCCATGTCGAGCACGACCGGGTCGAACCAGCCGTCTTCCACCAGGCCGCGGTTGAGTGCGGCGTGGCGGCGCTGCACCAGCTCGGTGATGCGGTCCAGCCAGGCGGTGTCGACCGCGTCGGGCAGCACGCCGCCGTCGTAGTCGAAGATGTTGGGCAGCCACTCATCGATCTCGATGAGGCGGGGCTGCACGATGACGCCGCAGAGGTAGCCGTCCAGCATGGAAGCGTCCAGCGGGTTCAGGGGCTCGGGCGTCTGCGCCAGCAGCTCGTCGAGTTCGGCGAACTCGGCGTCGGTCAGGTCTTGGGTGCTCATGGCCCCGATTGTCGGTCCTCCCTGCCGCCGGGGCCACCACCGGCCGCTCCAGCCCCGCGCCGCTGCAGCCTGTCGCATCGCCCGCGCACCGGGCCACCCGGGGTTCTACAAAGGCGCCATCCCACCGACGAGCCTCTGCCATGCACCCCTCTGCCCTCACCCGCCGCGCGCTGCTGCTGACCCTGGCCTCGCCGGCGCTGGCGCCCCGACCCGCGTGGAGCCAGCCCGCGGCGCTGACCGCGCTGCGCGACCTGGCCCGCCGTGAAGGCATCGCGCAGGCCAGCTTTGCGGTGCTGCAGGGCGGGCGGGTGCAACGCACCGGGCTGCTGGCCGGGCGGCCCGGCGACGCCGAATCCGCCGTCTTCCAGGCTGCGTCGCTGAGCAAGCCGGTGGTGGCCTACGCGGCGCTGCGCCTGGTGCAGCAGCGCCGGCTGGCGCTGGACGCCCCCGTCGCCCGCTTTCTGCCCAAGGGCTACACCCACCGCGGCAACCCGCTGGCCCTGGGCGAGGCCGCCATCACCGACTGGGTGGCCCCCGAGCGGCTGCAGGCCCTCACGCTGCGCCAGCTGCTCAACCACAGCTCGGGCCTGCCGGCCTGGTCCGCCGGCCCCTGGGCGCTGGACTTCGAGCCCGGCCGACGTTGGCAGTACTCCGGCGAGGGCTACACGCTGGTGCAGCGCCTGATCGAGACGGTCAGCGGCCAGCCGCTGGACGCCTTCCTGGCCCGCGAGCTGTTCGAGCCCCTGGGCATGGCCAGCAGCAGCTTCGTCTGGCGCGATGCGCTGGCCGCGCGGGTGGCCGGCGGCCGCACGGCGGACGGCAGCCCGCGCCAGCTGCGCTTCAACGAGCCGCTGGCCGGCGCCTCGCTCTACACCACCGCGCCCGACTACGCCCGCTTCATGGCTGCGCTGCATGCCGACGCCGAGGCGCTGCGCCTGACCCTGGCCGACCCCATCACCGCCAGCACCGAGCCACCGCTGCGCTGGGGCCTGGGCTGGGGGCTGGAGCAGGCATCGACCGGCCCGGTGCTCTGGCAATGGGGCAACAACCCGGGCTATCGCGCGCTGGCCATGCTGGCACCCGCCACGGGCGACGGGTTCGTGCTGCTGAGCGCCAGCGAGCGCGGCCTGGCGCTGGCAACGCCGCTGGCGCAGTGGCTGCTGCCGGGCGAGCACCCGGCGCTGCGCTCGCCGCTGCTGGGCTGAGCGCCGCGTGGGGTTGATCCCGCCCGGTTCAGCGGCCGCCGGGGCCGCGCCTTACGCTACGCCGCTCTGACATCTGCAACCCCTGACGACTGATGGACAACCTCGACCTGAGCGTGCTGCGCACGGCCGCCGGCTGGCATGCCGAAGCACGCCGCGTGGTGCTGGGCACGATCACCCGCACCTGGGGCTCCGCCCCGCGGCCGGTGGGCTCGCTGGTGGCGGTGCGCGACGACGGGCTGATCGCCGGCTCGGTCTCCGGCGGCTGCATCGAGGACGACCTGATCGCGCAGCTGCGCGCCGGCAGCCTCACGCTGAGCGCGCCGACACCGCTGCGCTACGGCGTGGGCGCCGAGGAGGCGCGGCGCTTTGGCCTGCCCTGCGGCGGCACGCTGGAGCTGATGCTGGAACCGCTGGGCCCGCAGTCCGCGCTGGATGAGCTGCTGGCCCGCCTGGAGCGCGGCGAGCGCGTGCGCCGCACGCTGGAGCTCGCCAGCGGCGCGGTCACGCTGGGCGCGGCCGAGGCCGGCGTGGACACGTTGACGCTGTCCGACACGCAGCTGGTGAGCCACCACGGCCCGGCCTGGCGGCTGCTGATCATCGGCGCCGGCAGCATGAGCGACTACCTGGCCCGCATGGCGCAGGCGCTGGACTACGGCGTCACCATCTGCGACCCGCGCGAGGAATACACCACCGGCTTCGACCTGCCCGGCGTCACGCTCACCCGCGACATGCCGGACGACGTGGTGCAGGCCTTCAAGCCGGACGGCGCCAGCGCCATCGTGGCGCTGACACACGACCCCAAGCTGGATGACCTGGCGCTGATGGAGGCGCTGCGCAGCGAGGCCTTCTATGTCGGCGCCATAGGCTCGCGCGTGAACCAGGCCAAGCGGCGCGCGCGGCTGGCCGAGCATTTCGACCTGACCCCGCCGCAGCTCGACCGCCTGCACGGCCCCGTGGGCCTGAACATCGGTGCACGCACGCCCCCTGAAATCGCGCTGTCCATCCTGGCCGAGATGACCGCCGTGCGCTACCGCGCGGCCGGCCCGGCCGTGGAGGCCGGCTGCGCGCTGTGACGCGGCGGCCGGCCCGCCGGGCTCAGCGCATCGTGTAGCCGCGGCCGTCCATGCAGGCCTCGACCGCGCGGTTGAACACGCTGCTGTCGGCCTGGGCGCGCGGCTGGGTGGTGGCCCAGCGGTTGCACTCGCGCCGGTCGGCTTCCAGCTGCTCGGTGCTCTGGCCGTTGCGCGGATAGATGATGGGGTCGGGCTTGGGCGCCGGCGGCAGCACGGCCGGCGGCGTGGGCGGGGCCTGCACCACCTGGGCCGCATCGGCCCCTGCGGGCGCGGCCACCACCGCATAGCCATCCGGCGCCGGGCGGTAGTACACGCCATTGGCGTAGTAGTAGGCTAGGCCGCCTATCGTCAGCGTCACGAAGGCCGACGGCAGCACCGGGATCACCACCCCCACCGGCGGCAGGATCACGCGGAAGCTGCTGCCATAGGGGCGGTACCAGACGCCGCCGTGGAACAGTAGCGCGCCGTTTAGTTTGATCCAGGGAGCCGTTTAGTTTGATCCAGGATTTTCAGGCCATCAAACAGACTTAAAGCGGCGCGATGTACTGAGAGGC
>QFOD01000044.1 GCA_003241055.1 Roseateles depolymerans
GCCGCCCGAGCTGGACGCGCAGTGCCCCAGCCACGGTATCGCCCGAAACCTCGTCTACGCCGTCATGGCCGAAGAAGCCGGCCAGCCGCTGCACGTCGGGGATACCTACTCCGAGGAAGCCGCGCGCGAGGTGGTACGCCGCCTGCGCTTCGAGACCGGCTTCTACAGCCGTGCTTGGGAAATCAGTTCGGCGCATATCACCGAGGAGGCCGGCCGCTATCTGGCCAACCTGGCCGACATCGACACGCCGACCCGTTTCCTGTTCGTTGCCTTCCGCATTCCCTACAGCCCCGCGGTCGGCGTGAAGCTGATCGCCACGCCCTGGACGGACGAGAACCTGCAACGGGTCGAAGGCATCACCGCCGAGCGGTTGCGGCGGGCGCATCGCCGGAAAGGCATGCCGGAGTCCCTCGTCGAGGTGCTCCACCTGGCCGCGCTCGCCGACGTGCGCCTGCTGATCTTCGATGCCGACGCGCCCGTGCTGGACGGGCTGACGCTCTACGACGACGAGTAACCCGCAACCCATTCGAGCCCCCATGTCGGGGCTCTTCCTTTTCACGGAAGGCGGTGGCGGCTGCCGTGTTCAGAAAACGATTGCCCGCAATGCCCGAAATCCATGACGTCTGATGCCCAGGCCAATCCGTGAACTATCGGCAATGCAAGGCGGCGATCAGCGGACAGGACACATTGCCTTGATGCGCGTGGCATTCACCGACCAACTTGGACAAGGCTGCCTCGATCCGGGTCAGGTCGGCCAGCTTGGCTTGCACGTCGTCCAGCCGCTGCGACGCCAGTTCCGCTGCCTCGCTGCAATGGGTGCCATCCTCCAGCCTCAGGAGCTGCCCGATCTCGTCCAGGTTGAAGCCCAGACGCTGGGCGGCCTTCACGAACCTCACCCGCGCCACATCAGCGCCGCTGTAGCGGCGGATGCTGCCGTAGGGCCGGTCCGGTGTCGCCAGTAGCCCCTTGAGCTGATAGAAGCGGATTGTCTCGACATTGACCCCGGCCGCCTTGGCGAAGGCGCCGATGGTCAGGCTATCCGGTTCGGTGTTCATCGCGCTTGACTCCGTAGTTAACTACGGAAGTAACGTTACAGCATCAAGCGAAACCTCGAAAGGAGAAACCTCATGTCGGAACCGCAATCCGGGCGCGGTGCCTTGGCCGCCGGCGGCCTCGCCGCCATCCTTGCCTCGACCTGCTGCCTCGGCCCGCTGGTGCTGGCCGCGCTCGGCTTTTCCGGCGCCTGGATCGGCAACCTCACCGTGTTGGAACCGTACCGGCCGGTCTTCATCGGTGCAGCGCTCGTCGCGCTGTTCTTCGCCTGGCGCCGCATCTTCCGGCCGGCCAACGCCTGCAAGCCGGGCGAGGTCTGCGCGATTCCGCAGGTTCGCACGACCTACAAGCTCATTTTCTGGATCGTGGCTGCCCTGGTGGTGGTCGCGCTCGCCTTTCCCTACGTCCTTCCGCTGTTCTACTGACAGGAGATCATCATGAAGAAACTTGCCGCACTCGTGGCCCTGGCCGCCACCCTTGCCACACCCGCCTGGGCCGCCGTCCAGACCGTCACGCTGTCCGTGCCCGGCATGACCTGCGCGGCCTGCCCGATCACGGTGAAGAAGGCGCTCTCCAAGGTCGAGGGCGTCAACCAGGTCGACGTGAGTTTCGACAAGCGTGAAGCGGTCGTGACCTTCGACGACGCCAAGACCACCGTCCAGAAGCTGACCGAGGCCACCACCAACGCCGGCTATCCGTCCAGCATCAAGCGCTGAACATGGAGTGACGCCATGACACCGATTGCGCGTATCGCCGACAAGGCCGGGGCATTGGGTACCGTCGTTTCCGCGATGGGCTGCGCGGCCTGCTTTCCCGCGCTCGCCAGTCTGGGTGCAGCCATCGGGCTGGGCTTCCTCCAGCAGTACGAAGGCCTGTTCATTTCCCGGCTGCTGCCGCTGTTCGCCGCCCTGGCGCTGGTGGCGAACGCGCTGGGTTGGCTGCGCCACCGGCAATGGCACCGCAGTCTGCTCGGCATGGTCGGCCCAGCCATCGTCATCGTCGGCACGGTCTGGCTGCTTGCCACCGCGTGGATGCGGCCCCTGGTCTACACGGGAATCGCCTTGATGGTCGGTGTGTCGATCTGGGATCTGGTGTCACCGGCCAACCGCCGCTGCGGGTCGGAAGAGTGCGCACTCCCCCCGAAACACGGATGAAGCGGTCACGACAAGAGGAATGAGACCATGACACAACTGAGAATCACCGGCATGACCTGCGAATCGTGCGCGGCCCATGTCAAGGAAGCGCTGGAGCGGGTGCCCGGCGTGCGTTCGGCCGAGGTGTCTTACGCCAAGGGCAATGCGACCCTGGCCATGACCGCAGAGACTTCGACCAACGCTCTACTCGCCGCCGTCGTCGGGCTCGGATATCGGGCCGCGCTGGCTGACGCACCAAGCGCGCCGCCGCGCGGCGGGCTGCTCGACCGCGTGCGCGAATGGGTTGGTGGCGGAAGCCAAGCCGGTCACGGCAACGGCAAGCTGCACATCGCCGTCATCGGCAGCGGCGGGGCGGCGATGGCCGCTGCGCTCAAGGCCGTCGAACAGGGTGCGCGCGTCACGCTGATCGAGCGCGGCACCATCGGCGGCACCTGCGTGAATGTCGGCTGCATCCCGTCCAAGATCATGATCCGTGCCGCCCACATCGCCCATCTGCGCACGGCGAGCCCGTTCGACGACGGCATCGCAGCGGCAACGCCGGCCATCCTTCGCGAGCGGCTGCTTGCCCAGCAGCAAGCGCGCGTCGAGGAACTGCGCCACGCCAAGTACGAAAGCATTCTGGACAGCAATCCAGTCATCACGCGGCTGGCGGGCGAGGCCCGGTTCAAGGACGCGCGCACGCTGACCGTGGCGACCGCAGACGGCGGCACGCGCGAAGTGAGTTTCGACCGCTGCCTGATCGCGACCGGCGCAAGTCCGGCGATCCCGCCGATCCCCGGCCTGAAGGACACGCCGTACTGGACCTCGACCGAGGCGCTGGCGAGCGACACGATCCCTGTGCGGCTGGCGGTGATCGGCTCGTCGGTGGTGGCCGTTGAACTGGCGCAAGCCTTCGCCCGGCTGGGCAGCCAGGTCACGGTCCTGGCGCGCAGCACGCTGTTCTTCCGCGAGGACCCGGCCATCGGCGCGGCTGTGACCGATGCCTTCCGCGCCGAAGGGATAGCCGTGCTGGAGCATACCCAGGCGAGTCAGGTGGCTTATCAGGACGGTGAATTCGTGCTCACGACCGCCCAAGGTGAGCTGCGTGCCGACAAGTTGCTGATCGCCACCGGCCGCAGCCCGAACACGCGCAGCCTGAATCTCGAAGCCGCCGGCGTGACGGTGAACCCGCAAGGCGCCATCGTCGTCGATGACGGCCTACGCACGAGCGCGCCGGACATCTATGCTGCCGGCGACTGCACCGACCAGCCGCAGTTCGTTTACGTCGCGGCGGCCGGCGGCACGCGCGCGGCCGTCAACATGACCGGCGGCGAGGCGGCGCTTGATCTCACCGCAATGCCGGCCGTGGTCTTCACCGACCCGCAGGTCGCCACCGTCGGGCTGTCCGAAGCCGAGGCCCACCTCAAAGGAATCGAGACCGACAGCCGCACGCTCACGCTCGACAACGTGCCGCGTGCCCTCGCCAACTTTGACACGCGCGGCTTCATCAAGCTGGTGATCGAAGAAGGCTCACGTCGCTTGATCGGCGTGCAGGCGGTCACGCCAGAGGCGGGCGAACTGATCCAGGCGGCCGCGCTGGCGATCCGTGCCCGCATGACGGTGGAAGAACTTGCCGACCAGTTGTTCCCTTACCTAACGATGGTCGAGGGGCTCAAGCTCGCGGCGCAGACCTTCAAGAAGGACGTGAAGGCGTTGTCCTGCTGCGCCGGGTAACGGAAAGGAGGAAGCGATGGACGGTTACACCATTTCCAGGCTCGCCGGCGTGGCCGGTGAGCGAGCGGAACCGCCGCAGCAACGCTAGGCAGGTCAGATTGGCGATCAGGGCAATGCTGCCGAAGGTCAGCATCAGGGTGCTGGACGGCGTTACGCCATGCAGGAGCTTCTGAACGATCTCGGCCACGATCACGCCGAAGAAGCCCAGGATGATTACGCCCTTTGCGAGTGCCGCGCCGGCTTCCCACTTCGCACCGCGGTGCAAGGCAAAGAGGCTCAATCCGTAGACCAGCGCGTCGCCGAGCATGTCGACCGAATCCCCCATGAGAGCGGAGGGAGTGGGAAACGAGGCCGGCGCTGAACTCGACCAGAAACATCACCGCGTTGATGGCGAGGACCACCATCAGCACGCGGTGCGTTGGCTGGCCTTGTCCGCCAGGGCGGCCAGCTCGGCGCCTTTGTTGGTGCAGCACTCGTCCATGTCAAGCCTCCTGGGACGCGGTTTCGCCCTTTTCTTCACTTGCGACCGGCACCCCGATGGGACGGGCAATGGCCTCGCTCAGCGACAGCGCCTTGAGGTGGTCCCACTTGGAAGCACGATATCGCTTTGACCTGCTCATGCCCCAGCCTTCATCGGTTCCCGGAACAGATGACGCGGCAGCCACCAGAGGTAGAACACCATCCCGAACAGCTCCACCAACGACTGGAACACGATCACCACCACGGTGGTGTCCCAGCCGGCAGGCAAGGCCAGCGCGAACGGCAGCACGACGAAGGAATTGCGGGTGCCGAAGCTGAAGGCCAGCGTGCGGCCGGTGTCCATCGGCAGCCGCAACCACCGGGTGAGACCGCGCGCCAGCAGCGCGGCAACCAGCAGGAAGCCGACGAACACCGGCAGCACCATCAGCAGCACGGGCCCGGCATCGAGCACCGTACCGACCTGCGCACCGGCGATCAGGAACACCACTACCGCCAGCAAGGGCACCGGCCACCAGCCGAGTCGCTCGCGCCAGATGGCCCGCTCTGTCCGCGCCTCGACCCAGCGTTCGCTGAGCGCGGCGGCCACGAGGGGCAGCCCGATCAGCGCGAGTGCAGCGGGCAGCATCTCTTCGGTCTTCAGCGCCGCGCTGAAATCGGCCACCGGCAGCATCAGCCAGAGGTAGACCGGCAACAGCAACAGCTGTGCCAGCAGATTGAGCGGCGTGACGGCGATGGCTCGTGCCGGCGTGCCGCGGCCGAGTTGGGTGAAGGTGATGAACCAGTCAGTGCACGGCACCAACAAGACCAGCAGCACGCCGAGGCGCAGGGCCGGGTCGCCCGGCAGCCACTGGAGTGCCAGCCACAGCACCAGCGGGATCAGCACGAAGTTCCCGAGCAGGATGGCCAGCACGAAGCGCCGGTCCCGGAAGGCGTCGCGTACATGGAGCAACGGCACCTGCACGAAGGTCGTGTAGAGCAGCGCGGCCGGCACCGACCACAACAAGACCTCGAAGCGCGGCCCGATCTCGGGCGCAACGGTGCCCAGCACCAGGCCGCCTGCGATGGCGGCAAGGTAGATCCAGACCTGGCGGCGTTCGAGGGTCAGTCGGTCCATCAGTCGCGCACCCGCAGGATGGCGAGCGTGCCGGCCAGCATGAAGGTGGCCGCCAAGGCAAACGCCAACACCGGCGAGACCGCCGTCCACACCACGCCGACCGTGGCGCTGGAGAGAAACTTGGCCGTGCCGTTGACGGTGCCCAGCGCGCCCATGCTCATGGTCATGGTCTCGGCCGGCACCATTTCGGCAGTCACGGTGGATTCCAGCGCCTCCTGCACGGCGACATACAGACCGGCGATGCAGAAGATTCCCGCGAGCAGCGCCACGCTGTCGAGGTCAGACCAGAAGGCCAGCGCGGTCAGCACCGCCGTGGCAACACCCAGGCCGTAGCCCGCCACCAGCACGGGCAGGTGGCCGACGCGATCGGCGAGCCAACCCACCGGCCACGACGCGGCCACTTGCACGACATTGCGCCACACATAGAGCAGCCCGGCCACCTGCGCGGCCTGCACCACGCCCATCGACGGGGTGAGCAGCGTGGTGGCGGCGAGGATCAACAAGGTGTGGGAGAAATCACCGACGCCGAACAGTCCGACAGCGCCGAGATAGCGCTTGAACCGGGACGGCAGCCCGCGCAGCGAGCCGAAGAACTTGAGCGCCGGATTCGGCGAATGCTGCGGGTCCTGCACCAATGCGAGGAAGGCCAGCAGCGCCAGCAGGCCGGGAATGAGCGAGAGCCACAGCACGAAGCGGAAGGGGCCGGCGTCGTCGCTCCAGTGCCAGCCCTGAGCGAGCCCCAGCAAGACCACGCCCAACAGCGGGCCGAACACTGCGCCGACGGTGTCCGCCGCGCGATGAAAACCGAAGGCGCGCCCGCGCGTCGCGGGGCTGACCGCCTGGATCACGATGGCGTCGCGTAACGGGCCGCGCAGGCCCTTGCCGAACCAGGACACCATGCGCCCGAGCAGGATCAGCGGCCAGCCCGCGGCCAGGGCGATCAGGGCCTGGCCCAGCGGGGTGAGCCCGTAACCGACCAGCACCAGAAGCTTGCGGTGGCCCAGTTTGTCGGCGATGTACCCCGACACCATCTTGGTGAAGCTCGCCACCGCATCCGCAATGCCCTCGATGATGCCCAGCGCGGCGGCCGGAATGCCCAGCACGGCCAGGAAGCCGGGCAGGATCACGGTGGTGGTCTCGTAGCAGAAATCGCCGAGCGCGCTGGTGATCCCGGCGCCGGCGACGGTGCGGTTCAGCCACCCGTTCCCCTGGACCGAGTTGTCATTGTTGGTGATGTTTTCTGTCACGGTCTTCATGTCGTCGCCCGGACTGCATCTGTCGGCGCATCGGGACAGTGGTGGATCTCGATGGTCGAATGGACGATCTCCTCGTG
This sequence comes from Roseateles depolymerans, assembly GCA_003241055.1. Classification (GTDB taxonomy): domain Bacteria; phylum Pseudomonadota; class Gammaproteobacteria; order Burkholderiales; family Burkholderiaceae_C; genus Pelomonas; species Pelomonas depolymerans_A. Next base: position 6,848 of record QFOD01000044.1, read on the forward strand.
CACCGACAGGCGCTCACGCACGACGTCCGGCGTCAGCGCGCTGTCGTGGGTCACCACGGTCAGGGCGCACGAATAGACCTGCTTGCCCACGCGCCAGACGTGCAGGTCGGTGATTCGCGCGTCACCGGCGTCCGGCCCGGTTTCCACCACCTCCCGAATCTCATCGACCACGGGGTGATCCATCTCGCGGTCGAGCAGCACCTTGCCCGTATCGGTGATGAGACCCTTGGCCCAGACGGCAACCAACACGGCACCGACGATGCCCATGACCGGGTCCAGCCAGGACCAGCCGTAGATCCACCCACCGACCAGGGCCACGATGGCGAGGACCGATGTGGCGGCGTCGGCGATGACGTGCAGGTAGGCCGACTTCAGGTTGAGATCGTGATGGTCGCCGTGGTGATGCACATGGCCATGATCGTGCCCATGAGAATGACCATGGTCATGATGGTGCGCCTTGCCGAGAATCAATGCGCAAATGACATTCACCGCCAACCCGAGGACGGCGATCACAATCGCTTCCTGGTACTGGATGGGCTGCGGCGAGACGATCCGCTCCACCGAGCCCACCACCATCATCACGGCCCCGCCCAGTAGGAAGATGGCGCTGGCGAAGCCCCCCAGGATTTCGATTTTCCAGGTACCGAATGCGAAGCGCGGGTCCTTCGCATAGCGCCGGGCGGTGGCATAGGCCATCGCGGACAGACCGATCGCGACGGCGTGGGAACTCATGTGCCAGCCGTCGGCCAGCAGAGCCATCGAGTTGAACCACCAGCCCGCAGCGATCTCGACCACCATCATCACGGCCGTGATCCACATCACCACCCGCGTGCTGCGCTCGGCGGCGTCGTTACCGGTATCGAAGACGTGGCCGTGCATCCAGTTGGACAGGTTTTCGGTATGCATGGCGGTTCTCACTTGATGTAGGCGCGCAGTACGTCGATCAATTCTTTGGCCCCCTGCGTTCGCTCGGCGTCGCTGCTGATCGACGGGTCGGCGATATGCGTGCGAACGTGCTCCTCCAGGACTTCTGTCATCAGTCCATTGATGGCCCCCCGCACCGCGGCGATCTGGTGCAGGACTTCGGCGCACCCTTTTTCGGCGTCCAGCGCGCGTTCCAGCGCCTCCACCTGGCCGCGTATGCGGCGCACGCGGCCCAGCAACTTGGATTTTTCGCGGATGGTGTGGCTCACGGCGCGCTCTCGGAGTATGGCATAGGGGGGTATGGTATCAGGAGCGCGTGTCGAAGGCACTTCGCTCAGGCGCGCATCGTCACTGAGGCCCCACCAATGCGGGCATTGGCGAATGCCGATATCCGCTCGGCCCGTCGCTTTCTTCGTGCCACGCTTCCGGCCATGTTCCGCTGACGTCCGTCAGCGACATGCCCAGGCAGCCACGATCTTCAAGGCTGCGATGCGGTTCCGACCGCGTTGATCACTCCAGTTCGCACCGGCATCCATGCGCGAACGCCCATCGGTTCTCGATGGCGATGCCACGAAGCTGTTCCATCAACCCACGCGGGGGTTCCACACCTTCCCCGCCTGGGTCGGGTGTGTCTCCGCAACCTTGTCCTTCAGGAGATTCACCATGACCACTTCCACCGAAAAGTCCTATTTCGATCTGCACATCACCGGCCTCGGGTACCTCAATCGCATCCGCGAAGTGAAGCCCAAGAAAGGCGATGCGTTCCTGGCCTGCGACATCGCGGCTCTGAACGGTCCCAGCGACGACGTCTCGTATGTGCGTTTCGACACGCGCGTATCGGGTTCGGAAGCGAAGTGATGATCGGCTTCCGCCTGGGCGACCTGTGGACCGACACCTTCACCTATTCCAAGGGGAAGCGTGCCGGCGAGCAGGGTGTGAGCCTCAAGGCCCGCCTGCTGTTCGTCAGTTGGATCAAGGTCGACGGCAAGCTCGTCTACAAGGCC
>QFOD01000008.1 GCA_003241055.1 Roseateles depolymerans
ATGGAGCCTTTGGAACGCATCGAGCGACCGAATTCGAATGCATCAATGTGGTCCCGCCGGTACTCGCACTGGATGTGAATTTTTCAGACCTTCCTTAGGGCCGGGCTGCTGGCCGGCATTTTGATGCTGGGCTCGGGCGCCGCCATGGCGCAGAGCGAAATCCCCACCCTGTCCGCAGCCCAGCGCCTGAGCTGCCTCGAACGCCCCGAGCGGCCACCCCGCTACCCCGGACACGGCCGACTGGATCGCGGCCGGGGGGCCATGCGCGTGCTGCTGCACTTCCGGCGGGCCGATGCGCCACCCGAAATCGAGGTGCTGCTGAACACCGCCCGTGAAGACATGCAGGATGAAGCCTATCGCTACCTGCGCGGCTATCGCCTGCCCTGCCTGCAGCCGGAGGACGGCGTCGTCGATGCCGTGCAGGAGTTTTCCTTCAGCAACTCCGACCGGCTGCCGGCGCCACTGCCTCCAGAAAGCCGTGACGGCCAGTCGCCGGGCCGCTGCGTGGTGCAGCCTCGCAGGGACGCCAGGGTCCACCTGGGCTACTCCAGCGTCGGCGTGGAACATGTGCTGGCCGAGGCCCGTTTCGCCGGCGGCCCCGACGATCCGCCCGAGGTCCGCGTGAGCTTCTCCACCGGCGACCGCCGGCTGGAAGACGCCGTACGCGAGCAGCTTGCGCAATACCGCATGCCCTGTCGACAGGCGGGCGACCGACCACAGACCTATCGCCAGCTGTTCAGCCTGCACCCCAAGGGCGTACGCCGCTTCGCCTTCAGTCGGGAGAGCTACGACCTGGCCGGCTTTCTCGCCCTCACCCGCGACACGCCGGCCCGCGCCGCCTATTTCGACTTCAACACCATGAGCTGCCCGTTCAAGGTCGAATACCGGGTCTGGGGCCTGGGCCTTCCCAACGAAGCCTGGGTCGCCGGTGAGCGCGCCAATCCCAACCGCCAGCCCTTCCTGGACTGGCTGGCGGCCCAGAGCCTGGACACGCGCAGCGACAAGCAGGCGCTGGATCTGTTCGGCAGTCATCTCCAGATCACCATCCCCTGCGCCGACATGGATCTGCGCGACTGAGACCCACGCCCGGCATGCCGGTGAATCTTTGCGCTAGCGATCGACCCGTCGTTTGCCATACTCGCCACCCTTCCCAGGGAGCGAGTCACATGAAACACCTGACCCCGGTGCTGCTGGGCGCGGCACTGGCACTGAGCCAGGCCCCCTGCGCGGCCCAGACGGAGCTGCGGCCAGCGACCCCGGCGCAGTCGCTGAGCTGCCTCGTCAAGCCTGCCAAGGCGCCCAGCTACCCCGTGATCAACAAGCTGGACCGCGGCCAGGGTGCCATGCGGCTCAAGCTCAGCTTCAGCAAGCCGGATGCGGCACCGACCGTCGAGGTGCTGTACAACTCCGCGCGGCCCGACATGCAGGAGCAGGTCTACGCCTACGTGGCCGGCTATCGCCTGCCCTGCCTGAGCGATGAGGACGGTACCGTGTCGGCCGTGCAGGAGTTCAGCTTCTCGAACAACGAGCGTGACGCGACGCCCATCCCCCCGGAGCGCCCGGCACCCGGCCAGGAGCTGCCGTTCTGCCTGGTGATGCCGCGTAGCGAAATCGACCCGCCCGTGGGCGGTCTACACGGCAACGCCGAGCATGTGGTGATCGCCGCAACCTTCACCGGCGATGGCCAGCAGCCGCCGGAGATGCACATACTGCACTCCACCCACAACACCCGCTTCGAGCACATGGTGCAGGAACGGCTGGCCGAGTACCGCATGCCCTGCCGCAAGGCGGGCAGCGCGCCGCAGAGCTTCCGCCAGCAGTTCAGCTTCTTCCCCACGGACCGTCCTCGCTACGGGCTCAAGCGCGAGGCTTTCGGCCTGGTGGAATTCCTGGGTCTGACGCGCAATCCGCTGGCGCAATCGGTACGCTTCGACTTCAACACCATGGGCTGCCCCTTCAAGGTGAACTACTGGATCTATGGCGGCTCGGTGCCCAACGAGGCCAGCGAGGTCGGGCGCGAAAGAGCGAAGCCCGACCCCAACAAGCTGCCCTTCCTGGCCTGGCTGGCCAGCCAGGACATCCGGTTCGCCAACGAACGGCAGGCCAACGACCTGTTCGGTAGCCAGATGCAGATCCACGTGCCCTGCACGGTGCTGGATCTCCAGAAGAAGGGCGACTGACCGGCACGCGTCGAGAGCAAGCCCCCCTTGCATTGCCTCGGTGCCAAAAGATCACGCGTTTCGACGCCGGGGAAGGGGTGCGAATCAGCGCCTTGCGTCTATCAAGACACAACACCAATGTATAACTACGCAACAAAGCGTCATAACCACTGAAAAACGGGGGATTTCTGATGAGCACGAGCAATCAAAACCTCGCTGCGTTCTGTGCGTGGGCACTGGTGTGCGGGCTGTCCAGCGCGCATGCCGCGGCGCCAGCTGCGGACCCTGTCCCGTCACTCAGCGCCAGAAACGTCGCCTGCCTCCAGGCCGCTGCGCCCAAAACCCTGGCGCTGTCCAAGTCGGTCGAGGGCACAGCCCGGCTGCTGCGGGCTCGGCTGAGCTTCCGGCCTGACGCGCCGGAGCCGCGCGTCGAATGGTTGTGGAGCGGCGACGCCGAGGCCGCGAAGCAGCTGGAGCCGAGCCTGCGCGCCTATCGCATGCCCTGCCTGGCTGGCCAGCAAGGGGAGCAGGCGGTGGTGCAGGAATTCTGGCTCGAGCCCGGCACCGGGCGTCTCGAAAGCGGCGAAGCCTGGCCTGCCAACGGGCAGGATCGAGCGGCAAAGAGTTCCTGCGATGTCGTCCAGGACATGTCGGCCAGGCTCTGGAAGAACACCGACTCCGCCCCATCCGCCGGCATGGTGTTCTTCCGCTTCCTCCAGGGTCAGGACGTGCCTGAGGTGAAGGTTGCTCACGCGGTGGGGCCACGGAGCTTCCCTGCTGCTTTGCATCGCGCCGCACAGGCCCTGCGCCCCTGTGCGGATGACCCGGCACCGGAAGACTGGCACGTGGTGTCCGTCAGCAGAGGCATGGGCGGTGATGCCCTGCAACAGCCCAAACCCCTGGAGCTCACGGCCTTGCTCGGCATGACCAAGGCTCCCGAAAGCCTGCGCGGCCATTTCGACACGAACACGATGAGCTGCCCGTTCCAGCTGCAGTTCTGGGTGGGGCAACCCGCGCTGCCCAATCAGGCCAGCAGCATCGGGTCGCCAAACGCCCACCGCACCGCCTTTCTCGGCTGGCTCGGCAGCTTGAAGCTGGACCTGCCACCCGATGCCGACGAGCGCCGGGTCGCCGCACCGCTGACGGTCAACGTGCCCTGCACTGTCCTGGATCTGAAAGGCGGAACTTGATCAGGCCCAAAACCTGAGGCCCCGCGGATCACCGAGAATGCATGCCGACGAGAATTTTTCATCCCCTGGAGACTCTCCCATGACCCTCAAGATCGGCATCAACGGCTTCGGCCGCATCGGACGCATGGTGTTCCGCGCCGCCATCGCCAACTTCAAGGACATCCAGGTCGTCGGCATCAACGACCTGCTGGACCCCGAATACCTGGCCTACATGCTGAAGTACGACTCCGTGCACGGCCGCTTCGACGGCGAGGTGGCGGTGGACGGCAACACGCTGATCGTCAACGGCCAGAAGATCCGCCTGACCGCCGTGAAGGACCCGGCCGAGCTGAAGTGGGGCGAGGTCGGTGCCGACATCGTCATCGAAGCCACCGGCATCTTCCTGGACAAGGCCGGCGCCGAGAAGCACCTGGCCGCCGGCGCCAAGAAGGTCATCATGAGCGCCCCGTCCAAGGACGACACGCCCATGTTCGTGTTCGGCGTGAACCACGCCAAGTACGCCGGCGAGGCCATCATCTCCAATGCCTCGTGCACCACCAACTGCCTGGCCCCGCTGGCCAAGGTGCTGAACGACAAGTGGGGCATCAAGCGCGGCCTGATGACCACCGTGCACGCTGCCACCGCCACGCAAAAGACCGTGGACGGCCCCTCCAACAAGGACTGGCGCGGTGGCCGCGGCATCCTGGAGAACATCATCCCCAGCAGCACCGGCGCCGCCAAGGCCGTGGGCAAGGTCATCCCCGAGCTGAACAAGAAGCTCACCGGCATGAGCTTCCGCGTGCCCACCTCCGACGTGTCGGTCGTCGACCTGACCGTCGAGCTGAACAAGGATGCCACCTACGAAGAGATCTGCGCCGAGATGAAGGCTCAGAGCGAAGGTGCGCTCAAGGGCGTGCTGGGCTACACGACCGACAAGGTCGTCGCTACCGACTTCCGGGGTGACCCGCGCACCTCCATCTTCGACGCCGACGCCGGCATCGCACTGGACGGCACCTTCGTGAAGCTGGTGTCCTGGTACGACAACGAGTGGGGCTACTCGAACAAGTGCCTGGAGATGGTGCGCGTCGTCGCCGCCTGACCCCAGGTCTGCACTGACGAGCCCCGCTTCGGCGGGGCTTTTTTTCGCTTGCACGGCGGCGTTCAGCGGAACCTTGCAAGACCTGGCACCACAGACCCACACCCTGGCAGTAAGCTGCCATGGCTGACTTCTGCCTTCCGGGGTAAGCCCCAGGCCGACGGCGAAATGCCGCTCCAGATACTGGCGCCCCGATCACAACAGGTGCCTGCATGAAGTCCCTCGTCAACCTCGCAATCGCCGCGCTGCTGGCCGTGCCGGCCGGTGCGGCCATGGCCGACGCCTACGGCTCGGGCGGCATGGGCCAGATCACGATCACGCTGATCGATCTGGACCCGGACGACGGCATCGCGCCGTCGCTGAGCTTTGCCGCCGGGGCCGACTTCAACGGCCCGCATCTGTACGGTTATGTGCGCGCCTCCACGCCGGACGAGGACATCTACCGCGAGTTCGAGCGCATCGGGCAGACGCAGGCGAGCGGCATCAGCGGCGGCAGCAGCACGGCCTGGTCCAGCGCCTCGGGCAGCGCCAGCGGCACGGCGGGCCTGGGCTACGGCCCCATGACCGTGCAGGGCAGCGCGCTCAGCGGCGCCGATGCCAGCGGTGTGTTCTACAGCCTGATCTACGGCTCGGGCGCCCAGTTCACGCTGTCGGCCCACACGGCCGTGAGCTTCTCGGTGGACGGCTGGGCCCATGGCCAGACCACGCTGGGCGGCGACCCCGACACCGGTTTCGACGAAGCCGGCGGCGCGCTGCTCGAACTGGAGCTGGGCGGCACCGCCACCGACGGCTCGCTGACCTGGGACCGCCAGCAGGGCTACGCGGTGGCCCGCTACACGCTCGATGCCAACGGGCTCGTCATCGGCACCACCGAGGACTGGTCGGGCCGGCTGAGCGTCTCGTACGCCAACATGGCCGATGCCAGCGCCGACGGCATCTTCCTGGCCAAGCTGTCCGCCTCCGGCTACTCGGTGGCCGCCGCACCGGTGCCCGAGCCCCAGAGCGCCGCGCTGCTGCTGGGCGGCCTGGCCCTGCTGGCCCTGGGCCGTCGCCGCGCCCGCCAGGCCTGACCCCTTTGCCGACAGGACACCCCATGACCTACCCACGCCCCCGCCACGCACTGCTCGCCTGCGCTCTCGCGCTGACCGCGGGCAGCGCCATTGCCGACGCCACCAGCCAGATCACGCTGGGCAACGTCCGCATCACGCTGACCGACCTGGACACCAGCGACGGCGTCTCGCCGTGGATCGCGCTGAACTACGAGAGCCTGCCCTACCTGAACGGCGGCGCGGCCAGCTTCACGCCCAGCTACGACATGCAGGCCTATGCCCACCTGGGCAAGCACGACACCACCATGCTGAGCGACAGCGTGCAGACCGCCTGGTCCTCGTCTGCGGCCAGCATCGCGGGCTCCAGCAACCTGCTCGGCTTCACCAGCCTGCTGGCCAGCGGCCAGGCGCTGAGCGGCGCGAACGGCTACGGCGAGTACGGCGCACTCGCGGCCAACTACTCGTCCACCAGCTTCCTGATCTCGGCCAACACCGCGGTCAGCATCTCGGTGGATGCATCCATCAGCGTCGCCACCACGGTGGGCTACAACAGCGCCCAGGATCGCGCCGAACACGCCAACGGCCATGTGCTGCTCTACATCGACGGCCTGGACGACGACGGCAACTCGCTGGCGGTCGACCAGTACATGGAGCTCTATGCCGGCTTCCAGCAGTCGGCTGATGGCAGCTTCATCGGCGAGCAGTCCAGCTGGAGCGGCACGCTGACGCTGAACTTCAGCAACACCGCCGCGCACGATCAGCTGGCCAACATCTACGGCGAGATCGGCATCGGCGGGGCCTCCGTGCTGGCCCCGGTGCCCGAGCCGTCCAGCTATGCGCTGGCGCTGGGCGGCCTGGCACTGCTGGGCGGCGTGCTGCGCCGCCGCCGCGCGGACTGAGACGCCTGCGACGACAAGGTCCGCGCACGCGGGCCTGGCAGAACAGAAACGGCGGCCCGCGGGCCGCCGTTGTTCATGGGAGCCCCGTGGCGGGGCTCAGAGGGCTCAGGCCTGACGACGACGGCGCGCCACGGCCGCCACGCCCAGCAGGCCCAGCGCCATGTAGGCATAGGTGCTGGCCTCGGGCACGGCGCTCACCGTGAACGAGATCGGCGCCTCGTAGGCGATGCCGGCATCCGCATCCACCTGCAGGTCGAAGTACTGGCCTTCGTAGTAGTACAGGTTCACGTGGCCGAAATCGCCGCCGCCGATGTCGAACAGCAGACCGCCGTCGGTGAAGTGCGGATCGGCGACCGTGAACTGGTTGTCGTAGACGAAGTTGCTGTCCGAACCCAGCGGCACCAGGCCCAGGATGGTCTCGCCATTGCGGGTGCCCGAGATGCTCAGGATGTCCTCGGGCACCAGCGCCGAGCCGGCCGTCACGAAGGTGCCGGATGCGGTCACGCCATCACCCGAATAAGACCAGGCCCAGGTGGTATCGGCCTGCGCCGCACCCGCGGCCAGCAGAGCGGTACTCGCGGCCAGTGCGGCAGCGGCTTGCTTCAAGAGCTTCATAACAATTCCTCTTCCCGTGTGGTTGTAATGCGAAGGTCACGTTAGAGAGCGCCCCCGGTGCGGTCAATGCCGATTGACACCCCACCCCCCGCGGACCGGGGGCGGGATGACCCTAGGCCTCGACCCGATGCCGCCGACGCAGGCCCAGCAGCAGGCCTGCCCCCGTCAGCAGCAGCACTGCACTCGACGGCTCCGGCACCGCGACCACGGCGCCGTTCACCACGAAGGGCAGGTCTTGCGCGGCATTGACGCCCGTGTCGATGACGGCGCTCCAGGTGTAGCTGTCCTCGCCGCTCAGGCGCAGCGACTGCATGGCGTTGGCGCCCGGCTTGGCGTCCAGCCCGGCCACGGCCACCGGCACGCCGTAGCTGCGACCCAGGTCGGGCAGGTAGGAGGTGGTCCAGTCCACCCAGTAGGTGCCCGCGCCCAGCGTGAGGCCTTCGGTCGTCACGCTGTTGGCCCAGATCGGACGCTCGGTCTCCGGCTCGCCCAGCGCGGCGCGGTAGATGCCCGAGAAGCTGGAGCTCGCCAGCCGGTTCGTCGTGTAGTCGCCCCACACCAGCGTCGCATCGGCGCTGCCCGGCGTGCCCGACCAGATGCGCAGCGTCACAGAGCGGATCGGCGAGTCGCCCAGCGGCACGTCGTAGACATAGGCGAACACGTCGATGGACGCGATGCTCCAGGTCTGCCCGGCACCGATCGTGAAGTCGTCGGCCAGGCTGAAGGCATTGCCCGAGGAGGTGGCAGACGAGGTCCAGCCTATGGTGCCGCCGTGGCTCTCGCTCCAGGTCGTGCCCTCAGGCGCGAGCTCGCCCGTCGACGCCACCGCACCCGTGGATGCCGAGCCGTTGTCGTAGAGCGTATCCGCCCCGGCCGACATCGCTGTCAAAAGTGCCGACACCGCGGCCGCCTGAACAAGAAGTCTGAACATGGATTCCCTCGATCGCTGCGGGCCGCTGCGGGCCCTTGTCGCTGAACAGGTGCCGACCCGGCACCGCCTGGTGCGTTCAGCCGGCGCAGAGCCCGGGGCGATCCACGCACCAGGATGGACGCGCGGGCTGAAGCGGCCGAGGCCATGCAATCGACATGCCCAGTTATCGAGTTAGGCATCACCTGACCCCAAAACTGATCCTACGGCAGAGGCAGCTCTAAGCCCAAAGGCCAGGATCGATGGGCGAACGGCTCAGGCCGCAGCGGGCGGCGTGGCGAGACGGGGCAGCCACAGCTCGAACAGCGCACCACCGACGGGCCCGTTGCCCGCGCGCAGGCGGCCGCCGTGCTGCTCCACCAGCCCGTAGCTGATGGACAGCCCCAGGCCCGTTCCCTTGCCGACCGGCTTGGTCGTGAAGAAGGGCTCGAAGACATGATCCAGGTGCTCCGCGGCGATGCCGGGGCCGTTGTCCTGCACCTCCAGGTGCACCGTCGCGTCGTACTGCGTCAGCCGCAGCTGCAGCCTGGGCTTGCGGTCGCCGCAGCCGGCCGCCGCGTCGTACGCGTTCTGTACCAGATTCATCATCACCTGCATCAGCTGGCCGGCACTGCCGCTGACCCAGGCCGGGCCGTCGTGCTGGAACTGCACGTCGAACTCGGGCGCCGTGCCCTTGCGCACCCAGTGCAGCGCCCGCTCGATGACGCCCACCAGGTCCACCGGCTGGCGCTCCGCGCGGTCCACGGCCGAGAAGCGCTTGAGGCCGTCCACGATGTCGGCGGTGCGCTGCGCGCCCTCCAGCGTGCCTTCCAGCAGCGAGGGCAGATCGCCCAGCGTGTAGTCGATGCGCAGGCGGCGGGCCAGCTCGTCCAGCGCTTCCCGCGGCAGGCCTTCACGCGTGGCCTCGATGTAGCGCTGCAGCCGCTCGGTGTAGCGCTGCAGCGCATGCACATTGCCCAGCACGAAGCTGATTGGGTTGTTCAGCTCATGGGCGACGCCGGCCACCAGGCGGCCCAGCGAGGCCATCTTCTCGGAGTGCAGCAGCTGCTGCTGGGTACGCTTCAGCGCCTCGTGCGCCTCCTGCAGCGCCCGGTAAGCCCGCTTGATCTCGGCCATGGGCCGGCCGACGAACACATGCCCGGCCACCCGCCCCTGCGCGTCCCGGCGCGGCGAGCAGTTGAAGTCCACCGGCACCGGCCGCCCCGCGGCATCGCGCAGGCAGACCTCCAGCACCCGCTCCTGCGTGGCGCCACCCAGCGCCTCCAGCAGCCGCTCGCCATCGGCCGGGTCGGCCAGCAGGGCCTGCACCGGCTGGCCCTGCAGCTCGGCCTCGCGGCGGCCCACCAGTTCGCGCAGCGCCTGGTTGGTCTGCTCGATCTCGCCGGCCGCATTGCAGGCCAGCAGCACGTCGCTCATGGCCGACAGCAGGCTGATGATGAACTGCTGCGAGCGCTCCAGCTCGGCGTTCTTCTCCTCCAGCGCGATCTCGTCGTGGACCAGCTGGGAGTAGACCTCGTCCATCTTGTGGATCACGTCCAGCCAGGTGCCCTCGTCCACCCCTTCGAGCGGACCGGCCCCGGCGGCCGGCGGCGGCATCAGCGGCAGGGTGCGATCGGACGACGGCGGCATGGCGGCATTGTGCGGCCAGCCGGCCTCAGTGCACGGTGCAGACCATGCAGGGGTCGAAGGAGCGCACGATGTGCTGCACTGCGACCGGCGTGCGCTCGCCCGGCGTCACCGGCGCGCCGACCAGGGCGGCCTCCAGCGCCCCCGGGCGGCCATGGGCATCGCGGGGCGAGAAGTTCCAGCTGGTGGGCGCCACGATCTGGTAGTGGCCCAGGCGGCCGCGCTCGACCCGCAGCCAGTGGCCCAGCGCGCCGCGCGCCGCCTCGGCCAGGCCGCAGCCCTCGGCCTGCTCGGGCAGCTCGTAGGCCACATGAAAGGGCTCACCGGGTTGCAGGGCCTGCAGCCAGCCTTCCATCAACGGCAGCAGGCGGGCCAGTTCCAGCACCCGGGCGATGACGCGGCTGCGCACCGTGCCGCCTTCACGGGCCACCACATCCCGCACCAGCGGATGGGCGTCGGCCAGCTGGCGCGCGATGGCCCCCGTCTCCAGCACGCGGCCGCGCAGCCGCGGGGCCTTGTTCCAGCTGTAGGCCCCGGGCTTGTCGGCGGCGGGCTGGGTCAGGCCCTCGCGGGGATGGCGGGGGGCGTCGCCCGCCGGATTCAGCCAGGCGTGGCTGGCGTCCTCGCGCACGTCGGCCGGGTCCAGCGACAGCAGCTCGCCCAGCGCCTCGTCCCAGACGCCGCGGGCCAGCGCATGGGGTCGGGTGTCGCCCTCGGGCAGCACATAGGCGCCATGGCTCAGGTAGAGCCCCGGGCCGCGCCCGAGGCGGTCCAGCGACAGATCCGCCGCCAGCCGCAGGAAGAAGCGCAGATCGCCCCGGTCCGGCGCGGCGGCCACCCAGGCCTGCAGCGCCGCCTCGCTGTCCAGCGCGATGACGTTCTCCAGCCGGTCGCCCAGCAGCTGGCGCTCCAGCACCCCGCGCAGCTCGCGCACCAGGGCCAGCAGGCGCAGGCGCTCCGCGGAGTCGATCGCACGGCTGCTGCCGCCCGGGGTCACGCTGTGCGTATGCGGCCATTTGCCGCCCAGCAGCCCCATCAGCATGAACCAGCGCTGCCGCGCGGCAATCGCCTGGCGCTGGTGCTCGCCCGCACCGGCCGCGAAGCGCCGCTGCGCCTCGTCGAACCAGGGCTGCGGCGCGTAGGCCGGGCGACAGAAGTCGGGCATGAAGAACAGATAGAAATGCGTCAGGTGATCGGCCACGATCTCGGTGGCCAGCATCAGGTTGAGCGCATGCTGGCCGTTGGCGGGCGGGCGCACGCCGGCCGCATCGGCCAGCGCCTGCGCCGCGGCCACCGACTGCGACACCGAGCAGATGCCGCAGATGCGCGGCACCACGACCAGCGCATCCAGAGCCGGCCGGCCCACCAGCATCTGCTCGAAGCCGCGGTACATGGGCGCCACCACCTCGGCGCTGCGCACCTGGCCGTCGCGCACGTCCAGGCGCACCTCGAGATCGCCCTCCACGCGGTTGAAGGGCCCGACGATCAGACGCTCGCCCGCCATGCTCACTTCAGCCCGGTCTTGCGTGCCGTCGGCGGCACCACCACGTGGTCGGCCGTGGCGTTGGAGCGCACCCGCCGCGGCGTGGCGCTCTTGGACAGCGAGGCCAGCGCGACGAACCAGGCCTTGGGCATGTCGGTCGGCAGGCCGATGGGAATGCCGGCCAGCTTGGGCGTGAGGTGGTAGGCATGGCCGGGATCCTGGAAGCCCGGCTCGGTGCAGCTGATGCAGGCATAGCCGCCCCGCGTGCACGAGCCCTGCCCGTTCCAGAGCCGGGTGTTGCAGTCGGCATGGGCCTGCGTGCCCTTGCAGCCCATGTGCTCCATCATGCAGCCCAGGTCGGACGGCTTCTCGGCACTGGCCTTGAACTCGTAGAACTCGTTGCGGGTACAGCCGTGATGCACCAGCTGGTCGGCGAAGAAGCGCGGCCGCGCGAGGCTGTCGAGCCCGGCCGCCGTGAGCTGCTCGCCGGCCAGCGCCATCAGCGTCTCGATCACCCAGCCCGGATGCGTGGGGCAGCCCGCCACGTTGATGACCGGCAGGCCGCTGCCGCTACGGAAGTCCGCGCCCAGCAGGCCGCCCGGGCGTTCGTCGTCGTACTGCAGGCCGCAGGCTTCGGTGGGGTTGTCGCCCAGCGCCGACACGCCGCCCCAGGCCGCACAGCTGCCCACGGCGACGACATGCCGGGCCCGGGCGGCCAGCTGGCTGACCCAGTCCATCATGGGCTGCCCGCTGCCGGCCAGCACATGGAAGCGCCCGGTACCGTGCGGCCCGCGCAGGATGGCGCCCTCCACGCACAGCACGTCGAGCCGCTGCTCGCCGCTGAGGCAGCGCTGCAGCAGCGCCAGCACCTCGTCACCGCTGTCCAGCGACAGCGAGGGATGCCACAGCAGCTCGATGCCGGCGGCCTCGAGCTGGCCGTGGAAGTCGGACGTGTCTGCGCACAGCAGCGACATGCTGCAGCCCCCGCACCCACCGCTCTGCAACCACAGCACGTTCATCTGGACTCGATCCCGAAACGCAGCAGCTTCGCACGCAGGCCCACGCGGGACAAGCCCAGCTCCGCGGCGGCGCGGGTCTTGTTCCAGCGCTGGCGCAGCATCACCTCGCGCAGCACCATGGCCTCGATCGCGTCCAGGCGCTCCTGCAGCGTTCCCGACACGGGCAGCGTAGCCGCGGCCGCGCCCGAGGGCATGGCCTGACCCTGCAGCAGCCGCGGCGAGAAATTGGCCGCATGCAGCACCGTCCCGTCGGACAGCGCCAGCGCGCGGGCGATCTCGTTGCGCAGCTCGCGGATGTTGCCCGGCCAGCCGTAGCTCATCAGCACGCCGCGGGCGTCGTCGTCGAAGCGCGCGCCGGGCCGCCCCAGCTCGCGGGCCACGTCGGCCAGCAGATGCTCGGCGATGGCCACCACGTCGCCCGGCCGCTCGCGCAGCGGCGGCATGCGCAGGCTGACGCCGGCCAGCCGGTAGTAGAGATCCTCGCGGAAGCGGCCGGCCCGCACCTCGTCCTCGAGGTCGCGGTGCGTGGCCGCGATGACCCGCACATCCACCGGCACCGGCCGCGTGCCGCCCACCGGGCGCAGCTCGCCCTCCTGCAGCACCCGCAGCAGCTTGACCTGGAACAGCGGCGAGGTCTCGCCGATCTCGTCCAGGAAGATGGTGCCGCCGCTGGCGCGCTGGAACAGGCCGACATGGTCGTCCACCGCGCCGGTGAAGGCGCCGCGCTTGTGGCCGAACAGCTCGCTCTCCAGCAGCGTGTCCGGGATCGCCGCGCAGTTCTCGACGACGAAGGGGCCGCTCAGCCGCGGCGACGCGTAGTGGATGGCGCGCGCCATCAGCTCCTTGCCGGTGCCGGACTCGCCCAGCAGCAGCACCGACAGGTCGTAACCCGCCACCCGCTCGGCCATCGCGCACAGCTCGTCCAGCGGGCTGCCGGGCGCGCGCACCAGGCGCTCGAAGTCGAAGGCGCGGCGCACGTCGCGCAGCTTGCGTTCGCGGCGGGCCAGCAGCGCCGGCGCACCGGCGCGCAGGTCCATGTCCAGCCGCTGCAGGCCGTATTGAAGCCGGCTGGTCTCGACCGCGTTGTGCACCGTGCGCAGCAGGTGATCGGGCAGCCAGGGCTTGAGCACGTACTGGAAGATGCCCGCCTCGTTCAGGCCGGCGATCAGGTCTTCGCTGTCCGCATAGCCCGAGATGATGATGCGCACCACGTCGGGCCAGCGCGCCCGCGCCTCGGTCAGGAACTGCACGCCGCTGCGGCCGGGCATGCGCTGGTCGCACAGGATGACCTGCACCGCATGCCGCTCCAGCAGCAGCAGGGCCTCGGCCGCATTGCTGGCCGTGAGGATGTCGAAGTCCTCGTCCAGCGTGCGGCGCATCGCCTCCTGCGAGCGCACCTCGTCGTCCACCACCAGCACCAGCGGGCGCGGCTCGGCATGGGCGGGGGTCAGCAGGTCGGGCAGGTCGAGATCGGCGGGCAACTGGCTCATGGCCCTGGCGGGAGCGTCGGCGGGGTGTGGGGCATGGTAGCGGCGAAGCGCGCGCGGCGGGGGGTCAGCAGATGCGCGGCAGCGGCTCGCCGCTGAGCCAGTCCACGATGCGGCGGCCACCGAAGCGGGTGTCCATCTGGATGAAGCGGTGCGGGTCGGCCTGCACGACGCCGATGCGCGCGGCCTCGCGGCCCAGCGGATGGGCGCGCAGCGCGGCCAGCGCCGCATCGGCCGCCTCGGGGGCGACGACGGCCACCAGCTTGCCCTCGTTGGCGATGTAGAGCGGGTCCAGCCCCAGCAGCTCGCAGGCGGCCTCCACCACCGGCGCCACCGGGATGGCGGCTTCCTGCAGCTGCATGCCGACGTCGGACTGGCGGGCGATCTCGTTCAGCGTGGTGGCCAGGCCGCCGCGCGTGGGGTCGCGCAGGCAGCGCACCTGGCCGGGCACGGCGTCCAGCAGCGCGGCCACCAGCGTGTGCAGCGCGGCCGTGTCGCTCTCGATCGGTGCCTCGAAGCTGAGCGACTCGCGCAGCGACAGCACGGCCATGCCGTGGGCCGCGATCGCGCCCGACAGCAGCACCACGTCGCCCGGGCGGGCCTGGTCGCCGGACAGCCGCAGGCCGGCCGGCACGAAGCCCACGCCGGTGGTGCTGATGAACACGCCGTCGCCCTTGCCCTGCTCCACCACCTTGGTGTCGCCGGTGACGATGGCCACGCCCGCGTCCCGGGCCGCGCGGGCCATGGAGTCGACGATGCGGCGCAGATCGGCCAGCGGCAGACTTTCCTCGAGGATGAAGCTGGCCGACAGGTACAGCGGCCGCGCGCCCAGCATGGCCACGTCGTTGACCGTACCGTGCACCGACAGGCAGCCGATGTCGCCGCCGGGGAAGAACAGCGGCGAGATCACGTGCGCATCGGTCGCCATCACCAGGCGCTGGCCGGCGGGTGGCTCGATCAGCGCGCCATCGTTGCCCTGGCGCAGCCAGGGGTTGTCGAAGGCCGGCGCGAACAGCTCGTCGATCAGCTGCATGGAGGCGCGCCCGCCGGCCCCGTGGTTCATGTCGACCCGGCCGCGCCTGAGGTCCAGCGGGCGGATGTAGTCAGGCTTGGCGGTCATGCGGCGGCGCTCACGATGGGAATGTCACGGAAACGTCCGTAGGTGTAGTGGGCCGCGCAGGCGCCCTCGGAGGACACCATGCACGAGCCCATCGGGTTCTCGGGCGTGCAGACGCTGCCGAACAGCGAGCAGTCCGACGGGGTCTTCACGCCGCGCAGGATGGCCCCGCATTCGCACTTCTTGTGATCGGGCACGCTGCGGTAGTTCAGGCCGAAGCGCGCCTCGGCGTCCCAGGCCGCGAACTCGGGGCGGATGCGCAGCGCGCTGCGCGGCACCTCGCCCAGGCCGCGCCATTCGAACTGCTCGCGCAGCTCGAACACCTCCTGCATCACCGCCTGCGCGGCGCGGTTGCCCTGCGGCGTCACCGCGCGGGTGAACTCGTTCTCCACCTCGGCCCGGCCCTCGTTGACCTGGCGCACCAGCATCAGGATGGCCTGCATCACGTCCAGCGGCTCGAAGCCGGCGATCACCACCGGCTGGCGGTACTCGCGTGCGAACTGCGCATAGGGTTCCGAGCCGATCACGATGCTCACGTGCGCCGGCCCGACGAAGCCGTCCAGGCTCAGGCCGCCGGAGTCCGCCGCGCCCGCCGAATCCATGATGTGGCGTATGGCCGCGGGGGTCAGCACGTGACAGCACAGCACGCTGAAGTTGGCCAGCCCTTCGTCACGGGCCTGGCGCAGCACCAGGGCGGTGGGCGGGGTCGTCGTCTCGAAGCCGATGGCGAAGAACACCACCTCGCGCGTCGGATGCTGGCGCGCCACGGCCAGCGCGTCGGCGGCCGAATAGACCATGCGGATGTCGGCGCCGCGCGCCTTGGCCCGCATCAGCGACAGGCTCTCGGACGCGGGCACCCGCAGCGTGTCGGCATAGGTGCACAGGATGACGTCGCGCTCCAGCGCCAGCGCGATGGCCTGGTCGATGCGGCCTATGGGCAGCACGCACACCGGGCAGCCGGGGCCGTGGATCATGCGCAGCGCCGGCGGCAGCAGCTCGATCAGGCCGTAGCGCGCGATCGCATGCGTGTGGCCGCCACAGAACTCCATGAAGTGATAGCGCCGGCCCGGCTGCAGCTCGGCCGCGATGCGATCCGCCAGGCGGCGCGCCAGCGCGCCATCGCGGTACTCGTCCACGTACTTCATCGCTGCAGCTCCAGGCCGGCCATCAGCGCCAGCGTCGCCTCGGCCTCCTCGGGGTCCACCAAGCCGATGGCGTGGCCGACATGGACGATGACGTAGTCGCCCTCGCGGGCCTCGGGGGTCAGCGCCAGGCTGACGCGCTTGCGCACGCCGCCCAGCTCGACGACGGCCTGCTGGCCGTCCTCCAGGCTGACGACGCGCGCGGGCAGGGCTAGGCACATGTGAAGCTCTCCTCGGGTGGGGCCGACGCGGCCGCGGGGCCCGCCTCGGCCAGCTGCAGCGCCGCGGCCCAGGCCTGGCCGGCCGCCAGGCCGGCATCGCCGCAGCCGGCCGGGCCGGGCAGGCAGGCCCGCAGGCCGTGCGCCGCCAGGCCGGCCACCAAGCGCTCGCGCAGCAGGGTGTTGAAGAAGCAGCCGCCGGCCAGCACCAGTTCGCGCCTTGCCGGGGTCTCGGGGGCCAGGTGCGCCTGCGCGGCCGCGGCCACCAAGCCCTGTGCCAGCGCCAGATGGAAGAGTGCGGCGCCCTGCCCGGCCCGCTGCGGTCCCTCGAGGGTCAGCAGTTGCGCGAACAGCGGGCGCAGGTCCAGCGCGGCCTCGACGCCGGCACTCACGGCCGCGGACGTCCACGCCGGCTCGGGCTGGCTGGCCAGCCAGTCGGTGGCGGCGCGTTCCAGCGCGATGGCCGCCTCGGCCTCGGCCTGGCGCAGCGGTGCCAGGCCGAGCAGCGCCGCCGCCGCGTCGAACCAGCGCCCGGCGCCGCTGCTGCGGGGGCAGTGGAGATCACGCGCCAGCATCTGCGCCACGACGCGCGCAGCCTCCGGCCGCACGCCGCAGCGCGCGGGCAGCTCGGTGACGATGTCCTGCGGGCGGCCCAGCCACTGCAGCACGGCCGCCGCCATGCGCCAGGGCTCGCGCGCCGCCGCGTCGCCGCCCGGCAGGGCCAGCAGCGGCAGATGGGCCAGGCGCCGCATGCGCCCGCCGCTCACCCGCAGCAGCTCGCCGCCCCAGGCCAGGCCGTCGTCGCCCAGGCCGACGCCGTCCAGCGCCAGCCCCAGCAGCGGTGCCTCGTCGCCCGCCAGCCCCCAGCCCTGCTCGGCCTGCACCACGGCCAGGTGCGCATGGTGGTGCTGCACCGCCAGCGCCGGCACGCCCAGCCGGGCGGCCCACTGAACAGCCAGGCGGGTGGACGGGAAGTCCGGGTGGCGGTCATGCGCCACGGCGGCCGGCGTCGCGCCGCGAGCCCGGGCCAGCGCGGCCAGGGCCTGCAGCGACGCGGCCAGCGCCTGCTGGGCGTCGGCGGTGCCGAGGTCGCCATGCAGCGGCGACCACCACAGCTCGTCGCCCAGCAGCAGCGCCGCCTGGTTCTTCAGGTAGGCCCCGCAGGCCAGCACCGGGTACGGCGCGGCGCGCGGCAGGCGCTGCAGCCGCAGCGCCGCTTCAGCCACGAAGGGCTCCCGGCACGGCGTGGGCGGCGCCATGCGGGCCGCCGTGCATCGCCTCGTGGGCGGCCTCGTCCAGCCAGTCCAGCCAGGCCTCCAGGCCCACGCCGCTGCGCGCCGACACCAGGATGACCTCGATGCCGGGGTTCACCCGTCGCGCATAGGCGATGCAGCGCTCGACATCGAAGTCCAGGTGCGGCAGCAGATCCGTCTTGTTCAGCAGCATCAGGCGCGCCGCGGCGAACATGTCGGGATACTTCAGCGGCTTGTCCTCGCCCTCGGTCACCGACAGGATGGCCACCTTGGCCAGCTCGCCCAGGTCCCACATCGCCGGGCAGACCAGGTTGCCGACGTTCTCGATGAAGAGCAGCCCGGCCTCGCCATGCGAGTGCTCGTGCTCGTGGGCGTGGTCATGCGCATGCCCGTGGGCATGCAGCGGCAGGCGGGCGAAGGCCTGAGCCACCATCGGGGCGTCCAGGTGACAGCCCTTGCCGGTGTTCACCTGGATGGCCGGGGCGCCCGTGGCGCGGATG
This sequence comes from Roseateles depolymerans, assembly GCA_003241055.1. Classification (GTDB taxonomy): domain Bacteria; phylum Pseudomonadota; class Gammaproteobacteria; order Burkholderiales; family Burkholderiaceae_C; genus Pelomonas; species Pelomonas depolymerans_A. The sequence goes on from QFOD01000008.1 coordinate 17,761, forward strand.
CGGTCGGCGTCGTGCGTGGTCTGCTGGTCGCCCTCGATGACGGCCACCGGCCGGGCGGCATCACGGCGCCGCAGCGCCTCGATGGTCGCGCACAGCAGCGTGGTCTTGCCCGAGCCGGGGCTGGACACGAGGTTGAACGCGGCCACACCGTGCGCGAGGAAGTGCGCGCGGTTGGCGTCGGCATGGCGCTGGTTCTCGCCCAGCACATCGGCCTCCAGCCGGATCGCGCGCTCGGCGCTCATGCCCGGCACCGACACCCGCGCGCGACCCGCGCCGAAGTGCAGGTCGCCCAGCGGGTTCAGCGTCAGCGCTGCCTCGCCCGTCTCGTGTTCATGCACCTCGGGGCCGCCGGGGTGGGCACAGCCGCAGACCACACACATGATTCGTCTCCTGGTTCGTCATCATCGTCAATCGTCCTTCACCATCAGCTCCACGACGCGCAGCTGCGTCCCGTCGGTGGGCTGGAGCTGGTGGCCGCCGCAGTCGGGGCAGTCGTCGAGCCGGCTGAAGATGGGCACGGCGTGCGCACAGCGCATGCACCAGGCTCGGCCCGGTGGCGTGTCGATGTGGATCTCGGCCTCCTGCAGGCAGGTGCCGGCGCGCAGGGTCTCGAGCGCGAAGCGCAGCGCCTCCACATCCACGCCGCACAGCGCGCCGGCCTCCAGCCGCAGCTGGATGACCCGCGCGAAGCCCTCGCGGGCCGCGGCGTCCTCCACCACCTTGAGCACGCCGCCGGCCAGGCTCAGCTCATGCATGGGCGGCCTCCCGGGCGGGGCGCACCGCGAAGTCCACGCAGGGGTCCAGCGCCACGGCCAGGCGGGCGACGTCGTCGGCCGCCGGCGCGGCGGCCAGCGCGGCCGCCAGCACGCCCTGCGGGTGGAAGTTCCATTCGGTGGGCGCCAGCACGCGGTAGTCGCGCACCCGGGCCTCGCCGGGCTCCAGCCGCACCCAGTGCAGCAGCAGCCCGCGCGCCATCTCGCACCAGGCGATGGCGCCGCGCTCGCCCAGCGCCAGCGCCCCCAGGCTCAACGGCGGGGCGTCATCGCAGCACAGCGCGGCCAGGTCGATGACGCGGGCCGCCAGGCGGTCCCAGGCGCTGCGCACGGCCAGCGGGCGCGCGTGGCGGGTCCAGGGGCCGGTCTCGGGCACGCCCTGCTGCCAGTGCGGCCGCAGGCAGAAGCCCGGCTCGCCGGCCATGCGCTGCGCCAGCAGCGGCAACGTGGCTTCAGGGCGGTCCAGCAGCTGAAGCGGCTGCGCCGGCAGCCGCAGCGCCGCCGTGGCCGGCCGCTGCGCGGCCAGCAGCCGGGCCAGCGCGGTGTCGCCCCGGGCGCTCCAGCGCGCCACGGCCTCGGTGTCGGCGCCGTGGCGGGCCAGCCAGCCGGCCGCGGGCTCGCCCAGCAGGGCCTGCTCCAGCCAGCGCGTGGCCGCCGCGGGCTCGGCGGGCAGCGCCGTCACCCAGGGCTGGGCCACGGCGCCGGGCAGGCGGCGCGGCCAGTCCAGCCCCAGGCGCAGCGCCTGGTCGCGCCGCGTGGCATCGGCCAGCGCCGCACGGCTGGCGGCGGCCACCGGCGGCGCCTCGCCCTGCTCCGCCGCGGCCAGGGCCAGCGTGGCGCAGAGCCGGTGGGCCATGCCGCAGAGGCTGAACAGCGCCGCCAGCAGGCCGGGCACGGTCGCGACCGGGCGCCCGGCGCACAGCGCGGGCGCCAGCTCGCGGCGCGGGCTCTCGATCGCGCAAGACCCGGCCCCGGGGCAGAGCAGCAGCGGCGCGTCGCCGGCCCAGGCGAGCGTCATGCTCGGGCCTCCGGCGGGCGACCGAACAGAAAGCCCCGGCGAGACGGCGATGGTGCCGCCGGGGCCACCCCGGCCGCGGCATCGCGCAGGGCCTGCAGGCTGGCCTCGCCGGTGGCCTGGGCCGCGGCCTGGTCGGCAAAGCGGCCCATGTCGGAGAACAGGCCGCAGCTGGCATAGGCGCCCGGCTCGGCGAGCGTGGCGGGCTGGAACTCCAGCGCCCAATCGCCGAAGCGGCGCGGGCAGGCCAGCGTCGGGCCCGGCCGGTCGCAGTGCTGGAGCGGCAGCAGCACGAGGTTGAGGCACCAGGGCGTGACCAGCACGCCCAGCAACAGCCCGGGCTCCTCGGTCAGCGGCTCGAAGCCCAGCGCCTGCACCCGCAGGCCCGCACGGGCCAGGCCGAGCGCGCGCATGCGCGGCTCGACGGTGGCGAAGCCCTGCTCCAGCTGGGCCAGGCGCGCGGGCACGAACTGACGCCACATGCTCAGGCCTCGTCGAGCACCATGAACTGTTCGGCCGCGCCATCGCAGTTGGGGCAGCGCCAGTGCGCGGGGAGGTCGGCAAAGGGGACACCGGGCGGAATTTGCCACACCGGGTCGCCCTCGGCGGGGTCGTAGACCCACCAGCAGATCTTGCACTCCAGCCGCGCGCCGGCCGGCAGGCGCTGGCGGTCGCCCAGGTAGCTGCCCTCGAACATGCTCAGCCCTCCGCCCTCGCGGGCTCCAGCCATTCCAGCACCTCGGCCAGCCGCTGCGCGGAATCGGCGAGGTCTTCCGCCGCGGCGCAGGCCACGTCGGGGAAGTCGCTGACCTCCACGCAGTTCAGGATCACCGTGTCGGCCGAGTTGTAGTACACGACGCGCCAGGTGTGCGGCGTGCAGGTGTCGGTGATGCGGCAGTTGCCGTAGCCGCGCGACAGGATCAGCACGCGGCCGGTGCCCAGGCGGTGGTCGAGATAGGCGATGTCCTGCGGCGTCAGCGGCAGCAGCGACAGGTTCACGACCTGGGCCGCGGCGCCCGGCCGGTGGGCGGCGGCGTGGTCCTGCAGCTCCACCAGCAGCGGGCGCGCATTCTGGATGGCCGCGCCGGCATCCAGCAGCACGGCGTCCTCGGACACCAGGTCGCGCGCCGCGGGCGCGTCGGCCAGCGCGGTCTCGCGCAGCAGCTGCGGCACGGCGCCCACCTCCAGGTAGTCGGCCCGCAGGCCGTTCGCATCGTGCTCAACGACCCGCCACACGCCGGCGAACACGGCCTCCTGCACCTCGGCCGAGCGGCCCTCGGCGTCGGGCAGCAGGCGGGCGCTGACCTCGCCCTCGCCCAGCAGCTGGTCCAGCAGCGCCCGCTCGGGTGGCGGCAGGCCGCGCAGCGACAGCCGGCGGATGTCGGCAAGCGGGTCCACCGCGGCCACCCGCAGCTCGATCAGCAGCTGGGACAGCAGCGCGTGCGCCTCGTCGTGGCCCGACAGGTCGTCGGGCAGCGACGGCGGGCAGTAGGTGTCCATGCCCTGGGGCATGCTGAGGTATTCCAGCCCGTCGTCCACCGGCAGCGGTGAGGCGGCCACCAGCGGCAGCGGAAAGGGGCGGCGCGATTCGGACGGCAGGCTCATGCGCAGGCTCCGGTGCCGGTGGCGCTGACCACCGCGATGCCCACGGAGGGCGGGCGCGACACCGGCGCGGCCAGCGCGGCGCGCAGCTTGTCGAGATAGACCGTCCAGTCGTGCATGCCGGGCAGCACGGTCTGGTACTGGCCGTCGGTGAAGAACAGCAGCGACGGCCAGCGCTGGCTGCCGAAGCGCGCGGCCACGGCCGCCTCGGCGGCGCGCGGCACCACGCCGATGCCGAACGACGCGCCGAGATGGCGGCGCAGCTCGGGCAGCACGACGGCCACGTCCAGGCCCTCGGGGAACTGCACCGGGTCGCCGGCCAGCACCAGCACCTGGGCGCCCTGGAGGGCGAGGAAGTCCGGCAGGCTGTCGGCATCCACCCAGCGGGCGTCGGGCAGGGCCGCCAGTCGCGCCAGCAGCGGATGATGGGCCGCGGCAGGCGGCGGCGAGGAGGTCGTCATGGTGGCAGGGGATCGAAAGGAGTCAGGAGGACGCGGCCGAGCCGGTCAGGGCCATCAGCTGCGCGGCGCTGAGCGCCGAGGGCAGCGCGAAGCCGGGGTCGGCCGCCGGGCCGGCTGGGCTGGCCGGGCCGGCCAGCGCCTGCTCGACAAGATCCAGCGCCGCATCGACCTCGGCGGCCCGCTCGGCGCAGAGCCGCTCGCGCGCCGAGTCGAGAAAGATCAGCAGCCAGTCGCCGGGCCGGCAGTCGCCCACCAGCGCGGTGTTGACCTCGAACTCGCGGCCGCGGCCGAAGACCCGGGCATGGCCCGGGCGGGCTTGCAGCACCTGCACGGGCAGGCCTATGCACATGGCCGGGCCTCGGGCTGGGGCATGAAGCGCTCGTCGCCGATGCGGCAGGCCGCGCCGGCGGCCGGGCGGCCGGTTTCGTAAGCGCCCAGCGCCAGGCAGTCGGGCACCTCGGTGGCGGCCAGGCCCGCGCGCGGCTGCGGCTGCTCTCCCCAGCGCCTCAGCACGGCCAGCGCGCGCTCCAGTGCCTCGTCCATGGCGGCACGCACGCTCGGGCGCAGGCTGCCGCCGTAGTCGTCCAGCTCCTCGGGCTGGCAGCCGATCAGCACGATCTCCTCCGGCTCGTGGCCGGTCAGGCGCGCCAGCGCCAGCACCTCCTGGAAGCCGGTCTGGTGCAGGCTCATCTTCTTCGCCCCGAGGAAGGCCGGCACATCGTCGCCCTCGATCTGGCGCAGCGTGCCGGGCGGCAGGCCGTAGTCGATGGCGTCGAGGATGAGCAGGCGCGAGGCGGACTGCACATGCTGGATCAGGTACAGCCCCTGGGTGCCGCCGTCGATCAGCTGCACCTCGGGCGAGAAGGCCCAGCCCTGCTGCAGCGCCTCCAGGCAGCGCACGCCGAAGCCCTCGTCGGCCCACAGCAGGTTGCCTATGCCCAGCACGACGATGGGTCGTTCGCTGTGCATGGCTCAGTCCTTGAACGTGCGGTAGCCGGAGATCATCGTGCTGACGATGCTCTGGCGGCCCATGATGTCCTCGCGGATGGCGGCGTAGACGTGCAGGGTCACGAACATCACCATGGCCCACAGGCCGAAGTGGTGCCAGGTGTGCACATCCTGGCTCTGCCCCATCAGCGGGATCACCCAGCCGAACAGCCGCTCGGCCCAGGAGCCGGCCTGCAGGCCCTCGCCGTACATCGCGAAGCCGGTGGCGATCATGAACAGCGACAGCAGGAAGTAGCCGCTGAACATCGCCAGCCGCGCCATCGGGTTGTGGCCCACGTAGCGGCCGGGCGCCGGGATCAGGAAGGCGTACCACTTGAGCATGGTGGCCACCTCGCGCCAGTAGGCCTTCTGGAACACCGGCAGCGTGAACAGCTCGCGGGCATGGTGGTTGCCCACGAAGGCCCAGTACAGCCGGCCGGCCAGGCCGATGGCGAACACGTAGCCGGCCGCGAAGTGCGCGAAGCGGATGTAGCCCATCAGGAAGTTCGCGCTGGCCTCGCCGGGCTGGGTCGGCAGCGGGCTGCCGATGAAATAGCCGGTGACGGCCAGCACGGTGATGGACAGCGCGTTGACCCAGTGCCACAGGCGCACGGGCGCCTCGTACACGTAGACCGACTTGATGCTGGCCGCGCGCGCGACCGTGGTCTCGTCGGTGCCGGTGGCGTCGCTGGACGCGCTGAGCTTGGTGGCGGACATGGCGGTCTCCTTCACAAGCGCCGGATGGGCGTCAGACGCGGGCCAGCAGCCACAGCCCGCTGCCGCCGAGCAGCGCGCCGGCCGAGGCCCAGGCGAGCTGGCGCGCACGTGCCGACAGGCGCTGCAGCTGCAGGCCGGCCACCAGGCCCAGGCCGTGCAGCAACGCGGTGCTGAGCAGGAAGCCGCCCGCATAGGCGCCGGCCAGGCCGGCGACCGGCATCTCGGCGCCGTGGGCCAGGCCGTGCAGCAGGCCGCCGACCCCGATGCAGGCCAGGCCCGCCGCGGCCGGCAGCTCGCGTGCCAGCAGCAGCGCGCCGAACACGGCCACCGACAGCGCCACGCCCAGCTCCACCCAGGGGCCGGCCCCCAGTGCCGCGCCGAGGCCGGCACCGGCCAGCAGCGCCGTCAGGAACAGCGCGGGCGCCGCCCACAGCAGCCCGCGGCGTACGCCGGACTGGCGGGCCGCCCACAGGCCCACGGCCAGCATCGCCAGCAGGTGGTCGGCCGCGAGCGGGTGCGCCAGGCCGTCGGCCAGGCTGTGCAGGCCCTCGTGGCCGGGATGGGCCTGGGCCAGCGGGGCGGCCAGCGCGAGCAGCGCGGGCAGGGCAAGTTGCTTGGGTTTCATCGTTTGTCTCCTCGGGGGGCCGGCGGGTCAGCGCACCTGGACGCGGCTCAGCTCCTGGCCGTCGGGGCTCATCACGTGGGTGGAGCAGGCCAGGCAGGGGTCGAAGGAATGCAGGGTGCGCAGGATCTCCACCGGCTGCTCGGCGTTGACCATGGGCGTGTTCAGCAGCGAGGCCTCGAAGGCGCCGATCTGGCCCTTGGCATCGCGCGGCGAGCCGTTCCAGGTGGTGGGCACCACGCACTGGTAGTTCTCGATCTTGCCGTCCTTGATCCGTATCCAGTGGCCCAGCATGCCGCGCGGTGCGGCCACCGTGCCCACGCCCTTGGCCTCCTTGGGCCAGGTGGACGGATCCCACTTCTCGACGTTGGCCGTCGCGGTGTCGCCAGCCTTGATGTTGGCGACCAGCTGGTTGAAGTCGGCCATCATCATCTCGCTGCAGTACTGGCTCTCCAGCGCGCGGGCCAGCGTGCGGCCGATGGTGGTGGGCAGCAGCTGCTTGGGCGTGAACTGGGTTTCCGGCAGGCCCAGGGCCTTGGGAATGCCGTGGTTGATGGCCTCGGCGGCCTCGTCCACCTGCTGCTTCACTCGCTGGCACCACTTGTTGCCCTGGGTGGCGTGTGCATAGCCGAGGATGTAGCGCGACAGCGGCCCCACCTCCACCGCATGGCCGCGCCAGCGCGGCGACTTGATCCACGAGTACTTGGCGCTCTCGTCGAGCTGCTCGATGCGGGTGCGGGTGCCCTTGAAGTTGGGGCCTTCGGGCTGGTAGTGGGCCTCGGTGACGCCGTCCCAGGGGTGCAGGCCCTTGGTCTCGTCCGCGTACTTGTACCAGCTGTGGGTCACGAACTCCTGCACCTGCTCCGGGTCGCGCGGGTCGATGGGCAGGATCTCGTCCCAGTTGCCGTTCAGGATCACGCCGCCCGGCAGCTGGTGGGTGCTGTGGTCGTAGGGCACCTTGTCATAGGTGCCGTAGTCGGCCACGTTGGTGGCCGACAGCCCGCCGCCGTAGAGCCAGCCGGCCTGCTTGTACAGCGTGCCTATGGCCAGCACGTCGGGGATGTAGACGTTGCGGTTGAACTCGATCATCTCCTGGATGCGGGCCTGCACGAAGTTCAGCCGCTCCATGTTGATCGGGGCGCCGGCGGCGCCATTGCCGTCGATGTTGATCGCGCAGGGCACGCCGCCCACCAGGTAGTTGGGGTGCGGGTTCTTGCCGCCGAAGATGGTGTGCACCTTCACCCACTCCTTCTGCAGGTCCAGCGCCTCCAGGTAGTGGGTCACGGCCATCAGGTTGGCCTCGGGCGGCAGCACATAGGCCTTGCTGCCCCAGTAGCCGTTCATGAAGGGGCCGAGCTGGCCGGCCTCGACGAACTTCTTCAGGCGGGTCTGGATGTCGCGGAAGTAGCCCGCCGAGGACAGCGGGTGGCTGGGCGACACCAGCTGCTGCAGCTCTGAGGTCTTGCGCGGGTCGGCCTTGAGCGCCGACACCACGTCCACCCAGTCCAGCGCATGCAGGTGGTAGAAGTGCACCGCATGGTCGTGCACCTGCAGCGTCTTGGCCATGATCTCGCGGATCAGGTGCGCGTTCAGCGGGATGCGGATGCCCAGCGCATCCTCCACCGCGCGCACGCTGGTCAGCGCATGGCAGCCGGTGCAGACACCGCAGATGCGCTCGACGAAGGCCCAGGCATCGCGCGGGTCGCGGCCCTTGAGGATGACCTCCAGGCCGCGCCACATCGTGCCCGTGGAAACGGCATTGCGGATGACGTTGTTGCTGTCGAGGTTGACCTCGCAGCGCATGTGACCTTCGATGCGGGTGACCGGGTCGACGACGACGCGGCGGCCGGTGTTGTCCAGGCGAAAGCCCTGGGTCTCGATGACGCCCATTTGATTCAGTCCTTGTGCGGAAAGCGGGGGAAGGCTCAGCCGTGTTCGGGCGTGGAAGCCGTCGGCCGGGTGGCGGCGCGCTTGATGGCCGAGACGGCCGCGTGCGCAGCCACGGCCGCGCCCACCGCGCCGGCGGCCGCGCCGCCGATCTGGTCGGCCGTGCCCTCGATGCCGAACTGGTGGATGGTGGTCAGGCGGTCGTAGAACGAGCCCTTGTCCCAGAAGCCATCCTCCGAGCAGCCGATGCAGCCGTGGCCGGCCTTGATCGGGAAGCTGGTGCCCTCGTTCCACTGCACGGTGGAGCAGGCGTTGTAGGTGGTCGGGCCCTTGCAGCCCACCTTGTAGAGGCAGTAGCCCTTGCGCGCCGACTCGTCGTCGAAGCTCTCGACGAACTGGCCCGCGTCGAAGTGCGGCCGGCGGTAGCACTTGTCGTGGATGCGCTGGCTGTAGAACATCTTCGGGCGGCCCTGGCGGTCCAGCTCGGGGATGCGGTCGAAGGTCAGCATGTAGGTGATCACGCCCGTCATCACCTCGGCGATGGGCGGGCAGCCCGGCACCTTGATGATGGGCTTGTCGGTGATGACCTTGTGGATGGGCGTGGCCTGCGTCGGGTTGGGCTTGGCCGCCTGCACGCAGCCCCAGCTGGCGCAGGAACCCCAGGCGATCACGGCCTTGGCGTCCTTGGCGACATGCTTGAGCTTCTCGATGAAGGGCTTGCCCGACTGGATGCAGAACATGCCGTCCTCGTTGAGCGGCGGGTTGCCCTCGACGGCCAGGATGTAGTTGCCCTTGTACTTGGCCATGATCTCCTCGAGGATGGCCTCGGCCTGGTGGCCCGCGGCGGCCATCAGCGTGTCGTCGTAGTCCAGCGAGATCATCGACAGCACCACATCCTTGGCCAGCGGGTGCGCCGAGCGGATGAAGCTCTCCGAGCAGCAGGTGCACTCCAGCCCGTGCAGCCAGAGCACCGGCGTGCGCGGCTTGGTCTCCATCGCGTGCGCAATCTGCGGCACGAAGGCCGGGCCCAGGCCCAGCGAGGTCGCGGTGAGCGAGCAGTACTTGAGCAGGCTGCGCCGCGAGATGCCCTGGCGGCGCATCACCTCGTAGAAAGTCTCCATCGCTTGTGTCTCCAATGAGCCCCGCTCAGCGGGCGGGCTGTATTGATGCAACTCAAGCTCCGTGCCTGGCACGGTGGATCTACGGGAAATTCTCTAGAAGCGGCCGACAGGCCTTTTGTCATGCGGGCCTGGCAGGCTCACGCGCCCCGTTCGGGGGCGTGCCAGGCCTTGCCCGCATCGCCGACTGCAAGCCACGATGACCGGGTCGATCGCCAAACCGGCAAGTCAGCTTCCACCCCTGCCCGCCGCGCCGTCGTCACTGCAAGAGCGACGCCCGGCGGGTCATCGAAATCAGGGACGAAGCGCGGGGTGCGCTCAGGGCTTGTCGGCCGCGAACACCTCGCGCGCCACGCCCAGCGCCGTGACGGCGTTGGGCCAGCCGGCATAGAACGCGAGCTGGGTGATGACCTCGACCAGTTCCGCCTCGGACAGGCCGTTCTGCCGCGCCAGCGCCAGATGGCTGCGCAGCTGCTCGGGCCGGTACAGCGCGGTCAGCGCGCTCACCGTCGCCAGGCTGCGATCGCGGCGGGACAGACCCGGCCGCGCCCACACGTCGCCGAACAGCACCTCGTCGGTGAGCTGCCCGAACTTGGGTGCGATATCGCCGAACAGCTTCTGCCCCTGGCTGGGTGCCGACGCCGTGGCAGGCATCGGCACCGGCGCGACGCGATAGTCGGCTTCGGAGACCTGCTCCATCCAGTCGGCTGCGCTGCCATCCTGCATCTCGGTGATGGCGATGTGCGTCATCGCACTGTCCGCCGCCGCACCGTGCCAATGCTTCACGTGGGGCGGGATGTGAACCACGTCGCCCACGCGGATCTCCTCCACCGGTCCGCCCCAGCGCTGGATGCGGCCGACGCCGGCGGTGACCACCAGCGTCTGCCCCAGCGGATGGCTGTGCCAGGCCGTGCGCGCGCCCGGCGAGAAGCTGACCGAGCCCGCCGAAGCGCGCTCGGCGCCGGAGGGCGTCTGCAGCATCTCGACCCGGACCAGGCCCGTGAAATATTGCGCGGGCGCCGTGTAGGCCGCGCGGCTGCCCGCGCGACTGATCTGCAGATCGGCCTCGGCCGCCACGCCGGGCTCGGCGATCGCCAGGGCCACCGCAGCGGCCGTGATCAGGGGTTTCATGCAAGCTTCCTTTCAGTGGCAAGACCCGGCCCTCAGGCCACGGCTTCCTGTTTGAGCGAGGCCATGTCGATCACGAAGCGGTACTTCACGTCCGACTTCAGCATGCGCTCATAGGCCTCGTTGATGTCCTGGATGCGCAGCAGCTCGATGTCCGAATGGATGCCGTGCTGGGCACAGAAATCCAGCATCTCCTGCGTTTCGCTGATGCCGCCGATCAGCGAGCCGGCCAGGCCCTTGCGGCTGAACACCAGCGGGCCGGTGTTGAAGTTCTCCAGCGGGCCGAGGTAGCCCACCATCACGATGGTGCCGCCCGTGGCCAGCGTGGGCACATAGGGATTCACGTCGTGCAGCGTGGGCACGGTGTCGATGATGAGGTCGAAGTGGCCGGCCACCGCCGCCATCTGTGCGGCATCGGTGGAGATCACGACGCGGTCGGCGCCCAGGCGGCGGGCGTCCGCCTCCTTGCCCGGCGAGCGGCTGAACAGCGTGACCTCCGCGCCCATGGCCTTGGCCAGCTTGAGGCCCATGTGGCCCAGCCCGCCCAGGCCCACGATGGCCACGCAGCTGCCGAAGCCCACCTTCCAGTGCCGCAGCGGCGAATAGGTGGTGATGCCCGCGCACAGCAGCGGCGCGGCGCCGGCCAGGTCCAGCGCGTCGGGCAGCTTGAGCACGAAGTCTTCGGCCACCACGATCTTCTCGCTGTAGCCGCCGTAGGTGCGGGTGCCGTCGATCGGGTCCTGGTGGTTGTAGGTGTAGGTGGCACCGTTCTCGCAGTACTGTTCCCAGCCGCGACCGCAGGCCGCGCAGTGCCGGCACGAGGCCACCATGCAGCCCACGCCGACGCGGTCGCCCACCTTGAAGCGGGTGACCTCGGCGCCCACGGCCAGCACGCGGCCCACGATCTCGTGGCCCGGCACCATAGGGTACCGGGCGCCACCCCAGTCGTTGCGGGTGTTGTGGACATCGGAGTGGCAGACGCCGCAATAGAGGATGTCGATGACGACATCGTCCGCACGCGGGCTGCGGCGGTCGAACTGGAACAGGCCCAGGCGGCCGGTGGGCGAATGGGCGGCGTAGCTCTTGACGGGGTAGCTCATGGAAGTCGGGTTGTGTCGCTGGGATGGCGTGGCAGACGGGGCGCTCAGCGGCCCACGCGTGCGGCCAGGTGGGCGGGATAGCGATCGCCCTGCACCGGAATGCGGTCGAGCACGGCGGCGATCTGGGCCAGGTCTTGCGGGCTGAGGCTCAGCGTCGTGGCGGCCAGGTTCTCTTCCAGGCGGTGCAGCTTGGTGGTGCCGGGAATGGGCGCAATCCAGGGCCGCTGCGCGAGCAGCCAGGCCAGCGCCACCTGAGCGGGCGTGGCCTGGCGGGCACGGGCAATCTCGCCCAGCGCGTCCACCAGTGCCTGGTTGGCCTCGCGGGCCTGCGCGCTGAAGCGCGGCACGATGTTGCGGAAGTCGTCCTTGCTGAATTCAGTGCCCGCGGTGATGGCGCCGGTCAGGAAGCCCTTGCCCAGCGGGCTGAAGGGCACGAAGCCGATGCCCAGTTCCTCCAGCGCCGGCAGCAGCTCGCGCTCGGGCTCGCGCCACCACATCGAGTACTCGCTTTGCAGCGCCGCCACCGGCTGCACCGCGTGTGCCCGGCGTATGGACTCGACGCTGGCTTCGGACATGCCGAAGTGCCGCACCTTGCCCTCGGCGATCAGGTCTTTCACGGCGCCGGCCACCTCCTCCATCGGCACGGCGGGGTCGACCCGGTGCTGGTACAGCAGGTCGATGTAGTCGGTGCGCAGGTGGCGCAGCGAGTTCTCCACCACCACGCGGATGCGCTCGGGCCGGCTGTCCACGCCTGCCGTGGCGTGGCCGTCCTTGAAGCCGAATTTGGTGGCGATCACCACCTCGCTGCGCATGGGCTCCAGCGCCTCGCCCACCATCTGCTCGTTGAGCGCGCCGTAGGCCTCGGCGGTGTCGAAGAAGGTGACGCCGCGCTCGAAAGCCTGGCGGATCAGCTGCACGCCGGCGGTGCGATCCAGGCCCGTAGCCGAAGCTCAGGCCCATGCAGCCCAGGCCCAGGGCCGACACCTCCAGGCCGCTGCGGCCGAGTTGACGCTTGTTCATGATTTGTCCTTTCGTCGGGTTCAACGGGAAAGCAGCGCGGGTTCGACCGCACCGGGGCGTGTGCGCCACTGGCAGACGCAGGTGAGCACCACCAGCAGAGCCGCCCAGAGCAGCGCCGCACCGGCGCCCAGGCTGGCCGCGACCCGATGGGCCAGTTCGGCGGGCGGCTCGGCGCTGTAGCCGCCCGCGGCGGAGAACACCACCACCAGCAGTGCCAGCCCCACCGAGCCGCCCAGTTGATGCGCGGTGTTCACCAGGCCGGAGGCTGCGCCGGCATCGGCGGCGGGCACCCCGGCCACGCCGGCGATGGTCAAGGGACTCAGCGCCAAGCCCTGGCCTATGCCCAGCAACAGCATGGGCAGGGCCACGCCCAGCACATAGCTGCTGTGCGCGCCGATCTGCGCGAGCCAGGTCATGCCTGCGGCGGTCAGCGCGACGCCGGCCGCCAGCACGCGGTCATTGCCGAAGCGATGGGCCAGGCGCGGCCCGGACATCGCCGCCAGCAGCTGCACCAGGGTGGCGGGCAGGAAGGCCAGGCCCGCCTGCAGCGGCCGCATGCCCAGCACGCCCTGCAGGTATTGGGTCAGGTAGAACCAGAAGCCGATCACGCCGGCCAGAAACAGCAGCCGGGCCAGGTAGGCCCCCGAGCGCGCACGGTTGGCCAGCAGGCGCAGCGGCAGCAACGGCTGCGCGGTGCGCGCCTCGTGCACGAAGAACAGCGCCAGCAGCAGCACGCCCGACAGCAGCGGCAGACCACTGTGCAGCGAGTGCCAGCCGGTTTCCGCGGCCTCCACGAGGCCGTACACCAGTGCCACCATGCCCAGCGTGGAGAGCAACGCGCCGGGCACGTCGAGGCGGCCCGGCTGGCGCGGCGCCTCCTGCACGTAGCGCAGCGCGCCCCAGATCAGCCCCAGACCGATGGGCACGTTGATGAAGAAACCCACCCGCCAGGACAGCAGGTCCGCCAGCACGCCGCCCAGCACCATGCCGATGCTGGCGCCCACGCCCGCCGTGGCGCCGTACCAGCCCAGCGCGCGGCTGCGCTCCGCGCCCTCAGCAAAATTGACCGACAGCAGCGCCAGCGTGGACGGCGCCAGGATGGCCGAGCCCAGCCCCTGCACCGCGCGTGCGCCCACCAGGAAGGCCGGCGTGGGCGCCAGGCCTATGGCCAGCGAAGCCGCGACGAAGAGCGCCAGGCCCAGCACGAACAGCCGCTTGCGGCCGAACAGGTCGCCCGCCCGCGCGCCCGCCATCAGCAGGCCGCCGAAGCTCAGCGTGTAGGCCGTGTGTACCCACGACAGCGTCGCCGGGCTGAAGCCCAGGCTGTCGCGGATCCTGGGCAGGCCCGTGATGATGATGGACGTGTCCAGCACGATCATCAGGTAGCTGGCCAGCACCAGCAGCACCACCACCGTGCGGCGGTCGTCCGCGCCGGGCAAGGCAGCGGCGGGGGCGGGGGCGGGGGCAGAGGAAGTCATGCCGGCAACTCTAGGCAGCCAGCTTTAAATCAACTAGACCTCAGTTCCTTGAACCATATTCAACTGGATATTTAAACTGCATCACCTAGCAACAATGGAATATCCATGGCCATCAATGAGTTGCGCGCCATCGCCACGCTGGCCAAGGCCGTGGAACTGGGCAGCATACGCAAGGCCGCCATCAGCCAGGGCGTGACCGCCCAGGCGGCCAGCCAGTCGCTCGCGCAGCTGGAGGAGCACCTGGGCGTGCGCCTGCTCAACCGCACCACGCGCAGCCTTTCGCTCACCGATGAGGGGCAGCGCCTGCTGGAAACCGCCCAGCCCGCGCTGGCTACGCTGGACCGCGCGCTGGCCCAGGCGCGCGAGTCCAAGGACGACATCGGCGGCACGCTGCGCATCGTGGGGCCGCAATCCTCCTTCGTTCCGCTCCTGATGCCGGTGCTCGACGAGTTCTGCCGGCGCTATCCGGCCATACAGCCGGAGGTCCAGCTGGACGACGGCAAGAGCAACTGGGTGCTGGACCGTGTGGATGTGGGCTTCCGCATCGGCGCCAGCACCGACGAAGGCGTCATCGCGCGCCGGCTGTTCCCGGTGCAGCTGATGATCTGCGCGTCGCCCGCCTACCTCGAGCGCCACGGCACCCCACGCACGCTGGACGACCTGCAGCAGCACCGCTGCAGCGCCTTCCGCCACCCGTCCACCGGCCAGGTGCTGCCCTGGTATCTGAACGTGGCGGGCGAGCTGGTGCACCGCCATGTGTCGCCGGCCTGGTCCACCAACGACACCGAGCTGGAACTGCAGGCCACGCTGGCCGGCCAGGTGATCGCCCAGATCGCCAACCTATCCGCCACGCCGCATCTGCGCGCCGGCCGCCTGGTGCCGGTGCTGCTGGAGCACATGACCGACCACATCGGCCTGCATCTGTACTACGGCAGCCGCGAATCCCAGCCCAAGCGCGTGCGCGCCTTCATCGATCTCGCACTCGAGATGCTGCTGGACGCGCCGCAGTACGTGCTGACGCGCAAAGAGCTTCAGCTGGCGGCAGTGGCGGCGAAGCGGGGCAAGAGTGGCCGGTGAGCGGCTGGCCTGCGATGAATCAGCCGATGGCGTCAGCCGTGAGGGCCTGCCGGCCCGCGTCCCGGGCGCACAGCAGCGCGGCCAACTGCTCGGGCAGGTCATTGTCGAAGCTCATCAACTGGTCCGCCGACTGCTCGGCCGCGGCGGCCTTCAGCACCCCGTCCAGACAGGCTTGCTGGGCAGCGGTGGGCGCACGCCCGAGCTTGGCCGCCAGCAGCGCCAGCGTCTCGTCGCGCATGCGGTCCGAGGCCAGCACGTGCCATGCGTAGTCGACCTCGTACCGTTCGAGCGCATCCCTCAGGCTCTCGCCATCCTGCCGGGACTCCTGGGCAAACAGATTCACCGCGCGGGTGCACAGGCACTTGGTGAGCAGCGCCAGCAGTTCAGCATGCAGGGAGGCGTTCACAGCGGTCACGGGTGGGTCCTTGGTATGTCGATCAACCCACGGAGGCCGGACCTGTCGAAGGCCCATGGGCGGACCCGCGGAGACCGGCTGCGGCGCAGGATCCAAAACAAAACCCCTGACTCCGTCAGGAATCAGGGGTTTGCAATCTTGGTGGCCAAGGGCGGAATCGAACCACCGACACGCGGATTTTCAATCCGCTGCTCTACCAACTGAGCTACTTGGCCATTTCCGCTGCGTCGCAAGCTTTTGCGTTGCAGCGAGTCCGCGACTATAGCACAGGTTTTCCGGTCAAGCGCCACCTCCGCGCTTGTTTCGGCTCAGATCGACGCCGAGCTGCTTGAGCTTGCGGTAGAGATGGGTGCGCTCCAGGCCGGTCTTCTCGGCCACACGGGTCATGGAGCCGTTCTCCTTGGCCAGGTGGAACTCGAAGTAGCTCTTCTCGAAGGCATCGCGGGCCTCGCGCAGCGGGCGGTCGAGCTCGAAGCTCTGCTCGGAGGCCGGGCTGCTGGCCACGGGCAGGCTGGCCACGGTGGCTAGGCCATGCACGGCATGGGCGCCACCGGGCACGGCCATCAGGTGCGGCTCAGGGCGCGCGAAGCCGCCAACGCTGCCCAGCATGGCGGCCGGCGCGGCGGGGCGCGGCGGAGCGGCCTTGACCAGCGCCTGCTCCACGGCGCGCAGCAGCTTCTGCAGCGTGATGGGCTTTTCGAGGAAGGCCACCGCGCCGAACTTGGTGGCCTCCACCGCGGTGTCGATGGTGCCGTGCCCGCTCATCATGATGACGGGCATGGTCAGCAGGCCGGCAGCCCCCCACTCCTTCAGCAGCGTCACGCCGTCGACATCGGGCATCCAGATGTCGAGCAGCACGAGATCGGGACGCATGCGTTCGCGCGCCGCCCGGGCCTGGGTGGCGTTCTCTGCAAGCTCAATGGTGTGTCCCTCGTCGCTGAGGATTTCTGACAGCAGGGCGCGTATGCCCAGCTCGTCGTCGACAACAAGAATCGTGGCCATGAATCCTTAGGCCTTGCCACCGCTCATGCCGGATTCGGCTGCAGGTGCAAGATTGGAAAATGATAGCGAAACTTGCGCGCCGATCACGGGTGGCTCGTAGCTCTCATCCGGGGGAAAGCCCGCATCCATCGTGGGATGCAGGTTGCGCAGGCTGATCCGGGCTCCGTGCTCGTCGGCAATTTTCTTGACCACAGCAAGTCCCAGGCCCGTGCCCTTGCTCTTGGTGGTCACATAGGGTTCGAAGGCGCGCTTGAGCACCTTGTCGGCAAAACCTGGCCCGTTGTCGACGATGCGCAGCCGCACCGAGCGCGGCTCGCCGGCGGCCGTCAGGCCCAGGCCGGTGCTGACGGTGACCTGGCCCTGCGGGCCGAGTTCCTGCACCGCGTCGAGCGCGTTCTGCACGAGGTTGTGGATGACCTGGCGCAGCTGCGTGGCGTCGCCACGGATCATGGGCAGGCCGCTGGCCAGCTCGGCGTGCAACCGCCCCTGCTCCTGGGGCTCGGCGTAGAGGCTGAGCACCTCGGCAGCCAGCGCGTTGAGATCCAGCGGATGCAGCTGGGCCGAGGGCAGGCGGGCGTAGTCGCGGAACTCGTTGACCAGCTGCTTCATGGCCTGCACCTGGTTGACGATGGTGGCGACCGAGCGGATCAGCATGGCCTGGTCGGTGCCTTCGAGCTTGGCCTCGAGCTTGTGCTGCAGCCGCTCGGCCGAGAGCTGGATGGGCGTGAGCGGGTTCTTGATCTCGTGAGCGAGGCGGCGCGCGACCTCGCTCCAGGCGGCCGAACGCTGCGCGGAGACGACCTCGGAGATGTCGTCGAACACCATCAGCCGCGCGGCCTGCGGCAGCGGCGCGCCGCGCACCAGCAGGGTCAGCGGGTCCTGGCTGGGGTCCAGCCGCACCTCGAAAGCCTCCTGCCAGTGGTCGCGCTCGCCGTTGTCGGGGTTGATGTGCTGCTCGAAACGCTGCGCCACGGCGCTGGCGAATTCGGTGAGCTGGGGCACGTCGGCCAGCGGCCGGCCGGCGAAGGCGGACAGCGGCAGCCGCAGGATGCGGGTGGCGCCGGGGTTGACGCTCTCGATGCGCCCATCGGCGTCGAACACGATGACGCCGGCCGTGAGGTTGTCCAGGATGGTCTGCAGGTGGGTGCGCGCGCTCTCCAGCTCGGCCACGCTGCGCTGCACCTGCTCGCGCGCATCGGCGAGCTGGCCGGTCATGTCGGCGAAGGAGCGGGTCAGGCCGCCGAGTTCGTCGCGGCCGTCCAGCACCGGGCGCACGGAGAGGTCGCCGGCGGCCACCTGGCGCACGCCATCGGCCAGCAGCAGCAGCGGCCGGGCAAGCTGGTTGCCCAGCGTGACGGCCAGCAGCAGCGCCGCGAACACGGCCAGGATGAGCACCAGCGTCAGCGTGCCCAGGTACATGCGCCGCAGGCCCACGCGCTCGAGCGAGCGCTGCTGGTATTCGCCGTTGGCGGCCTGCACGGCCAGCGCGTTGCTGAGCACGTTGGCCGGAATCCGCTGCACCACCATCAGGTAGCGCTCGCCCAGGCCCAGCCGAAGCTCGGTATTGGGCAGCAGGGCCAGCGCGCGGATCTGGGCGCCGCTCTGCAGCGCTGCGGCCTCGTCCTCCAGGCCCTCCAGCTGGCTGGCCACGGTGCCGCCGCGCGCCTGGCGCAGCATGGCGGCGGAGGGCCGGTCGGGCGTGAGCTGGCGCGCATCGCCTCCGCTCTCCAGCAGGATCTGGCCGTTGCCACCCACCAGCGCCACGGTGCGCGCACCGAGCTTGTCGCGCAGGCGCTCCAGCGCAAGCAGCTGCGGCACGCCGGGGTCGGTGAGACCCTCGGCGGCATCGCGGGTCTTGTTGGAGAGCTCGGTCACCATGCCGTCCAGCGTGCCGCGGCCGAGGTTGAGGCCGGCCTCCAGCGCGCTGGCCAGGCGCACGTCGAACCAGGTCTCGATGCTGCGGTTCACGAACTGGTAGGACACGGCGTAGATCAGCACGCCGGGCACCACGCCCACCATCGCGAAGATGGCGGCGAGCTTGAACAGCAGCCGGCTGCCGAAGCGCCCCTGCCGAACCCGCATCACCAGGCGCACGGCCGCCACCAGGATGACCAGCGTCAGCACCACGGCCACCGCCACGTTCACCCAGTAGAGCCAGTGGTAGTGGCGCTCGAAGAAGCCGCGCGGCGTGGTGGAGCCTATGGACAGCAGGAAGGCCAGCACGCCGGCCACGCCCGTGATGGTCACCAGCGAGATGACCCAGCCCCACCGAGACCAGCGTGTCATGGCTTGAGGCTGAAGTCCGGGTTGAACTCGCGCTTGAGCTCGGCGCCCAGCGCGAAGCCGGATTGCAGACCGATCTGCATGGGGCGCGGCAGCTGGGTCACGTCCAGCTTGTAGCTGAACTCGAGGTAATAGCGGCCGTCGTCCTCGATGTCGCGCAGCTCGGCAATGTGCCAGGCGCTCTGCGCGCGCAGCACGCTCAGCGCCTCGGCCAGCGTGGCGAAGCTCTGGTTGAGGCCGCCGGTGGAGACCCGGTACTGGCGCGTCAGCGGCTGCCAGGCCAGGCGCCACACGCGCTCGGCATGGGCCACCTGGGCGTCACGCCAGTACCAGCGGTTGCGCAGCACATTGGCCTCGGCCACGAAATACAGCGCCACGCCCTTGTGCAGGGCATCTTCGGCGGCACGGCTGAGCTCGAAGCGGGCGTGAAAGCTCAGCTCCAGGCCATCGTCGGCCTTGCGCGCAGCCAGCTGAGCCAGCTCCACGCCTTCGGCCCGCGCCGCACCGGGGCACAGGGCGAGCAGCGCGGCAAACAGCGCGACGATGACGGCACGGAGGAACAACTCAGGTCTTGTGGATCAGAGCGTAGAAGAAGCCGTCGAGCGTGGACGGCCGGGGCTGGCCGCCATTGTCAGCCAGGGGCAGCAGGTGGCCCGTGAAGCCGGGCACATCGTGCGAGCGCGCATCGGGCTGACGTTGCAAAAACGCGTCGAGCTGGGCCTGGCCCTCGGCGCGGAACACCGAACAGGTGGCGTACACCAGGCGCCCGCCCGGCCGCAGCAGCGGCCACAGCGCGTCCAGCAGCTCGGCCTGGATGCGGGCCAGCGCGCCGATGTCCTCGGCCCGGCGCAGCCAGCGCACGTCCGGGTGGCGGCGCACGATGCCCGAGGCGCTGCAGGGCGCGTCCAGCAGGATGGCGTCGAAGGGCCGGCCATCCCACCAGGCGGCGGTCTGGCGCGCATCGGCGGCCTTCAGCGTGGCCGCCTGCCCCACTCGGGCCAGCGTGTCCTGCACCCGGGCCAGGCGCTGGGCGTCGGCATCCAGCGCGGTGAGGTCCAGGTCTTGCAGCTCCAGCAGGTGCGCGGTCTTGCCCCCGGGCGCCGAGCAGGCGTCCAGCACGCGCGCGCCGGCAGGCAGCGCGGGCAGGCCCGCATGCGCCCCCAACAGCAGCGGCGCCGCGAGCTGGGCGGCGGCATCCTGTACCGAGGCCCAGCCCTGCGCAAAACCGGGCAGCGCCTGCACCGGCTGGGGTTTGTCCAGCAGCACGCCCTGGGGCGTGACGCCGCCCAGCGCCTGCGCCGCCATGCCCTGCTCGGCGAGCCGGGCCACATAGGCGTCGGCGTCCATGTGGCGGGCGTTGACCCGCAGCGTCATGGGCGGGGCCAGGTTGTTGGCGACCAGGATGGCCTGCCACTGGGCGGGCCAGTCCTGGCGCAGCTTCTCCACCCACCAGGCAGGGTGGTTGTAGGCGCCCAGCGGGTCGTGCTGGGCGGCGGCCACCAGCGCGGCGCGCTCGCGCAGGAAGCGGCGCAGCACGGCGTTGATGAAGCCGGCACTGGCCGGCGCGCGCTGCTTGGCGGCCTTGACGGCCTGGTCCACCAGCGTGTGTTCGGCATACATGGGCGCGGCGCCGTCGGCCTCGGGCCACAGCAGGGCCAGCGCGCACAGCAGCAGGCCGTCCACCCGCGGCGGCGGCGCCTTGGGTGCGAGCTGGGCACGCAGCGCCTGGGCCGAACCCAGGCGGCGCAGCACCGCAAAGCTCAGGGCCTGCGTGCCGGGCCGCAGCTCGGCGGGCACGCGGGCCAGCAGCTCGGTCAGCGAGCGCCCGTCGCGCACGCCCTGCACCGCGTCGGCCGCCTGCTGCAGCAGCCGGTGCAGCGGCGCGGAGGTCTGCACGTTCTTGGGGCTATCGGTCATGGCGACAGTGTAGGAGCGGGTTTCCCCGCACAATGCCTTCATGGACGACAAGCCCACTTCCCCGCCGCCCGCGACGGCCCCGGTGTCGGAGCGCATCCGCTACCGCCTGGTGTCCGCCGGCTGCCGCCATCACGCCAACGACAACATCGCGGCCTTCATCGAGGACGGCGAGCTCGACGAGCTGCAGGCCGAGGTGCAGACCCGGATGCAGGCGGTGCTGAAGAGCCTGGTGATCGACACCGACAGCGACCACAACACGCAGGAGACGGCCAAGCGCGTCGCCAAGATGTTCCTGCGCGAGGTGTTCGCCGGCCGCTACACGCAGCCGCCCAGCGTCACCGAGTTCCCCAACGTGAGCCGGCTCAACGAGCTGATGATCGTGGGCCCCATCACCGTGCGCAGCGCCTGCTCCCACCACCTGTGCCCCATCATGGGCAAGGTCTGGATCGGCCTGCTGCCCAACGAGCACTCCAACCTGATCGGCCTGTCCAAGTACACCCGGCTGACCGACTGGATCATGAGCCGCCCGCAGATCCAGGAAGAGGCCGTCACCATGCTGGCCGACGAGCTGCAGGCGCGCGTGAACCCCGACGGCCTGGCCGTGGTGATGGAAGCCGACCACTTCTGCATGCACTGGCGCGGCGTGAAGGACAACCAGACCGCGATGACCAACAGTGTGATGCGCGGGGCCTTCCTGACCGACGCCAACCTGCGGCGCGAGTTCCTCGCGCTGATGCCCAAGAAGTCGGCGGGCTAGGGAATCAGCCCCGCCACGTCGTCCCAGGCCTCGGGCGCCACGCGCCCGGCATGGCGGGCGACGATGGCGCCCTGGGGGTCGATCACCAGCGTCAGCGGCACCGCCCCCGGCAGGGCCAGCGGGCCCGAGAAACGCAGGTCGCCCGCCCACAGCACCGACATGGCCGGGTCAGCCCTGGCCACGGCCTTCAGCGTCTGCAGATAGCCCAGCGCGGCCGCCCGGTCACGGTCGGTGCTGACCAGCACCAGCTCGAACGGCCGCCCCCGCCAGCCGGCCGCATTGGCGCGCAGCTCCGGCAGCTTGTGCAGGCAGGGCACGCAGTCGGTGTTCCAGAAGAACAGCATGACGACCCGGCCCCGCAGCGCCTCCAGGCTGAAGCGCTGGCCGTCCAGCGTGCTGCCCTCCAGCCCGGCCGATTGGGCCGCGGCCGGGAGGCCGGCAAAGAGCGACAGAAGCAGCAGGAGGCAGGGGACGGCAGGCAGGCGCATGCCTGCTCCGTCGCGGCCGCGGCCCGTGGCCTTACAGCGAACGCGCGCCGCTGAAGCCGTAGAGGTTGGCGAGGATGCGGGTGGGGAACTGCTGCAGCGCCTCGTTGTACTGAGAAACCGCCTGGTTGAAGACCTGGCGGGTGAACGCGCGCTGGCGCTCCACCAGCTTGAGCTCGGTGACGAGGCCGTCGATGTCCGTCTCGCTGCGCAGCTCGGCGTGGTGGTCCAGCAGCGACTGCAGGCGCGTCAGCGCGGCCGCCTGCAGCGCGCTGGCCACGGCCAGGCTGCCCACCGGGTCGGGGGCCCAGGGCTTGGTGCGCGCCGCCTGCGCCGCGGCCTGGGCATCGGCTTGGGCGCTGGTCAGCGCCTCGAACGTGGCCTGCTCGTTGGGCAGGCGCGGCGCCACCAGCGCCAGCAGCCGGTCGCACAGCTCGGCGCGCGCCTTCAGGTGGGTGTCATGCTGGGCGAAGGCATCGCCGATGGCATTGCGCAGCGACATCAGCCGGTTGTAGGCCCCCACGCCCCAGAAGAACAGCAGCGCGCACAGCAGCACGCCGGCCGTCTGCCAGTTCAGCCAGGCCAGCCAGGCCGCCGTCATGCGGCGCCGGCGCGGTAGTTGGCGTAGCCGCGGGCCCGCAGCTCGCAGGCCGGGCAGTGGCCGCAACCATGGCCCCAGCTGTGCAGCTGGCCGCGCTCGCCCAGGTAGCAGGTGTGGGTGTCCTCGACGATCAGCTGCACCAGCGCCTCGCCGCCCAGCTGCTCGGCCAGCGCCCAAGTGGCGGCCTTGTCGATGAACATCAGCGGCGTGTCCAGCGTCATGGGCGCATCCAGGCCCAGGCTGAGCGCCACCTGCAGCGCCTTCATGGTGTTATCGCGGCAGTCCGGGTAGCCGGAGAAATCGGTCTCGCACATGCCACCCACCAGCACGCTGGCGCCGCGGCGGTAGGCCAGCGTGGCGGCAAAGGTCATGAACAGCAGATTGCGGCCCGGCACGAAGGTGTTGGGCAGACCGTTGGCCTGCAGCTCGATCGCGCGTTCGCTGGTCAGCGCCGTGTCGCTGATCTGGCCCAGCAGGGACAGGTCCAGCAGGTGGTCCTCGCCCAGTTTGGCGGCCCAGTCCGGGCGCAGCGCGGTGATGCGCTCGCGCACCACGGTGCGGCAGTCCAGCTCGATGCGATGCCGCTGGCCATAGTCAAAGCCCAGGGTCTCGACCTGGGCGTAACGGTCCAGCGCCCAGGCGAGCGTGGTGGTGGAGTCCTGCCCCCCGGAGAAGAGAACCAGTGCTTTGCGCGAGTCATTCATGGGCGGAATGCTACCGTCGTGGCCCCAACCACGATGCGCCGAGGCCTCCGGACCGCAGGCGCCACCCCAAGGAGTCCGCATGATGTCCCGCCTCACCGCCCTGGCATTGCTGCTGGGGGCCGGCGCCGCCCAGGCCCAGTCGCGCATCGACGAGGTCGTCGTCTACCCCGGCAGCGCCCAGGTCACCCGCCTGGCCACGGTGGCCGCCGGCGCCCGCGAGCTGGTGCTGACCTGCCTGAGCGCACGCTTCGATGCCGACTCGCTGCAGATCAGCGCGCCTCCCGGCGTCAACCTCGGGCCAGTGCAGCTCGAAACCCTGCCGCGCGAGCGCCAGCCCGCCTGTGCGGCCGGCCCGCTGGAGGAGCAGATCCGCGCGCTGGAAGACCAGCGCAACACGCTGCAGGCCGAGTACAACGCGCTGGACACCAGCCTGGGCTATCTGAAGGCACTGGGCTCGGGCGAGGCGCGTGCCACGCCGGCCACCGGCATCGCGGGCACGGCCGACAGCATCCGCCGCAGCGCGCAGGAGGCGCTGCTCAAGCAGGCGCAGAACCGCCGCCAACAGGAGGCGCTGGACAAGCAGCTCGCGCCGCTGCTTGGCGAGCGCGACCGCCTCGCCCAGGCCAACCCGCAATGGCGCAGCCTGCGCCTGCGCCTGTCCACCGCCAAGGACGCCGAGATCCGCCTCAGCTACCGCGTGCCCCAGGCCGGCTGGGCGCCCGGCTATCGCGCACTGCTGGACAGCGCCAGCGGCGCGCTCAGCATCGAGCGGCTGGCCCAGGTGTCGCAGCAAAGCGGCGAGGACTGGGCCAACATCAGGCTGCGGCTGTCCACCGTGCAGCCACGGCAAAACCTGGCCCTGAACGCCCCCTGGCCCTGGAAGCTGGACATCGCGCCGCCGACCCCGCCGGTGGCCGAAATGCGCGTCAGCGGCTCGCGTGCCGTGGCCATGGCCGCCGCCCCCGCGCCCATGGCGCCCCCGCCGCCGCCCGAGGCTGAACTGGAGCGCTTCGACACCAGCGTGTTCCAGGGCAGCTTCGCGGCCGAGTTCGTGCTGCCGCAGCGGGTCAGCATCGCCAGCAGCACGCAGCGCGCCAGCCTGGCGCTGGGCAGCGAGAAGTTCAGCCCGCGCCTGATCGCCCGCGTGCAGCCCCAGCAGGAGGCCGCGGCCTATCTGCTGGCCGAGCTGCCCCGCCTCGGCGGCTCCTGGCCGCGCGGCGCGCTGCAACTGGTGCGCGACGGCGCGTTCGTGGGCAGCAGCACACTGGACGTGGCCGGCAGCAGCACCGAGAAGCTCGAAATCCCCTTCGGCCGCGACGAGGCCCTGCGCGTGCAGGCCGCGCCCGAGCAGCGCAGCGGCGCCAACACCGGCTTCATCGGCGCCCGCCTGGAGCGCCGCTATGCGCGCGCCTACACGGTGGAGAACCGTCACGACTTCGCGCTGACGCTGCAACTGATCGAGGCCGCGCCGGTATCGCAGCACGAGGACATCAAGGTGCAGACCCAGTTCAGCCCCGCCCCCACCACCCAGGCCTGGCGCAACCAGCCGGGCCTGGTGCTGTGGGAGCTGCCGCTGGCGGCGGGGGCGGCGCAGAAGTTCACGGCGGACTATGTGATCAGTGCGCCCAAGGAGGCGCAGGTGAGTGGGTGGCGGTGATTGGGTTTGGGATGCCTTGGCAGCGAGCCGCATGACCCGTTGCATCGCGCCGGGATTTCGCCCCGGCGGGCGACCTACTTTCTGGGCGACCAGAAAGTAGGCAAAGAGCTCCCCCCGACCGCACCGCCCGCAGCAAAGCTGCGGGTGCCCTGCGGTACTCAGGCCTTGAAGCCCCGCGCAAAACTCGCGCCGCTACGCTCTGCTCAAACAGTTGCGCGGAGTCAGTTCTTGAAGTGCGCTACGCGCACGGCTTCAAGGCCTTCCGTTCCTCGGCGGCGCTAAAGGGGGCAAGACAAACGGCCGGCACCAGCCAACGCCGGGGCTTGGCTGTTGGCTGCTCGGCTGTTCCTTCACTCCCCTTTGGAGGAGCCGAGAAGCGCAGGAGCCCGAGGCGCGGGCGAAGCCCGCTTCAACGACTGACTTCGCGCAGTTGTTTGAACGGCGCGTAGCGAAGTGAGTTCTGCGCGAGCCTCGGGTTTCGAGCATCGCAGGGCACCCCGAGCGCAGCGAGGGGCGACGGAACAGGGGCGACTCTTTGCCTACTTTCTGGTCGCCCAGAAAGTAGGTCGCCCGCCGGGGCGAACTCCCGGCAGAGCCTCACGCGGATGGCAACTGTCGGACAGACCTACCGCGAGCAGGATCTGGTTGAGAGTTCAGTGCGCTCACCCCTGCCTACCTAGGTTGCGCTAGATCATGGACTTCCATGCCGCGAGAACCGCACGAACTGCTGGCATAAGCGCCTTAGTCGCCCCGTCGTCCAACGTTGCCGTGACTTCAGCCCCCTCGGCGAATACGCCGCAACCGAACGGAGCGCCAAACAAGCCGGATGATGCGGACACCTGATCGGCTGAAGAAAGTTGGCGGGGGACATTTTTCTGCGTAGCAAGCTTTGCGTGCTTTGACGCGTCAGCAACGTCTCTGATCAGTTCAAAGGCGGGGCACAGTGCCTGGATACGCTCTCGCGCAGCGTCGATCTCCGTTCGCATTGATTTCCAGTCACGCGCCGCAAAGCCGTCCATGGCGAAGTGATCGGCCATGTGGTAGAGGACAATTGCCGCCAGTCGCCCGCGACGGATGTCGTGCGGAGCGTTCTCGAACTCAGCAACCGTCGGCTCGACCGTATTAGCGAGAAAGTCAGCCGCGTCCGGACGCAGGGACATCATCCCCTCACCTCCCCCTGCCCCAACACCACCCACTTCATCGACGTCAGCCCCTCCAGCCCCACCGGCCCACGGGCGTGGAACTTGTCGGTCGAGATGCCGATCTCGGCCCCCAGGCCGTACTCGAAGCCATCCGCAAAGCGCGTGCTGGCATTCACCATCACGCTGGCCGAATCCACCTCGCGCAGAAAGCGCATCGCGTTCGGGTGATTCGTCGTCAGGATCGCGTCCGTGTGATGCGAGCCATAGCGGTTGATGTGGGCAATCGCCTCGTCCAGCGAGTCCACCACCTTGATGCTGATGACGGGGGCCAGGTATTCAGTGGACCAGTCCTCCTCGGTGGCCGGCACCGCGCCGGGCAGCAGGGCCAGCGTGCGCAGGCAGCCGCGCATCTCCACGCCCTTGGCCTTGAATACCGCCGCGATGCGCGGCAGAAAGGCCGCGGCCTGGGCCGCATGCACCAGCAGCGACTCGGTCGCGTTGCAGGGGCTGTACTTCTGCGTCTTGGCGTTCTCCACCACCACCAGCGCCTGCTCGAGGTCGACAAGCTCGTCCACATAGCTGTGGCAGTTGCCGTCCAGGTGCTTGATGACCGGCACGCGCGCTTCCGCCGCGATGCGCTCGATCAGGCCCTTGCCGCCGCGCGGGATGACCACGTCCACCCACTGCGGCGCGCGGATCAGCTCGCCCACCAGCGCGCGGTCGGTCGTGCCCACCAGCTGCACCGCGGTGCGCGGCAGGCCAGCTTCTTCCAGCGCGTCGCCCACCAGCGCGGCCAGCGCGAGGTTGGAGTGCAGCGCCTCGGAGCCGCCGCGCAGGATGCAGGCATTGCCGCTCTTGATCGCCAGCGAGGCGGCCTCGATGGTCACGTTGGGCCGGCTCTCGTAGATCATGCCGAACACGCCCAGCGGCACCCGCATCTGGCCCACGCTGATGCCGCTGGGGCGGCGCTTCACGCCGGTGATCTCACCCACCGGGTCGGGCATGGCGGCAATCTGCTCGCAGCCCTCGGCCACGGTGGCCAGGGTCTTGGCATCGAGCTTGAGGCGGTCGCGCAGCGGGCCGCTGAGTTCGGCGGCCGCGGCCAGGTCTTGCGCATTGGCGGTGGCCAGCGCCGGGCCGGCCTCGCGCAGGCGGCGCGCCAGCGCCAGCAGCGCGGCGTTCTTGGCGGCCGTGGGGGCGGCGGCCATCTGCGGGGCGGCGGCGCGGGCGGCGCGGCCGAGTTCGTCCATGTAGGCGGTCAACGACATGGGGTGATTCTGACCGAGCCGCCCTGGGGAAACACACGGGCCGGACATGGCTGCTGCCCGCCCACAATGGCCGCCAGCGGCCCGCCTTCCCTGGGCCGGGAGTGATCGATGACGTCGCCTTCGCGAGATGAACAAGCCCGCTTCACCGCCCCCGAATCCCTGAGCCGCCGCACGCTGGTGGCCGCCGCGGGCCTGGCCACGCTGGCGCCCTGGGCCGCCCGGGCCGAGGACAGGTGGCCGAGCAAGCCCATCCACTTCGTCGTGCCCTTCGGCCCGGGCGGCGCCAACGACATCGTCGCGCGCGCCGCGGCCGAGGCCACCGCGCGCCAGCTGGGCCAGTCCATCGTCATCGACAACAAGCCCGGCGCAGGCTCCACCATAGGCGCGGCCTTTGTCGCCAAGTCCGCACCCGACGGCTACACCTTCCTCACGCCGGCCGCCGGCGTCATCACCAACGCGCTGATCAAGCCGCGCATGCCCTACGAGGAGGGCGACCTGGTGCCGGTAGTGATGCTGGCGGTGAGCCCCTCGGTGATCGTGGTGCCGGCCAGCTCGCCCATCAAGGACCTGAAGGGCCTGATCGCCGCGTCGCGCCAGGGGCCAGGTCTGAACTTCGCCACCGCAGGCACCGGCAGCACGCCCCATTTCGTGGCCGAGATGCTGAAGCTGCGCGCCGGCGCCAAGCTGCAGATCGTGCCCTTCAAGAGCGGCTCCGAGGGCATGGCCGCGGTCGTGGGCCAGCAGGTGGACGCCACCTCCGAGGCCAGCCCGGTGGTGCTACCCATGATCAAGGCCGGCCGGCTGCG
This sequence comes from Roseateles depolymerans, assembly GCA_003241055.1. Taxonomy (GTDB): domain Bacteria; phylum Pseudomonadota; class Gammaproteobacteria; order Burkholderiales; family Burkholderiaceae_C; genus Pelomonas; species Pelomonas depolymerans_A. The sequence goes on from QFOD01000008.1 coordinate 45,783, forward strand.
CGCGATCGCTTCCACCTGGGACCGCCGCATCGCGGCGCTGCCCGACCTCGCCACCGCGCAGGAGCAGGGCTTCAAGGACGTGTTCATCGGCCACTGGTCCGGCGTGTTCGCGCCCAAGGGTACGCCCGAGGCGGTGCTGGACCGGCTGAACGCCGCGGTCAACAACGCGCTCAAGACCAGCGAACTGCGGGCCAAGCTCATTCCCATGGCGATAGACCCCACGGGCGGCAGCCGGGCCGAGTTCCAGGCCTTTCTGAAGGCCGAGAAGGCGCGGCTGGCGCCCATCGCCAAGGCCGCGCAGATGCGCGAGGACTGAGCCGGCTTCAGCCAGCGGCCACGCGCGCCGCGATGGCCTGGCCCAGCTGCGCGCAGCCGGCCTGGCCGCCCAGGTCGCGGGTCTTGGGCGCGGTCGGGTCGGCCAGCACGCCCTCTATGGCCTGCATCACCGCATCGTGCGCGGCGCGGTGGCCCAGGAAGTCCAGCATCATCGCGCCGGCCCAGATCTGGCCGATGGGGTTGGCAATGCCCTGACCCGCGATGTCGGGCGCCGAGCCATGCACCGGCTCGAACAGGCTGGGCCACTGGCGCGTCGGGTTGAGGTTGGCCGACGGCGCGATCGCGATGGTGCCGGTGCAGGCCGGGCCCAGGTCGGACAGGATGTCGCCGAACAGATTGCTGGCCACCACCACGTCGAAGGCTTGAGGCCGCTGCACGAAGTGGGCGCACAGGATGTCGATGTGGAACTTGTCCACCGCCACGCTGGGGAACTCGCGCGCCATCGCCTCGACCCGCTCGTCCCAGTAGGGCATGGTGATCGCGATGCCATTGCTCTTGGTGGCCGAGGTGAGCCTGGCGCGCGGGCGCTGCGCGGCCAGCTCGAACGCGAAACGCAGCACGCGGTCCACGCCCACGCGGCTCATCACGGTCTCCTGGATCACGATCTCGCGCTCGGTGCCGCCGTACATGCGGCCGCCCACGCTGGAGTACTCGCCCTCGGTGTTCTCGCGGACTATCCACATGTCGATGTCGCCGGGCTGCAAGGCCTGACCCTGGCGGTTCACCAGCGGCGAGCGCACGCCGGGCAGCAGGCGCGCCGGGCGCAGGTTCACGTACTGGTCGAACTCGCGGCGGAACTGCAGCAGCGAGCCCCACAGCGACACATGGTCGGGCACGGTGTCAGGCCAGCCCACGGCGCCGAAGAAGATCGCGTCATGGCCGCCGATCTGCGCCTTCCAGTCCTCGGGCAGCATGCGGCCGTGCTGCTCGTAGTAGCGGCAGTGCGCGAAGTCGAACTCGTCAAAGCGCAGGTCCAGCCCGAAGCGCTCGGCCGCCGCGCGCAGCACGCGCAGGCCCTCGGGCATCACCTCCTGGCCGATGCCGTCGCCGGCGATCACCGCAATCTTCTGCATCACAGGTCTCCTCCAAAGAATTCCGCCGCCTCGGCCAGCACCTGCTCGGGCACCTCCTCGGCGATGTAGTGGCCGCTGTCCAGCGCATGACCCGACACCTGCTCGGCAGCATCGCGCCACAGCGCCAGCGGGTCGAAGCAGCGCCCCACCACGCCGCGTGCGCCCCACAGCACGCGCAGCGGCTGGCTGAGGCGGCGGCCGGCGGCGCGGTCCGCGCGGTCATGCACCAGGTCCAGCCCGGCGCTGGCGCGGTAGTCGGCGCAGATGCCCGCGGCCGTGCCGGGGCGCTGGATGGCGCGCTCGTACTCGGCCCAGGCCTCGGGCGCGAAGAAGGCACCGCCGCGCCGGCCCATGGTGTCGCGCAGATAGGCCAGCGGGTCGGCCTCGATGAGGCGCTCGGGCAACGGTGCGGGCTGGATCAGGAAGAACCAGTGCCAGTAGGCCTTCGCAAAGTCCAGGCCCGTGCCTACGTACATCGCGAGCGTGGGCGCGATGTCCAGCAGCATCAGCCGCTCGACCGCCTGCGGGTGGTCCAGCGCCAGCCGGTGGGCCACGCGCGCGCCGCGGTCATGCGCCAGCACCGCAAAGCGCTCATGGCCCAGCGAACGCATCAGGCCCACGGCGTCCAGCGCCATCTCGCGCTTGCTGTAGGCGGCGCTGTCCTCGCCCGGCTCGGGCCGGCCACTGTCGCCATAGCCGCGCAGGTCCATCAGCACGACGCGGCGCTCGCGCGCCAGCACCGGCGCCACGCGGTGCCACATCGCCATGGTCTGCGGGTGGCCGTGCAGCAGCAGCAGCGGCAGGCGGTCGGTGTCGGCCGGGCCGCCCTGGCGCGCGAACAGCGGGACCTCGCCGCGCGACCAGCTCAGGGATTCAAAGCCTTTCCACATGGCCGGCGATTGTGCGGCCCACCCATGACCTGCGGCAGCCGCCGCCCGCCGGGTATAAGCTGTGGTTATGGATGCCGCTTCGCAGCGCGCTTGTCGTGGCCGCGCGGCGCTCACACCATTGAGGCATCCCCGACCCGCCGCCGTTCATGCCCCTGCCCCATCGACTCCTGCTGGCCTGCCTGGCCGCCCTGCCGCTGATCGCCCCGCTGTCGACCCAGGCCCAGGCCAAGCCCAAGCCGGTGGTGTTCTGCTCCGACGCCAGCCCCGAGGGCTTCGACCCGGCGATGTGGGACAGCTCCAGCACCAGCGCCGCCACCGGCCAGATCTTCGACGGCCTGCTGGGCTTCAAGCGCCCCACCACCGAGCTGGAACCTCGCCTGGCCACGAGCTGGGAGATCTCGCCGGACGCCAAGAGCTTCACCTTCCATCTGCGGCCCGGCGTGCAGTTCCACCACACGCCCTGGTTCACGCCCACGCGAGCGCTGAACGCGGACGATGTGATGTTCACCTTTCAGCGCATCATTGACCCGCAGCAGCCCTTCAACAAGGCCTTCCCGGCCACTTTCGTCTACCCGCAGAACCTGGGCCTGTCCAAGCTGATCGCGGGCATCGACCGGGTGGACGACATGACGGTGCGCTTCCGCCTGAAGGAGCCCAACGTCACCTTCATCGCCAACTTCGCGTTCGCCTGGGCCGGCATCCAGTCGGCCGAGTACGCGGACCAGCTGCTGAAGAGCGGGCACGCCAGCCAGATCAATGTGCGGCCCATCGGTGCGGGGCCGTTCCGCTTCAAGAGCTACGCCAAGGACGACGTGCTGCGCATGGAGGCCCACCCGGCCTACTGGGGCGGCGTGCAGCCCACGCAGGCGCTGATCTACAGCATCAGCCGCGAGCCCAATGTGCGGGTGCAGAAGCTGATGGCGGGCGAATGCCAGATCGCGGCCGCGATCCGCGACGTGGACCTGTCCGCGCTGACCACGCGCAAGGATCTCAGCATCGAGAAGATCCAGGCGCTGAACATCTCCTACCTGAGCTTCAACCTGAAGAAGCCGCCCACCGACCGGCGCGAGGTGCGCGAGGCGCTGGACATCGCGATAGACCGCAACGCCATCTTCAAGGCGCTGTTCCCGCGTGGCGACGCGATGCAGGCGGTGTCGGCCTTCCCGCCCGCGGTGCCGGGCTACAACCACGCGCTGAAGAACGAGTTCAACCCGGCGCGCGCACGTCAGCTGCTGGCCCAGGCCGGCTACCCCGAGGGCTTCGACATCGACCTGTGGGCGCTGCCGGTGAGCCGACCCACCAACCCCAATGGCCAGCTGATGGCGCAGCTGATCCAGCAGGACTGGGCCAAGATCGGCGTGCGCGCCCACATCAAGACCTACGAGTGGGGCGAATACCTCAAGCGCGCCAACAACGGCGAGCACAACGTCTACATGAGCGGCTGGAGCGGCGAGACCGGTGACGCCGACGACTTCCTGACGCCCAACCTCAGCTGCGCCGCGAACAAGACCGGCATCAAGTTCTGCAACGCGGAGTTCGACAGGCTCATCAACGAGGCCCGCGCCACCACCGACACGCCCAGGCGGCTGGCGCTCTACGAGAAGGCGCAGGAGATCTTCAAGGCCGAGCGGCCCTGGATCACGATGGCGCACTCCACGGTGTACATCCCCATCCGCCGCGACATCGTGGGCTTCAAGATGGCGCCCAACGGCAGCGTCGATTTCAGAGGGGTTTTTCGGCGATGAAGTACTTGCTGAATCTTGAATTCAAGGGCCGGCGCCGGGCCGCCCCAAGCCGGCCCTCTCGGTCGATGGCCGAGGCGGCCCCTCGGCCATCGACCGGCCCCCACGGGGGGCGGGCCAGCGTACCCGCTGGACCGGGGGCTCACACATGCGCTTAAGGCATATCGAGGTCTTCCACGCCATCATGCAGGCGGGCACCATCAGCGGCGCCGCGCAGCTGCTGCACATCTCGCAGCCGGCGGTCACCAAGGTGCTGCAGCACTGCGAGCTGCAGCTGGGCATGCCGCTGTTCGACCGCGTGCGCGGCAAGCTCTACCCCACGCCCGAGGCGCAGCGCCTGTACGTGGAGATCGACAAGCTCAACCGCGACCTGGTGGGCATACGCCGGCTGGCGGCCAACCTCAAGAGCGGCGAGAGCGAGCAGGTGCGCCTGATGGCCACGCCCGCGCTGGCCATGTCCATCGTGCCGGCGGCAATGACGCCCTGGGTGCGCGCCTTCCCCAACGCCAGCTGCTCGCTGGCCACGCACCACACGCGAGAAATCGTGTCGGCGCTGCTGCTGGGCGAGGCCGACCTGGCGCTGTCGCTGCAGGACCCGCGCCACCCCGGCATCAAGGCCGAGGCCATCGCCAGCGGCGCCATGGTCGCGCTGTGCCCGCTCGGCAGCCCCGAGGCCCAGGGCGAGGGCCCGCTGGGCCTGGCCGACATACGCACCGAGATCGTGGGCCTGCAAAGCGACGACCCGCTGGCCGGCCTGCTGCACCACGCCGGCGAGGCGCTGGGGCCGGAGTCGGCCGAGCGCCTGTCCAGCCGCATTACGGTGCAGACCTACCAGCTCGCACGCGCGCTGGTGGAGGCCGGCGTGGGCATGACGCTGGTGGACCCCTTCACCGCGGCCAGCGCCGACCCGAGCAAGGTGCGCATCAGGGCGTTGGACCCCAGCGTCACCGTCAATCTCTTCCTGCTCAGCGCCGCCAGCGCGCCGCTGGGCCAGGCCTCGCGCCGGCTGGTGAAGTTCATCACCGCGGCTGCGCAGGACCACCTCAAGCGCCTGCCATGATCCGCATCGAAGACATCGCCGCCCACCCCGACTTCCGCCGCCTGGACTCGCTGGGCCACGGCATCGCGACCGAGCTGCGTTATGCGACCGCCGACAACTTCGTCGGCCACCCGGTCTACGAGGGCTTCGACTGCGCCTGGCTGCGCCGCGAGGCGGCCGACGCGCTGGAGCAGGCCGCCGCCTGGCTGGCCGCGCGCCGCCCCGGCTACCGGCTGCTGGTGCTGGACGCGCTGCGGCCGCAGCGGGTGCAGCAGCGCCTGTGGGACGAGCTGCAGGGCACGCCGCTGACCCTCTACCTCGCCAACCCCGAGCGCGGCTCCATCCATAGCTTCGGCATGGCGGTGGACCTGACCGTGCTGGCCCCCGACGGCCACGAGGTGGACATGGGCAGCGGCTTCGATGAGATGACGCTGGCCTCCCACCCCGACCACGAGGCCGAGCACCTGGCGCAGGGCACGCTGAGCGCCCAGCACCTGGTGGAGCGCGGCTGGCTGCGCGCCGCAATGCGCGAGGCAGGCTTCCACGGCATCAACACCGAGTGGTGGCATTTCGACTTCGGCGACCGCGTGGCGGTGCGCCGCGACCTGCCGCGGGTGCTGTGAACCGCGCGAGCGCGTCAGCCCAGGAACTCGAAGCGCGGCCGTTCCCGACCGTCCACCGTCACCGCCTCCACGAACATCGCATAGGGGCGCACCCACCAGCCGCTGTCGTCATAGAGCGGGCGATACACCACCTGGGGCTCCAGCGTCTCGCTGTGGCGGGCGACGGCCAGCACCTCGTAGTCCAGGCCCTTGTAGTGGCGATAGCGGCCCGGCGCGAGCGCGGGCAGCGGGGTCAGGTCGTCTGCACTCATCCGCGCATTGGAACTCAGCGCGGCCGACCGGCCGGCGCGCGCCGCTCAGGGCGGCAGCCGGCAGGCTCCATCCAGATGCGACATCTGCGACTGCCGGCACAGGCCCGTCCACAGCCGCTGCATGAACGCCGGATGACTGTGCGCAAAACCCGGCACCGCCCCCACCTGCAGCCTCAGCCGCTCGACGGGCGGCTGCAGCTTGACGATCTGGCGTGCCAGCCGCGCGTCGGTGCGCAGACGTTCGTCGAGAAAGTAGGCCTGGCCCAGCAGCAGCGCGGTACGTCCGGCCTGCAGCTTCAGCAGTGCCGTCTCCTGGCTGGGTGCCGCCTCGGCCGGCCAGCCCCGCTCGCGGGCCAGCACCTCGGGCCGACCGCCGCTCACCACGCCCAGCCGGGCGCCTTCGCCCAGCGCCGGCAGCCGCTGGCCGTCCCAGCTGGTCAGCGTGCCGCGGCGCGCGTAGAGCGCCAGCTCCACCTCGCCCAGGCTGTAGTCGAACTCGCCGAAACGCCCGGCTGGCGGCGGCAGTGCCAGCAGCTCGCCCAGCGGGCCGTTGGCACTGACGCCGGCCACCAGATCGATCTGGCCGATCTCCAGCATCAGCCGCACGCGTCGCGCCGGCAGCCGCACCAGTTCCAGCACCCCCTCGCAGCCCAGATCGCGCACCGCGGCGCGCACCCAGTCGACCAGCAGACCGGGCGGCCTGGCGAAGGCCTCGCCCTGCCCTCGCACCAGCGGTTCGGCCGAGGCGTCCGGGAAGGCCACTCGCAGCCGCGCGGGGCAGTCCTGCGCCTGCGCCAACGCACTGGCGCTGCCCAGCGACAAGGCCAGCATGCACAGCAGCGCGGGCACGCGGCATGCGGCCACGCGCGCGTCAGGACGACCCAGGAATTTCACCCGGGCAGTATGGCCCGATTCAACTTTTCCCCTTCACCGAGAACGCCATGAGCCCGTCACGACGTCACGTTCTGCAGTTCGGCAGCGCCGCCGCTGCGCTGCTGATGCCCGCCACCGCCGCCCTCGCCGCGGCCGAGAGCGGCCCGCTGCGGGCGCGCCGGCTGCGCCCCGGCGACACGCTGGGGCTGGTCAGTCCGGCCAATGCCACCTTCGAGCGCGAGCCGCTGAAGATCGCCGTGGAGGCGCTGCAGGCGCTGGGCTTCAAGGTCAAGCTGGGCCCGCATGTGGCGGCACGCCGCGGGCCCTTTGCCGGCACCGACGAGCAGCGCGCCGCCGATGTGAACGCGATGTTCGCGGACGACGAGGTGGCGGGCATCATCGCGATGACCGGGGGCTCGGGCTGCAACCGCATCGTCGACAAGCTGGACTACGCGCAGATCCGGCGCACCCCGAAGTTCTTCGGCGGCTTCAGCGACCTGACCAGTCTGGTCAACGCCATCCACCGCCAGACCGGCCTCGTCACCTTCCACAGCCCCGTGGCCAGCTCGGAGTGGAACGAGTATTCGCTGCAGGCCTTCCAGTCCGTCGTCATGAAGGCCGAGGCCACGGTGCTGCGCAACCCGGTGGGCAAGGCCGGCGACGATGTCGTGGTGCGCGAGGAACGCATCACCACGATACGGCCGGGCCGCGCCCGGGGCGCGCTGGTGGGCGGCAACCTGACTGTACTGGCCTCGCTGGCCGGCACGCCCTACTTCCCGGACTGCCGCGGCGCGATCCTGTTCCTGGAAGACATCAACGAGTACATCTACCGCATCGACCGCTGCCTCTCCACGCTGCGCCTGACCGGCGCGCTCGGCCAGGTGGCAGGTGTTGCGCTGGGCCGCTTCACCAAGTGCGAGCCGGGCGACGGCTATGGCAGCCTGACGCTGGACGAGGTCTTCGACGACTATTTCCTGGGCCTGGGGGTGCCGGTCTACCGCGGCGCGGCCATCGGCCACATCAAGCGCAAGATGACGGTGCCGGTGGGGGCGCCGGCCGAGATCGACGCCGACGCGGGCACGCTGCGCCTGCTGCAGCCCGCGGTGCTCTAGGGCTTCTGGCAGGCCGAGCCGGGCAGGCCGTAGGGCTTGAGCAGCTCGGCCGTGCGGCCGCTGCGGCACAGCTCGTAGAGCGCCTTGGCCAGGGCCAGGGCCGTGGCCGGCTCCACGCCCTGACGCGACAGCCCGAACGAATACGCGAAGCTCTTCACGACGCCTGCGGGCTGCAGGTTGCGCAGCCCGTCCTCGCGCATCAGGTGCATTGCCACGGCCTCGTTGACCAGGCCCAGGCCCTCCTCGCCGTAGCGCCCCACCGACAGCTTGCGCAGCACGGTGCGGTTGTCGGGCTCGATCTCGCTGCGAGCCGCCACGCCGTCGATGAGTTGCTCCAGCGTCAGCGCCGTGGCCGACGGCCCGTAGGCGCCTATCGTGCGGCCGGCCAGCACCTGGGCGTCGCCGGCATAGCTGAAGCTGCTGCCCAGCCGGGCCCACAGCACGTAGCGGGCCTCGATGACCGGCGGCGAGACATGGAAGTACTGGCGCCGCTCCGGCGAATCGGCCACGGTGAAGATGCCCTCCACCTCGCCGCGCTGCGCCATGCCCAGCGCCCGTCGCCAGGGCAGCACCTCGACCAGGCAGTTCCAGCCCAGCCGGGCGCAGGCAGCCTGCAGCACCTCCAGCATGGGCCCGGCGGCCCGCCCGTCGGGCGCCGCATAGGTGTAAGGCGGAAACACCTCGGTGACGAAACGCATCACCACCTGGGCCTGCGCCGGCATCGCCAACGCCAGCAGGCCGGCCCCGACGGCCGCGCTCGAACGGCCCCTGATCCACGCAACCCGCGCCATGGCGATCTCCCTGGGTGGCATCGTGGGGCCAGCATAGGCCGACCGGGGCGCGGGCGCCAGTCACCCACGCCCCCGGGCAGGAAACGGGCTCAGCGCTGCTGCGCGACCCAGTCCACCAGCGCGTCGAGCACGGGCCGGGCCTTGGCGGCGGCCTGCGGGTCGTTGACGAAGGCGGCGAACACCCACACCCGGCCGGCGGCATCGGGCACATAGCCGGCCAGGCCGATGGCGTCACGCAGCGTGCCGGTCTTGAGGCGGGCCAGGCCGGCGGCCGGGCTGGTCTTGAGGCGGCGGCCCATCGTGCCGTCCACCCCGGCGATGGGCAGGGCCTGCTGCAGCTCGGGCGCCTGGCGGCCGGCCTGGGCCACGCGCAGCAGACCGGCCATCAGCGCGGGGCTGATGCGTTCGCTGCGCGACAGGCCGGAGCCGTTGTCCAGCACCAGGCCGCGCGCGTCGAGCTGGTGGGCGGCCAGCCACTCGCGCACGCGGCGGTCCGCCGCGGCCAGCGTGGGCTCGCCAGGCTGCGCGGCCTGCGCGCCCAGCTGCAGGAAGACCAGCCGGGTCTGCGCGTTGTCGCTGCTCTTGAGCACCGGGCGCAGCAGCTCGGCCAGCGGCCGACCGCGGTGCGTGGCCAGCACGACGGCGCCGGCCGGGGCCGGGCCTTGCACATCGGCCGGGCCGATGACGCCACCCAGCTCGGTCCAGAAGCGCCGCAGCATGTGGCTGGCCAGCCACTGGCGGTCCAGCAGCTGCAGCGCGGCGCGGCGCTGGCAGTGGCGCGGGAAGCTGCCCTGCAGCTGCAGGCGCCAGCCGTCGCCGTCGGCCGTGCGTTCGGGCAGCAGTTGCGCGGGCTTCCAGCCGTTGTCCCAGTCGGCGCAGCGGCCGTCCACCACCTGCATCGCGCTGGCGTCTATGCGCAGCTCGGGCAGCGCCGGCAGGCTGCGCGCGCTGACGCGCTCGCCATCGGCACTGAGCTCGTAGTCCAGCAGGCTGCCGTTGAGCTGCAGCGCATCGGGGATCACGTTGTAGGGGAACTCGGGCGCCTCGTCGAAGGGCGGCACACCGAGGTCCGGCCGCTCGGGGCTGAACAGGCTGCGGTCCACCTGCAGGCCGCCGCGGATCTCGCGCACGCCGCTCTCGCGCAGCTGGCGCAGCAGCCACCACAGCGCCGGCCAATCGAGGTCGGGATCGGCGCCGCCGCGCAGGATCAGCGGGCCGGCGATCACGCCGTCCTGCGGCGGCGCGGCAGCCAGCAGCTCGGTCTGGCCGCGGTGGTTGATGCCCAGCACGTCCAGTGACACGACGGCCGTCACCAGCTTCATCGTCGAGCCCGGCGCCATCGCATCGTCGGCACGGATCGCAAGACCTGACGCCGAGCCGTCCAACGGGCGCGCCACCACGCCCACGCTGGACGCCGGCAGGCCGGAGGCCCGCAGCGCCGCCAGCACCGGCTCGGGCAGGTCGGCCGGCTGCGTCACCGGGGCGCGCCAGCTGGCGCAGCCGGCCAGCGCCAGCGAGATCAGCAGCGCGACGGCACGCATCAGCAGACGCCCAGCCGGTGTGCCACCAGGCGCGCCAGCGCGACGTCCTCCAGGCCTATGCCCACGCTCTTGTAGACGACGATGTCGTCGGCCGCACGCGGCCGCGGCGCGGCCAGCAGCTCGCCCAGCTCGGCGACGCGCTCGGGGCGAATCACGCCAGGCGCCGCCTGCGCGAACTCGCCCGACTCCAGCTCGGCGGCCGGGCGCCATTCCACGGCCAGCAGCGCGGCGCGAGACAGCAGCGTGTCGTCCAGCTCGCGCGATGTGGCCTTGCTGGAGCCGACCGCGGCGACGAAGGCGCCGGGCTGCACCAGCGCGCCATCGAACAGCGGCGTGGCCGAGCGCGTGGCGGTGGCGATGAGATCGGCTTCGCGGGCCGCCGTGGCGGCGTCGACCGCGCGGGCCGGCACGCCGAGCTGCTCGCCGAGCGCCGCCGCCAGTTCGGCCGCGCCGCTGCGCGCGCAGACCAGCAGCTCGCGCAGCGGCCGCACGCGGGCCAGGGCCTGCGCATGGGCCTGCGCCTGGATGCCGCCGCCGAAGATGGCCAGGCGCGAGGCGTCGGGCCGGGCCAGCAGGTCGGCCGCGACGGCGGTCGCCGCGGCGGTGCGGATGCGGGTGAACTCGTTGGCCTGCAGGGTCGCGAGCGCCGCGCCGGTATCGGCCGAGAACAGGGTCACGACAAAGTCGTAGCGACCGTCGCGTGCCGAATACACCTTGGTGCCCAGAACGGCCGGCAGGCTGCCCTGCGCCGCGAGAATGGCGCCCATGGTGCTGACCGCGAGCGCGGCCCCGCCCAGCGTGGTGCCGGCACGATGCCGGGCCAGAACCTGGGCCTCGCCGCGCCCGTGCTGCGCGAAGGCATCGCGCAGTGCCGCGGTGGCGGCGGGCAGGTCCAGCACGGTGGCCACTTCGGCCTCGGTGATCAATCGCATGGGGGTCCTCGCTACGGTGTCGCGGTCACTGTAGTGCGCGGCCCCGTGCGCGCCTGTGTCCAGCTTGTCGCGATTGCATTCCCACAGGTTATGCGGCGCGCACAAGCATTCATTGAACGGGACGCAACACCCAAGGGCTGCCCCCCTTCCGTAGCACGAGGCCTCAGCCCCAACATCGAATGAAATCGCATAACCCTCTGCAGGAGTCGTTGAGATGAAACTAAATCGTCTGGTTGCACAGTTGGCCGTGCTCGGCCTGGGAGCCCATCTCGGACTCACCCTCGCCCAGAGCGACGAGAGCAAACAACTGGAACGTGTCGAGGTGACCGGCTCCAGCATCAAGCGCGTGTCCGACGAAGGCGCGCTGCCGCTGGAGACCATCTCGGCCGAGCAGATCCGCCAGCGCGGCTACACCAATGCCGAAGACATCCTTCGCGCGCTGTCCGCCAACGCGGCTAACGCGAACAACGCGGTGTCCAGCAACAGCGTGTTCGGCCAGGAAGCCGACCGCCTGGCCGGTGGCGGCGCTTACGCCAACCTGCGCGGCCTGGGCCCGACCGGCACGCTGGTGCTGCTGAACGGCCGTCGCCTGTCCAACCAGGGCACGTCGGGCGGCTCGGTGGACCTGAACGCCATCCCGCTGGACATGATCGAGCGCATCGAGGTGCTGAAGGACGGCGCCTCCGCGATCTACGGCACGGACGCCATCGGCGGCGTCATCAACTTCATCCTGAAGCGCGAATTCCAGGGCGCACGCGTCACCGCCGAAGCCAGCTCGCCACTGGCCTGGGGCGGCGGTCAGAAGCGCAAGGTCAACCTGTCGGTGGGCTGGGGCGATCGCGCCACGCAGGGCTTCAACCTGATGGGCAGCATCACCCACAGCAGCACCGGCATCCTGCGCGGCGTGGACCGCGACTTTGCGCGTGGCTACCAGCCCGACATGGGCCTGGCACCGGACACCACCAGCTCGCCCTACTTCGCCAACATCATCGGCCAGACCGGCAGCGCCCTGCCCACCACGGGCTCCACCATCAACGGCAGCGCGACCAAGTACACCATCCTGAACGCGCTGGCGCTGACCGGCCAGTGCGGCGCCGTGCCCTTCGGCGTCAGCCAGACCGCCAACCCGACCGTGCTGTCCGGCCTGGGCTACACGGCCGCCAACAGCACCTACCGCTGCGGCACCGACTACGGCCGCCAGTACATGCTGATGGCCCCCAGCCAGACCACCAGCGGCGTCGCTCGCGCGAGCTTCGACGTGGGCAAGGACGCCACCGGCTTCGTCGAGTTCGTCGGCTCGCGCTACTACTCGCAGGGCGAGTTCACGCCCTACCAGTTCAGCACCACCGCGCTGCCGCTGGGGCAAACCGTCAACGGCATCACCTACGCCAACGGCGCCGACTATCCGATCAACGGCCCGTACTACCAGAACATGAGGGCGCTCTACGGCGCCGACAACTTCGACCCGACCAAGCCCATCGCCTACCGTCTGCGTATGTGGGACTGGGGCTATCGCACGCTGGGCAACGAGTCCACCAACGACCGCCTGACCATCGGACTGGAAGGCGCCTGGCGCGACTACGACTACAAGCTCTCGCTGGCCCACGGCGAAGCCGGCGGCTACGCCGAGATGCTGGACGGCTATGCCGACACCACCAAGCTGGCGCAGCTGCTGGCCTCGGGCCTCTACAACCCCTTCCTGATGCCCGGCCAGACGCAGACGCCGGAGGCCATGGCCGCCGTCGAGGCGACCAAGGTGCGCGGCAAGCTGGCCAGCGGCAAGACCAAGGTCGACCAGTTCATCGCCAACATCTCCGGCCCGCTGATGAAGCTGCCGGCCGGCGACATGGCCTTCGCGCTGGGCACCGACCTGCGTCGCGAGTCCTATGACTACTCCGGCACCGGCACCTGGAACTGCGTGTCCTCGTTCTCGCCGGCCAACATGCTGCTGACCAACTCGGTGATGGGCTGCCCCGGCAACTCGTCGGCGCCCAACATGTCGCGCAAGATCGGCGCGGTGTACGGCGAACTGCTGGCCCCGGTGCTGACCAACCTCGAGCTGTCGATGGCCCTGCGCTACGACCACTACTCGCAGATCGGCAGCACCACCAACCCCAAGGTGGGCTTCAAGTTCACGCCGATGAAGGACCTGCTGTTCCGCGGCTCCTACAACACCGGCTTCCGCGCCCCGACCGCACAGCAGATCAACCTGGGCCGCGTGCAACTGGCCACCACCGGCACCATCGTCGACCCGGTCAAGTGCCCCAACCCGGTGGGCAACAACGACCCGTCCTGCCAGCTCAGTTCGGTGCCCTACATGTCCGGCGGCAACCCCAACCTGAAGCCCGAGAAGTCGCGCCAGGGCTCGCTGGGCGTCGTGTTCTCGCCGACCAAGGACATGACCGCGTCCGTGGACTACTGGCAGATCAAGATGGAGGACCGCATCCACAACCTGACGGTCTCCCAGGAACTGCAGTACTACCCGGTGTTCGCCGGCAACTTCCAGCGTGACGAGAACGGCAACATCACGCTGATCCAGGCCGGCTGGATCAACGCCGGCGGCAGCACGACCAAGGGCGTGGACATCACCGGCAACTGGCGCACCAAGCTGTTCAGCGGCCGCCTGGACACCACGCTGTCGGCCACCAAGATGATCAGCGACAAGGAACAGCTGATCGACGGCACGCCGATGGTGCAGTACGTCGGCAACTGGACCAACACCACGCTGTACCTGCCCTGGAAGGTCGCGCTGAGCAGCACCTACAAGACGGACACGCTGTCCACCACGGTGTCGATGAACTACTCGTCCGGCTACAACGACGAGGATCACACGACCTACACGACGATCCCGTCGCTGCAGACCCGCAAGATCGCCAGCTACACGACCTTCAACGTGGTGGGCACCTACACGGGCATCAAGGACGTGACACTGACGGCCGGCCTGATCAACCTGTTCGACCGCAAGCCGCCGTTCACCTGGCACAACGTCGACAACGTGGTCGGCACCGGCTGGGATCCGCGCGTGGCCGACCCGCGTGGCCTGACCGCCACCTTCTCGGCGAGCTACAAGTTCTTCTGACGCTCACCCGCGGCGCTGCGGCGCCGCCCAGCAAAAAGGGCCCTCGCGGGCCCTTTTTTCATGGGTGCCGGCGGCGCTCAGACCAGCCGCAGCGTGCCCGTGGCCGGGTCCATCTCGGCCATCAGCCCCAGCGGCAGCGGCCGGTTGGGCTGGCCGTGCCCGCTGGGCCAGCCGGCCAGCACCGGGCAGGACAGGCGCTCGAGTTGGTCGGCCAGCACCGCGTCGGGCGACTCGGCATCGGTGAAGCTGCCCAGCACCAGGCCGGCCACGCTGCCCAGCACGCCGGCCTGGCGCAGCTGCGTCAGCAGGCGGTCGACGCGGTAGGGCTCCTCGCTGACATCCTCGAGGAACAGCAGCGCGTCGCGGCAGTCCGGCATCCAGGGCGTGCCCAGCAGCGCCGCAAACACCGCCAGGTTGCCGCCGATCAGGCGGCCGCGCGCCAGCCCGCCACGCCCCAGCGCATGCGGCAGCGCCATGCCCAGCACGTCACCGCGCCGCCAGCCGCGCGCCAGCGCGGTGAACAGCGCCTCGGTGTCGGCCTCGGCGCCGGGCAGGCCCCAGTCGCTGGCGGGCATGGGCGCATGCAGCGACGCGATGCCCTCGCGGTCCAGCACCGCATGCAGGGCCGTCAGATCGCTGTAGCCGATCAGCAGCTTGGCATGCTGGCGCAGCAGCGCGGTGTCGAGATCGTCCAGCAGCCGGGTGCAGCCGTAGCCGCCGCGCAGTGCCAGCACGGCGTCCACCTCGGGGTCGGCGAAGGCCGCATGCAGGTCGGCCAGGCGCTGCGCATCGGACGCGGCCAGAAAACCCAGCGCGGGCGGCCCGAAGCAGCTGGGCAGCAGGCGCGGGCGGTAGCCGCGCTCCTCCAGCCAGCCGGCAACCGGCTCCAGTCGCCCGGCACGGGGCGGGCCGGCCGGCGCCACGACCGCGATGGTCGCGCCCGGCCGCAGTGGCGGGATCAGGAACTCGGGGCTTGGGTTGGGCTCAGCCATGCGTGCACCGCCGCGCCCAGCGCGGGCAGCCTCCAGGTGGTGGCCACGTCCGCATAGGGCGCATAGCGACTGCCCAGGTTGGTCGTGACCGCGATCAGGTAATGCAGTCCGCCGTCGCCATTCACGATGCCGGCATCGCTGCTGTAGTTCTCGGTGTTGCCGGTCTTGTGGGCGAAGCGCGCCGGAATGCCCGGCACCCAGCCGCTCATCGCGCGCAGCGACTCGCTGGACAGGATCTCGTTGAGCTTCTGGGCGTCCAGCGCGCGCCGGACCACCGCGCGGCTGGCCTCCGACAGCAGCGGCGCCGCACCCGACGGCAGCCAGGGGGCGGCCGGCGCGTCGGCATCCAGGCGCCACATCAGCCGAAGCGCGTCCCAGGCCGTCATCTGGATCTGGCCCACGCCAGCCCCCGAGCCATTGCCCCAGCCGCCATCGGGCTGGGTGTTGGCCAGGCGCAGGCCCGGAAGGCCCTCGGCCTCGAAGAGCGCGTGCAGCTCGTTGTGCACCTCGCGTCCGCCTTCCCGCCGGATGGCGCCGCGCGCATGCAGGTGCGCCACCAGCGCCGAGGTGGCCTCGTTGCTGCTGACGGTGATCATGTCGAACAGCCAGTCGGCCACCGGCCGGGTCTGGTTGGCATAGCCCCAGGGCAGCGTCCAGTCGCTGCGGCCGGCGTCCACCAGCCGGCCCACGCCCACGGCCACCATGGTCTTGAGCAGCGACGCCGGATAGGGCGCGACGAAGCGCGGCCCCTGCCCGAACCAGGCGGGGAAGGCGATCCGGCTCCAGTCCGCGCCGGGCAGCCAGGCGTAGGAGTTGCCTGCCGCATCGCGCACATCGGCGCAGAACGCGATGTTGTCGACCCGGCCGGCCGGCCCGTCGAAATGCGCCACCAGGCCCTGCGGATGCTCGCGCGAGAACAGCACGTTGGCGCAGACCGGGGCGCGATCCGGCCCGAAGCTGGCCACGGCCAGATCGATGCTGGGGTGCACCCCCACCGGCCCGCCGGCCCGGCGCGCATCGGCCGTCAGCTCGAAATGCTGGGCCAGCACCGCCTGCCGCAGTGCCTCGGCCAGAGCCTGGGCCTTCATGCGGCGGCCAGGCTGAGGCCGTCCAGCGGCAGGGGGCTGTTGCGGCCGGACAGCTGTTCCGCGACGATGTTGGCCGTGGCAAATGAGAAGGTGAAGCCCAGCGCACCGTGGCCGACGTTGAGCCACAGGCCCGGCACGCCGCTCTCGCCGACGATGGGGGCGCCCGACGGCGTGGCCGGACGCAGGCCGGCCCAGGGCACGGCGCGCTCGTAGTCGGCCGCGCCCGGGAAGGTGGAGCGCACCGAGCGCTGCAGCGAGGCCAGCCGCGTCGGGTCCAGCCGGGTGTCGTCGCCCACCAGGTCCACCATCGCCGCCACGCGCAGGTCGCTGCCGATGCGAGCGTAGAGGATCTTGCGTTCGAAGTCGGTCACGCTGACCTCGGGCGGGCGATGCGCCGCGCTGATCGGCGCGGTCAGGCTGTAGCCCTTGAGCGGATACAGCGGCAGCTGCACACCCACGCTGGCCGCCAGCGCACGGCTTTGCAGGCCGGCCGCCAGCACCACGGCATCGGCCGCCAGTTCGCCGTCGGCCAGCTGCACGCCGCGCACGGCGCCGCCGGCGTCGCGCACGAAGCCCTGCACCGTCGCACCCAGCCGACCGCGGAAGCCGCCGTGCAGCTGCAGGCGTTCGTACAGAACCTCGCAGAAGGCATGGCAGTCGGCCACCGCCTCGCCAGCGGTGAAGATGCCGCCCGCCAGCGCCGCATCGCCCTCGGCCAGCGCGGGCTCCAGGGCCACGCACTCGGCGAACGACAGCGCCTGCTCCGGCCCGCCGGCCTTCACCCGCGCGGCCACCCGCGCGAACTCGGCCGGCTGGCGGTACACCACCAGCTTGCCCGGCGAGCGCAGCGCGATGCGGTCGCCCAGCCCGGCCAGCGACTGCAGCTGGGCGAAGGAGGCCTGGCTGTAGGCCCCCAGCGCCAGCAGGCGCTCCGTCATGCGCCGGTTCACCGGCCCGCGGCAGGCGCGCAGGAAATCGATGATCCAGGACCACTGCGCCAGGCGCCAGCCCGAGGTGGCCAGCGGCCGGAACCGCAGCGGCCCGTCCGGGTCCAGCAGCCAGCGCACGGCCTTCAGCGGCACGCCGGCATCCGCCAGCGGCGACACATAGCGATAGCTCAGCTGGCCGCCATTCGCATGGCTGGCGCCACCGGCCACCTCGGCGTCACGCTCGATCAGCGTGACCCTGTGCCCTCTCTCCAGCAGCGCCCAGGCGGTGGTCAAGCCCACCACGCCGCCGCCAATCACCACGCAATGCTTCATCCTGCCCTAGGGTCCCTGTTGTTGATCGCAGGGTAGTGAGGGCCGCCCCCGCCTGCCAATGAAAGCGGCGGCGACGGCCATCACCGAGCGTTATGACCGCTGACGGGTGGTGGCGTCAAGGCCGGGCGAGTGGCCCGTCTAGAGCCCCGGCGTGGGCTGGCTGCGCTGGCGGAAGAAGGCGTCGATCTGGTCGCGGTAGAGCCGCTCCGTCTCGGGCGGCAGCCGCGGCATCTGCGTGGCGCGCAGCATCGCCGCCCCCTCGGGCGTGCCCAGCGCGCGGTCGATCAGCCGGATCGCGGCCAGGCCCCAGGGCGTGCGCGAACAGGCCACGCCCCCCACCACCATGCCCGTGACGCCGCGGATGGGCAGCATCGCCAGATCGGCCAGCTCGGGGCGCTGGCGCGCCTGCACGTCGACCATGAAGGGGAATTCGAGCGCGTAGTCGGCATGCCCGCGCAGCAGCATGGGCAGCACATTGCTGCCGAAATCGCCGGTGGCCACCTCGGTGCTGAGCGGCTGGCGCTGCAGCATCGGGTCGATCTGGGCGCCATAGCTGCGGCCCTGCACCCGCACGCCACGCAGCCGCGGGTCGGCCAGCAGCCGCGGCAGGTCCACCTGGCCCGCGGCATCCAGCGGCAGCTGGCTGCGCAGTTCCCTGCGCACGATCAGCTGCAGCGGCGGCAGCAGCCGGGTGCTCGTGAAATAGGCCTGGCGCTCACGCTCGGGCAGCCTCACCGCGCCCGTGTGGCAGACCGGCTCGCCGGCCTCGATCAGCATCCAGCTGCGCTTGGCATTGGCGTTGACCCGCACCTGCTCGATCTGAGGCAGTCGCGGAGTCAGCCAGTCGATCATGCGGTCGGAGGGGCGCACGATGGCCTGGCTGCCATCTGCCGCAGCGATGCCATCGCCGGCCAGCCAGGTGATGCGGCGCACCGGCGGCTCGACCGGCTCGGCCGCCCAGGCCGGCACGGCCAGCAGCAGCCAGGATGCGGCGAGCGCGCAGCGCCAGCGGCCCATGCGAGGTCAGCCGCCCAGCACGGCGGCCAGCGCCTGCGCGGTGGCCTCGACGTTGCGGCTGTTCAGCCCGGCCACGCACATGCGGCCGGACCGCAGGATGTAGACGCCGAACTCGGTCTTCAGCCGCTCGGCCTGTTCCGGCGACAGGCCGGTGTAGCTGAACATGCCGCGCTGGTTCAGGAAGTAGTCGAAGTTGCGCCCCGGCAGCTTGGCCACCAGCACCTCGTGCAGCTGGCGGCGCATCGCGAGGATGCGCTCGCGCATCTCGGCCACCTCGCCCTCCCACTGCGCGCGCAGCGCCGGGTCGGTCAGCACCTTGGCCACCACCTGGGCGCCGTGGGCCGGCGGGTTGGAGTAGTTGCGGCGAATCGTGGCCTTGAGCTGGCCCAGCACCAGCGCCGCCTGCGCCGCATCCGGGCAGACCACGCTGAGCGCGCCGCAGCGCTCGCCGTATAGGCTCATGTTCTTGGAGAAGCTGTTGGCGATCAGGAAGGGCAGGCCCTCGTCGGCGAACAGGCGCGGCGCGAACGCGTCGGCCTCCAGGCCGTCGCCATAGCCCTGGTAGGCCAGATCCAGGAAGGGCAGCAGGCGGCGCTCACGGATCACCGGCACCAGCGCGCGCCACTGTTCGGGCGACAGGTCCACGCCAGTGGGGTTGTGGCAGCAGGCGTGCATCAGCACGATGGAGCGCTCGGGCAGCGTCTGCAGATGGGCCAGCAGTGCATCGAAGCGCACGCCACCGGTGGCCGGGTCGTAGTAGGGGTAGCTGGCGGTACGGTGGCCCGATCCCTCGAACACCGCGCGGTGGTTGTCCCAGGTGGGGTCGGACAGGTAGACCGTGCTGCCCGGGAAATAGGCCTTGAGGAAATCCGCGCCGATCTTGAGACCGCCGCTGGAACCCACGCCCTGGATGGTGGCGATGCGGCCGGACGTGATCGCCTCATGGCCAGCGCCGAACAGCAGCGCCTGCACCGCACTGCGGAAGTTGGCCGCGCCCTCCATCGGCAGATAGGGCCGGGCACCGGCCGCCTCCACCACGGCCAGCTCGGCCGCGCGCACCGAGGCCAGCATGGGGATGCGGCCGGCGTCGTCGAAGTAGATGCCGATGGAGAGATTGATCTTGCCCGCGCGGGGGTCTTGCTGGAAGGCCTCGTTGAGGCTCAGGATGGGATCGCCAGCGTAGGCGTCGACATGCTCGAACATGGGGGGCTCCGTTGAGGAGCCGTGATTATCCGAGCCAGTGCACCCAGCGCCCGTGCGGATGGCTCCAGGCCAGCGCCCGTTCGTGCAGAACTCCCCCCTGGGCGTGGCGCAGGGTCCACAAAGTGGCCGAGGAGCTCACCTCGCCCGGCGGCAGCGCCGGCAACGGGGGCGGGGCCAGGGCTTGCGCGCTGAGCTCGGGCAGTTCGGCGGCAATCCACACCAGCCCGCGCGCCAGCGCGAGTTCGTCCACGGTGGCGCGCAGCCGGGCCAGCTCGGCCGGCGTCAGGTAGTACAGCACCCAGCTGCTCAGCAGCACCGGCTGCACGCCGGCCGGCAGGTGGGCCAGCCAGTCGGCGGTCGCGGCGATGCAGTCGTCCGCCTGACGCAGCTGGTGGGGCAGGCCCTGCAGGCGCTGGGCGGCCCGGCGTAGGCGCTCGGCACGGCGGCTGTCGTGCGGCCACAGGCAGGCCAGCAGCCAGCGCAGGCGAACCGGGTCCTTCAGGTCCACCGGCGCCGGGTCCACGCCATGGCGCAGCGAGAGCTGCCAGTCGGCCTCGGGCAGCGCGGCAGCGCCCAGCCAGCGCACCTCCACCCGCGCCGCGGCCTCGTCGCCCACGGCGCCGCGCTCCTGCAGTTCGCCGTCGTCGCGCCGGTAGACCAGGCGCAGCTGGTCCACGCCCAGGTTGAGCCCGGCGCTGCAGCCGAAGTCCAGCAGCGCCAGGCGGCGCGCACCGCTGACCCGGGCCGCCGCGCCCAGCGCCGGCCACAGCGCCGCGCCACGGGCGACCTCGTTGGTCTGCGTGGCGCCTTCGCGCAGGTGGCGGCTGAGCGCCGGCCATTCCTGGGCGACCGCACGCGACAGCGCGCCCGCCAGCGCGTCGTCCGGCACACGCAAGCCGCCGGCACTGGGGTAGTAGGCCGCCAGCTCGGGCACGGCACCGGCCAGCACGCGCTCGTGCAGCGCGGCCAGCAGCAGGTTGGCCTTGCGCTGGGGCGGCGGCGCCTGGGCCAGCAGCTCCAGCAGCTGCGGGCTCTGCGCGGCCAGCGCGCACAGCGCCACATACAGCGGCTCCTGCGTGCACTCCTCGCGGCCGAAGCGGCGCAGCAGCTCGGCCAGGTCCTGAAAGTCGGGTTTTGTCATGACCTCAGCATAGGAAGACCTCCGCCCGCCTTGTGTCGGCCAGCCGACAATCCCGCCATGGACCCCGCGCTGCAACGCGTGCTGGACGCACACTTCCCCGGACTGCACCTGCCCGCCGAGCTGGCGGCGCTGATTCCGCGCCGCCGCCTGAGCGACGGCCGCAGCGTGTTCGTGCAGGGCCAGCGGCCCGGCGCCTTCTACGCGGTGGCGGCCGGCGAGGTCGAGACCCGCTTCACCGGCGCGGACGGCACGGTGTCGGTCCTCGAGCATGTGGGGCCGCCGCGCCTCTTCGGCCTGGCGGCGTTCGCGGCACGGCAGCCGGCCGGCTACGAGGCCATCGCACGCGGGCGCTGCGAGCTGCTGGTGTTCGGCCCCGAGGCCTACGCCCGGCTGATGGATGAGGTGCCGGGTTTTGCGCGCGCCCTGCTGGCCGAGTTCGCGGCCCGCTTCGACGGCAACCTGCGTCTGCTGCAGGCCGCTCGCCACCAGCAGGCGCCGGAGCGCTTCGCGCTGGCGCTGGCCCAGCTGGCGCGCGAGCGCGGCAGGCCGGCAGCCGACGGCTGGCTGGAGGTCGCCGCCACGCAGCAGGAGCTGGCGCTGCTGGCCCATCTGTCGCGCCAGACGGTCAACGAGCTGATGCAGGCCGAACGCGTGGCCGGCCGGCTGCGCCTGGGGCGCGGGCGCTGGTGGTGCCGGCTACAGTGAGCCCATGGACGAGTTCAGCCGCCTGTGCGTGGAACTGCTGGAACGGGCCGAGCTGGGCCCGGTGCGCACCCGCGCGATGTTCGGGGCCCAGGGGGTCTACGTGGACGGGCTGTTCCTCGCCATCGTCAACCGCGGCGAGCTGTTCCTGAAGGTGGACGACACCAGCCGCCCGCGTTTCGAGGCCGCCGGCTGCACGCCGTTCACCTACCAGACCCGCGATGGCGCCTCCATGACCATGAGCTATTACCGGGTGCCGGAGGAGGCGCTGGAGTCCCCGCCGCTGATGCAGCCCTGGGCCCGACTGGCCTTCGAGGCCGCGCTGCGCGCAGCGAATGCCAAGCCCGCGCGCCCGCGCTCAGCCACCCCGCGGCGGGCGGCCGCCAAGAAGGCCCCGGCGCGGCGCTGAACACCGCCCGCCCGGCGGATGCAGCAGTTCGAACTCGGCCGCGGGCCAGCCCTCCAGCACCGCCGCCTGCCCGGCCGGCAGCGCGGTGGCCTCCCCGGCGGCCAGCCACTGGTCCTGCGCCGGCTGGCCCAGCGTGCCCGACAGCGTCAGCCAGACCCGGCCGCGCGCCACCGTCAGGCGGCGGGGGGCATCCAGCGGCGTCAGCGTCAGGGCCTGGCCGTCGCCAATGCACCATACTGAATCAGCATCACGCATGACCCCTCCCTCCTCGTCGTCTGAAGAGGAATTCTCGGGATCAAACGCCGGCAGGTCCAATGAGGACGACGCGCCGATTGATACCATCTGCGCATGAATCCGCCGCTGCGCCAGCGCCCGCTCTCCATCGGCCCCCTGCGCGCGTTCGAGGCCGTGGCCCGGCATCTGAGCTTTCGCGTCGCGGCCGAGGAGCTGAGCCTCACGCAGTCCGCCGTGAGCCGCCAGGTGCAGGCGCTGGAGGAAGAGATCGGCTGCACGCTGTTCCTGCGCGGCACGCGGCGGGTGGAGCTGTCCGGCGAGGGCGCGGTGCTGCTGCCGACCGCCGTGGCGGTGCTGTCGCGACTGGATCAGACCGTGCGCCAGATCCGGCGTGCGCGCGGTCGGCGGGTGGTCAACGTGACCACCTTCGCCTCCTTCGCCTCGCTGTGGCTGATCCCGCGGCTGGAGGCCTTCCAGCGCGCGCACGAGGACATCGACATCCGCGTGTCCGCCGTCGACCGCAAGGTGGACCTGGACGACGGCGAGCATGACCTGGCCCTGCGCTACGACGCCCGTGCCGACGTGCCGCCCGACGCGGAGCTGCTGTTCGAGGAAACGCTGTCGCCCGCGGTCAGCCCCTGGTATGCGCGCCAGCCGCCGGCGCCGCTGCGCCAGGCCGCCGACCTGGCCGGCCACGCGCTGGCCGAAGAGGACGACGCCCGCCCCAGCGCCTCCTACCTGGGCTGGCGGCGCTGGCTGACCGCCCAGCACCAGCCCGACCTGGAGCCGCGCCGCTGGCTCTACCTGAACTTCACCTACCAGCAGGTGCAGGCCGCACTCAGCGGCCAGGGCATCGCGCTGGCCCGCCTGCCCATGGTGCAGGAGCACCTGCAACGGGGCGAACTGGTCGAGCCCTTCGGCCCGGCCGGCCGCCTGGCCAGCCCGTTCTGCTACTGGTTGCTACAGGGCCCGCAGGCCGCCCGGCGCCCCGAGGTGCAGCAGTTTGCCGACTGGGTGCGGGCCCAGGCGGCACTGACGCGCGAGCGACTGGCCGGCGCCTGATTCGCGCCCGGGCAGCGTCAGTGCGTGCCGGCGGCGGCGGCCGGCTCCGCAACCACCCGCGCCAGCGCATCCGCCAGCGCCTGCTGCGAGCGCAGCACATGGCTCACGCCGGACTGGCCCAGCCACTGCACCTCCTCGTCGGTGTGGGCCAGCACGGCGCAGCGCAGCTCGGGATTGAGCTGGCGCGCCAGGGCCAGCAGCGCCGGCACGCCGCGCACATCGGCCAGCGCAACGATCAGCCAGGCGGCATGCGCGATGTGGGCCTGCACCAGCGTCATGGCCTCGGCCGCGTCGCCCAGCACCGCGGCCTGGCCGGCCGCACGCAGCTTCTCGACCACCTCGCGGTCGCGGTCCACCACCACCAACGGCTGGCCGCCCAGGCGCTCGCGCAGCGCCGTGCCCAGCGTGCCGTGGCCCACCAGCACGATCTGCCCGGCCAGCGCGGTGGACGGCGTATCGGCCGGCAGCTCGGCCAGCGGGTCGTCACGCGCCTCCAGCCGGCGCGCCCAGGCCGAACGGGCCAGCACCCAGCGCCGCAGCGGCTCGATGCAGGAGAACAGCAGCGGGTTGACCGCGATGGACACGATGGCCCCGGCCACCACCAGGCTGGCCGCCTCGGGCGGCACCAGCTTGAGGCTCTGGCCCAGGCCCAGCAGGATGAAGCTGAACTCGCCGATCTGAGCCAGGCTCACCGCCACCGTCAGCGCGGTGGACAGCGGGTACTTCAGCAGCAGCACCAGCGCCCCGGCCGCGATGGTCTTGCCCACCAGGATGACGGCCACCGTCGCCAGCACGGCCAGCGGCTGCTTGATCAGCACATGGGGGTCGAACAACATGCCCACGGCCACGAAGAACAGCACCGCGAACGCGTCGCGCAACGGCAGGCTCTCGTGCGCGGCCCGCTCGCTGAAGGCCGACTCGCGCAGCACCAGGCCGGCGAAGAAGGCGCCTAGAGCGACGCTGACGCCGAACAGCGCCGCCGCGCCCACCGCCAGCCCGACGGCCGCCGCCACGGTGGCCAGCGTGAACAGCTCGCGCGAGCCGGTACGGTTGACCTGCCACAGCAGCCAGGGCAGCAGGCGCCGGCCAGCCAGCAGCATCACGGCCACGAAGGCCGCCACCGCGACCAGCGTGGTCAGCACCGTCAGCGCCAGGCTGCCGCCATCGGTCTGGCCCTCGCTGCCGCCCAGCACCGGCAGCAGCACCAGGGCCAGCACCATCGCCAGGTCTTCCACCACCAGCCAGCCCACCGCGATGCGGCCATTGCCGGTGTGCAGCAGCTCACGCGATTCCAGCGCCCGCAGCAGCACCACCGTGCTGGCCACCGACAGCGCCAGGCCGAACACCAGCGAGGCCGCCAGCGGCCAGCCCCACAGCGTGGCAAGACCCGCTCCCATCGCCGTGGCCACGCCCATCTGCACCAGCGCCCCGGGCAGCGCGATGCCCTTGACCGAGACCAGGTCGTGCACCGAGAAGTGCAGGCCCACGCCGAACATCAGCAGCATCACGCCGACCTCGGAGAGCTGCTGGGCCAGGTGCACATCGCCGACGAAACCCGGCGTGTAGGGCCCGATCAGCACGCCCGCCATCAGATAGCCCACCAACGCCGGCAATTTCATCCACTGGGCCACCAGGCCCAGGATCAGCGCCAGGCCAAAAGCGGCGGCCAGCGTGGAGATCAGCGTCATGTCGGCATGCATCGTGGGGGGGCTCCTTTCAGTCCGGCGCGATCAGCTCGCGTTCGGTGAGGATGAGGGTGAGCGGGTGGTCATGGGTCTCGACCGCGATGCGGGTCTCGGCCGCCGACCAGGCGAGGCCGACCGTCGTGACGCCAGGATGCTGGGCCAGCCAACGGTCGAAATAGCCTCCACCATAGCCCAGACGGAAACCCTCGCGGGTGAAACCCACGCAGGGCACCAGCACGACGTCCGGCACGGCCACGGCCCCCGCCGCGCTGGCGATGCCGCATTCGTCCACCAGCGTCGGCGGCGTGCCGTCCCAGCGGCGGTACTGCATGGCGGCCGGTTCACGGCGCGCAAATGGCAAGGCACGTGCAAACGGCAGGCTGCCTGGGTTAAATTCTCCGGACAGAGGCCAGTAGACCCCGAGCAGTTCCGGTTCCAGCTGAGCCAGCAGATCCCGCAACGGCCCGGTCAATGCCTGTTGCGCCGCCTCGAAGGCCGGCGTGGCGGCAAACGCGCGGCGCGCGGCGAGCAGTTCGCGGCGCAAGGCGGAACGGTCGGAGCTGGCTGGGGACGACATGGTGGCGGCAATGAGTGGAATGACTGGGGTATTGGACCGTATCGGCCGGCGCGCGCTGGCCGGCTTGCTGGGGCTGGGCCTGGGTCTCGCGCTGGGCCTGCCGGCACGCGCGCAGGGTGCGCCGGAGTCCGAGCTGGTGGCGCAGGCCCGCGACGCCTGGGTCAAGCGCGATCGCAAGAAGCTCGCCGCGCTGGTGGACGCCGGCCGCAGCCAGGGTTATGCGCTGCAGCCCTGGGTCGAGTACTTCGACCTCAACGCCCGGCTCGGTACGGCCAGCCAGCCCGAGCTCGACGCCTTCTATGCCCGCTGGCCCGGCAGCTACGTGGAAGACCGGCTGCGCAACGACTGGCTGCTGGAGCTGGGCCACCGCCGCGACTGGGCCAACTTCCGCCGCGACCATGCCAACTTCCAGATGCGCGACGACCGCGAACTGGTCTGCTACGGCCTGCTGGCCGACCAGGCGGCCGGCAGCAAGATCAGCGCCGACGCCGCGCGCGCCGCCTGGCTGGCGCAGAAGGACGCCGACGAGGGCTGTGCGCTGCTGGCCAGCACCTTGTATGACGCCAAGGTCTTCAAGGCCGACACCGTCTGGGCCAAGGCCCGACTGGCCACCGAGCAGGGGCGGCCCAAGGCGGCCCGCCAGGCGGTCGCGCTGCTGGGCCCGGCGCTGGACAAGCGCCTGGCCGAGCTGCAGGACAACGCCGGCCGCTACCTCACCCGCCGCGCGCGCAGCAGCCCGCATGCCGAGGCCGAGCTGACGGCGCTGGCACTGGCCCGCGTGGCCGCCAACGACCCCGATCAGGCCGCCGACCTGCTGGCCGACAAATGGTCACGCCTGCCCGCCGAGGCCCAGGCCTGGCTGCTGGGCCAGGTCGCCAAGCAGAAGGCCTTCAAGCTGCAGCCGGATGCACCCGCCGCCTTCGAGCGTGCGTTCAAGCTGGCCGGTGATGCGCCGGTGTTCAGCGACGACACGCTGGCCTGGGCCGCCCGCGCCGCGCTGCGCACGCAGGACTGGGCCGCCGCCCAGCGCGCCATCGCCCGGCTGAGTGCGGCCGAGCAGCGCGAACCCGGCTGGACCTTCTGGCGCGCCCGCGCGCTGCAGGCCCAGGGCCAGGCCGCAGCCCAGCCGCTGCTGGCCGAGCTGGCCGCACAGCCGCTGAGCTTCTACGGTCGGCTGGCCGCCGAGGCGCTGAACCAGCCCACCCCGCTGCCGCCCACGCCCGCACCGCTGAGCCCCGTCGAACGCGGCGCGGCCAAGGCCAACGCCGGCCTGCAGCGCGCGCTGCAGCTGATCGCGCTGGGCCTGCGCAGCGAGGGCGTGCGCGAATGGAACTTCTCTCTGCGCGGCATGCCCGACCGCGCGCTGCTCGCCGCCGCCCAGGAGGCCTGCGACCGCGAGGTCTGGGACCGCTGCATCAACACCAGCGAGCGCACCCGGACTGAGGTGGACATCGCGCAGCGCTATCCCACGCCGCACCGCAACGAGCTGCTGGCCCAGGCCCGCGAGGTGGGGCTGGACGCCGCCTACGTGTACGCGCTGATCCGCCAGGAGTCGCGCTTCGTGCTGGATGCGCGCTCGCATGTGGGCGCCTCGGGCCTGATGCAGGTGATGCCCGCCACCGCGAAATGGACGGCCAAGAAGGTCGGCATGGACTACAGCCCCTCGCTGCTGCACGACCGCGACTTCAACCTGCGCATAGGCACGAACTACCTCAAGCTGGTGCTGGACCGCTTCGACGGCGCCCAGGCGCTGGCCGCCGCGGCCTACAACGCCGGCCCCACGCGTCCGGCGCGCTGGCGCGACGGCCCGGTGCTGGACGCCGCCATCTGGGCCGAGAACATCCCCTTCAACGAAACCCGCGACTACGTGCGCAAGGTGCTGGTGGGCGGTGCGGTCTATGCCCAGGTGCTGGGCCTGCCCGCCACCCGGCTGCGCGAGCGCCTGGGCGCCACCATCGGTCCGGCCGCGCCGCGGGGCGACGACACGCCGCCGGCCGCCGGCAGCACGCTGCCCTGACGGGGCGGCGCGACACGGGCATGCAGGCCGTCCTCATCCTCGGCGGCACGGGCTTCGTCGGCCGGGCCCTGTGCGAACAGCTGACCCGGCGGGTGCCCGGCCTGCGCCTCACCGTGCCCACCCGGCGGCTGCCGCATGCCCAGGGCGTGCAGTGCCTGCCCGGCGTGACCGTGCGTCAGGCCGACGTGTTC
Source organism: Roseateles depolymerans (assembly GCA_003241055.1). Lineage (GTDB taxonomy): Bacteria > Pseudomonadota > Gammaproteobacteria > Burkholderiales > Burkholderiaceae_C > Pelomonas > Pelomonas depolymerans_A. The sequence goes on from QFOD01000008.1 coordinate 73,645, forward strand.
CGCGACCTGCCCGCGCTGCTGCCCGGCCACGATGCGGTGGTCAACCTCGTGGCCATCCTGCAGGGCCGCGCCGCCGCCTTCGAGCGGGTGCATGTGGAGCTGCCGCGCCGCCTGGCCGCCGCCATGGCCACGGCCGGCGTGCGCCGGCTGGTGCATGTGAGCGCGCTGGGCGTGAGCGCGCAGGCGCCGTCGCACTACCTGCGCAGCAAGGCGGCCGGCGAGGCCGTGCTGCAGCTGGCCACACAGACCACGGCGCTGGAGCTGACCGTGGCGCGCCCCTCGCTGGTGGTGGGCCCGGGGGACCGCAGCGTCAATCTGTTCGCGCACCTGCAGCGGCATTTCCCGCTGATGCCGCTGGCCGGCGCGACAGCGCTGATGCAGCCCGTGTGGGTGCAAGACCTGGCACAGGCCCTGGTGCAGATGCTGGTCCGCACGGATGCCGCGGGGCGCATTTACGAGATTGCCGGCCCGCGCGTGCTGACGCTGGCCGAGCTGGTGCGCCTGGCCGGCCAGGTGGCGGGCTGCCCGCGCCCGGTGCTGCCGCTGCCCGGCCCCATCGCCGCACTGCAGGCGCTGGCCATGGAATGCCTGCCGGGAGAGCCGCTGCTGTCGCGCGACAACCTGGCCTCGCTGCGCATCCCCAACGTGGCCAGCGGCCAGCTGCCCGGCCTGGCCGAGCTGGGCCTCAGCCCCACGCCGCTGGAGGCGGTGCTGCCGCAGTACCTCGCGCCCGGCAGCGGCCCGGCGCGGCTGGACGCCTGGCGCGCCGGGCACTGAGCCCCTTCACCGCACCCGCGCGCATCAATCCCTTGCGGATTGCTCAACCCGCGGCCGGGCGCGGCTGCGTAAGCTGCGGCCCATCCCTTCCACCACCCGCAGGCACGCCATGAAGCTCTACATCGGCAACAAGAACTACTCCTCCTGGTCCATGCGCAGTGGCGTGCTGCTGGCAGCCTTCGACCTCCCCTTCGACGAGGTGCTGCTGCCCTTCGACTTCAGCCCCGGCTCGGCCTGGCATCGCCAGATTGCCCAGGTCAGCCCCACGCGCTGCGTGCCGGTGCTGGTGGAGGACGACGGCTTCACCGTGTGGGACACGCTGGCGATTGCCGAATACCTGGCCGACCGCCACCCCGAGCACGCCATCTGGCCGCGCGACGCCCGCCAGCGCGCGCACGCGCGCAGTCTGTGCGCCGAGATGCACGCGGGATTCCGCCAACTGCGCAACGCCTGCCCGATGAACTGCGAGGCCTTCTTCCCCGACATCGGTGCGCGCCTGTGGGCCGAGGACGCCGCGCTGCGCGCCGACGTCACCCGGCTGGACGCGGCCTGGAGCGAGGCGCTGGCCGCCAGCGGCGGGCCCTATCTGTTCGGCGGCTTCGGTGCGGTGGACGCCTATTTCGCGCCGGTGGCCGTGCGGCTGAGCCGCTTCAGCCTGCCCGTGTCCGAGCGCGCCGCCGCCTACCGCGACGCGCTGCTGGCCCATCCGGCGGTGGCCGCCTGGGTGGCGGCCGGGCTGCAGGAACAGCAGTTTGTGCCGGAGGACGAGCCCTACCGCCGCAGCCGCTGAACGGCGGGCGGCCGCGCCGGGCTCAGGCCCAGTCGCGCCGCAGGTGGGCGAGCTTGCCGGCCGCGCCGGCCCACTGCTCGGCATCGGCGAGCGGCTTCTGCACCGCGCGTATCGGCCGCCAGCCCGGCGCCCGCGCCAGCTCGGCGTTGAGCGCCACGAAATGCGCCTGCCCGGGCGCAATCTCGGCGGCGTTGACGATGGCGTCCACCGGGCATTCGGGCACGCAGACCGAACAGTCGATGCAGCCGTCCGGGTCGATCACCAGGAAGTTGGGGCCCTCGACGAAGCACTCCATCGGGCAGACCGCAACGCAGTCGGTGTACTTGCAGCGTATGCAGGCTTCGGTGACGACAAAGGGCATGGGGCGAACGACAGCTGGAACGCGGCCATTGTCCGCATGCCGCCCGCGCGGCGTCGAAGCCGCGTCGAATGCCCGAGCGGTGCGCCGCACAATGCCGCCCATGGCTTCTGCGTTCCAAACCTATCTCGTCGGCGGTGCCGTGCGCGACCGCCTGCTGGGCCTGCCGGTGCAGGACCGCGACTGGGTGGTGGTGGGCGCCGCGCCGGCCGAGCTGCTGGCGGCCGGCTACCAGCCGGTGGGTAAGGACTTCCCGGTCTTCCTGCACCCGCGCACGCATGAGGAGGTAGCCCTGGCCCGCACCGAGCGCAAGACCGCGGCCGGCTATCACGGCTTCGCCTTCCACGCCGCGCCGGACGTGACGCTGGAGCAAGACCTGGCACGCCGCGACCTCACCATCAACGCGATGGCCGAGGCAGGCGACGGCACGGTCATCGACCCCTACGGCGGCCAGGCCGACCTCGCGGCCCGGGTGCTGCGCCATGTGTCGCCCGCATTCGCGGAAGACCCGGTGCGCATCCTGCGGCTGGCGCGCTTCGCCGCGCGCTTTGCCGACTTCACGGTCGCGCCCGAGACCGTCGCGCTGATGCGCGAGATGGTGGCGGCCGGCGAGGTGGACGCGCTGGTGGCCGAGCGCGTGTGGCAGGAGCTGTCGCGCGGCCTGATGGAGCGCCAGCCCTCGCGCATGTTCCAGGTCTTGCGCGAGGCCGGGGCGCTGCGCGTGCTGCTGCCCGAGGTGGAGGCCCTGTTCGGCGTGCCGCAACCCGAGCTTCACCACCCGGAAATCGACACCGGCCTGCACCTGATGATGGTGTTGGACCAATGCGCCGCCAGCGGCGCACCGCTGACGGTGCGCTACGCCTGCCTGTGCCACGACCTGGGCAAGGGCACGACGCGGCGCGAGGAATGGCCGCGCCACATCGCGCACGAGACGCGCAGCGAGAAACTGGCCCGCCAGGTCAGCGCCCGCTGGAAGGTGCCCACCGACTGCCGCGAGCTGGCCGAGCTGGTGGCGCGCGAGCACACCCATGTGCACCAGAGCAGCGGCTTCGGCCCCGAGGCGCGGCTGCGCCTGCTGGAGCGCTGCGATGCCTGGCGCCGGCCCGAGCGCTTTGCCGAGGCGCTGTGGGCCTGCGAATGCGACGCCCGCGGCCGGCTGGCTTTCGAGGCGCGCGACTACCCGCAGCGCGCGCGCCTGCTGGCCGACCTGGCGGCCACCCAGGCGGTGGACCTGGCCGCGGTCAGCGCAGCCGCGATCGCACGCGGCGCGAAGGGGCCGGAGATCGGCCGCGCAGTGGCCCACGCCCGCCTGGGGGCTTTGTCTTCTGGCACGGGCGAGATCAAACCCTGATCGCTACAGTCCGCTGCTTTTGCCGGCCAGGGCCGGAGCAGTACGAAGGACCAGCATGACAGCGGCACGGTATGGAATGACGCGCGGCTCGGCTCTGACGCTCGCGTTGGGGGTGGGGTTGGGAATTGGCCTGAGCGGATGCGGCCAGAGCAACAGCGCAGCACCGACCGCCCCGCCGCCGCCCGAGGTGGGCGTGGTCAGCGCGGCCCTGGGGCGCGCCGATCTGACGACCGAACTGCCCGGCCGCCTGGAGGCCTTCCGCACGGCCCAGGTGCGTGCCCGCGTGCCCGGTATCCTGCTCAAGCGCCAGTTCACCGAGGGCACGGACGTGAAGGCCGGCCAGTCGCTGTTCGAGATCGATGCGGCCCCCTACCGCGCCGCGCTGGCCAGCGCCCAGGCGCAGCTGGCCCGTGCCGAGGCCAACCTGGTGCAGGCGCAGGCGCTGGCCGAGCGCTACGCGCCGCTGGCCAAGACCCAGGCGGTCAGCCAGCAGGAGGCCACCAACGCACAGGCCGGCTTCCAGCAGGCCCGCGCCGACGTGGCCGCCGGCAAGGCGGCGGTGCAGACCGCGCAGATCAATCTCGGCTACGCCGCCGTCACCTCCCCCATCGCCGGCCGCATCGGCCGCGCGCTGGTGACCGAGGGCGCGCTCGTGGGCCAGGGCGAGGCCACGCCGCTGGCGCTGGTGCAGCAGGTCGACAAGCTTTACGTGAACTTCACACAGCCGGTGGCCGACGTGATGAAGCTGCGCCAGGCCCTGGCCCAGGGGCGGCTGCAACGCGCCCCGGGCAAGGAGGCCGCGCAGGTGCAGGTGCTGCTGGAAGACGGCAGCGTGTTCGCACAGACCGGCCGGCTGCTGTTCTCCGACCTGAGCGTGGACCCGAGCTCCGGCCAGGTCACGCTGCGCGCCGAGCTGCCCAACCCGCAGGGCACGCTGCTGCCGGGCCTGTACGTGCGGGTGCGCCTGCCGCAGGCCGAGACGGCCAGCGCCATCTGGCTGCCGCCGCAGGCCGTGGCCCACAGCGCCCAGGGCGACAGCGTGCTGGTGGTGGGTGAGGACGGCACGGTGTCCTCCCGCCCGGTGACGCTGGGCCCCAATGTGCGCACCGACAGCGCGCTGGTGCTGTCCGGCCTGAAGCCGGGCGAGCGCGTCATCGTCGAAGGCCTGCAACGCACCCGCCCGGGCGGCAAGGTGCGGCCGGTGGCCTGGTCGGCCGCGCCCGCCTCGGCGCCGGCGTCGGCGGCCTCGAAGTAAGGGCGGACCATGGCGCAGTTCTTCATCAACCGACCCATCTTCGCGTGGGTGATCGCGCTGTTCATCACCGTCATCGGTGGTGTGGCCGTCACCCAGCTGCCGATCGCGCAATACCCGCCGGTGGCCCCGCCGGCCATCGTGCTGTCGGTCACCTATCCCGGTGCCTCCGCGCAGACGCTGGAGGACTCGGTCATCAGCGTCATCGAACGCGAGATGAACGGCTCCACCGGCCTGATCTACATGGAGGCGGCCGCCCAGTCGGACGGCACCGGCTCCATCACGCTGAGCTACGACCCGTCCACCAACCCCGACCTGGCCCAGGTGGACGTGCAGAACCGGCTGGCCCGCGCCCAGCCGCGGCTGCCGCAGGCTGTGATCCAGCAGGGCGTGCGGGTGGACAAGTCCAACCCGAACTTCCTGCTGTTCATCATGATGTCCAGCACCAACCCGGACCTGGACCCGATCGCGCTGGGTGACTACGTCGCCCGCAACGTGCTGCCGGAAATCCAGCGCGTGCCGGGTGTCGGCCAGGCGCTGCAGTTCGGCACCGAGCGCGCGATGCGCATCTGGCTGGACCCGGCCAAGCTGGTGGGCTACAAGCTCGCGCCGGCCGATGTGAACGCGGCCATCCAGGCCCAGAACGCCCAGGTCAGCGCCGGCTCCATCGGCGACCTGCCCAACGTGCCCGGCCAGCAGGTGGCCGCCACGGTGGTGGTGCGCGGCCAGCTGGCCAGCGTCGAGCAGTTCGGCAACATCGTGCTGCGCGCCAACCCCGACGGCTCCAGCGTCAAGCTCAAGGACGTCGCCCGACTGGAACTGGGCGCCGACAGCTACAGCACCCGCCAGGCCCGCCTGAACGGCGTGCCCTCCACCGGCATCGGCGTGCAGCTGGCGCCGGCGGCCAACGCGCTGGAAACCGCCAAGCTGGTCAAGGCCCGCCTGAAGGCGCTGGCCCCATACTACCCGGCCGGCGTGAAGGCCAACATTCCCTACGACAGCTCGCTGTTCATCGACATCTCGATCTCGCAGGTGATCGAGACTCTGGTCGAGGCCGTGGTGCTGGTGTTCCTGGTGATGTTCCTGTTCCTGCAGAACATCCGCTACACGCTGATCCCGACGCTGGTGGTGCCCGTGGCGCTGCTGGGCAGCTTCGCGACGCTGCTGGCGCTGGGCTTCTCGATCAACGTGCTGACCATGTTCGGCATGGTGCTGGTGATCGGCATCGTGGTGGACGACGCCATCGTCGTGGTGGAGAACGTCGAGCGCGTGATGAGCGAGGAGGGGCTGTCGCCGCTCAAGGCCACGCGCAAGGCCATGGGCCAGATCTCCAGCGCCATCATCGGTGTGACCGTGGTGCTGATCTCGGTGTTCGTGCCGCTGGCCTTCTTCAGCGGCGCCATCGGCAACATCTACCGCCAGTTCTCGGCGGTGATGGTCAGCTCGATCGGCTTCTCCGCCTTCCTGGCGCTGTCGCTGACGCCGGCGCTGTGCGCCACGCTGCTCAAGCCGGTGGAAGCCGGCCACCACCTGGAAAAGCGCGGCTTCTTCGGCGCATTCAACCGCGGCTTCACCCGCCTGGCCAAGGGCTACGAGAGCTGGGTCACGCGACTGCTCAAGCGCATGCTGCGGGCAGCCGTGGTCTACGGCACGGTGATCGCCGTCGCGGTGCTGATGTTCCAGAAGCTGCCCACCGCCTTCGTGCCCAATGAAGACCAGGGCAACATCCTCGTCAACGTGCAGCTGCCGCCGGGTGCGACCCAGCCGCGCACGCTGGCCGTGATGCAGCAGGTCGAGGACTACATGCTCAAGCAGCCCGAAGTGGAGAGCATGGTCAGCGTGCTGAACTTCAGCTTCGCGGGCTCCGGCCAGAACGCGGCACTGGGCTTCGTGACGCTCAAGCCCTGGGAGGAGCGCCACGGCGCCGAGCATTCGGCGCAGGGCCTGGTCGGCCGGGCCTTCCCGGCGCTGGCCAAGATCCGCGACGCCACCATCTTCCCGACCAGCCCGCCGCCCATCCGCGACCTGGGGCGCGCCAACGGCTTCGCGTTCCGCCTGCAGGACCGCGGCGGCCACACGCACGAGGAACTGGTGGCCGCGCGCAACCAGCTGCTCGCGCTGGCGGCCAAGAGCCCGCTGCTGACCGCGATGCGCCTGGACGGCCTGGAAGACGCCACCCAGCTGCAGCTCGACATCGACCGCGACCGCGCGATGGCGCTGGGCGTGCCCATCAGCGCCATCAACTCGGTGCTGAACACCTCGCTGGGCTCGACCTATGTGAACGACTTCCCCAACGCCGGCCGCATGCAGCGCGTCATCGTGCAGGCCGACGCGAAGGACCGCATGCAGCCCGAGGACCTGCTCAAGCTCAATGTGCTGAACAACGCCGGCCAGCCGGTGCCGCTGGCCTCCTTCGTCAGCAGCCACTGGATCTACGGCCCGGTGCAGACGGTGCGCTACAACGGCTACCCGGCGATGCGCATCGCCGGCGAACCGGCCAAGGGCGTGTCCACCGGCGCGGCCATCGCCGAGATGGAGCGCCTGGCCGGCCAGCTGCCGGCCGGCTTCGGCTTCGAATGGACCGGCCAGTCCCGCGAGGAAAAGCTGTCGGGCTCCACAGCGATGATCCTGTTCGGCTTCTCGCTGCTGGCCGTGTTCCTGTGCCTGGCCGCGTTGTACGAGAGCTGGAGCATCCCGCTGTCCGTGCTGCTCGTGGTGCCGCTGGGCATCCTGGGCGTGGTGCTGGGCGCCAGCTTCCGCGGCCTGGAGAACGACGTCTACTTCAAGGTGGGCATGATCACCATCATCGGCCTGTCGGCCAAGAACGCGGTGCTGATCATCGAGTTCGCCAAGGACCTGCACGCCCAGGGCCGCGGCCTGGTGGAGTCGGTCATCGAGGCCGCGCACCTGCGCTTCCGCCCCATCCTGATGACGTCCATGGCCTTCATCCTCGGCGTGCTGCCGCTGGTGCTGGCCACTGGCGCCGGCTCCGCCAGCCAGCGCGCCATCGGCACCGGCGTGATGGGCGGCATGATCACCGCCACCATGCTGGCCGTGTTCCTGGTGCCGGTGTTCTTCGTCGTCGTGCGCCGCATCTTCCCCGGCAGCGACCGACAGCATCGCCGCGACGCCCACCAGCCCGAGGAGGACCAGGCATGACCCGGCCCCATTCCATCCTGTTGCCGCTGCTGAGCGCCGCCCTGCTGGCGGCCTGCGCCGGCCCCGAGCCCAAGCGCCCCAGCGCCCCTGAAGCCGCCGCGGCGGCCGTGCCCGCGGCCTTCCCGCAGGCCGGCGGCGCCGGCACCGCGGCGACCGCCCTGCCCTGGGCCCAGGCCTACCGCGGCGAGCGGCTGCAAAAGCTCATCCCGCTGGCCCTGGCCAACAACCGCGACCTGCGCGTGGCGGCGCTCAACATCGAGAGCGCACGCGCCACCGCGGCCGCCCGCGATGCCGACCTCTGGCCCACGGTCAGTGCCGGCATCACCGGCTCGCGCACGCCCACCGCCAGCGGCGGCATCAACACGCTCTACACCGCCGGCCTGCAGGTCAGCGCCTACGAGCTGGACCTGTTCGGCCGCCTGCGCGGCCTGGACGCCGCGGCCGCGGCGCAGCTGCTGGCCGCCGAGTCCAACCAGCAGGCGGTGCGCATCGCGCTGGTGGCCAGCGTGGCCAATGCCGAGGTGGCACTGCAGGCCGACGCCGCACTGCTCAGGCTCACGCAGGACACGGTCGCCACCCGCGAGCAGTCGCTGGCCCTGACCCGCCAGCGCTTCGAGGGCGGCGTCACCAACGAGGTGGACCTGCGCACCGCCGAGTCGTCCCTGCAGGCGGCCCGCGCCGCGCTGGCGCAGACCCAGCGCCAGCGCGCGCTGGACGAGAACGCGCTGGCCCTGCTGCTGGGCGGCCCGCTGCCGGCCGACCTGCCGGCCCCCACCGGCCAGCTGAGCGACTTCGAACCCCTGGCCGAGCTGCCGGCCGGCCTGCCCAGCGAGGTGCTGACCGCGCGGCCCGACATCCGCCAGGCCGAGCGCCTGCTGGCCGCGGCCTCGGCCAACATCGATGCGGCGCGCGCGGCCTTCTTCCCGCGCATCACGCTGACCGGCCAGATCGGCACCGCCAGCGGCCAGCTGTCCGACCTGTTCAAGAACTCCGCCTGGAGCTTTGCGCCGCAGCTGGTGCAGCCGCTGTTCGACGCCGGCCGCAACCGCGCCAACCTCGAGCAGGCACGCGCCCAGCGCGACATCGCCCTGGCCCAGTACGAGAAGGCCGTGCAGACCGGCTTCCGCGAGGTGGCCGACGGCCTGGCCGGCCGCGCCACGCTGGCCGAGCAGCGCACGGCGCTGGGCGCCCAAGTGGACGCCGAGACCCGCCGACTGGCGCTGACCGAGCAGCGCTACAAGGGCGGCATCGCCAGCGCGCTGGACCTGCTGGATGCGCAACGCTCGCTGTTCACCGCCCAGCAGTCGCTGGTGCAGGTGCAGAGCCTGCGGGCGCAGAATCTCGTCAGCCTCTACCGCGCCCTGGGCGGCGGCGCCTGACGCCCCGCCCTCTTCCCCTGGAGAACCCCATGCGCCGTCACTTCATCGCCGCCACGCTGATCGCCACGCTGGGCCTCGCCGCCCACGCGGCGCCGGCGCCCATCTACAACGAGACCGCCGACGCCAAGGCCGAGATCCGCGCCACGCTGGACGAGGCCGCCAAGGCCAAGCTGCCGGTGCTGGTGGTGTTCGGCGCCAACTGGTGCGGCGACTGCAGGATGCTGGACGCCGCCTTCAAGGGCGGCGCCAGCGCCCCGCTGATCGCCAAGAGCTACAAGGTCGTGAAGGTGGACGTGGGCCGCTTCGACCACAACGTCGACATCGCCGAAGGCTACGGCGTGCCGCTGAGGAAGGGCATCCCGGCCGTGGCAGTGCTGTCGCCGCAGGGCAAGGTGCTCTACGCCACCACCGGCGGCGAACTGGCCGATGCCCGCAAGATGGGCGACCAGGGCGTGTACGAGTTCTTCGAGCGCGTCAGCAAGACGCACTGAGGCCGCCGGCCCCACGACCCAAGCGGCCCCGGGCAGCGCGGGCGCCCCCCCCCCCGCGCTGCTCAGCCCTTCACGCACACGACCTGCTTGAGCGTGTGCACCACGTCCACCAGGTCGGCCTGCGCGGCCATCACGGCGTCGATGTTCTTGTAGGCCGCCGGGGTCTCATCGAGCACGTGTTCGTCCTTGCGGCATTCGACGCCTTCCGTTGCCGCGCGGTGCTCCGCCAGCGTAAAGCGCCGCTTGGCGTCCCCCCTGCTCATCACGCGGCCGGCCCCGTGGGAGCACGACTCGAACGACTGCGGGTGGCCCTTGCCGCGCACGATGTAGCTGCGCGCGCCCATGCTGCCCGGGATGATGCCCAGCTGCCCGGCCTTCGCGCTCACCGCGCCCTTGCGGGTGACGTAGACGTCCTCGCCGAAGTGGCGCTCCCGCTGCACGTAGTTGTGGTGGCAGTTCACCGCTTCGAGATGGCTCTGGAAGCTCTTGTGCAGCACCGTCTTCGCGGCCTCGATGACGCGGCGCATCATGAGCTCGCGGTTGAGCGCAGCGAACTTCTGCGCCCAGCCCACCGCACGCACGTAGTCCCCGAAGTAGCGGCTACCTTCCTCGAAGTAGGCGAGGTCGCGGTCCGGCAGATTGGCCTGCTGGCGCAGCGCATCCTGGCGGGCCAGCTCGATGAACATGGTGCCGATCGCATTGCCCACGCCGCGCGAGCCCGAGTGCAGCATGAACCACACGCCGCCGACTTCGTCGAGACAGACCTCGATGAAATGATTGCCCGAGCCCAGCGTGCCCAGGTGCGAGTGGTGGTTGGTTCTGGCCAGCTTGGGGTAGTCGCGGCAGAGCTCGGTGAACTCCGGCTCCAGCCGGGCCCAGGCCGTATCCACCGCGCCCGGCGGCTTCTGCCAGGCGCCCGGATCGCGGCGGCCCGGCGCGCGACCATGCGGCACGGCACGCTCGATCGCAGCCCGCAGCGGTGCCAGGTTGTCCGGCAGGTCCTCGGCGGTCAGCGTGGTCTTGCAGGCCATCATGCCGCAGCCGATGTCCACACCGACGGCGGCCGGGATGATGGCCCGCAGCGTCGGGATGACCGAGCCCACCGTGGCCCCGATGCCGAAGTGCACGTCCGGCATCGCCGCGATGTGGCTGAACACGACCGGCAGACGCGCCGCGTTCTCCAACTGCCGACGCGCGCCGGCCTCGACGGGAACGCCCTGCGTCCACATCCTGATCGGCACCCCGCCGGGCACCTGCTGCTCGATAAACGTCTTGTCCATGAATGACTCCTTGTCGGGCGGATGCATAGTGCGCGCTGCCGAAGCTGGCGCCTGGTGCCCATCCGCCCCTGTTCGATGCGGGCTCAACGCAGCTTCACCAGCCCGTTGAGTACCTGGTCCAGACCTCCGAACACGGAGATCTTGTCGATGCGCTCGGCGACCCGCTCCAGGGTCTCGAGCTCCTTGAGCCGCAGCGCGACGGGGTTGTCCTCCATCACCTTGGCGGTGTTGAGCAGCGAGCGGGTGGCCGCCGTTTCCTCGCGGCGCCGGATCACGTTGGCCTCGGCCGACTTGCCGGCCTCCACCACCTGGGCAAGGATGGTCTTCATCTCGCCAGGCAGCACGATGTCCTTCACGCCGACGCTGCCCAGCGCCAGGCCGTAGGCGCTCAGCCGCGCACGCACCTGGGCCGCCACGATCTCGTCGATCACGCTCTTGTTCTCCAGCAGTTCATCGAGCGAACGCGTGCCCACCGCGGCCCGCAGACCCAGCTGCAGCTCGCGATACAGGTGCTCGGCCGGCTTGGCCAGCGCCTTGTGCGCGGCCAGCACATCGGTGTAGCGCCAGGTGGCGGTCAGGTTGAGCCGCAGCGCGACCTTGTCGCGGGTCAGGATCTCCTGACCCGACACCTCGACCGCTTGCAGCCGCAGGTCCACCAGCTCCACGTTCAGCTGGCGATTGAACTTCCAGAACGCGTAGGAACCGGGCAGCAACAGTCGCTCGACCTTGCCATCCACCCACAGCAGACCGGCACCGTGCTCGGGCACCACCACCTGCAGCACGCCGGCCAGGCCGGCCAGCGCACGGGGGCGCAGCTGGGTCTGCTGCAGGCGGGCCGTCAATGCCGCGGGCAGTTCGGCCGATGCCTCCAGGCTCAGCACCTCCACCTGCACATCGACCAGGCCCTTCCAGTACAGACGCCGGCTCTCGGGCGGCAGCAGTTCGACCAGCACACCGTTCTCGCTGCGCAGGCCGACTTCGTGCGTGCCCAACTCCACGCGCACGAACTCGGCCGCCACCACCGCGGGCTCCTTGGCCAGCAGGTAGTCGGTCAGTCGGTGCACGAAGGCCGGGGATTCCAATGCGAACAGCTCGACCTGCAGCGCGTCCCAGCCCGCGAGCAGCCAGTGCGTGCCGGGTTGCAGCACGCGCTCGAAGCTGCCGTTGCGCAGCAGCAGACCGCGCTCGTTCTTCTTCACAGTGACACGCTTGATCTTCATGAGGTTCTCCTTGTCTGCAGCGTGTGGTTTGAGACGGGGTGCCGTTACAGCGCGGCCACGGGCCCTGGGTGCCGGAGTCCGGGTGTCACGAGGCGTCCGTGGCATGCCCTCCCTGCACATGCCTGAGACTGGTCGCGCACGCAGGCTCCGCGTGCCCTGGGCACGGGTGGCCGCGCTGATGCCTGCGCACCCGCAAGCGGGCGACCGACACGTTCGGCGGGGTGGTCTTTCGACCGGATCAACTGGTGTTCAAGACCAGGTTTGGAGTGGGAGTCGAACCCACGACACACGGCACCGCGTACCGTTGCTCTACCCGACTGAGCTATCCAGTGGTGGTGACCCCGGGAGTCGAACCCGGCCCTTGCGGGGCAACCGTGCTTCACCGCATCGACCTCTTCCGGCGGGGCGGCATGCGCCGCAGCGACGGGGCGAACCCGGCCGCGGCGCACCGGCGGGGTTGAACCCCCGGCCTGTGAGCCTTCGCCTTCCGAGGCAGATCTCTTGCCGCCCGAGCTCAGCTCAGGCGTGATTCCTTGGGCAGCCGCGCGGCCAGCCATTCATGCACGTCCGCCCGGATGCGCCTGCCCTTGAGCAGGAAGTCCTCGAAACGGCTGGGCACGTAGGGCATGAACAGCAGCGGCATGCGCGCCTGCTCGGGCGTGCGGTCGGCCTTGGCCGCGTTGCAGGCCCGGCAGGCCGCCACCGTGTTCATCCAGCTGAGCGGCCCGCCACGTGATGCCGGCACGATGTGGTCCACCGTCAGCAGCGACGGCACCCACTGAACACCACAGTAGGCGCAGGTGTGCCGGTCGCGCCGGACGAGCTTGGCCTTCGTGTAGCCCGGCGTGAGCTCGAAGAGATTTAGCCGGGATTGCCCGAGCAGCGCCAGGATGGGCGGCACTTCCAGCACCGATTGCCGGCCCGTCCGCAGGTTCAGGCCTCCGCGCAGCACGGCCAGCGGGCTGTCGCCCAGCGACCAGGCCACCGAGCGCGTCGCCACATGGGCAGCCGCCTGCTCGACCGAGATCCAGGCCTGCGGCTGGCCGGTGATGTCCAACTGCAATACGTCGTGCATGGCGTCCTCCTTTCTGTGACCGCGCACGGGTCGGCAGCAGCAGCCGGCCATATCGAGGCCTGGCGGCACGCGGCCTCCACCCGAGCCTGTCGGATGGGATTCATGGTTGTCGGTGACGGGTTCCGACGCCGCCCAATCGTTGCGGCCGGTTTGCGTCTGTCGAAGCGCGAGCTCGACGACAGACTTCTGACTGGCGATGCTGGCATGCCACCCAGCACGGGGGCGAGCCGACGTCATCTCGGTTGTGTCCGCGCGCGAATCCTCCGAACTGCGCAATTCAGTGGACTCGCTGCATGCCGGCCCGTCCGCGGAACAGGCTGGGGCACACATGCACACCGGGCCGGCCGATGCTTGTGCACGGGCACACCCGAGATGACGCGATGGCGTGGTCGTCGGCGACCCGGCCACGGGGCAGCGCCGACACGAGCAGGCACCAAACAAAAAGCCCGGTTCCTGCAGGAGACCGGGCTTCGCGGGATATCAAGATCCCTGGCGTCGACGGGCTTCAGTGGCCTGAAGCCTTTCCCGGTGAATAGGAGCCCATCTCCAGCTGGTCATGGCGACCGTACGCGGCAAACGGCCGGTCGCCCGGCGCTTTGCCGACCGCAGCCACGGCCAGCCCCGACGTCCCTGAGCAGGGGCGTGCGGTGATGAAGGCGGGGGCTGGGCTGCGCATGAAGGAACCTTGCAGTTGAAGTGGGGTTTTGTTGGCGATTCAACGAATGCACGCATTGTGAAGAGTGTTCACACGATGGTCAACCCGGGGTTCGCCCCTAGAATGAGTGTGAAGTGTTTTCACAACACCCACCGTGTCCAGCCCCGCCACCATCCGCCGCATCAATGCCCTCGCGCTCTTCCAGAGCTTCGCCGAGGAACGCATCACTGCAGGCGACCCGCCCAAGGGGCTGGAGTCCGCCTGGGCGGCTCGCCTCGAGGTCAGCGGGGCCACCTGGTCCATGGCCAAGAGCGGCGCGCGGCCCATTGGCGACAAGCTGGCCCGACAGATCGAGGACCACTGCGGCAAGGCGGCCGGCTGGCTCGACGAGGAACGCGAGCCGGCGGGGCTGTCGGCCGGCGAACAGCAGTTCCTGGCCCTCGCGCTGAAGACCTATCGCGCCACCAACAGCGATGGTCGCAAGCGGCTGAAGCTGCTGCTGAAGGGCTTCGGGCAGTAGGTGTCTGCCGCAGGCCCCCTGCCCGGCCACGCCGCAAGGGCGCTGAAAACACGCCCCCCCTGAAACGGCGCTCCACGCCACCGGACGCCCGAGGGGTGGCTCACCGCATGAGCGAGCCAGCGTGGACACTCGGCCTGCCAAAGCGCTGACGTCGCTCGACGTGCGCAATCAAGAGGGAGGCGAGCATCACATGAGCGGAGGAAAGTACGGCGAAGAGGTGGACAAGTTGATGGAATCCCTGGAGGCCTCGAGCGTGCTGCTGGCTGTCGTGAACGGCATCTACGGCACCAGGTTCAGTCTGCAGGGTTCACCAGAGATCGTTGCCGCGATGCCCACCGCGCTGCGCCTGCTGGCCGACCAGATCGAGGCGGGCTCTGCCAAGGTCGACAGACTGCTCAGCTAGCAGCGGTCATGCAGCCTGCCCCCCCAAATCTGCAGCCTGTCGCGCTGCGCTAGGGCGGGGCCGGGGCCGGCGGTATGGTGTGCTACATCAGCAACACACCCTGGACCGCCCCATGACGCCCACCTGGAATGACCAGGCGCCGATCTACCAGCAGCTTGCCGACCGCCTGGCGGTGCAGCTGCTGGACGGCAGCCCCCCGGAAGGTACGGCCCTGCCCTCGGTACGGCAGCTCGCCAGCCAGTACGTGATCAACCCGCTGACCGTGACCCGCGCGCTGCAGACGCTGGCGGACCACGGCCTCATCGAGTCGCGGCGCGGGCTGGGCATGTTCGTCGTGGCCGGCGCGCGCGACCGCCTGCTGCGGCACGAGCGCGAGCAGTTCCTGCAAAGGGACTGGCCGGCCCTGCGCGCCAAGCTGCAGAGGCTGGGGTTGGGCGCGAAGGATCTGAACTGGGAGGCCACATGAGCACGAATCTGATCGACGCCCAAGGGGTGTCGCTGCGCTACGGCAAGAAGCTGGCGCTCAACGAGGTGTCACTGAGCGTGCCACCGGGCCGCGTGGTGGGCCTGCTGGGCCACAACGGCGCCGGCAAGACCTCGCTGATGAAGGCGCTGGTGGGCCTGCTGCCGGTGCAGGGTGAGCTGCGGGTGCTGGGCCAGCGCCCCAGCGAGAACCGCCAGGCGCTGCTGACCCAGCTGAGCTACATCCCCGACGTGGCGGTGCTGCCGCGTTGGGCGCGGGTGGGCGAGCTGATCACGCTGATGAGCCAGCTGCAGCCCAAGTTCTCGGCCGAGCGGGCACGGGCGCTGCTCAGGCGCACCAGCGTGAGCGAGAGCGACAAGGTCAAGAGCCTGTCCAAGGGCATGGTGGCCCAGACCCACCTGGCGCTGATCGCCGCCATCGACGCGAAGCTGATGATCCTGGACGAGCCCACGCTGGGGCTGGACGTGGTGTCGCGCAAGAGCTTCTACGAGATGCTGATCGACGAATGGTGCGACGGCGAGCGCAGCGTGCTGATCTCCACCCACCAGGTGGAGGAGGTGGAGGCGCTGCTGTCCGACGTGATCATGCTGAACGAGGGCCAGGTCGTGCTGTCCATCAGCCTGGAGGACATCGACCGCCGCTTCGTCGCACTGAGCCACGACCCGGCAGCCGCCGACGCGATGGCCGCGGCCCACCCGCTGCTGCGCTACCGCGAGCAGGGCCGCACGACCTCGCTGTTCGACGGCGCCCCGCCCGAGCATGTGGCCAGCCTGGGCCAGCGCGTGCGCCCCAGCCTGGTCGACCTCTTCATGGCGCTGACCCGCAACCCGGCGCTGAACAGCAAGCAGGCCTGAGCGCCGCACAAGGAGAAGCCATGAACTCACACATCCCCACCCTGCTGCTGCGCGAATGGATGCAGCACAAGCGCGGCTGGCTGATCACCGCGTTCGCACCGCCGCTGCTGTTCCTGGCGCTGCTGCCCTTCGGCCAGCTCCAGGGCCTGCCGACCGAGCACCTGGACCTGATCGCGCTGCTGATCTGCGCGATCAGCGCCAGCACGGTCTATGCGATCAGCCTGGCAATCGCGAGCTTCCAGATCCCCGGCCTGGCACGGCGCGACGTGCAGGACCGCTCCATCGAGTTCTGGCTGTCGCTGCCGGGTCGGCCGTCCGAAAGCGTCGCGGCCACGCTGCTGGCCCACCTGTGGCTGGTGCCGCTGGGTGCCATGCTGGTGGGCGGGCTGTTCGCGCTGCCCATCGCGATGGCGGTGCTGGGGCTCAAGGCCAGTGCAGGTGCGCTGGCCAGCGTGAACTGGGGCGAGGTGCTGACCTATGCGCTGCCGACGCTGGTGCGCGGCCTCGCCGGCACGTTGCTGCTGAGCCTGACGCTGCTGCCGCTGCTGCTGCCGTTGATGGCGGCGTCCGCCTGGCTCAAGCGCCTGGGCGTGCCGCTGCTGCTGGTGGGCACGGGCGTCGCGGTGGCCGTGATGCACAAGGTCTACGAGATCTCCTGGCCGGTGCAGGCGCTGCAATGGCTGGTGGAGCGAGGCGACGCCGCCCTGCTGTTCGACCCCCGAGGCGCGATGGATGCGCTCAAGGCCGGCGACAACCCCTGGCTGTGGCTGGCCCAGGACTTCGGCCAGGCGTTGATGAGCTTTGCGTCGCCCATCGCGCTGGGCTGGGCGGCGGTTGCAGCGGCGTCCTTCTGGCTGGTGGTGCGCAAGCGCGCCCATGCCGGCTGAAGGCCTCGCACCTCACATCAAAAGGCCCGCAGCAGCGGGCCTTTTTTCATGGGGGAGCGGCCGCTCAGGCCGGTTGCGCGACGCTGCCGGGCGGGGTCAGGCGGGCGGCCATTTCCTTGCGGAAGCGGTTCAGCTCCTGCACGGTGGTGAAGCTGCGCTCCATCAGCAGGCTCATGTTGTGCAGGATGCGCTCGACCACCTTGGTCTCCCACAGCGCGTCGAACTGGATCTGCTTGTCCAGCCAGCGCTCCAGCCACTCGGGGTCCGGCAGGCGGCTCTGGATGGTGTCGCGCGGGAACAGCTTGGCGTTCACATGCAGGTTGGTGGGATGCAGCGCCTGCGCGGTGCGGCGGGCCGAGGCCATCAGCACGCCGACCTTGGCGAAGGCCGCGCGGGCCTCGTCGCCGAACTTGGTCATCGCGCGCTTCATGTAGCGCAGGTAGGCACCGCCGTGGCGGGCTTCGTCGCGCGACAGCGTCTCGTAGATGGCCTTGATGACCGGCTCGGTATGCCACTCGGATGCACGGCGGTACCAGTGGTTCAGACGGATCTCGCCGCAGAAGTGCAGCATCAGCGTCTCCAGCGCCGGCGCCGGATCGAAGTCGAAGCGCACCTCGTGCAGTTCCTCCTCGGTGGGCACCAGGTCCGGGCGGAAGCGGCGCAGATACTCCATCAGCACCAGCGAGTGCTTCTGCTCCTCGAAGAACCACACGCTCATGAAGGCGGAGAAGTCGCTGTCTTCCTTGTTGTCGCGCAGGAACATCTCGGTGGCCGGCAGCGCCGACCACTCGGTGATGGCGTTCATCTTGATCGTCTGGGCCTGCTCGTCGGACAGCAGGCTCGCGTCAAAGCGGTCCCACGGAATGTCCTTGTCCATGTTCCAGCGCACAGCTTCCAGCTGCTTGAACAGTTCCGGGTAAAGCATTGCAAGTCCTCGTTTTTAGAGCCGCGATTCTAAAAGGTCATGGCGCGATGCCACCGTGGGCACCAGGCCGGGGCAGATGACGGCCGAACCGGGGCGCCCGCCAGGGTGCCCGCCCCAGGGTGTGGCGAAACACCGCATCACCCATATTTGGGACAGTTCTATGCAAGCTCATCAGCCAGATGTTCTCGTAAGCTACATACTCAGTGGAAACCCCAGCCCAGCTGGAGTTCCGGAGATCTTCCGGTCGCCGCTCCGCCCTGCTTGCAGGTCAGAAATCCCGAAGCCGTTTTCCTCCTCCTCCCTCCCTCCCTCGTTGGCTTCGGGGCGTGCGACGGCCGTTTTTATTCGCGGGGCTCGTGTCGATGACGCGAGCCCCGCAGCCGTTTCTGGCCCCGCCGTGAAGCGACGGGAGACGTTGGCGGGCTACTTCAGCCAGCCCTTGCGGCGGAAGTAGATGAAGGGGGCGGCCACCGACAACAGCATCAGCGTCAGCGCGAACGGATAGCCCAGGGGCGACTCCAGCTCAGGCATGAACTTGAAGTTCATGCCGTAGATGGACGCGATCAGCGTGGGCGGCAGCAGCGCCACGCTGGCCACGGAGAAGATCTTGATGATCTTGTTCTGGTTGATGTTGATGAAGCCGACCGTGGCGTCCATCAGGAAGTTGATCTTGTCGAACAGGAAGGCCGTGTGTGAGTCCAGCGAGTCGATGTCGCGCAGGATCTGGCGCGACTCCTCGAACTGCTCGGCGTTCAGCATGCGGCTGCGCATCATGAAGCTGACCGCGCGGCGCGTGTCCATCACGTTGCGACGTATGCGCCCGTTCAAGTCTTCCTCGCGGGCGATGGCCGACAGCACCTCGCCGGCCTCGGCGTCGGTGACGTCGCTCTTCAGCACGCGGGCGCTGACCGCCTCCAGCTTGTCGTAGATGCCTTCCAGCACATCGGCCGAGTACTCGGCGTCGGCGTCGTAGAGCTTGAGCAGCACGTCCTTGGCATCCTCAATCAGCGCCGGAATGCGCCGCGCGCGCAGGCGCAGCAGCCGGAACACCGGCAGGTCCTCGTTGTGCACCGAGAACAGCACGTTGTTGAACAGGATGAAGGCCACCCGCACATTGCGCGCCGGCCGCCCGTCGCCAACGTCGTCACCCTCGATCAAAAAGTCGGAACGGATATGGAGCTCGCCGTTGTCTTCTTCGTAGAAGCGTGCGGACTCTTCCAGATCCTCGTCGACGATGTTCTCGGGGATGGTCAGGCCGAACCGGTCGCGGATCCAGCCCTTCTCCTCCGACGTGGGGTTCTCCAGATCGACCCAGACCGGTCGCGACTTCGCCAGTTCCTCGGCGGACTCGATCTCTTCCTGGAACAGCCCGCCCTTGAGGCGGCCGTTATCCAGCGTGAACACATTCAGCATGTCGTCTCCGACGGCGTTCGGCTTGGGACGACTCGGGAGTCGCCCGGGGTGGCAGGTGGATGGGGCGGCACCGTCTCACTCCGGACGATCGGGCCTCAAACAGGCCCGCGGCGGGAATGGACGGTCACCGAGGGTGGTCGCTGTCCAAGACGCGCTCCGTGGTGTCGATAGCCAGGAATTATTGCACTGCACAGGCCTGTGACAGGCGTCACAGAAGTTCACCCGACAAGGCCACAAAACGACACCGTCATCCCCTTGTCACGGGGGCGCTTCGCGCGCAAACTGGACTCGTCGATTCACTCACTTCACTCACTTCCGCTACCTGACAAGACCCCCTCCTTCCCTCCCTGATTCCGTTCCAGTTCCTGGATTTCTTTCCCGACTCATCCTCTGAAAGGAGGCTTTATGAATCTGACGATCAGTGGCCATCATCTGGAAGTCACGCCGGCTCTGCGCGAGTACGTACTCACCAAGCTGGACCGTGTGACCCGCCACTTCGACCAGGTCGTGGACATCAACGTCCTGCTGACCGTGGAAAAGCAAAAGGAGAAGGAACGCCGCCAGCGCGCCGAAGTCACGCTGCACGTGAAGGGCCGCGACATCTTCGTGGAGCAATCTCACGAAGACCTGTACGCCGCCATTGACCAGCTGATGGACAAGCTCGACCGCCAGGTCTGCCGCCACAAGGACAAGGTGCAGGATCACCACCACGCCTCGGCCAAGCGGCTGGAAATGCCGGCGCCCTGAGCGGGCGGTCGATGAACCGAGCGGCCCCTTGGGCCGCTTTTGTTTTTTGCGATGTGCAATGGGATGTTGCGAACCGACCTCAACCACCCTTATTCAAGGGCTGATGACGCCGATTTCGGCAGGGACTTGCGGCCCCGGACGCCGCTTCCCGGCGCTCGGTTCCATAATCCGCGCCTTTGCAAGTTCCTACGCCCCGGCCAAGGCCGTGCGCCTGCTGCACACTGATCGCCAGCCCGCGCCCCCGAAACCGCTGTCGTGATCGCCATGAACCGTCTCGCCGCCATCCTCCCCGCCGACAACGTGTCGGTGAATGTGGATGCCACCAGCAAGAAGCGCGCCTTCGAACAGGCCGGCCTGCTGTTCGAGAACCATCACCAGATGTCGCGCGCCCTGGTCACCGACAACCTGTTCGCCCGCGAACGGCTCGGCTCCACGGGCCTGGGTCATGGCGTTGCCATTCCGCATGGCCGGGTCAAAGGCCTGAAGAACCCGCTGGCCGCCGTGCTGCGCCTGGCCCAGCCGATCGCCTTCGATGCGCCGGACGACGAGCCGGTCAGCCTGCTGATCTTCCTGCTGGTGCCCGAAGCGGCCACGCAGCGGCACCTGGAGATCCTGTCCGAGATCGCCGAAATGCTCTCGGATCGTGAATTGCGCGAACGGCTGAAGTCTGACGCCGATGCCGCCACGCTGCACAAGCTGATCTCCACCTGGGAGCCGCTGAAGTCCGTGGCGTGAGCCCCGCCCCGATGGCGCAACCTGCAAGCTGAAGACCTGACTTGAAACCCACATCCATCAGCGCCGAAAGGCTGTTCGAGGAACACCGCGAAGCCTTGCGCTGGGAATGGATTGCCGGCCACGCGCATCCGGAGCGCCGATTCGACGAGGCGGCCGTGCGCGACGCGCAGAGCGCGGCCGACCTGGTCGGCTACCTGAACTACATCCACCCCTACCGGGTGCAGATCGTCGGCCGGCGTGAAGTGGCCTACCTGAGCCAGGACAGCACCGAGACGCAGGATCGCCGCATCTCGCGCATCGTCACGCTGGAGCCGCCGGTGCTGATCGTGGCCGACGATTCCGTGCCGCCGCCGCGACTCATCGCGATGTGCGACCGGGCAGAGATTCCGCTGTTCCGCACGACGGAGTCCGCCGGCCACGTGATCGACCTGGTGCGAGCCTATCTCTCGCAGCTGTTCGCCAACCGCACGACGCGCCATGGCGTGTTCATGGACATCCTGGGCCTGGGCGTGCTGCTGACCGGCGAGTCCGGCCTGGGCAAGAGCGAACTGGGGCTGGAGCTGATCTCGCGCGGCCACGGCCTGGTCGCCGACGATGCGGTGGATTTCTTCCGCGTGTCGCAGACCGCCATCGAGGGGCGCTGCCCCGAGCTGCTGCTCAACCTGCTGGAGGTGCGCGGCATCGGCCTGCTGGACATCAAGGCCATCTTTGGCGAAACCGCGGTGCGCCGCAAGATGCGCCTCAAGCTCATCGTGCACCTGGTGCGCAAGGAAACGCTGGAGCGCGACTTCGAGCGCCTGCCCTACGAGCCGCTCTACGAAGACGTGCTGGGCATGCCGGTGCGCAAGGTCATCATCGCGGTCGACGCCGGCCGCAACCTCGCCGTGCTGGTGGAGGCCGCCGTGCGCAACACCATCCTCCAACTGCGCGGCATCGACACCTACAAAGAGTTCGTCGAGCGCCATCAGCGCGCGATCGAGAACGGCGCGATCGATTGAAATCCCTGTCCGACATCTCCCGCCAGCTGATCCTCAACACGGACAGCTACAAGGCCAGCCACTGGCTGCAGTACCCGCCCGACACCACCGCCGTCTTCAGCTACATCGAGGCCCGCGGCGGCACGCTGCCGTACACGCTGTTCTTCGGGCTGCAGGCGCTGCTGAAGGAGTACTTCAGCCAGCCCGTCTCGCTGGCCGACATCGAGCTGGCCGCGGAAATCTGGGCCGCTCACGGCCTGCCCTTCCATCGTGAGGGCTGGGAACACATTGTGCGCGCCCATGGCGGGCGACTGCCGGTGCGCATTCGCGCGGTGGCCGAGGGCAGTCTCGTGCCGGTCGGCCAGGCCCTGCTGACCATAGAGAACACCGATCCGGCCTGCTACTGGCTCACCAGCTACCTGGAAACGGCTCTGCTGCGCGTGTGGTACCCCACCACCGTCGCGACCCACAGCCATGCCACCCGCCAGCTGATCGGCGACGCCCTGGCCCGCACCGGGTCGCCGGAAGGCCTGCCCTTCAAGCTGCACGACTTCGGCGCGCGCGGCGTGTCCTCGCTGGAGTCGGCCATGCTGGGCGGCATGGCCCACCTCGTGAACTTCCAGGGCACCGACACCATGAGTGCCGTGCTGGGCGCACGCACCTACTACGGTGAACCCATGGCCGGCTTCTCCATTCCGGCCGCCGAGCACAGCACCATCACGGCCTGGGGGCGGGAGGGCGAGGCCGAGGCCTACCGCAACATGCTGACCCGCTTCGCCAAGCCGGGTGCGCTGCTGGCCGTGGTGTCGGACTCCTACGACCTCGACGCCGCCGTGCACGACCTCTGGGGCGGCACGCTGCGGGAACAGGTCATCGCCAGCGGCGCCACCGTCGTGATCCGCCCGGACAGCGGCGACCCGACCTCGGTCGTGCTCCGTACCGTGCAGGCGCTCGACCGGGCCTTCGGCAGCGACCTGAACGCCAAGGGCTACCGCCTGCTGCGCCATGTGCGCGTGATCCAGGGCGACGGCATCACCCGCGCGTCCATCGCCAGCATCCTGGCAGCGCTCGAGGCCGCCGGCTATTCGGCCGACAACATCGCCTTCGGCCAGGGTGGCGCCCTGCTGCAACAGGTCAGCCGTGACAGCCTGGGCTTCGCGATGAAGGCCTCGGCCGTCAAGGTGAGCAGCCAATGGCGCGACGTCTTCAAGGCGCCCGCCACCGACCCGGCCAAGCGCAGCAAGGCCGGGCGAATGACGCTGCTGCGCCACGCCGGCCGGTATCTGACGGTAAAGCTGGATTCGCCGGAACACGCCCAGGCGCTGGCCGAAGGTGCCACCGATGCGCTGCGCACCGTCTACGAAGACGGCCGCCTGCTGGTGGACGAGCGCTTCGCGGCGATCCGCGAGCGCGCCGCGCGCGGCTGAGGTGCTCAGCCCTCGCGGTGAGGGCAGTCGGTCTTCAGGCAGGTCGCATACAGCGACAGCGCGTGCTCGTGCAGCGCAAAGCCGCGCTCGCGGGCGATCGCATGCTGACGCTCCTCGATCTGCGCGTCGAAGAACTCCTCGACGCGGCCGCAGGTCAGGCACACCAGGTGGTCGTGGTGATGCCCTTCGTTGAGCTCATAGACCGCCTTGCCGGTCTCGAAGTGATTGCGGCTCAGCAGGCCGGCCTGCTCGAACTGCTGCAGCACGCGGTAGACCGTGGCCAGGCCGATGTCGGCGCCATCACCCAGCAACGCCTTATATACATCCTCGGCCGTCATGTGGCGTTGCTCCGCGCGCTGGAAGAGCTCCAGGATCTTGATGCGCGGCAGCGTCGCCTTGAGGCCGCTGTTCTTGATGTCGCTCGTCTGGGTGCGGGCTGAGGTGTTGGGCATGGTCGTCGATCGTGCAGCCACCGAAATGGCGACCGCTAGAATCGATCGAATGATAGCCAGCCGCGCCCCGCGGCGGCCAGAGTAGGCCCATTCAGACCCGCCATGCGCCCCTTGTACGTCTCTGTTCCCCTGCTTGCGTTGCTCGGCGGCTGCTCCATGCTGCCCTCGTGGGATTCCATCGCCTCCGTGACCGGCGACAAGGTGATGGGCCTGGTCACGCCCTACCGGCTCGAGGTCGTGCAGGGCAATGTGCTGACCAAGGAAATGGTGGAGCGGGTCAAGCCCGGCATGAGCCGTACCCAGGTCAAGGACCTGCTGGGCACGCCGCTGCTGGCCGACGTCTTTCATGACGCCCGCTGGGACTACGTCTTCACGATCCGTCGGCAGGGCACGGAGCCGCAGCAGCGCCTGGTGGCCGCGGTGTTCGACGGCGACAAGCTGAAGTCGCTGGATGTGCCCAACGATCTGCCGACCGAGCAGGAATTCGTCGCCTCCGTGAACACCTTCAAGCCCAAGGGCAAGCCGCCCAAGCTGGAGCTGACCGAGGCCGAGCGCGCGGCGCTGCCGCTGCCCAAGCAGCCCGCGGCCGAGTCGCTGCCCACCGCCGCGGCCGAAGGTCCCGCGCCCGGCCGCGTCTACCCGCCGCTGGACGCCCCCGCCAAGGCCGGCTCCTGATGGCCGCGCCCATGAAGGTCGCAATCACCGGCGCCTCCGGGCGCATGGGCAAGATGCTGATCGAGGCCGTGCAGGCGGCCGACGACTGCACGCTGCATGTCACGCTGGACAAGGGTGACGACGTGCGCGCCGGGCTGGCCGGCGCCGATGTGCTGATCGACTTCACCCGCCCCGAGGCCACGCTGGCCCACCTGGCCGTGTGCGCCGAGCTGGGCGTGAAGGCCGTGGTCGGCACCACCGGCTTCGATGCTGCGCAGCAGGCCGAGCTGGCCCGCCTCGCCGAGCGCACGGCCATCGTGTTCGCGCCCAACATGAGCGTGGGCGTGAACGTGGTGCTCAAGCTGCTGGACATGGCCGCCCGCGCGATGAACGAGGGCTTCGACATCGAGATCGTCGAGGCCCACCACCGCAACAAGGTCGACGCACCCAGCGGCACCGCGCTGCAGATGGGCCGCGTGGTGGCCGACGCGCTCGGGCGCGACCTGGACGCCTGCGCGGTCTACGGCCGCGAGGGCGTGACCGGCGTGCGCGACCCGTCCACCATCGGCTTCGCCACGGTGCGCGGCGGCGACATCATCGGCGACCACACGGTGTTGTTTGCCGGCACGGGCGAACGCATCGAGATCAGCCACAAGGCCAGCAACCGCAGCATCTACGCCCAGGGCAGCCTGCGCGCCGCGCGCTTCCTGGCCGCCAAGACCACGGGCCTGTTCGGCATGAACGACGTGCTGGGCTTTTCCGCATGACCCCCGCCCAGCCGCGGCGCCCCGAGGCCTGACATGCTGGGCGACTTCTGGGGCCAGAGTGACCTGATCGGCCGCGCCGTCGCACTGCTGCTGCTGGCCATGTCCGTCAGCGCCTGGGCCCTGATCCTGTGGAAGGCCTGGCTGCTGCGCCGGGCCCGCCGTGGGCTGGCCCGCGCCGTGCCGGCGTTCTGGGCTGCGGCCGGCGTGCCCGAGGGCCGCGCTGCACTGCAGGCCTTCGACACCGAGGAACTGCTGCTGCCGCTGCTCGACGCCGCCACCGCCGAAACCCGCGACGCCACGCTGGACGCGGCCGGCCGGCGCGAATCGCGCCTGACCCGCCGGCTGCGCGATGCGCTGCACGCGGTGCTGGCACGGTTGCAGTTCGGTCAGGTGCTGCTGGCCTCGGTCGGGGCCACGGCGCCCTTCGTCGGCCTCTTCGGCACCGTCTGGGGCATCTATCACGCGCTGGCCGGCATCTCGGCGGCCGGCAACATCACGGTCGAGAAGATTGCCGGCCCGGTGGGCGAGGCCTTGATCATGACGGCCGCCGGCCTGGCCGTGGCCATCCCCGCGGTGCTGGCCTACAACGTGTTCGGCAAGTTCGTCGCGGCCTGCGAGGCCGAGCTCGAAGGCTTCGCGCACGACCTGCGCGAGCTGCTGGACGCCGCCTGAGGCCCCGCGATGAGCTTCGGCCGGCTCGAACGCCCGCAGGCTGCCAAGCCGATGAGCGACATCAACATGACGCCGCTGATCGACGTGATGCTGGTGCTGCTGGTGATCTTCATGATCACCGCGCCGCTGATGAGCAGCTCGCTGCGGCTGGACCTACCCAGGAGCGAGGCCGCCACGCCCAGCGATGCGCCCAGCTTCGTCGCTGTGGCCATCACCCCCGACGGCCAACTGCACCTGGGTGATGAAACGCTGGCGCCTGCCGCCTTTCGCGAGCGCGTGAAGGAACTGGGCCGCGCCAACGCGCAGATGGAGGTACAGCTGCGCGCCGACCGCAGCGTGCCCTATGGCCAGGTGGCCGAGCTGATCGGCTGGGTGCAGGACGCCGGGCTCAACCGCATCGCCTTCGTGGCCCAGGCCGCCGCCTCGGCCCCCTGATCCTCGCCCGTTACCGCAGCCGCGGCGAAGGGCCCACCTACAATTTGGCAAAACTAAGCCGTCCTTGCTCGCCATCGCTCGCGCGGCCCCTCTGAGAGGGTGCGCCGCGGGTCCGGGCAGCCGCATACCCCTGACATGAACACCAAGACCGAAGCGCCCAGCTACAACCCGACCGAGATCGAAGCCGCCGCCCGGGCCTACTGGGCCGAGCGGGATGCCTACCGTGTCACCGAGGACGCGAGCAAGCCTGCCGAGCAGCGCTTCTACGCCTGCTCCATGCTGCCCTACCCCTCGGGCAAGCTGCACATGGGCCATGTGCGCAACTACACGATCAACGACATGCTGGCCCGCCAGCTGCGCATGAAGGGCTACAACGTCCTGATGCCCATGGGCTGGGACGCCTTCGGCCTGCCGGCCGAGAACGCCGCGATGAAGGGCAAGGTGCCGCCCGCGCAGTGGACCTACTCCAACATCGCCTACATGAAGGGCCAGATGCAGGCCATGGGCCTGGCCATCGACTGGAGCCGCGAGATCGCGACCTGCCAGCCCGAGTACTACAAGTGGAACCAGTGGCTGTTCCTGAAGATGCTGGAGAAGGGCATCGCCGAGCGCCGCACCCAGGTCGTCAACTGGGACCCGGTGGACCAGACCGTGCTGGCCAACGAGCAGGTCATCGACGGCCGCGGCTGGCGCTCGGGCGCGCTGGTCGAGAAGCGCGAGATCCCGGGCTACTACCTGAAGATCACCGACTACGCCGAGGAGCTGCTCTCGGCCGTGGCCAACCCGGAAGACCCGAACTACCTGTCCGGCTGGCCCGAGCGCGTGCGCCTGATGCAGGAAAACTGGATCGGCAAGAGCCAGGGCGTGCGCTTCGCGTTCCCGCATGAGATCCGCGGCGCGGACGGCGCGCTGATCCAGGACGGCAAGCTGTTCGTGTTCACCACGCGCGCCGACACCGTGATGGGCGTGACCTTCTGCGCGGTCGCCCCCGAGCACCCGCTGGCCACGCATGCGGCCGCCTCGGACGCCAAGGTCGCTGCCTTCATCGCCGAGTGCAAGGCCGGCGGCACCACCGAGGCCGAGCTGGCCACGCAGGAAAAGAAGGGCGTGCCCACCGGCCTGGTGGTCACGCACCCGCTGACCGGCGCTCAGGTGCCGGTGTGGGTGGGCAACTACGTGCTGATGAGCTATGGCGACGGCGCCGTGATGGGCGTGCCGGCGCATGACGAGCGCGACTTCGCGTTCGCCAACAAGTACGGCATCGCGATCCAGCAGGTGGTGGCGGTCGAGGGTCAGGTCTTCTCCAGCACGGCCTGGGCCGACTGGTACGGCGACAAGACCCAGGGCGTCTGCGTGAACTCCGGCGTGCTGGACGGCCTGGCGCACAAGACTGCGGTCGACAAGGTCGCCGCGCTGCTGGCCGCCAAGGGCCTGGGCGAGAAAAAGACCACCTGGCGCCTGCGCGACTGGGGCATCAGCCGCCAGCGCTACTGGGGCACACCCATCCCCATCATCCACTGCGACGACTGCGGTGTCGTGCCGGTGCCCGAGAAGGACCTGCCGGTGGTGCTGCCGGAAGACTGCATCCCCGACGGCAGCGGCAACCCGCTGAACAAGCGCGCCGACTTCCTGAACGTGGCCTGCCCTTGCTGCGGCAAGCCCGCCAAGCGCGAGACGGACACCATGGACACCTTCGTGGACTCGTCCTGGTACTTCATGCGCTATTGCGACCCCAAGAACGGCGGCGCCATGGTGGCCGAGGGCACGCAGTACTGGATGCCGATGAACCAGTACATCGGCGGCATCGAGCACGCCATCCTGCACCTGCTGTACGCGCGCTTCTGGACCAAGGCCATGCGCGACCTGGGCCTGGTGACGATCAGCGAGCCCTTCGAAAAGCTGCTGACCCAGGGCATGGTGCTCAAGGGCGCGTTCTTCCACAAGCCCGAGGGCGGCGGCAAGAACTACTACTGGGAGCATGAGCTCGACGTCATCACGGACGAACGCGGCGCCATCACCGGCGCCACGCTGAAAAAGGACGGCACGCCGCTCGAATACGAGATGACGACCATGTCCAAGTCCAAGAACAACGGCGTGGACCCGCAGGCACTGATCGACCAGTACGGCGCCGACACGGCCCGCCTGTTCGTGATGTTCGCCAGCCCGCCGGAGCAGACGCTGGAGTGGAACGAGTCGGCCGTCGAGGGCGCGCACCGCTTCCTGAAGCGCGTGTGGAACTTCGGCGCACGCAATGCCGAGGCCATCAAGGCCGGCGGCGCGGACTTCGCTGCGCTCAGCGGCGACGGCAAGGCGCTGCGCCGCGAGGTGCACAACGTGCTCAAGCAGGTCAGCCACGACTACGAGCGCATGCAGTACAACACCGTCGTGTCCGGCGCGATGAAGCTGCTGAATGCGCTGGAAGGCTTCAGGGCGGAAGGCCAGGCCGCGGCGGTGCGCGACGGCTTCTCGGTGCTGCTGCGCGTGCTCTACCCCGCCACGCCCCACATCGCCCACCAGCTCTGGCAGGACCTGGGCTTTGCCGCCGAGCTGGGCGACCTGCTCGACGCGCCCTGGCCCACGGTGGACGAGGCCGCGCTGGTGCAGGACGAGATCGAGCTGATGCTGCAGGTCAACGGCAAGCTGCGCGGCTCGGTCAAGGTGCCGGCCTCGGCCGACAAGGCCGCCATCGAGGCCGCCGCGCTGGCCAACCCTGAGTTCGCCAAGTTCAGCGAAGGCCGGGCGCCCAAGAAGGTCGTCATCGTGCCGGGCCGCCTCGTCAACATCGTGGTTTGACCGCTATGCAACGCCGCCACCTCCTGCTGCTCGGCACCGCGGCCCTCGCCGGCTGCGGCTTCGAGCTGCGCCGCGAGCCCGAGCTGCACTTCAAGACGCTGGCGCTGGTCGGCTTCGAGCCGGACTCGCCGCTGGCGCTGGGCCTGAAGCGCCAGCTCAAGCGCACGACGGTGCAGCTGGTGGACGACCCGGCGCGCGCCCAGGTCGTGCTGGAGGCTTCGCGCGAGCTGCGCGACCGCACGGTGGTGGCATCCACCAGCGTGGGCCAGGTGCGTGAATGGACGCTGCGCCTGCAGTTCGACTACCAGATCCGCCGGCCCGACGGCGAGCTGCTGGTGCCCAAGGTCGAGCTGCGCCTGTACCGCGACATGAACTACACCGAGTCCGCCGCGCTGCCCAAGGAGCAGGAGGCCGCCAACCTGTATGGCGCCATGCACTCCGACGCGGTCGCGCAGGTGATGCGCCGCCTGGCGGCCGTCAAGCTCTGATGCAACTGCGCGCCGAATCACTCGCCGGCCACCTCAGCAAGGGCCTGGCCCGCATCTACACCGTCCACGGCGACGAGCCCCTGCTCGCGCAGGAGGCGGCCGACGCCATCCGGGCAGCCGCGCGTGCGCAGGGATTCGGCGAGCGCCAGATCTTCACCGTCAGCGGCGCCTACTTCGACTGGGCGCCGGTGCTGGCGGCCGCCCAGGCCATGAGCCTGTTTGCGGAGCGCCAGTTCATCGAGATCCGCATCCCCGGCGGCAAGCCCGGCAAGGATGGCTCCGAGGCGCTGCAGCGTTATGCCGAGGCCGCGCCCGATGACGTGCTGACCCTCGTCACGCTGCCGCGGCTGGACAAGACCCAGCTCAACAGCGCCTGGTTCACGGCGCTGGACGGCCACGGCGTGAGCCTGCGCGTCGAACCCGTGGAGCGCCGCCTGCTGCCGGCCTGGCTGGCCCAGCGCCTCAAGGCCCAGGGTCAGTCCGTGCCCGAGGGCGAGGACGGCCAGCGCGCGCTGGCCTTTTTTGCCGACCGGGTGGAGGGCAACCTGCTGGCCGCCCACCAGGAGCTGCAGAAGCTCGCGCTGCTGCACCCGCGCGGCGAGCTGACGCTGGAGCAGATCGAGGCCGCCGTGCTGGACGTGGCGCGCTTCGACGTGTTCAAGCTCAGCGAGGCCGTGCTCTCCGGCGCCGTCCCGCGGCTGCTGCGCATGCTGGACGGCCTGGAAGCCGAGGGCGAGGCCGCCGTGCTGGTGCACTGGACGCTGGCCGAGGACATCCGCGCGCTGGCCCGCGTGCGCGCTGCACTGGACGCCGGCCGCCCGCTGCCCATGGCGATGCGCGAGGCGCGGGTCTGGGGTGCCAAGGAGCGCCTGATCGAGCGCATCGCACCGCGGCTGGACAGCGCCCAGGCCGGTGCCCTGGTGCAGGCTGCCCAGGTCTGCGACGGCCTGGTCAAGGGGCTGCGCCATCCGGCCTGGCCCAGCGACCCCTGGGCGGCCCTGCGCCAGCTGGCACTGCGCCTGGCCGAAGCGGCCACCGGGCGCCCCGGCGCGGCGTTGAGCGCCGCATGAATCTGAATCGGCCCTGGAGCCCCTGCGAGGTCCAACCGCCATGCAACGTCTACCCCTCTCCCTGATCCTGAGTCTCCTGCCGCTGGCCGCAACAGCCGTCCCCGTGACGCTGCAGGTGCGCGGCCCGGACGGCCAGCCGCTGGCCGATGCCGTCGTCGCCGTCGAGGTGCGCGGCCGCATCGGCAAGACCGGCAGCGCCAAGGCCGAGATGGGCCAGCGCGACCGCCAGTTCACGCCGCAGGTGCTGGTGGTTCAGACCGGCACCGCGGTGAACTTCCCCAACTTCGACACCGTGCGGCATCACGTCTACTCGTTCAGCCCGACCAAGGTGTTCGACATCAAGCTCTACTCCGGCACGCCGGCCGAGCCCGTGGTGTTCGACAAGCCCGGCGTGGCCACGCTGGGCTGCAACATCCATGACCGCATGAGCGCCCACATCATCGTGGTGGACACGCCGCTGTTCGCCCGCACCGACGCCCAGGGCCGCGCCAGTCTCGACCTGCCGGCCGGCGAGCACGCACTCAAGGCCTGGCACCTCGCGCAGAAACAGCCGCAGACGCTCCAGGCCCTGCGCCTGGACGTGCCCGCCGCCGGCGGCGCGCTGACCCTGAACCTGCCCGACTGAGCCCATGCGCTGGCCCGCCTGGCTGAACCTGCGCCGCCTCGAAGGCCGCATCGTCGCGCTGTTCCTGGGCCTGCTGCTGCTGGTGCAGCTGCTGAGCTTCGGCGCCATCCGCATCGGCATCGAGCGCAATGCCGACAAATCCATCGCCGCCGAGCTGCAGACCGGTGACCGCCTGCTGCGCCGCATGCTCGAGCAGCGCGCCGAACAGCTGCGCGGCGCGGCTGAGCTGCTGGCGATGGACTACGGCTTTCGCAGCGCGGTGGGCCTGTCGCTGGCCGAGCGGGACACGGTCGAGACCATCAAGGACGCGCTGACCAACCAGGGCGAGCGCGTCGGCGCGGCCGTGGTGGCCTATTTCGACGACCAGCGCCACCTCGTCACCGCCACCGCGCCCAGCGCCGAGCCCTTCGCGGCCGAGCTGGAGGCGCTGATCGCCAGCAAGGACGGCAGCCTGCTGTCCGTGCAGGGCCGGCAGGTCTACCAGCTCGTGGCCGTGCAGGTGCGCACGCCGGCGCCGGTGGGCTGGGTGCTGATGGGCTTCGCGCTCGACCGGCGGGTTCTGGACGACCTCAAGGCCCTGTCCGAACTCGACAGCGTCGTGCTGTTCCAGGTGCCGGGCCGGCCCTGGCACGACATCGTCGGCACGCTGGAGAACGGGCCCGGCGAGGCGCTGCGCGCCCGGCTGGAGCCGCAGGCGCCCGAGGGCGTGATGGACCTGGACGGCGAACGCGTGCGGGCCCACTTCGTGCCGCTGCTGCAGGGTCGCCAGCAACTGGGCGTCGTGCTGATGCGCTCGCTGGACGCGGCGCTGGCGCCCTATCGCCAGCTGCAGCTCACGCTGCTCGCGCTGACGCTGCTGGGCGTGGTGATCTTCGCGGCGCTCAGCGTGCTGCTGGCCCGCGGCCTCAGCGGCCCCATCACCACGCTGTCTGCGGCGGCGCGGCGGCTGGAGGACGGCGACTACGCCACCCCGATCGCCGATGTCTCGCAGCTGGAGGAGGTGGGCAAGCTGGCCGTCGCGCTGGAGGCCATGCGCGAGGGCATACGCCGGCGCGACGCGCAGGTGAACAACCTCGCCTACGTGGACCAGCTCACCCACCTGCCCAACCGTGCCCGCTTTGCCGAGCTGCTGCAGCAGCAGCTGCAACAGCCCGAGGCATCCGGCGCGGTGCTGATGCTGGACCTGGACCGCTTCAAGCACGTCAACGACGTGCTAGGCCAGGCCGTGGGCGACCGCCTGCTGCAGGCCGTGGCCGAGCGGCTGCGGGCGTTGAGCCAGCCCACCGGGGCCACGCTGGCGCGGCTGTCGGGCGACGAGTTCGCGCTGCTGCTGGCCGGCACCGACGCCCGCGCCGCCAGCGAGGCTGCGCTCGGCATCCTGCGCGACTTCGAGCAGCCGCTGCAGCTGGACAACACCACCATCGACCTGGGTGCGGGCATAGGCATCGTCCGCTATCCCGAGCACGGCACCGACGTCGCCACGCTGCTGGGCCGGGCCGAGCTGGCGATGTACGCCGCCAAGGCGCAGCAGTGCGGCAGCCTGATCTACAGCCCGCAGCTGGACGCCGGCAGCGAGGAGCTGCTGTCGCTGCGCTCCGAGCTCAAGCAGGCGGTGGAGAACGGCGAGCTGCGCATGTACCTGCAGCCCAAGGTGGACCTGCAGCGCGGGCGGGTGCTCGGCGCCGAGGCGCTGGTGCGCTGGCAACACCCGACCCGCGGCCTGGTGCCGCCCATGCAGTTCATTCCGTTCGCCGAGAAGACCGGCGACATCCGCCTGCTCAGCGCCTGGGTGCTGCAGCGCGCCGCCGAGTTCTCGCGCGAGGCGCTGGATGCCGGGCTGAGCCTGCGGCTGTCCGTCAACCTGTCCACCCGCGACCTGATGGACCAGGACCTGCCCGCCAAGATCGAGGCCCGGCTCGCGCCGCTGCAGGTGCCCCCCGCCACGCTGTGCCTGGAGATCACCGAGAGCGCCATCATGGACGACCCCGAGCGGGCACTGTCCACGCTGGAGCAGCTCAGCGCGATGGGCTTCAAGCTGTCCATCGACGACTTCGGCACCGGCTACTCCTCGCTGGCCTATCTGAAGCGCCTGCCGGTCAACGAGCTCAAGATCGACAAGAGCTTCGTGATGGCGATGGAGCGCGACATGAACGACGTGCGCATCGTGCGCTCCACCGTCGAGCTGGCGCACAACCTGGGCCTGAGCGTCGTGGCCGAAGGCCTGGAGAACGTGAAGGCCTGGGCCATGCTCGAGCGCCTGGGCTGCGACGAAGGCCAGGGCTACTACATCGCCAAGCCCATGCCGCAGGAGCAGTTCATCGCCTGGGTGCAGGCCTGGCAGGCGCCCGATACGCGGGCCGTCTCCACCGACACGGTGCTGGGCCAGCTGGGCTGACCGGGCTGACCCGCAGCGCGCTCAAGCCGGCCGACCGCGGGGCAAGCCCGGGCCGGCCTCGGGCTCACCAGACCTTGCAGTGCTGGCCGGCGGGCTTCACCAGTTTGGCACCCGGCTTGCAGGCAAAGGCCTGCTGGAACTCCGGCATGTTCACCGCCACGCCGTTGATGCGCCAGCGGCCCGGCGAATGCGGGTCCACCTTGGCATGCAGGCGGGCCATCTCGGGGCGCACCTCGTTGCAGTCCCACTGCGCGAAGCCGACGAAGAAGCGCTGCTCGGGCGTGAGGCCGTCACGCGATTCGGCGGTCTTGCCCACCATGTGCGCCTTCCAGGCCTCCCAGGCCAGCACCAGGCCGCCCAGGTCGGCCAGGTCCTCGCCCAGCGTCAGCTTGGAATTGATCTTGATGTCGTCCACCACCGGGTAGGTGGCGTACTGGTCGGCCACGCAGGCGGCGCGGTGCTCGAACTCCTTCGCGTCCTTCTTGGTCCACCAGTCCTTCAGATTGCCCTGGCCATCGAACTGGCGGCCTTCGTCGTCGAAGCCGTGGGTCAGCTCGTGACCTATGGTGCCGCCGGTGTTGCCGTAGTTGGGCGCGTCATCCAGCTTGGCGTCGTACAGCGGGGCCAGCAGCACGGCCGCGGGGAAGTTGATGTCGTTCATCTGCGGGTCGTAGTAGGCATTCACCGTCTGCGGCGTCATGCTCCACTCGCCGCGGTCCACCGGCTGGCCGATCTTGGCCAGGCGGCGGCGCGCCTCGAAGACGTTGCCGCCCACCACGTTGTCGAAGAAGCCGGCACGCGACACGCTGAACGCGCCGTAGTCACGCCAGCGGTCGGGGTAGCCCACCTTGTTGACGATGGCGTGCAGCTTCTCGATCGCGCGGCCCTTGGTCACATCGCTCATCCAGGCCAGGCCCTGGATGCTCTTCTCCATCGCGGTCTCGATCTCGGCCGTCATCTGCTGCGTGGCGGCCTTGAGCTCGGGCGTGAAGTTGCGCGCCACGAACTCCTGGCCCAGCGCCTCGCCCAGCTGTGCGTCCACCAGCTGCACGCAGCGCTTCCAGCGCGGCTTGAGCTGGGGCGCGCCCGTCATCGCCTGGCCGTAGAAGTCGAAGTTGGCCTGCACGAAGCCGCTGTCCAGCGCCGGCGCCAGGCTGCTGGCCAGCTGCCAGCGCAGATAGGCCTTCAGGTCGG
Source organism: Roseateles depolymerans (assembly GCA_003241055.1). Taxonomy (GTDB): domain Bacteria; phylum Pseudomonadota; class Gammaproteobacteria; order Burkholderiales; family Burkholderiaceae_C; genus Pelomonas; species Pelomonas depolymerans_A. Next base: position 108,349 of record QFOD01000008.1, read on the forward strand.
GCAGCGAGGTCTTGGCCAGCTGCGTGTTCAGCGCCTTGAAGAAGGTCGGCTCGGTGACGTTGTAGGTGTCCAGCCCGGCCGGCAGGCCCAGCGCCGAGCGGTAGGCGGCCCAGTCGAAGCCGGGGGTCAGGGCTTGCAGGCCGCGCGCGTCGTACTTGTGGAAGGTCTTGTAGGGGTCGCGCTTGTCCACCTTGCCCAGCGAGGCCTTGGCCAGCGCGGTCTCCAGCACCAGCACCCGGGTCGCCTGCGCCTTCGCAGCGGCCGGCGCATCGCCCAGCAGCTCGAAGATGCGGGCCACATGGGCCTGGTACTGGGCCCGCAACGCGCGGGTCTTGGCGTCCTGCTTCAGGTAGTAGTCACGCTCGGGCAGGCCCAGGCCGCCGGCGCTGGCGAAGGCGATCTGCTGGGTCGCGTCGGCAAAGTCCTGCGCGGCACTGAAGCCGAACAGCAGGCGCTCGCCGCCCGCGGCGGGCTGCAGCGCGGCCAGCAGCGCCGGCAGCTGGCGCTTGTCCTGCAGCGCCGCGATGCGCTCCAGCAGCGGCTGGATGGGCTTGAGGCCGGCGGCCTGCACCGCGCCTTCGTCCATGCAGGCAGCGAAATAGTCGCCCAGCTTGGCCTGGTTGACGCTGCGGCCCTCGGTCGCGGTGGCCAGCTTGTTCAGCACGCCCCACAGGTAGCGCTGGTTCTCGTTGGCCATCTTGGCGTAGACCGACCAGCGCGACTGGTCCGCCGGGATGGGGTTCTTCTCGCTCCAGCGGCCGCAGGCGTAGCGGTAGAGGTCTTCGCAGGGATCGACGCTGCGGTCCATCACCGTGGTGTCCAGGCTGGGGGTGTAGGGCAGCGCGTCCAGCGGGCCTTCGGCCGGCGCCTGGGCCTGGGCCAGTCCGGCCCACAGCAGGGCGGGCAGCAGCAATCGTTTCATGGCAGAACCTGAATGGAATGGGATCGCCGCATTGTGCGGCTCGGCCCGCACCGGGCGCTTCGTCATGCCGGGCCGCCCCAGGCCCAATCCCCAGCGCGCCGCTCGCCGCCGCCGCTGGGTCATGATGCGCGCCATGACCGCCGACCGTCTCACCCTGCTGCTGCTCGTCAACGTCGCCGCCGAACACAAGGCCTTGCTGCTGGAGCGTTTCCACATCATCGACGCCGCCGATACCGCCAGCCGCGCGACGGCCATCGCCACCCAGGGCGCCGGCGTCGACCTCGTGCTGACCAATGGCGCCACGGGGCTGCGCGCCGACGAGATCGAACGCCTGCCACGCCTGCGCCTGCTCGCCGCGCTGGGCGCCGGCTACGAGAACCTGGACGTGGCCGCCGCCAAGGCGCGCGGCATCGCCGTCTGCAATGGCGCCGGCACCAACGACGACTGCGTGGCCGACCACACGCTGGCGCTGCTGCTGGCCAGTGTGCGGGCGCTGCCGCAGCAGGGCACGGCCCTGCGTGCCGGCATCTGGCGCGACGACCTGCCGCTGTACCCGCAGTTCGGCGGGCGCCGGCTGGGCATCGTCGGCCTGGGCACGATAGGCCTGAAGATCGCCGCCCGCGCGGCCGCCTTCGGCATGGAGATCGGCTATCACAACCGCCGCCCGCGCAGCGATGCCGGCACGGCGCGCTACTTCGACAGCGTGGCCGCGCTGGCCGGCTGGGCCGACGATCTGGTCGTCGCCACGCCCGGCGGCGCCGGCACCCGCCACATCGTCGACGCCGCGGTGCTGCAGGCGCTGGGCGCTGGCGGCCACGTGGTGAACATCGCGCGCGGCTCCTGCGTGGACACGCAGGCGCTGGCCGAGGCGCTGGCGGCCGGCACCATCGCCGGTGCGGCGCTGGACGTCTACGAGAGCGAGCCGCGCCCGCCGCAGGCGCTGGTGGGCCTGCCCAACGTCATCCTCACCCCGCACGTGGCGGGCTGGTCGCCGCAATCGGTGCGCGCCACCGTCGTGAACTTCATCGCCAACGTCGACGCGCTGCTGCGCGGCGAGCCGCTGCGCACGCCGGTCTGACTCAGGTGGGCAGCCACAGCCGCTGGTACAGCGGCGAGCGGCAGGACAGCCGCCCATCCAGCGTACGCAGGCCCACCCGCTCCATCAGCGTGGGCTGGGCCGGCTGGGCCAGCAGCGACACCCCCAGGCCCAGCCGGTGCGGCTGCGGCGACCAGCTCAGGCCTATGGCCTCGGCCAGCGTGGGCAGCACGTCCACATGGGTGAACTGGCGCTGCAGGTCGGGCGCCGGCAGCGGGCGGCCTTCCGCGTCATAGCGCGCCAGCGCATGGAAGACGGTGCGGCCACGGGCCGCATCGCCCTGCAGCTCGCCGGTCAGCAGCGGCATGGGCGTGATGTGGTCGCCCATCACCCAGACCACCTTGGGCCGACCATCGGCCTGGGCGACGAAGCGCTCCACCAGGCGCGCGACCACGCGGTCGCTGCAGCGCAGCGCGCCGCGCATGATGACGGCGGGTTCCAGGTCGTCCTCGTCCTGGTCCAGCGCCGCACCGCAGCCGGGATCGCGCGCACCCATGGGCCCGTGGGTGTCCACGGTCAGCAGCATGCTCATGCGCGGCCGGTCGCCGTCGCGCGGGCGGCGCATGTCCTGCCAGGCCTGCTCGGTCAGGGCGCTGTCCAGCAGCCCCCAGCCCTGCGGCGGCACCGGCACGCCGCGCGCCTTCCATTGCTCGGCACCGAACTGGCGCGTGACCCCGTGGTCGGCCAGGAACTGCCCCTTGCCGGCGAACTTCAGCGAGGCCCCGCCGTAGAAGGAGATGTCCCAGCCCTGCTCGGCCAGCAGGTCGGTCAGGCAACGGCCCTGCGGGAAGAAGCGCTGGCTGTACTCCATCGCGTTGTGGCTCATCAGGCCCACCGGCTTGAGCGGCAGGCCGCACAGCGAGCTGAACATGCCGCCCACCGTCCAGCTCGCGCCGCTGAGGTTGTGCAGATCGCCCAGCGTCTGGAACTCCTCCTGCAGCACGCTGAGCTGAGGCAGCAGCGGTTGGCGCACCTGGCGGGGGTGGGTGTAGTCCTCGTCCAGCGATTCGATGTAGACCATCAGGATGTCGGGCTTGCGCGCCGGGGCCTGCAGCGTCACCTCGCCCGGGTCCACGTAGTAGCGGGCCAGGTAGTCGGCGCCCGACGGGTCGGGCAGGCAGGGGTCGATGACCGTGGCGTTCACCGACACCACCGCACCGCCGCCCAGCAGGGCCCACATCAGCAGCCGCAGGCCGCGGCGGCGGCCGCGCAGCAGGAACAGCGTCAGCGCCGTCAGCGCCAGCACCGCCGCCAGGCAGCGCGCTGCCCGCGACAGCATGCGGGGGTCGGCGTAGTCCAGGCCCCCGTGCTGCAGGTGGAACAGCAACTGGTCCGGCGTGACCAGGCCGAGATAGGTGCGCAGGAACCAGGTCGCACCGACCACGGTCCAGAGCAGGAACACGACGAGACCGGCCAGGCCGGCTTGCGGGCGGACGCGCGGGGCGGTCCAGGACTGAAGGCTTGCAGACAGCATCGGCGGCGAGTCTCACGACGCCGCTTTGCTGTCACCCCGCCCGACTGTTACGCAGTGTTGGGCCGTCGTAAAAAAGACCTGGCCGCCCCAGGGCGATGCGGGAAGACCCCGATCAGCGCGGCGCCGATGCCGCGGCGGCCGCTGGCGCCGGACAGTGCGAGGCCACCGCCTGGCCCTTCAGAAAGCCCCGCCGCACGCCGCCGGCCACGATGGAGGCGGTCACCAACCGGGAATAGCGCTCGGCGCCGCTGAGCTTGCGCACCCAGCCGCGAAACGGCACCACACCCTCGGCCGTGCGCTGCAGCGCGCCGGTGGCCACATCCTCGCCGCGTTCCAGCAGGCCCGGGCCGCCCTCGCCCGGCGGGCTGTCGAGATCCGGGCCCAGCACCTCGTCCAGCGCCTTCACGGCCGCCGCCAGACCGGCACAGCTCGGGTCGGCGGGCGGGCCGTAGGGCGCCTGCTGTGCGGCCCGCAGCACCTCCGGGATGTTGGCGCGCACCAGGTTGAAATCGCTCAAGGGCGTGGTGGCCGCCGTCGAGACCTTTTGGGTTTGCGGGGCCGAGCAGGCGGCCAGGGCCAGCACCACCACAAGACCCAGGGATCGGGGACAAGTCATGCCCCATCATCGCCTGAGCAGGGGACAGCAGGCCCTGCGGGCTCCCCCAGTGCCCCCACGCCCGCCGACCATGGCGGCCCGGCCCCGCATGCGGGCCCTGCTCTGGAAAGGACTCCCCATGAACGCACTCTCCCGCGGGCTGCGCGCCGCCCTGATGCTGCTGAGCCTCGGCGTCGGCAGCGCGGCGTTTGCTGCCAACAGCTACTTCCTGCAGATCCCCAACATGCCAGGGGACTCCACCGTCAAGGGTCACGAGGACTGGACGGTGATCGACTCGTTCTCGTGGGGCGTGTCCAACACCGACGGGGGCAAGGCCGCCTTCGACGACCTCGGCTGGACGCAGCGCGTCGACAGCTCCACGCCGCTGCTGTTCGTCGCCGTTGCCACCGGCACGCACCTGGGCAAGGTCACGCTCGACGTGCTGCTGCCCGGCACGCAGCTGTCCTTCTTCCAGATGATCTTCGAGGGCAGCGTCGCCACGCAGCTCTCACTGGCCGGCAGCGGCGACATCCCGCAGGCCAGCGCGGCCATCAGCTCCGGCACCCGCGTGACGATGCGCTACCGGCCGCAGGATGCCAAGGGCGGCTTCGGCCCGTGGGTGGAGGGGGTGTTCAACCTGAGCACCAACACGCCCACCATCACCTTCGAGGGCGACCCGACGGTGCTGAGCGGCCTGTTCGCCAGTGGCGCCGCCGTGAACTTCGATGCCTCGGCCATCACCATGGTGCCCGAACCGGCCACCGCAGGCCTGCTGCTGGCCGGCCTGGGGCTGACGGGCGTCTGGCGGCTCAGCCGCCGGCGCCGCGCCTGAGGCGCCACGGGCCGACCTGGGCAGCCAGCACCGTGGCCGCCCAGCACAGCCAGCCGGTCCACATCGTGTGGCTGGGGTAGTGAGCGCCGCGCACCATCTGGCCCAGGCCGTAGATCACGCCCAGCACCACCACGGCCACGCCCCAGGCCCGCGCCGCACGCGGGTAGGCGCGCGCCAGCGCCCAGGCACCGGCCAGGTAGGCAAACGCGGCGCTCGCATGGCCGGACGGAAAGCAGTGCCCGCCACCGCCGTCGCGCTGGCCCCAGGCCCAGTGCGACACGTATTGCGCCGCACCGCCGAACTCGGTCAGATCCCAGGGGCAGCTGGTCAGGCTGGCGCGCTTGATCAGCGAGATCAGCGCCAGGCACACCAGCGTCGTCACCAGCCACCAGGTGCGCTCGCGCCGGCTCAGGGCCGGCAGCAGGCGCGGCACCAGGTTGACCGCGACGATGAAGACCATGGCCGCATACGACACCAGGCGGCCACCCTCGTGGATCAGCGACTTCGTGACCCACAGGTCGCGCCAGGCAAAGCCCTGGGCGTCGCCGACCAGCCGCATGGCCCAGAGATCGAGGCCGCTGGCATCCCAGGCCAGCAGAAGAACGAGGGCCAGCACGGGCCAGCGCAGGGTTTGGAGATTCAGCATCGGACGCATTGTCTACACTGCCCCGATGTCTTCCGATTCCTTTGTCGCCGCGCGCGCGATCCAGATCGGCCGCGAGGCCCTGACGGTCGAGGCGCAGGCGCTGACCGACCTCGCCCCACGCCTGGGCGAGGCCTTTGCCGGCGCGGTGCGCGCCGTGCTCGCCTGCACCGGCCGCGTCGCCGTGATGGGCATGGGCAAGAGCGGCCATGTGGGCCGCAAGATCGCCGCCACGCTGGCCTCCACCGGCACGCCGGCGCTGTTCGTCCACCCCGCCGAAGCCGCCCACGGTGACCTGGGCATGGTGACAGGCAGCGACATCGTGCTGGCCCTGTCCAACTCCGGCGAGAGCGACGAGCTCAACGCCATCCTGCCCACGCTCAAGCGCCTGGGCGTGCCGGTGATCGCGATGACGGGCCGGGCCCAGTCCAGCCTCGCCGCGCATGCCGACATCGTGCTCGACAGCGGCGTGGCCCAGGAGGCCTGCCCGCTGCAGCTGGCCCCCACGGCCAGCACCACGGCCCAGATGGCGCTGGGCGACGCGCTGGCGGTGGCGCTGCTGGACGCCCGCGGCTTCAAGGCCGAGGACTTCGCGCGCTCCCACCCGGGCGGTGCCCTGGGCCGCAAGCTGCTGACCCATGTGCGCGACCTGATGCGCGCCGGCGACGCCCTGCCCCGCGTTGCGCCCACGCTGCCCTTCACCGAGGTGATGCGCACCATGTCGGCCAAGAGCCTGGGCATGGCCGTGGTCGTCGATGGCGACGATCAGGTGCAGGGCATCTTCACCGACGGCGACCTGCGCCGCCTGATCGAGCAGGGCCGCGACCTGCGCGGCCTGACCGCCGCCGACGTGGCCAACCCCAGGCCGCGCACCGTCAGCCCCGACGCACTGGCCGTGGACGCCGCCGACCTGATGGAAGCCGCACGCATCACCGTGGTGCTGGTGGCGGATGCCGAGCAGCATTTGCTGGGCGCGATCAGCATCAACGATCTCATGCGGGCGAAGGTCATATGAGCTGCCGCACGCCCCTCGCCCAGCCTCGCCCCCGGCTGAACGCCGGCGAGTCCGGTCGGTCCCCCGTGGGGACGGCGATGCATGCCGGATCGACCGGCATGCACATCGCCAGACGGGCCGGCTCGGGAGCGGCCCAGCGCTCGGCCCCAAACGAGAACTGACATGGCTGCTTTGACCTTTCCCCCTGAATTGCTGGTCCAGGCCCAGGGCACGGGCCTGGGCGTCAAGCTCGCGATCTTCGACGTCGACGGCGTGCTGACCGACGGCCGCATCTACATCGGCGCCCAGGGTGAGGACGTGAAGGCCTTCTCCACGCTGGACGGCCACGGCCTCAAGCTGCTGCAGGCGGCCGGCATCGCGCCGGTCATCATCACCGGGCGCGACAGCCCCGGCGTGCGCCGCCGCGTGGCCGACCTGGGCCTGAGCCACGCCGTCTTCGGCGCCAAGGACAAGCTGGCCGCCGCCCAGCCGCTGCTGGCTCAGTTCGGCGCCAGCTGGGGCGAGGTCGCCGCCATGGGCGACGACTGGCCCGACCTGCCGCTGCTCAGCCGCGCCGGTTTCGCCTGCGTGCCGCCGGGTGGCCATGCCGAGGTCAAGGCCGTGGCCCACCACATCACGGCCGCGCCTGCGGGCTACGGTGCCGCCCGCGAATGCTGCGACCTGCTGCTGATGGCCGCCGGCCGTTACGAGGGCCTGCTGGCCCAGCACCAGGGCACACTGGACGGCACGCCATGAGCACGGCCAACACCCCGCTGGCCCCCGCACCCAGCAGCCGGCGCCGCCAGCCGCAGCCCTGGCTGTGGCAGCTGCAGCGCCTGCTGTCGAGCTACCTGCCGCTGCTGCTGATGGCCTTCCTGGCCGGCGGCACCTGGTGGCTGGTGAAGAACACGCCGCTGCTGGACGGCCCGAGCGAGAAGCCGGCCCCGCGCCACATTCCCGACTACCGCATGAGCAACTTCGAGATCCAGCGCATCGGCGCGGACGGGCGGCTCAAGGTGCAGGTCAGCGGCAGCGAACTGCGCCACTACCCCGACACCGACACGGTGGAGATCGACAACGCCCGCGTGCGCGCCATCGCGCCCAATGGCAGCCTCGCCATCGCCGAGGCCAAGCGCGCGCTCAGCAACGGCGACGGCAGCGACATGCAGCTCATGGGCGATGTGCGCCTGCGCCGGCTGCCACCCGGCGCGGCCCCCGACGCCGCCCCGGAGCTGGAGGTGCGCGGCGAGTTCGTGCAGGCGCTGGCCAATGCAGAAATCCTGCGCTCGCACCTGCCCGTCACCATCGAGCAGGCCGGCTCGACACTGCAGACGCAGAACTTCGAATACCGGCACCTGAGCGGCGAGCTGCGCTTCAGCGGCCGCGCGCAAGGCCGCATCGAGCCCCGCAGCAAGGCCCGGGCGCCGTGAGCGCCCTGGTCTTCATCACCGGCGCCTCCAGCGGCATCGGCCAGGCACTGGCGCTGCGCTACTACCGCGACGGCGCCCGCCTCGCGCTGCTGGCACGCCGCACCGCCGAGATCGAGCGCTGGGCCGCAGAGCAAGGCCTGGCCCCCGAGCGCTACCGGGTCTACGGCGCCGACGTGGCCGACAGCGCCGCGCTGCTGCGCGCCGGCCAGGACTGCCTCGCCACGCAGGGCCTGCCGGACGTGGTGATCGCCAACGCCGGCATCAGCATCGGCATGGACACCGCCGAGTTCGGTGACCTCGACGTGATGAGCCGCACCTTCGCGACCAACAACGTCGGCCTGGCCGCCACCTTCCATCCCTTTCTCGCCGCGATGCAGGCGCGTGGCGCCGGCACGCTGGTGGGCATCGCCAGCGTGGCCGCGATACGCGGCCTGCCCGGCCACGGCGCCTACTGCGCGAGCAAGGCCGCCGTCGTCGCCTACTGCGAAAGCCTGCGCGGCGAATGCCGCGGCAGCGGCGTGCACGTCGTGACCCTGCTGCCCGGCTACATCGCCACGCCGCTGACGAGCAAGAACCGCTACAACATGCCCTTCCTGATGCCGGTGGAGGCCTTCGCCGACCGCGCGGTGCGCGCCATCCAGGCCCAGGACAGCTACCGCGTCATTCCGTGGCAGATGGGCCTGCTGGCCAAGCTGCTGCGCCTGCTGCCCAACCCGCTTTACGACCGCCTGCTGGCCGGCCGGCCGCGCAAGCGACGCCAGCACGAGTGAGCCGCAGGCTCGGGCTTGGCAAGGCCCGCGGGCGCTGACTACACTGCGCCCCACTTCAATGCTGAGAGCGGCTGCAGCCGCCAGGAGGTTGTCATGATGGTCCAGGTGCTCCACCCCTGCTGACGCCCGCACGCTGAACGCGTCCCGGTGTCTTCATGGCCTGCGCGTCCGCGCCGGCAGTTTCTCCTCCCGCAGCCGCCGCCCAGGTGGCTCGCCAGGAACTTCCTCATGACTCTGCGTTTCCTCGGCAGCAGCCTGCTGGCGCTCGCGCTGCCCGCCGCTGCCCTGCCCGAACCCGATGATCCCCGTCACCCCGCGGCGCTGCGCATCGCGGCCCGTGACACCCCCGCGCTCGACGGCCGTCTGGACGATGCCGTCTGGCAGCGCGCGCCCGTGTACGACCGCTTCGTGCAGTTCTTGCCCGAGGACAAGCAGCCCGCGCGCTGGCGCACCACGGTGCAGGTGCTGGTCAGCGACGACGCGCTGATCTTCGGCATCCGCGCCTGGGACCCCGAGCCCGGCCGCATCCGCGCCCCGCTGGCGCGGCGCGACCAGGTCAAGAGCGACCAGGACTACGTCACCGTGCTGATCGACGCCGTGGGCCGCCGCCGCGCCGCGCAGTACGCCCGCGTCAGTGCCTCAGGCACGCTGGACGACGGCCTCTTCACCGCCGAGGACGATGCCGAGGATCCGGCCCCCGACTTCGACCTGCAGGCCGCCACCGCACGGCTGCCCGACGGCTACAGCGTCGAGCTGCGCTGGCCGCTGGCCGAGCTGCGCTTTCCCTACCGCGACGGCGCGCCCTGGCGGCTGATGATCAGCCGCAACATCCCGCGCGAGCAGCGGGTGCTCAACGTCAGCGCGGCCGCGCTGACCAAGGACGCGCTCAGCTTCATCGCCGAGCTGCAGCCGCTGGACGGGCTGGCCGACCTGGTCGCCCAGGTGCGCGAGCGCAGCTTCCTGACGCTGCGCCCCGAGCTGACGCTGCGCAGCCTGCGCGCCGACGGCAGCCCGCGCCAGCGCGACGCGTCGCTGGGCGCCGAGATCAAGTGGCGGCCACGCGCCGACTGGGTGCTGGACGCCACGCTGAACCCCGACTTCTCGCAGGTCGAGCTCGACGCACCCCAACTCGCCGGCAACACCCGGTTCGCGCTCAGCGTGCCCGAGAAGCGGCCCTTCTTCCTCGAAAGCGCCGATGTGGTGGGCGCCACCCAGGCCGACGAGTCCGGCGAGAACCACAGCCACGCCGCCTTCTACACCCGCGCCATCACCGACCCCGATTGGGGCCTGCGCGCCACCTGGCGCGGCGCCGAGGCGGAGGCCACCGCACTCAGCCTGCGCGACGCGGGCGGGGGCCAGGTCTTGCGTGCGGGGGCCTTCGCGACCCGCAGCGGCACCCAGCCCGGCAGCTCGCAGGCCAGCTTCATGCGCGCCCGCCTGCACCTGGGCGAGCAGGGCGGCATCGCCGGCCTGGTGTCACGCCGCCGCTTCGACAACGGTCTGTCCACCCAGGTGATAGGCGGCGACGGTGCCTGGCGCAGCGGCGAAGCCGACCTCTGGCGTGGCCACCTGCTGCTGTCCGACACCACGCTGGCGCTGGACGACGACGGCCGGGTGCTGCGCCACGGCCGCGAACGCGGCCACCGTGCCTGGCTGGCCTGGCGGCACCAGAGTGCCGACTGGGGCGCCAATGTGCATGCCGACGAGATCAGCCCGCGCTTCGCCAACGACAACGGCTTCGTCAGCCAGAGCGGCATTCGCCGCATCTCGGCGTTCGGCTATCGGCGCCTGGGCGCGGCGCACTTCGGCGGCCAGGATCTGCACGAACGCGAGGCGCAGCTCAAGCTGCAGGAGACCCGCACGCTGGCCGACCCGCTGCTGGGCGTGGCGGCCGGCCAGGTCGTGGAGCGCCTGGTGCAGCCCGGCTTCTGGGTGGCCGCCGCGCGCAATACCGGCGTCTGGGGACATGTGGGGCTGGACCAGCACCGTGCCCGCAGCGGCGGCCCGCTGCACGCCACCCGCACGCTGCTGCTGGGGCTGGAATCCGACCCCGGCGAGACCCTGGGCCATGTGAACGGCGAAGTGGAATGGGGGCGCCGACTGGACGTGGACGCCGATCGGGTCGGCCTGGGCCTGCAGGGCCAGTTCGAGGCCAAGCTGCGCACCCGGCTGCCACCCGCGCTGGGCGGCCTCTGGCTGGAACTTGAGCAGCGCCTGGGCCTGGGCTGGGTGGACGGGCCGGACGGCCGCCGCGCCTTTACCGACCGCAGCACGCAAAGCCTGCTGGTGCTGCACCTGAGCGCGCGGGAGTCGTTGCGCGTCATCCACCAGCAGACGCGCTTCACCCGGCGGGCCGATGCCGCCGCCGCGCTGGCCGCCGAGGACAGCCGCAGCCGCCAGCTCTCGCTGATGCTGCAGCATCGGCTGGGCCTGAGCCGCATCGCCAGCCTCGGGCTGAACCGCGCCCGCGACCCGCAACTGGGCCGCAGCACCGAGCTGTTCGCGAAGCTGACGCTGGCCTACTGAAGCGCCAGCGATGCAGGGGTCGTGCTGCACCATGCAGAGCAGCCCCTGAAACGAAACAAGGCGCCCGAAGGCGCCTTGTTGCATGATCGAACGACTGTGTCGGTCAGCAGCGATCAGTAGCCGCCACCGCCGTAGCCGCCGCCGGAGCGACCGCCACCACCGTAGCCGCCGCCGCCCGAACGGCCACCGCCGCCGTAGCCACCGCCGCCACCACCGCCGTAGCCGCCGCCACCCGAACGGCCGCCACCGCCGCCGCCGTAGCCACCGCCGCCACCACCGTAGCCGCCGCCGCCGGAACGGCCACCGCCGTAACCGCCGCCGCCGCCACCACCGAAGCCGCCACGACCGCCGCCGCCGAAGCCGCCCGGACGCTCTTCACGAGGACGAGCCTCGTTGACGACGACCGCGCGGCCTTCCAGGGCCTGACCGTTCATGCCGTTGATGGCTGCCTGGGCTTCCGCATCGGAACCCATTTCGACGAAGCCGAAACCCTTGGAGCGGCCCGTCTCGCGATCCATCATGACCTTCGCAGAGGTCACCGTACCAAACTGACCGAACGCCTCGAGAAGCGATTCGTCACGCACGCTGTAGGCCAGATTGCCCACGTAAAGCTTGTTTCCCATGGGGAAGCCCTTCCGTCAAAACCAAGAAACCATGTGGAGCTTCCAACCCATCGTGAACCATTCAAGCGAAGGTGCGGCGTCCAGACACAGGTGATCGATTATGGTGTCAGCCCGTTTGCCGGCGACTAGACACATTGAGCAACTGTTGTTTTTCAGAGCTAGCACAAACCCTGGAAATTATGTCCACCGCCGCCGCGTCATCCTTCACGCAGACTCGCCGCCCATGACACCTGCCCTGCTGACCGCCCTGTCCCGCGTGCTGGCCAGCGTCGACGCCGTACGCAACCTGCGCGCGCTGTACGCGATGCTGGCCAGCTTCTGCATGACCGGCCTGCTGGTCGCGATGGCCCAGTCCGCCCAGGCGCGCGACCAGGGCACGATGAGCGCCGTCTGGCTGGGCCTGGGCATGGCTGTCGCCTTTTTCGGCGTCAATGCCACCGGCCTGATGTTGATGGACCAGGCGCGCGGCCGGCCCGTGCGCGACCCGCAGGACGCCTTCGGCGACGCGCTGCGCCATGGGCATCGGGTGCTACTGGTGCTGCTGGCCAGTGCCGCGCTGGCCGGCCTGGTGGCGCTGGCGCTGACCGGGCTGCTGCGCGCCACCCGCTGGAGCATGATGGGCCCGCTGCTGGCGCTGGTGCTGCCGGCCGGGGTGCTGCTGCTGGGCGGCATGACGCTGGTGCTGGTGCTTCTGGTGGGCCCGCTGACCGGGCCGGCCGTCTGGGCCGGCCGGCGCAGCCGCGAGGTGCTGGCGCTGCTGCGCGACCGCCTGCGCCACGGCCTGCCCGAAACCCTGCTGCTGATGGCCGCGGTCTATCTGATGACGGCCCTGGTGACTGCGGCTGCCAGCTTCGTGGTCGTGTCCGGCGGGCGGCTGCTGGCCGGCCTGGCCATCGTCGGCGCCGGGCTGGACCTGCCGGCCAACCAGCTGCTGGCGGGCCTGGCGGGCCTGGGGCCGCGCTCCTTCGGCCTGAGCGGCCATGCGCTGGAAGGCGGCACGCTGGGCCTGGCCGCGCTGGTGGGCGGCGGCGTGGTGTTCGCGCTCGCGCTGGTGCTGCCTTCGCTGGTCTACCTGCGCGGCTGCTGCGCCGTCTACCTGGCGCTGACCGAACCCGAATGACGGCGGCGCCGCGCATCGCCAGCCTGGTGCCCAGCGCCACCGAGACGCTGGTGGCGCTGGGCCTGGCCCCCTGGCTGGTGGCGCGCACGGGCTTCTGCATCCACCCGGCCGAGCGGCTGGCCGAGGTGCCCAAGGTCGGCGGCACCAAGGATGTGAATATCACCAAGCTGCGCCGGCTCGCGCCCACCCACGTCGTGCTGAACGTCGACGAGAACCGCCGCGAGACCGCCGACGCGCTGCGCGAGTTCGTGCCACAGCTCATCGTCACCCACCCGCAATGCCCGCAGGACAACCTCGCGCTGCTGGAACAGCTGCGCGCCGCCTTCACCGGCCTACCGGGCGTGGACGAGCGCGCGGCCGAGCTGTCCGGCCAGCTGCGGCAGGCCCTGGCCGCCTGCCGCGCGGCGCCCCGGCACCCACGCCGCGTGCTCTACCTGATCTGGCGCCAGCCCTGGATGACGGTGGCGCGCGACACCTACCTCTCCCGCCTGCTGGCCGAAGCCGGCTGGCAGACCTGGCCCGATGCCACCGGCGGCCCCAGCGGCGCGGCGCGCTACCCGGTGCTGAGCGGCACCGAGCCCTGGCTGGCCGAGGTGGACGAGGTGCTGCTGAGCTCCGAGCCCTACCGCTTCGGCCCCGAGCACCTGGCCGAGGCCCAGGCCCTGTGCCCGCAGGCCCGCGTGCGGCTGGTGGACGGCGAGCTGCTGAGCTGGTGGGGCGTGCGCGCCATTCCCGGCCTCGGATACCTGCAGCAACTCACGGCGGCGACGGCCTGATGTCCGCCTGAACCTCGCCGGGGGCAAGACCCTGCCCCAGAATCTCGCCCCATGGACATCTACAAGCCCCTCGTGGCCCTGCTCGCCATCGTCAACCCGGTCGGCGTGGTGCCCTTCTTCATCCACTTCACCAGCTCGTTCACCAGCCAGCAGCGCCGCCGCACCATCCTGGTCAGCGCCTGCACGGCCGGCATCGTCATCGCGATCAGCGCGCTGTTCGGGCTCAAGGTCATCGAGTTCTTCAACATCTCGCTGGCCAGCTTCCAGGTGGGCGGCGGCTGCCTGCTGCTGATCAGCTCCCTGCAGATGCTGAACGCCCAGCCCGCCGAAGCGCGCAAGGAAGACGTGAGCGAAGGCTCCAGCAAGGCCGACGCCGGCGCCAGCATCGCCGTCGTGCCGCTGACCATCCCGCTGCTGACCGGCCCGGCCACCATCTCCACGATGGTGATCTACGCGGACAAGACCCGGCACTGGTGGGAGATCGCCGTGCTGTGCGGCTATGGCGTCGTCGTCGCGGCGGTGACTTTCCTGGTCTTCCTGGCCTCGGGGCGCATCGCCCGCGTGCTGGGCCAGACCGGCATCAACATCATGACCCGGCTGATGGGCCTGATCCTGGCCGCGCTGGCCGTCGAGCTGCTGGCCGACGGCCTCATCAAGCTCTTCCCGGTGCTGGCCGCACGCACCATCAGCTGAAGCCTGCCCGGCAGCTGATTTACGCTAGGGGCTGACCGAGCTACGCCCCAGCACATGTCCCAAGGCTTCGACTACATCATCGTGGGCGCCGGCACCGCCGGCAGCCTGCTCGCGAACCGCCTCAGCGCCGACCCCAAGAAGCGCGTGCTGCTGCTGGAAGCCGGCGGCAAGGACGACTACCACTGGATCCACATCCCGGTCGGCTACCTCTACTGCATCGGCAACCCGCGCACCGACTGGTGCTTCAAGACCGAGGCCGAGCCGGGCCTGAACGGCCGCAGCCTGCGCTACCCGCGCGGCAAGGTGCTGGGCGGCAGCTCCAGCATCAACGGCATGATCTACATGCGCGGCCAGAGCCGCGACTACGAGCACTGGGCCGACCTCACCGGCGACGACACCTGGCGCTGGGAGCGCGTGCTCAAGGCCTTCAAGCGCCACGAGAACCACTGGCGGCTGGACGACGCCGCGCAGGCCGACGAGGCCTTCAAGGCCCTGCACGGCCACGGCGGCGAATGGCGGGTGGAGCGCCAGCGCCTGCGCTGGGAGATCCTGGACGCCTTCGCCGAGGCCGCCACCCAGGCCGGCATTCCGGCCAGCAGCGACTTCAACGCTGGCAGCAACGAGGGCGTGGGCTACTTCGAGGTCAACCAGAAGAAGGGCTGGCGCTGGAACACCGCCAAGGCCTTTCTGCGCCCCACCTGCTACGGCCGCCCCAACTTCGAGCTGTGGACCGGCGCCCAGGTGCGCCGCCTGCGCCTGCTGAGCGATGACCTGGGCGTGCGCTGCAGCGGCGTGGAGGTGCAGACCCCGCACGGCCTGGAGCAGCCCTGGCTGAACCCGGGCGGCGAGGTCATCCTGGCGGCCGGCGCCATCGGCTCGCCGCAGATCCTGCAGCTCTCGGGCCTGGGCCCGGGCGGTCTGCTGCAGTCGTTGGGCGTGGACGTGGTGCAGGACCTGCCCGGCGTGGGCGCCAACCTGCAGGACCATCTGCAGATACGCGCGGTCTACCAGGTGCAGGGCACGCGCACGCTCAACACCCGCGCCGCCTCGCTATGGGGCAAGGGTCTGATCGGCCTGGAATACCTGCTGCGCCGCAGCGGCCCCATGAGCATGGCGCCCTCGCAGTTGGGCGCCTTCACGCGCAGTTCGGCGGGCAAGACCTGGCCCGACCTGCAGTACCACGTGCAGCCGCTGTCGCTGGACGCCTTCGGCGAGCCGCTGCACGCGTTCAACGCCTTCACGGCGAGCGTCTGCAACCTCAACCCCACGAGCCGCGGCACGGTCAACATCACCTCGCCCGACGCCGCCGTGGCCCCGGCCATACGCCCCAACTACCTGAGCACCGACGAGGACCGCCAGACCGCCGCGCAGAGCCTGCGCCTGACGCGCCGCATCGTGGAGCAGCCGGCGCTGACCCGCTTCAAGCCCGAGGAGGTGAAGCCGGGCCCGCAGTACCAGAGCGACGAGGACCTGGCCCGCCTGGCGGGCGACATCGCCACGACGATCTTTCACCCCGTGGGCACCTGCAAGATGGGCCGCGCGGATGACGCGAGCGCGGTGGTGGACTCGCGGCTGCGGGTGCGCGGCGTGCAGGGCCTGCGCGTGGCGGACGCGAGCGTGATGCCCACGATCACCAGTGGCAACACGAATTCGCCGACGCTGATGATTGCGGAGAAGTTGGCGGGGTGGTTGAGGGTGGAGGGGTGAGGTCATTTCGCCGCTTCTTTGATTTGGCAAAGATCGGCGTTTGAGTGAGGCCCATGCGGGGATTTCGCCCCCGCAGGCGACCTACTTTCTGCCCCGCCAGAAAGTAGGCAAAGAGCGGCCCCTGCTCCGCCGCCCACCCGCTGCGCGGGCGGGTTCCCTGCGATGCTCAAACGGCGAGGCCCGCGCCGAACTCGCGCCGTTCGCTTTGCTCACTCTGCTCAAACAGGCGGCGCGAAGTCCGCCCTTGAAGCGTGCTGCGCACGCGCCTCGCCGTTCTGCGCTTCTCGGCGGCTCCAAGGGGGAAGCCCGAAACAGCCGACAGCCGAAATGCCCGCCACTGCCGCGGCGGGAAAACCTGGATGGCCAATTCAGTGATGCATCGTGACCATCTATGCTCGATCTATTTGTAACATCGCGCCGCCTTTGTTGGGAATTTAGCGGACCGTTAGCACTGTGGCTGCAATAATAAATTGCTCCAAATAAAACACTTGAAACCAACCCCGCCACCTCTGTTACACAGCACATCTGCTTGACAAGAGACGCGGGCTGTCGCCCCATAAAACGTTAGGCCTCGCAATCTGTAGTCTGCGCTTGGTCAACCGAATAAATAACACTTGCCATACCGACATCAGAGAGATAGCCATATGTATTTTCAGGTTCTCATAGAAACCAATGAGAAGGTTGGCAAATCAGGGAAGAACAAGCAATACTTTGAGCTCGACAGGACCGACTTGGCAGAGGTTGAAGAGCGCGTCATTGAACCATTCCTCCGCGGGGAAGACTTTCAGTTTGATGGCTACTTCTTGACCAAATCAGAAGTGAAGCGAATCGTCATCAAAAAAACTGAAAAAACTGCACAAGAACTCTCCCAGTACGAGAACGAACACATGCCGCCAGGCGTAATCATGTTTGTCTCACCCAAAGACATCGTTGACTATGACAAGTACACGAAGGACATCACCCAAGATGTCTTTGATCGCTTGAAAACGAAGGGGCCAAAGGCCAGCACAGTCAGTCCACACGCGCCCTTAACCAACCAAGCTGCCAAGCCTGCGGTTGATAGATCACGGGTGTTTATTGTTCATGGCCGCGACGACCTAGCCCAGGTTTCCGCCGCACGCTTCGTTGAGAAGCTCGGCCTCACCGCAGTAATACTTCATGAACAGGTGAGCGCCGGCAAGACAATAATTGAGAAGATCGAACAGCATACGAACGTGGGCTTCGCCCTAGTTCTATACACGCCCTGCGACACGGGGGGCTTGGCCGGAGAGGCGCCTAAGCCTCGCGCTCGCCAGAATGTCGTCTTCGAGCACGGATACCTCATAGCGAAACTTGGTCGCAGCAATGTGCGTGCGTTGGTCAAGTCCGGCGTCGAAGTCCCGAACGACATCAGCGGCGTTGTTTACGTTCCATTGGATGAACACGGCGCATGGCATCTTGCCGTTGCGAAAGAACTCCGCAACGCGTGCTATGACATCGACATGAACAAAGTTATCTAGCATCCCGCACGCCCAGGCCTAACCTGCATTCCACCGGACCGCCTCCGGCGGACGGTGAATTCAAACGTTAATCCGCAAAAGCAAATAGCCGGTCTGGCGACCGGCTATTTGCTTTTGGGGCGTCGGCTGTTCCGGTCTTCCCCCTTGGAGCCGCCGAGAAGCGCAGCCCGGCAAGGCGCGTGCGTAGCACGCCTCAAGAACTGACTCGCGACGCTTGTTCGAGCCGAGCGTAGCGACGCGAGTTCGGCGCGGCCTTGTCGGGCGAGCATCGGAGGGAACCCCTCGCACAGCGAGGGGCGGCGGAGCAGGGGCCGCTCTTTGCCCACTTTCTGGCGGGACAGAAAGTGGGTCGCCCGCCGGGGCGAAATCCCGGCATGAGCCTCACGCACAAACCCAACTCCACCCAAACAACAAGAACAAACACGGCCCGCGACAATCGGGCCCCATGTCCAACGCTTCCCCCCGCGTCCTCGCCGTCATCCCCCCGATGACGCAGCTGAACACGCCCTACCCCTCCACCGCCTACCTCACCGGCTTCCTGCGCGCCCAGCAGATCGACGCCCGCCAGGTGGACCTGGCGCTGGCGCTGGTGCTGGAGCTGTTCGCGCCCGCGGGGCTCAGGCAGTTGCGGGACGTCGTGCAGGCGCTGCCGGCCGCGCGGCGCACGCCGCAGACCGCGTGGTTTGACGAGGCCTTCGACACCATCCTCGCGGTCACGCCGCGCACGCTGGCCTTTCTGCAGGGGCGCGACCCGACGCTCGCGCACCGCATCAACACCCGCGCCTTCCTGCCCGAGGGCGCTCGCTTTGCGGTGCTGGACCATTACGTGGACGCCGAGGAAGGCGAAGACCCTCTCGCCTGGGCCTTTGGCGCCCTGGGCCTGCAGGACCGCGCGCGCCACCTGGCCACGCTGTTCCTGAACGACCTGGCCGACGTGCTGCGCGACGCGGTGGATGAGCGCTTCGAGTTCGTGCGCTATGCCGAGAAGCTGGCCGCCGCGCAGGCGCATTTCGACCCGCTGGCCCAGGCGCTGGCCGCCCCGCCCCACCTCATCGACGCGACGCTGCAGCGGCTGACGCGGGAGGCGCTGGCGCAGCACGAGCCGGACGTGGTGCTGCTGTCCGTGCCCTTCCCGGGCTCGGTGTACGCGGCGCTGCGCATCGCGCAGGCGATCAAGGCTGAGCGGCCCGGCGTGGTCATCGTGCTGGGCGGCGGCTATGTGAACACCGAGCTGCGCGAGCTGGCCGAGCCGCGGCTGTTTGACTTCGTGGACTATGTGACGCTGGATGCCGGCGAGCGCCCGCTGCTGGCGCTGCTGGAGCATGTGGCGGGCAGGCGCTCCAAGACGCGCCTCGTGCGCACCTTCTGGCGCGATGGCACTGAGGTCCGGTATACCAACTTCGTCGAGCCCGACGTGCCCTTCGAGGCCGTGGGCACGCCCACCTGGGACGGGCTGCCGCTGAACCGCTACCTGTCGCTGCTGGACATGCTCAACCCCATGAACCGGCTGTGGAGCGACGGGCGCTGGAACAAGCTGACCGTGGCGCATGGCTGCTACTGGAAGAAATGCAGCTTCTGCGACGTGAGCCTGGACTACATCTCGCGCTACGAGGCCGCGTCCGCCGAGGTGCTGGTGGACCGCATCGAGGCCATCGTGGCCGAGACCGGCCAGACCGGCTTTCATTTCGTGGACGAGGCCGCGCCGCCCAAGGTGCTGAAGGCGCTGGCCGAGGAGCTGTTGAGGCGCGGCGTGGCCATCAGCTGGTGGGGCAATATCCGCTTCGAGAAGACCTTCACGCCCGAGCTGTGCCAGCTGCTGGCCGACAGCGGCTGCATCGCGGTGTCGGGCGGGCTGGAGGTGGCGAGCGACCGGCTGCTGCAGCTGATGAAGAAGGGCGTGTCGGTGGACCAGGTGGCCCGCGTGACCAAGGCGTTTGCCGATGCCGGCGTGCTGGTCCATGCCTACCTGATGTACGGCTTCCCCACGCAGACCACGCAGGACACGGTGGACGCGCTGGAATACGTGCGCCAGCTGTTCGAGCACGGCTGCATCCACAGCGGCTTCTTCCACCGCTTTGCCTGCACCGTGCACTCGCCGGTGGGCATGAACCCGGCCGAGTACGGCGTCACGCTGCAGCCGCTGCCGCCCGGGCGCTTTGCGAAGAACGATGTCGCCTTCATCGACCCCACGCCCACCGACCACGAGGGCCTGGGCCAGGGGCTGAAGAAGGGCCTCTACAACTTCATGCACGGCATCGGCCTGGACAGCGACATCCGCAGCTGGTTCCCGGTGCGCGTGCCCAAGACCACGGTGCCGCGGCGCTTCGTGGAGCAGGCACTGGCAAGCCCGGATCGCCAGCAGCGCTGCCGCGCCTGACACTGCGCCCTCCCGCCACACCGCCGCCGCCATCCGCATGCAACGCCGCCACCTGCTCTCCCTTGCCGCCCTGCCGCTGGTCGCCCACGCGGCACCTGCCGCACCCGCTGTCGTGCGCACTCGCGTGGACACGCCGCTGGGGCCCTTCGTCATCGAGGTGAACCCGGCCGTCGCGCCCATCACGGTGGCCAACTACCTGGCCTATGTGGACCGCGGGCTGCTGAAGCACCCGTCGGTCTACCGCATCGTCACGCTGGCCAACCAGACGCCGGACACGCCCCACAAGATCGAGGTGGTGCAGTGGGGACTGAACCTGCCGGACGAGGCGAAGCCGCTGCTGCCGGCCATCGCGCACGAGACCACGCAGCAGACCGGCCTGCGCCACCGCGACGGCACGGTGTCCATGGCGCGCAACCAGCCGGGCACGGCCACGGCGGAGTTCTTCATCTGCGTGGGCGAGCAGCCGGCGCTGGATTTCGGCGGCGGCCGCAACCCCGACGGCCAGGGCTTCGCCGCCTTCGGTCAGGTGGTGCAGGGCATGGAGGTGGTGCGGGCGCTGCATGCGCGCGGCGGCGCCGAGCAGTGGCTGAAGACGCCTATCGCCCTGGGTGGCGTGACCCGCGTGTGATCAGGCCGCGGCGGGCAGCGGCGGCGCGGGCGGCAGGCTGAGCCGCGCGCGCAGACCCGGGCCCTCGCGGGCGTCCAGCAGCTCCAGCCGGCCGCCATGCCGGGCTGCGATGTCGGACGCGATCGCCAGGCCCAGGCCCGAGCCATTGCCCGAGGCCTGGTTGCCGCGCCGGAAGCGCTGCAGCGCCGCGGGGCGGTCGGCGGGCGCAATGCCCGGGCCGTTGTCCTCCACCTCGATCCAGCTGCTGTGCTCGTCATGCCCGCAGCGCACGGTGATGCGGGCCCTGGGGCCGGCGTAGTTCACCGCGTTGTGGATCAGGTTCTCCAGCAGCTCGCGCAGCAGAAACGCATGGCCCAGCGCCGGGGCGTCGACCAGCTCGAAGCCCAGATCCACGCCCACCGGCAGCGCGCGGTGCGCCCAGTCCTGGCCGCTCTCGGTGGCGATCTCGCGCAGGTCCACCCGCTGGCCCACCTCGACGCTGCGGTCCTCGGCGCGGGCCAGCGACAGCAGCTGCTGGGCCAGGCGGGCGCTGCGCTGCACCCGCTGGCGCAGCCGCTCCAGCACCGGGTCCATGCGGACGTCGTGCGGCTCCAGCATGGCCAGCTCGATCTCGGTCTGCAGCGAGGTCAGCGGCGTGCGCAGCTGGTGCGCCGCATCGGCCAGGAACTCGCGCTGCGCCTCGGCCGCCCGCGCCAGCCGCTCAAAGAGGCGGTTGAACGCCGCCTGCAGCGGCACCAGCTCGCGCGGCAGCGGCGCGCTCAGCGGCGTCAGGCGATGCAGGTCGCGATGCTCCAGCTCGGCGCTGAGATCGGTCAGCGGCGTGAGGCCGCGGCGCGTCGCCCACCAGCCGGCCAGGCCCAGCAGCAAGGCGAGCATCAGGCCGTTGAGCGCCACCACGCCGCCGATCTCGCTCTGCAGCGCGTCGCGCTTGTGCAGCGTCTCGGCCACCAGCACCTGGCAGGGGTTGGTGCCGCAGTCCACGCCCAGCTGCACCAGGCGCAGCTCGCGCTCGCGCAGGCGCACGTTGGAATAGCGCGTCACGCCGGCCTGCTGCGCGCGCGGGCGGGGCTGCAGGTCCACCAGCCCGGCGTCGCCCTGCAAGACCTGGCCCTGCGTGCCCAGCACGGCGTAGAACACGTCGTCCTGGCGGTCGAAGCGCAGGGCCCGGTCCATCGTGGCGCTGATCTCGATGCGCGGCTCGTCGCCACGGGTGTCGAGCTGGCCGGCCAGCGTCAGGGCCGTGTCCTCCAGGCCCTCGTCCAGCCAGCTCTGCGCGCTGCGCTGCACCTGGGTGTAGAGCGCCACGCCCAGCAGCGGCAGGGCCGCCAGCACCGGCAGCATCAACCAGAAGAACAGCCGGCGCTGCAGGCTGGAGCGAGGCCCCTGCGTCATGCGCTCAGCGGAATTTCCTCGAGCAGGTAGCCCAGGCCGCGCACGGTGCGCAGCTGCACGCCGCCCGGCTCGATCTTGGCGCGCAGGCGCGAGAGGCAGACCTCGATCGCGTTGTCGCTGACGCCCTGGTCCCAGGCATTGCTGGCCAGCGCGATGTGCTCCTTGGGCACGACCTTGCCGGCACGCGCCATCAGGAAGCCCAGCACGTCCCATTCGCGGGCCGACAACGCCAACGGCTCTTCGTCGATGTAGGCGCGGCGCGCCTCCTGGTCGATGCGCAGGCGCGCCAGCTGCAGGTGGTTGCTGGTGCGGGCCTGGCTGCGGCGCACCAACGCACGCGCGCGGGCCACCAGCTCGGTCAGGGCAAAGGGCTTGACGAGATAGTCATCCGCGCCGCCCTCCAGGCCGCGAACGCGGTCTTCCACCGCATCACGGGCGGTGAGGATGAGCACCGGCACGGGCAGGCCTTCGCCGCGCACGCGGCGCAGGGTCTCAAAGCCGTCGATGCCGGCCAGACCGATGTCCAGGATGAGGAGGTCGTAGGCGTCTTCACGCAGCGAGCGGGGCACCGGCTCGCCGCGCGCGCTGCAGTCCACCACCCAGCCCTGCGAGCGCAGGGCGCGGGCCGTGGTTTCGACCAGTTGTTCATCGTCTTCGACGAGCAGGATTCGCATGGCGACAAAAGTATGGCTTGGACTCGGCGCAGCGGCTGACAACGGGCTGTCGCCGCATGACAGCTGCCGGCAAGCCCGGGGTCATGCCCATGACGGCGGCGCTTTCGACACTGTCGGCATGACGATATCTCAAGGCAACCGCCCTGCGGTGCTGTTGTTGCATGGCCTTTGTGCCAACCCGCTGGAGCTTGCGCCGGTGGCCAAGTCCCTGCGCGAGGTGGGCTATGTGGTCGAGGTGCCCGAGCTGCCCGGTTACGGCGTCAGCGCCCGCGCCGGCGGCGAGGCCGGGCCGGTGCAATCCTTCGAGCAGTGGATCCAGGCCGTCGAGCTCATCCACGACCGCCTGGCCGCCGAACATGGCCGCGTCGCCATCGGCGGCCTGTGCATGGGCGCCGTGCTGGGCATGGCGCTGGCCGCGCGCCGCCCCGCCAGTGCGCTGGTGCTGATCTCGACCACGCTGCACTTCGACGGCTGGAACGTGTCGCCCTGGCGCCGCCTGCTGCCGCTGGCCTACCTGCCGCCGCTGCGCCGCCGGCTGAGCTTCCGCGAGACCCAGCCCTTCGGCCTGAAGAACGAGCGCCTGCGGGCCTGGGTGGAACAGGCGATGGCCTCCGACCAGGTGTCGGCCGTTGGCGCGGCCCGGCTGTCGGCCGCGGCGCTGTTCGAGGCCACCCGGCTGATCCGCCATGTGCGCGCCCGCCTGAACCGCCTGACCATGCCGGCCGTCGTGCTGCATGCCACCGAGGACGACGTGGCCGGCCCGCGCAGCGTGCACGAGCTGCAGGCCCGCCTGGGCAGCACGCCCGAGGTGCACTGGTTCCACGACAGCTATCACATGCTGACGCTGGACAACGAACGCCAGGCCGTCGCCCGCACGGTGCGCGACTTCCTGCTGCGCTGCCACCCGCTGGCCGCGCTGCCCAACCCTTCCCACGGACCTCACGGAGCCCTCGATGAGCAACACGCTTGACCAACTCTGCCAGATCGCCCAACGCGAGCTGGGTGTCGAAACCCTGACCGCCCAGGTCGACACGCCCTTCGCCGAGCTGGGGCTGGACTCGCTGGGTCTGGTGGACTTCATGTTCACGGTGGAAGACCACTTCCACATCAACATCGAGCACGACCGCGCGCTGCAGAACCCGACGCTGGGCGGCCTGGCCACGCTGGTGGACGAACTGCTGGCCGCCAAGACCCTGGCCACGCCGGTGGCCGCCTGAGATGCGCATCGTCATCACCGGCCTGGGCGCGGTCAGCGCGCTGGGCAGCGGCCGCGACGCGCTGACCGACGCCCTGCTGCAGGGGCGCTCGGGCATCAGCGCCCAGCCCGGCAGCCCCGAGCACGGTCTGGCCCCGCATGCCGCCGCGGTGGTGACCCATGCGCTGGGCGCCGGCATGGCGCCGGCCCAGCGCAATCTGCACGACCGCCACGGCCTGCTGGCCCTGGAGGCCGCGGCCGAGGCCTGGGCCCAGGCCGGCCTGCCCGCCTCCGCCGCAGACCCGACCCGCGCCGGCATCGCCTGGGGCACGGGCCTGGGCGGCAGCAGCTCGCTGGAGGCCTCGTACGCCCAGGTGTTCACGGCCCGGCCGCCGCGGGTCCACCCCTACACCGTGGTGCGCGTGATGGCCAATGCGGCCTCGTCGCACCTGGCCATGCGCTACCAGCTGCAGGCCGCGCAACTGGCCGTCAGCAATGCCTGCGCCTCGTCGGCCCAGGCCATGGGCGAGGCGCTGTGGCTGCTGCGCAATGGCCGCGCCGACCTGATGCTGGTGGGCGGTTCGGAGTCCATGCTCAATCTGGGCAGCGTGATCGGCTGGCAGGCCATGGGCGTGATGGCGCCGCTGGATGCCGACAACCCCGCACAAAGCTGCCGCCCCTTCGACGACGGCCGCCGCGGTCTGGTGCTGGGCGAAGGCGCGGCCGCGTTGGTGCTGGAGACCGAGGCCCACGCGCTGGCGCGTGGCGCCACGCCGCTGGCGGTGCTGGCGGGCTATGGCCACAGCGTGGATGCGGTGCACCTGTCGCGACCCGACGCGGCCGGCCAGCAGCGCGCGATGCGCGCGGCGCTGGACGATGCCGGCATGACGCCGGGCGACATCGGCTATGTGAACGCCCACGGCACGGCCACCGAGGTGGGTGACGCAGTGGAGGCGGAGTCGGTGGCAGCGGTGTTCGGCCCGCGCGGCGTGCCGCTGTCGGCCACCAAGGCGCTGCACGGCCACCTGATCGGCGCGGGCGGCGCGCTGGAGCTGCTGGCCACGATCCAGTCGCTGCGCCGCGGCCTGCTGCCGGCCAGCGCCCATGTGCGCAGCAGCGCGCTGGATGCGCAGGTGGACCTGATCACCGGCGGCCCGCGCGAAACCCGCGCCCGCGCGGCCATGTCCAACTCCTTCGCGTTCGGCGGCAGCAATGTCGCGCTGATCGTCACCACGGCCTGAGGCCTGCCGGCCGCCGCCGGCGCGCTCAGCGCTTGGCGGCGTAGATCTGGCTGAGCCGATCGGGCACGCTGGGCAGGCGCTCCAGACGCGGATAGCGCAGGCCCTCGCGGTAGTCCAGGCTGACGCTGCGGAAGCGTTCGCCGTCGCGCAGCAGCAGCTCCAGGCCCTGGCGCGCCTTGATCGCGTCGATCAGGCGTTCGGGCGAATAGGCCAGCTGGTTCACCGCCATGACGCGCAGTTGCGGCGCCAGGCCGGCACGGAAGGCGGGGCTGTCCCACAGCACCTCATCGATGACGCCCTCCTTGCCCAGCACCAGGCCCAGCGAGAAGCCGAGGTCGGTGATCTCGCGGCCCGGCTCGGCATCGTCGGCCAGCTCGGACTCGCTGGGCGTGTCGCTCCACGCCAGACGCCAGCCGCCGCGCAGCAGCCCGTTCAGCGGCGCGCCGGGGCCGTGATCCTCCAGGTGACCGCGCAGCCATACGGCCCAGTGGTGCGGCTGCACCGCCTGCAGCGTGGCCACCACCTCGTCGAAATCAAAGGCCTTGGGCACGGGGCGGCCGCCGGGGCCGGCGAAGAAGCGGCGGGCAAAGTCCTCCAACGAGCGGCGGCCGCCGCTGAGCTCGCGGATCAGCGTGTCCGCATCCAGCCACAGCAGCGTGCCCTCGGGGTAGTAGTCGGCGCTGCGCTGCCAGCTGGGCCAGTCCAGGTGCGGGCGCACCTCGACGACCGGCGCGTTCGTCGTGTCCTGCAGATCGCGCCAGAGCCGGCCGCGCCGGGCGTCCAGCACCGCGGCCTCGCGCGCCAGGCGGTCGCGCGCCTGCTCGGGCGTGGCCAGGCCGCTGCGCACGGTCAGCATGTCGCCCCAGTAGTTGGTCATGCCCTCGTAGACCCACAGCAGCGAGTCCTGCATGGGCACATCGAAATTGGCGGTCAGCAGGTCGGCCGGGCGGCGGTACTTGCCGCACCAGGAGTGCACGTACTCGTGCGGCAGCAGGCCGCGGTGCGAGAGGTGCTTGGCCCAGTCCTTGAAATAGCCCAGGCCCACGCTGTTCTCGCTGGACTCGTGATGCTCCAGCCCATGCGGCGTGTAGCGCCGGCTGATCATCAGCAGGAAGTCGTAGTGGTCGAAGTGGCGAACGCCGAACAGCTTGTCGGCCTGCTGCACCAGTCGTGCATGGGCGGCAATCTGCTCGGGCGTGGCGGCCAGTTCCTCGCGCTCCTCGGCAAACACGTGCAGCGCCACCGGCCGCGTGGCGCCGGGCGCCTCCAGCTCGAAGCGCCGGTAGTGGCGGCCGGCAAACAGCGGCGAATCCACCAGCTGCTCCAGCGATACCGGCGCATAGCGGCGCCAGCCTTCGCCATCAGGCTCGGGCTCGCGGCCGGCCGCATCGCGCAGCGCGCCGGCCACCGCCCAGCCCTCGGGCAGCTTCACCGCGGCCTCGCAGAGGACGGCGTCCGAGCTGCGGCCACCGGGGTAGAGCACCAGCGTCTCCCAGTGCACCGCGAGCAGCTCCGGCGTGATGGTGACGCGACCGGCCTCGGGGCTGTGCGCGCCCAGGAACTGGAACTGCAGCTGCAGCTCGGCCACGCCCTCGGGCACCTGCACGTCGAAGGCCAGCGTGTCCAGCGGCTGGCGGCGCCAGCGCAGGCGCTGGCCGGCGGCGGTCTGCACGAACAGGCCGGCCAGCCGCGCGGCATCGCCCTCGGGCCAGTGGTAGCCCGGCAGCCAGCGCGGCAGGCGCAGCGTCAGCAGGCCCGGCGTCACCGACAGGCGCTGGCTCACGTTGAACACGCGACGCGCCACGTCGGTGGCGTCCACCGCGACCTCCAGGCGCCCGGGCCAGGGGACGCTGCTGAGCGCGGCGGCCGGGGCCGGGTCTTGCGCATGGACTTGGGCGGGCAGTGCGGGGCTCAGGGCGAGCAGCAGGGCGTGGCGGCGTGACAGCAGGGTCATGGCATCTCTTGGCGGAAACACAGGCCGCACGATAGCGGCGTCAGAGGCTCAGGCCGTGTCGCTGTCGCGTCGACGGCACACCACCACCTTGAGCGCGCGGTCGGGCGAGATGTCGTCGAACACCGTGGGGTTGGGCAGGCGCTCCAGCCAGTCCAGGCCCGGCGCCTCGGTGGCCACGACCTCGCGCAGAAAGGCCAGGTCCAGCTTGGGCGTGGTCAGGCACAGCAGCGCATGGCCACCGGGCGCCAGCAGGGCCGGCAGGCGGCGCACCACGCGGGCGTAGTCCTTGGTCGCGATGAAGCTGCCCCTCTGGTGGCCGGGCGGGTCCAGCACGATGAGGTCGTAAGGGCCGCCGCGCGTGAGCTTGCCCCAGGAGTTGAAGAGGTCGTGGGCCAGGAACTTCGCGCCGGCCTTCACGCCGTTGAGTTCGTGATTGAGCCGGCCGGTGGCCAGCGCGCCCGAGGCCATGTCCAGGTTGACCACCTCGGCCGCACCGGCCTGCAGCGCGGCCACCGAGAAGGAGCAGGTGTAGGCGAAAAGATTGAGCACCTTGGCGCCCGGCCGGGTCGTCAGATGGCGGCGCACCCAGCGCCGGCCCTCCACCATGTCCAGGAAGAAGCCGTGGTTCTGGCCACGCAGCAACTGCACGCGGTAGCGCGCGCCGTCCTCCGTGATCTCGTGCGGCTCGGGCACGGCGCCGGCCAGCACCCGGGTCTCGGCGTGGCCGCCGCCGTCGTCGATATGGCGACTCTGGAACACCAGGTTCAGCGGCTCTCCCGGCGCCAGGTCTTGCCAGCGCCGTGCAAGCGCGGCCTGCACCTGGGCCAGCTCGGCCTCGTCCACCGGCTGGAAGCTGGTCAGCAGCCATACCGGCGGGTAGGCATCCAGCGTCCAGTGCTCGCAGCCCGGGTACAGGCCGCCTCGGCCATGGAAGATGCGCTGCGCATCCGTGGGGCGCGGCATCGCCGCGATCGCGTTCAACAGGGCTTGCATGCGCGGCATTGTCCGGGGGACAGAATGGCCGCCATGGACTTCCAGCTCATACTCGACGAGATCAACGACGAACTGCGCCCGCAGCTGGCGCACACCGAGGGCCAGGTGGCGCGCTACATCCCGGCGCTGGCGCGCGTGTCGCCGCAGCAGTTCGGCATCGCGCTGCGCACCTGCGCGGGCGAGACGGCCGCGGCCGGCGACGCGGCCGTGCCCTTCTCCATCCAGAGCATGTCCAAGGTGTTCTCGCTGACGCTGGCGATACGCTCGCTGGACGAGGCGCTGTGGGACCGCATCGGCCGCGAGCCCTCTGGCACGGCCTTCAACTCGCTGGTGCAGCTGGAGACGGAGCGCGGCATTCCGCGCAACCCCTTCATCAATGCCGGCGCGATCGCGGTGGCCGACCGCCTGGTGTCGCTGGGCGATGCCAAGGCCGAGTTGCTGGCCATGCTGGGCCGGCTGTGCGGGGAGCCGGTGCACATCGATGCCGAGGTGGCCCGCTCCGAGGCCGAGAGCGGCTTTCGCAACACCGCGCTGGCCAACTTCATGAAGGCCTTCGGCACGCTGGACAACGACGTGGGCGAGGTGCTGGATGTCTACTTCAACCAGTGCGCCATCCGCATGAGCTGCGAGCAGATGGCCTGCGCCGCCGGCTACCTGTGCCGCGACGGCCGCCACCCGCTGGCCGGCACGCCGGTGCTGAGCCCCGGTCAGGCGCGGCGCGTGAACGCACTGATGCTGACCTGCGGCACCTACGACGCGGCCGGCGAGTTCGCGTTCCGCATCGGCCTGCCCTGCAAGAGCGGCGTGGGCGGCGGCATCGTCGCGGTGGTGCCGGAGCGCCTCACGCTGTGCGTGTGGTCGCCCGCACTGGACGCCACCGGCAACTCGCTGCTGGGGCGCCGTGCACTGGAGCTGTTCGTCGCCAAGACCGGGTTGTCGGTGTTTTAGCCCCTCGCCCAGTCTCGCGCCGCTGGACGCGCGCAAACCTGGTCGGTCCCCCGAGGGGACGGCGACGCCTGCCGGTTCGACCGGCAAGCCTCGTCACCACGGGCCGGCTCGGGGCGGCCCAGCACTCGGCCCGCAAAGGCCCTTAACTAGCGTACTTGACGCTGCAGCCGTAGGGCCGCGTGCTGGCCTTCTCGACCTTGCGGCCGGCGGCCACGTCGGCCAGCGCCAGCTTCAGATAGGGCTCGGCCCTGGCGATGTCGGCCTTGTCGGCGGTGGCGATGCTGTCGATGCCGCCCTTGTAGGCCAGCTGGCCGTCCGGGCGGATCACGTACATGTGCGGCGTGGTCTGCGCGCCGTAGAGCCGGCCCAGATCGCCCTTGGGGTCCAGCAGCGCGGCGCTGGCGGCGGCGCCGCGGTCCGCATTGAGCTTGAGTGCGGCCGCACCGTCCACGAAGCCCTGCTGGCCGGGCGCCGACGAGATCACCTGCACCCACACCACGCCCTGGGCCGTCGCGGCCTTCTGCTGGGCCTGCATATTGCCGCTCTCGTAGTGCTTGCGCACATAGGGGCAGTCATGGTTCGTCCACTCCAGCACCACCGTCTTGCCCTTGAGATCGGCCAGTGACAGCGTCCTGCCGTCAGCCGTCGTGGCCGTGAAGGTCGGAGCGGGCGCGTCGACCGCCGGGGCGGCCAAGGTCAGCAGCGGCGTGGCCAGGGTGGCAGCGATCAGGGTGCGGCGAAGCAGACTCATGATGAACTCCTGGAGGCAGGGTTGGAGGAAACCGCCTCGATGACGAGGCCGGGCGTGAGCAACTGCGGCAGCACCTGGGGCTCGGTGGCGCCGGGTGCGTAGTACAGGTAGAGCGGCACGCCCGAGCGGCCATGGGCCTTGAGCACCGCGGTGATCCTGGGGTCTTCGCGGGTCCAGTCCCCCTTGAGGTAGACCACGCCGCCCTTGGCAAACGCGTCCTGCACCTCGGGGCGCGACAAAGCCACGCGCTCATTCACCAGGCAGGAGATGCACCACGCGGCCGTCAGGTTCACGAACACCGGCTTGCCCTCGGCGCGCAGCGCGTCCAGGCGCTCCTGGCTGAAGGGCTCGATCGCCGATTCGCCTGCCGTGCGGGCCTCCACCGTCACCGGCTTGACCCAGGCCGCCGCGCCCAGCGCCAGCACGATGCTCAGTGCCGCGGCAGAGCTGCCGATGCGGCTCATGCCGCTCGCGCGGCGCCACCACAGGCCGAAGCCGATCAGCACCAGGCCGCCCAGCGCCAGCGCGACGCCGTCCGGCCCCGCCTGCTGGGCCAGCACCCACAGCAGCCACACGACGGCGGCGTACATCGGGAAGGCCAGCGCCTGCTTGAAGGTATCCATCCAGGCGCCCGGACGCGGCAGCCAGCGCTGCGCGGCCGGCCAGAAGGCCAGCACCAGGAAGGGCAGCGCCAGGCCCAGGCCCAGCGCCAGGAACACCGCCAGCATCACCAGCGCCGGCTGCGACAGCGCGAACGCCATCGCCGCGCCCATGAACGGCGCCGTGCAGGGTGTGGCGACGATGGCCGCCAGCACGCCGGTGAAGAAGCTGCCCGCCAGCCCCTGCTTGGACGCCAGGCCCGAGCCCAGGCCGGCGATGCTGCCGCCCACCTCCACGAAGCCCGACAGGCTCAGGCCCACCAGGAACAGCACATAGGCCACCACCAGCACGAACACCGGCGAATGGAACTGGAAGCCCCAGCCCACCTGCTGGCCACCGGCCCGCAGCGCGATCAGCACGCCCGCCAGCAGCGCGAAGCTGGCCAGCACCCCGGCCGTGTAGGCCAGGCCCTCGGCCTTGTGGCTGCCCTTGTTCACCAGCGCCAGCGCCTTGATGGACAGCACCGGGAACACGCAGGGCATCAGGTTCAGGATGAGGCCGCCCAGCAGCGCCAGCGCCAGCGCCGGCAGCAGGCCCAGGTCGGAGGCCTGCGCCGCGTCAGCCGACGGCGCAGCGGACGCGGCCGCTGCCGGCGCGTTCAGGTCCAGCGGCCCCGGCCCCTTGCCGGCGCCCTCGGGCATGGGGGCGGACACCTCCCAGGCCTGCTCGCCGGCGCCGGTGGTCAGCACCAGCACGCCGGACATGGGCTTGCCGGCCACCAGCGGCTCGTCGCCGGTGGGCAGCTCCAGGCTCCACTGGTCGCCATCGAGCTTCAGCGGCTGCGGCGCGCTGTGGGCCACCGCGCCCCAGGTGTCGGCAAAGAAATAGGCCTTGCGGACCCCGGCCGTCGAGCCGCTGAGCGCCACGCCCTGCGGCGAGGGCTGCAGCCTGACCGTGAAATTCGCCGGCTTGGGCAGCGCGGCACGCCATTCCTCGATCTGGGCGGCGTCATTACCGGCCTGGGCGGCGGCGGCCACCGGCAGGTCCAGGCCCACGCTGGCCTGCTCGGGGATGCAGACGTCCTTGCAGACCAGCCACTTCACCTCGGCCGTGGGCTGGAAACGCGCGCCGGGCTTGGCGTCGGCCGGCACGGTCAGCTCCACCAGCAGCGGCGCGCGGCCTTCAAAGCCGTAATTCACGATGGGGCCTATGGCCTGGATGCTGGGCACCGGCCACTGGATGGCGCCGCCCTCGGCGCCCTTCCACTCGATGGACGTGGCCTGGCCGGAGTCGCCCGGGTTCTTCCAGTAGGTGTGCCAGTGCGGCTGGATCTGCTGCTCGACCGCCACCGTGAAGCGCTGGCCGGGCGTCACCTGGGCCTGGCTGGACAGCAGGCGCAACTGCACATGCTCGGTGGTGGCCTGCGCCGGCGCGGCCAGGGCCGGGGCAGCGGCCGCGCCCAGCAGGGCTGCGGCAGCAAGAAGTGGGCGGAGGAAATTCGCGGACATCCCGCGATGCTAGGCGACCTGTGCGTCCGGGACGCGTCCCGACAGTCATGTCAGCACGCGGCGAGCGGGAATGCCCGCGGGGCGGCGCTCAGCCGGCGCGAGGCCCGCCCCGGCCGGCCCGCGCCAGGCCGGCCGCGACAAATGCGTCGAATGCCGTCCATAAGGGCACAAAATGCCGGCATCCTCTCCCAACTGCTCTAGGCCCAGCAAACCCGCCTCCAGCGTGGACAGCTGGCCCGGACGATGGGCCCAGCGCAGCGCGTAGCGGCCGCCCCGATCGGCCGGCAGGGCCAGGCGGGGCAACGCCGCCAGCCCGGGGTGGGCGGCCAGCAGCCGACGCGACTGCCGCCAACTCCCGTCCAGCAGGATCAGCCGACAAGCGGCGACCGGAGGCGGCAACGCCACGGCGGGCCCTGGCCCCGGATACAGCAGCACCGACTGCCGTGGGCCGGCCCAGGCCGCCGGATCGAAACGCTCACCCCGCAGCACCCGGCAACGGGCCAGGCCCAGGCGCAGCAGCACGGCGGTGTTCTTCGCATGAGCGGCCTCGGCCGGGTGCTGCAGGATCAGCAACTCGCTGCGGGTGTCGACCGGCGCTGCCGGCAGGCTGCGGCACAGGCAGACGCTGGCCGGCCGCTCGCAGCGCGGGCAGACCGCGCGCGGCATCAGGCGACCGGCGGCGCGAGGGTCGAGGCGCTGGTTTCCGGCCCCGCGTCGCCGGCAGCGGCCGTCTCTCGGCGCTGCGCCCGGGAACTCGGCAGGCTTTCATGCCGCCGGCGCGCCAGGCGCCCGGCCCAGGACACGCCCGCCAGCACGCCAAGAATGTTCAGGCCGCCGTACAGCGGCGCGGCCGAGGACGACAGCAGCATGGTCTGCGCCGGCGCCGAGTAGGAGCGGGGCTTCATTGCGAAGTTGAAGGCACCAAACACCACCAGACCGGCCCATGCCAGGCCCACGCCGATCAGCAGCCAGCCGACGTAGGGGCGATGCCGCCGCCGTGTCGGCCGCAGCGTGAAGTAGGCCCAGGGCAGCGCCAGCAGCACCAGCAGCAGCGCGATGGCCAATGCTTCGCCCAGCATCACCGGCAGCGCGTTGCGCCCCCCCAGGGCGGCATACCAGGCCCGCGGCAGGCCGACGCTGGACAGGGCGGCGGCCAGACCGACGGCGGCCCCGTACAGCAGCAGACCGGAGAAAAACGCTTTGGCTTTGCGGGCGGCTCTCATGGCCGGATTCTCGGCGCGCGTAGACGTCGCCCCGGAGTGAATTCCCCACAGAAAACAAAACCCGCCGGCCTGGATCGGGCGGCGGGTCGGGCTGCGGCGGCCCTCCGGACTGGCCGGAGGCGCCACGCGGCAGCGCGCGTGGCCGGGGGGACAGATGCTCAGCGCTTGCGGTCGAAGCGCAGCGTGCGCGCCAGGCTGCGGCGGTCGCCGCTGTAGAAGGCCGTGTCGAAGGCCTCGTGCTTGCGGCCCTTTTCAACCGTGTCGTCCGCGCTCCAGCCCAGACCCTCGGGGAGGGGCTGGCGACGCGTCTGGGAATCTTGGCGGGTTTGGATCTTGATCATGGCTGTCTATGGCCTGTCTCGCTACCGAAAGCTGGCGCGATTGTGGAGAACAACGCCCCCTCTTCACCGTCGGTTGACGATGGCCTGACTTTTTTTTGCAGATTTTTCTTGCGGACAATGATGCTTTTGTCACTTACCTTCACCGCCATGAGCGTCCTGCTGAAGAAAACCCTGCCGGCCAAGGCCATCGCCATCACCGTCGTCGACCGTGCCGCCTTCCAGGTCCTGGCGCCCGCGCTGCAGGACAACGAGCGCCAGTGGCTGGCCACGCTGGGCTTTGTCGGCGCGCCGGACACCTTCGCGCTGCTGCCCGGCGCTGACGGTGGACTGGCCCGGGTGTTCGCCGGCATCAGCCATGCGGCCCATCCCTTCGCACTCAGCCACCTGCCGCTCGCGCTGCCGGAAGGCCAGTACAAGCTCGACGAAGCCGGCCTGCCGCTACTGCCCGAGGCGGCCGCGCTGTCCTGGGAGCTGGGCGGCTACCGCTTCGATCTCTACAAGACGGCCAAGCGCGCCCCGGCAACGCTGGTGCTGAAGAACGGCGCCGACGCCGAACGCGGCCTGGCCCTGGCCGCCGCGATGAGTGCCACCCGTGATCTGGTCAACACGCCGGCCGAGCACATGGGCCCGGCCGAGCTGTCGGCGGCCGCCAAGGCACTGGCCAAGCAATACGGCGCCAGCTTCACCGAGGTGGTGGGTGACGCGCTGCTGAAGAAGAACTTCCCCAGCATCCACGCGGTCGGCCGCGCGAGCACGCGCCCGCCTCGCCTGATCGAGCTGAACTGGGGCAACCCCAAGCATCCCAGGCTGGCGCTGGTCGGCAAGGGCGTGTGCTTCGACTCCGGCGGCCTCGACATCAAGTCAGCCGACGGCATGCGCCAGATGAAGAAGGACATGGGCGGCGCCGCGAACGCGCTGGGCCTGGCCACGCTGATCATGGCGCTGAAGCTGCCGGTGCGCCTGCAGCTGCTGATCCCGGCGGTGGAGAACATGATCGCCGGCAACGCCTACCGGCCCGGTGACGTCATCAAGACCCGCAAGGGCCTGCACATCGAGATCGGCAACACCGATGCCGAGGGCCGCGTGATCCTGTGCGACGCCCTGGCCTACGCGGCGGAATCCCGCCCCGACCTGGTGATCGACCTGGCCACGCTGACTGGCGCCGCCCGCGTGGCCCTGGGCCCGCAGCTGCCGGCCCTGTTCGCCAAGCACATGGACACCGCCCGCGATCTGGTGGACCTGGGCCTGAAGCTGGACGACCCGCTGTGGCACATGCCGCTGTGGGCGCCGTATCACGCCGGCATCGAGAGCTCGATAGGCGACATCGTGAACACCGGCCGCAACGCGATGGCGGGCGCCATCAACGCGGCGCTGTTCCTGGAAGACTTCCTGCCGGTCGACCAGGACTGGCTGCACGTCGACCTGTTCGCCTGGAACGACATCGCCCGGCCCGGCCGCCCGATCGGCGGCGAGGCGCAGACGATTCGCACGCTGCTGAACTACCTCGAGCAGCGCTACCTGGCCGACTGAGTTACTCGGACGGCGTCGCGTCGTCCGCAGACGGCACGGCCGGCGCCACGGGCTCGACCGCCTGGGCCTGAGCCGCCGGCCTGGGGCCACGCGGCGCGTCCGGGCGGCGGCCACCACGGCCTTCGGGTCGTCCATCCCCACGGCCACCAGCGCGCGCGCCGGGCCGGCCGCCATCGCGGCGTCCCTCGCGCGGGCCATCGCGGCGGCCTTCGCCACGGCCCTCCGGGCGGCCATGGCGCGGTGCGCGCTCCTCACGCGGCGGTGCCTCGGCGCGCTCCTTGCGGGCGATCTCCAGCAGGCCCTGCAACTCCTCGGGCTTGACGCCCTTGAGCGCGCAGAAGTTGGCCTCGGTCAGCTTGGTGTGCTCGAAGTCCCACAGCAGCTGGCCGCGATTGCGGCGCTCCTGCTCCTGCTGCTGCTGGCGCTCCTGCTGAACACCGCGACGGCGGGCCAGCTCCTCCTTGGCCGCAGCCAGGTGCTCGGCACTGATCTCGCCGGCCGGGTTGCCATCGAGATCGAAACGGGTCTTGGCCTGGGTCAGTGCGATCAGATAGCCCGTGCCGCCGGTGTGACGGCGCAGGAAGGCGCTGAGCTGGGCCTTGCTGAACTTGCCCGGCGCGCGCTCCTGGATGTCGGACTGGATGCGCAGCTTCACCGGCTTGGGTCGCCCGACGAACAGGCCGGGGAAGAGCTGCTTCAGTTCGGCAGCAACGTCGACCGCAGGCGCGGGCTCGCCCGCGGCAGGCGCCGCGGCAACCGCGGTATCGGCCGGCGGCGCGTCAGCGGCGGTCATGTCGGGCTCGGAGGCCGGCGCGGCAGGCGGCGTCACGGATTCAGGGAATTCAGAATTCATCGCGGAGCGATCAGCAAGCAAGGCCGCGGATTGTCGTTCAGGTCGGCGCCATGCGCCTGACAGCAGGCAGCAAATGCCTCCGCGCCCCGCGTACGGCCTCCACGGGCGGCCCCGCTCAGAGCCCGCCGAACACCTTCTTCAGCAGTGCGCTGCCGCTGCCGACCGGGTCGCGACGGATCTTCTTCTCCTCCTCGCCGATCAGCAGGAACAGCCCGTCCAGCGCCCGCTGGGTCACGTACTGCTGGGCATTGGCCTCGTCCCCCTTCACCAGCCCGAAGGTGGCCGCCTTCTTGGCGACGGCGTTGTACTTGTCGGCCAGCGACACGCGCCGCGTGGCCTCGGTGACGATGGGCAGGAACTGCTGGAACAGCGGCTCGCGGGTCTTGGTCTCGAAGAAGCGCGTGACGGAGTCGTCGCCGCCCTTGAGGATCTTCAGCCCGTCCTCCACGCTCATGTCTCGCACGGCCTTCAGCAGCACCGGCTTGGCCACGGGCACGGCGGCCTCGGCGGCCCGGTTCATGGCCAGCACCAGCTCGTCCACCCGTGCCCCCTGGCCCATGCCACGCAGCAGCCGGGCCCCGTCGCGCAGGGCGCCGGGCAGCTCGATCTTGACGCGCGGGTCGCCCATGAAACCGTCGGTGCGACCCAGCGACGCCACCGCGGCGCCGGCACCGCGCTCCAGCGCCGCGCGGATGCCCGCATTGGCATCCACCTCGGTCAGCGACGCGGCCCAGGCCGGGGCGAGCATCCAGGGGGCACAGGCCAGCACCAGACGACGTTGCATGCAGAACTCCCGAAACGGCAAAGCGCCATCTTGCCAGCCCCGTCGGCCGCGCCGCACCGGCAGCACGCTTGCGCTGGGTCAAGGTGGCCGGCACGCGGCGCCCTAGCATCCGCCGGAGGAGACCACACCATGCTGCCGGCCTACATCACGCACGCAGACTGCGCACGCCACGAGATGGGCGAAGGGCACCCGGAATGCCCGGAGCGGCTGGCGGCCATCGCCGACCAGCTGCTGCTGCGCGGCCTGCTCGACTACATGCTGCCGGTGGACGCCCCGCTGGCCACCGAGGCCCAGCTGGAGCGCGCGCACTCCGCGCTGCACGTGCGGCGCCTGCTGGCCAGCGCCCCGGCCAGCGGCTACGCGCAGGTGGACCCCGACACCCGCATGTGTCCGCACACCGTGCGCGCCGCGCTGCGGGCCGCCGGTGCGGCCGTGCAGGCCACCGACATGGTGCTGCGCGGCGAGGTGCCGTCGGCCTTCTGCGCGGTGCGCCCGCCCGGCCACCATGCGGAGCGCGACGCCGCCATGGGCTTTTGCTTCTTCAACAACGCCGCCGTCGGCGTGCGCCACGCGCTGGACGTGCACGGCCTGAGCCGGGTCGCGCTGGTGGACTTCGACGTGCACCACGGCAACGGCAGCGAGGACATCCTGGCCGGCGACGAGCGCGTGCTGATGTGCAGCATCTTCGAGACCGGCCTCTACCCCTTCAACGGCGAGGAGGCCCGCACGCTGAAGGACGCCCCCAATCTCGTCAACGTGGGCCTGCCGCCGCGCAGCGGCAGCGAGGCCTTCCGCAGCGCCGTCACGCAGCACTGGCTGCCCGCGCTGGAGGCCTTCCGGCCGGAGCTCCTCTTCATCAGCGCCGGCTTCGATGCCCACCGCGAGGACGACATGGGCAACCTGGGCCTGGTGGAGGCCGACTACGAATGGGTCACGCGCCAGCTGATGGACCTGGCCTGGCGCCACTGCCGCGGGCGCGTGATTTCCTGCCTGGAGGGCGGTTATGTGTTGAGCCCGCTGGCGCGCAGCGTGGCCGCCCACGTCAAGGTGCTGATCGGCGCCGACTAGAGTTGACCCCATGGACACCCATTTCCTCGCCCCGCTGTTCACCCCGCGCTCCATCGTCGTCTTTGCCGGACCGCGTGACGAACCGGAACGCCAGACGGTGCAGGCACGCGCGCTGTGCGCCGCGCTGGACGCCGCGCCGGGGCCGCATCCGCCCCAGTACCTGGACGTGGACACGCAGGGCACGCTGGGAGAGCTGGCGCGCGCGCGCGCCGACCTAGCCATCATCGCGCTGCCCAACGACGAGATCGCCGCCGCGCTGGAGCTGGCCGGGCGCATCGCCTGCCGCAGCGCCCTCATCATCAACAGCGGCCTGGGCGCCGAGGAGGTGGCCCAGCTCAAGCGCATTGCGCGCCGCGAGGGCATCCACCTGCTGGGGCCCAACTGCATGGGCTTCCAGCGCCCCTCGCTCAAGCTCAACGCCAGCGCGGCCGGCCCGCTGGCCAGCGAGGGCCCGCTGGCGCTGGTGTCGCAGTCCGGCGCGCTGACCACCGCGATGCTGGACTGGGCGCGGCTGCACGGCGTGGGCTTCAGCCAGGTGGTGGCGCTGGGCCCCAATGCCGCGGTGGACCTGGCCCAGGTGCTGGACTTCCTGGCCACCGATGCGCGCACGCAGAGCATCGTGGTCTACCTGGAGGGCATCTCCAACGCACGGCGCTTCATGAGCGCGCTGCGCTCGGCGGCCCACGCCAAGCCGGTGGTGGTGCTGAAGGCCGGCCGGCGCAGCGCCGGCAACGAGGCCGCGCTGACCCACAGCCGCGCCATCGTCGGCAGCGACGACGTGTTCGACGCCGCGCTGCGCCGTGCCGGCGCGGTGCGGGTGCGCAGCTTCGTGGAGCTGTTCTCGGCCGCCAAGTGTCTGGCCGCGCGCTATCGCCCCGTGGGCAAGCGCCTGGCCATCATCGCCAACGGCGGTGGCCCCGGCGTGCTGGCGGCCGACTGGGTCAGCGAGATCGGCCTGCAGCTGGGCCGCCTGGCGCCCGAGGCCGTGGCCCGACTCTCGCCGCAACTGGGCCCGCTGGCCTCGCTGACCGACCTGGTGGACCTGTCTGCCGACGCCACGCCCGAGCAGTTCGCCGCGGCCGTGGCGGCTGGTGCCAACGACCCCGGCGTGGACGGCATGCTGGCCATCTACACGCCGCAGATCGGCACCGACCCGGTCGCCACCGCCCAAGCCGTGGCGGCGGCGCGCGCGCAGCAGACCAAGCCGCTGCTGGCCTGCTGGATGGGCGATGCCACCGTGGCCGAGGGCCGGCGCCTGCTGCACGAGAGCGGCATCCCGAGCTTTCGCACGCCCGAGGCGGCCGTGGGCGCCTTCGGCAACATCGCGTCCTTCTACGAGAACCAGCAGCTGCTGCAGCAGACGCCCTCGCCCATGTCCGAGCTGGCCCAGCCCGACATCGAGGCCGCGCGCCTGCTGATCGAGAGCGTGCTGGCCGAGCGCCGCCGCACACTGACCGAGATGGAGAGCAAGGCGCTGCTGGCGGCCTTCCACATCCCGGTCACGCAGACCGTGCTGGCGCGCAGTGCCAACGAGGCCATGATGCTGGCCACGCAGATGGGCTTCCCGGTGGCGCTGAAGATCGACTCGCCGGACGTCTCCCACAAGAGCGACTGCCAGGGCGTGGCGCTCAACATCCAGAGCGGCGCCGCCGCGCGTGACACCTACAACGAGATGCTGCAGCGCGTGAAGCGCCTGCAGCCCCAGGCCCGCATCAACGGCGTGACCGTGCAGCGCATGGTGTCCAGTCGCGGCGGCCGCGAGGTCTGCGTGGGCGTGGTGACCGACGAGGCCTTCGGCCCGGTGGTGATGTTCGGCGCGGGCGGCCGCATGATCGAACTCATCGCCGACCGCGCGATGGAGCTGCCGCCGCTGAACCAGTTCCTGGCCCGCCGCCTGACCGAGCGCGCCCGCGTGGCCGAGACGCTGGGCGAATGGCAGGGCTCGCCACCCGCCGACCACGAGGCGCTGGAGCGCGTGCTGCTGCGGGTCAGCGAGATGGTGTGCGAGTTCCCGCAGCTGCGGGAGATGGACATCAACCCGCTGATCGTCGATGAACACGGCGCCATCGCGGTTGATGCGCGCATCGTGCTGCATCCGGTGCCGCAGACGGGCACGGTGCGCTCGCCGGCCTACTCGCACCTGGCCATCCTGCCCTACCCGGCCCGCTACGAGCAGATCTGGCCGCTGGCCGGTGGCGGCGAGGTGCTGGTGCGCCCGGTGCGGCCGGACGACGCGCAGATGCTGCAGGACATGGTGCGCCGCCTCAAGCCGGAGAGCCGCTACTTCCGCTTCGCCAGCGCGATCACCGAGCTGCCGCCGGGTCTGCTGGCGCGGCTCACGCTGATCGACTACGACCGCGAGATGGCGCTGGTGGCCGTGTGGCGCGAGCGCACCGCACGCGACGACGGCGAGTTCGACGAGACCGAGCGCATCGTGGGCGTGTCCCGCATCATCACCAACCCCGATCAGACCAGCTGCGAATTCAGCCTGCTGGTGTCCGACGACTTCGGCGGCAAGGGCCTGGGCTCGCGGCTGATGGAGGGCATCATGGACGCTGCCCGCGAGAAGGGCCTGGCCGACGTGGAGGGCCTGGTGCTGAGCAACAACGCCGACATGCTCAAGCTGATGCGCAGCCTGGGCTTCACGGTCAAGCCCTTCCCGGAGGACCCGGACTTCAGGCTGGTGAGCCACTCGCTGAGCTGAGCACCCGGCCCACGGCGGTCAGGCCAGCCGCGCGAGTCGCTCGGTCAGCAGCGCGAAGAAGCCGTCCGCGTCCGCGTGGCGCAGCACCTGGGCGTTGGCGGCCAAGCCGGTCACGCCCCACCAGTCGATCACGCTCATGCCGCGGGTCAGCGGGCTGGCCACCTCGATCTGCACATTGCAGTCGCGGACACTGAAGAGTTCGGGCGCCAGCAGCCAGGCGATCACGCAGGGGTCGTGCAGCGGGCCGCCGTCCTGGCCGTATTTCTCTTCGTCGTAGCGCTCGAAGAATTCCATCCACGCGGCCACCACCGGCCCCACGCGGTTGGGCAACGCGCGGATCGCGTCTATGCGCGCGGCCGTGGTCAGCACCTGGTGGGTCACGTCCAGCGGCGCCATCGTGATCGGCACGCCGCTGGTGAAGACTTCATGCGCGGCCTGCGGGTCCACATAGAAATTGAACTCGGCCGCCGGCGTCACATTGCCGCCCTCGAAGAAGCCGCCGCCCATCAGCACGATGCGGCGTATGCGCGCGGCGATGTCGGGCGCCTGTCGCAGCGCCAGCGCGATATTGGTCAGCGGGCCCAGCGGGCACAGCGTCACCGTGCCGGGCTCGCGCTCACGCAGGGTCTGGATGATGAAGTCCATCGCATGGCGGGCGTCCACCGGCAGCGTG
This sequence comes from Roseateles depolymerans, assembly GCA_003241055.1. Classification (GTDB taxonomy): domain Bacteria; phylum Pseudomonadota; class Gammaproteobacteria; order Burkholderiales; family Burkholderiaceae_C; genus Pelomonas; species Pelomonas depolymerans_A. Next base: position 149,486 of record QFOD01000008.1, read on the forward strand.
GGCTCGGGCAGCGCCACGCCGTTCAGGCCGGTGTCGCCGTGCACATGCTCGGCGGTGACCAGCGCCACATCCAGCGGCCGGTCGGCGCCGGCGCACACCGGCACGTCACGGCGGCCGGCCAGCTCCAGCACCTTGCGAGCGTTCAGCGTGGTCAGCGCCAGCGGCACGTTGCCGGCCACCGTGGTCACGCCCAGCAGCTCCAGCTCGGGGCTGGCGGCGGCCAGCAGCAGCGCGACCGCGTCGTCCTGGCCGGGGTCGGTGTCGATGATGATGGGCTGGCGCGCGCTCATGCGTCGGGGCTTCCAAGGTCGAGGTCGATGGCGCCGAACAGGCTCTGGCCGTCGGCATTCTTGAGGTCCATCCGCAGGCTGTCGCCCGCCGCCAGCGCCAGCTCAGGCACCGGCAGCGCGATGCCCACCCACTGGCCTGCGCGCAGTCGGCGCAGCCGTGCGGCGCGGGCCAGCGCGGCGGCCGGTGCCAGCGACTGCTCCACCGCCTCCTGCTTGGCGCCGTTGTGCATCAGCTGCAGCCGCGCCTGCAGACGGCCACCCTGCCAGGCCGGGCCCAGTTCGTCGGGCGTGACCGCCAAGGGCGCGGCCTGGCTGGCCAGCAGCTCGCCGTCCAGCCGCCAGTCCAGCGCCAGCGTCAACAGGCGCAGCGCGTCCAGCGCGGCACCGGCCTCGCTGGCGGCGGCCAGGTCGCCCGCGATGAGCGCCAAAGCCGGCTCCGGGCGGGCCACGGCGCGCAGCGGCTGCGTGGGGCCGAGCAGGTCACCAGCCTCGCGGCGCAGGCTGCCATCCGGCTGCAGCACGCTCCAGCCGTAGGGGCGGGGCAGCGGCGCCAGGCATTTCTCGGGTTCGAAAGCGAAGGCGTGACGCAGCTTGCCGTGGTTGAGCTGCACCGACAGGTCTTCCAGCTGCGGCGAGAGAAAGCCCCAGTCGTCCAGCACCTGCTGGAGCCGGGTGGCGATGCCGTTGGCGTAATGGGCCTGGGTGAGGTCGCGCGAGACGACGACCAGATGGCCGTCACGCGAGCCGTCGGCGTAGCTGGCAAGTTTCATGGCAGGAATCGGTTCCGATGGCAGCATTGTGCGATGCCGGCCCGCCCCGTCACCGCTGCCCTGGTCACGCTCGCACTGAGCCTGCTCGGCCACGCGCTGCTGCTGGGCGGCGGTCAGCCCCACGAGCGCCCGCGGACGACCCGGGCCGTCCTGGTGGCGCAGCGGCCGCCGCCAGCAATGCCCCCCGCGACGCCCATCCCGTTGCCCGAACCCGAGAACCCGGCCGTGCCGGCGCCTCGGCGTGAGCAGGCGCCCGCTCCTGCGCAGCCGCCGGAAACGGCAACGCCCCTCGAAGCCCCGACCGCCCCGGCGCTTCGTCTGGGTGGGCCGGCCGAATGGATCTATCGACTGCGCCAGGGCGGGCAGGACGGCGAGGCGCTGCTGAGCTGGCAACCTCAGGCCGATGGTCACTACAGCCTGCGGCTGACCCGGCGCATCGGCGAGCGCGCCCTGCCCGCCTGGCACAGCCAGGGGCGGCTGGACAGCAGCGGTCTCGCGCCCGAACGCTTCGCGCAGCAACTGGGCGGGCGGGATCGCCTGGCCACCAACTTCGACACGCAGGGCGGCCGGGTCAGCTTCTCGGCGAGCCCGGCAATACACCCCCGGCCCGACGGCGCCCAGGACCGTCTGAGCTGGTGGCTGCAGCTGGCGACGCTGGTGCAGGCCGACCCACGCCCGGGCGGCCGCTGGCGGCTGTGGGTGGCCGGCCTGCGCGGCGAGCTGCGGGAATGGGTCTTCGAGGCCATCGACCCCGATGGCATGAGCCCGGTCGGCCAGTTGCGCCTCCAACGCCTACCGTTGGGCCCCCATGATCCCGGCCTGGAACTGTGGCTGGACCCTGACCGAGGCTACTGGCCCGTGCGCCTGCGCCAGGGCGATCCGGAGGGCCGAGGCTTCGAAATACGGCTGGCCGAGCCGGCTGACGCCGTGAACTCCTGACGCTTTACGCTCGACTGAGGGGGGCGCCAAGCCGCCGAACAGCCGGGGCTTCTGCCAGTATCTTCTCCGACCGGGGCTTGAAACGGCCCCGCCTACCCGCAGCTTGAAGCCCCAAGGAGAACTCCATGCACATGCTCTACAACTCCGACAGCTTCATCGTGGTCCAGTTCGACGTGCCGGCCGGCGAGCCGCAGCCCGGCCCGCAACTGCAACGAGGCGGCTTCGAGATCGTCGACAAGTTCGCGCGCAAGGAGATCTTCATCGAAGGCGCGCTGGCCGAATCGTTCCAGCAGGGGGTGCAGGCCCTGATCAGCGACGGCGAGCCCTCGGAGGACGAACTGGACGCCTTCATCGAGCCGTATGCGCTGATGGGTCAGCAGCCGGTCGTGATGCACTGAACATTTCCTGCGACAACGTCGATTGATCCGCCGGCCGACCTGAGACAAGATGGGTCGGCCGCCACCCGGTGACGGTGGCGCAACAGGAGTCCTTCGATGGTCAAGCGAGTCGCCGAGACTGCCAGGCAGGCTGCCCGCGCCCTGCCTTCGCCCGGGCTGGACAACGCCCCAGTCCTGGACAGGATGTGCTCGCAGTTCGTGCTGACGCTGACCGTCAAGCACGCGGGCCGATTCAACCTGCGCCGCGATTTCAACGGCCTGCTGTCCTTCACCGGCCGCCACCTGGTGTGGCCGGTGCGCGTGCTGCAACGCCTGCGCGCCTATCTTGCACAACGTTGCAAGGGCAACGAACTGTGGCGTGGCCACGAGGCGCTGGCCGACGAGGCCTTCCTGGAGCGCTTCGGGCAATGGAGCGGCCCCTTCTCCGAGGCCACGCTGTTCTTCTACCTGGACGAATACGCCAAGGACGCGCCCAAGGACATGATGGCGCTGCTCGCCGCCACCTGCGAGCACCTGGACCGCCAGCTCAAGCGCGAGTCCACGCTGGTCGAGAAGAACATCGCGGCCCTGGGCAACCTGCTGCAGCTCAACCCGGCCGAGCGCGCCATCCTGCTGTACGGCACGCTGGCCCGCTACCAGCGCGAGCTGCGCGGCGCGCTGGTGGAGTTCAAGGTCAACACCGCGCAGGAGGCCTTTGCGGCGATCGCAGCGGTGGCCGAGGTGGACGAGCGCGAGGTGGCCGAGGCGCTGCGCGCCGGCTCGCGGCTGGAACGCATCGGCATGGTGGAGAACCTGATCTCCGAACACAACATCACCGACCTGGCCGACCTGATGAAGGTCAGCGACCAGCTGCCGCCGGTGCTGATGCGCGAGTACCAGGGCCCGCACGACCTGATGGCGGTGTTCACCCGCCCCGCCACGCGCAGCACGCTGACCGAGAGCGACTTCCAGTTCGTGGCCGACGACCTGGGCCTGCTGCGCGGCCTGCTCAAGCAGGCCGTGGCCACCAAGGCCTGCGGTGTCAACGTGCTGCTCTACGGCCCGCCGGGCACGGGCAAGACCGAGCTGGCCAAGGTGGCCGCCGCCGCCGCCGGGCTGGATCTCTACGAGGTGGAATACGCCGACCGCGACGGCAACTCGCTGTCCGGCCGCGACCGCTACCGCTCGCTGCAGATCAGCCAGGTCTTCCTGAAGGCGAGTGAAGGCGTCGCGCTGCTGTTCGACGAGGTGGAGGACGTGTTTCCGCCGCTGTCCAGCGACACCGCGTCTCTGCTGAGCCGCATGGATGCCTCCGCCGAGGGCGGCAGCGGCAACTCGGTCAGCGGCAAGGCCTGGGTCAACCAGATCCTCGAGACCAATCCGGTGCCGGTGATCTGGGTCACCAACCGCATCGAGCAGATCGACCCGGCCTTCCGCCGCCGCTTCCAGTACCACCTGGAGCTGAAGTCGCCGCCGCCGGGCGCCCGCCAGGGCTTGGTGGCGCGGGCGCTGGGCGAGGTGGCGGTGTCGGAAGCCTTCGTCGCCAAGCTGGCCGAACGCCCCGGGCTCACGCCGGCGCAGATCCGCACGGCGGTGCGCTTCGCCCAGCTGGCCGGCGCGGCCGACGAGGCCGAGAAGCTGATCGAGCGCCAGCTGCTGAATGCCGACAAGGCGCTCGGCCGCGGTGATGGCGCAAGCATCAGCCGGCCCTGCGTCACCCGCTATGCGCTCGAGCTGCTGAACTGCGAAAGCCGCTTCGAGATCCCACGCATCGTCGAGGCCCTGCGCCGCAAGGGCCGCGGGCAGCTGTGCTTCTATGGCCCGCCGGGCACCGGCAAGACCGCGCTGGCCGAGCATCTGGCCCAGGAGCTTGGTCGGCCGCTGATGGTGCGTCGCGCCAGCGATCTCTCCAGCAAGTTCGTCGGCGAGACCGAACAAAACATGGCCCGCATGTTCGAAACCGCGCAGGCCGAGGGGGCCGTGCTGCTGCTGGACGAGGCCGACAGCTTCTTGCGCAGCCGCAGGCGCGCCGAGCGCAACTACGAGGTGAGCGAGGTCAACGAGATGCTGGCCGGCATGGAGCGATTCGACGGCCTGTTCATCTGCACCACCAATCTCTTCGACGAACTCGACGAGGCCGCGCTGCGGCGCTTCGCCTTCAAGATCCGCTTCAAGCCGCTGAAGCCCGAGCAGCGCACCGCGATGTTCGAGCGCGAGGCCGGCACCGCACCGACCGACGAACAGCGCTCACGGCTGGCCGCGCTGGACTGCCTGGCCCATGGCGACTTCGCCGCCGTGCGCCACCAGGTGGAAATCCTCGGCGAGGCCTTCACCCCGGACGAATTCCTGGCGCAGCTGGAAGCCGAACACCGCGCCAAGCCGGAGGTGCGGGAGCGGCGGGGCATTGGGTTCAGAGCGGCTTGAAGTAGTAGCTGGTCGAACAGGGCGCGCCATCGGGCATCAGCGCGTAGTTCGGAATATCCCCCGCCCTCTGCCAGCCCAGCCGCTCGTACAGCCGCGACGCGTCGCTGCCGGTCACCGTGTCCAGCACCAGCGTGGTCTTGCCCAACCCGCGCGCCTTGGCATCCAGCATCCGCAACAGCTGCTCAGCCAGGCCCTGACGGCGCACTCGCCGGTGCACCAGCATCTTGGATACGTCGGCACGGTGCGGCTGGTTGTCGGGCATGTCGATGACGAGTGACACGGTGCCGCAGAGGCGCCCGGCCTCGTCCTCGGCAACGAACAGATGGCGCTCGCCAGCCTCAAGCCCCTGCACCACACGGTGCCAGAAGGCCAGCGCCCGCTCCTGCCCCAGCGGCGCCATGAAGCCCACCGACGCACCACCGTCCACGCAATCGCACAGCACCTCGGCCAGTTCGGCCACGCGCATTGCAGCCTGCGGCGCGTCGAGTTCCATGATCCTCATGCCAGCTCCTTGCCAAAACACACGGCGGCCGCGTTGCCTGCATAGCGGCCGAAGTTCTCGATGCGTTGGTAGCCGTGCCGCTCGTAAAACGCCACGGCCCGGCCGTTCACGGCACGCGTCTCCAGCCAGAGCGCGCGATAGCCGAGCCCGCGAGCCTCGGCCTCCAGATGCGCCAGCAGGGCCGCGCCCACCCCCGCGCCGCCAGACCTTGCATACATGCGCTTGAGCTCGGCCACACCGGGCTGCAGGGGTCTCAGCGCCCCGCAGCCCCAGGCAAGCCCGACCTCGTCCCGCGCGACGACGAACCGGCTGCGCGGTCCGCGCACATCCTCGACGGAGAAGCTGCTGCGTCCGCTGCTCCCGGTGATGGCCTGCAGCACGGCCGACAGTTCCTCGAGCAGAACCTGGGCGTCCCCGCCGCCTGGGTCCTCCTCGGCGACGGTCAGCGCCATGGCGTGGCTCCAGTCAAGGCCACGAGATAGCGGGCCGGCCGCGTGCCAGGGTTGTGGAACTGCACGGGTGCATCCAGGCGAAAGGCCAGGCAGTCGCCGGCCTCCAATCGCCAGTTGCTGGCGCCATGCGCGATCTCCATGACGCCATCGATCATCCACACCTGCTGGTGAATGTCGGCGTCACGCCCTGCCGTCTCGAACTGCACCCGCTGCCCCGCCGGAAAGACCACGTCCACCAGCTGGATCGGCGACACGCCCGTGGGTGAGACATTGCGCCGCCGGTAGCCGGAAGCCGGGTCCTGCCAGACCGGCTGATCTGCAACACGGGCCAGCGGAGAGCTCGGCTGCCGCGCCGACTCCTGCTCGAACAGCGACGCCACACTGACCCCCAGCGCCGACGCCAGCTTGTCCAGAACGACGGCCGTCGGGCTGCTCTGCCCACGTTCGATCAGCGAGATGTTGGAGCGACTCACGCCGCTTCGCGTGGCCAGCGCCTCCAGTGAAAGCCCGGCTGTTGCGCGCAGCTCGCGCAATCGGGCGGCCAGCAGGTCGTGCGCAGAAATCATGGCTGCATTGACAATATATTGGACAACTTTTCCATCATTATGGACGATGTGAATGTGCGAACCACGGGCATCACCCGACGTCCACTCTCCCACCCGCTGGGCACAATCAATTCAACCAGCCACGGGGTCATCTCGTGTTCCGCTGGATGGATCAACTAGGGAGAGCAGATGAACCGATGGAAGCGGGTGGGAGCAGCAATCGCATTGGCGGCGCTGGCAACGCTCAACAGCGTCGCCCAAACACCAGCGAACACCTCAGCAGGCGCCCCCCAAACGCGCGTGCCCGTGGAGTCCTTTTTCAAGCCCAACGAATTGACCGGAGCCCAGCTGTCCCCATCCGGGCGCTACCTGGCAGCGCTGCGGGGTGGCGTAGCCGATCGCATCGGATTTGTGATCGTCGATCTGGAGGGCAAGGAGGGCAGCCACTTCGTGAGCGCCAGCCCTCGCGACGATGTGGCCTGGTTCCAATGGGTCACCGACGACTGGTTGGTCTTCGGCGTCAACGATCCCAACTACAAGGGTGGTGGGTGGGTGGCCGGTGGATTGATGTCCATGAGCCGAGATGGCAAGACCTCCCGCCAGTTGATCGCCCGGGACTGGGGCAAGAAGGCCGATGACGTGCAGCGACGAACCGTCCTGACGCCCGCCTATCGCTTCCTGGGCCTCGGCGCCCAGGATAGCCTGGAAGTGATGGTGTCCCAGCGGCACTGGGACAGTGCCTATGAGTACGACTATTCGACCCTGCACGCACTGAATGTGACCACTGGCCAGGTGCGATCGGTCGACACACCCAAGGCCGACTCCTGGCTGCTGGACAGCAACGGTGTGCCGCGCGTGGTCAGCCGGGAGCGCGAAGGCAAGGTGACGGTGAGTTGGTACGACCCCGACAGCAAGACGTGGGTCGAGCGTTTCACCGCTCCCTATGACGAGATGCCCTGGGTCCCGGTCGCCGCACGCGACCCACGCAAGCTGCTGGTCCGCACGTCCGACTACAACGGCTACTACCAGCTGCGCGAGTACGACGCTGCACAGAACAAGCTGGCGGAACAGCCCATGCTGACGACGCCGGGTTTCTCCAGTGACATCACCCCACTCTACGATCGCCGCACCAGTCGTCTGCTGGGAATGAGCGTGACCGTGGACGCCGTCACGACCTCCTGGCTTGACCCCACACTCAACCAGTTGCAGGCCAAGGTCGACGCCAAGTTGCCTGGGCGAGCCAACCTGCTGAACTGCTCGCCCTGCAGCAATCCCAAGCGGCTGCTGGTCTATTCCTTCACGGACGCCGACCCCGGCATGACCCTGCTCTACACGCCTGAGAACGACCAATGGCAGATGGTCGGCAAGGCCCGGCCGGATATCGCCCCCGAGCGCATGGCTCGCCTGGAACTGCTTAGGACCAAGGCCCGCGATGGCGAAGACCTGCCGGTGTGGATCACGCGGGCACCCGACTTGGCCAGCAGCAAGCCGGCACCTGCGGTGGTTCTGGTGCACGGCGGCCCCTGGGTACGTGGCACCTTCTGGCAATGGAACGCCGAAGCCCAGTTCCTGGCATCACGCGGCTACCTGGTGATCGAACCGGAGTTCCGCGGTAGCAAGGGCTATGGCTGGAGCCATTACCGCAAAGGCTTCAAGCAGTGGGGGCTGAGCATGCAGGACGACGTGTCCGACGCGCTCAAGTTCGCGGTGGACAAGGGCTGGGTCGATCCCAAGCGGGTCTGCATCATGGGCGCCAGCTATGGTGGATACGCCACGCTGATGGGGCTGGTCAAGGATCCCGACCAGTACCGCTGCGGCGTGGCCTTCGCCGCGGTGTCGGACCAGCGCTACATGTTCGACTTCCACTGGAACGATTTTTCCGACGAAACCCGTGCGGTCTATCTGCCCGATCTACTGGGCGACCGCAAGAAGGACGAGGCTCGCTTCATCGCCACCTCGCCGGTCGAACAGGCTGCGCGCATCAAGGCCCCGCTGCTGCTGGTGCATGGCGGTGAAGACCGACGCGTCCCCATCCAGAACGGCGAACGCATGCGCGACGCACTGGAAAAAGCCGGCAAGCCGGTTCAGTGGGTCTACTACCCGCGCGCCGAGCACGGCTTCCCGCTGCTGGAGGACGAACTGGACTTCTATCGCCGCGTCGAACGCTTCCTGGCCGAACAGCTGAAGTAGTCGTCAGCGGTTCGCCAGCGCCCGGACGGCGGCGGCCCGCCAGGCGTCGTCCGGCCAGCGCCGATCCAGCATCCAGGCCGCGTGCACGAGCTTGATGACATGCGCATCGGTCTGCGTGCTGGCCGCCGCGATGAGCGCCGGCCAGGCGCTGGTCATCATCGAGACAGGTGACGTTGGCAACGACGCTCCGCTGGCGCACCAGGCGGCCGCAGCAGCCCCCGTGAACGCTCGGGGGAGCAACGGGGTGGGCCACAGCGGCTGCAGCACGCTCATCGCATGGCTGGCCGTCACCAGGTGCAGCAGCGTGAAGTGGCCCGACGCCGCATAGGCGCGGGCGGCGCTCAGGGCCAGGTCTTGCAGGCTGCCGGATGTGATCGCCAGTGCGCCGGCCTGCTGGGCAAAACCCGGCACGCGCGCCCAGGCGCGCAGCTGATCGCTGATCAGGCCCCTGGGCAGCTGCGCAGGCGCGGGCAGGGCCTGCAGCGCCCGCAACCACGCCGGCCAGGCCAGCGGCTCGGCCCCGTGCGACTCCACGGCCTCCGTCAGCACCTCGTAGTGCTCGGCCCAGTGCGCCAGCGCAGCAGCCAGTTCGCCGGCATGACCGGCCGCCACGGCATGCGCCGTCCGTATCAGGCCATGAAAGGCCACCGCCCCCACACCGGGCATCAGCAGCACCAGCGCCTCGCGCAGCGCCTGGCGCTGCCCCAGGGCCTCGATGCGTGCGAGAAAGTGTGCCCGCCACCCGGCCTCGGAGCCGGGCTGCCCTAGCCGGTCGCCTCCCGGATCGCCAGCCGGCCGCAACGCAGTCACGGGCTCCAGCAGATGCCCGTAGGTCTCGGTCCAGCACTGCAGCTGGGCCCGGGTCGCCCCCAGCTCATGTAGCGCCTGCCAGACCATGGGCAGGTGATTGCTGAGACGCCCCCGGTAGCTGCCGGACCAGCGCAGCCCGGCCTCCAGCAAGCGATGCAGGTCGTCCCGCGTGGAGGGGTCCGCGCCCGATGAAGGCGCGCTCGAGCTGGTGGATGTGGTTTGTGTCAACATGCCGCCATGCTGAAAGCTCAAGTGAACTTGAAGTCAAGCGCCGCCGAGCCCCTTGCCATCGGTGAACTGGCGCGACGCTCCGGCGTGGCGGCCAGCGCGCTGAGGTTTTACGAGGAGCAGGGGCTGATCGCCAGCTGCGGCCGCAGCGGCGGCGGGCATAGGCAGTACGCGCGGCACGCGCTGCGGCGTGTGGCCTTCATACGCGCCGCCCAGGCCGTAGGCTTGAGCCTGCCGGAGATCAGGGAGGCGCTGGCCAGCCTGCCGGACGGCCGCACGCCGACCAAGGCGGACTGGGCACGCCTCTCTGCCGCCTGGGCGCCGCGACTGGACGAACGGATTGCCGCCCTGCAGCGGCTGCGCGACCGGCTGACCGGCTGCATAGGCTGCGGCTGCCTGTCGCTGAAGGCCTGCGCGCTCTACAACCCGCAGGATGCGCAGGGCGAATCGGGCCAGGGCGCCCGACGGCTGCTGCAGGACTGAGAAAGCCGTCAGCCGCCGATCACGCCGCAGACGATGCGGCCGCCGCCACCGCCCAGCGGGGCAGGATGGTCGGCATGGTTGTCGCCCCCGGCGTGCACCATCAGCGCATGGCCGGCCAGGTCGCTCAGCTTCAGGCGAGGCGCCAGCACGGGCTGGGTGGCCCGGCCATCGGCCGCGACATACAACGGGGGCAGATCCCCAAGGTGCCCATCGCCCCAGGGGGTGCCGTGGTGGCCGGTCTTTTGCGGGTCGAAATGCCCGCCGGCCGCGGCGGCCGGCACCTTCTTGCCGTCAAGCTCACGCGGGGCGCAGCTGGCGTTCTCGTGCACGTGGAAGCCGTGCAGGCCGGGCGGCAGGCCGCTCAGGTCCGGCGTGAACACCAGGCCGTAGCGGGTTTCGGTGACGACGACCTGGCCCGCGCTGGCGCCCACACCGTTCTCATCCACGACGTTGAGGCGGATCTGCAGCGGATCGGCGGCCTGGGCATTGACGGCGGCCGCGGCGAGCAGCAGCGAGACCGCACAAGGGCTGAGCTTCATGGGGAATCCAGAAAGTGGGAGAGCCCCGGAGCTTCGCAAAGCGAAGCCCGCTTGTCGCTCCCGAGCTTGAATCCCGCCCCGCCCCCGGGGATTTACATGCCCTTGAACAGGTGCGTGTAGCTGCGGCTGACCTCCAGCTTTTCGGCCAGCCCCTTGATGCCCACCAGCTGGCGGCCACGGAAATCCCGCGTGATGCCATCGATGGCGTGCGCGTTGACCAGGGTGGAGCGGTGGATCTGCCAGAACAGCTGCGGGTCCAGCTCATCCACCAACTCCTTGATGGGCTTGCGGATCAGCGCCTCGACCTTGGCGGTCTGCACACGGGTGTACTTCTCGTCGCTGATGAAGAACAGCACGTCCTCCACCGGGATCATCTGGATCGCCTGCCCGACCGTGGCCTGTATCCATTGCAGGTACTGCGGCTTGGCCGACGGGTTCATCTGCGAGGACAGCTGGTGCAGCAGCTGCTGCAGCGGCGCGGGCGCGCTGTCGCTGAAGTCGGGCGTCGGCGCGCTGCGCTGGGCCAGGCGTTTCTTGATGCGGGCCACGGTGAGCTGCAGGCGCTCGCGCTCGGCCGGCTTGAGCACGTAGTCGGCCACGCCCTGCTCGAAGGCCTCGACCGCGTACTGGTCGTAGGCCGTGATGAAGACGATCTCGGGCACCAGCCAGTCGTCGTCGTCAGGCAGCTGGGCAATCTCGCGGGCGGCCTCCACGCCGGTCAGGCCGGGCATGCGGATGTCCAGAAACACGAGGTCGGGCTTGTGCTCCTTCACCAGCTCCACCGCCTCCAGGCCATTCCTGGCCTCGGCCACGATGTCCAGTTCGGGCCAGACCTCGGTAAGGCGACTGCGCAGCTGCTCGCGCATCAGGCGTTCGTCGTCGGCCAGGACGGCTCGGATGGTGCTGGAACTCATGTCGTCGGCAAAGGGTTGCGATGGGGTCTGCATGATGCCGCGCTCCGCGGTTCCAGGCATCAGGGTGTGCGCTCAGAGCCTGGGTTCGGGGGCCGGCGGCACGATGGCGGCCTTCTGGCGGTTGCGGTTGCGCAGCACGAAGAAGAGGATCAGGCCCAGCAGGATCAACGGCGAGCCCAGCAAGGCGCCCAGCCCCAGCATGGCGGCCACGCCGGCAGCCAGCAGGCCGCCCAGGATCAGCAGCGGCAGTGCCAGCCCCAGCAGCAGCGCCAGCGGCACCACCACGCAGACCACGACCCCGGCGATCAGCAGGCCGACGCCGGCGCCGATGAGGTCGCCCAGGTCGCTGTCCCAGAACATCTCGTGGCCGTTCATCACGACATGGAAGTCCGACGAATCGCCCAGGCCGCGCAGCAGCGCAAAACCGCCGAGCAACGACAGCACGGTGAACAGTGCGGCCATCACGAACAGGGCTTTGAACAAGGTCTTCATGTCGATGCTCCTTCTTCGGCGCGGCTGCGATACGGGACCGTGATGGTCACGATGGTGCCGCTGGGTTGGTTCTCGGTGACGGTGACGGCGGCCTTGGCGCCGTAAAGCAGTTGCAGCCGCTCGCGGATGTTGGCCAGGCCCACCCCGGTGCCGCTGGTGGCTGCGCGGCCGAAGCCCAGACCGGTGTCGGCCACGGTGACGGCCAGCTTGCCGTGCTGGATCTCGGCCTTGACCTTGAGCTGGCCGCCCTCGGCCTTGGGCTCCAGGCCGTGCTTGATCGCGTTCTCGACCAGGCCCTGGATCATCATGGGCGGGAATTCGGCCGACTGCAGGCCCTCGGGCACGTCGATCTCGGTCTGCAGCCGCTCCTCCATGCGCACCTTGAGGATCTCGAGGTAGGGGCGGATCACGGCAAGCTCGCGGCCCAGGTCGCGCGTGCCGGTCGCGTTGGCCTCGCGCATGGTCGGCATGGAGGCGCGCAGCAGCGCGATCAGGTTGCGCTGCATCTGGCTGGCGCGCGGCGGGTCGGTCTCGATCAGGTGGTCGATGCTGGCCAGCGTGTTGAACAGGAAGTGCGGCTCCACCTGGGCCTGCATGGCGGCCATGCGGGCTTCGACGACCTGGCGCTTCAGGGCCTCGCTCTCGGCGGTCTCGGCGGCCTGCGCGGCCTTGACCTCGGCCTGGATGCGGCCCTTGTACATGGCCTTGATGACGGCAGAGGCCAGGATCCACAGCACGGCCAGGTCGACCAGCGAGTCACCCAGGCGCACGACGGTGACGCGCTGGCGGGTGGGCAGGTCGGCCATTTCCTCGGCCGCCTCGCGCAGCGCCTGGCGGGCCTCGACGGCCGCTTCCTGGGCCTTCTCGACCTCGCGGGCCTGCTGCTTGAGTTCGTCCAGGTGATCGCGGGCCTTCTCGATCGCGGCCTGGATGTCCTCCGGCCGGGCGCTCTTGGGAAAGTCGATCGCGATGGTCGGGCCGTCCGCCGAGGCTGCCGCGGGCTCGCCGCCCTCGCCTTCGCCCTCGGCCGCGCTGGCGGCACTGGCGGAAGGCCGCACCGGCTGGATGCGCAGGCCGCGCTCGTCGACCTTGATCTCGTAGTGGATGTCCTTGGCCACCTTGCTGGCCTGTTCGGCGGCTCGCGCAGCGGCCTTCTTGGCATCCGACTCCAGGCGGGCCTGACGGCGCGCGGCGCTGCGATCGGGCTCTTCGACCTGCTGCGTGATCTTCCAGGTGAAGGGCGGCAGGTTCTGCAGGATGTTGGCGGCGATCACCAGGGCCAGCGCCAGCAGCGCGAAGCGCTTCCAGCTGATGCTCACCAGCCAGCCGGCATACACATGGAAGGCGCGGACGGCCGCAGCGGAAAAGCGCTTCCAGCGCGCGAGCCAGAGCTGCTGCTGGGGGCTGGGGGTGAAGGAACTGGTCATGGCCGAGGGTGCGTCGTTGGAAGCCACTGTACGCAAGCCCGCAGGGCCGCGCCCGCAGCGGGCGATGCGCCGGCCCACGGGCCGGACGAACTGCAGATCGGCGCGACAGCCCGTGACGCGCCCATGAAAAAGCCCGCCGGCTGGCGGGCTCTGGATGCCAGCGTCGGGCCGCTTACTGCTTGACGGCTTCGATCTGGATCACGACACGGACGCTGTCGGGGATGCCCGGCACGCCGTAGTTCACGCCCCACTGGGTGCGCTGGATGGTGGTTTCGAAGTCGCCACCGCAGACCTCACGCTTGAGCATGGGGTTGTCGTAGCAGTTGAAGCTGTTGGCGGTCAGCGTGACCGGGTTGGTCTTGCCGCGCAGCGTCAGCTGGCCGCCCACGCTCACCAGCTTCTCGCCGTTGAAGGTGAACTTGTCGCCGACGAACTTGGCCGTCGGGAACTCAGCGGCGTCGAAGAAGTCCTTGCTCTTCAGGTGGCCGTCGAAGGGCGCCACGCCGGTGTTGATGGTGGTCATGTCCAGCGTGACCTCGACCTTACCGGTCTTGGCGGCCTTGTCGAACACGATGGTGCCTTCCTTCTTGTCCCAGCGACCGCGGTTGGTGCTGGTGCCGAAGTGCTTGGCTTCGAAGAAGACCGTGGTGTGGGTCGGGTCCAGCGCGTAGGTGGCGCTCTGGGCTTGGGCACCGACGGCCGCGACGAACAGGCTGGCGAGCAGGATGGCGTGCTTCATTGAGAGATTCTCCAGGGGGTTGAAGTTCGTGGAAAAGGTCACAGGCCGCTGAACGCGAGCTTGAATTTGACCGTGACGTCGTTGGCGACGATGGAGGTGTCGGCCCAATCGCCTTCACCGATCTTGTAGTCCAGGCGCTTGATGCCGACATTGCCGGAGGCCGTGCTCACGCCGGCAACCGGCATCAGCGTGATGGGCACGACGATGTCGCGCACCGAACCCTTGATGGTCAGCTTGCCGGCCACGTCGTACTTGCCCGGGCCGGTGGCCTTGATGGCCGTGCTCACGAAGCTGGCCTTGCCGTTGCGCTTGGTGTCGAACCAGGTCGAGCCGGCCAGCTCCTTGTCGTAGCTGGGGTCACCCAGGGAGACGCTGCCGAGATCCACGGTGAAGGCGATCTTGCCTGTTTCGGGCTTCTTGGGGTCGAAGTCCAGCTGCGCGTCGAATTTCTTGAAGCGGCCTTCCAGCGGCACGCCCATCTGCTTGAACCCGAACACGAGTTCGCTCTTGTCGGCCACCAGGGTCGCGGCGTGGGCGGCGGGCGCCAGCGCAGCGGCCAGCAGCAGGGCGGAGAACAACTTGGTCATGGCAAATCCTTGCAGTGAAAACAGACTCAGCGGCGGCCACCGAGGCGCATGCGGTTCAGCAGGCCGTCGCGGTCGATGAATTGATGCTTCAGCGCGGCGCCGATGTGGGCGAGCACCAGCGCAGCCAGGGCGTAGGCCAGCAGCTCGTGCACCTCGATCAGCTGCTTGCCGAGATCGGGGTTCTTGGGCAGCAGGTCGGGCAGCGGCAGCACGCCAAACCAGACGATGGGGTAGCCCAGCGCGGAACTCATCGCCCAACCGCTCAGCGGCACGGCGAAGAAGGCGACATACAGCAGCGCGTGGGTGGCGTGAGCGGCACGGGCCTGCCAGGCGGGCATGGGCGGATCCGCCGGCGGGCGGTGGGTCAGGCGCCACAGCAGCCGCAGCGCAGACAGCGCCAGGATGGTGACGCCGGCCCACTTGTGCCAGTTGTAGAGCTTCAGCCGCATCGGCGAGAAGGGCAGATCGGCCATGTACACGCCGACGCAGAACGCGCCGACGATGGCCAGGGCCAGCAACCAGTGCAGCACAACGGCCAGGGGGGTGTAGCGGTCAGCGGTATTCATGATGGGTTGAAGTGTGTGCTCCGAAGAGGGGGTGGCGGTTCATTTCGCTTGTTGCCATTGTTCAGCGATTTTGAATGGCTAACCCGCCCGAGGACGACGTCCCAAAGGCCGAGTCAGCGCCGCCCCCCGCCCACCAGGAAGACGCCCCCCAGCACCAGCGCCGTTCCCAGCAGCACCCAGGCGGTCATGGGCTCGTCGAGCAGCACGCTGCCCATCAGCAGGGTGCTCATGGGCCCGACCATGCCGACCTGCGCCGACAACGGCGCCCCGATGCGGGCGATCGCCAGCATCACCATCAGCACCGGCGCCACCGTGCAGGCCGTCGCGTTGAGCACCGACAGCCAGAACACCGGCGCCGGCACCGCGGCCGATGCCAGCGGCCGCAGGCAGACGAACTGCGCGATGCAGAAACCGCAGGCCACGGTGCTGGCCAGGCCGGTCAGGCGCAGCGCGCCCAGCCGCTGCACCACCCGGCCGCTGAGCGCCAGATAGACCGCATAGCTCACGGCGCTGCCGAACACCAGCGCCCCGCCCACCACCGTGCGGCTGCCGTCGAAATGCAGCTCATGCGCAAACACCGCCAGCACGCCGGCATAGCTGAGCGCCAGCGCCAGCACCTGGCGTCCCTGGATGCGGTGGTGGAAGAACAGCACCGACAGCAGCAGCACCAGCGTGGGGTTGAGATACAGGATCAGCCGCTCCAGGCTGGCCGAGATGTAGGCCAGGCCGGCGAAGTCCAGGAAGCTGGCCAGGTAGTAACCGGTGAAGCCCAGGATCAGGATGTCGCGCCAGTCGCGCGCCGTCAGCCGGGGCTGGCCGCGGCCGGCCCACCAGGCCAGCGCCAGAAAGAGCGGCAGCGCCAGCAGCATGCGCCACATCAGCAGGGTGACGGCGTCGACGCCGTGGCGATAGGCCAGCTTGACGATGATGGCCTTGCCCGAGAAGCCGATCGCGCCCAGCGCAGCCAGAAGCAGCCCGGTCCATGCCGCGGGCTTGTGAGTATCAGGGGGCATGGCCCCAGCATAGGTCAAGCCCCCATGACCACCTTTCGCGAGAAGGCAGCCGGTGCTTGGCGTCAATGCGGGTCGGCGTAGCGCTGCGCCACCACCTGGAACTCGTCCTGAAGCGCCACGAAGGCGTCGACCACCTCGGGGTCGAACTGCGAGCCTCGCCCGTCGAGGATGAGCTGCACCACCTCGCGATGCGGTATGGCCTCCTTGTAGACCCGCCGGCTGTAGAGCGCGTCATAGACATCGGCCAGCGACATCAGCCGGGCCGACAGCGGGATGGCCTCGCCCAGCAGCCCCTCGGGGTAGCCCTGCCCGTCCCAGCGCTCGTGGTGGCTGCCCGCGATCTCCTTGGCCACCCGCAGGAACTCGGCCGACACGCCGATGCCGATCTCCGCGTTCTCGATGGAATGCCGCCCGATCGCGCTGTGCTGCTTCATGACCGAGAACTCGTCGGGCGTCAGCCGCGCCGGCTTGAGCAGGATGCGGTCCGGAATGCCGACCTTGCCGATGTCGTGCAGCGGCGCGCACTTGTAGAGCAGCTCGATGTAACGGCCCGTGAGCTCGTCGCGGTATTTGGGCAGCTCGGCGAGTCGCTCGGCCAGCATGCGCACATAGGTCTGGGTGCGCAGGATGTGCAGGCCGGTCTCCTGGTCGCGGGCCTCGGCCAGCGCCGCCAGCGCGCGGATCGTGATGTCCTGGATGCGCGAGTTCTCCTCCGTGCGGCGCTGCACCTCGGTTTCGAGATCCTCGTTGCGCCGCGCCAGGATGTCCCGCGCCGCTTTCAGCTCCAGCTGGGTGCGCACCCGGGCCAGCAGCACGGTGCCGTTGATCGGCTTGCGGATGTAGTCGGCCGCGCCCAGCTCCAGCCCGTGCGCCTCCGCGGCATCCTCGGCCTGCGCGGTGAGGAAGAGCACGGGCAAGACCCGCCCCTGCTCGTCGGCCCGGATGCGCCGCAGCACCTCGGCGCCGTCCATCTCCGGCATCAGCATGTCCAGCAGCACGAGGTCGATCACCGCGCCCTCGGCCAGCATCTGCAGCGCCCGCGCGCCGCGGGTGGCCACCTTGACCACGTAGTGCTCCGCAAGCAGCGCCGAGACCGCCATCAGCACCTCGGGGGAGTCGTCCACGACGAGGATGGTCGGGCGCGGGTCGGACAGTTGTGCAGCAGGGGCGTAAGACATGGCGATCTCCCTATTCCGGCCCCGCCTCGGCGCCGGGCATCAGATCCAGCGCGCGGCGGAACTCAAACTGGCGAACGGCCGCCTCGACCGCCGCCGCCCGTCCGCCCAGCACCTGGCTCAGCAGCTCGCGCTCGCGGTCGAAAAGAATCAGCGCCTGCGCGTCGTCGCTGGCCAGCAGCTGGCGGAAGGCCTGCAGCTGGGCGCGCGCGCTGCTCGGGTCGCCCCCGCGTGGCGCGGCCGATGCCGCGGGCCGGGCGGCGGCGGCATCCAGCAGCGCGATCAGCGCCTGCTGCAGCTCCAGGCCCTGCGACAGGGCCAGGGCGATGGCCGCGTCATCACCGCGCTCCAGCGCCCCTTCCAGCTGACCTGCCGAGCCGGCCAGCTGCGTGGCGCCCAGCAGGCCGGCCACGCCACGCGTGGTGTGCGCGGCGCGCAGCGCGGCGGACGCGTCACCGGCCTGCAGCGCGCGCTGCGCGCCGCGCAGATGTCCGTCACGGTCCTGCCGGAAGCGCTCGACGACCGACGCATAGAGCGTGGCCTTGTTCATCAGCCGGCCCAGCGCCTGATCCACCTCCAGCCCGCCCTCGCGCAGGCGGTTCAGATCCAGCCCGACGCCTTCGCCCGCCCGTGAAGCCTGCGCTGGCTGGGGCTCCGACATGTGGATGCCCTCCGCCACGACCGAGGCCGCCACCACGCTGCGCCAGCGTTGCAGGCTCTCGAACAGCCGGGCCGGGTCCAGCGGCTTGGCCAGGTGATCGTCCATGCCCGCGTCCAGGCAGGCCTGGCGGTCGCGGGTCATCGCGTTGGCGGTCAGCGCCAGGATGGGCAGCCGCGGTCGCCCCAGCTCGAGCTCGCGCTGCCGCCAAGCCCGCGCGGCGCTGAGGCCGTCCATCACCGGCATCTGCATGTCCATCAGCACGAGGTCGTGCCCACCCGCCTCCAGGGCCTGAAGGGCCTCCTGGCCGTTGTTGGCCAGGTGCACGGCCACACCCACCGACTGCAGCAGCTCGGTCGCCACCTGCTGGTTCAGCTCGTTGTCCTCGGCCAGTAGCACCCGCAGCCCGCGCAGCGGCAGCGACGACTCCGGCGCCGCCGCTTCCACCGGCCTGGCCTGCCCACCCAGCAGGCTGGTCAGCGTGCTGAACAGCAGGCTGGCCGACACCGGCTTGATCAGCACCCCGCTGAAGCCCGCCAGCTCGGCCTCGCGGATGACCTGCTCGCGGCCATAGCCGGTGAACAGCACACAGGGCGGTACCCGCCCGGCCGCCTGACCCAGCAGACGGCGGCGCACCTCGATGCCGTCGACGTCCGGCATGCGCCAGTCCAGCAGCACCGCGTCGTAGGGCGAGCCCGCCGCCGCCGCCCGCGGAATGCACTGCAGCGCCTCGCCACCACCGGCCGCCAGATCGACGGCGAATCCCATGCCCTGCAGCACCTGCGCCAGCGCATGGCGCGTGCCTTCGTGGTCGTCCACCACCAGCACCCGCCGGGTCTGCGCCTCGGCGCTGGCCCGGTAGTCGGGCTTGGGCCGCCCGCGACCCAGCCGCACGGTGCACCAGAAGCTGCTGCCCACGCCGGGCGTACTGTCCACGCCAACCTCGCCCTGCATCAGCTCGGCCAGCGCGCGCGAGATCGCCAGGCCCAGCCCGGTGCCGCCGAACCGGCGCGTGACCGAGCTGTCGGCCTGCTGGAAGGAACGGAACAGCCCGCGCGACTGCTCCGCCGTCATGCCGATGCCGGTGTCCACCACCTCGATGCGCAGCTGCACGTCCGAGGCTCCGGCCTCCACGCAGCGCACACGCACGGTGACCTCGCCCTGCTCGGTGAACTTCACCGCGTTGTTCGTGAAGTTGATCAGCACCTGGCCGAGCCGCAGCGGATCGCCGACCAGCAGGAAGCTGATCGCCGGGTCGACCTCGAACAGCAGCTCCAGCCCTTTGGCCTCGGCCCGCTCGCCCACCAGCATGGCGAGGTTCTCCAGCACCGCCTCGAGGTCGAACTCGACCTGCTCGAGGTCCATGCGGCCGGCCTCGATCTTGGAGAAGTCCAGGATGTCGTTGATGATGGCCAGCAGGTGCTGGCCGGAGCCACGGATCTTGTTGAGGTAGTCGCGCTGCCGCAGGTCGAGCTCGGTCTGCAGCGCCAGGTGGGCCATGCCCAGCATGGCATTCATCGGCGTGCGGATCTCGTGGCTCATGTTCGCGAGGAAGTCGCTCTTGGCGCGCGTGGCCGCCTTGGCCAGCTCGTTGGCCGCGGCCAGCTCCTGGTTCTGGGCCTGCAGCAGCGCGAACAGTTCGTCGCGGCCCGGCTCCATCAGCAGCCGTCGCATGGCGTCGGCCTCGTCGGCATGCGGCCGGGTTGCCAGCCGGCAGCGCAGGCTGATGCCCCGCGGCATCGGGCCCAGCGCCAGCCCGGCACCCAGGCTCTGCGGCAGCGCCGCCCCCGGGCCAGACGGCCTCCCCCGGCACGGAAAGCTCGAGGCACAGGCAGGGATCGTTCATGGACAGCGAGGCCTCGAGCAGCACTTCCGGCCACTCGGCGAGCACCGGGGCGCAGACCTCCGACAGCAGACTGCAAAAGCCCACGGCCCGCGCCGGCCCGAGCTCACGGCACAGGCCCAGCGTGCGCAGCAGCTTGCGGCGCACACCCACATGGGCGTCGGCGCCGATCAGACGCAACGCGCCCAGCGGCACATGCCCGGCGCTCATCCGCACCTCACCACGGCACAGGCGGCGTCGTCCGTCGTGCGGCCGCACTGGTCCACCACCTGCCAGGCCAGCGCCGCGGCCTGCGACGCCCCCGGCAGGCTGCCGCGAAAGCTGCGCAGCGACTCGCTGACGCCATCCGAGTAGAGCAGCAAGACCTGCCCCTCGGAGATCAGCTGCTGTTGCACGAAGGGCGTGGGAAAGCGGTCTCCCAGCACACCGTCACGGGACACCCCGCTCCAGGCCTGCTGCCCATTGGCCGGCCCCACCAGTCGGGCCCGCACGTTGCCGACACCGGCATAGCTAAGCGTCCGCGCAACCGGGTCGATGACGGCCGCACCGGCCGCCGCCCCCGACGTGCCGCGGCAGGCGCCGTGCAGGGCCTCCAGCAGGAGGGGAATCTCGCCGCTCGCCTGCCGCTGCACGACGGCCAGCAGTCGCGTGACCAGCTCGTGCGCCCGCGGGCCGTGGCCCGAGGCGTCCAGCATCACCGCCAGCAGCCGCCCGTTCGTCAGCGGCAGGAAGGCGGCGGCGTCGCCCGACTGACGCTGGCCGGGGTAGGGCCGGATCTCTGCCCCCCACTGCAGCGGCAGCGCCACCGGCTCGTGTCCTTCGCGGCGGCTGTAGGTCAGGCGCGGCCGGGCGGCCGGGCGGTCGCGCAGCCAGGTGCGCGCCTGCACGCGCGTCCCCCAGCCCAGCCCCGTCTCGATATGCACCTGGTCGGCCATGCGCAGCACGCCCGGCAGCCCCAGGCCCAGCGTGCCCGCGGTGCTGAAATGCTCGCGCACGGCGGCGGGCACGTCGGCAATGCCGGGGCCGGCATCCACGGCCAGGATCTCGACGAGGTCCTCCCGGTCGTTGCGGCACCGGCGCACGCTGAGATCGCCGCTGCGGGCGAACTTCACCATGTTGCTGCCCAGCTCGGCCGCGATCGTGCACAGGCGGCTGCGCTGGGTCTCGTCCACGTCGGCCAGCCAGTCGGCATGCGGCAGCTGGCTTAGCGCGAGCTGCAGGTCCAGCTCGCTGCGCAGCCGATACGCCACCTGCTGTTCGTTCATGCCAGCTCCTGCTGGACCAGGCTGCGTGCGTGGTCCAGATCGCGGCAGAAGCGGAGCTGCGGCGTCTGCTGCAGCGTGAGCGCCAGGTGGATGGCGATGCCGGGACTGAGCGCGGCGAGGTAGGGCTGGGTGCCCAGCATCCGGCACATCTCGCCCAGCTCCACCAGGCGGGCGAATTCGTGGGTGTCCATCACGAGCACGGCAGCGCAGTCCAGCACCATCGCGCGACGCGGTGTCGCGGCGAGCCGCGCCATCACTGCGGCCGAGAAAGCCTGCAGGCTGGCCGGGCCGAGATCGGGCGCAAGACTTGCCACCAGCAGACCATCCAGTTCGGTGATCCGGCTGGTCTGCTCGATGTCGTCGGCGCCGAGCATGGGCATCCTCTGTGCAGGCGCGTGGCGGCTCAGATCGTCTTGCCGACCCGCCGCAGTGCCATCTCGAAGGCGTCACGCAGGGTGGCCGTCGTCTGGATGTCGCCTATCGACACGCCCAGCTCGACCATGGTGCGCGCAATGGACGGCGACACCCCCGAGATGATGGCCTCGCAGCCCATGAACTGCGTGGCCTTGGTGATCTTCACCAGCTGGTTGGCCACGCCGGTATCCACGCTGGCCACGCCGGAGATGTCGAGCACGAACACCCGCGCACGGGTCTCGGCGATCTTGGTGAGCGACTTGGTCATCACATCGGCCGTGCGGGTCGAGTCGATGATGCCGACCAGCGGCAGCAGCAGGATGCTGTCCCAGATCGGCGTGACCGGCGTGCTCATCTCCATGACCGCCTTGGCGTGCAGCGCGATCTTGTCGCGCGCAATCGTGGCGATGGTGTCGATGACCACATAGGTGTCGAGCAGCATCAGCTTGCTGATCGCCGTCGCCTGCCGTTCGGTCGCCGCGGCGTCGGTGCTCAGTTCCCGCAGCTGGCTGGTGATGAGGCTGAGGAACTGGCTGACGCCGGCAAAGTAGATGTCGTTGGGCAGGTCGATGCTCGCGTGGACCTGGCCGATGTGCTGCCGCTGGGCCACGTAGCTGGTGTCCACGCAGCCGCGCAGGAAGGTGCGCCAGTGATGCGTCTGCTGCCGCCGCACCCGTGCCAGCTGCTCGTCCGAGGCAAACAGCCGCATCGCCCCGGGCTGGCTGCGCAGCCAGTCGTACCAGCGCTCGACGATGGGGTCGAGATGCTCGTCCAGCATCCTGCCCGCCGTGGCCACCTCCGTCAGATCGGCGGCGGAGATGGAGAACATGCCCAGCAATGCGTCAGGTGTCACAGCTGTCCCCTGTTGGCTTTCTGGTTGGCGGCTTGCAAGCCTCGTTCGCCCGACTCTAGGGCCCACACACGACCCTGGGCGTGAAAGTCACACGCATCATGAGGTAATTGACTCCCGAGGGCAACACGGCGCATCGAGGCGCGCAGGCACCCACGTTCGCCCGCATGCGCAACAAGCGCTGCTCATCGTCCAATCCGCACCGACGACAACGACGAGAGGGAATCCGACATGCCCACGCCCGAAGGCCTGCGCCGCGGCCTGGCCGGCATCGCCTGCCTGCTGCTGATGGCGATCAGCGGCTGCGCCACGAGGCCGGGAACTCTCGCAGCGTCAACGCCCTGTGTGCGGGGCGAGTCCCGCTGCGTCGACGAACTGATGCTGGCGCTGGAAGACTGGAAGGACGCCTACAACAGCAGCGATCCCCGCCGGCTGCGGCGGCTGTATGCGCCGGGCGCGCTGATCACCGACGATGACTACACCGCCGTGCCGCTGGCCGCCGGCGACGCGCTGACGGAATTCTTCGAACAGATGGCGAAGCGCCCCAGCGCGCGCATGCGCTGGATCATCGGCAATCTGCAGTTCTTCGGCGACACGGCCGTGCGCTCCGGCGAGTGCGAGTTCATCGAGGTCGCCGACGGACAGGAGCGCGCGCGGCCGGCCCGCTACAGCTTCGGCTATCAGCGCATCGACGGCCGCTGGCTGATCATCCTGCAACACCTGACACAGGCGCCCTGAGCACCGGCCAGCCGGCACGGCTGGCCCGGTGCGTTGGCGCGTGGGAGCAGGCTCAGCCCCGCGCCTGCCACTGCGCCAGCAGACGCGTCCACTTCTCGCGGGCCGCCAGCTCGTGGCGCTGCTTGACATGGCCATAGCCGCGGATGTCCTCGGGAACGCGGGCGATGTCGACGGCCAGCGCCAGGCGCTCCGTCGTCAGGCCACCGGCCAGCAGCGCCTCGATGCCGGCGCGGTAGTCGGCGATCCAGCGGCGCTCCATCCTGCGCTCCTCGGTGTGGCCGAAGATGTCGAAGGCCGTGCCACGCAGGCCCTTCAGCTTGGCCAGCAGGCCGAAGGCCGGACGCACCCAGCCGCCAAAGGGCCGCTTCAGCAGTTCGCCCTGCGCGTTCTTCTTAGCGAACAGCGGCGGGGCCAGGTGGTGCACGATCTTGTAGTCGCCCTCGAACTGCGAGGAAATCCTGGCCAGGAAGGCTGGGTCGGTGTGCAGGCGAGCCACCTCGTACTCGTCCTTGTAGGCCATCAGCTTGAACAGGTAGCGGGCCACGGCCTCGGTCAGCTGGGTGGTGGTGCCCAGCTTGCCCTCGGCAGCGCGCACCTTGTCGACGAAGGCACGGTAGTCGGCCGCGTAGGCGGCGTTCTGGTAGCCGGTCAGGAAGTCCACGCGTCTGGCGATGACCTCGTCCAGGCTCTGGCGCTTGACCAACTGGATCACGGCCTGGGCCGCGTACAGCGACTGCACGGACTTCAGGTCGTGCGCACAGCGACGGCCCCATTCGAAGGCGGCCTTGTTGTTGTCGATCTGCACGCCGTTGAGCTCGATGGCGCGCATCAGCGCGTCATAGGCCAGCGGCACGCGGCCCTGCTGCCAGGCATAGCCCAGCATCAGCGGGTTGGTGTAGAGCGAGTCGCCCAGCAGCTTGACCGCCACCTCTTCCGCGTCGAACGCGCCCAGGTGGCCCTGGCCCACGGCCTTGCCCAGCGCCTGCTCGCAGGCGGTGCCGGGAAAGCTCCAGTCGGGGTTGTTGACCAGCGTGGCGGTGGGCGAGCCGTGGGTGTTCAGCGCCACGAAGGTGCGTCCCTCGCGCATCACGGCCAGCGTGGCCTTGTTGGCCGCGACGATGGCGTCGCAGGCAATCACCAGATCGGCCTCGGCCGTGCCGACCTTGGTGCAGTGGATGGCCTCGGGCGTGTTGGCGATCTGGATGTGGCTCCAGGTCGCACCGCCCTTCTGCGCCAGGCCCGCTGCGTCCTGCGTGATGACGCCCTTGCCTTCCAGGTGGGCGGCCATGCCCAGCAGCTGGCCTATGGTGATGACGCCCGTGCCGCCCACGCCGGCGACGACGATGCCCCAGGCCTTTTCGGCATTCGGGATCACCGGCAGCGGAAGCGCACCCAGTGCAGCGTCGAAGGGGCTCTTGCGACCATCCTTCTTGGGCTTCTTCAGCTCGCCGCCCTCGATGGTGACGAAGCTGGGGCAGAAGCCCTTCACGCAGGAGAAGTCCTTGTTGCAGGTGTTCTGGTTGACCTGGCGCTTGCGGCCGAAGTCGGTCTCCAGCGGCTCGATGGACAGGCAGTTGGACTGGACGGAGCAGTCGCCGCAGCCTTCGCAGACCGCCTCGTTGATGACGGTGCGCTTGGCCGGGTCCACCAGCTTGCCGCGCTTGCGGCGGCGGCGCTTCTCGGTCGCACAGGTCTGGTCGTAGATGAGGGCGGTGACGCCCTCGATCTCGCGGAACTGGCGCTGCAGGTCGTCCAGCTCGTCGCGGTGGTGCACGGTCACGCCCGGCGCCAGCGCCACGCCCTCGTACTTGGCCGGCTCGTCGGTGACGATGACCAGCTTCTTCACGCCCTCCGAGATCACGCTGTTCATGATCTGGATGACGCTGTGGCCCTCGGGGCGCTCGCCGACCGTCTGGCCGCCGGTCATCGCCACCGCGTCGTTGTAGAGGATCTTGTAGGTGATGTTCACCCCCGCGGCGATGCTCTGGCGTATCGCCAGGATGCCGCTGTGGAAGTAGGTGCCGTCGCCCAGGTTGGAGAAGATGTGCTTCTCGTTCGTGAACGGCGCCTGGCCCACCCAGGGCACGCCCTCGCCGCCCATCTGCGTGAAGGTGGCGGTGTTGCGGCCCGGCATCCAGGTCACCATGTAGTGGCAGCCGATGCCGCCCACCGCACGCGAGCCCTCGGGCACGCGGGTGGAGGTGTTGTGCGGGCAGCCCGAGCAGAACCAGGGCGTGCGGTCGGCGCCGCCGGCGGTCTGCTCCTCGGCCTTCAGCGAGGCCTCCTTGGCATCGATGACCGCCAGGCGCGCGTCCAGGCGGGCGCGGATGTCGGCGTCCACGCCCAGCTTCTTCAGGCGCTTGGCGATAGCCCGCGCGATCAGCGCCGGCGTCAGGTCGGCCTGCGGGCGCAGCAGCCAGTGGTCGCTGGGGTTGGGCACGCTCCACTCGCCGCCCTCGCCGTCGCCGGCGTCGAACTTGCCCAGCACATTGGGGCGCACGTCGGCGCGCCAGTTGTAAAGCTCTTCCTTGACCTGGTATTCGATGATCTGGCGCTTTTCCTCGACGACCAGGATCTCCTGCAGGCCTTGAGCGAACTCGCGCGCCACCTGGGCTTCGAGCGGCCACACGACGTTGACCTTGTGCAGACGTATGCCGATGCGGCGGCAGGTGTCGTCGTCCAGGCCCAGGTCGTGCAGCGCCTGGCGGGTGTCGTTGTAGGCCTTGCCGCTGGTGATGATGCCGAAGCGGTCGTTCGGCCCCTCGATCACGTTGTAGTTCAGGCGGTTGGCGCGGATGTAGGCCAGCGCGGCATACCACTTGAAGTTCATCATCCGCGACTCCTGCTCGAGCGGCGGATCGGGCCAGCGGATGTGCAGGCCGCCCTCGGGCATCACGAAGTCCTCGGGCATCACGATGTTGACGCGGTCGGGGTCCACGCTGACCGAGGCCGACGACTCGACGATCTCCTGGATGGTCTTCATGCCGGCCCACAGGCCGGAGAAGCGGCTCATCGCGAACGCGTGCAGGCCCATGTCCAGGATGTCCTGCACGCTGCTCGGGAAGAAGGTGGGGAAGCCCACCGCCTTGAACACGTGGTCGCTCTGGTGGGCCGCGGTGGAGCTCTTGGCGATGTGGTCGTCGCCGGCGATGGCGATCACGCCGCCATGCCTGGAGGTGCCGGCCATGTTGGCGTGCTTGAACACGTCGATGCAGCGGTCAACACCCGGCCCCTTGCCATACCAGAGGCCGAACACGCCGTCGAAGCGGGCCTTCTCGGGGAACAGGTCCAGCTGCTGCGTGCCCCACACGGCAGTGGCGCCCAGTTCCTCGTTGACGCCGGGCTGGAACACGATGTTCTGCCTGGCCAGGTGCTTCTTGGCCGCCCACAGCGCCTGGTCGTAGCCGCCCAGCGGCGAGCCGCGGTAGCCGCTGATGAAGCCGGCGGTGTTCAAGCCGGCACGAGCGTCGCGGGTGCGCTGCAGCATGGGCAGCCGCACCAGGGCCTGCACCCCGCTCATGAAGGCGCGCCCGGCATCGAGCGCATATTTGTCGTCCAGCGTGACCGTCTGCAAGGACTTCAGCACGTGGTCGGGCAAGGGGGCATTCATCGGCTTGTACTCCTGGGTAGCCAAGCGTCGCGCCCTCTTGAGGCTCGCGCCGGCCTTGTTGTAGGTCCGGTCCAGTATGGACTGGGTCGGCCAGTTTAGGGAAAGCCCTGCGCGCGTTGCTTTCTCCTTTGCTCACCCATGCCGCCTTTACGGCAAGATCCTTTCTCCATTTGATTGAATGGAAAATATCCATTCCAAAATTCATCAAACCAGGGCAAACCATGAGCAGCCAAGACGCCACCCCGCAGGCCCTGGATCGCTATCACATCGCGCTGCTGGCCGAACTGCAGCGTGATGCCCGCCAGTCCAACGCCGAACTGGCCCAACGCATCGGCCTGTCGGCCGCGCCCACCTGGCGGCGCGTGAAGTGGCTGGAGGAGCAGGGCTACATCACCGGCTACCGGGCCGAGCTGGACCGCCGCAAGATCGGCCTGGGCGTGCTCGCCTTCGTGCGGGTGGACACCGAGCGCAGCGCCGCTACCGCCACCAAGGCGCTGGAGGACGAGATCCGCCGCCTGCCCGAGGTGATCGCCTGCCACTACATCTCGGGCGCCGGCACCTTCGAGCTGCAGGTCATGTCCACCGACCTGGACGCGTTCTCGCGCTTCTCCATCAACACGCTGCTCAAACTGCCCAATGTGAAGGACATCCACACCAGCTTCTCGCTGGGCGAGATCAAGGCCGGTGGCGCGCTGCCGCTGGGGCATCTGCAGGGCTGAAGCCCCCACCGACCTCGCGACTGGCCACGCCGACACGCATCGGCAGGCCGGTGTCCGACTCGGAGACAAAAGAGGGGCCTGAATATTCCCGGGCCTGCGTTGCATCCGCAACTCCGGGCCGTTTCAACGGTAGCCGTCGGAACTCGCTCGCAACGGTCGCGAAATCACGCGTTTTGACACTCCGCAAGGCAGGCCGCCGTGCATGAGCGTCGGCGGACCTGCCCCGAACCTACAGGAGCAAGCGCAATGTCCACCGAACGCGAACGACCCATCCCCTCTCCGAAAGCCGATGCCGATCTGCCGCTGCAACGTCGGTCCCTGATCCAGTCCGCAGGCCTTGCATTGGGTGGCGCGATCGTCACGGGCGGCCGCGCCGTGGCGGCGCCTCAGACCCCGGCCGCCGGGTCGCCCGATGACGCCACCGAGGACATGGCGCGGGAGGTCAACAATGCGTTCGAAGGCGCCTATGGACGCCACACCGGCTATCGACGCAACCACACCAAGGGCGTCGGGGCTTCGGGCCGGTTCATCGGCACGCCCGAGGCCGCGCGCCGGTCGCGCTCCGCCCTGTTCTCCGGCGCGCCCATCGAAGTCGTTGCGCGCTTCTCCGTGGCCGGCGGCGACCCGAACGCAGAAGACAGCGAGCGCTCCACACGGGGCCTCGGGCTTGAGTTCCGCCTCCCGGGCGGCGCCCTGCACCACATCACGATGCTGCACACGCCGATGTTCTTCGGCGCCATGCCCCAGACCTTCCTGGACAAGTTCCGCGCGCTGGCCCGCGAAGCGGCGACGGGCAAGCCCGATGCGGCCCGGTTCAAGGCCTTCCTGGCCTCGCATCCCGATCACGCATCTCAGGCGCACTTCCTCGCCGTCAACAACCCGCCGCCGAGCTATGCGAACTGCGCCTTCTACGGCATCCACACCTTCCGCTTCCTGGACCGGCACAACAAGGAAACCCTGGTGCGCTTCCGTTTCGTGCCGCGGGACGGGGAACAGACGCTCAGCGACGAGGAACTCGCCGGGGCATCGGGCGACTTCCTGATCCCACGGCTCTTTCGGCGCATCCAGCGCGGCCCCATCGAGTGGGAGATGCGCATCGCCATCGGCGAACCGGGCGACTCGGTGGTCGATCCGACCATCCTGTGGCCGTCGAACCGGCGCGAGATCGTCGGCGGGCGGCTCATCATCGACCGCGTCGTTCCCGATGCGCAGGCCGGCAGCTTCACGATCAACTTCGACCCCTTGATGATGGCGGACGGGATCGCGGCCACCGACGACCCCATCCTGCTCTTCCGCTCGCCGTCCTACGCGGTATCGCACGAACGTCGGCTGCGTGAAGGGCGGCCCGCGCCGGGCACGGCCTGAGTCAACGCCCATCAGGGCGTCGGCCGTCCGGGTTGATCTGATGGTGAGGCGGCCGTGGCTGCCGGGATGATGGCGGCACGAAGCGAGGTGCGGCTCGCAAGGGCTGTCACCCGAAGACGCGCTTGCCCGGCACTGACGGCCCGCCTCACCCCAAGGACATCACCATGCGCCTGGCCCTGATCTCCGACATCCACGGCAACCTGCCAGCGCTGGAGGCGGTGGTCGCCGATCTTGTGCGGCAGCGTGTGGATCGGGTGCTGTGCCTGGGCGACCATCTCTCCGGCCCGCTGCTGCCGCTGGAGACCGCCCGCTACCTGATGGCGCGTCAGGCCGAGGGCTGGCTGCTGCTGGCGGGCAACCACGAGCGCCAGATCCTGGAATGGACGCCCGCGCGCGGCGGCGCCTCCGACGGCTTTGCGCGCGCCCGGCTGGGCGAGCCCGAGCTGGCCTGGCTGCACACGCTGCGACCGGTGCACGAGTTCTCGCCGGAGCTGCTGCTGTGCCACGGCACGCCGCGCAGCGACAACGAGTTCTTCCTGGAAAGCGTGCGCCACACCGAACTGCTGCTGGCCCGGCCTGACGAGATCGCCGAACGCTGCGCGGGCCACACCCATGCGGTGATCGCCGGCGGCCACAGCCATGTGCCGCGCGCCCTGCGGCTGGCCAACGGGCAACTGCTGGTCAACCCCGGCAGCGTCGGCCTGCAGGCCTACATCGACAGCGAACCCGAGTTCTGCACCATGCAGCTGGGCACGGTGGAGGCCCAGTACGCAGTGCTGGAGCGCACGCCGGCCGGCTGGCACTGCGAGCACCACCACGTGGGCTACGACTTCGAGGCGATGGCAGCCCTGGCCGAGCGCAACGGCCAGCCACTGTGGGCACCCTGGCTGCGCCGCGGCTTTGTTGTCGCCTGAGGCGCTGCGCCGGCCGCGGCGCATCGGTTAGCCTCGGCCGATGTCCTCCGCCCTGCCCACCCGCCACCTGCTGCTGGCGCTCGCCGTCGTCACGATCTGGGGCAGCAACTTCGTCGTCATCAAGATCGCGCTGCAGGTGATGCCGCCCATGCTGCTGGCCGTGCTGCGTTTCAGCATGGCCTTCCTGCCCGCCTGCCTGCTGCTGCCGCGGCCCGCGGTGCCGTGGCGCAATCTGGCGGCCTATGGCCTGTTCACCGGCACCGCGCAGTTCAGCCTGCTGTACCTGGCGATGCGCAGCCAGATCTCGCCCGGCCTGGCATCGCTGGTCATCCAGACCCAGGTGTTCTTCACGCTGGGCCTGGCCGTGTGGCTGGCCCGGGAGCGCGTGCGGGCCACCCAATGGCTGGGCCTGGCGCTGGCCGCCACCGGGCTGGCGGTGATCGCGCTGCACACCGACGGCTCGACCACGCCGCTGGGCCTGCTGATGGTGATGGGCGCGGCCTTCAGCTGGGCCTGCGGCAATCTGGTGGGCAAGCGCGCCGGCGCGGTCAACATGCTGGCCTATGTGGTGTGGAGCAGCGCCTTCGCGGTGCCGCCGCTGCTGGTGCTGGCGCTGCTGGTGGACGGGCCGGCGCAAATCGCCCACGCGCTGACGACGGCCGGCGCGCTGACCTGGGGCGCCGTGGCCTGGCAGGCCGTGGCCAACACGCTGTTCGGCTACGGCCTGTGGAGCTGGCTGTTGTCGCGCCACCCGGCACACCAGATCGTGCCGCTGGCGCTGCTGGTGCCGGTGGTGGGCATGGCGGCGTCGGCGCTGTGGCTGGCCGAGCCGCTGCCCGGCTGGAAGCTGGCCGCCACTGCCCTGGTGCTGGGCGGGCTGGCGATCAATCTGTTCGGCCCCAGGCTGCTGTCGGCACTGCGGGCACGGGCAGCCTGACGGCCAGCAGCTTGGCCGCCAGGTCGGCCAGCGTGCGCCCGGCCACCACCAGCCACAGGCCGGCCAGCAGCAGGGCCAGCGCCTGGCCGGCGGCCCCCAGCAGCGGCGAGGCGGTCACACGCGCCAGGCCCAGCGTGGCCAGCGTGTAGACCCCCAGCGGGAAGGTGAAGCCCCACCAGCCCATGTTGAACGGCAGGCCCTCGCGCAGGTAGCGCCGCGTGAACAGCAGCGCGCTGGCCAGCCACCACAGGCCCACACCCCACAGCATCAGCGCGCCCACCACGCCGAACTCCTGGGCCGCGGCCATCACCGCCGCGAGCGGCGAGTCCGCGAACGCATGGCTGGCGCTCTCGCCCAGCGTGATCAGGCCCAGCGCGCCCGTGCCGATGGGCCCCAGCGTCAGCCAGCTGGTGACCCCGAACTCACGCCCCGGCAGCTTGTGCAGGATCAGCCGGATCAGCACCACGGTCAGCACCGAGAATGCCATCGGCACCGACACGCCCCACAGGATGTAGCCGGCTTCAAGCACGCGTTGCGCCTGCGCGAGCGGCAGATGCGGCGCCAGCACCGCGGCGCTGGACGCAGCCACCTCGGGTGCGACGATGGGCAGCAGCAGCGCGGCGGTCAGGCGCTCCAGCCGGTGCTCCTGCGCGGTGAAGATCCAGTAGGGCACGCCCACGGCCACCAGCACGGACAACAGGGCATCCAGCCACCACAGCGCCTGGGCGAGCGCATAGGCCGGCTCGCCGTGGCGCGGCCCCGCGAAGATCACGATGCCGTTGATGATGGGCACCAGTCCCATCGGCAGCGTGCCGAAGAACAGCGACTGCTGCGGGTGGCTCAACAGCTCGTGCAGGGCCCCGCGATGGCGAAACAGACGCGCCGCCAGCAGCGCCAGCAGCAGCGCGAAGACGCCAATGTCAAAGCGCCACAGGGCCTCGGCCACCAGGCTGCGCGCGCCGCCGCCCAGCGGCTGGGCCAGCAGCACCAGCGACAGCGCGCCGGTGCCCATGGTCACGGCGAACCAGTTCGGCGTGACATGGCGAACCATGTCGGCCAGCAGTTGGGAGACGGGAGGAAAGGCGCGGGGTGCGCAGCGAACGGGCGTCATGGTGATCGGCCGGTGAACGGGATGGCTTCACTCTAGGCAGTCGCTTCAAATGCGAAAAATACATATTTAAGATCGACGCCATACCTTCAAGGCATAGCGACAGCAGGAGCCGCATGAACTTCACCCATCTGGCCGCCTTCCATGCCGTGCTGGAGACCGGCAGCGTGACCGCCGCGGCCGAGCGCCTGCACGTGAGCCAGCCCGCGCTGACCCGCGAGA
This sequence comes from Roseateles depolymerans, assembly GCA_003241055.1. Classification (GTDB taxonomy): domain Bacteria; phylum Pseudomonadota; class Gammaproteobacteria; order Burkholderiales; family Burkholderiaceae_C; genus Pelomonas; species Pelomonas depolymerans_A. Next base: position 181,591 of record QFOD01000008.1, read on the forward strand.
TCCGCACGCTGGAGGAGCGCCTGGGGCTGACGCTGTTCGACCGCCTGCCCCGCGGCATGCAGCCCACCGAGGCCGGGCGCCTGCTGGCCGGCTTCGCGAGCCAGATCTTCAAGCTGGCCGACAGCGCCGAGACCGCGCTGGCCGAACTCGGCGGCCTGGCGCGCGGCCAGCTCGCCGTGGCCGCCAGCCGCACCACCGGCGACTACCTGCTGCCGCCGCTGCTGGCCGAGTTCCGGCGCCGTCACCCGGGCATCGCGCTCAGCGTGGAGGTGGCCAACACCGAAGGCGTGCAGGCGCGGCTGCTGGCGCTGGACTGCCAGCTGGGCCTGGTCGAGGGGCCGGTGGACGAGCAGGCCTTCGAGCGCCGCGGGCTGGGGCGGGACGACATCGTCGCGGTGGTCGCACCCGGCCACGCGCTGGCCGTGGCCGGCCCGGTCACGGCGGCGCAGCTGAATGCGGCGGAGCTGGTGCTGCGCGAGCCCGGCTCGGGCACGCGCGAGGTGGTCGAGCAGGCCTATGCCGAGCAAGACCTGCCCCTGCAACCGCGACTCACCATCGGCAGCCCCGAGGCGATCAAGCAGCTGCTGCAGGCGGGCGATGCGGTGTCCTGGGTGTCGCACCGCTCGGTAGCGGCCGAGCTGGCGCAGGGCACGCTGGTGACACTGCCGGTACAGGGTCTGCGCATCAGCCGCGAGTTCGCGCTGATCTGGCGCCGCGGCCACAGCCTCAGCCCCAGCGCCCAGGCGCTGTGCGCGCTCGCCCTGGCCGCGCAAGGGACGTCGCCAGCGCCTATGCTCGCGCCATGAAGACCGATCCGCGCCTCCTGTTCCGCGCCGCCCTCCTCGCCTGCGCCGGCGCGGCACTGCCCGCACTGGCGGCACCGCCCGCCGTGAACCTGCAGCTGGAGCTACGCTGGGTGGACAGCAGCCTGCCCGCGGCCGCCACGGCCGGCGTGCGCGATGGCGCAACCGTCATCGGCACGGCCGGCTCGGTGTCGCCACGCGGTGCCATCGTCACCAGCAGCGCCGCGCCGCCCACCTCGCCCGTGCAGCGCTTCACGGTGCTGAACGGCCAGGCCACCAGCCTGCAACTGGACAGCCGCGAACCGCTGCAATGGGTGCCCGGCAGCATCGACGTCGACCCCTACGCCGCCACGCCCGCCAGCGCCGTGCGGCGGGTGCGCATGCACCCCGTTCAGGACGAGCGCCGCAGCGCGCAGAGCATCCACCTGACCCCCAGCTGGCCTGGCGGCCGGGCGCCGGTGCGGGTGGAGTTCAAGGTCAGGCAGGACGGCAGCGAGCTGCAGTCCACGGTGCTGGTGCCCATGGAGCGCTGGCAGACCGTGGCCCGCACCGGCAACGCGGCCCCCGCGCCCGCCGAGCGCGGCACCGTCAGCAGCCGCGACGCCGAAGGCCAGGCCGGCCGGGAACTGCAGCTGCGCATCGGCGTTCAGCCCTGACCAGGCCTGGCAGGCGCGACAGGCCCGCCCGATGAAGCGGGCGCCGGCGAAGGCAGGAAGCGCGTCGGGGGACAGCTCTTGCCCAGGCGCACCCTGAGGCGGCGCTCGGGTTCGCCCCCATGCGGCGGCCGCGCCACACGCGCAAAAGTGCCGTTTCGGCCCGCAGGCTTGCGTGTAACGTGTCGGCTCCAGATTCAGGATTCCGTTGAATGAAGCTCGCGCTGATCGCACATGATGGCAAGAAGGACGCCATGGTCTCCCTGGCCGCCGATTTCCTGCCCTTTCTGCGCCGTTGCGAGCTGGTGGCCACCGGCACGACCGGCTCGCGGCTGAGCGCCGAACATGGCCTCACGGTCGAGCGCATGCTGAGCGGCCCGCTGGGCGGCGACCTGCAGATCGGTGCGCGCCTCGCGGCGGGCCAGATCGACGGCGTGGTCTTTCTGCGCGATCCGATGACGCCCCAGCCCCACGAACCCGACATCAACGCACTGGTGCGCGCCTGCGACGTGCACGACGTGCCCTGCGCCACCAATGTCGCCACCGCCCGGGTGCTGCTGGCCGAATGGCACCGGGTATCCGGCGCCGGCGACTGAGGCCAGACGCCACCCCATGCTCTCCGGCCTGCTCGGCTCGCTGTCGCGGCGCCTGCGCATCCGCGCCCGCCTGGGCCTGGCGTTCGCAGTGCTGCTGGGGCTGATGCTGGCCCTGGCGGCCATGTCCGTGCAACGCCTGGGCAACCTGTCCGATGCCCTGAACACCGTGGTCGACGACCAGGCGGTGATCCGAGACTCGGTCAACGAGATCAGCCGCAGCGCCGAGTCCGCGGCCCGCAAGCTGCTGGTGCTGATGAGCCCCGACCCCGAGGTGCGCGCCTCGGCCGACCCCGAGATCAGCGCCGCCAGCGGCCGCCTGGACGACGCGATGAAACGCCTGTCGCTGGTGCTGCCCCCCGGCCCGCGCAGCGAGCGACTGGCCGAGGTCCAGGCCCGGCTGGATGACTACCGCACCAGCTACCGGCAGGCCAGGCAGCTGATCGAGCACAGCGACTTTGAAGCCGCCCGGGCGCTGCTGGGCAGCGACACCGAGGCGGCGCTCTCGCTGTTCGTCAGCGCCATCCACCAGCTGGCCGGCAGCGAGGAGCGCGCCGGGATGGCCCAGGCGCGGCAGCTGCGCGAACAGATCGAGGCCGACCGCGCCAGCGTGCTGCTGCTGTGCGTGGCGGCCCTGGTCGTCGGCATGCTGCTGGCCATCGGCGTCACGCGCTCCATCGTGCGCCCGCTCAAGCGCGCGGAGGCCGGCGCCGAGCTGATCTCGCGCGGCGAATACGCCCATCGCATCCCGGTGCAGGCGGTCGACGAGATCGGCCGCATGGTCACGGCCATGAACCTGATGGCCGAAGCCGTGGGCGAACGCGAGGCGCAGCTGCGCCGGCTGGCCGACCTGGACCTGCTGACCGGTCTGCCCCAGCGCGGCCGCTTCATCAGCGACGGCGACCGCCTGCTGAACAACCTGCCCGACCGCGAGCAGCTCGCCGTGCTGATCTGCATCGACGTGGACCGACTCAAGGCCGTCAACAGCGTGCTCGGCTTCGACGCCGGCGATGCCCTGCTGCGTGGCGCGGCCGCCAAGCTCGCCGCGCTGTTCGAGAGCGTGGCCGTCTACGGCCGGCTGGCGGGCGGCACCTTTGCCGTGCTGGCGCCGGTGCGCCGGCTGGACCAGGCTCACCAGCTTGCCGCCCGGCTGCGCGACGAGGTCGAGCACAAGCTGAGCTGGCAGGGGCAATCGCTGGACCTGTCGATCTCGCTGGGCGTGGCGCACTGGCCGGAGCACGCCAACAACACCGAGGGCCTGCTGCGCCGCGCCGAGCAGGCCATGTACGAGGCCAAGCGGCTGCGCCAGCCGGTGGCCGTCTACAACCCCAGCGCCGAGGTCGCGCGCGCGCTGCACCTGAGCCTGCTGTCCGACCTCTCGCAGGCGGTGCAGCAGGGCCAGCTGCGCCAGTTCCTGCAGCCCAAGCGCAACCTGCACACCGGCCAGATCACCGGCGCCGAGGCGCTGGTGCGATGGCTGCACCCCCAGCGCGGCTGGGTGCCGCCGGGCGAGTTCATTCCGTTCGCCGAACGCAGCGGCCGCATCCGCCAGATCACCGACTGGATGCTCGCGCGCGCCGTGCAGACCCTGGCCCGCTGGGAGGCCGAAGGCCGGCCGCCGCTGACCATCGCGGTCAACATCTCCACGCTGGACATCCAGGACCCCGGCCTGCCCGCCCGCCTGGCCGCGCTGCTGGCCGAGCACCGCGTGGACCCGGCCCGCCTGCAGCTGGAGGTGACGGAAACCGGCCTGATGGCCAGCGGCGCCGACCCGGTGGCCGTGCTGCACGCGCTCAAGGCCTGGGGAGTGCGCCTGGCGGTGGACGACTTCGGCACCGGCCAGTCCTCGCTGGCCTATCTGCAGCACCTGCCGGTCGACGAGCTCAAGATCGACCGCAGCTTCGTGCAGGACGTGGACCGCGACCCGCGCCGCCAAGCGCTGCTGCGCTCCATCGTCGGGCTGGGCGTCGGCCTGGGGCTGACAGTGACGGCCGAGGGCGTGGAGCGCGACTCCGAGCTGTTGGTCATCGACGCCAGCGGCTGCGACATGGTGCAGGGCTTCCTGATCGCCCGGCCGATGGACGAGCCGGACTTCCTGAGCTGGCTGGCACGCAGCGGGCTGCCCACACCCCCGCTTGCCACCGCCCCCGCCGACCTGCCGCACTGAGGCCCGCAAGGCCGCATCTCCACCCGCTGCTGTCGCTACCGCTCAAGCAGCGCTAAAATAGCCGGTTCAACCTCGAATTGCCCCTTCAGCGGGCTTTGTTTCACTGGAGCCACTATGGGCAACAAGATCATCACCGAAGCGGCCCGCCGCGCCACCCCCCGCCCCGCCGCCCCCAAGGGCGTGACCTTCACGACCGGCAAGGGCCAGAAGTGCAGCCTGGAGCGCGGTTCGCACACCCGTTCCAAGAAGAACCCCGGCAAGCGCCCGCACTCGGGTTAATCGTCCGCCGGACACTGCAGCAAGCCCACCCGGCCTGCTGAACACGACAGGCCCTGCTTCCGGGGCCTGTTTGCATTTGGAGCCGCCGAGATGATCCGCATCACCGAACTGCGCCTGCCGCTGCGCCCCGCCGACCAGCCCGGCGCGGATGAGGACGACGCGCCCGCGCTGCGGGCCGCGGCCCTCGCGCGCCTGGGCCTGCAGGATGGTCAGCTGGCTCAGGTCTCGGTGGCGCGGCGCGGCTACGACGCGCGCCGCAAGCGCGACATCCAGCTGGTCTACACCGTGGACTGCACGCTGGCCGACGGCGTCGACGAGGCCGCGCTGCTGGCCCGGCTGAGCGCCGACACCCACGTGCGCCCCACGCCGGACACCGGCTATCACTTCCTCGCCCAAACGGGCGACTACAACGGCCCGCGCCCGGTAGTGATCGGCTTCGGCCCCTGCGGCATCTTCGCGGCGCTGATCCTGGCGCAGATGGGCCTGCGGCCCATCGTGCTGGAGCGCGGCAAGCAGGTGCGCGAGCGCACGCAGGACACCTGGGGCCTGTGGCGCGAGCAAAAGCTCAACCCCGAGAGCAATGTGCAGTTCGGCGAGGGCGGCGCCGGCACCTTCTCGGACGGCAAGCTCTACAGCCAGATCTCCGACCCCCGCCACCTCACGCGCAAGGTTCTCCAGGAGTTCGTGAAGGCCGGCGCGCCGGAGGAGATCCTCTACGTCTCCAAACCCCACATCGGCACCTTCCGCCTGGTGTCCATGGTCATCAAGATGCGCGCCGACATCGAGGCGCTGGGCGGCGAGATCCGCTTCCAGCAGAAGGTGTCGGATGTGCTGATCGAGGCCGGCGCCGACGGCCAGCGCCACGTGCGCGGCGTGCAACTGGAATCGGGCGAGCAGATCCGCACCGACCACGTGGTGCTGGCGCTGGGCCACAGCGCGCGCGACACCTTCAGGATGCTGCACGAACGCGGCGTCTACATGGAGGCCAAGCCCTTCTCCATCGGCTTTCGCATCGAGCACCCGCAGAGCATCATCGACGCGGCCCGCTTCGGCCCCAACGCCAAGCACCCGCTGCTGGGCGCGGCCGACTACAAGCTGGTTCACCACGCCTCCAACGGCCGCTCGGTCTACAGCTTCTGCATGTGCCCCGGCGGCACCGTGGTGGCCGCCACCAGCGAGCCCGAGCGCGTGGTCACCAACGGCATGAGCCAGTACTCGCGCAACGAGCGCAACGCCAACGCCGGCATCGTCGTGGGCCTCACGCCCGAGGACTACCGGCAGGACGGCAAGCGCGACGGCAGCCCGGTGAACCCGCTGGACGGCATGGCCTTCCAGCGCATCTGGGAAAGCCAGGCCTATGCCTTCGGCGGCGGCGGCTACCTGGCCCCTGGCAGCCTGATCGGCGACTTCATCAAGCGCCAGAAGAGCAGCGCCTTCGGTGAAGTGCAGCCCAGCTACAAGCCCGGCGTCACGCTGACCGAGTTGCACCCGGCGCCCGGCCGCGGCGTGCTGCCCGACTACGTGCTGGACGCCGTCCGCGAGGCGCTGCCGGCCTTCGGTCGCCAGATCCGCGGCTTCGACCGGCCGGACGCCGTGCTCACCGGCGTCGAGACCCGCACCTCCAGCCCACTGCGCATCACGCGCGGCCGCGACTACCAAAGCCTGAACGTGCGCGGCCTGTTCCCGGCCGGCGAAGGCGCGGGCTATGCCGGCGGCATCATGAGTGCGGGCGTGGACGGCATCGAGGTGGCCGAAGCGCTGGCCGCCGACCTGCTGGGCCTGCCGGACGCGCCGGTGCTCAGGACCAAGGGCGCCAAGGCCGGCGGCCAGGGCTGATCAGCGCTCGGCCGGGAAGCTGGCCAGATAGGCCACCAGGTCGGCGATCTTGCGATCGTCATAGCCCCAGCTCGCGAAGCGCATGCGGTTGCCGGGCACGACCTGGTCGGGGTTGCGGATGAAGGCCGCGAGGCTGCGCGCATCCCACACGATGCCGGAGCGCTTCATCGCCGCCGAGTAGTTGAAGTCGGGCAGCGTGCCCGCCCGACGGCCGACGATGCCATTGAGCTGCGGCCCGTAGCCGCTGCGGGCCTCGGGGCCGACACGGTGGCAGCGCGTGCAGGTCGCAAAGGCGGCCTGGCCCGCCGCCAGCTGCTCGGCCGACGGCCCGGCCAACGCCAGCACCGGCACGAACAACAGCAGCAGGCCCAGCGGGCGGGCGATACGAGACAACGGCATGTGCAATGGCATGAGGACGGGATTCTCGCCATCCACCGCCGCTGCGACGGCGGCCGCCCGCCGAACGGCCTTCAGCCGCGCTCAAACACCGAGGTAGCGCCCGGGCTTGTGGTTCAGCGCCAGGATGGCGCCCACCGCCACGGCGCCCAGCACCGACTGCAGCACCTTCTCGGGCGGCACGATGGTCAGCGCGGTCAGCACCACCAGCACGTCCACCGACATCTGCACCCGGCCCGCGCTGATCTTGCGGGTCTGCTGCAGCCACTGGGCCAGGATGTTGACCCCGCCCACGCTGGCGCGGTGACGCAGCAGCGCCAGCAGGCCGAAGCCCACCAGCAGGCCACCCAGCAGCGCCGCCAGCCAGGGGTTGAGCAGCTCGAAGCGCACCAGGCGCGGCGCCAGCGCGGTGAACAACGACACCATGGTCACGGCCGCAAAGCTCTTGAAGGTGAACTCCGCACCAAGTCGGGTCCAGGACAGCCAGAAAAAGGGCAGGCTGAACACGAAAAAGCACAGGCCCAGGTTCAGGCCGGTGGCGTAGCTCGCCACGAAGGCCAGGCCGGCCACGCCGCCGGTCAGCAGCCCGGCAAAGGAAAACATCGCCATGCCCAGCGCGATGAAGAGCGAGCCCGCGACCAGGGCATGCGCATCATCAAGCCAGGAATGGGCCATCGAGAGTTCAAGTTTCGCTTCCACGGCCGATCGGCAAGCAGGTTTCGTACCAGCCGAAGTTTACCAACGCCTGACGCGATGGCTGAAAACCAAGCACTCAGGGCGCCAGCATGTCTATCAGTTCTTTCGCGAACTCCAGCGCCGCCTCGGGCGTCTCGAAGTGCATCTCGTTGTTGAGCTCGACGACCTCGCCGTCCGGCCCCTTGTGCACGACGGACCAGCCGCCGGCCCCGCCGTCGATGGCCAGCAGCCCGAACTGGCCGGGTGCCAGCTCGCGGGCGCTGCCGCCGGTCAGCACGATGTCGCGGCCCTGGTGGGAGTGATAGCGTCGCATGTTGTCCATTGTCGAGGAGCCCCCATGCAGGCCATCTGGAAAGGCGTCGTGATCGCCGAGAGTGACGACACGGTGCTGGTCGAAGGCAACCACTACTTCCCCGCGGAGTCGCTGAAGAAGGAGTTCACCTCCTTCAGCAACCACCGCACGAGCTGCCCCTGGAAGGGCCAGGCGCAGTACCTGAGCCTGTTCGTCGACGGCGAGATGAATCCCGACGCCGTCTGGTTCTACCCCGACCCGCTGCCGGCCGCCGCCGAGATCAAGGGCCGCTACGCCTTCTGGAAGGGCGTGGAGATCCGCGGCTGACGCCGACGGCCCGCCCGCTCAGGGGCCGGGCGTCATCCCTTGCGGCCACAGCGCCCACAGCCGCAGCGGCTGGCGCGTGCGCCCGGCCAGCTGGGCCGCCTCGTCACCCCAGCCCCAGAAGAAGTCGGCGCGCTGCGCGCCGGTGATGGCGCTGCCGGTGTCCTGCGCGAACACCAGACGGCGCAGCGGGCGGGTGGACAGCGGCTCGGTGCTGTCCAGCCACAGCGGCGTGCCCAGCGGCCACACGCTGCGGTCCACCGCCACCGAGCGCGCGGGCGTCAGCGGCTGACCCTGGGCGCCGCGCGGCCCCTGCAGGGCGTCCACCAGCGCCTCCTCGCGGAAGTAGACGACGCGCGGGTTCAGCGCCATCACCTCCTTCACCCGCGCCGGGTTGAGGCGCATCCAGTCGCGCAGTCCTGCCCAGCTGCCGTCACGCAGCTCGCCCCGGTCCATCAGCAAGCGGGCGACGGATTCATAGGCCCGCTCGTTGTGACCGGCGTAGGCCACGCGCACCCATCGCTCGGCGCCCGCGCCGTCGCGCAGCAGCAGGCGCCCCGAGCCCTGCACCTGCAGCATCAGCAGGCCGACGGGATCGTCCAGATAGGCCATCTCCAGCGGCGCGAAACGCCGGTTGGCCTCGATCTCGGCGCGCGGCGTTCGGCGCAGCGCCGCGTCAGCCGGCAGCGCGTGCAAGGGCCACTGGAAGGCGCCCTGGCGCACCCGGCTGGCCACCAGCTGGGGCTCGAAATAGCCGGTCAGCAGGCCGGCCGCGTCGCCGCCCGACTGCAGCCGCCACGGCCGCAGGTGCTTCATCAGGAACAGCGTGGCCTCGGTGGTGTCGCCGGGCGCCTGCAGCACGGCGCGGGCGCAGAACTCGCGCCAGACGGGCGGCGGTCGCTGGCAGCTGGACAGCAGCGCCGGCCAGGCGGCCAGCGCATCGTCCTCGCCCCAGCCCGGCAGCTCGCGCCAGTCCACCGGCACCCATTGCGCGCTGGCGGCCTCGGTCGCGCTGACGACCGGCGGCTGGGCGGCCGACGGCGCGGGCGCGCGCACCGGCGTCGGCTCGGCATCGGGCGCCAGCAGCGGCGCCGAACAGCCGGCCAGCAGGCTGCCTAGAATCGCCAGCGCCCCCCATCCTGCGCGCCATCCCCCCCTCGCCATGTTGCTGCTCGTTCTCGAAGCCCTGGGCGCCCTGGCCCTCTTCGTGTTCATCATCTGGTGGACCATGTTCTCGGGCCGCGACAAGGGCGAGCGCCGTCGCGACTGACCCGTCGCTTCAACGTCCCGGCAGCAAAAAGCTCAACGGCGCCGCCTTCAGGCGGGTCCAGATGGCCGCACGCACGCGGCGGCGATCGGAGAGCCGGATGCCCCGCGAGCGCAGCGCGACACGGAACGCCAGGTAGAAGCTCACGCCCACGTTGAGCACGCCCACGCCGGCAATGGCGATCACGCAGCTCCAGAACGGCCAGTGACTCAGCACGCCCCAGCCCAGGGCCGCAGCGGCCGCAGCGAGCTGGCCCGTGGCCAGCGTCACGTGACGCACCTCCAGATCCAGGCCCACGAAGCCCAGCAGCGCCGGCACGATGCCCAGCATCAGGCCCAGGCTGATGTTGGCGGCAAGACCCGACACATTCGCCCGCGCCCAATGCGACCAGGCCTGCGCCCGCGCCGCGCCCAGCCAGTCGATGATGCGCGGGTTCCATGCGATGGCGCTGTCCAGACGATGAAACACGAACCAGTTCTCCACCCAGCCGGCGATCAGGCTGGAGGCGAACAGCAGCACCCCGGTGAAGGCCGCGAACAGCCAGGTGGGCCCCAGCAGGTCCAGCGAGTGCAGCACATAGTGCGCGCTCTTCTCGCCCACCAGCGGCACGCCAAAGGCCAGCTGGCCCAGCCATTGCCCCACCAGCACCACCGGGATCACCAGCAGCAGGTTGCCGAGGATGCCCGCCATCTGCGAGCGGAACAGGTGGGCCACCTCGTCGACGAACTCGCCCAGGCCATCGTCACGCTCGATGTGGCGCAGCTTGTCGGCCATGGCCGGCGCGGTCATCGCCGGCTGCTTGGTCGCCACCGTCCAGTGCAGCAGGTGGATGAGCACGAAGCTCAGTGCGTAGTTCACGCCGGCCCAGAAGCCGCCCCAGAACGCGGTGAAACCCACCGCGCCTATCGCGAACTTCATGAAGGTGGTGCCCGCGATCACCGCGCCGCCGCCGGCCGCGCGCTGCAGCATGTCGCGGTATTCGTCCCGGCTGCGGGTGATGTAGTGCTCGCCGGTCTCGGCGCTGCGCTCGGCCACCTTGCGGGCCAGCAGCGAGTAGTGGCGCGCAAACAGCGTGCGCAGGCTGCGCCGCTCGTGCACCACCGCCACCAGGCTGGCCACCAGGCGACGCAGCTCGCCGGCCGGGTGCGGCGCGACCAGGCAGGCGATCAGGGCCTCGATGCGGTCCAGCCGGGCATCCATCTGCTCGACGGTGAACATCAGGTCCACCGACACGCCGTGCTGCTCGAGGTGCTCGGGCACGCTGCGCGCTGCGGCGCGGCAGCGGTCCAGCAGCGCGCGCAGGTATTGCAGCGCCGGCGTCAGCGCGGCGGGCTCGTCGAGCACCCGCTCGGTGGCCTCCCAGGCCGACACCAGGCGGGCAAACGGGCGATCCTGCAACAACGCGGCGTCCATGCGCACACGCATGGCGCCGGACAGGCCGGTGGCGCTGATCTGGCTCACCAGCACCTGCAGCGCGGCGCACATCTCGTCACGCCAGGCACGATCGGATGCGCCCACGAACAGCAGCCCCAGGCGCCCGGCCAGCTCATCGTCGATGGCGTTCAGCCAGGCCTCGTCCGCCTCGTCGTGGAACAGCAGCTCGAACAGCGCGGCCAGGTCTTGCGTATCCGCCGTGCCGGGCAGCACGCGGCGGCGCAGCCGGCCCAGGAACTCGCCCCACAGCGCCATGCGCGGCGCGAAGCCGACGTCGGCGAACAGGCTGACCGCGTCCACCTCGATCCAGACGCCCGCGATGACCCCGGCAAAGTTGCGCGCATGCTCCGGGTGACGCTCCAGCACGTTGAGCAGATGCTTGAGCCGCACCACCGGGCGCGGCGTGCTGCCCGCGGCCGACTCGTCACGCGAGGCGTGACGCAGCCATTCGAGCAGCCGCACCAGCCACAGGTTGCGCTCGGCCAGCGAGGCCTGCGGGTCCGCTGCATTCAGCAGCGCGGTGAGGTCCCAAGCCTTGTCGCCCGCCATCGGTCAGTGCAGGCTGGCGCTGTCCGCCAGCAGGAATTCGGGAACCTCGGCGTGGAAGACCTCGCAGGCATCGGTCACGCACAGGAAGCGGCCGCGCATCGTGCCCTGGGGGGTCTTGATCTGCGCCCAGGAGCTGTACTGGAAGCTCTGGCCCGGCGCCAGCACCGGCTGATGGCCGACCACGGCCAGGCCGTCGACGATCTGCTGGTCGCCGCGGGCATCGGTGATCTCCCAATGCCGGCCGATCAGCTGGGCCAGCACGTCGCCGGTGTTCTCGATCGTGATCGTGTAGGTGAACGCGTAGAGGCCCTGGTCGAGATGGGTTTGCTCGGGCAGGGTCTGCACGGTCACGGTGCAATTGAAGCGGGGGTTCGCCATCAGGGGATTCTCTGAGCTTGGCGGCAGGAACCGGCAACGGGCCGGCGCTATGCTCACCGAATGTCCGGATCGCCCGATAGTACGTGCTGCTGCGACTAGCCTGCATGTGCGTGGGCTTGCTGGCGCTGTCCAGCCAGGCCCAGGAGCTGACGCTGAAAACCGTGCGTCAGGCGAACTCGCTCGTCAAATACGACCCGGCCAACGCCGACCAGCCCGGCCTGTGCCACGAGATCATCAAGGCCGTCGAGCGCGTCGATCCCGGCCTGCGCTTCGTGGGCCTGGACAAACTGGCCCCGCTCAAACGCGTCGAGCGGCTGCTGGCCGACGGCGAGGTGGATGTCGTGTTCTGCCTGCTCAGGTCTCCGGGCCGCGAGCGCCAGTGGCGCTTCCTGCCGCAACCGCTCTACACGGTGCGCCAGGTGGTGGCCCAGCGTGTGGATGACCCGCGGCAGATCGACAGCCTGGGCGACCTGGCCCGCGGCAGCTACACCAAGCCGGTGCTGGTGTCGCGCGGCACCATCCTGACCCGGCGGCTGGACGCCGCCAATGTGCAGATCAACGAGGTCAGCTCCGAACGCGAGGCCCTGCAGATGCTGGTGATGGGGCGCGCCGACGCGGTCTATGGCCAGGATGTCAACCTGCTGCGCCACATGCGCGACGCACAGCTCGGCAGCAAGGTGCGCCTGGGCCGGGTGGGCTTCGGCGACGACATGCAGTACGTCGCCGTGCGTACCGGCCTGCCTGCGGCCCACGAGGAGCGCCTGATGCAGGCCTTGCGCCGGCTGGACCGCGAGGGCGTGCTGCGGCAGCTGGCCGACAAATACCGCTGACCCTCATGCCCCACCGTCCGCTCTACCTGCCGCCCGACGGGCGCCCCCGCTGCGCCTGGTGCGCGGCCACCGCCGGCGACCCCGGCTATCTGCGCTATCACGACGAGGAATGGGGCCGCCCGGTGGCCGACGAGTTCCGGCTGTTCGAGAAGCTCTGCCTGGAAGGCTTCCAGAGCGGCCTGTCGTGGCGCACCATCCTGAACAAGCGCGAGGCCTTCCGCGCGGCCTTCGCCGGTTTCGACTACCACCGCGTCGCCCGCTTCGGCGCTGCCGATGTGCAGCGCCTGCTGGGCGATCCCGGCATCGTGCGCCACCGCGGCAAGATCGAAGCGGCCATCCACAACGCCGGCCGCTGCGTGGAGCTGGTCTCCGAGACCGGCAGCCTGGCCCGCTACCTGTGGCGCTTCGAGCCGCCGCAGAACTCGGTCGCCCACCAGCTCTCGCAGTCGCCGGCCTCCGAGGCGCTGTCCAGGGACCTGAAGAAGCGCGGCTGGAAATTCGTCGGCCCCACCACCATGCACGCACTGATGCAGGCCATGGGCCTGATCAACGACCACGACCCGGGCTGCGTCAGCTGGGCACCTGCGCAGGCCGAGCGCGAGGCGTTCAAGCGCCCCTGAAAGTCAGCCTGCCTAGAATTCGGGCATGTCTGCCGCTCCCCAATACCGCATCGCCCCCAGTCTGCTGTCCGCCGATTTCGCCCGCCTGGGCGACGAGGTGAAGAACGTGCTCGCCGCCGGCGCCGACTGGATCCACTTCGACGTGATGGACAACCATTACGTGCCCAACCTGACCTTCGGGCCCATGGTCTGCGAGGCGCTGCGCAAGCACGCCGTGAAGCCCGACGGCACGCCCGCCGTCATCGACGTGCACCTGATGGTGCAGCCCGTGGACAGCCTGGCCCAGGCCTTCTGCCGCGCCGGCGCCGACGTGGTGAGCTTCCACCCCGAGGCCAGCGCCCATGTGGACCGCACGCTGCAGCTCATCAAGGCCGAGGGCAAGCAGGCCGGCCTGGTGTTCAACCCGGCCACGCCGCTGGATGTGCTGGAGTGGGTGATCGACAAGGTCGACCTGGTGCTCATCATGAGCGTCAACCCCGGCTTCGGCGGCCAGAGCTTCATCCCGTCGGCGCTGAAGAAGCTGCAGGCCGCGCGCCGCCTCATCGACGCCAGCGGGCGCGACATCCGCCTGGAGATCGACGGCGGCGTCAAGGTGGACAACATCCGGCAGATTGCCGATGCCGGTGCCGACACCTTCGTGGCAGGCTCCGCCATCTACGGCCAACCCGACTACCGGGCCGTCATCGACGCGATGCGCCGCCAACTCGCCTAACTCCGCTCCCCATGGCCTCGCTGCTGCTCGTCTGCACCGCCAACATCTGCCGCTCGCCGATGGCCGAGGCCATCTTCAAGGCGCGTGCCGGCCAGCTGTTCCAGACCGTCCGCTCGGCCGGCGTTCACGCCGATCCGCGCGGCGGCCCGGTGGATGCACGCGCGGCGGCGGCGCTGAGCCGGCACGACTACGCGCTGGAGCGCCGCTGGCGCACCCACCGCGTGCAGGCCGAGGAGCTGGCCCGTTACGACCTGGTGCTGGCCATGGAGGCCGACCACGTGGCGGCGCTGCGCGAGCAGGCCCCGCAGCTGCAGGACCGCATCCGGCTGCTGCTGGACTTCGTGCCCGAGCTGGCGGGCCAGGACGTACCCGACCCCTACTTCAGCCCCGCCCAGGGCTTTGACGCGGTCATCAAGCTGATCGAGCGCGCGGCCCAGGGGGTGCAGAGCGCCGCCCGGGACGGCGCCCTGCATCTGGCCTGACGCCGCCGCCTACGCCTCGGCACGGCAGGGTCAGGCCTTGCCGGCGAACTCGGCCACCTCGCGGGTGTCGGGGCCGGTACCGCTGAAGCGGTCCAGCGCCAGGTAGATCACCGGCGTGATGTAGAGCGTCACCGCCTGCGACAGGATCAGCCCGCCCACCACCGCCAGGCCCAGCGGCTGGCGCAGCTCGGCGCCGGCGCCCAGGCCCAGCGCGATGGGCAGCGCGCCCATCAGCGCGGCCAGCGTGGTCATCATGATGGGACGGAAGCGCAGCACGCAGGCCTGGCGTATGGCCTCGGCGGGCGCCAGGCCCTGGCCGCGCTGCACGTCCAGCGCGAAGTCGATCATCATGATCGCGTTCTTCTTCACGATGCCGATCAGCATCACGATGCCGATGGTCGCGATGATGGTCAGCTCCATGCCGAACAGCTGCAGCGTGATCAGCGCGCCCACCGCGGCGGACGGCAGGCCGGCCAGGATGGTGATGGGGTGGATGTAGCTCTCGTAGAGCACGCCCAGCAGCACGTAGATCACCGCCAGCGCCAGGCCCACCAGCAGCAGCTGGCCGCCCTGCGAGTCCTGGAACACCGCCGCATCGCCGCCATAGCTGGTGATGATGGTGGACGGCAGGCCGATCTCCTTGGAAAAGGCGTCGATCTGCCGGGTCGCATCGCCCAGCGGCACATTGGGCGCGAGGTTGAAGCTGATGGTGATGGCCTGCAGCTGGCCCTGGTGGTTGACCGCCGTGGGGCCCAGCGCCCGCTGCACGGTGGCAAAGGCGGTCAGCGGCACCTCGGCGCCGTTCTTGCTGCGCAGGTAGATCTTGTCGAACGCGGTCTCGCTGGAGCGGTCGTTGTCGCTGGCCTCCAGGATCACCTGGTAGGTGTTGCTCTCCGCGTAGATGCTGGACACCTGGCGCTCGCCAAAGGCGCTGTAGAGCGCATTGCGCAGGTCCTGCATCTGCACGCCCAGCAGCGCGGCGCGCTCGCGGTCGATGACCAGGCGCGCCTCCAGGCCGCGCAGCTGGGAGTCACTGGTGACGTCGCGGAAGCGCTCGTCGCCGCGCAGCTTCTCCTGCAGCTTCACCGACCAGGAATTCAGCTCGCCGGCCGACACCGACTGCAGCGTGTACTGGTAGCGGCTCTTGCTCTGGCGCCCGCCCAGCTGCAGGTTCTGCACCGGACGCAGGTAGACGGCAATACCCGGCACTGCGCGGAACTGGCGGCGCAGATCCTCCAGCACCTTGTTCATTGCCGGACGATCGCCACGCGCCTTGAGGTTGATGAACATGCGGCCGGTGTTGGTGGCGCTGCCCGAGGGGCCACCGCCAACCGCGGACGACACCGCCGCCACCGCCGGGTGCTTGCGCACGATCTCGGCGACGCGGTCCTGCAGCACGGTCATCTGCGCGAACGAGGTGTCCTCCGCGGACTCGGTGCTGGCCTGGATCTGGCCGATGTCCTCCTCGGGAAAGAAGCCCTTGGGAATGGCCATGTAGAACCACACCGTGGCCACGAAGCTCAGCACCGCCACACCCAGCACCCAGTTGCGATGCCGCAGCGCGATGTCCAGCGAACGGGCATAGGCGTTCAGCAGCGCGCTGAAGCCGCGCTCGAACACACGGCCCAGCGGTCCTTCCTCATGATGCTCGTGGGGCTTCAGCAGTCGGCTGCACAGCATGGGCACCAGGGTCAGCGACACCACGGCCGACACCATGATGGACAGGCCCACCACCACCGCGAATTCGTGGAACAGCAGGCCGATGACGCCCGGCATGAAGAAGATGGGGATGAGCACCGCCACCAGCGACACCGAGATGGACAGGATGGTGAACGCCATCTCGCGCGCGCCGCGCACCGCCGCGTCGAAGGGCTTCATGCCGTCCTCGACGTGGCGCACGATGTTCTCCAGCATCACGATGGCGTCGTCCACCACCAGGCCCACGGCCAGCGTGATGCCCAGCAGCGAGATGTTGTCCAGGCTGTAGCCCAGCGCGAACAGCAGGGTCAGCGCGCCGATCAGCGAGATGGGCAGCGAGGCCGTAGGGATCAGCGTGGCCACCGCGCGGCGCAGGAACAAAAAGATCACCAGTACCACCAGGCCCACGGTGAGCGCCAGCGTGAAGTACACGTCGTGCAGCGACTCCCGGATGGACACCGAGCGGTCGTTGAGCGTGCGCATCTCCACCGAGGCCGGCATCTGCGCCGCATAGCGCGGCAGCATGGCCTTGACCTTGTCCACCACCTGCACCGTGTTGGCATCGGGCTGACGCTGGATGGCCAGCACGATGGAGCGCTCGCCCTGGTAGGTGGAGTAGGTCTTGCTCGTCTCCACGCTGTCCTGCACCTCCGCCACATCGCTCAGCAGCACCGGCGCGTTGTTGCGCGTGGCCACGACGATGCGGCCGAACTCCGCCGCGTTGCGCAGCTGACGGTTGGCCTGGATGGTCAGCGTCTGGCGCTCGCCGTCCAGCACGCCCACCGGCGTGTTGGCATTGGCCGCGTTGATCGCGGTGCGCAGCTCCTCCAGCGTGATGTTGCGCTGGTTCAGCAGCTCGGTCCTGGCCTTCACGCGCACGGCGTAGCGCTTTTGGCCGAAGATGGACACCTGGGCCACGCCGTCGATGGTGGACAGGCCCGGCGACAGCAGGTTCTCCGCGTAGTCGTTCAGCTCGGTCAGGTTGATGGACGGCGAGGTCAGCGCCACCAGCAGCACCGGCGCATCGGCCGGGTTGACCTTGCGGTAGCTGGGCGGCGTGGTCATCTCGGTAGGCAGCGCGCGCAGCGAGCGGAACAGCGCCGCCTGCACGTCCACGGCCGCGGCGTCGATGTCGCGCGAGGGGTCGAACTCCAGCGTCAGCGAGGTGCTGCCCAGCGTGCTGGTGGACGAGATGGTCTGCAGCCCGGCGATGGTGGCGAACTGCTTTTCCAGCGGCAGCGCGACCGACGAGGCCATGGTCTCCGGCGACGCGCCCGGCAGCGAGGCCTGCACGTTGATGACCGGCGTGTTGTACGACGGCAGCGCCGCCACCGGGATCTTGCTCCAGGCCGCCAGGCCCGCGATCACCAGCGAGATGTTCAGCAGCACGGTCATCACCGGCCGCCGGATGAAGAGTTCGGTCAGCTTCATCGCGCGGCACCCGAGGCGGTGGCCGAGGCCGGCTGGGCCGTGGGCAGCGGCTGGATCTTCAGCGGCGTGCCCGGCCGCAGGTTCTGCTTGCCGTCCATCACCACGCGCATGCCGGCCTCCAGGCCCTCGACGATGGCCTGCTCACCCTGGGCGAAGCGCAGCTGCACCGGCAGCAGGCGCGCGGTGTTGTCGGCCTGGGCCACGTAGACCAGGCGCTCGTTGCCGCGCAGGATGATGGCGGCCTGCGGCACGACGACCGCGCCCTTCACGGTGCGCAGCGTCACCCGCACGCGCAGGTACTGGCCGGGCCACAGCGTCTGGGCCCGGTTGTCGAACTCGGCCTTCACCTTGATGGTGCCGGTGGTGGCGTCCACCAGGTTGTCCACCACCGTCACATGGCCACGAAGGCTGGCCGTGCCGCGCGGCGAGCCGGGCGGCGGCAGGGCCTCGGCCTCCAGCCGGCCGGCCTGGGTGGCGGCCAGCAGCGCGCCCAGCTGGGTCTCGGGCAGCGTGAACGCGATGCTGATGGGGTCCATCTGCGCGATGTTGACCAGCGGCGTGGCCGTGGCATTGGCCTGCACCAGGCTGCCCGGGAATACGCTGACGATGCCCGCCCGGCCGCTGATGGGCGCGCGCAGCTCGTTGTAGCTCAGCGTCACCTGCGCGGCCTGCACCGCGGCCTCGTCGCTCTTCACCAGCGCCACGCCGGCGTCATAGGCCGCCTGCGCGGTGTCGACGGCACTGGCCGCGATGAAGTTCTGCGCCTGCAGCTCGCGGGCGCGCCTGAGCTGACGGTCCAGGTCGGCCTGGGAGGCGCGGTCACGCGCCAGCTGGGCGCGGGCCTTCTCCAGCGAGGCGCGGTCGGCGCGGTCGTCGAAGCGGAACAGCAGCTCGCCCTTCTTCACGAACTGGCCGTCCTTCACCAGCACCTGGGCGACGGTGCTGGTGGTCTGCGCGCGCAGGTCCACGCTCTGCAGCGGTGTGACGGTGCCGCTGGCCTCCACCGTGACCGGCACGTCGGCCGTCTTCACCGCGATGACGCTGACGCTCTGTGGCGGCAGCGCGCTGGCGGCACCGGCCGGCGCCGCGGCACTGCCTCCGGCGGCCGGGGCGGATTCGCGCGGGCCGCAGCCCGTCAGACAGGCGGCGGCCAGCAGGCCGAGGAGAGGGAGCGGGTAGGGCTGACGCATGGGGCTGGGCAGGGCGAGGGCAATGGAGCAGGGCTGGCCCTGCGCGGCGGACGAGGCGTCGGCCTCGACGGCACCGACGGCGGACGGGGTGGCGGTCGGCTTCAGCGCACGGCCTGCAGGGCCCGCGCCAGGCGGGCGCCCGCGCGGGCGTTGTGCTTCACCAGGGCGATGTTGGTGGCCAGGCTGCGGCCGCCGGTCAGCGCCTTGATGCGGGCCAGCAGGAAGGGGGTGATGGCCTTGCCCTGGATGCCCTGAGCATCGGCCTCGGCCAGCGCCTGCGCGGTGATCGCATCGATCTCGGCGCGCGGCATCGCGGCCTCGGCCGGCACCGGGTTGCTGACGACGACGCCGCCGCCCAGGCCCAGCGCCCACTTGGCGCGGATGAAGCGGGCCTGCTCGTCGGCGCCGTCCAGCCGGAAGTCGGCCTTGAGGCCACTGTCCGGCGTGAAGAAGGCGGCGAAGTTGTCCTGCCCTACCGACAGCACCGGCACGCCGTGGGTCTCGAGGTATTCCAGCGTCAGCGGCAGGTCGAGGATGGACTTGGCCCCGGCGCACACCACGGCCACCGGCGTGCGCGCCAGCTCCTGCAGGTCGGCCGAGATGTCGAAGCTGGTTTCGGCGCCGCGATGCACGCCGCCAATGCCGCCGGTCACGAACACCTCGATGCCCGCCAGCTCGGCACAGATCATGGTGGCCGCCACCGTGGTGGCGCCCAGCCGCCCCGTGGCGATCGCATAGGGCAGGTCGCGGCGGCTCAGCTTCATCGCATCGGGCGCCTGCGCCAGCTGCTGCAGCTCGGCGTCCGTCAGGCCAACGCGGACGCGGCCGTCCATCACCGCGATGGTGGCGGGCACCACGCCCTCCTCGCGCAGGATGTTCTCCACCTCGCGCGCGGTGTCCAGGTTCTGCGGCCAGGGCATGCCGTGGGCAATGATGGTGGATTCCAGCGCCACCACGGGCTGGCCCGCGGCCTGGGCGGCCGCCACTTCGGGCGAGAGTTGGATCAGGTCGTTCATCGGTTCGTCAGGAAATCGGGGGTCAGCTCGCGGTGCACGCTGTCTTCGGTCTGCAGCGTCAGCGCTGCCAGTTGCAGGCCCAGGCGGATGGCCGCGTCGATGTCGCCGGCATCGCGCTGCAGCACGGCGCAGACGCCGGCCGCCAGTGCATCGCCCGCGCCGGTCACGTCCACCACCTGCACGCGCGGCGCCGGCCAGTGGCGCAGCTCGCGCCCTCGCTCGCTGTAGAGCAGGCCTTCGTCGCCCAGCGACACCAGCACGCCGGCCGCGCCCCGGGCATGCAGCTCGGTCAGCGCCATCGCCTTGTCGGCGGCCACCGTGGACAGTTCGCCCGCGTTGAGCATCAGCAGGTGCAGGCCGTCCAGCCGGTAGGGCAGGCGCTCCATCTTGGCCTCCGACACCGCCACCGCCACCAGCGGCACGCCTTGGGCACGGGCATCCTGCAGCAGCAGCGGCCAGGCGTCGGTGGGCAGGTTGCCGTCGGCCACCACCAGCGCGGCCGACGCGCGCAGCGCCTGGCTGGCCTGCAGCGCCCAGGGGTTGAGCCGCTCCACCAGCGGCATCGCGGCCAGGCCCAGGTGCAGGCTGCCGTCGGGCGCCAGCACGGCGGTGTAGCTGTCGCTCACATGGCGGCGCAGCCGCAGGCAGGCCCGGGTGTCCATGCCCACCTCGGCGGCCTGCTCCAGCAGCATGCGGCCACCAGCGTCGTCGCCGACCGCGCCGATCAGCGCCACCGGCAGGCCCAGCCGGGCCAGGTTCTCGGCCACGTTGCGCACCACGCCACCCGGGGTTTCGTGCGCCTCGCAAGGGTTGGAGGAGCCCTCCAGCGGCCGCGCCAGCAGGCGCAGCTTGCGGTCGATGTTGAGGCCGCCAATGCAGACGATGGGGGCGGCGGGGGAAGTCATCGAGCCATTCTAGGAACTCGGGCCGCCCATGCCGTTTGGGACCCTCCCCCAAGCCACCACCTTGTCACACCGCTGGCACAGGCCTGTCATGGCCGCTCATCACCATCCGGACGCATTTCTTAACGGAGGAGAACCATGACCCTGCGCTCACGCCCCCTGGCCGGCCTTGCCCTGGCCGCCCTGTCCTGCCTGGCCCTGATCCACCTGCCCGCCCGCGCCGACAGCTGGAGCGCCGCCGGCATCAGCCGCTACGACGTCTTCGCCGGCGCCATGACCGGCCTCTACCGCACCCAGGGCGTGGCCGTCAGCGGCAACGAATGGGTGTTCTCGTGGCAGTACGGCCTGGAGCGCACCGACCTCGCGCTGAACTCGCTGCAGCGCACCGGCAGCATCGACCCGGCCACGCTGTCGATCACGAGCGGCATCCCGGCCGCACTGGCCGCCCAGGGCTTCGACCACATCGGCGACATCGACGTCTACAACGGCATCCTCTACGCCTCGCTGGACTCCGAGGCCGGCGACTACCAGAACGGCCATGTGGCGCTCTTCAACGCCAGCGACCTGAGCTACACGGGCCAGGTCTACGCGCTCAGCGGCGCGCCCAGCAACCTGCACAACGACGTGGCCAGCTGGGTGGCCGTCGACGGCGCCAACGGCCGCGGCTACGGCAAGGAATGGCAGAACGGCAACACCATCAACATCTACAACCTGAGCGACTGGAGCTTCTCCGGCACGCTGACGCTGGACCGCTCGCTGAAGAACATCCAGGGCGCCAAGGTGTTCGACGGCGCGCTCTACCTGTCGGCGCACGACGCCACCAAGTCGGTCTACAAGGTCGACCTCGCCAGCGGCCATGTGGACGAGCTGTTCCAGCTGCCCATCACCGCCAACGCCTACAACGAGACCGAGGGCATCGCGCTGCGCCGCCTGGAGGACGGCAGCGTGGAAATGCTGGTGGAGATGATCGTGACGCCCAACGGCAACGACCTCGGCGCCTATGTGGACCTGCACCACTACGTGATGGCCGTGCCCGAGCCGGCCAGCTACGCACTGCTGCTGGGCGGCCTGGGCCTGGTGGGCGGCATCGCCCGCCGCCGCGCCGCCCGCTGAGCGGCGCAAGACCCGGCACGGGCCGCCCCGTGCCGGGCGGCTGAATAAGTTATTCGTTGCGGCCGCACCGGCGCGCTCACTAGAGTCGCGCCGATGATCTACCTGCTTCCCGCCCGCGCCTCAGCCGCCCACGGTCTCGGTCAGCCGCACGAAGCTGCCGTCCGACAGCTGCAGCCTCACCCAGCGCATGCGGCTGCGCACGATGGGCATGGCCTGCTCGGGCGAGTCCTCGGTGTCGAACTCGATGGCCGCGGGGCCGGGCTCGTACCAGCCCAGCGCGCCCAGGCGCTGCTCGTGCTCGATGATCTGCGGCGTGGCATAGCGCCACAGCGCGCTGCCCATCAGCTCGGCGCCGGGCAGCCGGCAGGCACGCTCGCGGGCGCGCGACAACGCCAGCAGCCGGTGGCTCAGGTCGCACACCAGGTGCATGGCCGCGCCGGACTCCCGCACCAGCCGGCCCAGCGCGAAATCGGCCGCGCTGTCCAGCCGCGCCGCCATCAGCGCACGCAGGCGCTGCTGCTCGTCCAGCGTCGGCGCGGCCTGGCCGGACTCCCAGCGCGACACCGTCGTCTGCGACACCCCCATCAGCTGCGCCACCGCCTGCTGCTTGAGCCGGCGCACGCCGCGCCACACGCGCAGGCTGCGGCCGAGCTGGCGGCTGTCTGGCATGGGCTGCTGGTGCATGGGGAGCGGCGCGCGTGATGAATAAGGCCTGGGCATCGATTGTCGTGTACTACCTGTGCGGCGTGATGGCCGCCGCCCAGCTCGGCAAGTTCGCCGCGCTGGCGCCGCTGATCTCGCAAGACCTGGCCCTGGGCCTGGCCGCGATGGCCGCACTCACCTCGCTGCTGGAGGTGAGCGGCGCCGTGTTCGGCGGCGTGGCCGGCCGGCTGCTGCCGCGCCTGGGCCTGCGGCGCGGCCTGATGCTGGCCCTGGCCTGCCTGGGCACGGGCGCCGTGGCCGCCGCACTGGCCCGGCACGCGCCGCTGCTGGCCGCGGCCCGGCTGGTGGAAAGCGTGGGCTACCTGATCACCGTGGTGGCCGCGCCCGTGCTGATCGCCCGCACCGCGCCGCGCGCCCAGCAGGCCGCCGCGATGACGCTGTGGAGCACCTTCGTGCCCGTGGGCATGGCGCTGGGCGCCTGGGCCTATGCACATGCGGCCGAACTCGGCAGCTGGCGCTGGGCCCAGGCCCTGAGCGTGGCGGCCGCGCTGGTGCTGATGGCCGGGCTCTGGCGCGCGGCCACACCGGGGGCCGAACAGACCACACAAACCGAACCGGCCGACCCGGCCCGGCCGTCATCCCCCCAGCCGCCCAGCAGCGCCGACGCCCCCAGGGTCCACGGCGTCGACCCCGCGCTGTGGCTGCTGACCCTGGCCTTCGGGCTCTACGCCGTCACCGAGGTCGGCCTGCTGGCGCTGCTGCCCAGCCTGCTGGTGCAGTCCGGCGCGCAGCTCGCAGGGGCCGGCAGCTGGACGGCCGCCGCCGCGCTCGCCAACGTGCCCGCCAGCGCGCTGGCCGCCTGGCTGATGCGCCGCCAGGGCACTATCGCCTGGGCGCTGGTGCTGCCGCTGCTGGTATCGGGCCTGCTGTTCCCCTGGGCTTACCAGGTGGACCAGATGGACACTGGCCTCCTGCCGCAGGCCGTGGTGGCCGTGCTCATCAACCTGATCTCCGGCGTGTTCGCCAGCCTGGTGTTCGCGCTGCTGCCCCGCTTCGCGGCGGACGAGCGCCAGCTCAGCCTCGCCAGCGGCCGCCTCACCCAATGCGGCGCGTCAGGCGCGCTGCTGGGCCCGCCGCTGATGGGCGCGCTCGTGCAGCATTGGGGTTGGGCCGCCGCCGGCTGGGCCAGCGTGGGGCTGGCGCTGGCCAGTGCGGGGCTGGCGTGGCGGGTGGTGCGGGGTGGGCGAATGGCGGGGAGATCGGTGGCTGCGGGGCAGGATATGGGCTCGGCCGTGAGCTGAGACCACGGTGGTTCGCGGTTTAGCCGACTGGAACGGCTTGGCAGCGGTTGCGGCTTGTCGGCTCTCGGCCAGGAGCGGTCGTCCGCTGACGACTGGTATGCGGAGGTCAACCCGGCGCCCCACACGGAATCGGTGGCCATGTCACGACGGGGCTGCTACCTCCATTGCGCGCGGTCCGAGCGGCTGGCAAAGTCGCGCCGGTTCACGCCGCTTTCTGCATCAATTTAATGGCCGTCCACACCCTGTCCGCCGGACAAATTTCCCATGTGCAACAACGCTTTATGGCAAATCATGTGAACCTGGTTAAGCAGCAGGCGGCGGAGTTCTGCGGCACGGGCTGCCGGATAAACCAATAGTTAGGAATCCGAACGTGCGAAGAATCGCTCCCTTGCTCCTTGCAATCTCCCTGTCGTCGCAAGCGGCGGAGGTCCTGATCCCTATGCGACTTGAGCGCCTTCCGGATCCAGCTATTGAGAAGGTGCTTGCTCAGATCAAGACTCCGTATCGAATGCTGACTGCGCCTGCTGAATGGGAAGCTGCGCCTGACGGTAGCAAGCCAATTCAAATTCGAGGCCATGTTTCTGATTCTGAGCTTCGTGCTCTTCTGGCCCAAGCTTCTTTCGAGCGGCAGAGAGCCCTGCAGTTGAAGGAGAAGGTGCTCTGGCAGGTTGAGGTCATCTCGACTGGAGAATTCGCCAAGGTTAGGTATTCACACGACTGTGGCAGTTTGTGCGGGTTCGGAGTCGATCTTGTCTTTCGCCGTGTCAGCGGCGGATGGGTCTTTCACTACAAGGCATCTGAGTGGATAAGCTAGGTCGAAAAGCTCTGCTTAGGAGAGAGATGCCTAACCAGTCGCTCGAGTAGACTCGCGTCGGCAGGCCGCCGCTCGCGGCTCAGCTTAAACGTTATGCCTCACAGCTCACCGATGAAAGTTATCGCACCAGTTCTAACTGCTCTTCTGTTGGTGACAAACGGCGCGTGGCTCTATCGCGCCTTCGACCAAGCGGTCACGGAAGGCTACCGAAGGCACGAGCGCTACGAGAACGCGAATCGACTTGTGGCTGCGTCAACGCTTGCCAGCGAGGCGGTCCGCGGAAGGTCGAAGCAGGAGGCCGAAGCTCTGCTGCGCCGCCTGTTCCCGTCCGAGCAGGTCTTCGAGAAAGAGGACGCGCTTCGGACAATCTGGCTCGAGATGCCGCTCAACGCCGACGGTAGCGTCGTCGGCGTGACGATCGCGCCCGGCACCAGGGCTCAAGCTCAATCAGCGACCGTGGGCAATGAAGCCTTCTATCCGGCACCCGCAAACGCCGCTTCCAGGCAATGAGCCCTAAGGCTACGCTGATTAAGGTCTGGCTTGAGGGTTGGTCGGGTGGCAAGGCAAGCGGTGCTTCGCGATGATGCTCGCGTGAAGCAAGCAACACTGGCAGCA
>QFOD01000029.1 GCA_003241055.1 Roseateles depolymerans
TGACCGTCTCCGCTAGACTCTGACAGCGCAACGCCTCACGCCACGCAACCGGTCACGATGGACCAGAATGGGCGGTCACGATCACAGGAATACGCACCTGCTTCTTCGGCTTCGGTCCCGGCTTGATTGGGTGGGTCATCCCTGAGTCCTCGATTTGTATGCAGCCAGAGCGGCTGCGGTGCCAATTTGGCCGCCCGGAGCGCGATCTAGCAACGCTCGAAATCGAGGGCTTGAAACGGCGCGCCGCGCCATTACCTCGGCCAGCGCTGCGAGCCGAACCAACCCCTCTCAGTTGACCGGATAGAGTGAGTCAACGGACGGTAGTGTTCGAACCCGAACCGATCACAACCGTGCGAATTCAGGGATATCACACGTGGCGAAACGTACAAGAAATCAAACCACAGGCGACATCGGCGAAGTGAGCCTGCAGCTGCTCTTCGCCGAATGCGGATACCCGATCCTCAAGGCCTTCATCGTGGCGCGGTAGGAGAAGAGGTCAGTCGGTCTCGGCGATTAGACCAACTTTCCCAGCACTGCCTCGATGGAGAACTACATCGCGAAGAAGCGCTTTGGCAAGCCCTTCGCCCAGTTGAAGGATCAGGAGCAGACCAGAGTCAGCATGTTGACCTCCGGTCCAGAGCAGGGCGTGAAGCCCAATTTCTTTGATCGCACGGCCTGAGCAGCGCGCTGCGGCTCTTCAGCGGCCAGCACATCAGTTGCGCATCCTGGTCTGAGCCGCCTGGAAAACGACGCTGACTGACAGGCCGCGACCGCCTTCCTTGTAGCCCAGCTCGACTTTTGCGTCGTGTTTCTCGGCGATGGCCCGGACGATGGACAGCCCGAGTCCGCTCCCTTCGGGGTCTTGGCTGCCAGACGTACCGCGGAAGAATCGGTCGAATACGCGTGTACGTTCGGGTTCAGGAATGCCGGGCCCATCGTCGCTGACGCGAATCACGGGATGAGCCAGATCCATCAGCACCTCGATAGTCACGGGCCCGCCTGGCGCGTAGCGCAGCGCGTTGTCGACAAGGTTGTTCAGCAGCACCGTGAGCTGTTGCACGTCGCCATCGACGACGGCCTCGTCGATGACATGAACACCCAAGTCCACACGCCGAGCATCGGCCTTGATGGCGAACCTGCCAGCGACGCTGCGGGCCAGGGCAGCCAAGTCGACAGCTGCGACCCGCATGTTCTCGACGTCCGGCTCGCTGCGTGCGACCTGCAGCAACTGTTCCACCAGATGCTGCGACCGGTCGATGCCCGACTCTAGCTCCTCCAGCGAAACTTGCTTGGACGTCTCGTCAGGACTGCGCTTGAGCATTTGAAGTTGAAGACGCAAGGCAGTGATGGGGGTGCGCAGCTCGTGAGCCGCGTCGGCCAGGAAGCGGCGTTGCGCCAAGAACGACTCGCCGAGTCGGCGCAGCAGTTCATTGGTGGATTCGATCACCGGCTTCAGCTCCTGCGGTGCGGCGCCCATAGGGATGGGGGCGAGCGAGCGGGCGCTGCGCGTCGCAATGTCGCGGGCAGCGCCATCGAGTGGCGCCAGGCCTCGACGCAGACTGAAGACGAGGAGGGCGCCTACAGCGGCGACGAGGCCGACCATCATCGATGAGATCTGGGCGGCGGACTCACCGGCCATCTGCTGTCGCTGGGATTGGCGCTGGGCTGCCTGCGCCACGTAGCCATGTCGGAGCACTGTGTGGACGATCCACCGCTCACCGCCGACCAGGGGCTGGCTTTGCCCCTCGATGGACAAAAAGGGTAGTGATACCCGCGGGTCCGAGATGTAGAGGCGCTTCCCGGCAGCTGTCCAGCTCTGGGTGACGATCTCGGAATTGTCCGGGATGTCTGTGCGTGCCGGGATATCCGCGCTGGCGGTCCAGTCCTGATTGGCGTGGTGCATGCGGGCGACACCCTCGGCAATGGTCTTCAGCTCCGCATTGAAGACCTCATGCATCTCCTCAAGCGTCACCCAGTAGGCAGCGACGGTCACCAGCACGGTGCCCACCGCCAGTGCGCCAACGATCCACTTGAGAAGGTCGCGTTCAAGAGATCGCATCAACCCTCCGCCACCCGATAGCCCACGCCTCGCACCGTGCGGATCCGATCGCTGCCGAGCTTGCGTCGGAGGTTGTGTACGTACACCTCGATGGCATTGCTCGCGATCTCCTCGCCCCAGCCATAGATGGATTCTTCAAGTTTCTCCTTGGAGATGACGATTTCGGGTCGCAGCATCAAGGCCTCGAGAAGCCCGAACTCGCGTGCCGACAGGTCTACGGGCAGACCATCCAGCGTCACGATTCGTCTTCCGGGATCCATCACAAGAGCGCCGCAACGGAGGATCGGCATGCCGCTGCCGGCGTGGCGGCGAAGAAGCGCGCGGACGCGAGCGATCAGTTCATCCAGATCGAACGGCTTCAGGACGTAGTCGTCAGCACCAGCGTCAAGGCCAGCGATCTTGTCGCTGACAGCGTCTCGGGCAGAGGCAATCAGGACCGGCATGCCATTCCCATGGTCGCGCAGCTTCTTCAGCAACTGCATGCCGTCGACTTGCGGAAGGCCGAGGTCAAGGATTGTCAGGTCATGGAGACCGTGACCCAGCGCCAATTCGGCGTGGCGGCCGTCGCGGACCCAGTCCACGCTGAAGCCGGCCTGGACCAGGCCACGCTGCAGCGACTTGCCGACCATCACGTCGTCTTCGACCAATAGCAGGCGCATGTCGTTCTACTTGCCCTTTGCAAGCCATCTTAAGTTGGGGTGCATGGTCTGGTTTCGATTCTTAAGCCGGGCTTAAGGTGGCGACTTGAACCATGGCGGCATGACTCTTCCTGCGCGCCATCCTCGATCCGTGACCCGCATCCTGCCTTGCGCCGTCGCACTCGCGATTTCCCAGTCCAGCCATGCCGAGGAGGAGGACCAGAAGGGAACCTCCACGCACAACTATCTCGTCGGCGCGATGGCGCTATCGCAACCCGAGTACGAGGGCTCGGAGCGGCGCATCATCAAGCTGCGACCGCTGTGGGCGTACCAATGGGGGCGCTTCAGGCTCAGTACGTCGCGCTCGGCTGCGGCGATGAACTTCGCTTCCGATCCGCAGGGCCCAGGCGCGAGCGCGCTGCTGGTCGACGGCAATCGCTTTCGGTTCGGAGGCGCGCTGCGGTTCGACAGCGGGCGCCAGTCAGGCGATTCCCCGCGGCTCAATGGTCTTCCGGACATCGAGAGGACGCTGCGCGGTCGGGTCTTTGTAGGCTACAAGCTTTCGGACCGATGGGATGTCAGTGCGAACGTGTCCCAGGATCTGCTGGGTCGGCAGGGCGGCGCGGTTGGCAGTCTCGATCTGGGATATCACAAGCGCCTCGGCGACAACATCGTGTGGTCGGCGGGTTTGGGCATGTCCTTCGCCAACCGCCAGAACATGCAGACCTACTTCGGGATCACGCCGGAGCAGTCGGCGACATCGAAGCTGCCCGTGTTCATGGCGAGCAGCGGGCTTCGAAACGTGTACGTCGGCACCGGTTTCATCACGTCGTTGACCCCGCGCTGGATTCTTTTCGGCAACGCAGGCGCGTCGCGGTTGCTCGGAGACGCGGCGGCGAGTCCGCTGACCGGCCAGCAGAGTTCGGTGTCCGCTGGGTTGGGACTGGCGTACCGATGCTGCCGCTGGTAACGGGAACAAATACCGCGCGCCACGGTTCCCCTTTTTTAGCCTGCTCGATAAACTGAAGCCGTGCGACGCATCTTCACGTACCTGCTGTTGATCGTTACGCTGCTGCAGTTCAACTGGGCAGCAGCGGCCGCGTATTGCGGGCACGAAACTGGTGCTGCAGCCAAGCACTTTGGCCATCACGAGCACAAGCACTCGTCGTCTGATCAGGCGAAACCCGCCAAGGAGTCCAAGGCGACGAGCCTCGCTCATGCGGACTGCGAGATGTGCCACTTCGGGTCCAGCGCGCCCATCTTCGAGGTGCTGATTGCGTTGAGCAAGCCCTCGAGCCAGACCGTGCTCGCAGAGCCGATGGAACACGCTTCCCACATCCCCTCGTTGCCAGACCGGCCAGATAGATCGCGCCTCGCCTGATCCGGCGAGAAGCGCCCTACTGCTTTCCCAAGCTCCGTTCGACGCCTCGTCGGAAACCTTGTCGGCACCTGCCACGAGGAACCGATGCGACCACCTTTGATCGCACGAACCTCTCCCAGCAGGCTGCCATCGCAGTCAACTGACGCGGCAACGTCGCGCAGCATCTAGGAGATAGACATGGGATTTTGGGAACGCATCGCGCGTGGCGTCATGAGCGGACACGGTAGTGGCGGTCATCACGGTGGGTCTCGCTCGCACGGGTCCAGCCACGGCGGCTACAACAAGCACGGTGGTCACGGTGGCGGTGGCTACTACCCCTCGGCACCGACGCCAACACAGACGAGCCCCGGTGGTATTTCTGGCCTGACGTGCGCGAAGTGCAGCCAGCCCGGGGCGCCAGGTGCGCGCTTTTGTGGTGGATGTGGCGGTCCCCTCGTGGCGGCCAGCTGCGAGGGCTGTGGAGCTGTACTCCTGCCCGGCGCTCGGTTCTGCAGCCAGTGTGGCAAACCGGGTGCGTGATCATGGACAGGCGCAGCGTCATCGTGTCCTCCGCAGCGTTGGGCAGCCTGGTGCTGTCGGGTTGCGCGAGCACTCCTCGCACTCCTCCGAACGATCGCCATTGCTACTGGGCGAGAACGCGGAGCAGATCCAAGCCGACCTGCACGGCTGGGCCGATCCCGGACCTCGCAGCCGACGAGAGGGCCAAACGGTTTGAGCCGGTGCCAGGCCGGCTGGTGATCTATGTGGTCCGGCACCGCTGGGGCGACACCGTGAACATGGTCCGAGTGGGAATGATGGGTGGCGCCCTGGTGTCCACGACCCCGGCATCCATGGTGCGGTTGGTGGTCCCGCCAGGCGGGCATCGGTTGGTGTTCGAATGGGCCAAGGGGCAGGGCAGTTTGGATGTCCGCGGCGAAGCCGGGCAGGTGCTCTTCGTGGAACTTGTGGGCAGCCTCTGGTTCTGGAACGAGTACTACCGGTTCGAAACAGGGGAGTCGTCCTTGCGCGACCGCGCATTGAAGTGCCGGTTAGTGGCTGATGTGGATGGGAAGGGATGATGGCCGTACGACAGACCGACGGGCTTGAGGAGGCGCCAGCGCCTCTCCCACCAGAGTCAGCTGCGGCGCACTTTGAGGCGATCGCGAAAGGCATCAACGACGTCGACGTCGTCATCCAGGGGCTGATAGGCCGGATCCGGCCAGCCAAACCTTGGCAGCGGCAGTTGCTGCAGCAGTTGCGGACGGCGGATCGGCATGTCGAGATCCTGCGGTTGGCCATTTCGCTGGACAGGAGTGCCGAAGAGATCCTTGAAGCGGCGAAGGCGTTGAAGCAGGGCCTGCAGCTCACCAATATGCAGATCGTCGGCGGGCGCGCGGACGGCTTCACTCGCAACGCCTTGCTCGTGGCGTTCCGCAACGCGACGCTGGTCAGCGAGATGCTCTCTCCCTGACTGGCTACTGCGAAAGTTCAGTTGCGCGGATGGCTGCCTGC
The DNA here is from genome assembly GCA_003241055.1 of Roseateles depolymerans. Classification (GTDB taxonomy): domain Bacteria; phylum Pseudomonadota; class Gammaproteobacteria; order Burkholderiales; family Burkholderiaceae_C; genus Pelomonas; species Pelomonas depolymerans_A. The sequence goes on from QFOD01000029.1 coordinate 5,570, forward strand.
ATATGTGTCAGGCGCCGTTCGTTCTGAAAGGTTCGCCGGTCGCCTAGACGGCGGCTTCGAACGGCGCAACATGACAAATTTGTAATGGTCTCAGCAGGGGTCTCGTCGGTGGCGGATTTCTACAGTCTTCCTCGTGGTGAACGTTTTCAGGCGGCTCGGTTGAGCGCCACGGGCACCGAACAAGGAGTACCTCATGAACCGCAACCTGTCTGCTACCGCCCTGATCGCCAGTCTGTTCGTCGCCATGACCGCGCAGGCAACGCCGCAGCGCAACGATGCCATGCTGAATGGCAAGTCGGTGCATGGCGAGGCGGTGGCTGCGCCTCAGAACGCCCGTATCGTGAACCTCGATGCTGGGAAGTCCGTGAACGTGAAGTGCGGCGAGGTGATTACGTTCCAGAAGGCGGGCAAGTCCTTCAGCTGGAAGTTCGATTCCGCCCAGCACCGCGCGGTGGATGTGCGCACGATCGCCCCCGCAGGTTTCGCTGACAAGCCGCTGATGGTCTATGTCTCTCGCAGCGAATGGGAAGGCGCCTGACCCTTGGCACAAGCGATCCGCGGCCTCCCGGCTGCGGATCTGTAAGCCAAAGTCACTGCGGTCTGCGAACGATTTCACTCAGTTGGACCGCAACGAGTCACCCTGACTTCACGCATTCAAGACACAATTCGGCCCATGAGTCGCTGGCTGACCATCTTTTTGCTGTTTGTGCTGCCCGTCCAGTTCGCCTGGTCGGCAGCTGCAGCCTATTGCCAGCACGAGGACGCTCCGGCCAAGACGCACATCGGGCATCACGTCCATGAGCACAAGGCCGGCAACGACACCGGCTCCAAGGCGTCTGGTCAGCACTTGGGTGAGTCTTCGTCGGCCAAGGCCGGCAAACTGCTCGGCGACAACGATTGCGGCTACTGCCACTTCAGCGTTGTGAAGCCGATGGTGTCCGAGGCGGTGAAGTTGGACAGCACCGCCACCTTCTCTCTCCACGCTGCGTCGAAGAAGACGTTCAGTTCGCGCGGGCCTGACCTGCTGGAACGCCCCAACTGGCGCATCGCCTGATCGGCGAGCGCAGTTCCGTCTCTACTTTCTATCTCTCATGCGGCCCTGACCGCAACACTGCTCTCGCCGAAACCCTCGCGTTGTTTCAACAACCCTGGAGCTTTCGATGCGCAGAACCTTCGTGCCGCTGGCGTGTGCGGCACTCATTTCCTCCCTTGCTCAGGCCCAATCGCCTGCGCCTTCGGCCACTAATCGTCCTGACGTCAACGTCGCGGCGTCGGCGGCCATCTCCCCCCAAACCGCATCGCTGACGCTCAGCGCGGCGGTCGACACGGCGCTGGCGCAAAACCCGCAGCTCCGTGCAGCCACGGCCGAGCTGGATGCCAATGACGGCGCCTTGCGGCAGGCTGGCCTCATCCCGAATCCCGTGCTGGGTGTCGATCAGGAAGACCTCAAATCCGGCACCCGTACAACGACCGTGCAGCTCGCCCAAACGCTCGAGATGGGCGGCAAGCGCGCTGCCCGTGTCGAGTTGGCCCAGCGTGGCAAGGACATCGCCGCACTGGACCTTGTGGCGCGGCGCGCCGACATTCGCGCCAGTGCCATCCAGGCGTTCTTTGACGCGCTGACGGCTCAGGAGCGCGTCAAGGTGGTCGAGGAGTCCCTGCGTATCGCCAACAGCGGCGTGGACGCTGCCGTGCGCCGCGTGACGGCAGGCAAGGTCTCGCCGACCGAAGAGACGCGCGCCCGTGTCGCCGCCTCGACGGCACGAATCGACCTGCGCCAAGCCCAGGCTGAACTCTCGGCGTCACTGCGGGCCCTGTCGGCCGTGATGGGCGTTGCTGAGGGCACGGTCCAGCGTCTGGACGGCAACGTTGAAGTGCTGCCCGTTGCGCCCTCCGCGCCAGACATCATGGCCCGTCTGCCGGACGCGCCGGCCATTCGCCGCGCCCAGCTGGAAGTCCAGCGAGCCGATGCCGGCTATAGCGTGGCCCGTGCCAAGGGCGTGCCTGACGTGACTGTCGGCGTCGGCGCGCGTCGAGACCAGACCGTCGGGCGTACCCAGGCTGTTCTGAGCGTCTCGGTGCCGCTGCCGTTCTTCGATCGCAACCAGGGTGGTCAGTTGGAGGCCCTGCGCCGGCGCGATGCCGCACTGGCGATGGCCCAGGCTGAAGAGCTGCGTCTGCGCTCTGAGGTGTTGCAGATGGCCGACCTGCTGCAGGCACGTAAGGATGAAGTGGAAGCTCTGCGCCGCGAGGTGCTGCCCGGTGCGCAAACCGCGTACGAGGCGGCCAAGACCGGCTTCGAGCTGGGCAAGTTCAGCTTCTTGGATGCCCTCGACGCCCAGCGCACCTGGCTCCAGGTCCGCAGCCAGTACTACACGGCGGTGGCGCAGGTCCATCGCACGGCTGCAGAGATCGACCGCCAGCTCGGCACCACGACAGATCGCCCGTAACGGGCAACCAACTCAAGAGATCGACGATGTACAACAAGCAAAGCACGCTGGAGCGCCTGCGTGGCGCCGTGGGCAAGAAGCAACTGATCGCCATCGCCGCGGTCATCGCACTGGGTGCGGTGGGCACCGTGTCCATCCTGCGCATGGGTTCCAGCGCACCTGCAGCCGAGGAAGAGCATGGCCACGGTCATGACGAAGCCAAGGGCCATGGAGACGAGGAACACCACGGCGAAGCCAAGGGCGCGAAGGGTCACAGCGACGCTGAGGGCCACGGTGACGGTGAGCACCATGAGGAAGCCAAGAAGGGCACCAACGGCGGCGACGTCCTTGGACAGCAAAAGGGTGTGACCGTCGAGATGCTCCTGGCTGACCAGGGTGGCTCGCCACGCATCAAGGTGTGGCTGACGAAGGACGGTAAGCCCCTGCAACTGGCCGCTGCTCAGGTGGCCGTGCAGCTACAGCGCCCCGGCCGCGACGCAGAGAAGGTCGCTTTCGCCCTGGACGGCGGCGTGCTGGTGAGCTCCCAGGTCGTGAGTGAGCCGCACCTTTTCAAGGGCACCGTCGACGTTCAGACGGGCGGAGGCCTGCTGCAGTTCCCGTTCGAGAAGGATGAGGGCGCTGTGACGATGACAGCCGAGCAGATCAAGGCGGCTGGCATCAGCATCGAGACGTCGGGTGCGGCCACGATCCGTTCCGCGCTGCAGTTGCCCGGCGAGATCGGCTTCAACGAAGACCGCACGGCCCACGTGGTGCCGCGAGTTGGCGGTGTCGTCGAGTCGGTGCCCGTGGCCCTGGGTCAGCAGGTCGTGAAGGGGCAGGTCATGGCCGTCATCAGCAGCTCGAGCGTGTCCGACCAGCGCGCCGAACTGCAGGCCACCCAAAAGCGTTTGCAACTTGCACGCACGACGTACGAGCGCGAGAAGCAGCTGTTCGAACAGCGCATCTCGCCGCAGCAGGATGTGCAGCAGGCCGAGCAGGCCATGCGCGAGGCGGAGATCGCCGTGGCCAATGCCCGCCAGAAGCTGCAGGCCATCGGCGCCACTTCTGACTCGTCGTCGCTGAACCGGTTCGAGCTGCGTGCGCCGTTCAACGGCATCGTCGTCGAGAAGCACATCGCCCTGGGCGAGCAGGTGCGTGAGGACGCCAACGTGTTCACCATCTCGGACCTGAAGTCGGTCTGGGCGCAGGTGAACGTGCCCGCGCGTGATTTGCCGCAGGTCCGTATCGGCGAGAACGTGGTCATCCGCACCACGGCCTTCGAGCAGAAGGCCGTGGGCAAGGTCGCCTACGTGGGCGCCCTGATTGGTGAGCAGACCCGCACAGCGCAGGCGCGGGTGGTGGTCGACAACCCGAACATGGCCTGGCGTCCCGGCCTCTTCGTCAACGTCGAGGTCTCGTCTGACGAGTCTCAGGTGCCCGTGTCGGTAACGGCGGACGCCATCCAGACGATGGAAGGCAAGTCGATCGTCTTCGTCCGCACGTCGAGCGGCTTCGCGCCGGTGCCAGTCGAGCTGGGCCGCAGTGACGGCAAGCGTACCGAGGTCACCTCCGGGCTGAAGGCGGGTGCGCAATACGCGACGTCCGGCAGCTTTGTCATCAAGTCTGAAGCCGGCAAGGCCTCGGCCAGCCACGCGCACTGAAAGAGGCGTCGACATGTTTGAACGCATCATCCGATTCGCCATCGAACACCGATGGCTTGTGATGTTGGCCGTGCTGGGCATGGCCGCGTTGGGTGTCTTCAGCTACCAGAAGCTGCCCATTGACGCGGTGCCCGACATCACCAACGTCCAGGTCCAGATCAACACCAAGGCTCCTGGCTATTCGCCGCTCGAAACCGAGCAGCGAGTGACCTATCCCATCGAGACCGTCATGGCCGGCTTGCCCGGCCTTGAGCAGACCCGTTCACTGTCGCGCTACGGCCTGTCGCAGGTGACGGTCATCTTCAAGGACGGCACCGACATCTACTTCGCCCGCCAGCTGGTCAACGAGCGCATCCAGAGTGCGCGTGGCCAGATGCCGGCTGGCGTGGAGCCAAACATTGGTCCGATCTCCACCGGCCTCGGTGAGATCTACCTCTGGACGGTCGAGTCGCAGCCAGGCGCGAAGAAGCCCAACGGCGAGCCCTACACGGCCACCGACCTGCGCGAGATCCAGGACTGGGTCATCAAGCCGCAGCTGCGCAACGTGACCGGTGTGACCGAGATCAACACCATCGGCGGCTATGCCAAGGAATACCACGTCTCGCCGGATCCGAGCCGCCTGGCTTCCTACGGCATCACGCTGGCTGACGTCGTCAACGCCCTGGAGCGCAACAACGCCAACGTGGGCGCGGGCTACATCGAGCGCCGCGGCGAGCAGTACCTGATCCGCGCGCCGGGCCAGGTCAAGTCCATCGCCGACATCGGCAACATCGTGCTGCGCAACGAAGGCAGCGTGCCGGTTCGCATCAAGGACGTGGCCAACGTCGAGCTGGGACGCGAGCTGCGGACCGGTGCTGCGACCGACAACGGCAAGGAAGTGGTGCTTGGCACCGTGTTCATGCTGATCGGCGAGAACAGCCGCACCGTCTCCCAGGCCGTCGACAAGAAGATGGAGGAGATCAACAAGAACCTGCCGGCCGGCGTCCATGCCGTGACGGTCTACGACCGCACCACGCTGGTCGACAAGGCCATCGGCACCGTCAAGAAGAACCTGCTGGAAGGCGCGATCCTCGTGATCGTCATCCTTTTCCTGTTCCTGGGCAACATCCGCGCAGCCGTGCTGACGGCGATGGTGATCCCACTGTCGATGCTCTTCACGTTCACGGGCATGGTGAACCAGAAAGTCAGCGCCAACCTGATGAGTCTCGGAGCGTTGGACTTCGGGATCATCATCGACGGCGCGGTCGTGATCGTCGAGAACTGTGTGCGACGCCTGGCGCATGCGCAGGAGCACAAGGGCAGACCGTTGACTAGGTCCGAGCGGTTCCATGAGGTGTTCCTCGCCTCGCAGGAAGCACGTCGTCCGCTGCTTTTCGGGCAACTGATCATCATGATCGTCTACCTGCCGATCTTTGCGCTGGCTGGTGTCGAAGGGAAGATGTTCCACCCGATGGCCTTCACGGTCGTGATCGCTCTGGTGGGCGCAATGATCCTGTCGATGACGTTCGTGCCGGCAGCCGTTGCGCTGTTCATCGGCGAGAAGGTTGCCGAGAAGGAGAACTTCCTGATGGGTTGGGCCCGTCGCGCCTATGAGCCTGCGCTCAAGCGCGTGATGAACGCCCAGCCGCTCGTCATCACCTTTGCACTCGTCACGGTGTTCCTGTCGGGGCTGCTCGCCACCCGCATGGGCAGCGAGTTCGTGCCGAGCCTCAATGAGGGCGACTTCTCCATCCAGACCTTGCGGATCCCGGGCACGAGCCTGACGCAGTCGGTCGCGATGCAGCAGCAACTCGAAGCGACGCTGAAGGCGAAGTTCCCCGAGATCGAACGGACCTTCGCGCGCACCGGCACGGCTGAGATCGCGTCGGACCCGATGCCGCCGAACATCTCTGACGCCTACGTGATGCTGAAGCCGCAGTCCGAGTGGCCCGAACCCCGCAAGACGCGTGACGAACTGCTGGCCGCGATCAAGGCCGAAGTCGAGAAGATGCCGGGTCAGAACTACGAGTTCTCGCAGCCCATCCAGTTGCGGTTCAACGAGCTGATCTCCGGTGTGCGCTCCGACGTGGCCGTCAAGGTCTTCGGCGACGACATGGAGGTGATGGACGGCGCAGCCCAAAAGATCGCCGCGGTGCTCAAGGGCATCCCGGGCTCCACGGAAGTCAACATCGAACAGACTTCGGGCCTGCCGATGCTGAGCGTGCAGATCGATCGCGAGAAGACGGCGCGCTACGGCTTGAACGTCCAAGACGTTCAGGACACGCTGGCCACCGCCGTTGGCGGCAAGGAAGGCGGCACGATGTTCGAAGGTGACCGTCGCTTCGACATCATCGTGCGCGTGCCCGAGTCTGTCCGCACGGACCTGGAGGCGATCAAGCGTCTGCCGGTGCCGCTGCCTGGCAGTGCTGATGGCAAGGGTGCACGTCGCTTCATCCCGCTGAGCGAAGTGGCTGACCTCTCCCTGGCCCCTGGTCCCAACCAGGTCAGCCGCGAGAACGGCAAGCGCCGCGTGGTGGTCAGCGCCAACGTTCGCGGTCGCGACATCGGCACCTTCGTCGCAGAGGCTGAAGCCGCGATCCAGCAACAGGTCAAGCTGCCCACGGGCTACTGGATGGTCTGGGGCGGCCAGTTCGAGAACCTGCAGTCCGCCACGCAGCGTCTGAAGGTCGTCGTGCCGGTGTCCCTGCTGCTGGTGTTCACGTTGCTTTTCGTGATGTTCGGCAACGCCAAGGACGGCATGCTGGTGTTTACCGGCATTCCATTCGCGCTGACCGGCGGCATCGTGGCGCTGTGGCTGCGGGACATCCCGATGTCCATTTCTGCGGCGGTCGGCTTCATCGCGCTTTCGGGCGTGGCGGTGCTCAATGGCCTCGTGATGATCTCGTTCATCAGAAGTCTGCGGGAGTCGGGCAAGAGTCTCGACCAGGCCATCTTCGAAGGCGCGGTCACCCGTCTGCGTCCGGTCCTGATGACCGCGCTGGTCGCATCGCTCGGCTTCGTGCCGATGGCGATTGCAACCGGCACCGGCGCCGAGGTTCAGCGTCCGCTGGCCACGGTGGTGATCGGCGGCATCCTGTCCTCGACGGCCCTGACGCTGCTGGTGCTGCCGGTGCTGTACCGCATTGCCCACCGCAAGGACGAAGAGGGTGAGGCTGAAGCGCCCCGCACCACGCCTGGCGCGGAGGTGATTGCATGAATCCAGCGCCACACAACACGGCGCGCAGGCCGAAAGGCCGGTGCCTCGCGAACCTGAGCTCCTTGCATGGAGGGTGGCCGCCTGGCCGCAGAGCCTCATGAAGATCCTGGTCGTCGAAGATGAAGTCAAGGCGGCCGGATATCTGCGAAAGGGTCTTACCGAGGAGGGCTACCAAGTCGAGGTGGCTCACTCAGGTGTCGACGGCCTGCACATGGCGTCCGTCAACGAGTACGACCTGGTCATCCTGGACTGGATGCTGCCGGGCATCGACGGCCTGGCCGTGCTGTCCGCGCTGCGTCACACCCGGTCCGTACCCGTTCTCATGCTGACCGCGCGCGGTCAGGTCGAGGACCGGGTGCGGGGCCTGCAGAGCGGCGCCGATGACTATCTCGTCAAGCCTTTCGCGTTCTCGGAACTGGTCGCGCGCGTGCAGGTCCTGCTGCGCCGCGCATCGGGTTCCCGAACGGTGGCCGAGACCACCCTCTACAAGGTCGCCGACCTTGAGGTGGACATGGTTCGCCGCAAGGCCAGCAGGTCCGGTCAGCGGCTGGAGTTGACGCCCAAGGAGTTCAGCCTGCTGGCGCTCCTGTTGCGTCGACAAGGCCACGTGCTGTCGCGAACCGAGCTTGCCGAGCAGGTCTGGGACATGAACTTCGATAGCGAGACCAACGTCGTCGAAGTGGCTATCCGCCGGCTGCGATCCAAGCTGGACCAGCCGTTCGAGCGTCCCTTGCTGCACACGGTGCGTGGCATGGGGTACGTGCTCGAGGACCGGACATGACTGCCGCGCCGCTCAGCGCGCCGAGCCTGCGGGCTCGGTTGTCGCGCCAGTTCGCGTTGCAGACCATGGTCGGTCTCAGCCTGGTGTGCGGCGCGGTCTACCTTGTCATCGCGCTCACCTTGTCCAGCCGGCAAGACGACACCCTCGTGAAGAAGCGGGCCACCGTCCTTCGCTTGCTCAACGAAGCCCGCGAGGTACACGACGTCGCGGGAATCCAGCACCTGCTCAGCGATTTCCTGACGGGCCACGACGATCTGTCGTTGGTCGTGCGCCAGCGAAACGGCCATGCGGTGTTCGACAAGAACGACCCGGATAGGCCGGACGCGATGAGCAAGCGACTGGTATTTGACGTTCGCCTTCCGGATGAGATGGGTGGATCTGGGCGTGCGGAATTGATCCACGACATCCGCAAGGACGAGGCGCTCCTGTCGCGCTTGTGGTGGACGCTGTTGACCGGCGCGATCGTTGGCACGCTGGCCGTGTCGGCGACCGGGTTCCTGCTGGTCAAGCGGGGGCTCGCCCCAGTCAACGCGTTGGCGGGACGGACCTCCGAACTGGACGCCACTCGGATGGACCAGCGTCTCGACCTCACGGGCCAGCCGGAGGAAGTCCTGCCGTTGCTGCTGCAGTTCAACGCGTTGCTGGACCGCCTGCAGGCCGCGTACCTTCAGATGTCGGCCTTCAACGCCGATGTGGCGCATGAGCTCAACAATCCGCTGTCGATCCTGATCGGTAGCTGCGAGGTGGCTCTTCGCCGGCCCCGTTCCGGAGCGGAACTCCAGGACGTGCTCAGTTCCAACCTGGAAGAGCTTCGTCGGATCGCGGGCATCGTGGCCGACATGCTGTTCTTGTCTCACGCTGAACGAGGCGTGACCGCGCGTCGCGCATACCCGACGCGGATGGCAGAACTCGCCGCCGAGGTGGCGGAGTACCACGAGGCGGCCCTGGAAGAGGCGGAATTGCGCGTCGAGGTGCGGGGGGACGCCCGGGTTTCGGTCGACGCGGGACTGGTGCGGCGTGCCATCTCCAATCTGTTGAGCAATGCGTCTCGCTACGCGACGAAGGGGTCGCTGGTCGAGGTGAGGATTGATCGGCCGAACGTCGACCTCGTCTCGATCGGCGTTCACAACAAGGGACCGGTGATCCCGGCAGAACACCTGCCACGGCTCTTCGACCGGTTCTACCGAATTGACCCGTCTCGGACCAACGCCGACCGGAACCACGGACTGGGCCTCTCCATCGTCGCGGCGATCGCCAAGATGCACGGTGGGACCGCTACGGCCACATCGAGCGAAGAAGGTACCTACGTCGGGTTCACCGTCGACAACCGCGTGGAGGACCCAGCGCTGGCGGATGAAAGGGCACAGCCATGGTGACGCTGTTCGAGCACCTCAAGGACAAGCACCACGGGCTCGCTTACTTCATCTTCCTGAGTTCGCTGGCCGTGGTCATCCTCTCGGTGATCCTGGGCATCTACTTCTTCCGGCAGGATCGTGCGAAGAAGAGGGCCCGGCGTGAGGAACGGCGAGAGCGTCGCCGCCGTGGCGGCCGCCAAAAGCGGTAGCCTCCTACATTGACCCGCTGCTAGGATCATTTCGTGCGTAGAGCCCTCGTGATCTTCTTGCTCGCGGTGCTGCCTTTCCAGTTCGTCTGGGGAGCTGCGGCTGGGTATTGCCGTCACGAGCAAGGCCGTGAAGTCAGCCACTTTGGCCATCACCTGCACAAGCATCAGTCGACGGCCGGCAAGGCCTCTGATGCCGCGGGTGACAGCGCCAAGCAGCTCGCTGGCGAGGATGCGGACTGCATTTCGTGCCACTTCAGTTGCGCATCCTTCCCCTCCGATGTCGCCGTCAGTCTGCTGAGCGACGAGGTCGGGCACGTGGTGCCGACGGTAAGGCAGGCCAGCTTCTGGCTGCTTGTGCCATCGATCGACCGCCCCAATTGGGCATCGCCTTCTTGATCTGAGCCTGGGCTCTGCCCGGGTAACGTCGCCGGCGCCATGCGTCCGGCAGTTCAGATAGACCCGACCGCCGGCATCGACGGGTCTAGTCACGATGTAGCCAGCTAATACCTGTCCCGGGCGCTGGCAACCACCTTCCCAAGAAAGAGATGTCGTCCATGAGCGATACCCAGAAGCTGCGTCTGGACCTCCCCCTGGTGCTGCCGGATATCCACGACGCTGAAGATCCCTGCGTTACGCGCCTGCAGGACAAACTGGTAGGGCGGCCAGGCATCGAAGAGGCCCATGTCACGGGTGTCAAAGAGGGCAAGCCTCAGCTATGCGTGCACTACGACCCCAACGTGATCTCGCTGAGCCGCCTGCGTGAGCTGGTTGCTTCGACCGGCCTGGAGCTGACAGATCGCTTTGCGCATGTGTTGGCGCGGGTGAATCTGCCGATGCATGCCCGATTCGCGCAGCGCATCGCTGAGCAACTGCGATCGCTTGAAGGTGTCATTGAGGCCGACGTGTCCCCGGGTGGTGTCGTGCGCATCGAATACGACCGTTCGAGGATGGATGCGACGAAGCTCCGCCAACGGTTGACCTCGCTCGACATCTCCATTGACGAGCCACGAGCCTCTGCATCCAAGCCTGGCGAACAGGGGCTGTCAGCACCAGCGTCGGAGCCTCGCGCTGGTTCTGCGAAGGACCCGAAGGCCGCGAACGACGAACACGCCGGTCGTGAAAAAGATGACCAAGGCCATGAGCATCGGGAAGGCGATGGTCATGACCACGCGCATGCGGCCGACGGCAAGTCCAAGGGCGAGCACAAACACGGCGAGAAGGGCCACGTGCACGGCAAGGACGAGGAGGGCGGCGAGCACAGCCATGAGCACGGTGGCCTCTTCGGCGAGAAGACGGAGCTGATCTTTGCGTGCCTGTCAGGCGTGTTCCTGCTCGGAGGCTGGCTTGTCGGGCGAGGGGGCTCGGGACCGGAGTGGCTGCCGACGGCCTGCTACGTCGTGTCGTACTTCTTCGGCGGCTTCTACACGGTCCGCGAGGCCATCGAGAACCTGCGCGCCAAGCGATTCGAGATCGACACGCTGATGCTGGTGGCCGCAGCGGGCGCCGCTGCCCTGGGATCCTGGGGTGAGGGCGCGTTGCTGCTCTTCCTGTTCAGTCTGGGGCATTCGCTGGAGCACTACGCCATGGGACGGGCACGGCGAGCGATCGAGGCGCTGGCCAAGCTGGCACCGGACACGGCGACCGTCAGGCGCGAGTCCGGGACCGAGGTCGTGCCGCTGGATCAGCTGCGGGTTGGTGACGTCGTGGTCGTGAAGCCCAACGAGCGACTGCCGGCGGATGGCGTCGTCGTCGTGGGGACGTCCAGCGTCAACCAGGCGCCCGTGACGGGCGAGAGCGTGCCGGTCGACAAGCGGCCCATCGAAGACGGTAGGGCCGCGATCGGCAACTTCGAGCGGGTCGCGGCGGAGAACCGCGTGTTCGCGGGCACCATCAACGGCTCGGGCGCCATGGACGTCATGGTTGCGCGCAAGTCGGACCAGTCGACGATGGCGCGCGTCATCAAGATGGTCACCGAAGCCGAAGCGCAGCGGTCTCCCACGCAGCAGTTCACCGAAAAGTTCGAGCGGATCTTCGTGCCGTCGGTGTTGGTGCTCGTCGCTCTGCTGCTGTGTGCTGGGTTTGTCATCGATGAACCGTTCGCGCAGACCTTCTACCGGGCGATGGCGGTGCTTGTGGCCGCCAGCCCCTGCGCATTGGCGATCTCGGTGCCGAGCGCGGTGCTGAGCGGCGTCGCACGGGCAGCGCGGGGCGGGGTGCTGGTCAAGGGCGGCGGTCCACTGGAGAACCTGGGCACGTTGACGTCCATCGCGTTCGACAAGACGGGCACCCTGACCGAAGGCAAGCCAAAGCTGACTGATGTGGTGCCTGCGCAGGGCGTGCCGGAAGATGAGCTGCTGGCGGTTGCGTTGGCCGTTGAAGAGCACAGCGACCATCCACTGGCCGCGGCCATTGTCACGGGTGCGAAGGAGCGACTGGGCGACAACGCCAAGCTGCTGCAGGCTTCAGACGTCAAGAGCATCACCGGCCGTGGCGTGCAGGCTCAGCTTGTTGGCGAGACGGTGCACATCGGCAAGCCGGTCTTGTTTACCGAGTTGCCCGATTCGAAGGTGCCGCCTGATGTCGACGAGGCCAACACGAAGCTGGTGGCGGATGGCCGCACCACCATGATCGTGCGCAAGGGTGGCCGCTTCCTGGGCGTGATCGGCGTGATGGACACGCCGCGTCCTGTTGCCGGCCAGGTGATGGCCGAACTGCGCAAGCTCGGGATCGAGCGTCTGATCATGATCTCCGGCGACAACCAGAAGGTCGCGGAAGCCGTGGCGCAGACCGTGGGGCTCACCGAGGCTCGGGGCGATCTGATGCCCGAGCAGAAGGTCGGGGAGATCAAGAAGCTGCGCACCGAGCACGGCAAGGTGGCGATGGTGGGCGATGGCGTCAACGACGCTCCTGCGATGGCCAACGCCACCGTGGGTGTCGCGATGGGCGCTGCGGGGTCGGATGTGGCGTTGGAAACCGCAGACGTGGCGCTGATGGCGGACGACCTGGCGCAACTTCCGTTCGCGGTGGGTCTCTCGCGCAGCACGAGCCGTGTCATCAAGCAAAACCTCTGGGTGAGCCTTGGCGTGGTGGCCGTGTTGATCCCGTCCACCATCATGGGTCTGAGCATCGGCACCGCCGTCATCTTCCACGAAGGATCGACGCTGCTCGTGGTCTTCAACGCGCTGAGACTTCTGGCCTACAAGCCGTTCGACAAGAGCGCGAAGGCGGCGGAGCCGGCCGCAGCAACAGCGTGAGGCAGCCATGACCGTGCAGGACGATGAAAGCCGGACCGGGCAGCTGATGGAGGACGACGACGGTGACCTGACCGACATGCTGGGAGAGCTGCGGGTGCTGCTTCCGACTGCCCAACTGCTGTCGGCCTTCCTGATCGCCGTGCCGTTTGCACCGGGGTTCCGCAGCATCGTGCAAGCCGAGAAGAACGTCTTTCTGGCCACGTTCATGCTGTCGGTCGCGGCTCTCGTGTTGTTCACGGCGCCGGCCGTGCAGCACCGGCTGATGCGGCCGCTGCGCCAGCGTGCGAACTTCAAGGCCAGGGCCAGCCGGCAGATGCTGGTCGGCGCGGCATCGCTCGCCATTGCGCTGGTGCTGGCCACGCAGTTCGTGCTGTCGGAGGTGCTGGGACACGTGGTGGGGAACATCGCCGCAGCCTTCATCGGTGCGTTGATTGGCGTGATGTGGTTGCTGGTGCCGCTGACCTGGAACCGACGGCAAGCCGGATGAGCGCTCCGCCGATCTCGCTTGCTGGCGTGATGATGTTCGCGGCGGTGCCGGCTGCCGCCGTCGTGATTGGTGGCGTGGTTGCCGCAGTACGGGCGCCGGGTCCCAAGGTGCAGAGCGCCGTGCAGCACATTGCTGCAGGCGTGTTGTTCGCCGCGCTGGCGACAGAGCTGCTGCCTGATGTGCTTCACCGGCGGCTGCCCTGGGTGACGCTGGGCGGATTCGCGCTCGGGGTGATCACGATGCTGCTGCTGAAGGCGGTTGCACGCCGGCTGGAGGAGCGAGAGGAGCAAGTCGCTTCATCGTCGCTGCCCACCAGCCTGCTGCTGGCGTCGGCCGTGGACATCGCGTTGGATGGGCTGCTGATCGGTGTCAGCTTTGCTGCCGGCGAACGACAGGGGCTGCTGATCACGATTGCGATGACGCTCGAGGTCTTGTTCCTTGGTGTTGCAACTGCGGCCGCGATGCGCGGGCCGAAGGCGCGCAGCCGCGTCCTGGTCACCACGATCACCTTTGCCGTGCTGCTGACCGCCGGGGCTGGGATCGGGGCGTACTTTCTGGCCGGTGCCGGCCCGATCGTGTTGGATGGCGTGCTGTCGTTCGGCGTAGCTGCGTTGCTCTACCTGGTGACGGAAGAACTGCTCACAGAAGCTCACGAGGTTGACGAGACACCGCTCCTGACCTCGATGTTCTTTGTTGGCTTCCTTGCCTTGCTGATGATCGAGATGATGATCTAGCACCTGAGACCCGGTTCGTTTCTTCACAGGCAATGACTCACACGGTCTCGGGGCAATGCGCTTCGACACGCTGCGAGCGTCGATAATTCCAGGCTGTATGCGCCGTGGGTTCACAACCTTTCTGCTGATCTTCTGTGTCTTCTGGCAAGCGCTTGCGCACGCCGGCGCTGGCGTGGTCATTGCCAGTCAAGAAGAGCAGTCGCACGCCGCCATGCACTTCCATGGCGAGGCCCATCACCACGACCATCACGATGATGGGACGGGCGACATCGATGGTGTCCACTCGGACCAGTCAGACGAATCCGTTCAACACCTTGCGGCCGACTGCGGAATTCATGCGCCGGGGCTGCTTGGTTTCATGGACATGAGGCTCACGCAGTTGCCGCCGGAAATGCCCGTGGAGGTCGTTGCCACGCCACCGCCAAGTCCGTTCCTCGCTGGCCCGGAGCGGCCACCCAAAAGCCAGTCCTGATTCCACCGCGATCCGCGCGTTGGCGCGCGGCCATCTGTTGCCGGTGACGTGCTGTCCTGCCTGACTGGCTTGAGGTCGAGGCGGGCGGCAGCCTAATCCGGCCCGCATCAGGACTCTCGTGAAAACCTCTCCATGGCTTGTCCCATGGCTCGCTGGTGGTGCCCTTGCCGCCAGTGCGCTGATCTGCGCCGCCCAGGCGCAGCCGCCGAACACCTCACCGCCCGTTCAAGCGCCGGACGCACAGGCGCCTAGCCTTGCCGAGGCAGTCGAAGCCGCCTGGCTTCGGTCTGCAGAAGCTGCGCAGTCGCGCGGACAGCAGCGCCTGGCGCGTGCCGACCAGGCCGTCGCCGGAAGCTGGCTGTCCGCGGCGCCAGCGCTGCAACTGTCTCAGCGAGAGGGCCGCGGCAGCGCTGCCGGTCAGCGCGACACTGAAGTCGGCATCGCGCTGCCGCTCTGGCGTTTGGGCGCCCGCTCCGCGGCCGGTCAGGCGGCACAGGCCGAACTCGACTGGAGCTCGGCAGCCGAGGCCGCATCCCGACTGCATGTGGCCGGGCAAGTCCGCGAGGCGGCGTACGGCCTGCGCCGCCTCGAGGCGGAACTGCGCCTCGCTACGACGCAACTCGACCTGATGCGCCAACTGGCGCAGGACGTGGATCGACGTGTGCAGGCCGGCGATCTGGCGCCCGCTGATGCCATGGCTGCACAGGCCGAGTGGTTGGCCAGCCAAGCGCAGCAGGGCGACGCGCGCCAGCAACTGCAGGCGCAACTGGCTCAATGGCATTTGCTGACAGGGTGGACACGGCTGGCCGTGCCGCAAGCTGAAGTCACGTTGGACGCCTTCGTTCTGAACGACGCACATCCGGAGTTGCGACTCGCGGCACACGCCGTCGAGCGCGCGCAGCGCAAGCTCGCTCTTGCGCAGATGCAGCGGGGGAGCAGTCCGGAGCTTGGCATCAGCCTTCGCCAAGAACGGCCGGGCTCCGGCAACCCGGCGCTGAACAGCGTGGGCGTGGCATTGCGCCTGCCGTTTGGCGGCGAGACCCATGCCCAGCCTCGTATCGCCTCGGCGTTGGCGGAAGTCGACGTGGCGCTGTCACAGCAGCAACTGCTGAGAGACCGCCTGGTCGCAGAACTGGAGCTCGCACGCAGCCAGGTCGGCCTGAGCGAATCCCAGGCCCGGCTCGAAGGCCAACGCGCCAAGCTGCTTCGCGAGCGCGCCCGACACATCGACAAGGCCTTCAAGGCCGGTGAGACGGCCCTGCCCGAACTGCTCCGCGCGCTGAGCCTCGCCGCCCAGGCCGAGATTGCCAGCGAGCGTCAGCAGGCCGCCCTGCAACTCGCCCGGGCACGGCTTCAACAATCTCAAGGACTTCTCCCATGACTTCCATCCACTCGCTGCGGGCGCTGGCAGTTGCCGCGTTGACAGCGTCTCTTGTCCCTCTCGCCGTGGCGTCGCCCGGCGCTCACGGTCCCAACGGCGAACACCTCGACGGTCTTTCGACCACTGTGGCATCCGCTGGCAGCCGCCCCCGCCTGGAGGCTAAGACCGAGCAGTTCGAGCTGGTCGCGACCCTTGGCGGCGGTGAGCTGTCCATGCTGATCGATCGGTTCACGACGAATGAGCCGGTACTCGATGCCCAGGTCGAGGTCGAGTCCGGCGGCTTGAAAGCCAAGGCACCGTTCCATGCCGATCTGGGCGACTACGCAGTTGCCGACGAGGCCATGTTGAAGCTGCTGAGCAAGCCCGGCGAGCATGCGTTGGTCATCACGGTGATAAAGGGCAGCGAGTCAGACCTGCTTGACGGCACGCTCAAGGTTTCCGCTGCTCAATCTCAGGCCACCGCCGACGCACCGAGTTGGTCGCGCAGGCTTGCCATCGGTGTGGCCGTGCTGGCGATCGTGCTGCTGACCGTTGGCGCCTGGCGTCGCCGCGGCGGGGCGTTCTCGAAGGGCGGTCAGGCATGAAGCACGCAAGCGTGTATCGGCGGCTGACCGTGTTCAGCCTGACGCTGACGTCAATGCATGCCTTCAGCAGCCCTGGCGCGCACGGCCCCAACGGCGAGCATCTGGACCAGGCGGCGCCCATGAACGCCTCCGGGCTGATGCGCCTGCCCGACGGCAGCGTCAACGTGCCCAAGCTCTCTCAGCGACGTATGGGTATTCGCACGCTGCAGGCTAGCGAGACCGAGGCCGCGGCGACCGTCGAACTGCCTGGGCGCGTGGTGCAGGACCCCAACGCCAGCGGGCGCGTGCAGGCCAGCTATGGCGGCCGCATCGAGGCTGGGCCGAAAGGCCTCCCGATGCCCGGGCAGACCGTGCGGCAAGGCGACGTGCTCGCGTGGTTGCACCCGATGGCCAATCCCTTCGCGCGTGGGAATCAGCAAGCCCAGCGTGCGGAGCTGCGTGCCGAGCACCGGCTGGCTGAGCAGCGATTGAAGCGTCTCGAAGGGCTGGAAGGCACCGTGCCGCGCAAGGAAATCGAAGCGGCACGGTTGGACGTCGAGTCGCTTGCTGCTCGCGAGCGCAGCATTGCCGACAGTCTCGAAGCGCGGGAGCCCTTGCGCGCACCGGTATCCGGCGTCATCGCGCGGTCGGACTTGCTGGTTGGCCAGATCGTCGAGGCGAGGGACGTGCTGGTGGACATCGTCGACCCTTCCCGGCTGATGGTGGAGGCACAGACGCCGGACATCACGTTGGGTCAGCGCATCGCCACCGCAGCGTTGGCAAATCAGACCGGCGCCAAGCTGCAACTGGTCGGGACGCCCCGTGCCTTGCGCGACGGCACCTTGCCGCTGACGTTCCGGGCGCAGGCCGATGCGCCGGCCCAGGCCGTACCGCTTGCGGTGGGGCAGACCGTGGCGGTCATCGTGTCGCTGAGCGACAAGCGCAAGGGCATCCCGTTGCCAGCCGATGCCGTCGTGCGCAACCCTGCCAACGAGCCGATCGTTTGGATCAAGACGGGGGCGGAGCGCTACACGCCTCAGCCAGTTCAGTTCAGGTCGCTGGATGCCAGGACGGTGTTGGTAACCCATGGGCTCGCGGCGGACAACCGCGTCGTGGTCCTTGGGGCAGCGCTGATCGCGCAGATCCGCTGAGGAGACGGCCATGTTCAATTGGATCGTCCACAACAGCCTGCGCAACCGGCACTTCGTGCTGGCCATCGCCGTGCTGCTGATGGCCTACGGTGCGTTCACCGCCTGGCACACACCGGTCGATGTCTTCCCCGACCTCAACAAGCCCGTGGTCACGGTGCTGACCGAGGCTGGTGGCATGGCGCCGGAAGAGGTAGAGCAACTGGTCAGCTTCCCCATCGAGACTGCCCTCAATGGCATGCCAGGCATCACCCGGGTGCGATCGACTTCTGGCGTCGGCCTGTCCATCGTCTACGCCGAGTTCGACTGGGGCACCGACGTCTATCGCAACCGCCAGTTGGTGACCGAGCGGCTGGCCCAGCTGCGCGGCCAACTGCCGGGTGAGGTCACACCGGTGATAGGGCCGGTCTCGTCCATCATGGGCGAGGTCATGCTGATCGCACTGCCCCTGGGCGACGGACAGGCGACACCGATGCAGGCCCGAGAGTACGCGGACTTCGTGCTGCGCCCGCGGCTGCTCTCGCTCCGCGGCGTTTCGCAGGTGATTCCCATCGGTGGCGAAGTGCGGCAGCTTCGCGTCGAGCCGGACACCGTCCGCATGGCTCAGTTCGGCGTGTCGTTGACCCAGGTTCAGCAGGCGCTACAGGGCTTTGCGAGCAATGCTGGCGGCGGTTTCATCGACATGAACAGCCGTGAGTACCTGATTCGCCATCTCGGCCGTACCAGTCGCGTGGAGGACTTGCAGGGCATCGCGGTTGCCTGGAAGGACGGTCGCGCCATCCTCCTCGAGCAGGTCGCCAACGTGCGTTTTGCGGCCGGCCTCAAGCGCGGTGATGGCGGCTACAAGGGGGCGCCCGCCGTCATCGTCAGCGTGCAGAAGCAGCCGGCGGCCGACACGGTGCAACTCACCCGGCAGATCGAGGCTGCACTGGAGGAACTCAAGCCCGGGATGCCCACGGGTCTGAACTCGCCCCAGGTCCTTTTCCGGCAGGCGGACTTCATCGAGGCCTCCATTGACAACGTGACCGGCGCACTGCGCGACGGTGCCGTCATGGTCGCCATCGTGTTGTTCGCGTTCCTGCTGTCCGCGCGAACGACGCTGATCTCGCTGATTGCCATTCCGCTTTCCTTGGCCGCCACGGCGCTGGTCTTCCGCTGGCTGGGCCAGTCCATCAACGTGATGACACTGGGTGGCCTGGCCATCGCCATCGGCGAGCTGGTGGACGACGCGGTGGTTGACGTGGAGAACATTCAGCGGCGCCTCAAGGAGAACCGTGCACTGCCAAACCCTCGGCCGTTGCTGGAGGTCGTGCGGGCCGCAAGCGTCGAGGTGCGATCCGGCATCGTCTACGCGACGGTCATCGTCGTGCTGGTGTTCGTGCCGTTGTTTGCGCTGCCAGGCATCGAGGGCCGGTTGTTCACGCCGCTGGGTATCGCCTACATCGTCTCCATCCTGGCCTCGATGCTGGTCTCGATGACGGTCACGCCGGTGCTGAGCGCCTACCTGCTTCCTCGCATGAAGCGGCTGGACCATGGCGACAGTCCATTGGTGGCACTGCTCAAGCGCTGGGATGGACGGCTGCTCGCGTGGTCCTTCCCGCGCGCCAAGCTGCTGATCGCCACTGCAGTCCTGGCCGTAGTGGCGGCTGCTGCCAGCGTGCCGTTCTTTCCTCGCGCGTTCCTGCCAGCGTTCAACGAGGGCTCGTTCGTGCTGTCCTTGATGTTCAACCCCGGTACTTCGCTGGCGGAAGCCAATCGCATGGGGGCGCTGGCAGAGAAGCTGATCCTTCAAGTTCCCGAAGTGAGCCAGGTCGGGCGGCGCACCGGGCGTGCCGAGCTCGACGAGCATGCCGAAGGGGTGCACTCCGCCGAGATCGACGTCGACCTCAAGCGCGACGGCAGGCCCGTCGAACGCGAGGCCGTCATGGTCAACATCCGTGCGCAGCTCGCGTCGCTGCCGGCGCAAGTGGCCATGGGCCAGCCCATCTCCCACCGACTGGACCACCTCCTGTCCGGCGTGCGTGCGCAGATCGCCGTCAAGATCTATGGCGACGACACCGACGCGCTGCGAGGCATGGCCGAGCAGATGCGCGGCGGCCTCAGCGCCGTCCCCGGACTTGTAGACCTGACTGTCGAGAAGCAGGTGCTGATCCCGCAGATCACCGTGCGGCTGGACCAGCGCAAGGTCGCTCAGGTGGGGCTCTCTCCCGGTGAAGCGGTGCGCATCCTGCAGGCGCTCACTGACGGTGCCCACGGCGCGCAGATCGTGGACGGGCTTCGGCGCTACGACCTGGTACTGCGGTTGCCCGACGCCGGCCGAAGTCCGCAGGACCTTGCGCGCACGCTGATCGATACGCCGGCCGGCAGGCTGCCGGTATCCAGCATCGCCAGCGTCGAGGAGGCCGACGGCCCCAACCAGATCGGCCGCGAGAACGGAAGGCGGCGCATCGTCGTGTACGCCAACACGGATGGTCGGGACATGGGCGCCGTCATCGCCGGCATACGCACGGTCATTGCACAAATCAGGCTGCCGCCGGGCGCGTTTGTCAGCCTGGAGGGGCAGTTCCAGGCGCAGGAGCAGGCCACTCAGCTCATCGTCGCGTTGTCGATGGTTTCGCTGGCGCTGATGTTCCTGGTGCTCTACACGCGCTATCGCTCGGCCGTGCTGGCCGGTGTCATCATGGCCAACATCCCGTTGGCGCTGATCGGCGCGGTGGCGGCGATGTGGCTGGCTGGCGTGACGCTGTCCGTGGCGACCATGGTGGGCTTCATCACGCTGGCGGGCATCGCGACGCGCAACGGCATCCTCAAGGTCAGCCACTACATCAATCTCTGCCGCTTCGAGGGTGAGCGCTTCGGGCAGCCCATGATCGTGCGCGGCTCGCTGGAGCGTCTGACTCCGGTGCTGATGACGGCACTGGTGGCGGCCTTTGCGCTGACGCCACTGCTATTCGCGGGTGACGACCCGGGCAAGGAGATCTTGCATCCGGTGGCCGTCGTCATCTTTGGTGGCCTGGTCAGCTCCACCCTGCTGGACACGATCCTGACGCCGATCATCTTCTGGCTGGTCGGTGAGCGTCCGCTGAAGCGGCTCATCGAGGAGGGCGAGGCGGAGCCGACAGCCGATCTGCAAGAAGCCTTCTGAGGCGTGGAGAACGGGTATCGCAGCGCCACCCGTTCAAGAGCGCTGCATCCCAACGGAAAAACCATGAAGATCAAACACACCCTGCTCGCCGCCGTGCTGGGCCTCGGCTCACTGACACTGAACACCGCCTATGCCCACGGGGCCGCTGCCGCTCGACACGGGGGCATCGTCCAGGTGGTCAACGACGTCAACTTCGAACTGGTGATCGACGCAGAAGGCGCCACCATCTACCTGGTCGACCACGACGAGGACATGCCCTCCAAAGGCATCTCCGGCAAGCTGACGGTGTTGGTCGGTACGCAGAAAAGCGAAGTCGAAGTCAAGGCGACGGAGGGCAACAAGCTGCGTGCCACCGGCGTGAAGATCTCGTCAGGCGCGAAAGTGGTGGCGGTGCTGAACAATGTCGAAGGCAAGACGGCTACCGTGCGGTTCACCGTCAAGTGACAAAGGAGGGGCGATGGGAACGTCCCATTTGCATGGCCGGCCGGCGCTGCGCGGCGGCTTGTTGGCGCTGTTGGCAGCAACGCTGTTCGGCGTCAGCACGCCATTGGTTCAGCAATTGGGGCAGGGCCTCGGCCCTTTCACAACGGCTGCCCTGCTGTACCTGGGAGCCGCAGTCATTGGCGGGCTGCTGAGGCAGAAGGTCGACAAGGAGGCGCGAGTCCTTCGCGCAGACTTGTCCCGCCTCCTGGTTGTGGCTCTGTTTGGTGCCGTACTCGGACCTGTGGCGCTTGCGTGGGGCCTGCAACGCACCAGCGGTACCGGTGCGTCGCTGATGCTGACATTGGAGGCGCTCTTCACGGCCGTCCTGGCGTGGCGCCTGTATGGCGAAACCATGGATCGCCGCGTGTGGGCGGCGATGGCGCTGCTGTTCGCCGGCGGCGTGCTGCTCATCCTGGATCAAGGCCTTGCATCCGGCGGCAAGTGGTACGGTTTGCTGGCCGTGCTGGCCGCAACCGCCGCCTGGGGCATGGACAACACGTTGTCCCGTGCGCTTGCCGAGCGTGACCCGGCGCAGGTGGTATTGGTCAAGGCCGTGCTGGGTGCCACTGCCACTTCGGTGCTGGCACTCATCAGCAGGGAGCCGTTGCCCGCTGTCGGCGCTGTGCTCGGGCTGATGGCGGTCGGAGCCACCGGATATGGCTTGAGCCTGCGGTTCTACCTGCTGGCTCAGCGCGAGTTCGGCGCGGCCCGCACCGGCTCGGTGTTCGCGTTTGCGCCCTTCATCGGCGCGGCGTTGGCGTTCGCGCTTGGCGACCGCTCTGCAGGCTGGGGCATGGCGGTGGGTGGCGCGTTGATGTTGACGGGCGTGGCGGTGCACCTGGCGGAATCACATGACCATGAGCACGAGCACGACGCGATGGAGCACGAGCATGCACACCGACACGACGACGGCCATCACGACCATCACCATGACGTGATGCCGGACGGCGCACACAGCCATGCGCATCGGCACGAACCTGCGCGGCACAGCCATGCCCACGCGCCGGACGTTCATCATTTGCATGACCACTGACGGACGGGCCGTCCTGTCAACGTCGATCAGCCGCACGCACATTGATCAGGCGTGCGGCTCTTGGCAAGGTGACGGATGTGCCTAGGGCACCGTCGCTAAATCACTTCTTGCCAGCGGCTCGCTCGCCTTCCGGGTAAACGCGGTCGAAGGTCTTGGGGTTGAAGAAGGCCTCAACCTTGGCACCCTTGTCGTCTACACCGTAGACCTCGTAGCAGCCATTGTTGTTCTGGATCTTGCGGACCTTCCATCCCTCGCCTTCCAGCTTCTTCTGTAGGTCTGCCTGCGGCTTCTTCTCCTGCTCGGCCACTGCGGGGCAGGAGACGTTGCCGTGAGCGAAAGCTGTGGATGCGCTCAAGGCGAGAGCGAGGGAGATGAGTAGTTTCATCATTTGTCTTTCAGGGAAAGTTGTGGGACGCCAAAGCGGCGCTCGGCTCATTGCCTATGGCTCAAGCGGTCATTTGTCTTCAGCCGCATGGCGATTCGGTGGGGGGAGGCCCAAGCTGAATACAGGGCCTGTCCGAGGTCAGAACCTTTAGGAGCCCTTGCGCGTCTGGGCTGGCGACGCTTTGGACGTGTCAGCGGGTGGGAGCGGCGCTGGCTTGCCGGAACTCCTTCACCTCATCGTCCAGAGAAGCAATCGCAAGTTGATGGAGGATCGCGTTCTGTGCAAAGGCGGCTTGCTCGCGCTCGATGTCTACGGTGTTGCCGTCCAGACTGTCTTGGGCCGGCTTGGTGAACTGAGCGAATTCCACGGTGGTTCGGGGTGCGTTGAGCGCCAGCGTCAGATGCTGAGGCGACGTCTTGGCCATCGACGTCGCAGGTCGCGAGCGCGCGGCCTCGTCAAGCGCGGCGGAGAAGCTCATATCGCGCGCCTTGAAATGCGGCGTGTCGGCATTCGCGATGTTGCTTGCGATCAGTACCTGGCGCTGGCCCCTGAACCGTAGAGCCGTCGCCCGCCAATCGTCCTCACCGGCAGCGGCTGTGGCGGCCACGGGGGTGATAGGTCGAAGTGCGTCGGACATCAGGATCCTCCTTCGAGGAGGGGCGCGCGTCAGCGCGCCCGTGGCAGTTGCTGAGATCGATCAGAAGCTGTGGCGCATGCCGACTTCCATGCCGGACGAGCTTTCGCCGCCGCGCATGCCGGTCGGCGTCGTGTAGAGGACGGAGCTACGCGCCGCGCCCTTGTTGCTGATGTTGGCGTAGGTGCCGTAGAGCGCCGTCCGCTTGGACAGGTCGTGCACGTAGCCCAGCGCGAAGCGCGTGCTGTCGTCGGCGTCCGCGTAGCCGGAGCCAGCAGCACCGCCCGAGCGATTGACGTTGGTGTAGCCGACGCGGATCGAACCGGCCTGGGTCACCGGCACTGTGGCGCCAACCGACAGTTCCTGGGCCTTGCGCGGGCCCCACTTCTTCACGTCCAACAGGGTGTGCAGCGTGCCCCAGGGCGACTTGTAGTTGAACAGCAAGTTGTAGTTCTTGAACTTGGGCTGGCCGCTGCCGACGTCAGTCTGGCCGATGGCACCACCCACCAGGAACTGGCTGTTTTCATAGCCCAGGCGGCCACCGGTGTACTTGTTGCCGGCGACGCCTTCGCCTGCCGCAACGTGCACCTGGCCGAACCAGCCGCCCAGATTCTTCGGCAGGAAGTAGCTCACGCCGTTGTCGGTGCGCTGCGCGGTCGTCGCGCCACTGCCCAGCACGGCGCTGGTGCCATAGACGAATACGCCGCGCGAGCCGACGCCGACGATGCCGAACTCATCGTTCAGCGCGTTGTTGTAGGTCGGCGTGGTGTCGCGGCCGAGGCGGACTTCACCGAAGTCACCCATCAGACTGATCGTCGAGCGACGGTTCCAGAACTTGCTGGCGTTGGCCGCGCCTGTGTCCAACTCGATGCCGGATTCGAGGTTGAAGCCGGCAGACAGGCCGCCACCCAACTGCTCGACGCCGCGGACGCCCAGGCGGCTGGTCGTGTTGGCGCCCGAGGCGACGCCCCTGACCGTGCCGGCGCTGCCGTTCTTCACCTGACGGACCGCGGCGTCCGCGACGCCGTACAGGGTGACCGACGAGGTCTGCGCGAACGCGGAACCCGCGATTGCGCTGCATGCCAAGGCCAAAAGGGCTGGCTTCTTCATGTACTTCTCCTATTCAGTAGTCGATGCAAGAGCGAGTGATTCGCCTCAAGCAACACGAAGGCTAGGGACCGTGCCTAGGGAAATCCATGCTTTTGACCAATTGCGATGGTGCATGCGCGCGCGGGGTGCGCCAAAGCGTTGGTGTTCGTGCCGCCGATTCAACACTGCCGCTGGAAGTGCCAAAGGATGCTTCAGTTCACACGCAGATAACACCTCTGATGAGCGTGGTCTTTGCAGCGCGCCACCTTACTAAACGGTAATGCAACGGACTGGCAGCCGTCATGCCACGGTCACTAGGCTTCGGTCCGGATGGGGCGCCTTCGACGCCTCGAAAAACATCGACGAAAGGCCGTGGCGATGCGCCAGTGCAAGAAAGGCGCGAGATGCGAAAACCCGATGTCCAACTGATCGCCAGGGCGCGACGCGGAGACATCGCCGCATGTCTTGAGGCCGGCAGGAAGTACCTGGAGGGCGCGAGTGGATTCCCCCGTCATGTGACGGTTGGACTTCAGTACTTGCAGCAGGCTGAATCCCATCGGGCTGCCGATGTTCAGCGGCTCATCGTCGAGTCCATGAACCTCTACGAGATCGCCTCGCATGGTCGTGTTCCGACGCTTCGGCAGGCGGCACACGCAGGCCGCGTGTCGGCACAGCTGAAGATGGCGGTCTGGAGTTCGCTGGCTGCGGCTGATGACGCCGATTCGAGCCGATGGTTCCGACGTGCAGCGGCAGCTGGTGACGATGCATCCGCGAGGGTGCTGGCTCAGTCGCCTGAGGATGAAGCGGTTGGCACACCGGTAGAGCGCCTGCGGGCACTCAAGGAACTGCCGTGTCTCGGTTGGACGGACCTGCTTGGATTGGCGATGGATCGCGCGCTGATGCGTCGGGACGCGAAGCTGCTTTTTCGGACGCTGTCGCTCTGTGTCGAGGATGACGGCACACCGGACCCCGTCCTGGCCGACAAGGTGTTCGAGGCATTGAGCTACGCCAGCTCGCTGCCCTCCGAGACCATCGACATTGACCGGCGTGCGCTTGAGGGGCTGTTGGAGGACTGCGTCTCGCGTGGAAACGGCGCCGCTGCGTTGATGCTAGGCCAGGCCTTGAGCGGCATTGATGTGGGCAACTTGCACTGGCAGGCGCTGGTTCCGATGCAGAACTTCCGCAAGGCATCAGCGTTGTTGATGCGTGCGGCAGATAGCGGACATGGCGAAGCTTGGACGCGCCTCTACGAAATCCACTCAAACCACAACGGCTCGGTAGCCAACCCCTCGATGGCGAGGTTCTGCCTCGAGAAGGCGGCAGCAGCCGGCGTGGTGTCGGCGCAGAGACGCCTGGGCGCCACCATCCTGAGAGCGTCGGGAACGCTGCGCGAAGTAGAGCAGGGCATGCATTGGCTGTTCCTCGCTGCTCAGGCTGGCGACGAGCATGCAAACAAGCTGATGCAGACTTTTGTCCTTCCGGTGCTGGGCGCAGAGGACGACGCCGCACGCGCGTTGATCGAGATCCAACGCACGAGCCCCGTGCTTGCCATTCGGCTGCGTGTCGCTCGGGACTTCGGTCTGACCAAGCTGGAAGCGATGACGGTGGATCTGCCCACCGGCATGCGGCCATGGGGATTGGTCGTTGGGCGCAACCCCTTCATTCGCCAGGCGCGCTTGTCGTCCCCGCGAGCTGTGCCAGCCACCAGCCTTTCGGCTCTGGAAGGCTTGCGTGGTGTTGTGGCGCAGATCACCGCCGGTGGTGTGCGGGGTGCCTCGTCGCAGGACTTCGACTTGCGTCACCGGGCATTGCGAATCAGACAAGTCCTCGCAGCCCACGGACTGGAGGAGTCCATGTTCTTCGCGAAGGTCCGTTCGCGCGATCTTGACGTCTTGCGAGGTGGAGCCCGCTGGGCTCGGTCAGTGAAGTCGGCACTTGACGACGCAATGGCCCACGAGGCGGCCCAGACCTTGAGAAGCTGAGCGTTTGCTGAGCAGCGATGGCGGGCCTTCGCCCACGGGCAGCGACCTCCACGAGACACTAGCTCCTGGTCGCATTCCTCCTCATCCGATACTTGTGCCGCGCTCATGAGAAAGCTCATCCAATCCCTTCACGACTGGCTTCCGGTCTGGGCCGCTGACTGGCTCGACATCCTGGTTCCAGCGGTCGAGGTCGTCTTGATCGGTCTGATCTCTTGGCTGCTGATGCGGCTGGTACGCAAGGTGATCCGACGGATCACGGGCACGTATGGCCTGCCGGTCAACGTCGCGTCGTTGTTTCTGCGCGTGATGGGGGCGGTGATCTACGGTGGAGCCGCGCTCTGGGCGCTGGAGCGAATGGGCGTGTCCGGTGCCATCCTGTGGACAGCGTTCACGGGATTCGCAACTGTGGGAGCTGTAGCGTTCTTCGCTGCCTGGAGCGTGCTGTCCAACTTGTTCTGCACGCTGCTGATCTACATCACACGCAGCTTCCGGATCGGCGATGTCGTGGAACTGCTTGAAGCGGGCGACAAGCCAGGGATGAAGGGGCGGGTCATGGACATCAACCTCGTCTACACGACCCTCCTCGAGAGCGGTGATGCGCAGAACGGCACCAGCCTGCAGTTGCCCAACAGCTTGTTCTTCCAACGCGTGCTACGGCGATGGAATGGCACTGCTGCCGAAGGCGACTTGAGCCTGCCCCGGCATGAATCCTAGGGACGGTCTGCAGAACCCTCTCCACGCCGGCTGCTGGCGGACATCATTGGCGTGATAGACGCCACTGCCTTCCAGACCAACATCCTGGCTCTGAATGCTGCCGGCTTGACGTTGCACCACTCAGAAGGCAGCCCAGTCTTCACCGCCCAGCGCGGCGGCCGGTGTTTCGGTACGTGCCGAGCGGCTACGGGCCGGCTTGGCGCGGGTAGACACCACCACCGCCGGTGTGGGAGCAGCAGGCGGCGTGCGGCTCGCGATCGGGCTGCTGCCCCGCTCCACCTTGAACATCGCCACCACCTCGGTCAATCGGGCGGCCTGCTGGCGCAGGCTTTCGGCGGCAGCAGCGCTTTCCTCCACCAGAGCAGCGTTCTGCTGCGTCACCTCGTCGAGCTGGGTGACGGCGTCGCCGATCTGGGTGATGCCGGTGGTCTGCTCGGCGGTGGCTGCGGCGATCTCACCGATGAGCTGGTTCACACGCCCCACCTGGGCCACGATCTCGCCTATGGAAGTGCCGGCCTCGTTGACCTGCCGCTCGCCCGCCTCCACCTTTTCCACGCTGGCACCAATGAGGGACTTGATCTCCTTGGCAGCTTCGGCCGAGCGGCCGGCCAAGCTGCGCACCTCGCTGGCCACCACGGCAAAGCCGCGGCCTTGTTCACCGGCACGGGCGGCTTCCACGGCGGCGTTCAGCGCCAGGATGTTGGTCTGGAAGGCAATGCCGTCGATGACGCCGATGATGTCAGCGATCTTGCGGGACGCGGCTGCGATCTCCTGCATGGTGGCCACCGCGGCGCCCACGGTTTCGCCGCCGCGAACCGCCGTGGCCGAGGCCTCGGCGGCCAGCACGCTGGCCTGGCGGGTAGTGTCGGCGTTGATCTTGACGGTTCCGGACAGCTGCTCCATCGAGGCCGCCGTCTGCTGCAGGTTGCTGGCCTGCTCTTCGGTGCGCTGGCTCAGGTCGGCGTTGCCCGTGGCAATTTGCACCGAGCCGGTGGCAATGTTGTCGCTGCTGTGGCGCACCTGGTTGACCACGTTGTTGAGCTGGTCGCGCATGGCCTTCATGCCGGCGAGCAGGCTGTCGTGGTCGCCGGCACGCAGTTCAACGTCGGCGGCCAGGTTGCCCTGGGCGATCTCGGCCACCACGGCCTTGGCGTAGTCGGGCTCGCCGCCGATCTGGCGCAGCACAGCACGTGTGATGAGCACCGCCGCGGCAATGCCCACGCCGAAGGCCGCCAGCGACAGCAGCAGCATGGCGAGCTTGGCGCTGGTGTAGGCCGAGACGGAGTCCGCTTTGGCGTGCTCGGACAGCTCGATGTTGAACTGCCACCAGGCCGCAATCTCTTTCTGGACTTCGTTGTAACGCGTGAGCTCCTGGGCAAGCAACACCTTGGCCTCACTAAGGGCAGCGGGATCCGTGGAGGTCTTGCGCGAGAGGTCGCGCAGCTTTGGCCAGCTGTCGAAGTAGGCGGCAAAGTCCTTGCGCGTCTCTACCAAATGGGCGCGGTCCACATCGTCCACAAGCATGCTCTTCTCGTAGACGTCGATGGCTGCGAGAAGCGCGTTGCGTTCCTTCTCGATGTTGGCCTCGAAGTCTGCCATGTCGGCTTCCGAATCGGACAGCAGATGTCGCAACTGGAAGCGCCGGATGTTGGACAGCGACATGCTGATGATGTGCTGCTGCGCCAGCGACGGCACGATGTTGTCCGCAAAGGCCTCGTTGTTGGCGGCCAGGCTGCGCATCTGCCAACCGGCCATGAAGACCACGGCCAGCAGCATGGCGAGTAGCACCCCAAAGCCCATCGCAAGGCGGCGCCCCAGCTTCATCGACTTGAACATTTGAACCCCTGAGCTTTGTTCCACGTTCGCCTCGCCACCCTGCAGGCCACTGTGGGTGAGCCGAAACGAAGGGAATAGGCTGAACGCTGAACCAATCGCCCGAACACGTTCCGGGCACCGAAAACAGCACAATTGATATTTTCGATACCGGGGGCATGCGCTGCAAGTGAATTGGGAACGATTTCAACGGCCGGTGTGACCGGCATCACGCACAAGCGCAGTTCAAGATGAGACGTACATGGACGCCCCCGGTTTGCCAAGCTTCCAACTCATTGCTGGCACTGAGGAAGAGATTGCCCCCGTGCATTCGGACTTCTGATACGAGACGTTCACGAAGCGTTCCCAGGCTCTGCCAAACATCCTCAGCGGTCGACCCGGCTCTGGCTTCATCAAAGTCCTCCACATCCACCAAGCCGGCCCTCAGCCGTTTCTCGGCCAAGGCCATTCGGATGCCCGCGCCTGCGGCGAAGGGGCCGGACTGGATTGGCGTCGCACGGAGCAGCTTCAGGTGTTGCGTGATCGCTGGCTGGCAAGCGCTGGCTGGCCGAACTGCTGCGTAGTGCGAGTTGAACGGGACTGGGCCGGGGCTCCTGCGCCTGCCCGTTTGAGGTGGCGCTTCAGGAGTTGCTTGGCGCCTGGTTTGCGCCGTCCGGCGATAGCCGGGTGGCGCGCGGCCCGTTCCCGTGCCGGCGCTGCCTTCTGGGCCTGCTGGGGCCTGCGCGGCATTGCCGGCACACGCCACGCCCGTAGCCGGGCCGCAGGAAGCAGGAGGGGCAACGCGCCTGGCCGGCGCGGTGGCGGCCCTCCCATGCGCGGGGATCGCGGGCAGGTTCCTTCACGCTGCGCGTGAACGGCCCGCTTAGCGAACAGGCTGTCCCTGCGCGGCTGTGCCTTGCCGGTCCTGCCAGATCGCCACCCCTTGCACACGCCACGCCCGAAGCCGGGCCGCTGGGTCAGACGCTGTCGCGTGGAGGCAGGGGCGGCGCTTTGGCGCCGCGGGACTGCGACGCTGCGCGTCGCGGGTCTTCAAGGCTTTGGCGGCGTGTGCGTGGAGCGCATGCCCGGATCTTCCGCCGGCGCTGGCCCGGTTCAGCGCGTGAGGGCGCTGGCGCCCTCTCCGGGGCGGCCTGAGGCCGCGTCAGACCGGAGGCCTGTCCCCGGCGCTTCGCAAGGTGCTTTCGCGGCATAAAGCCGCGCCCGTCCGAGCGTCAGGGCTAGGCGGCAAGCCGTCCGAGCCGGGCCGCTAGGCGGGCGCTGTTTATTCCACGGCCACCTTGGCGACCTGGCCATCGCTGGCGGCAGCTCCGGGCATGCGCTGTCCCACCACCTGGCATCGGCGCAGGGCAGTGGGTCTTCGGGCTCCTGTCGCCAGTCCTGATGGAGCTGCGCCATGTCTGCCATTCATGCTGACCTTCCCCTGGATTCCGTGCTGCTCGGCGATTGCCGGGCGGTCTTCGCGGGCATGTCCGCGGAGTCGGTCGATTTCTGCCTGACCGATCCACCGTATCTCGTGAACTACCGCGACCGTTCTGGCCGAACGCTCGCGGGTGACCAGGTGGGCGACTGGCTCAAGCCGGCGTTCGCCGAGGTGCACCGGCTGCTGAAGCGGGACACGCTGTGCGTGAGCTTCTACGGCTGGACGAAGGTGGATGAGTTTGTCAGCGCCTGGCGGGCGGCCGGGTTTCGGCTGGTGGGGCACCTGACATTCCCGAAGCGCTACACGTCATCCAGCGGCCTGGTGCGGTATCAGCACGAGAACGCCTATGTGCTGGCCAAGGGCTCGCCGCGGCCGCCCGAGCATTTGATCGGCGATGTGATCGACTGGGCTTACAGCCACAACGAGTTCCACCCGACGCAGAAGCCGCTGGCGGTGCTCACGCCGCTGATCGAGAGCTTCTGTCCGTTCGGGGGTGTGGTGCTGGATCCGTTCGCCGGCAGTGCGTCGACGCTGGTCGCCGCGTGCCTGTGCGGCCGGCATGGCGTCGGGTGTGAGCTGGAGGCGCAAATGCATGCGATCGCGGTGGCGCGCCTGGCGCGCGTGCGCCGGCTGCTGTTGTGCAGCCTGGGGATCGAAGGCGATGTCGCGGCCGCGCTTCGCCTGGCCGCGTGAGGAGGTCTGCCATGTCCAACTTCTCCGACGACCAACTGGCCGACCTGCGGGACCGGCTGCACGACTTCATGATGGGTTTCGCCGGCGTGCAGGCCGGCGGCATGGTTCCGTTGATCTGCGCCGACTGGGCGCTGGCTGCCCGCATCGAGCAGTTGCGGCGGCATCCGTTGATCGCCACGTTCGACGACGAGCTGCTGGCGGTCGTCGCGTCGCGCGCCATCGACCCGAACGTCGAGGCGCGCTACCTGGAGAGGCGGCTGAGTGAGGTGGAGGCCGAGATCGACGCCGAGCCGGTGACGCCGCTGCAGCCGCCCGTGGCTCATGCCACCGCAGCTGCTTCGATGGGCCTGCCGCCGCTGATGCGGCCGCAGATGGAAGCGACGGTTGCGCTGATTGCCCGTGAGCAACTGGGCTTCCCGACCCTGGAGGTGCGCGGCCGGGATCATCTGGACTTCAGGGACTGCGGCGTGGCGAGCGTTCATGCCGCGCTCGTGGAGGCGTACGAGGAGGGGTGGCACGCGGCTGCATAGGTCGTTGCTCGGGCGGGGCAGTGCTGTGCGCAGCCCCTGCTAGTCGCGGCCAGGTGTCGCGCAGCGATGGCAGGAGTTCTGACACCGAGGCAGGGCCGGTGCCAACCGTCGGCGAGCGGTGCTTGGCTGTGGCGGCTGCGCGTGCGCAGCCGAGGCGCGGTCCTCCCGTGCGCGGGACTGCGGGCTGAATTCATTCGCGCCAGGCGCGAACGAGCCCGCTTGGCGAACAGGCCGGTCCTGATCGGCTGCGCTTCGCGCCGGTCCGGCCAGATCGCCATCCCGCGCACCCGCCATCCCCGAAGCCGGGCCGCGCTGAAGTGCTCGCAGCGTCTCGACCGTCGCGCCATTCGCTGCGCTCGGTGTCACGCCGGTCGCGGGGCCGCCGCTGCTCGTGCATGTGCGACGCCTTCGCTGCAACCGCTGCGCCAGGCGGGCTGGCACATCGGCCGCGGCGCTGCGGCGTCGTGGTGGCAGCCGGTGCGCCGGTCGTCCCACCGCGATCCCCGCACAACCCCCGTCCCCGTGTGAGGGGGACTTGCGCGGGGATCTCAACAGCGGTGGGCCGAGAAGCCGGCGCACGGCTTCGGCTGCGATTAAGACCGATCCCCATCCCCAACCCCTTCCCCGGGGAAGGGGCCATGCCCACCCCCCGCCCGCCCGTGGGCGGGAGCGAAGGGTCCGAGCTGAAGGATCACTTTTCAGGAACCCAGCACGGAGTCCGGGTGGTCGTTCATACAAGGAGATTGGCCATGGCCAACATTCAAGTCATCCAGCGAAGCGCCCATCTGGCGGGCAACGTGAAATGCGAGCAGGTCGCAGGCCGCAATGGCCCCGTCACCAAGGGCACCCTGGTCGCCATCAGCAATTCGCATCGCGGCTCCAGCGATTTGCGAGAGGTCCAGGCCACGGCGATCACCTGGACGCTGTGGGGCAAACAGGCCGAGGACGCCGCCGCCTACCTGACCCGCGGCTCGCACGTGAACGTCATCGGACGCATGAGCCACAACAACTACGTGAAGAACGACGAGACGGTATACGGCTGGGACTTCGTCGTCGACGAGATCGACTACCTGGACACCCAGGCCGAGACGACGGCCAGGAGACATGCCGTGCGTGCAGGCAGCGCAACACCCGCGGTGGAGCACGTCGGTGTCTGAATCTTGCGGGCGGGCACGGCGTGCCTGCCCTTCGACCCCCTACCACTATCGAAGGAGTTCATCATGCATTCACCTCTCGCTACCCGATTCGCCCAACGCACCGTCCGCGAACTGCGCCGCGAGCAGCCTCTCGACGAGGACGAAATGCGCGCGGTGGCGCCGTCCATCTTCGCGCTCGGCAAGCATGTGAGTCGGTCCGGCCGGTACACCTACATCCCGACGATCGACGTGCTGCGCGGCCTGCGCAGGGAAGGCTTCGAGCCCTATGCCGTCACGCAGGGCTTCAGTCGTGTTCCGGGCAAGGCCGAGTTCACGAAACACATGGTGCGCATGCGCCATGCGGGTCAGGCGCAGGCCCGGGCCGAGGCGAACGAGATCATTCTCATCAACAGCCACGACGGCGCCAGCTCGTACCAGATGCTGGCTGGCGTCTTCAGATTCATCTGCAGCAACGGGCTTGTGGTCGGCGACATCGTTGACGACATCCGCGTTCCGCACCGGGGTGACATTCAACGCGATGTGATCGAGGGTGCGTTTCGAGTGCTGCAGGACTTCGAGACGGTGGATGAGCATGCAGAGGCAATGAAGGCGCTTCAGCTGGAGCTGCCGGAACAGGTGGCATTTGCCACGGCCGCACTGTCGCTGCGCTTCGGCGAGCGGATCGACGAAGCGACGGGTGTGCAGCGTCCCGCGCCGATCACGGCACAGCAGCTCATCGAGCATCGCCGCGTCGAAGATGCGGGCAACAGCCTATGGTCGACCTTCCAGCGAGTACAGGAGAACGTGATCCGTGGAGGCCAGCGGGGCCGTAGCGTGCAGGGGCATCGGGTGCACACCCGTCCGGTCAACAGCATCGACCGCGGGGTCAGCCTGAACCGGGCGGTCTGGATGTTGGCCGAGGAGATGCGCAAGCTCAAGGCTTGAGTATGTGCCGCCGGGCCCGGCTTCGGGCCCCGCTTGGGGGCCGGTGCTGCTGAGCCGCCCAACTGATGGGGATTGCTCGTAAGAGCGGTGCCAGGGCCGCGCCGTATTCTGTGGGCGACATGCAAGAAGGACAGGAACAGGAAGAGGCTCGCCGAGAGGCCGCAGCGAAGGCCATCGGTGATCTGCACGCGATCGTGGAGGCGGTGCTCAAGTCACTGCCGCCGTCGAAACCATGGCAGCGGCAACTGGTGCAGCACCTGCATGAGATCGATCGCACCATCCAGGTACTGCGGATGACCATCGCGCTGGAGCGCGTGCCCAGCGAGGTGACGGCCGCCAAGGAGCGGGTCCTCGTCGCGCTTCGTGTTGCCAATCGCTATGTCGCGATGGGGCGGGCTGACGTTGGGACCAAGGCGGCGGTGCGGCTCGCGTACGAGATCGGTCAGCGGATCGACGTGACTGTCGCCTGAGTGCGCGGCAGCTCAGCTCGACTGCAGGTAGGCCACCAGGGCAGCCGTGAGCAACGACGCGCAGATGGCCGTGGCGACGTGGGCCGTCCAGGTCCAGTTGGCGCCCCGCTGCGCGACGTCGGTTTGACTGCCATGCCGGGCTGGCGCGGGGGTCTCGGTTCGAATCAAAGCGCGCAGCTCTTCGCGGATGGCCTGCATCTGGGCTTCGCCTGCAGCCCTGATCGTCTCCTGCGTCTTCGTCGCGATGTGGCCGACCAAGTGTCGCTTGGACGCATCCACCAGGGCTGCGGTGCTCGCTTCGAACGCCGCAGCCTTCGCCTCGACATTCGCGCCTGCCTCGTTCAGTGCCGATGCGACGCTGTCCAATGCCGCGACCAGTGCGTCGACGCGATCGAGCAGCGACGCGACCTCGCCCAGCGCCTCCGCGATCAGGGCATCCCGCGCCGAGGCTGGCGGTTCGTCGTTCATGCCTTCTTTGCGGCTCGGGGGAGTACCGAGGGCTCGGCGGCGAGGTGGAGCGCGGCGAAGCAGCTGTCCAGCTCGGGGAGGACACCGCAGGCCAGACGCTGGGTGGCGAGCTGTTGCGCCAGGTCGATCTTCGTCGGCGTATCCGGCGCCTCCGCGATGAGGGCCTTGTAATCCATCATGTCCGACGCCAGCTCCGACAGGCTCAACTTCGTCCTGCGCAAACGCGCGTAGATCTCGTTTTCTCGCAACCTGCAGGCCGTGTCGGCCGTGGCGATGGGATGGTCGGCCAGGAAGGCCAGCAGGAGATAGAAGGCCTGATCTACCGTTGTCCCCCGGTGGACCATGTTGAACAAGACCTTCAACCGCTCAGGCTTCACGCCGAGCTGTGCGAGGTCCACCAGCGTGGCGATGGTGTCCTGTTGCTGCTTCACGGCGGGCACCGTGGGGACGATGAAGCAGTCGAAGTCCTTGTGACTGCCGCTGTACTGCTGCATTAGGTCCAGCATGTCCTCGATGTTGCTGGCGCCGATATCCACCACGGCGCTGCTGACGGTTTGCAGGTACTCCTGCAACTCAGCAAACTGCCAGCCACGCAAGGCAGGGCCCTGCTCGGAGCCGGAATTGGCGCTTTCGATGGAGACCAGCTCGGCGCCCGGCATGCGCGGCAGCAACAGGTGGCGGGCGATCGTCGTCTTGCCGACGTTGCCGGAGAAGTTGATCACTGCGACTTTCATGATTGCTCCTTGGCTCGAATGAGCGGGTTGACGCACTGCGAGCGTCGAAATTCTTCGGCGACGTCCTTGCCTCTGCGATGCTCGGCGGGCTGAGAAGAGCGCGACTGCGGCGGCTCGGCCTGGGCGGCGCCATCCGTACCGCCCGGTCTGCGACAGGACCGGTCGACCTCTTGCGTTGCGCGGGCGGCATCCGTTTCGCCGGCATGGACGCCACGGAGCTTGCCGGCTTCGCGCTGAACCGTTCGGTTGCTGACGTCCACCCCGACTGCGGCGAGGGCGGCGCGGATCGCCTCGAACGTGTAGCCACGTGCTCTGAGTTGCCGTATTTCGGTGGCGTAGCCACGCGCCTTGCGGTTGCGTCTGCCTGGCGGATCGGCGGGGTCGAGCTTGGTGGACATGGCGATCGTTGGACGCTTGTTGAGCGGGCGTGGGGCGCTTGTTGGTCGGTCTTGGGCGCTTTCTGGTCTGTCTTTGGTCACTTGTTAGGCGGTCTCGGGCGCTTTCTGCGCATTGCCTGCGCGGTCTCAGGCGTTTATTGGTCATCTGCTCGAAGGCTAGGCGCGGAAAACGCCGGCCGAAGCTCGTGATTCGGGACCGAATCACCACGGTATGGGCCTGGTTTCCGGACCAATACTTGGTTCAGATGTGAGTGCAGAGATAGGCGGCATGCCGCCGATTTCACAAGCGCTCCGCGGCCTCCTTTGCGTCGGCTCATGGACACCTCTTCGCATGACTTCGTCACCGTCCATATGCGCGGCCTGAAGGCCGCGCTGGTGGCGTGCGCGGCACAGCGCCGCGCCTCCGTGTCCGCGGTCGTACGCGTGGCGGTTGGGCGCGAGCTTGGTTTGGAAGGCGCGGGCGGCGGCGAGCTATCGAACGATGCGATCGGGGCTACGGACGATGGGGCCTGGACCAAGCTATCAATCCGCATGCGTCGAAGTGAGGCTGAGCGACTTGATACCGGCGCCCGCGCGGCCGGGCTGTCGCGGGGGGCGTATCTCGCCGGCCTCGTCGATCATGTGCCTGTGCTGTTGGCAGGCGGTCGACTGGAGCACATCGCGGCGCTCACTGCGTCGTGCGCCGAGCTTTCAACGTTGAGCCGGAACGTTCACCAGTTGACGGCGCTGCTGAGCGCTGGCGACGTCCAACGCGCCCTGGCGTACCGAGATCTTCTCGACAAGGTGGCGGATGACGTCAGGAAGCATCTGCGGCTGGCCGCGCAGACGCTGGCCAATCTGCAGCCCGGTCGCAGAGCGACCTCGTCAGGGCGAGCGGCTCAGCCCCAACGGAGCCGGTGATGCCCAAGGGCGTGGACATCGATGGCATCCTGGTCACGTGGGGTGATCGGCTTTTTTTCCCGGGCAATCGCGTGGTGAAGGGCGCGACGCCTCCGAAGCTGACTGGCAGCGCGTTGCGTCAGCGGGCAAACTTCATCAGGAGCCGCATCGCTGCCATCGTTCGGCGTGCGCCGCAGGTCATGGTGAAGGTGACGGGAGGAGGGCGGTGCATGCGCGCGATTGCCGCGCACTTCCGCTACATCTCCAAGAACGGTCGGCTGGACATCGAGGACGACCGAGGCGAGACCATCAAGGGGCCCCGTGCAGTTCGTGATCTTGCCGACGACTGGAGGTACAGCGGCAGTTTGATCGCGGAAGACGCTGCCGCCGGTGGTCGACGCGAGGCGTTCAACATCATGCTGTCGATGCCCCGCGGTACGGATCCGCTGGCGGTACTGAGGGCGGCACGAGAGTTCGCGCGGGTCGCGCTGGATGGCCACAAGTACGTGATGGTGCTGCACGACCACCAAGCCAATCCGCACGTTCACGTCAGCGTTCGTGCGGAGGCGAGGGATGGGCGACGCCTGAATCCGCGGAGGATGGATCTCTGTCGGTGGCGAGAGACGTTTGCTGAAAAGCTTCGCGGCCTTGGAATCGACGCTGAGGCGTCCCGGCGGGCGGCCCGTGGAACACAGCGTCACTATGAGCAGTTGTGGCGCTTGAAGGCGCGCGACGCTGGCCGCTTGCTCGGCAGTAGCACTTCTGCGCCCGTCTTGCCGCACAGATCACCACGAACGTCCGATGCTTGGACCAGAATTTCCCTGGCTCTGGACGCTTCTGATTTGTCGGAGGACCGGCGATTGGGTCGTGCGCTGGCCGCGTACATGGCAGGCGTCGCGCCAAAGGTCTCTCCTGACGCGAGCAGGCGAGACAGCCGATTGCGCATACGGATCCTGCAGCGCTGAGGCGCTAAGACGGAGGGCGGTCTGTAGATACGGGTCCATGTGTGGCTAAGCATGCCGTGAACAGCATCGCCGTGTTCTTGGCGCATCGCATTGCTGTAGATCGGTCGGGGTCCGTCTTTGATCGGTATTCTTGGCACCTATACAGATATAGGGAGAGAAAGCATGTCGTGGACCGAGGACCGGCCCTTCCAAGCGCTGGCATTGACCGGAGGAGGCTATCGCGGCCTGTTCACCGCGCGTGCATTGCAGGAGATGGAAGACCATATCGGCGAGCCCATCGGCCGGCGGTTCGACCTTACCTACGGCACCTCGATCGGCGGCATCATCGCGCTGGCCGTAGCCTTCGAAGTACCCATGCAGAAGGTTGTGCAGGCCTTCGAGGAGTCGGGCGAGATGATCTTCCCGCCGCGCGAAAAGCCCACGACCAAGCTGGGCAAGATCGCGGACGTCTGGAGCCACCGTGACAAGCCGCGGTACGGGTCGCAGGCACTGCGTGACGTCATCACCAGCCTCATCCCCGAGGACGCCACCCTCAATGACGCGAAGCACGCAGTGGGCGTCCCCGCGGTCAACGTCACCAGCGGCCGGCCACAGGTCTTCAAGACCCGGCATAAGGCTGAGTGGACACGCGACTGGAAATACAAGGCCGTCGACGTCGGCTTGGCGACGTCAGCCGCACCGACGTTCTTCGAGCTGGCCGAACTGGACGGCCAGCGCTACGCTGACGGCGGCCTGTACGCCAACGCGCCCGATCTGCTGGCTCTACACGAGGCTGAGCACTTCTTCGGTGTTCGCAGCGAGGCGGTTCGCATCCTCAGCGTGGGAACCACCACCAACATGTACTCCCTGTCCTTCGATTCCGGCCGCGAGCTGGGCATCCTGGACTGGATGGACGACAACCGCCTGTTCTCCGTCACGATTTCGTCGCAGCAGCAGCTGGTGGACCAGCTGATGCAGCACAAGCTCAAGGAACGTTACTTCCGCCTGGACGCGCAGCCGTCCAACGAGCAGGCCAAGGACCTCGGCCTGGATGTCGCCACCGATGCGGCCCGCCGCACGCTGATGGCGTTGGGCAAGAAGGCGGCCAGCGACATCCTGAACACCAAGCTGGCGCTGTTCCTGGCGCACGAACCGCAGATGACCCTGGTGCGGGGCGGCTGAGATGGGCCACGCCAGCTCCCTGTTCAACGGCGCCGGTGAACAGACCCTGATCAGCCGCGTCAGCCCCACCGCCCAGCAGCGCGAGTTCCTTCAGACCAGCTGGAATGCGCTGGCCGAGCACCTGAAGGGCTCGCTCAAGGCCAAGCACGGTTACACGATCTCCACGTGGCTCCAGGGCTCGTATAAGTACGGCACCTTGATCAAACCCGTTCACCCGGGCGAGGAATACGACGTCGACCTTGGCGTCTACTTCGAGTGGGGCACGGGCGCCGAAGCCGAACCGGCGGCGGACCAGCTTCGCCGCTGGGTGCAGCAAGACCTCGTCGAGTACCAGCGCCAGTGCGCCGACATGCGGTCCGTGGCGGAGCCACCCAAGGAACGCTGCTCGCGCGCGTCGTACGAGCATCAGTTCCACATCGACACGCCGGTCTACCACCTCAACACCGACACGGACAAGCGGCGCCTGGCCTGCCTGACCAAAGGCTGGGAGGCCAGCGACCCAAAGGCCTTCTACAAATGGTTCCGGGACGCTCGCACGGGCAGCGAGCGGGAGCAGCTGCGGCGCGTGATTCGCTACCTCAAGGCCTGGGCGGCCCTGTCGTTTGACGACATCCCCGACTCGCGGCCGTCGTCGATCTTACTCACCGTGCTGGCCACGGAGGCCTACCCCGGCATCGGCTTCTCCCTCTTGTTCGGTGTGGATGATGACGACGCTTTGATTTCCATCATCAGGACCATGCATGGCAGGCTTCATCGAAGCCGAGTCGTGCAGAACCCGTCCACCAAGGACCAGGAAGACCTCAACCGCATGAGCGATGAGGCGTGGGATGCGTTTCTGCCAAGGCTCGATGCGTTGCTAGACATCGCCGATCGCGCAGCTGACGCGGCCGACGAGGGGGCGGCCGCGCTGACCTGGACCGAGGCGTTCTCGTTCTTGATGCCGCTGCCGAATGTCGACGAGGTCGAATTGGTGGACGAGCGCACTTCGCGGGCGGTTATGCAGTTGCCCGACATCGAGATCGCCGTCTACACGGGAACCGGCGCGCAGCGCCGGCTGGTGACCAGGCACATGAATCAGGTGGCAGGCGTCATCAAGGGCTGCACGCTTGTCTTCACAATCGCCAACCCTTTCATCGTCCCGCAGTACGCCACCGTCGAGTGGACGGTGCGCAACAGGGGAGGGGATGCCGACGATCAAAGCGATCTCGGCCACCGGAAGATCGGGATGCGCCTGCTGGAGGTTGAAGAGCGCGCGGAGTACCTGGGCACCCACCATATGGACTGCATCGTCAGGGTGAACGGTCAGGTCTATGCCGCGCGCCGTGTCGCCGTCACGATCAACGCGGGCCAGCACCGCGTCAACTCGTCGCCCATTCCCTCTTATACGAGGCTGCGGCTCAAGCGCGGGCGCTGAACCCGACCACTCATCGTGGCGCCCCACCGGCCAGCCATCCCTGAGCATGATGGGGCCACCGGTCGGGGGCGATCAAAGCACCTTCGCCTGGGTGTGACTCTGCTCACGCGCTGCACAGACCCCTTGTTGTCATTCGACATAGGGTCTGAGCAGTTCCCGCCGGCCGTCGCCGTGGGCCATCTCGACGTGTAGGGTGTGGCGGCCCACGATCACCGCCAGCATCGGGCGCTTGTCGGCCCGTTTCTTGGCCTTCTTGCGCCATTCGGTCAGGTCGATGCCCGAGGGGACCGGAATGTCCTGCGGATGCGTGTGCCATTCACCGATGTAGCGGGTGGTGCCGGCGCTGTTGCGCCACATGCGCTTGGCCAGCGCGCTGTGCCCGAACGGCAACCGCTCGAAGAGGAAGCGGAGGCGAAGATCGAGGCGCGACGGTGTCGAGGCCACGGTCACGAGCAGGCCGCGCTCGTGGACGGTCCCCAGCAGCACGCCGCCAGCCTCGGGCAGATCGCCCACCTGGACGTGTTTCTCGAACACGCGACGGACCTCGTCCGAGAAGTTCAGCAGCAGGCTGCCGTCGGCCAGCGCCCAGTCGCTCACGTGGCGCATGCGGGGCACTCCTCAAACCGTTGGGGCGTGCAGTCCTTGAAATGGACCTCGCGATTCAGGTCGAGCACCCGCGTCCTGAAGCTGGGCGATTCGGTGCCGTCCAGCCAGGCCTGCACCATCTCCATGGCCAGGGCGGCCGCCTGCACGGACGTGGAAGCAGGGAAAGGGACGTACAGGCCCTCGCAGCCATACCCCTTCATGATGACTTCCGGCGGCACGTCGAACACACGGTACTGGTCCTTCAGCGGCGGCTGCGAGACGCACCGCGCGCAAGCGTGCTCCGGCTTGGCCTTCATGATTGCCCGCACCGCCGCGCCGGTGCCTTCGACCCAGGCCGCCAGAAAGGGCATCTTGTCGGCGTACCTCCAGGTGAGCCAGTCCGTCAGCCCCTGTTCACCCGTGGCGTCGATCAGCAGATCCAGCGGCCCCAGGTCCGCGTTCTTGACGTCCCCGCCCACGGGCACCACGTCGATGCCCGGCGCGACCCGCTTGAGCTCGTCGCACATGGCCTTCGCCTTGTTTTTTGTCAGGGCGTCGAACCCCAGGCGATGCCGTCCGAGGTTTCCGGGCTCGAGCGAGCCCATGTCTGCGAGCGTCAGTGTTCCGCCGATCGTGCCGGCGCCGGCCTTGGCCAGCATCTCGGCGAGATAGCCGCCGATGGTGCCGCACCCCACCAGCCCGATCTTCAGCCCCGCCAAGGTCTTGGACCCGGGCAGGTTGCGTTCGGCGAGGTGCTTGTCATCCATGCGGCACACCGAGATTCGATGCACGGGCAGGCGGTACAGGATCTCGCGCGGCGAGGGCTTCTGGCCAATGCCGGGGAGATCCCGCTTGAGTTCCACCTCGATGCCGTACTGGAGCTTCGGCGAGTCGACGATGACCAGCGAGCGGGTCACCTTCGCACGGAACATCTCCAGCAGCCGCTGCTCGATCTTCTTGCTGCACTTCGGATCCAGTGTGTTCTGCCACTTCAAGAACGCCTGGACGGTTCGGGGCGGCCAGCTGTCCTGCAACGGCATCGGCTCGGCCTTGGTGTTCACGAGGAACGCGGACAACTCCGTTTTGGGCAGCCCCATCCCGATGGCTTCTAGCTTCTCGCGGGTGCGCGCCTTGTCGTCCGTGGCGACGCTGATCGCCAGACCGAAGGTGTAGGCCTCGAGCGCTCCGGGCCGTCGCTCATCGACGTCCACCATGCACCAGCTGCTGCCCCAGGTGATGTGGAACTCCTCCGCCAGATCCTCGATCATCTTGCCGGCCAGGATGTCTTCCAACACCTGTTCGGCCCGGTCGAGGCAGGCCATGGTCTGCTCGATCGGCTTGAAGGAGTCGAAGATGACTGAGCCTACCGCCAGGTAGCAGAGGTACCCGCCCGCGCTGAGGTGGGGCTGGATTTCAGGGCGGCCGGGCGGGACCGGCGTCAGCCAGACACGGGGGAAATCGTCGAGCGAGGGCAAGATTGCCAGCTCGCACGGGTAGTTCCTTTGCTTCAGGCGCAACTCGCCGGCGTACCTCAGCCGGCCGCGCCCATCGCGCCTCAAGTATGAAAAGCCGCGTTCGTGAAGCGCGACTGTCAGGTCCGAGATCGCAACCTTCTGGAATTTCATCCGGCGCGCGTCCGCCCGACCAGTTCGTTCGGGCCGGCGATGGCCGGGGAGGCAGCTATGGCCGCGGCCACCCCCGCAGCGGCCACGGGGCCCACCTTCACGCGGTCAGGACGGTCAGGGAAGCGCGGCCCGAACAGGCCTTGCAGCCAGGAGCAGGCCTGCTCGGCGTTGCCAGCGTCCAGCGCCGCCTGGAGCCGGCGCCCCAGATCCTCGAATCGCGATGCCGCGTCTTCTACCAGGTCCACCTCGTCGCTGCCCTTGCGCAGGCGGTCGGTCAGCGACTCCTTGTCGTTGATCGGGTTGTTGACGCCCTTGCGCAGCGCCGCCGGCAGCTGCTTGACGACGTCGACCAGCGCCTGGTCGTCGCGACGATCCTGCTTCACGAACAGCGGCGCCGCCGCTGCCATCAGCAGGATGGAGCTGGGGCCGCCCGACTTCCAGGTCCAGTCGCGGTAGGCCTTGATGTAGCGCACGACACGGCGCAGCTGCTCGCCGCGAGCTTCGACCTGGTCCACGAACCATTCCTTCACCGGACGGGGGTCGGAGTGGATCCAGCCGTCGTCGCGGTGGGCCAGCAGCACCTTCGTCTTGGGCAGGTCCTCCCAGCTGTCCATCGCCGCTTCGGCGAAGTTGCGGATTCCATCGAGGGTGGCGCGCAGCGCGTTCTCTGCCTTCACCAGGGTCTCGAACTCGTTGTCCGGGATCGCGTACAGCGGGATGTCAATGTGCGCGAGGTCGTTGATCTCCACGCGGATGCACGTGGGCTTGCGGGACTGCTTCCAGCCCTTTTCCTTGACGAGGTCGGCCAGGGCCTTCTCCGCCATTCCGAAAAAGTCGGCGGCTGCCACGCTGGGGCTGTCGGTCTGGCTCAGAAAGCTGAGTGGCAGGTAGCACCCATCATCGACGTCGGCTTGCTGAGGATACTGCGCCGGCGCGTTCAGCGTCTTGTAGGCCCAGGAGCCCTGGGTAAAGAAGCGCGGCTGCGGGATCTTGCCGGGGTGACCCTCGGCCGCGTAGACGCGGGGGATGCCGTCTCGAAGGGCCATCCGTACTTCGTTCTTGGCCCCGGCGATCTCAAGGCGGTCTTGGTCACGCAGGTTCAGGTTGCCGAAGAGGCAGGGTTCGAGTTCGACTTCTGCGTAGAAAAGGGCGCTTAGGTTCAGCATGGGCAGATGGGCTTGAAGGGGACGGCACGCCGCGTCCAGACACGCCGCTTGGAGGCGCCGAGCCACCCTTTCCACCCTTCAACCGTTAAACCGGCTACTGCTCGAAAGCGTGTTGAGGATCTCGACCGCAACACACATGCAGATGACGTTAGGATTTTCAACAGTCGCAACAGCCAATATAGGGTTAATGCCCATATGCCGAGCTGGCACTCCAACCTGTCCTTGCCCGCCAGCGCATAGGCCGCCCCCATGCCCGGTACATCGTTCGCCTGCAGCCCGTGGAGACCCTGCCTT
This sequence comes from Roseateles depolymerans, assembly GCA_003241055.1. Lineage (GTDB taxonomy): Bacteria > Pseudomonadota > Gammaproteobacteria > Burkholderiales > Burkholderiaceae_C > Pelomonas > Pelomonas depolymerans_A. The sequence goes on from QFOD01000029.1 coordinate 49,421, forward strand.
TGACTGCCCATTTCTCCTTCAGCGCAGATCAGCTGCTGCGGTGCGCAGAGCGGGCTGTCTTGGACACCGAGTTCGCTTAGCCCTGGACAGGCTGAACAGTTGGAGTTCAGCAAGATGTTCAGCACGACTGACAGGTCGCAAGCTTTCAGCACGGCTCCCAAGCGTTCGGCGAGGTGGTCAGCGCGCATGCGTGTTGCAGCTCGAAAACGGGGAGCGGTGGCAGCGAAGCTAGATACACGTCCCGGCCATGATCGCCCGGCGCGCGACACTCCGCGAAGCGGATGACTGGAGAACTGGTCAGCGTCATTCGCGGCTGTAAGCCAGAGTGATTGCCGCGTCTGTCACCGGTCATTCGTCAAGCGCTGGTTCGTGCTGGCTCACGTGTTGAGCCAGCCGCTCCCGAAAATCAATCGTTGCGATGGGTTCGAGGTTGGGTGCGGCACCCGATCTCGAACTCGACTTCGGGTACGATACCCATACTCAAAACTGCCTCAGGCAATGACCTATCTGGCGACCTCAGACGTATGCCGGCTGACCGGCCTGTCCACGGACAAGCTCCGTGAATGGACGAGCCGGCGATCGTTGATTCCCGCCGACGTGCCGTCGAAGCAGCAGGGTTCGCCGGCGCGCTACGGCTGGGCCACCGTGCTCGTCCTTCGCTTGGCGGTGGTCATGCGAGACCAGTTTCACGTCGAACTCCAGGCCAACAGCAGCTTGTTCGCGGGCCTTCGCAAGGAACTGTCGAAGCGGCCCTTCCTTTCGCTTCGTGGACACTCGCTCGCGCTGCAGGGCGCCGGTACCTGGGCATTGGTCGAGGACGGAGATGTGCCGCCTGGAGATGCCCTGCTGATCCGGTTGGACCCCCATTTGGCTGCGATATCGGCCGGCTTTCCGCAGCGCGACTTGGCCCGCGCTGGCCAGCAGCGGGATCTGTTTCCCCTCGCTGGCTTGGCTTCGACCGGTCGCAAGGCTTCCGTCGAGCCGCAGGCCGGCAAGCCGGCCGTGGATCGCCGGAGGTCGGCATGACGCGGCGGTCGACGGGACAGCCATGATGTCCAAGGTTGAACAATGGCTGGAACAACTCGGCTACGCGAGCGAACCGGAATCGCTGCACCGAGCCGGCCGGGAGGTTGATGGCAACCACCCCTATGCCCTGGAGATCCGCAGCCTGCTAAGTAAGGACGGCGTCGTTCGCGCGAAGGCGGTATTCGATGTCGAGGGCGTGCCGACGGTGGTCTTCGTCGGCGGCGACGGTCACCTCCTGACCCCTGAGCAACTCGATGACGCGCGTAAGCGGATCTGGAACCAGAACCTGGCGACTGTCGTCGTCGACGTGCGAGGTGACGGCGCCGATGTTCTTCCCGTGCGCAAACTGGCGGCTCGGCAACGCCTGGAGCTGTCCAACGCGTCCGCAGATGGCCCGTTCTCGGTGGCAGAAGTGTCGTCCGCTGGGCTGACGCGCAGACTTCCGCAATGGTTCGACGTCAAAGCGAGGGTGGACCAGCAACTGCTGGGCAATCTGTCGGCGACTGTCAAGCTGCTCACTGAAAGGGGCTTCGCCGCCGTCCCCGCCAAGCCCGATCGTCGCCGGTTGGCTGAGCTCTTGATGGGACAGGTGCTCTTCGTCAGCTACCTGGAACATCGCGAGATCGCGGGCCCGACATACCGGCAACGCCGGCAAGTCGAGCAGCTGCAGAACCTGGTTTCGGCATGCGATCGCAGCGGTGTCAGGCATCTGATCGACCGACTTCGCAAGGACTTCAACGGCGACTTTCTTGGTGATGATCGTCACGACCCCTGGTCAGCGATCTCGGACGACGGCTTCGGCCTGCTGTCGCAGTTCCTCAGTCACACCGACATGGAGACGGGCCAAGGCGCGTTCTGGAACTACGACTTCAGCTACATCCCGGTGGAACTGCTGTCAGGGGTCTATGAGTCCTTCCTGACGCCGCAGCAGCAGGCCGAGCATGGGGCCTACTACACACCGCGGAACCTGGCCATGTTCGCCGTCGACCAGGCGTTGGCCAATTCTCCGGACCCGCTGTCCGAGACGCTTTTTGATGGCGCGTGCGGCTCGGGCATCCTGCTGACCACGGCCTACCGGCGGCTGATCGCACACGCCGAAGCGAAGCGCGGTGCGCAGCTGGGCTTCGCAGAGCGAGGCCAACTGTTGAAGGATCGGATCTTCGGCGGCGACATCAATTTCATGGCGTGCCGGGTCACTGCGTTCAGCCTGTACCTGTCGCTGCTGGAAGGTTTGCATCCCAAAGACATCCTGGAGGCCCAGGATAGAGATGGCACCAAGCTCCCATCGCTGAGTGGCACCAACCTGTGCCACGGTCCTGAGGCCGACTTTTTCGGTCCGGCCCATCCCTTTGCGGGTCGGGGCTTCAGCCTGATCATCTCCAACCCACCATGGGCGGAACCCAAGGGCGAGACGTTTACCAGCGCCGATGCGTGGGCGGAGACCGCCAAGGCCCCGTTCGTACGGCGACAGTTGGCAGGCGCATTTGCGCTGAAGGCGCTGGAGTTTTTGAACCCAAGCGGTCGCGCGTGCCTCATCCTGCCCATCGGGCAGTTGCTCGCCCCTTCAAGCGAAGCGTTCGTCGCCCGTTTGATGACCGCGTACCGCCCACGGCGAGTGGTGAACTTCGGCGACCTCCAAGGACTGCTGTTCCCGACCGCGGAGAACACCTGCCACGTCTTCGTTGGAGAGAAGCGGCAACCGACGGTGGTACTGGTGCCGACGGGCAAAGTTGATCAGCTTGATCCACGTCCGCTGCTGCGCGTGCCCTTCGGTGAGAGTTTCGATTACTGCGTCCCCAAGGCCGACATGAGCCTGGCGCTTGGCCGGCTGACGATGCAGTCGGCAGATCGCCACACCGTGCAGACGCGCGATGTGATCGAGGATCCCCAGCTGCTTGTCACCTTCATGTGGGGTGACGCGCAGGACTTGGCCATCGTCACCAGACTGTCCGCCCGCGGCACGTTCGCTGATTTCTGGCGAGGCCCCAAGAACAGCCGTCGCTGGGTGACTCGCAAAGGCGTTCATTGCAACGACAGCAGCCGCGAGGCGGTGAGCGCGGCGCCGCTCAAGAAGCTTTCCTTCATCGAAGTGGAGGCGTTGCGTGCCGGCTCACCGGTGCTGCACTCGGACTTGCTGCGGCCTTGGCCAGAAGACAAGCCAACCGTCGTAGGCCTCACCGACGAAGTTTGGGATGCGTTCAAGGGGCCACGCGTTGTATTCACGGATGGCTTTTCGAGGGAAGAGCAAAGTGTTCGCGCGGTCTACGTCGAGCAGCCAGCCTCCTTCACCCACAGCATTGGCGTCATCCACGGTCCTGAGGGCGACGCTGCGCTGCTCAAGTTTGTGGCGGTCTACCTGCGATCCAGCCTGGGCCGGTATTTGCTGATGCTGCGGGGCTGGAAGATGTTGTGCGAGCGCAATGCCGTGCATCTCTCCGACATCGAGACGTTCCCGTTCTTCGACGTCGGCGCCGCCCCCGATCCCGTCAAGGCGAAGCGAGCGCTGGATCGGGTGGCCGCCCGCATGGATGCTCTTGCGCAACTGGATGAGCTGAGTCAGGCCGATGCCTACGACGCCCAGCGGGAAGACCTTGATGCTGCCGTCTACGAGTACTTCGGCTTGAGCAAGCAGGAGCAGCGCCTGGTGACAGAGACGGTCGAGGTGCTGGCGACTTCCATCCGCCCGCGTACGTTCAGGAGCCTGGACACGCCTGCGCAGGGGCGCATTCAACCTCGACAGGTCGACGACTATGCAAAGACGCTGGGCGATGCCCTCGGTAGCTGGCGCGACCGGATGGGAGGTGCTGGCCGGTTCACCGTCAGCACGCTGGTCTCGCAAGCCAATACCGTAGGCGCCGCGGGCATCGTTCGGATCGCCTACAGCGGTGACGAGACGTCGCCGTCGCGAGTCGACGCGACGGTCAGCGACCAACTCGTGCTTCTGACGCTGAAGGAGCTGCGCTCCGCGGGCCTGCGGACGGTCAGCTCAGGCGCCGCGCTGGACCTCGTGCCGGACACCCATGTGTGGGTCGGCGATCTGCTGTATTTCGTGCGGCCCATGAACCGTCGCAGCTGGACCAATCGCCAAGCCTTGCGAGATGCCGAGCGGATCGTGCGCATGGTCTCGGCGCCGCAAGTCTCCAAAGAGGTGGAGGACGTCGCTTGAGAGCTGGCGCAAACTGGGCAGGGGCGTTTCCACTGAAGTCGGCCACCGAGGCCGTTACGGCCATTTGCACGGCTTGGAAGTTCTACGCCAGCGCGCCGAGGCCGGATTTCAATCGCACCACGTCCGAGCCCAAGCTGACCAAGCTGCTCTGCTGCTACGTGCGCCGCGTCGTCGCACCGGATCTTGGTCTTCTTGGGACCTGGGCTGCAGAAAACGTCATTGCCGACCTCGATCCGGTAACTGGCGAGCTCATCGAAGAGCGGCGAACCGACATTCAGTACGGCTGGAATGACGACGCAGCCAGGCAGCAGTTGGAGCTGGTCTTCGAGTTCAAGCGGCTGCGGGCGACCAAGGGCGACCGGAAACACTACCTGGGACACAAGGGCCTGCAGCGCTTCGTGACCGGGATCTACAGCGAAGGCCAGGAACGCGCGTTGATGGTCGGCATCCTGCTGGACTCCCAGACGGCGGTGCTGCCACCGCTAAAGGCGGAGTTCGCCGTCCCCGCCCAGGCTGCTCAACTGGCGCTCGTTCCGGCAGCTTCCGGAGCGCCGTTAATCCAGCCCGCAGCCTTTGCTCAGGCCGACTTCGATACCGAACATATGCGGCCGCCGCCGCGGGGTCATGCCTCAGGACGCATCAAGGTCTCGCACATGTTCCTTGAGTTCGCCTATGTGTAACGCCCATCAGCATGTTTCTGTTGGCGTTGACTTTGAAGCCCTCTCGGGTCGTATCAGTGGCTTTCGGCAAGGCCCGCTCGCAGGACTGCGTTCAGATCGCCCTGCTCGATAGCTTGTCTAGGCGTCCGCCCGCCCAATGCACCGCAGGCTTGGGCGCCTACCGGTGACGGTATGCGCCGTTTTTGATGTTCGAGAGCTCAATCGCAGTGGCTTTGGGTGCTCGCAAACTGTATCCGTCCGGCCAACTCACCTTGAACGGCCCATGGCCGGCGTCCAGGATGGTGCCCACCAAACAAGTTAGGTGGACACCATGTCAGAAGCCAAGCCGGCCCGCCGCCGGCGTCACGATGCGGAGCTGAAGCGGCAAGTCATCGCCGCATGCGCGGCGCCAGGCGCTTCCGTGGCGCAGGTGGCGATGAGCTACGGCCTCAATGCCAATCTCGTTCACAAGTGGCGCCGCCTGGCTGCCGACGACGGTGAGATTCGCAACTCACCGGCCTTCGTCCCCGTATCGGTGGTCTCTGAGGTCCCGCCGTCTGCTCCGCCGCAGTCCATCGAACTGGAGCTGCAGCGCGGCGCGGTCCACGTCCGCGTGCGCTGGCCGATGAGTGGCGCGACGACCTGCGCCGCATGGCTGCGCGAGATGCTGCGTTGATCCGGGTCGACGCGCTGTGGCTGGCGGTCGAGCCACTGGACATGCGCTCCGGCACCGAGGCCGCACTGCGGCGTGTGGTCGCTGTCTTCGGTGCTGCCCGGCCCCACCATGCCTACCTCTTCGCCAACCGCCGCGCCAACCGGATGAAGGTGCTCGTGCATGACGGCATCGGCGTGTGGCTGGCGGCTCGTCGCTTGAACGCCGGCCACTTCGTGTGGCCACGCGACGTGGCCGGCACGTTGAACCTGAACCGCGCCCAGTTCGACGCTCTGGTGCTGGGCCTACCCTGGCAGCACGTCGGCGAGGCCGGCGTCATCACGCTGCTGTAGCCCCGCGTCCATTGCGGCATGTGCCGATGGCCAGCTCGGTCTGCGCCGGGCAGCATCACGTCTCGTGATTGCAGATGACCTCGACACGCTCGATGCCCAGCAACTGCGCGATGCCCTGCGGGCCGCACGCGCCGAGGCTGCGTTCAAGCAAGCCGTCATCGACAAGCTCGCGCACGAGAACGCCATCCTCAAGCGGCTGAAGTTCGCCGCGCAGAGCGAGCGGTTCAGCGCCGAGCAGAAGAGTTTGCTGGACGAGACGCTGGACAGCGACCTGGCGGCCGTCGCCGCCGAGATTGAGGCGCTGCAGCCAGGGCGCGCCGCTGGCGAGCGGCAACAGCCTCGGCGAGAGAAGCTGCCGGCGCACCTGCCGCGCCGCGACGTGCGTCACGAGCCCGAGAACACCACCTGCGGTTGCGGCCAGGCCATGCAGCGCATCGGCGAGGACGTGGCCGAGAAGTTGGACTACCAGCCGGGCGTCTTCACGGTAGAGCGCCACATCCGCGGCAAGTGGGTGTGTAAGTGCTGCGAGCGGATCGTGCAGGCGCCGGTCGCGCCACACATCATCGACAAGGGTCTGCCGACGACGGGCCTGCTGGCCCAGGTGCTTGTGGCCAAGTACCTCGACCACCTGCCGCTGTACCGACAGGAAGCCATCTTCGAGCGCGCCGGCCACGCCATTGCTCGCTCCACGCTGGCACAGTGGGTCGGCGAGTGCGGCGTGCAACTGCAACCGCTGGTGGACGCGCTGGCCGCGGAGCTGCTGCGCCAGCCGGTGCTGCACGCCGACGAGACGCCGGTGGCCATGCTCAAGCCTGCTGGGCAGGGGGGAGACGTTTGAAATGAGCCAAGAGAAAGCGGCGCGAAACTTCCGAAATTCGGCCGTGGATCAATGACTTAGGAAAACTGACGCCGGATCATG
>QFOD01000009.1 GCA_003241055.1 Roseateles depolymerans
TCGGCTGTTCGGTGCGGTCGGCACGAGGAACCCGGTTGGCCCTGTTGCCACCGTCTTTCCTGAGTTCATCGCCCGCGACGGTCAGGAGCGCGCGAACGGGTGCCGTCAAGGAAACAAGCGCAGGGTTGGTGCGGCCCGCAGCGCAGCGAGGACACGGCCCTGCGCGCCTTGACGGCGCACGGGCGCGGGCTACAGTCGCGGACAAGGTGATGAAGTCAGGGGAGACGGCTGGACAAGGCAACGGCCCCTCAACACGCCGACCGCACGGCAAGCGAAGCGCGCAGGCCCGAAGCTGGAAGCCGGGCCGGAGGCGTCAGCCGAGCGGAGCGAGGGAACGATGGAAGCCCGACAGGGGCGAAACCCCGCAGGGGGTTCGATGCGCAGCACGACAGCGCGACCGGCCATCTCCCAGGAGGCCGGGGACGCCCAGCCTTCAATGCCAAAGAAACAGCAAGATCAGAACTTGCACACGCAAGGCATCGTGGATCTGCTGCGAATGTGGTCTGGCCGATCCGGCGCAGCCGGGTCGGCGGTGTTCAGGGGCGCCAAGCCTGCGCGGCGGGGATAGCCCGCAGGGCTTTCCCCTGGAGGCAAGCGAAGCGCGTAGCGCCCCGCAGGGGCGCGAAGGCATCACGCCGAGTCGTCAAGGCGCAGACTGGATTCCGACACCGGCATCCACGGTGCCGACGAGTCCAGCAGATAGCGCGCACCGCGCGCGTACAGACCCGAAAGCCCGGTGGGCTGATAGAGCCCGGTGACGCGACACCGGAACTGTGCGCCGTACTCTTTGGTGTAGATCACCGCGTCGCCGACCTTGAAGCGCAAGGGCTGGCCGTTCTCCGGCGCGAACGGTTTGAGCGCATCGTGCTGCGCCGTGATTTCGATGATGTAGTCGTGATGGCTGCTCATGGCATGGATTTCCTTCGGTGGTTGAAAAAACGCAAGGAGCGCCTTGCGACGCTCCACAGGCCACGTCAGACAACGACACGCCCGGCCAGCCGCGCATCACGCGCATAGGCACTCAGCCGCTTCTCGGCGCGGAACGACAGGTCGCGTTCGATCGGCAGGCCCAGCCCACCGCGCACCGTCGCCAACTCGCCCAGGCTGACCCAGCCGATTTCCGGCTCACCCAACCCCAGGTCGCAAAGACCGAAAGCGTGGTCGTGGTCATCGGGATCAATCTCGGTCAACAGCCAAGTCGCGCCGGCATCCGGCGTGAACAGCTTGACCACGGGCGCCGGATCGAAGTCCGGGTTCTCCAAGGATTCGCGGCCGTTGGCCAGCAGCACGATGCGCTGCTCGTCGGTGATGAATGCGTGGTTCATGGTGAACTCCTGAAAGGTTGCCGGGCGGAATTGCCCGACCCTTCCGGGGCACGGCGCAGCGCAAGCAGTCAAAGATCGAAGACGGCCGCCAGGCCGCAAGCGTGCCCGCACGCGCAGTCATTGACGGCGAGCACGCCGTGGCACGATGGGGGGGAACAGCAAGACCGCCACCCTCGCACTTCCACGCACCCCGGCTTCCGGCAAGTGCGAAGCACGCGCAGGCCCGCATGGGCCGTAGCTGCGCTGCCGGACGCAGCAAAAAGGGGGCCGAAGCCCCCTCGGTCAGAGCAGGCCACATTCAGCGAAAGACGTGGTGGCGCAGCCAGCCACGATGATGTGATCCAGCGTGCGAACGTCTACCAGCGTCAGCGCTTGCTGAAGCTGTGAGGTCAGCGCCTTGTCGGCCGCGCTCGGCTTGGGGTTGCCGCTCGGGTGGTTGTGCGAAACGATGACCGCCGCCGCATTGAGCCGCAGTGCCTCCTTGACCACCTCGCGCGGATGCACCGATGCACTGTCGATCGTGCCGCGGAACATCTCGACGTATTCGATCAAGCGATGCTGCGTGTCGAGGAACAGCACTGCAAAGACTTCGTGCTCGTAGCCGGCCAGCTTGGCGCACAGATACTCCTTGACCGCCGCCGGCGAACTGAACGCTTCACCGCGCTGCATCTTGTGCTCGATGGCCTGGCGCGCGGCCTCCAGAATCTGGTCAGTCGTCGCCAGCAGGTAGCGGCCCTGCGCATCACGCACCATCAGCGAGACATCGAACGAGGAAAAGGACAGTTGCGACATGATCGTGCTCCGGTTGCTCGGGCGGAATTGCCCGGAACCGTCGGGAGCACGGCGCAGCGCAAGCAGTCAGGGGTCGCAGACGGCCGCCAGGACGCAAGCGCGCATTCGCGCGCGCCGCCCTTGACGGCGAGAACGCCGTGATACGGTGAAGGGAACAGCAAGACCGCCCACACCCCGCCCACTGCACACACCCGCCTTTGGGCAAGCGCAGCGCGCAGGCCCGAGAGGGCCGGAGGCGTCAGGGATCAAAGCCGGATGGCCGCGATTCGGCACGAAGCGCGGGGCGCAGCCCGCGAGCCCGACGGCGGCACGCCGGGACGCCCGGTTATCGCTTGCGCTTCCTGGGAAGCGCGGTCACGCGAGATTCGATCAGCCGACGCGTGTTCTCCAGTTCCTGTTGCAGCACTTCGGCATCCGGCAGCACCATCTTGTAATTCGCCGCCATCACCTTGTTGGGCAAGCCTTCCAGCGCGTACCGCGCCAAGGCGTACCCCTTGTCGGCGCAGAGAATCAAGCCCACGGGCGGGTTTTCCTCGGGGAACGTCCAGTGTTCCTTCGCATAGTTGCAATACAAGTGCATCTGGCCCACGTCGGCATGCGTCAACGCGCCGAGCTTCAAGTCGATGATGACCAGGCAACGCAAGCGCCGATGGAAAAACAGCAGATCGACGCGATACCACGTCTGGTCGATGCGCAAGCGACGCTGCCGCCCGACGAAGGTGAAGCCATCGCCCAGCTCCAGCAGGAAATCCTCCAGCCGCCGAATCAAGGCTTGTTCGAGGTCGGATTCGGAATACTCGTCCTTGAGGTCAAGGAACTCCAGCACGAGCGGGTCTTTGATCGCATCATCGACCGTCACGGCATCGGCCGGCTTCGGCACGGCGCCCTTGACCAGCATCGCCGCCTTGTTCTTCGACAGCGCCGTGCGCTCGTAGAACTGGCTGCCGATCTGCCGGTCAAGCTGGCGCACGCTCCAGCCGCCGCGCAGGGCTTCGGCTTCGTAGAACTGGCGCGCATGGTCGTCCTTGACCATCAGCAGCCGCACATAGGCCGACCACGGCAAGGGGAAGACCTGAGCCAGTTCGTCCAGCCGCCCAGGGCGCCCCTGCGACAGCGCTAGGGAAGATTCGCTAGACACTGTCTGGCGAATTGGCCAAGTCAGGAAGAATGACCGCATCTGCTGCAAGTTCGGGCGGCTGAACCCGCGCCCGAACTGCGTGGTCAGGTCTGCCGACAGCCGCTCGATCAACTGCTCGCCGTACCCCGCGCGGCGTTTGCCCTGCTGCTCGGCCTCCACGATGCGGCGGCCGATTTCCCAATAGCTGGCGGTCATCAGCGCGTTGACGCTGCGCGCCGTGGCGCGGCGTGCAGCGTCGAGCAGTTCCACGATGCCGCCGTGGATGCCGGCGTAGCCGGCAGGCAAGGCGGCAGCCTTGGCCGCCACTGCGGACGATTGCTTGCTGCTCATGCCGTTGCCTCCTGTGGCTGACTCTGCCGCGCCCCCGTGATGGCCTGGCGCCGGCTGGCCACCAGCTCGGCCGCATCGCGCACCGGCTTGTCCTCGGTGTGGACGTAGTGCATGAACTGCGCGACGGTCTTGTGCTGGGTCAGCTCCATACCGACCTTGATCGGGACACCAGAATTGGCAATGTCCGTCGCCGAGCGGTGGCGGATGCCGTGCGTGCCAACGTGCGGCACGCCAGCGGCCTTGAGCACCCGGCACCAGCCGCCATAGTGCTCGCCGAAGGTCAGGTGCTTGTCCGGGTCGTTGGGCGACGGCAGGACGTAGGGGCAACCTTCACGGCGCGGCGCCGTCGAAAGCAGCCGATAGGCTTCCGCGCTCATGGGCTTGGACATGCCGCCGGTCTTGCTGTCGGGCCAGACCACGCGGCGGTTCTCGAAGTCCAGCCAAGTCCATTCGAGTGGGCAGATTTCGGAGCGACGCGCAGCGAACTCGAATTGGAGGCGTATCGCCAGTGGGATGACGTAGTTCTCCAGTTCCTCCGCTTCCAGCTTCTCCAACTGGCGGAAGACGCGCACCAGTTCATCGTCCACGATGAGCCGGGTTTCCTTGCCAGGCGGGTACATCGGAACATGGCGGCACGGATTCGTGCCGTCCGGGCGGAAGCCCCACACTTCGGCCAGGTTGAACATCTTGCGCAGCACGCCGAAAGCCTTGTTCGCCTCGGTCGGCTTGTAGGCCAGCTTCTCCATCAGGCCCGCAATATCGGGCCGTTTCACGTCCTGCACCTTCTTGCGGCCCAGCAGCGGGATGATGCAGCGGTCGATGACGCCCTGATAGCCTTCCTGCGTGCTGGGCTTGTTGCGCTTCTTGGAGTAGTCCTCCATGAACTTCGTGCACAACTCGGCCATCGTGGGCGCTTTGCGCGCCTCGGCCTTGGCGCCGCCGGGGTCGCCGCCCCGGCGAACCTCGGCCAGCCAGTCCTGCGCCATGACGCGGGCCTGTTCAACCGTCAGTTCCCCGAACAACCCCAAGGCGGGCTTGCGGCGTTCCCCGGCGTTCGTGCGGTACTGAAGCATGAACACCCGACGGCCCGCCGGGGTGATCTTGCAGAGGAAGCCGGGCACCACGGTATCCCGCAGTTCGATGGCCGTGGCCTGGGGTTGCGCCGTCTCTACGGCGGTCTTGGTGAGCTTGATCTTTGCCATGATGACTCCTTGGAACGACCCGATTCCAGGAGCCAGATAGGAGCGGCGCGAGGGGAAACCGGGTCAGGTTTCGGAAAGCACCGGCATATGATGGACGCGCGTAAGTTATTGATAAACCTGCTGTATCGAGCTACAGCGCAGTCCAGCGAAATGTCGGGCTGGAGTCATCGTGAAACAAAAAAGCCCGTCACCTGGAGGGCGACGGGCTGGGATCTTGGTGCCGGCTATCGGATTCGAACTGATGACCTACCGCTTACAAGGCGGTTGCTCTACCAACTGAGCTAAGCCGGCAACAGGACGCGCATTCTAGGGCCTACTTGACCCGCTTCAGCGAAGGCCGTGGCGCACCGCCCGGCGCCTCCGGAGGCGGCTCATCGCCAGGCTCGGCCTCAGGCCCCTCGGCGGCAAGCCGCAGACCGCGCCGAGGCTCGGCCGGCTCCGCTGCGGGCGCAGGCACCGGCGCTGCAGGCGAAACCGCATCGCCGCCCGGCTCCGGCGCGGGGAAGGCCATGCCCTGGCCGTTCTCCCGCGCATAGATCGCGACGACATGATCGACAGGGACGACGATCTCGCGCGCCACCCCGCCGAAGCGGGCCTTGAACTGGATGTAGTCGTTGCCCAGATCCAGGCCGCTGGTCGCGTCGAAACCGACGTTCAGCACGATCTCGTTGTTGCTGACGTACTCCATCGGCACCTGCACGCCGCGGTCCACATGCACCGCGATGTAGGGCGTGAAGCCGTTGTCGGTGCACCAGTCGTGCAGCGCCCGGATCAGATAGGGCCGCGTTGAAGTGCCCGTCGGCGCTCCACCGGATTCGGTCTCTCGGGACATCGATCCGGCGCTCAGCGGCGCATCACCTTCTCGGACGGGGTCAGCGCCTCGATGTAGGCCGGGCGGCTGAAGATGCGTTCGGCGTACTTCAGCAGCGGCAGCGCGTTCTTGGACATGTCGATGCCGTAATAGTCCAGACGCCACAGCAGCGGGGCGATGGCCACATCGAGCATCGAGAAGTCGTCGCCCAGCATGTACTTGTTCTTCAGGAAGATAGGCGCCAGCTGGGTCAGGCGGTCGCGGATCTGACTGCGGGCCTTTTCGAGCTGCTTGTCGGTGGCCTTGGTCGTCATGCCACGGCCTTCCAGCACGTTGACGTGGGCGAACAGTTCCTTCTCGAAGTTGAACAGGAACAGGCGCACGCGGGCACGGGCAACCGGGTCGCCGGGCATCAGCTGCGGGTGCGGAAAGCGCTCGTCGATGTACTCGTTGATGATGTGCGACTCGTACAGGATGAGGTCACGCTCGACGAGGATGGGCACCTCGTTGTACGGGTTCATCAGCGCGATGTCTTCGGGCTTGGCGAAGAGGTCGACGTCGCGGATCTCGAAATCCATGCCCTTCTCGAACAGCACGAAGCGGCAACGGTGCGAGTAGGGGTCGGTGGTTCCAGAGTAAAGGACCATCATGGCGTCAGGCTCCCGAGAATCGGTTCATCAAACGCACGACTTTCGCCGTGCAGAAAAAGCAAAACGCAGTGGCGGGCCCAGAGGCGCGCCACTGCGTGGTTGACCCGGTGCTGCTCGTGCACCCGGGGCGAGGGTTTACTTCACGTCCTTCCAGAACGCCGCATTCAGGCGCCATGCGAACAAGGTCAGGAAGCCCAGGAAAATCAGCACGATAACGCCAAGCTGGAAGCGCTTGCCTTGAGCGGGCTCGCCCATCCACTGGAGGTAAGCCACCAGATCGGCCACGGCATCGTCGTACTGTCGCTCGGTCAGCTTGCCCGGTGTCAGCTGTTCCCAGCCGGCAAACCGGTGCGTCTTCTTGTTCGCGTCGTGCGGGTCGGCAACTTCCTCGAACTTGGCGGCGCGCTGGCCTTGCAACTCCCACAGCACATGCGGCATCGCAACGCTGGGGAAGGCTAGATTATTCCATCCCGTGGCCTTGGTCGGGTCGCGGTAGAAAGTTCGCATGTAGGTATAGAGGTAATCCGCCCCCGATCCCTTGGCACCATCGGCCCGCGAACGGGCGATCACCGTGAGGTCGGGCGGGTTCGCGCCGAACCATGCCTTGGCCTGCTTGGGGTCCATGCTGACCTTCATGGTGTCGCCCACCTTGTCGGAGGCGAACAGCAGGTTGTTCTTGATTTCGGCCTCGGTCAGACCGATGTCGCGCAGCCGGTTGTAGCGCATGTAGGCCGCGCCGTGACAGTTCAGGCAGTAGTTGACGAACAGCTTGGCGCCGCTTTGCAGCGAGGCCACGTCCGACATCTTCTCCTTGGGGAACTTGTCCCATTCGATACCGTCACCGGAGGCCTGGGCCAGACCCGACAGACCCAGGGTGACCAGCAGCAGGGCGATCAGCTTTTTCATGTTGTTGTGACTCCGCGGATCAGTGGGCGTGGAAGGTCACGCGTTCGGGCGGCTGCTTGGGCGTCCCGAGCTTCGTCCACCCGGGCATCAGCAGGAAGAAGCCGAAGTACAGCAGCGTGCCGATCTGCGCCACCAGCGTGCCCGTCGGGCTCGGCGGCTGGATGCCCAGGTAACCCAGGATCAGGAAGAACACGACGAACACGGCATACACATACACATGCCAGCTCGGACGGTAGCGGATGGACTTCACCGGGCTGGCATCCAGCCAGGGCAGGAAGGCCATGATGACCACCGAGCCCCCCATCACCACCACGCCCCAGAACTTGGCATCCAGGCCGTGCAGCGCGGAGTTCAGGTCGATGTGCATCCAGCCGAGTACCACGCCGTGCACGTCGAACAGGAAGAGCAACGCCGCCATCAGGCCCCAGTAACCCACCTTGACCTTGGGCGTCAGGCTGGCCGAGCGGCGCACCGTGAACAGCCCGACGATCACCAGGAAGGCCCACAGGAAAGGCATGAAGTCCGAGGTCGTCGCACGCAGCATCGAGTAGAAGGGCGTGAAGTACCAGACCGGCGCGATGTGCGGCGGCGTCTTCAGCGGGTCGGCCGGGATGAAGTTGTTGAACTCCAGGAAGTAGCCACCGAACTCGGGCGCGAAGAACACGATGGCCGAGAACACCATCAGGAACAGCGACACACCGTAGATGTCATGCACCGTGTAGTACGGGTGGAAGGGGATGCCGTCCAGCGGGATGCCGGTCTTGGGATCCTTCTTGGCCTTGATCTCGATGCCGTCCGGGTTGTTCGAACCCACGTCATGCAGCGCCAGCAGGTGAGCGACCACCAGGCCCAGCAGCACCAGCGGCACGGCGATCACATGGAAGCTGAAGAAGCGGTTCAGCGTCGCGTCACCCACCACATAGTCGCCGCGGATCATCAGTGCCAGATCAGGGCCGACCAGCGGAATGGCCGAGAACAGGTTGACGATCACCTGGGCACCCCAGTAGCTCATCTGGCCCCAGGGCAGCAGGTAGCCCATGAAAGCCTCGGCCATCAGGCACAGGAAGATCGCGCAACCGAAGATCCAGACCAGCTCGCGTGGCTTGCGATAGCTGCCGTAGATCAGGCCGCGGAACATGTGCAGGTACACCACCACGAAGAAGGCCGAGGCCCCCGTCGAGTGCATGTAGCGGATCAGCCAGCCCCAGGGCACATCGCGCATGATGTACTCGACCGACGCGAACGCGAGCGCGGCATCGGGCTTGTAGTGCATCACCAGGAAGATGCCGGTGACGATCTGGATCACCAGCACCAGCAGCGCCAGCGAGCCGAAGATGTACCACCAGTTGAAGTTCTTCGGAGCGTAGTACTCCGACATGTGGACCCGGTAGGCATCGAACGCGGTGGGGAACCGGTTCTCGAACCAGGTCAGGGTCTTGACGCCCATGGAGGCGCCAGCGGGGGCTTCCTTGAATTCAGCCATGACTTGTCCTTAAGCCTTCTTGTCTTCGCCGATCAACAGCTTGGCGTCGGACAGGTACACATGCGGCGGCACCTCGAGGTTGTCCGGCGCGGGCTTGTTCTTGAAGACCCGGCCGGCCATGTCGAAGGTCGATCCATGGCAGGGGCACAGGAAACCGCCGTTCCAGTCGTCCGGCAACGAGGGCTGCGGGCCTGCAGCGAACTTGTCGCTGGGCGAGCAGCCCAGGTGCGAGCAGATACCGACCACCACGAGATATTCGGGCTTGATCGAACGCCATTCGTTCTTGGCGTAATCGGGAATCGGGAAGGCCTTGCGCTCGGAATTGGGGTCCGCCAGCTGCGCATCGTTCTTCTTGAGCGCCTCGATCTGTTCCTTCGTGCGACGCACGATCCAGACCGGCTTGCCTCGCCATTCGACGGTCAGCTTCTCGCCGGGCTTGATGCCCCCGAGGTCCACCTCGACCGGCGCCCCTGCCGCTTTGGCGCGCTCGCTCGGCGCGAAGGTACTAACAAAGGGTACGGCGGTCGCGACACCACCCACAGCGCCGGCACAGCCCGTGGCAATCAACCACGTGCGCTTGCCTTGATCCACTTGCTGATCACTCATGGGGTCCTCTAGAAGAGACTTCTGGTCAGGGGCAGCCAAAATTCTAGCGAACCCAAACTCGTGCATCGGCCCTCAACTGGTGCGCGAAACCACAGGTTTACCCTCCTTCAAGGCCCTATCTGCAGAGGTCATGATCGAGGTCAAACTTTCTAGAATCACCCGTTTTCACGGGAGTGCTGCATGAGTTTCTTTTCAGAGTTCAGGGAATTTGCCGTCAAGGGCAACGTCATCGATCTGGCCGTCGGCGTGATCATCGGCGGGGCCTTCGGCAAGATCGTCGATTCGCTGGTGGGCGACGTGATCATGCCGGTCGTGTCGCGACTGTTTGGCGGCCTGGACTTCAGCAACTACTTCATCCCGCTGGCCGGGCAGACGGCGACGACACTCGCCGAGGCCAAGAAGTCGGGCGCCGTGCTCGCCTATGGCAGCTTCATCACGGTGTCCCTGAACTTCATCATCCTGGCCTTCGTGATCTTCCTGATGATCAAGCAGATCAACCGGCTCAAGCGCACGGAGCCGGCGGCCGCCCCGGCGGAGCCGCCGCCGACCGCCGAAGACATCCTGCTGCTGCGCGAGATCCGCGACTCCCTCAAGCGCTGAGGCCCGCCAGACCCGTTTCGGCACGGTAAGCATTGGTTACTTGGGTTGCTTGTGCCACGTAGTTGGCAGTTCAGCCCATTTCAGCGGTGCTGACGCGCGCGATACTTTTGCGACGTCACCCGCGCCTGGATGTTCATGAATGCGCCCGACCCCCGCCTGAATCCGCACCTCGATGCGGCGCTGGCCCGTATCCGCCTCACGGTGGAACAGGCTGCGGAGCGCTGCTCGGAAGGGCTCGGGCTGTCCGCACTGTCGGCCGGACAGATCAAGCGCCGCGATGCCCTGCTCGCGGCCCAGTTCGTGTTCCGGCAGCAACAGGCCCTGTTCACCCAACGTTTCGGCCAGAGCCTGCGGCAGCAGGTGCAGTCCGAGCAACAGCCGGCCTCGCCGGCCCGCGCCCCCACCCCGGCGGGCAAGGACTGGACCGAGCTGTCGCTGATGGACGACGACCAGGTCAACAACCTGGTGGCTGCCGATCGCATCGGCATGGCCATCGGCCATCACAGCGAATGGGAACTGCGCGAGGTTGAGTCCTATGTCGCAGGCATCCAGGTCGGTGAACGCAATCCGCTGCGCCCCGAGCTGATCGCCCAGGCGCTGCTGGACGCCGTCCAGACCATCACCGAAGACGCCGTCGCCCGGCAGACGCTGACCGACGAGCTGACGCGCGCGCTGGCCGAGGGCATGCGCGCCTGCTACGCCGACATTGCGGAGCTGCTGCGCTCGCGCGGACTGCGCCAGCAGGATCTGCGCGTCCGTAGCCACGCCGACGGCGGCCCGAGCTCGCGCCAGGGCGGCCTGGGCCACAGCCAGTCGGCCGAGCTTGATCCCGCTCAGGCCATGCCGTCGGGTCGCGGCGGGCTCTACACCGTCAATGGCGGGCTCGGCCAGCATGGCGGCGGCCAGGGCTTTGCCAGCAGCGGCCGTGGTGGGCTGGGCTCCGGCGCCGGAGGCTCGGGCGCCGGTTTCGGCCTGGGGGCCATAGACCCACAGATGATGACGCTGCTGCGCCGCCTCGCACAGATGCCGGCCGCCAGCCGCGACAGCGGCTACGACGGTTTCAGCCCATCGATGCGCGCCGGCCTGGATGCCGGCGATACCAACAGTGCCTGGGGCCAGCTGCCGGCCCCGGCCAACCTGATCCACGCCCATCGCGACGAGCTGCGCCAGGCTTCCACCGGCCGCCTGGACCACATGATCATCGACGTGGTCGGCAGCCTGTTCGACCAGATCCTGTCGGACCCCAAGGTGCCACCGCAGATGGCGCGCCAGCTCGCGCGGCTGCAGCTGCCGGTGCTGCGCGCGGCGCTGGGCGACTCGACCTTCTTCTCGTCGCGCCGGCATCCGGTGCGGCAGTTCGTGAACCGCCTGGCCTCGCTGGCCTGCGCCTTCGACGACTTCAGCGACGACCCCGGCCGCTCCTTCCTCGCCCATGTGCGCGACCTGGTGCAGGACGTGGCCAGCGGCGATTTCGACCGCATGGACGTCTACACCGGCAAGCTCGATCAGCTGGAGTCCTTCATCGCGGAGCAGACCCGCAGCACGCTGAAGATGGCCGGCGACGCCGCCGCACTGGTCGACCGGCGCGAGACCGATCTGCGCCTGCAACAACGCTACGCGCTGCAGCTGCAGCAGGCACTGGCCAACGTGCCGATGCAGGACTTCCTGCGCAACTTCCTGGCACAGGTCTGGAGCCAGGCCATCGTGATGGCCTCACGCGAGGGCTCGCCGGAACGCGCGCTGCGCCTGCGCCAGCTCGGCCGCACGCTGGTGATGAGCGTGCAGCCCAAGGCCGGCACCGCCGCTCGGGCCGAATTCCTGCGCGAGCTGCCGCAGCTGATGCGCACGCTCAACGAGGGGCTGGACCTGATCCGCTGGCCCGATGTGCCGCGCAAGGACTTCTTCAGCGCCCTGCTGCCCGCGCATGCCGAATCCCTGAAAGGCCAGGCCCCGACGGCGCTGGAAACCAACCTGCTGATCCGTCAGCTGGATCAGGTCTTCGGCGCCGCCCCCCCGGTCGAGGCCGATCTCAGCAAGCCCAGCCCGGCCGACACGCCGGCTGCCGAGCTGGACGCCAGCCAGCGGCTGACCGCCGCCGAGGCCAAGAGCCTGGGGCTGGTGGAAGAGGCTGGCGTCAGCTGGAACCAGCCGCTGGATCTCGACCTCTCCGGCACCCCCGAACCCGAGCCGCTGCAGGCGGTGGACATCTCCATCGACGGCCTGCCGGCCGCCGAAAGTGCTCCGGAGCCGAGCAGCGGCGCCCTGCTGATCGACCACCTGCAACTGGGCTTCGCCTACCAGATGCGCACCGGCGACCAGTGGCAGAAGGTGCGCCTCGCACACGTCAGCTCGGGACGCAGCTTCTTCATCTTCACGCACGGCCAGCGCCACCAGGAAACGGTGACCATGACGGCCCGCATGCTGCGCAAGCTGTGTGAATCGGGGCGCCTGCGCGCCTTCGAGAACGCCTACCTGCTGGAACGGGCCACCGCCCGCGCCCGCGCCCAGCTGGCCGCGCTCAACACCGGCGTCTGAGGCGGTCTAGACGGTTGCCGACAGCTGGCGAGCCAGCTGCAGCGCGGCCTCCAGGCTGGACGGATCCGCCACGCCCTGGCCCGCGATGTCAAAGGCCGTGCCGTGGTCCGGGCTCACCCGCACGAAGGGCAGGCCCAGGGTCACGTTGACGCCCTGCTCCACGCCCAGGTACTTCACCGGGATCAGGCCATGGTCGTGGGTCATCGCGACCACCACGTCGAACTCCCCGCGGCGCGCGCGCATGAAGACAGTGTCCGGCGCGTACGGCCCGGTCGCGTCCAGGCCCGCCGCCCGTGCGTCCGCGATGGCCGGCGCGATGTGAACGATCTCCTCGTCACCGAACAGGCCGCCCTCGCCGGCATGCGGATTCAGCCCGGCCACCGCGATGCGCGGCGCGGGGATGCCCATGCGCTGCAGCGAGGCCTGGGTGATGCGCAGCGTCTCCAGCACCGCCACCCGCGTGACACCCGCGATGGCCTCCCGCAGCGAGCAGTGGATGGTGACCAGCACCGTGCGCAACTCGGGGTTGGCCAGCATCATGCGCACCGGCACACCGCCAGCCAGCGCCTGCAGCATCTCGGTGTGGCCCGGGTAGGGCACGCCGGCCGCATGCAGTGCCTCCTTGTGGATGGGCGCGGTCACCAGCGCGCGCGCGCGGCCGGCCTGGATCAAACCCACGCCAGCCTCGATGCAGCACGCGGCCGCAGCACCGGCGGCCGCCGAGATCCGGCCCGGCGGCAGCGTCGCCAGACCGGCCGGCAGGCCCGGCGGCTGCCAGACCGGCAGGCAGTTCGGCGGCACGGCCGCCAGCTCCTCGGGGTCGTCCAGCTCGGCCACGGCCAGGCCGCCGCCACACCAGGCCAGCGCACGCCGCAGCAGGCCCACATCGCCCACCACCAGCGCATCGCGCGGGGCCTGGCGCTGCCAGCAGCGCACGATGATCTCGGGGCCGATGCCGCAGGCGTCGCCCTGGGTGATCAGCACAGGGCGGACATCGGCATTCACGACGGGTTCCATCTGCTTCAAGCGGCCACAGCCGCCTCCATTGAACGCGCACAGGCCGCGGCGCTGGCCCAGGCCCACTGGAAGTTGTAGCCGCCCAGCCAGCCCGTCACGTCCACCACCTCGCCGATGAAATGCAGGCCTGGCCGCAGCCGGCTTTCCAGCGTCTGCGAGCTCAGCTCTCGGGTGTCGACCCCGCCACGCATCACCTCGGCCTTGCGCCAGCCCTCGCTGCCATTGGGCGTCAGCGCCCAGGCCTTGAGCTGGCTGGCCAGCGTGGCCAGATCCTTGTCCTTGCATTCGGGCATGGGGCGACTGGCCGCGATCCCCAGGCGCTCCAGCCAGGCAGCTACCAGGCGCTGCGGGAAATGCTCGCCCAGCTCGTTGCCCAACTGCCGGCGCGACTGCTGCTTGGCCAGGGCCAGGGCCTCGGCCAGGTCCAGCTCGGGGGCCAGGTCGATGCTCAAGGCCTGACCCTCGCTCCAGTAGCTGGAGATCTGCAGGATGGCCGGGCCGCTGAGGCCGCGGTGGGTGAACAGCAGGTCTTCATGAAATCGCCCCTGGGCCTTGCCCTTGCCGGTGCTCACCACCACCGGCAGCGACAGGCCCGACAGCGCCGCGAACGGCGCCCAGTCGGACTCGGCAAAGGTCAGCGGCACCAGCGCCGGTCGCGGCGTGACGATGCGGTGGCCGAACTGCTGGGCCAGGCGCAGGCCGAAATCGCTCGCCCCTATCTTGGGAATGGAGAGACCGCCGGTGGCCACCACCAGGCGTGCGCAGCGCACCGGGCCCTGGGCGGTGTCCAGCTCGAAGCCGCCTTCGGCCTGGGCACGCACCGCGGCCACGGTGCAGGGCTGCCAGCGCTGCACGCCGCCCGCCTCGCACTCCCGCTGCAGCATCTGGATGATCTGCTCGGCCGAGTCGTCGCAGAAGAGCTGCCCCTTGTGCTTCTCGTGGAAGGCGATGCCGTGGCGCGTGACCAGCGCGATGAAGTCCTGAGGCGTGTAGCGCGCCAGCGCCGAGCGGCAGAAGGCCGGGTTGTCGGACAGGAAGTTGGCCGGGCCGGCGTCGCGGTTGGTGAAGTTGCAGCGCCCGCCGCCGGAGATGCGGATCTTCTCGGCCAGACGCGGTGCGTGGTCCAGCACCAGCACGCGCAGGCCGCGCTGGCCGGCGATACCGGCACAGAACAGGCCCGCCGCACCGGCGCCGACAACCACCAGATCGAATGAATGCATGAGTTTGTAGGGGTCCGTCGAAGCCCGGATCAGGCCGGGTTGGGCAGGTCAATGAAGCGGTAGTCCAGGCCCAGCTCGCCCGCCACGCACTCGCCCAGCGCCTGCACGCCGTAGCGCTCGGTCGCATGGTGGCCGGCGGCGATGAAGGCCACGCCGGTCTCGGCCGCGTAATGGGCCTGGGGCTCGGAGATCTCGCCGGTCACGAACAGATCGGCGCCCGCGGCGATGGCCGCCTCGAAATAGCCCTGCGCCCCGCCGGTGCACCAGGCCACGCGCCGCAGCGGCCGGCCATCGCCCGGCACCGTCAGCACCTCGCGGCCGAGCACGTTGCGCAGCTGCTGGCCGACGGCATCCAGCGAGGTCGACTCCACGGCCGCGCAAAAGCCCAGGTCCTGATCGCCGAAGCGGCGATCGGCCACCCAGCCCAGGCGCGCGCCGAGCTGGGCGTTGTTGCCGAGCTGCGGGTGCGCATCCAGCGGCAGGTGGTAGGCAAACAGACTGATGTCGTGCTGGATCAGCCGCGCCAGGCGCTGCTTCATCCAGCCGGTCACGCGGCCGTCCTGGCCGCGCCAGAACAGGCCGTGGTGCACGAGGATGGCGTCGGCCTGCGCCGCGATCGCAGCGTCGATCAGCGCCAGGCTGGCGGTGACGCCGCAGACCAGGCGCGCAACCTGCGCCTTGCCCTCGACCTGCAGACCGTTCGGCCCATAATCCTTGAACCGGCCAGGCTCCATCACTTGGTTCAGATGAGTTTCCAGCCGGGCGCGATCGATCATGGTGGAGCGAGGAATACGGTGTTGAAGAGGCTCTGGCTGATTTTCGCGCAGGCGGTGACGGTGACGCTCGGTGTGGTGTTCGTGCTGGCAACGATACGGCCCGACTGGCTGCCCGCGCTGCGCCGTGCACCTCCTGCCGGCACGCCGCTGCTCGCACCGCCTCCCAGAGCCGCCGCCAGCACACCCTTGGCGCCGCCCGCGCATGGCGGGCTGGCCGTGGCGGCCCGCATCGCCTCACCCGCGGTGGTCAGCGTCGCAGCCAGCAAGACGCCGCAGCGCGGCAGCCGCGGCCGCAACGAGTTCTTCGACCTCTTCGGCCCGCGCGGCCAGCGCGGCGCCCAGCTGGGCCTCGGCTCCGGCGTCATCATCTCTGCCGACGGCGTGCTGCTGACCAACAACCATGTGGTCGAAGGCGCTGCCGACATCGAGGTGCAGCTCAGCGATGGTCGCCAGGTGAGGGCCACGCTGGTGGGCACCGACCCCGAAACCGATGTCGCGGTGCTGAAGATCGATCTGCCCAATCTGCCGGTGATCCCGCTGGGCGACGCCAAAGGCCTGCAGGTGGGCGACGCGGTGCTGGCCATCGGCAACCCGTTCAACGTCGGGCAGACCGTCACCTCCGGCATCGTGTCCGCGCTGGGGCGCAACCAGCTGGGCATCAATGTGTTCGAGAACTTCATCCAGACGGATGCGGCCATCAACCCCGGCAACTCCGGCGGCGCCCTGGTGGACGAGCGTGGCCGGCTGGTGGGCATCAACACGGCCATCTTCTCGCGCAGCGGCGGTTCGCTGGGCATAGGCTTCGCCATCCCCGTGGATGTCGCCCGCCAGGTGGCTGATTCGCTGCTGAAGGATGGCGTCGTCACCCGGGGCTGGATTGGCGTGCAGCCGCGTGACCTGACCCCGGAGCTGGCCGACGCGCTCAAGCTGGGCGAGGCCCGTGGCGTGCTGGTCGCCGGCGTCGTGAAGGGGGCGCCCGCCGCGCTGGCGGGCATCAAGCCGGGCGACGTGCTGGTGCGCATCGGCACCCAGGCGATCGGCTCGCCCGCCGAGCTGCTGTCGACCGTGGCGGCGCTCAAGCCGCGCAGCCAGGTGGAGGCCCAGGTGCAGCGCGAGCGCCGCACGCTGACACTGACGCTCAACGTGGCCCAGCGCCCCCGCCCGGCCGGCAACGCCGGCGGCGAGGACGAGTGATCACTCCTGCGGCGGCTCCGGCGCCTTGCTGTAGCGCACGAAGTACTTGGCCGCGAACATGCCCAGCTCGTAGAGCAGGCACATCGGAATGGCCAGCGCCAGCTGCGACACGATGTCCGGCGGCGTGATGACCGCAGCGACCACGAAGGCGATGACGATGAAGTAGCCGCGGTATTCGCGCAGCTTCTCGACCGTCAGCAGGCCCATGCGCACCAGCACGACGACGATGACCGGCACCTCGAAGGCCGCGCCGAAGGCGATGAACATGTTCATCACGAAGCCCAGGTAGGCCTCGATATCGGGCGCTGCCGTGATGCTCTTGGGTGCGAAGCTCTGGATGAACTTGAACACCTGGCCGAACACGAAGAAGTAGCAGAAGGCCACGCCCAGGAAGAACAGCAGCGTGCTGGACACCACCAGTGGCAGCACCAGGCGCTTCTCGTGGGAATAGAGGCCCGGCGCGATGAAGGCCCAGGCCTGGTAGAGCACCACCGGCAGCGCGATCAGGAAGGCCGTCAGCAGCGTGATCTTCAGCGGCACCAGAAAGGGCGAGATCACGCTGGTGGCGATCAGCTTGGAGCCCGCCGGCAGATGGGCCACCAGCGGCGCGGCCAGCATGTCGTAGAGCTGGCCGGGGCCGGGATAGAGCGCCAGCACGCCGAAGCAGACGAGCACGGCCAGGGCCGCGCGCATCAGCCGGTCGCGCAGTTCGATCAGGTGGGTGACGAAGGGCTGCTCGGTGCCGGCCAGTTCGTCATGGTCGGGTTTCTGGAAGGAGCTCATGAGGGCGCGGCGCGCGCGGTCAGACGGAACGTGAGGGCGGCCGGAAGCGCGCGACGCGCGCTGCCCCGGACTGCGTGTGCCGGCGCACGCCGGCCTGCTGCTTGTACCAGAGCGGCGTGGCGCCCCGCTTCAGGCGCCAGTTCTTGCGCGGGTGACGGTAGACGGGGCCGGGCGACTCGTAGCTCGAGGTTTCGAAGGACGAGGCCTCGCCGGACAGCTCGCGCAGCGTGCCCTGCACGGCCTGCTCGGTGCTGTCCACCGTCTCCCGCACCGTCTGCTCGACATCGCGCGCCGCGGTTTCGAACTGGGTCTTCATCTTCTGAAGCTCTTCCAGCTCGATGGAGCGGTTGACCTCGGCCTTCACGTCCGCGACATAGCGCTGGGCCTTGCCCAGCAGCGTGCCCACCGTGCGCGCGACGCGCGGCAGCTTCTCCGGGCCGATGAAGACCAGAGCCACCGCGCCGATCAGCGCGAGCTTGTCAAAACCGAAGTCCAGCACTCGTCGTCAGGCTCAGGACTTGGTCTTGGCGTCGACGTCGACCGTGTTGGGGTCGTTCGCCTTGTTGCTGGCCGTGACCTGCTGGGCCGGCGGCACGACGGGATCGGCCGCGCCGTCCTTCATGCCGTCCTTGAAGCCCTTGACCGCACCGCCCAGATCCTTGCCGATGTTGGTGAGCTTCTTGGTACCGAAAACCAGCACGACGATCAGCAGCACGATCAACCAGTGCCAGATGCTGAAGGAACCCATGTCTATTTCTCCGAAAGAGGATGTCTGAATTTTAGGTGACGCGGGATCACCCTTTGAGCCAGGGGCGCGGACCGCCCATCACGTGCAGATGCAGGTGATAGACCTCCTGGCCCCCGTCGCGCCCGGTGTTGATGACATGGCGGAAGCCGCCGGTCACGCCCAGCTCCCTCATGAGCCGTGTGCCCAGCGCCGTCATGCGACCCAGCAGCGGCGCATCGGCGTCACTGATCTCGGCCATGGACGGAATATGCCGCTTCGGGATGATGAGGATGTGAACAGGCGCCCAAGGCTGAATGTCGTGGAAGGCCAACAGTTCCTCGTCCTCGTAGACCTTCTTGCTCGGAATCTGGCCGGCGACGATCTTGCAGAAGATGCAGTTGGCGTCGGTGTGGTCGTGGGTGCTCATTGCTGTTGCTGCTTTTGCGCCCGCTGGGCGAATTCGGTCAGGCCCGACAGGCCCTCGCGCCGGGCCAGCTCGGCCAGCACGTCCTCGGCCCCACGCCCGCACTGGGCCAGCGCCACCAGGCTGTGGAACCACAGGTCGGCCACCTCGTAGACCAGCTTGGCCGGATCGGCACCGTGCTCCACGTCCTTGGCCGCCATCACGGTTTCGGTGGCCTCTTCGCCCACCTTCTTCAGGATGGCGTCCAGGCCCTTGTCGAACAGCTTGGCCACGTAGCTGTCGGCCGGGTCGGCGCCCTTGCGGGATTCGATCACCGCACCGACGCGCTTCAGGATGTCGTCACTCATAGATCTTGCCGGGGTCTTTCAGCACCGGCTCGGTGGTGCTCCAGACGCCGTCTTGCAGTTTCTGGAAGAAGCAGCTGTGGCGGCCCGTGTGGCAGGCGATGCCGGGCTCGTGTCCCAGCTGGGTGATGCTGAGCAGCAGCACATCGTTGTCGCAGTCCATGCGTATCGCATGCACCTGCTGGAAGTGCCCGCTCTCCTCACCCTTGTGCCAGAGCTTGCCGCGCGAGCGGCTCCAGTACACGGCCTGGCCGCGCTCGGCGGTCAGCGCCAGGGCCTCGCGGTTCATCCAGGCGAACATCAGCACGTCGCCCGTGCCCTGCTCCTGGGCAATCACCGGCACCAGGCCGCGCTCGTCCCACTTCACTTCGTCCAGCCAATCGGTCATCTTGTCAGTCTAGGTGAGTCGGGCCGGCATGGCCGCGCTCCTGCGCAAACCACTGCAGCACGGGGATGGTGCCCGGCAGCACCGGCTGCTGCGGCACCGGCAGCTGGCTCCAGGCCATCTGCTGGCCTTCCAGCATCTGGAACTCGCCCGTCCAGTCGAACACCTTGCAGAAGTTCAGCCGCACGCGGGCGTGGGGGTAGTCCATCACCAGCACCTGCCAGGGGTGGGGCGTGCCGATGTCGATGCCGATCTCCTCGCGCAGCTCGCGCGCCAGCGCCTGCGCCACGGTCTCGCCCGGCTCGACCTTGCCGCCCGGGAACTCCCAGTAGCCGGCGTAGACCTTGCCCGGCGGCCGGGTGGTCAGCAGAAACCGGCCATCGGGTGCCACCAGCACGCCCACGGCCACCTCGGTGATTTCTCGTTCTTGCGTCATGCGATGCGCCCGGCGCGATCGCGGGCGAACTGATAGGCCACGCGGCCGGAGCGCGAACCACGCTCCAGGGCCCAGATCAGCGCGTCCTGCCGCGCGGCCTCCACAGTCGCATCATCGAGGCCGAAGTGGCGCAGCCACTGCCCGACGATGGCCAGGTATTCGTTCTGGCTGAAGGGGTAGAAGCTGATCCACAACCCGAAGCGCTCGGACAGCGAAATCTTCTCCTCCACCGCCTCGCCGGGGTGGATCTCGCCATGCTCGCCGTGGGTGCCGGCCAGGTTGTCCACCATCTTCTCGGGCAGCAGGTGGCGGCGGTTGCTGGTCGAGTAGATCAGCAGGTTGTCGCTGGCGGCGGCCACGGAGCCGTCGAGCACGCTCTTGAGCGCCTTGTAGCTGGCCTCGCCTTCGTCAAAGCTCAGGTCGTCGCAGAACACCACGAAGCGTTCGGCACGGCCGCTGACCATCTCGATCAGGTCGGGCAGGTCCACCAGGTCGGCCTTGTCCACCTCGATGAGGCGCAGGCCGCGATCGGCAAACTCGTTGAGCACCGCCTTGATCAGCGAGCTCTTACCCGTGCCCTTGGCCCCGGTCAGCAGCACGTTGTTCGCCGGTCGGCCGGCCACGAACTGGGCCGTGTTGCGCAGCAGCTTGTCCTTCTGCGCATCCACCTCCTGCAGGTCCTGCAGCCGGATGCGGCTGACCTGGCGCACCGGCTCCAGCACCAGCCGGCCCTGGCGGCGGCGCGCCCGGAAGGCGGTGGACGCGGCCCAGTCGGGCGGCGTCGGCGGGGCGGGCAGCAGGGGCTCCAGCCGGTTCAGCAGGGCCTCGGCCCGGGCGATCAGCGATTCCAGCGTGGCAGACATCGCGCCAGTGTAGGGGCGTGCCCGGCGCGCCCCTCAGCCTATGGTCTTGAGCGCGGCGTCCAGCTGCTCGGTGGGCAGGCGCCTGAAGCCCGAGCGCGCGTAGCGCTGCAGGCGGCCGATGATGAAGCTGACCCACACCGACGCCAGCACCTGGGCCTGCGCGGTGGGCGCCGGCTGGCCCTGGGCCTCGGCCACGGTGCGCAAGACCTGGCGCAGCGACGACTCGATGCGCTCGAAAAACTGGTTCATGCGCGCCGTCAGCCGCTCGTGCTCGAGCACCAGTGCATCGCCCACCATCACCCGCGTCATGCCCGGGTTCTTCTCGCCGAACTGCAGGATCACGCTGGCGATGCGCGCGGCCTGGCCGGGCGGCGCCACCGCCTGCGGGCTGTCGACGATCTGGTTCACCAGCGTGAACAGGCTGGTCTCGATGAAGTCGATCAGCCCCTCGAACATCTGCGCCTTACTGGCGAAGTGGCGGTACAGCGCCGCCTCGCTGAGCTCCAGCCGCGCCGCCAGCGCGGCCGTCGTGACCCGCTCGGCGCCCGGCTGCTCCAGCATGCCGGCCAGGGTCTGCAGGATCTGCAGCCGGCGTTCGCCGGGCTTGAGCCGCTTGCGCGGCGGCGGAGCTTCGGGCGTGGGGTCGGTGTTCACGTCCTGCATCTTGCCGCAATTGTTTTTCTTGCCAAGCGACTGCCGTGGAACCGGCTTCGCCGGGCCACAGGCAGTGCCCCTTGAGGGGACCGAGACCGGACACAAAGAGTCCTGAGGACTCTTTGTGCCTGCCGAGGGTCAAAGCCACTGGCTTTGACACGGCGCAGCCGGTACGGGGTGGTCGATTCAATCCCTCAGCCAGCCCAGCCGCCGCGCCTCGTAGATCGCCTCGACCTTGGAGCGCACATGCAGCTTGCGGTAGACCCGCTTCACATAGGTCATCACCGTGTGCGGCGACACCTGCATGAAGTGGGCAATCTCGTCGAAGGTGAAGCCCTTGGCCGCCAGGTGCAGCACGCGCGACTCCTGCTCCGACAGCGCCACCACCTCGTCATCCACCACCGGCGGCGGCGCACCGGCGCCGGGCGCCAGGCGTTGCAGCAGGCGGCGCGCGATGACGGGGCTGATCGGGCTGCCGCCGGCCCGCAGCGAACGCAGCTGGGTGGGCAGGTCCAGCGCCAGGCTGTCCTTCAGCAGATAGCCCGTCGCACCGGCCTCGATGCTGGCCACCACATGCTGCTCGTCGCCGAACACCGAGATCACCATCACCTCGCACTGCGGCCGCGTCTGCGCCGCATGGCGGATCAGCTCGATACCACTGCCGCCGGGCAGGTCGAGGTCGACCAGCAGCACATCGGGCTGGGTCTGGTCGAACAGCCGCCGGCCCTGCGGCAGATCGGGCGCAATACCCAGCAGCCGTATGTCCGGCACACTGGCCAACGCATGCTCGAAGGCCTCGCGAAAGCGGGCCTGGTCTTCAACGATGAGGACCGAGAACGATGCCATCAACTCCCCTGGCTGGCTTCATGCGCCTGAGTCGTCGCGCAGGAATGCGCAGATCGCTCAGAACTGGGGGAAGCGTAGCAGTTCCTGAAGGCTTCTCACCCGCCTCGTCACGTAGACGGGCCGGCGGCGCAGGCGCCGGCCGTCCGGGTTGGCGGCCAGCCAGCGCTGCATCCACACCGTCTGCAGCCCCAGGCCACGGGCACGCTTCTGGTGGATCAGCGTGTCCTCCACCAGCACGCAATCGCTGGCGCGCAGCCCCAGCCGGGCCAGCACCAGGCGGAACATGCGCGCGTCCGGCTTGGGGCGCGACTCGCCGAAGCACTCCATGTCCTCGACGCAGATCAGCCGCTCGAAGCAGCCCGACAGGCCCACCGCCGCCAGCACCCGCTCGGCATAGGCCCGCGGCGCGTTCGTCAGCAGCAGCTTGCGGCCCGGCAGGCGGCGCAGCGCCGCGCGGTCATGGGCGTGGCCGTGCAGGTACGGGTCCAGCCCCGGCAGGTGATGGGTTTCGTGCAGGAAATGCGCCGCCTTCACGCCATGGTGGCGCTGCAGGCCGGTCAGCGTCGCGCCGTAGCGCAGCCAGTAGCGGCGGCGCAGCGAAACCGCCGCCTCGGTGCTCAGGCCCAGGTGCTGCTCGATGTAGGCCGTCATCGACGCGTCCAGCGCCGGAAAGGCCCGGTGCGACGCGTTGTGCAGCGTGTCGTCGAGGTCGAACAGCCAGACCCGACCCCGGGCCGGACGACGCGGTGCAGGGCGGCTGCGACTCACCGCGACGAGATCATCGTGCCGTAGGCCTGGTCGCTCAGCACTTCCAGCAGCATCGCGTGGGGCACGCGGCCGTCGATGATGTGCACCGCGTTCACGCCGCTCTTGGCCGCGTCGATGGCGCCGGCAATCTTGGGGATCATGCCGCCGCTGATGGTGCCGTCGGCCACCAGTTCGTCGATGCGGCGCGGGGTCAGCTCGGTCAGCAATTCGCCGGCCTTGTCCAGCACGCCGCGGATATTGGTCAGCATCAGCAGCTTCTCGGCCTGCAGCACGGTGGCCAGCTTGGCGGCCACCACGTCGGCGTTGATGTTGTAGCTCTCGTTGGCCTCGCCGAAGCCGATGGGACTGACCACCGGGATGAACTGGTCGTCCTGCAGCGCCTTCACGACGCTGGGGTCGATGGAGACGATGTCGCCCACCTGGCCGATGTCGTGCTCCTTGGCGGGGTCGTCCTTGTCCAGCATCTTGAGCTGCTTGGCGCGGATCATGCCGCCGTCGCGCCCGGTCAGGCCCACGGCCTTGCCGCCGGCGGCGTTGATCAGGCCCACGATGTCCTGCTGCACCTCACCGGCCAGCACCCACTCGACCACGCTCATGGTCTCGGCATCGGTCACCCGCATGCCCTGGATGAAGTGGCCCTTCTTGCCCAGCTTGTTCAGCGCATCCTCGATCTGCGGGCCGCCGCCGTGCACCACCACCGGGTTCATGCCCACCAGCTTCAGCAGCACCACGTCCTCGGCGAAGTCCTTCTGCAGCTCCGGATCCGTCATCGCATTGCCGCCGTACTTGATGACGATGGTCTTGCCATGGAACTTGCGGATGTAGGGCAGCGCCTGAGACAGGATCTCGGCCTTCTCGCGCGGGGCGATGTGGGAAACGTCGGGGGTGATGGGGCTTGTCATGCGAGGACTCCACTGGGACCGCGGATTCTAGGCAGCACCACCTGACACCCTGGTTTCCTCGCCCCCGAGGCCGGCAACATTTCAGTTACAAAGCGCCGCCTACTAACAGGGAGAACAACTTGACTTTGAAACTCGCCGCACTCACGGCTGCCCTCGCGTTGACCGGCTGCGCCTCCGTCGTCAACGAAACCACCCACCCCATGAAGGTGGAAACCAAAAGCAGCACCGGTGAGCTGGTGACCGGCGCCGAATGCAAGCTCACCAACGACTACGGCACCGTCACCGGCAAGTCGGGCGACACATTGCAGATTCGCCGATCCAGCAAAGACCTGGACATCACCTGCACCCACCCGAACAACCCGAACGCGACCGCGCGAGCCATCTCTCGCGCCAACGCAGGCATGTGGGGCAACGTCATTCTCGGCGGCGGTATTGGGGCCATCATTGATCACAACAAAGGTACCGCCTACACCTACCCCACCTGGGTTCAGCTGATCTACGGCAAGGCCCTGGTGTTTGACCGCAGCTCGGAGAAGGAAGGCGTGCCCACGCCGTACACGGAAACCGGCACGGTCGTTGCAGCCGCCGCCCCTGCGCCCGCTGCATCCGCAACGCCCTGACGGCGTTGTGCGGCCAACGGCCGCCACCGGCGCTTGCATGGCGACAATCTGCCCCATGCAAGCCAGTGCCTATCTGAAGCTGTCGGTCGCGACAGCCATCGTCACCATCGTCCTGAAGACCGCCGCCTGGTGGGCCACCGGCTCCGTCAGCCTGGCCGCGGATGCGCTGGAATCGCTGGTCAACCTGGCCGGCGCGGTGTTCGCGCTGGCCATGATCACGCTGGCGGCCCAGCCGCCCGATGCCGAGCACCCCTACGGCCACCACAAGGCCGAGTACTTCTCCAGCGGCTTCGAGGGCATCCTGATCATCGCGGCCGGCCTGGGCATCCTGTGGGGCGCGGCCGACCGCTGGCGCCACCCCGAGCCCATGGAATCCGTCGGCCTGGGCATTGCGCTGGCCGTGGTCAGCTCGGCGCTGAACGGCGCCCTGGCCTGGGCGATGCTGCGCAAGGCACGTGCGGTGCGCTCGGTGGCGCTGGAAGGCGATGCCCGCCACCTGTTCACCGACGTCTGGACCTCGGTAGGCGTGGTCATCGGCCTGTTCGGCGTGATGGCCACCGGCTGGCAATGGCTGGACCCGCTGCTGGCCGTGCTGGTAGCGCTGAACATCCTGCGCGAGGGCGTGCACCTGATGCGCGAATCCACCGGCGGCCTCATGGACGAGGCGCTGGACACCGACTCCATGGCCCGCGTGCAGCGGGTGCTGGACGACTTCCGCCACCCGCACACCATCCGCTTCGACCACGTCACCAGCCGGGTCGCCGGCCAGCGCCGCTTCGTGGACCTGCACATGCACATGCCCTCCAGCTGGACGCTGGGCCGCGCCGCCGCGCTGCGCACCTCGGTGGAACAGGCCCTGATGGCCGAGGTGCCGGGCCTGCGCGCCAGCATCCAGCTGCTGCCCATGGACGTGGAAGCCCATTTCGACGACCTGAAGGACCCGCTGTGATCGCACTGCTGCAACGAGTGAGCGAGGCCCGCGTCGAAGTGGCCGGCCGCGTGACCGGCCAGATCGGCACCGGCCTGCTGATGCTGGTCTGCGCCGAGCCGGGCGACACCGAGGCCGTGGCCGACAAGCTGCTGGCCAAGGTGCTGAAGCTGCGCGTATTCAGCGACGAGGCCGGCAAGATGAACCGCAGCGTGCAGGACGTGGCCGGCGGCCTGCTGATCGTCAGCCAGTTCACGCTGGCCGCCGACACCTCGGGCGGCAACCGCCCCAGCTTCACCGGCGCCGCGCCGGCCGAACTGGGCCGGCGGCTCTACGAGCACCTGCTGGCCGCCGCGCGCCGCCAGCATGGCGACGTGGGCGCGGGCGAGTTCGGCGCCGACATGCAGGTGCACCTGGTCAACAACGGCCCGGTCACCATCCCGATGCGGATGAGCGCATGAGCCGCCCCGCCATCGTCAGGATCGCATCGACCAACGGCCTGACCCCGGTGCTGGACCAGCCGCGTGAGGACCGCCGGGTCATCGGCGCGCCGCAGCGCCAGACCTGGACGCTGCACGAGGCCGGCCCCATGAGTGCGGGCGTCTGGGCCTGCGAGTTAGGCCGCTGGCGCATCGTCTTCCCCGCCGACCGGCAGGAGTACTTCCACGTGCTGCAAGGCCGCGTGCGCCTGCACGGGCCGGACGGCGCGGTGGACATAGGCCCCGGCGAGGGCGGCGTCATCCCGCCGGGCTTCGAGGGCGAGTTCGAGGTGCTGGAGCCGGTGCGCAAGCACTTTGTGCTGGTGGACCTGGGGGGCTGATTCGGCAGCGGCGGCTTTCCAGCATGATTCTGCTCGACAAACTATCTAGACCTCACTCGCTCCACTTGCTCACGAGCAAAGGTTGAGGAGGCTTGAAACGCCAAGGCTGACGATCGCCGCGGCCCGAGCCCGGATGAAACTCCTGAGATATCGGGGTCAAGTGAGGGTGCAAGCGCCAGCAGCACTCTTCACAGTCGTCACGCATTTCAATCAGCGTCGAAGATCCCAGCAAATAAGTCTTTGTCCTCGCAAGCCTGCTCGCTCGCAGATGGTCACTGACATAGCGCTTTGTCGGATCCGAATCCTCAAACTCGAAGGCAGATCCATCAACGTGATGCACTACGAAGTCGCGGAAGGTGTTGATCTCGCCGATCTTCCTAAAAATCTCATCGAAGTCATCCACGCGCTTCCGACTCATGTCAGTGTTCTCTGCAATGGCTCGGATGAACTGGATCGCCGCACGAGCCCTCGTTCCAGAAAAGAGGGCCTTTGCCACGGGCCAGGAGACATCGGCGTAGTTCTTCAGAATCTTGAACAGAATCGACTCTATGTCGGCCCAAGCTAGCGTGAGTCTCCCCAGCTCGCGCAAGAAGGCGTCGTGCTCTTCGTTTGCGATCGCGAACTTGTCTTCACCATCCATGGCAATGCCTTGCAGTTCCTATTGATGCCGAGCGAATGAGAGGGACTTCCCCTCCCCGAACCAGCCTCGATGCGGCAAACCACAACCAGGTGCCACGATGGGAAGCACGGTATCTCATCAACTCATTCGGGATGGGAAGTCGTGACCATTCTGTGCGTGTGACTCGATCTCGCAAAGAACGTGTTTGCCCTGAATGGGGTCAACGAGGCCGTCAAGGCCGAGTTGATCTGCCTGGCGATGCCGTGAGACAAACTGCATGAACTGATTGCCGACCTGCCGCCGTACGTCATTGGCAGGTAAGCCCACTCCGGCGCCGAACACTGGGCATGGCTTTCTGGTAGCTACAGATGCGCATCGCGCCGATCAGGGGCGTCGAGCAGCCGCCCCCATCGCCCCTCCTCACGACCTCATCCCTGCCCGCCCGGCTCACCGGGCGTCGTGCCCTCACCCCAGCTCAATCGTCCAGCGATGCACACTGCCCTCAGCCGGCCGCGGCAGCGCGAAAGCGCCCAGGCGGTAGGCATGGTCGCGGCGCTGGCCGGTCAGTTCGCGGCCCTGTTCGTCCAGCACGCGGCGCACGCCGTGGCCCTGCGGGCCGACGCGGTAGCTGAGCTCCAGCCGGAAGCCGGCCAGCGGCACCGTCACCTGCAGGCCATCGAGGCGCTGCGGCATCACCGGGTCCAGCAGCAGCGCGTCGTGCTCCAGGCGCAGGCCCAGCAGCGAGCCGATCACCAGGCCCAGCGCGATGCCGGGGCCGCTGGAATAGACGCGCCAGCCGCCGTCCAGTTGCACCGCGCCGTCCAGCACGCGCTGGTATTCGGCCCGGGCCTGGTAGCGGTCCGCGAAGGCCGCGTCGGAGCTGGAGTAGTAGCAGTTGGCCTGACGCGGGCTGGCCTGCGGCACGCGCTCAGCCAGCGCCACCGGGTGGGCCTGATCCAGCGCGGTCATGAAGGCTTCGGCCTGCCCCAGGTGGGCCAGCATCTGCGCATAGCGCAGGTGGGCATGCATGTACATGATGCCGATCTCGCGGCCGAAGAAGCTGCTGGTCTCGGCGCGCTGGAACAGCGTGGACGGGCCGCCGCGGTAGGGCAGCGGCGCGTCGAACAGGCGTGCGCCGTCCGGGCCCTTCAGGTGCCGCTCGATCAGCGCGGCCTGGGTGCGCGCCTGCTCGGGCGTGAGCAGGCTGTCGATCACCGCATGCATCATGGGCAGCAGGCTGTAGCGCAGGCCGGTGCGCTCATCGCGCGGGTGTATCCACAGCTCGCGCCCGCCCTGCTCGGGGAACAGCACGTAGCCGGCCACCACATCGTCGGCCACCAGCAGGCGCTGGAACTCGGCCTGCACGGCCGCGGCCTCCGCCGCCAGCGCCTGGGCCTCGGCCGTGCGGCCCAGCACCTGCAGCGCCTGCGCCAGCGTGTGCAGGGTCTGGTGATGCAGGGTCACGGTCCAGGCGCTGCACAGGCGCTCGCGCAGGGCCGGGTCGGCCGGTTGCAGCGAGTCGTTCCAGTCGCCATGCCAGTAGGCGGCCAGGCCGGTGCCGGGCACGACGCGGCGGCGTATCAGCGCCAGCGCCATCTCCACATGAGCCCACAGCGTGGCGGGTGCGCCGCCGTGCACCGGCAGCGTCTCATCCAGCAGGCTGACGTCGGCGCTGGCGATCAGGTATTGCGCCAGGCCCAGCAGCGGCCAGAACACGATGTCGCCATGCGAGTCGCCCGCGCGAATGGCGGCGTCGCGCTCAAAGAACATGAACCACTGCGGCCAGTCGCCATCGGCGTTCTGCGCGCTGAACACGCGGCACAGCAGGTCGCGCACCGGCGCCGTGTGGCCCAGCGCCAGCAGCATCTCCAGCGGCCCCTGGCAGACGTCGCGCGTGCCCCAGCCGCCGCCCGAGTACTGCTCCAGCCCGCGCGGCGACAGGTAGTGCACCAGCGCGTTCTGCGCATACCAGGGCAGGCTGTCGGCCAGCGCCGCCAGCGCGGGCTGCGCGCCCCACTGCGGCAGCGCCAGGGCCTGGGCCGGCGGCGAGGCCTGGGCCAGCAGCGCACCACGCAACGTCAGCGTCAGCGCGGTGGTGGCGGCGTAGTCCAGGCACAGCTGGGGCTCACCGCGGCTGGCGCCGTCGGCATAGAGCAGTGCGTCGTCGCCGAACTGCGCAAGACCCGGCACCTCCAGCTCGAAAGCACCGCCAGGGAAGCGCTGGGCCAGCTCGCTGCCGGCGGGCGGCGTGAGCCTCAGCGTATCGCCCTGGCGCTGCACGGCGGCGCGCAGCGGGCCGGCGCCGTCGTCGCCGCCCAGCGCCAGCTGCAGGCTGGCGCGCACGCGCAGCGGCCCGCCCTCCAGCACGCGCAGGCTCAAGGCCATCGCGTCGGGCGCAGCGCCGGCGGTGCTGCTCACCTCCAGCAGGCCGCCGTCATGGGCATAGATCCAGCGACAGGCCTGGGGCTGCATCTCGAAGGCCGAAGGCAGGCCCAGCAGCTGCCAGTCACCGCCCTCGGCCTGCACGAACAGGCGCAGGCCGGCGCTGCGGAACAGGCCCAGCAGGCTGCGGTGCGTGGACAGCAGGCGGTTGAAGCTGACATGGCCCTGGGTCAGCATGGAATGGAAGACGCCGTCCATCCAGCAGGTGGAGGTCAGCGCGCGTTCGTCGGGCACCAGGTGCTCGCCGGCGCGCAGCAGGTGGCCGTGGGGGCGCTGCACCGCCAGCTCCTTGGCCTGCAGCACCACGTGGCGGGCATCGTCGCCGAAGAAGGACAGCAGGCGGCCGTCCACCCGCTCCGCGTGGCGCGGCTCGCCGGGGAACAGCGCGGCGAGCTGCGCGGCGCTCAGCTCCTGCCCGTTCAGCAGCGGTGCGCTCGCGAACAGGCTGCGGGCCACCGGCTGCGCGGGGGCGGCCAGCACCGCGGCGATGCGCGCTTCGGGCCGCGCCAGCAGGGGCGCCACGCCGGCCAGGTCGGCGTCGCCGCTGGCCTCGGCATGGTGGGCCTGCACCGCAACGAAGAAACCGGCCGTGCCGCGTTCGCCCGCGGCCAGTGCCAGCGTGTCGTCCTGCAGCGCGACGAGGCCGTGCTCCTGCTGCAGGCGCGTGCCCGGCAGGCCCGCGAGCAGCGCCGGCGGCGGCTCGCCCAGCTTGGCGGCCTGGCCCCAGACCTGGGCCGCATCGGTGGCGAAGCTGGTGGCGCGGCGCAGCGAGCCGGCCAGCAGCCAGGGATGGCGGCCGCGCTGCGGCTGGTTCTGGCGCGCGGCCAGCAGCACGCCGTGCTCGGCGCTGTGCAGCGGCTGGAAGTCCAGGTACTGGCTCACGTAGTACTCGTTGAGCCGCACCGCGCCGTAGTCGGCCAGGCCCACGTCCTGCAGCAGCACCAGCTGCAGCTCGCAGGCCGCGCCGGCCTCGGCCTCCAGGTGCCAGTACCAGGCCGTCGTGTCGGCGGCCAGGCGCAGTTGCAGGCGCAGCGTCAGGTCGCCCCAGCGGCCGCGCATCTCGAAGCCATCGGCCTGCGCATGGGCGGCCAGCGGCGACTGCGGCCCCAGCAGCGGCACGGCGCGCCAGTCACCTCCGGCATCACGCCGGCGCAGCCACAGATTGGCCAGGCTGCCTTCCAGCTCGTTGCCAGGGTAGAGGTTGACCAGCAGGCCCGGCACGCGGACCTGGCGCAGCGCGCCGTGGGACAGCAGCTCGACCTCCAGGCCGGCCGGGTTGCGAAGCAGATGAACAGTCATGATTGATGTTGGGCAAGCAGCCAGGGCAGGAGCTCGGGGTCCTGATAGGCCGGGATCCAGGAGCCGTGATTGACGCCCGGATAGATGGTGAAGCTGGCCTGGCCACCGGCCGCGCGCAGCGCATCGATGCAGGCCTGCTGGCGCGCCAGCGGCACGATGTTGTCGGCATCGCCGTGGTAGGCGCGCACCGGCACGCTGCGCATGGCGGGCACCTTGGCCGGGTCGCCGTAGCCGCAAACGGGCGCGATGGCGGCCAGGTCCTGCGGGTAGGCGCTGGCCCAGTTCCACACGCCATGGCCGCCGCGGCTCAGGCCGGTGGCCAGGCAGCGGCGCGGGTCCACGTTCAGGCGCGCCTTCAGCTCGCCCAGCAGGCGGTGCAGGCGATCCGGGTTCCAGTCGCCGCCCTCCTCCAGCTGCGGGCTGGCCAGGATCAGCGGGTAGCGAACGCCCTGCCCCACCCGCATGGGCGGGCCGTGCACCTTGACCTTCTCCAGATCGGTGCCGCGCTCGCCCGAGCCGTGCAGAAAGACCAGCAGCGGCCAGGGCTCGCGGCGCTGCGCGTACTCGGGCGGCAGCCACAGCCACAGGCGCTCCTCGCCCAGCGTCCAGGCCCGCTGTTCACCGGCGGCCAGGCCGGCGGGCACCACCGGCAGCGGCGTGCTGGCGCAGCCGGCCAGCAGCGCGGCCGAGCCCAGCGTCATCTCGCGTCGAGTCATCACGGGTTCACCTCCAGATCCACCTCGGTCGTGCCGGCCGGCAGCGCCAGCTCGCGGCCCTGCCAGGGCAAGACCCGGCCCCCGGCGCGTGCCCGCGGCAGCGCAGCCTCGCCCGGCCAGGCCAGGCGCAGCACGCCGGGCAGGCGCTCGGGCACATGCGCCACGCGCAGCGTCCAGCCGCCGGCGCGGCGCTGCAGCGCGTAGTCCAGCCGCCCCCAGGCGGTGGACAGGCCGGCAATGCGGATGTCGCCCGCCTCGCGCCAGGCCGGCAGCAGTCCGGCGCCCAGCACCAGCTCGCCCTGGGGCTCGCGCTCGTAGGCCAGCAGGTCCAGCGCGGCGCGCAGGTAGTCGGACGACACCCATGCATGCGGCATGTCGCCCAGAAAGCGCGGCTCGCGCGCATCCGGCAGCACCACCTCGGCCCACTGGTGCCAGCCGGCCGGGCGCTGGTCCGCGAAGAAGAAGGCCAGCAGCCGGTGCGCGGTGGCCACGTCGCCCAGGCGCACCAGTGCGCTGATGTTGCGCAGCTCGTAGGGCGTGTAGTCTCGCCAGGCCTTGCGGCCCTCGGCGCGCGCGATGGCCTCCTCGGCATAACGACGGAAGGTGCCGGCCAGCAGTTCGCGCGGCAGCAGGTCCTGCGCCTGGGCGGGGTTGAGCGCCATCGTGGTGGAGGTGGCGTCGAAGTCGCCCCGGTCGGCCGCGCCGGCGATGTGGTCGATGCCGTAATGCCGTGCCGTGGCCGCGACCGAGGCGGCCAGATCAGCGCCGAATTCGTCGCGCCAGCCAGCCCAGCGGCGCGCGGCCTCCGCCTGGCCCAGCGCCTGCGCGATCTGCACCGCGTCCTTGTAGCCGCGCAGCGCCCAGAAGTCGTCCCAGTACGAGTACGCGGCCTTGTCCGAATAGCCCTCGTGGCTGATGGACGGCGGCATCAGGCCGAAGAAGCGCGGGTC
Organism: Roseateles depolymerans; assembly: GCA_003241055.1. Lineage (GTDB taxonomy): Bacteria > Pseudomonadota > Gammaproteobacteria > Burkholderiales > Burkholderiaceae_C > Pelomonas > Pelomonas depolymerans_A. The sequence continues at coordinate 32,112 of QFOD01000009.1, forward strand.
GGCGCCCGCCCGGCGCTCGCTCTGGCGCAGGCCTTCCATCCAGGCGGTCACGCGCTGCACGCGCGGCCATTGCCGCTGCAGCCAGGCGCGGTCCTGCGTGTGGCGCCAGACCTCGGCCACCGCGTAGAGGTATTGGCCGTGGCTGTCGTTCTCCACCACCGGGTCGGCGCCGCGCTGGTCCACGCAGCAGGGCACCTTGCCGGACTCGAAGATGTAGGGCCCGAACCAGTCCACGAACTCGCGCGCTGCCCTCACCTCGCCCAGGCGCAGCAGACCTGCCACCATCATGGCGCCATCGCGCACCCAGGAGCGCGCGTAGGAGCGCGTGCCCGGCCGCAGCGCCGCGCCCTCGCGCGACACCAGGATCTGCGCCAGCGCGGCGCGCAACGTGGCCACCACCGGCTCGGCCGCGGGCGGCAGCTCCAGTGTGACCGCGCCCAGGCGCTCGCGCCAGTTGGCCGCCGCCGCGGCCAGGCGGGCGTCCAGCGCATCGGCGTCGACGACGCCCTGCCCCGCCACCCAGCCCAGGCTGCGGCTCTCTCCCGGCGCCAGCTCCACGTCGAAGCGCAGCAGCGCCGAGGGCAGTCCGTCCGGGTCCGTCAACTGCTGCAGCGGCTCGGCAGCTTGCAGCACCGCAAGACCCGGCCCCGCGGCCCAGGCTGCGGCCGTGATCTGCTGCGGCGCCCGCGTGGGCCGCAGCGTCAGGCCCCCCTGCACGGTCTGCAGCTGCAGTGCCCCCTCGCGCCAGGCCAGCGAACTCAGCGGGCTGATGCCCCCCGGCGTGGAAAGGAACTGCTGCGGCGGGTTCACCTGCCAGGGCCGCGCCAGCAGCAGCAGCGCGTAGTGCTGAGGCCGCGTCGTCGGGTTGCTCAGCGTGTAGCGCGCCAGCAGACGCGGTGCGGTGGGCTGGCCATCGGCCCCGGCCTCGATGCGCAGGCCCGCCTCGGCGTGCTGCCACTGCACCACCGGCAGCGCATGCGCCACCTGCTGCTGCGTGAGGCGCACATCGGCCCAGCTCAGGCGCCGGCCGTCGGGCAGCTCCACGAGCGGCTCCACGCTGGGGCCGCCGCGGGTCAGCTCGATCGCGCCGTCCTCGCTGATCAGGCCCGAATGCTCGGCGCCGCCGTCCACGCCCACCACGGTCCAGTAGTTCTGCTCGCCCACGAAGGCACGCGGCATCTCGCCGCGCGGCAGCGCGCGCGCCCACTCGGCCAGCATGGCGTTGCGGTCCGGCCACTGGGTGGCATCGCGCAGCGCCAGCACCGGTGTGCGGCGCGGCGCATGGCGCAGGCGCAGCCAGCGCCATTCCTGCTCGCCGGTAAAGACCGCACGGCCCGGCGCGCGGGCCAGCAGCGTCCAGCGCCGCCCGTCGTCGGAGGCCTCGATGCTGTCCACCGCTTCGCTCAGCCACAGGCCGTTGAACTCGCGCGGGCGCTGGAAGTCCAGCAGCTGTTCGCCGCCGCGCTGCTGTACGCGCGGCTGCGGCCATTGCGCCGGGGCCGGCTCGCGCTCGGCCAGGCTGATGCCGCCCAGGCAAACCGCGCCGGCGCCACCACCGTGCTGGCCGGCCACGACCACCAGCTCCAGAAACTGCGTCCGGCTCAGGCGCTTGTCGCTGCTTGGGCCCCAGGCGAAGTCCACGTGCCGGCGCTTGAAATGCAGCTCGGCGGGGCTCGCCGGCAGCGCGAGTGCGGGCCGGTTGATCCACCAGACGTTGTCACCGCTGGCATCCACGAATTTGAGCTGCACATCGTTGCCGGCCGCGCCGCGTCCCTTGAGCCGCACATCCAGCGCGAACTCGGCCGGCCAGGCGATGGGCAGCGCGCGGCGCATCACCGCGTAGCCGGACACGCCGGCGAAGTCGTAGTTCAGGCACAGGCTGCCGTCGGCATCGGCCTTCAGCGTGGCGCGCACCTGGTCGGACGCGCTGGCCTGCCAGGGGGTGGTGTCCTTCATGTCGTCGAGGACGGCGGCGTTGGATGCCTGCGTGATGAGCATCGTCAGCGCGAGAAGAAGATGCTTCACGTGGCAGCTCCCGTTCGCGACGCGCTGTGCCGGGATTTCGCCCCGGCGGGCGACCTACTTTCTGTCCCGCCAGAAAGTAGGCAAAGAGCTCCCCCCGACCGCGCCGCCCGCAGCCAAGCTGCGGGTGCCCTGCGCTGCTCTGTCCTTGAGGTCCCGCGCAAAACTCCCTGCGCTACGCTCCGGTCAGACAGTTGCGCGGGGTCAGTATTTGAGGTGCGCTGCGCGCACGCCCTCAAGGCCTTGCGCTGCTCGGCGGTGCTCAAGGGGGTAACTCGAATACCTCGTGGCGAACGGCTAGCGGGTTGGGCGGTTGGCTGTTCGGCTGTTCCTTCGCTCCCCTTTGGAGGAGCCGAGACGCGCAGGAGCCCGGGGCGCGAGCGAAGCTCGCTTCGACAACTGACTTCGCGCCGCCTGTTTGAACGGAGCGTAGCGAAGTGAGTTCGGCGCGGCCCTGGGATCCGAGCATCGCAGGGCACCCCGCGCACCGCGAGGGGCGACGGAACAGGGGCGACTCTTTGCCTACTTTCTGGTCGCCCAGAAAGTAGGTCGCCCGCCGGGGCGAACTCCCGGCTGGGCCTGGCCACAAAACCGAAGCAACGCACAACATACAACGTCACTTCATCCCCCCCATCAACAAGCCCTGCATGTAATAACGCTGCAACGCAATGAAAAGCAGCAGCACCGGCAGCACCGTGATGACGGCGCCGGCCATCATCAGCTCGCTGTCCTGCACGTGCTCGCGCGACAGCGCCGCCAGCGCCACCGGCAGCGTGTGCAGCTCGCCGTCTGTCAGCACGATCAGCGGCCACATGAAGTCGTTCCAGCTGCCCAGGAAGGCGAACACCGCCAGCGTCACCAGCACCGGCTTGAGTACCGGCAGCACGATGCTCCAGAAGATGCGCCACTCACCGGCGCCGTCCAGGCGCGCGGCCTCCATCAGCTCGTCGGGCACGCCCTGCGCGTACTGGCGCACCAGGAAGATGCCGAAGATGCCGGCCATGCCCGGGATGAGCACGCCCATCCAGGTGTTCACCAGGCCCAGGCTCTTGAGCATCAGGAACAGCGGCAGCATGGCCACCTGGCCGGGGATCACCAGCGCCGCGATCAGCAGGCCGAAGATGCGCTCGCGGTGGCGGAAGCGCAGCTTGGCGAAGGCGTAGCCGGCCAGCGTGTTGAAGCTCACCGACAGCAGCGTGCTGGCCACGGCCAGGCCCAGGCTGTTCACGAAGGCCCGGCCTATGCCGCCGTCGGCCAGCAACTGGCGGTAGTGCACGAGGGTCGGGTGTTGCGGCAGCAGCGGCGGCGGCAGGCTGGATGCGCTGCCCAGCGGCATCAGCGACACGCAGACCATCCACACCAGCGGGAACACCGCCAGCGCCGCGAACAGCCACAGCAGGCCGTTCACGGCCCAGGCCCGCGGATTGAGCTTAGGGCGACGGGGCGCGCTCATGCGGCGGCTCCGGTGAGGCGGCGCTGCAGCGCGATCAGGCCCTTGGTGACGCCCACGATGATGAGGAAGAGCACGAAGGCCACGGCCGAGGCCAGGCCCAGGTTCCACCACTTGAAGCCTTCTTCGTACATCAGGTAGAGCACGCTGACCGTGCTTTGCAGCGGTCCGCCCTGGGTCATCACATAGGGCTCGGCGAACAGCTGGAAATAGCCGGCGGTGGTGAGGATGCTCACCATCAGCAGCGTGGGCGCCAGGCTGGGCAGCGTGATGTGGCGGAACTGCGCCCAGGGCCGGGCACCGTCCAGCCGCGCGGCCTCGTAGAGGTCGTCGGGGATGGCCTGCAGCGCGGCGATGAAGATGATCATGTTGCCGCCGAAGTTCTTCCAGGCCGCGAAGAAGATGATGGTGGGCATGGACCAGTGCGGGTCGCCCAGCCAGTCGATCGCGTCCACGCCCAGGCCCTGCAGCACGTAGTTCACCAGGCCGTACTTCACATGGAAGAGGTAGCGCCAGATCACGGCCACCGCGACCAGCGTGGTCACCACCGGCGCGAACAGCGCCGTGCGCAGCAGCGGCTTGAAGCGCACCAGCCGGGACTGCAGCAGCACGGCGGCGCCCAGCGACAGCGCCAGCGACAGCGGCACGCCCAGCACCACGAAGTAGGCCGTGTTGCCCAGCGCCTGCCAGAACAGCGGCATGGACAGCACGTGCAGATAGTTGTCCCAGCCCTGCCAGCGCAGGTTGCTGAGCGAGGCCAGCGCGTAGATGTCGAAGTCGGTCAGGCTCAAGGCCAGGCCGGCCAGCACCGGCACGCCGAAGAACAGCGTGATGACGAGCAGGGCCGGTGCCGCAAAGGCCCAGCCGGCCAGCGCCTCGCGGTTGCGATGCGTGCTCATGCGCGGCCTCCGGTGCGGGCGGCGGCGCGATCCAGCATCCAGCGGCGCTTTTCAAGAATGCCGTCCACGCGCGTGTCCAGCGCGCGCACGGTGGCGTCCACGTCGGCCTGACCGGCCACGGCACGCGCGGCGGCCAGCTGCATCTCCTGCGCGATGCGCTCCCACTCGGGCACGGCCGGCGCGGGGCGCACGCGCTCCAGCTGGCGGAAGAAGGCGGCGGCGTGGCGGTCCTGCGCCAGCGTGGCGGTGCCGTCCAGCGGCAGCTGCCAGGTGCTGCGGCGCGGCGGCAGGTCGCCGGTGAGGCGGTAGAACTGCTGCTGCACGGCCGGGCGGCCGAGGTACTCGATCAGCGCCCAGGCCTCGGCCTTGTGGCGCGAGCGGCGGAACATTGCGAGGCTGGCCCCGCCAGCGATCGACGCGCCCGGCCCCTGGCCCGCAATGGGGCCGGGCAGCTCGGCGGTGCTCCAGGCACCAGCCAGTTCGGGCGGCAGGCGGCGCTTGAACTCGCCGATATTCCAGGGGCCGGAGATGTAGAACGCGAACGTGCCGCGGCCGAACTCCTGCCAGAGGTTGGCGACCTGGTTGTTGCTCAGGCCCGGCGCCTCGCCGCGCTGGAAGCGCTCCAGGTAGAAGCCCAGCGCCGAGCGAAAGCCCGGCGCCGAGAAGTTGCCGTGGCGGCCGCCGTCCCGCAGCAGCTCGTCCGGCTGCTGCAGCGCCAGCGCCAGCAGCGGCTCGAATTCATTGGTGGGCAGCAGGATGGGCGTGTCCATGCCCGCGCTGCGCAGCCGCGCCAGCGCCGCGCGCCAGCCGGCCCAGTCGCTGGGGATGGTGCGCACGCCAGCGCGCTGCAGCAGGTCCTGGCGCACGAACATCAGCCGCGTGTCCACATACCAGGGCAGGCCCACGCGCTGGCCACCGGCCACATTGGTGGCCCAGATGCCGGAGAAATAGTCGTCCGCCGCCAGCGAGGGCGTGCGCGCGAGATAGGGCTCCAGCGGCTCCAGCGCGCCCAGCGCCTGCATCTCGGGGAGCCAGGTGTTGCCCACCTGGGCCAGGTCGGGCGTGGCATCGCCGGCAAAGGCGGTCAGCAGCTTCTCGTGCGCAGCGGTCCAGGGTAGTTGCTCGACCCGCACCTTGATGCCGGGGTGCTCGCGCTCGAAGCCCTCCATCAGCTCGGCCACCACCTCGCCCTCGCGGCCCATGGCCCAGAAGCGCAGCGTGGTTCCTTCGGCGCGGCCACAGGCACTCAGGCCACTGGCAACCGCCGTGGCCGCGCCCGCCGCCATCAGGCGGCGGCGCGTCCATCCAGCAGCTGTCGTGGAACTGGCTTGGCCAGGCCACTGACAGCGCCCCCTTGAGGGGGCGGCCGAAGGCCGTAGGGGGTGGTTCATTGATCCAACCAGCCGCCAGTGAAGCCGGCGCGCTTCAGGCCGCGCACCAGGTGCGCGTTCTTGCGCATCGCCTGCCAGATCAGCTCGCCGCGATGGTTGCCCAGCATGGCCAGCATGGGGCCCTGGTCTATGCCCAGCATGTCGTGGTCCACCCAGCCCAGGCCCGGCTCAATGCGGCCGTGCTGCAGCTTCACGTCGGTGAAGTTGAAGCTGGGGTTGAAGCAGTCCCAGAAGCCGTAGCGGTTCCAGGTGTGCGGGTAGCGCTCGCGGATGGCCTTGAGCGTCGGGATCACGATCTCGGGCGTGAACGCGATGGACGAGCCGGCCGCATAGGGCGCCAGCGTGCCATCGTCGTAGTGGCCCATGCCGCGGCCGGCGTAGCTGATGAAGCGGCGCTTCTCGGTCTTGCCGGTGACGGTGGTGTAGTCGTGCTCCACATCGGCCGGGCCGTCGCTGGCGCTGATGCCCCAGATCTCGGCGCTGTAGCCCTGCCAGCCCATGGGGTTGGCCTGCGCATAGGCCTGCTGCGCATAGGTGGCACGGCGGGAGTTCTCGAAATAGTCCAGCCCGCGGCGGCGCATATAGGCGTCGCGGATGCCGCGGAAGTCCACCCAGCAGTGCGTGAACTGGTGGCCGAACAGCGGCGGGAAGCGCAGATGGGGCTGCGCTGCATTGCCGAAGTCGCCCCAGCTGTCGCGGTCGTAGGTGCTGGTCCAGGCGTCCCAGGCCTCGGGCTTGACCGGCTGCGTGGGCGAGCCCAGCGCCAGCAGGTAGACCATCATGGCCTCGTTGTAGCCCTTCCAGTCGGACTTGATGAAGCCCTCTTCCGGCGTCCAGCCGTGGCTGATGGACGGCGGCCGCACCTGGGCCCAGGCCCAGTCCACGCGGCCGTAGACGGTGTCGACCAGCGTGCGCACGCGCGCCTCGTCGGCACCCGCGCCGTCGAAGAAGCTCTGTGCGTGCAGCATGCCCATCAGCAGCAGCGCGGTGTCCACCGTCGACAGCTCGCAGCGGTCGAAACGGTGGCCGGTCTTCATGTCGAGGAAGTGATAGAAGAAGCCCTTGTAGCCGGCCACGCCGCTCTTGCCCGGCCCTTGCGGCGCGGCGGCAAAGAACTCCAGCGTGCGCAGCGTGCGCTCCAGCGCCTGGGCCCGCGTGATGTAGCCGCGCGCGACGCCCAGCGGGTAGGCGCTGAGCGCGAAGCCCACGGCCGCGATACTCGCGAACGAGGGGCTGGGCCAGCGGTCCGGCGCGAGACCGGTCTTCGCGTCGGTCGTGTCCCAGAAGAAGTCGAAGGTGCGGCGCTCGAGCTCGGCGATGAAGGGATCGGTGCTCGCCGTGCCGGGCGCCGGCGCGGCCGCCCAGGACGGCGCGGCGGCGGCCAGCGTCAGGCCGGCGCCATGCGTGAGCAGGGCGCGTCGGTTGATGGGTGCCATGATGAGGAGGGATTGTGGGAGCCGGCCGCGGCCGGCCCCCGGTCAGCCAGGATCAGAACGAGTAGCTGGCGCCCAGCTTGAACTGGCGCATCGGGCCACGCACACCGGTCTTAGTGTCGAAGTGGGCGTTGTCCCCGCCCAGCGCATTCGCGGGCGGCGTGGACGGGCCGCCGACCCAGTCGTCGTAGTAGCCCCAGTTGGCGCTGTTGAACAGGTTCAGCACATCCACGCGCAGCTGCAGGTCGCCGCCATACACCTTGATGGTCTTGGCCAGCGCCAGGTCGAACTGCCGGAAGGCGTTGGAGTCACGCTTGACGTAGACGCACTGACCCTGGCTGGTGTCGCTGGGGAAGCCCAGGTGGCAGTCGGTCACCTGGCGCGGCTGGCCGCTGCCCAGCGTGAGCTTGCCGGACAGCTGCAGGCCCCAGGGCAGGCGGTCGGTCAAGCCGCCGATCACGAGGCGGTCACGCTCGGCATCCTTGCTGGGATTGAATCCGTGCGTGGACTTGCCATAGGTCCAGTCGAAGATGTCGTCCGTCCACGCATTGCTGTTGGTCTTGGCGTCGGTGTGCGTGTAGGCGATGGTCACGCTCCAGCCGCTGGCCGGCGTGTAGGGCTTCTCCAGCGACAGGAACAGGCTGTTGGCCTTGTTCTCGCCGACGAAGTCACCCAGCACCAGGGTGCCGTAGCCGTTCGGGCCGCCCCACAGCGGGTCGATGGGGTTTTGCTTGCCCCAGCCGCCATTGGGGTCGCGGTTGCCGCCGAACCAGATGAACTGGTTCTTGGCGTGCACGTTGGACAGCGCGATGTCCATGTTCCATTCGCCCAGCGCCTGGCGCAGGCCGATGCTCATCTGATCGGCGAACGGCATCTTGAAGTCGTTCTTGATCATCCAGATCTCGCCGCCCGCCTGCGCGTTCTTCTGCAGCTCGTCCAGCGCGTTGTTGGCCATGCGGCGGTCGTAGCTGCGGCCCCAGCCGCCGTAGATCACCGTGGCCTTGTCGCCCTTGACGTCGTAGGACGCGCCCAGGCGCGGTGCGAACGCGCCCTTGAACGGTTTGCGCGAATTGCCGTTCGAGATGAAGTCCTCGATGTTGATGCCGCCCTTGGCGAGCGACTGCGCGTAGGTCTGGCCGGCAGGCGCGGTGATGCCGGCGATGGTGCGGCCGTCCAGGCCACGCAGCGCGGCCACGCGGTCGGCCGGGGTGACATAGCTGTTGTTCAGCATGTTGTCTTCATAGTCCCAGCGCGCGCCGATGTTGAGCTCCAGCTGCTTGGTGAGCTTCCAGTCGTCCTGCAGGTAGAGGCCGTACTGCTTGTTGCTGAAGTTGGCCGTGGCGCTCGGGATGGCTGCGGTGATCTCGCACTGATCGCTCTTCAGGCCATTGCTGCTGACGTTGGTGCCCGTGCAGGCGACCCCGTTGAAATAGGGCTGGCCGGTCGCGGTGTTCAGCACCGTGTTGATGGTGGGGACGCGGAAGGCCGTGCCGCTCAGTTCGTACTTCATCGCCTTGAACTGCACGCCGCCCTTGATCACGTGACCGGAGATGCCGGTGAAGCTCAGGTCATCCTTCAGGTAGACCCCGCGCTGGCGGCGATCCTGGGCATTGGGCGAGCCGCCGGTGAAGAAGATGTCCTGCACATTCGCCAGCATGTTCGTCGGCGAGTACTTGTAGCGCACCTGCGGGTCGCTGGAATCCGACTGCGGGTTCCAGCGCGAGCTTTCCCAGCCGATGCGCGCCTCGTTCAGCCAGCGGTCGCCGGTGTACTCGTGGGTCAGGTCCAGGTGGTACTCGTTGTTGTTGTTGTTGATCGCCGTGCTTGGCGCGAAACGGTCGCCGTCCACCGCGTAGCTGGTTTCCTTGCGCAGCGTGGTGGACAGGTCCAGGCGCTGGCGGCTGTCGATCTCGGCCGAGAGCTTGCCGAACAGCAGGTGCTCCTTGAACGAGCCGTTGAACGAGCCCTGCTGGCTGGCAATGGACGGCACGACGCCCGGGTTGCCGGGGTACTTGTCCAGGTTCATCGCGGTCAGCTGCCGCGGCTTGTCCAGCGACTTGCCGTCGTAGGCCACGAAGTAGTGCAGCGTGTCGGGCTTGATGGCGCCGCCGATGCTGAAGCCGCCCTCGAGCTGCTCGTTGGACGGTGCCGCGATGCCGTTGGCCTGGTCCTGCTTCTGGATGGGGCTCAGCGAGGTCCAGTTGCTGCCGGTGCGGTTGATGTAGACATTGCCGTGCGTCTCGTTGCCGCCCGACTTGGTGACGGCCGAGATCGCCACGCTGGAGACCTGGTCGTACTCGGCCTTGTAGTTCTGCGTCAGCACCCGGTATTCCGCGATCGCGGTCTGCGGGAAGGGGTTGCCCTGGCTGGTGTCCTGGCCGGAAACGCCGCCGCGCAGGATGTTGTTCTTGCGGCCGACGCCGTCGATGAAAACGTTTACAGAGTCAACATTTTGAGAGCCGCTGCGCAGGCGCGTATTGCCGCTCGGGTCGGTATCGAAGCGCACGCCCGGCGCAAAGTCGGCCGCCGACAGGAAGTTGCGGGTGGCCTGCGGGATGGCTTCGATCATCCGGTTGGACACGGTGGTGCCGACCTGGGAGTCGATCACGCCCTGGCGCTGCGCGCTGCCGGCCACCACGACGGTGTCCAGCCGGGTGCTGCCGCTGCTCAGGTCCAGCGTGGCGCTCTCGCCGACGGACAGTGTGACCGCCGTGCCGGTGGTCGAGCCGCCCACGCGGATCTCGTAGCTGCCCGGGTTGAGGCCCAGCAGCACGTAGCTGCCATCCGCCAGCGTCCGGGTGCGGTAGGTGTTGCCGTTGCTCTTGTTGACGGCCAGCACCTCGGTGCCGGCCGGCACCGACGCGCCTGCGGCGGTGATGGTGCCGCGCACGGTGGCGTTGGAACTCTGGGCCGAAGCGACGCCGGCCAGTGCGAAGCAGACCGCGGTGGCGATCGCCCCGCGGCGCCAGGTCTTGCTGAGGGATAGGTGGCTCATGATGTCCTTGTCTCCTGTTGGTTTGCTATGTGTGTTGCGGACGGGAATCACGGCGGCGCGCCGCAGGAGCGGCGCACCACCAGCTGCACGGACATGAGGGTGGCGCCGCTGTCCGGGGGCACCGGCGCGGCCGAACCGTCCAGCGCGGCCACCAGCGCCTCCAGCGCGTCGTTGCCCAGCGTGGCGATGGGCACGTGCACGGTGGTCAGCGGCGGGCTGATGTAGCGCGAGATGGGGATGTCGTCGAAGCCGGCGAGCGCGATGTCCTCGGGCACGCGCAGGCCGGCGGCCTGCAGCGTGCCGAGCAGGCCTATGGCCATGATGTCGTTGGCGGCGAACACCGCGTCGGGCCGCTGCGCCGGCGGCAGGGCGAGCAGTTGCCGCGCAGCCCGTTCACCGGCGGCCTCGCTGAAGTCGCCCTCCAGCAGCCAGGGCTGGGCCCCGGCGGGCAGGCCGGCGCGGTAGCCGCGCTCGCGCTCACGCGCCTCGAAGTTGGCGGCCGGGCCGCCGAGAAAGGCGATGCGACCGTGGCCGCGCGACGCCAGATGCGCCGTCATCGCCCGCGCGCCGCCGAAGTTGTCGACCGCGAACGCGCGCTGCCCCGCACCGGCCACGCCGGCATTGAGCAGCACGGCAGGCAGGGTCGGGGGCAGGTTGTGCGCAAGGAAATCGGCGTCGGCATGGGGCGACATCACCAGCAGGCCGTCCACCCGGCCGTTCATCGCGCGCAGCGCGGCGGCGGCCTCGTCGGCATCGCCATGCGAGCTGGACAACAGCAGGTGCAGGCCGCGCGCACGCGCCGCCTGGTCGATGCCGCGGATCAGCTCGGAGAAGAACTCGCCGTGAAGGTCGGGCAGCAGCGCGCCCACGGTGTCGGTGCGGCGGGTGATGAGGCTGCGCGCTGCACCCGAGGGCGAATAGCGCAGCTCCCGCGCCACCTCCACGATGCGTTGGCGCGTGTCGGGCAGCACGTTGCCGACCCCGTTCAGCGCGCGCGACACGGTCGCCACCGACACCCCGGCGACGCGGGCGACATCCTTGATCGTGGCGGGTGTCGAGGCACTCATGGGTCAGTCCGGCAGGCCGTTGCGGGCGATCACGTCAGAGTAGAAGCGCGCGCTCGCCTTGGGCGTGCGTTCCAGCGTCTGGAAGTTCACATGCACCAGGCCGAAGCGCTTGGAAAAGCCCAGCGCCCACTCCAGGTTGTCGAACAGCGACCAGGCGAAATAGCCCCGCATGTCGGCGCCACGCGCCATCGCGTCCTGCACCGCCGCGATGTGGGTGCGCAGGTAGTGCACCCGCAGCGGGTCATCCACGCGGCCGTCGATGGCGGCGGGCGGGTCGTAGAAGGCCGCGCCGTTCTCGGTCACGTACAGCGGCAGGCCGCCATAGCGCTCGTGCATCCAGACCAGCGTGTCGGCCAGGCTCTGCGGATGCAGCTCCCAGCCGGTCTCGGTGTAGATGCCGCCCGGCTGGCGCACCGGCACGGCCGGCAACGGCCAGCCCTGCGCATCGTGGCGCACGACGGCGCGGGTGTAGTAGTTCAGGCCCAGGAAGTCGATGGGCTGCTTCAGCGCCTCGACCTCGGCGGCCGGCCAGTCCGGCCAGGCCTCGCCGAACACCTCGCGCAGCTCCTCCGGATAAGTGCCGAGCAGCGCCGGGTCCAGGTATTGCCGGTTCATGTAGGCGTCGGCCAGTTGGGCCGCATGGCGGTCGGCGTCGGTCGCGTCCGGCCCGACATGCTTGGGCTCGATGTTCACCACCAGGCCGATCTGGTGCCTGCCGGTCGCACGGTAGGCCTGCACGCCCTTGGCATGCGCCTGCATCAGCCGGTGCGCGACGATGGCGGCCTCATAGGCGCTCTTGTGGCCAGGCGCCAGCGCACCGTGCATATAGCCCTGGTCGGCAATCACCCAGGGCTCGTTGAGCGTGACCCACAGCTTGACCCGGTCGTCCAGCGCGCGGAAGGCCACCTGGGCATAGTCGGCGAACCAGTCCGGCATGTCGGGGTTGAGCCAGCCGCCACGGTCGTCCAGCGCCGCAGGCAGGTCCCAGTGATAGAGCGTGGCCATGGGCTGGATGCCGGCGGCCAGCAGCTCGTCCACCAGCCGCTCGTAGAAGCCCAGGCCGGCCGGGTTCACGCGCCCGCGCCCCTCGGGCATGACCCGACCCCAGGCGATGCTGAAGCGGTAGGCCGTCAGGCCCAGGTCGCGCATCAGCGCGACGTCTTCCTTCATGCGCCGGTAATGGTCGCAGGCGACGTCACCGGTGTCGCCGTTGGCCACCCGGCCGGGCGTGTGGGCGAAGCGATGCCAGTTGCTGACCCCGGCCCCGTCGGCCAGCGGCGAGCCCTCGATCTGATAGGCAGAAGTAGCGCAGCCCCACAGGAAGCGGGGAGGGAACGGTTGTCTCATCCGTCGAACCGGTGCGTGTGTCGCCCGGCCTTGTGAAAACGTTTACACGCATTCTTGTCGAAGATTCACGGAAGCGTCAACTGCGGGTTGACCCCTGGTCGCCCCGCTCGTGGCGAGTTCGCCACCGCAGCAAAATCTGGCCCTCGTCAGAGGGCGGCGGTTGACCGAGCGCCGCGCGGTTCTTCAACCGCCCACCTCTGCCCCTGCCGTTCGCAGAACGCCCTCCCCCACTGCCGACGCCCGGCACAGGCCGGCCTGTGCCTGGCCGCGCCACCAGCAGGGGGCGGGCTGCTCGGGCTGCGGATGAGGCACGCCATCGCCGTCGATGCGCCCCACCACCACATGCCAGCTGCGCACGCCCTGGGCATCGAGCTGCAGATGCAGCAGCCAGGCGGTGTTGTTGTCGGCATCGCTGAAGCCGTCGAACACGAAATTGCCGAGGCTGTAGATGATGGGCCGCCCCCGATAGATCTCGACGTCCTGCGTGACGTGAGGGTGGCCGCCGACCACCGCGTCCGCGCCGGCATCGATCATCAGCCGGGCCAGCTGGCGCTGGCGGGCATTGGCCAGCGGCTCGTGCTCCTGCCCCCAATGCATGACCGGGATCACCACGTCGGCCTGGCGGCGCGCCTGCTGGATGTCCAGCCACACCTGCTCGTCCTCGCTCCATGCGATGCCCGCCCGCGCCGTGTCGGCCTCGAAGGCCCGCGGCATGAACTCGTTGTAGCCCAGCAGCGCGATGCGCAGGCCGTGGCGCTCGATGATCAGCGGCTGGTGGGCCTGCGCCAGGTTGTGGCCGCCGCCGAAATACGCCAGACCCTGGCGCTGCAGCAGGCCCAGCATCTCACCAAAGGCCTGTGGGCCGTAGTCGCCGCTGTGGTTGTTGGCCAGCGCCACCGCGTCCAGATGACGGGCCAGCACCGGCAGCACGCGCGGATGGGCACGGAAGCTGAAGGGCTTGGCCGGATCGGCCCGGCCACCTCGGGCCACCACGCACTCCAGATTGCCCACCCGCACATCGGCCCGGTCCAGCCACGCGGCAAAGGGCTTGAAGGGATCGCGGCCCTGGCGGATCAGGCGGCCGGGCGCGTCGTCCAGCATCACGTCGCCCACCAGCGCCAGGCTGGCCCTCGCCGCAGGCGCGGTCGACGCCGAGGCGAGCCGCGGCAACACCTCGGGTCCGCTGAACGCCGCCGGGATGGCAGCCGGGGTGGCGTCCTGCGGCCACACCGCGCAACGCCAGACCAGCTCACGCCCCAACCCCGGGGTGAGCACGCGCTGCCAACCGGTAGCGGGTGCGAGCTCGCGCGGCGACGGCACAGCCAGGCTGGCCTGGTGCAGCAACGCGCCGTCGGCATAGGTGTTGAGCTTGATATAGCCGGGCTGGGTGCCGTCCTCCACCCACATCGCCTTGAACGCGAAGCGCCCCACCGGCACGCTGGCTACGGTGTAGGGGGAGGCCACCGGATGCGCCTCCAGCTCGTAGCGCTGGCCACCCTGCACCAGCTCGCAGTGCAGGGTCGGCGTGGATTGCGCATGACCTGCCCCCGCGCACAGCATCCACGCCAGCGCCCCACACCAACGCTCAAGTCTTTGCATCGCGGCGGCGGCCCCATGCAGCCAGCCCGGCCAGCCCGGCCAGCAGCAGCCAAGCCGTGCCCGCTTCCGGTACCGGCGCCAGGTAGTCCGTGCCCGACGCGGACAGCAGCTGGAAGTTCGTCACCTCCTGGTGCTGGCTGTTGAAAAGCTGCACGCCGGTCAGCCGGGCCGTGCCCAGGAAATCAGCGCTGACCTCGCCGTAGGCCGAGGCGATCAGCCCCACCGTCAGATCCCAGGACTGGCCCCAGACCATGGGCAGGTCGAAGCTGTAGAAGGTGCTGGCACCGCTGAGGTAACCGGTGCTGGTGGTCCAGCCCGGCGGGGGCGTGGTGTTCTGTATCCGGCCGGTGCTGCCGCGCGTGAGCGACAGGTTCCAGCCGTACTGCACCGGCTGCACGGACTGCTCGTAGAGCAGCTGCACATAGGTGCTGCCGAAGTAGTAGGGCGCCTGCGCGCCCAGTGCGCTGGCCGTGCCATGCAGCTCGAAGGCATAGCGCACGAAGCCGGCACTGCCCGTCGCCACCGCAGCGCTGGTGGCCGTCAGCGTGTCGGTGAAGCGGGCTGCCGCCACCGTGCTGGCATAGGCGCCCGGACTGCCGTTCGGCAAGCCCTGCAGAAAGCTGCCCTGGGCCGACACGCCCAGGCTGCCGTAACGGGCGATCGCATCGGCCTGGCCGGTGTAGTAGCCGGCCGTGGATGCCGGGATACCCAGCTTCACCGGCGCCACGCTCAGCGTGCTGGTGACGCTGCCGCTGCTGCCCGTGGCGTGGTTGAGCCCGCCGGTGAGACCACAGGCGGCAATCCCGCCCGCCGGAAACGCGCCCCCTTGAAAGAACGGCAGCAACTCGGCCGGCGTGCCGCTGGTGTAGCAGCCGGCCTCGATGCTGCCGTTGGTCAGCCCACCGACACCCCCCGCATAGGCATCCAGCGTGGCAGCACGCGCCACCGGGGCACAGACCACGACAGCGCCCGCCAGGGCCGCTCCAAGGATTCGCTGTTTGAACGCTTGCATCACCAAATCTCCCGAATTGGAGGCCGGGGAACGGGCTCCCGATGGCTTGTACGGAACCCACCCGTCGTTCGCGACAGGCTCCCCCTAGAAAAGCAGTGCCCAGGCGCGGCGATGTCGCGATCGCGCTCGCCTTCTCGTACCTCTGGGGACGACCTGTTTCCTGCCTGCGGGGTGACGATGCTGTGGTGGAAGTTGCTGCTGACGACGATGGGACTGCTGCTGGTGCTGGTGGCGGCGCGCCTGGGTGGGCGGCGCATGGCGGGGGTGCTGGCGGCGCTGCCCACCATCACCGCGCCCACGCTGGCCTGGACGGCCTGGGAGCAGGGCACGGGCTTCGCCGTGCAGGCGGCCATTGGCAGCGTGGCGTCGTGCGCGGCGCTGGCGATGTTTGCGCTGGCCTATGTGCACGCATCACGCCGCCTGGCCGCGCTGCACGCGATGGCCTGCGGTCTGGCCGCCGCTGCGCTGGTGATGTGGCCGGCCCAACTGGCCAGCCAAACGCTGCCGGCCGCGCTGAGCCTGGCGCTGGGCTTCACGCTGCTGGCCTGGGCCCGGCTGCCCACGCCCGGCACGGCCGCCATCGGCGCGTCGCGCAGCGGCCGGACCTCGTTGCTGGCGCTGTGCGCGGTGGCCGGTCTCACCGTGCTGGCCACCACGCTGGGGCCGGCGCTCGGGCCGTTCGCCACCGGGCTGCTGGCCTCCTTGCCGCTGGTCAGCGGCCCCCTGGCGATGGCCGAGCATGCGGTCTCGGGCCATCAGGCGTCCACCGAGTTCCTGCGCGGCTATGTGCGCGGCCTGTTCGGCAAGGCCGCGTTCGGTGCGCTGTTCGCGCTGCTGGCGCCCGGGGCGGGCGTGCTGCTGGCCCTGGCGCTGGGCGCGCTGGCCGCCTGCGCGCCGGAGCTGCGCCGCACGACTCGTCGCCGCCTAAACTCGTCGTCACGATGAAGCCGCTGTCCACCATCGCCATGCAGTGGGCCGCCGTCGAGCAACTGCTCGACGAGGCGCTCGCCCTGCCGCCACAGGCCCGCGATGCATGGCTGGCAGCGCTGGACGGCGAACGGGCGCAACATCGCGACACCCTGCGCGCGCTGCTGCAGACCCAGGCACGTATAGAAACCGACGACTTTCTCGTCACGCTGCCGCCACTGCCGCTGCCCTCGGACACGGCCGCGCCGGGCATCGCGGGCGCCGAGCCCCACGCCGGCGAGCGGGTGGGGCCCTACCGGCTGATCCGCGAGCTGGGCCGCGGCGGCATGGGGCTGGTGTGGCTGGCCGAGCGGGCCGATGGGCTGGCCTCGCGTCAGATTGCCTTGAAGCTGCCGCGCCTGGCCTGGGGTCAGGCCTTTGCCGAGCGGCTGGCGCGCGAACGCGAAATCCTGGCCAGCCTGGAACACGAGCACATCGCACGGCTGTACGACGCCGGCATCGATGCCCATGGCCGCCCCTTCATCGCGATGCAGTACGTCGACGGCGAACCCATAGACGCCTACTGCCGCCGCCTGGATCTGCCGCCGGCGGCGCGCATAGGCCTGCTGCTGCAGGCGCTGTCGGCGGTCGCGCACGCGCATGCCAGGCTGGTCGTGCACCGCGACATCAAGCCCGGCAACGTGCTGGTGGACGCCCAGGGCCAGGTCACGCTGCTGGACTTCGGCGTTGCCAAGCTGCTGGATGGCGAGCGCACCACGGCCACCGCCCTGACCGAGCTCGCCGGGCGAGCCTTCACGCCCGACTACGCCAGCCCCGAGCAGATCCGCGGCGAGCCGCTGGGCACGGCCAGCGATGTCTACAGCCTGGGCGTGCTGGCCTTCGAGCTGCTGGCCGGCACCCGCCCCTACCGCCTGCAGCGGGGCACCGCCGCCGAGCTGGAAGAAGCCATCACCCAGGCCGACCCGCCGCGCGCCAGCGATGTCGCCGTCACGCCCGCGCAGAAGCAGGCGCTGCGCGGCGACCTGGATGCCATCCTGGGCAAGGCGCTGAAGAAGTCCGCGCTCGATCGCTACGCGAGCGCGGAAGCCTTCGCGCAAGACCTGCAGCGCCGGCTGCGCGGTGAGCCCGTGCAGGCCCGCCCGGACAGCGCGGGCTATCGCCTGGTCAGGTTCGTCGGTCGACACCGGCTGGCCGTGGGCATGGGTACGGCGCTCACGCTGACGGTGCTGGCCGGCAGTGCAGCGGCGCTGTGGCAGGCACGCGAGGCCCGTGCCCATGAGCAGCGGGCCACCGCCGAGCTGCGCCGACAGCACGCGGTGCAGGATCTGTACCTGGAAACGATGAGCCGTCTGACCGTGCTTGGCGCCGAGCAGCCCGAGGCCCTGAGCCGGCCGGGCGGCGTGTCGGCCGTGCTGCTGGACAAGCTCAGGGACTTCGAGAAGCGCAACGCCGACAACCCCGAGGCCTTGGGCGCCCAGCTGGAGTCGGTCATGATCCAGCTGAACTACGACGGCCGCTATGCCGATTCACTGGCCGTGGGGCAGCAACTGCTCAAGCACCAGAAGGCCCACGGCGCCCCCGCGGACGATGTGCTCAACACCTACGCCTCGCTCGGTCGCACGCTGAACAAGCTGGGCCGTGTCGACGAGAGCGAGGCCATGCGGCGGGAGGGCCTGGCCTGGGCCCCCAAGGTCCACGATGAGGAGAGCGACAGCATCCGCCTGACGCTGGCCACTGACCTCGGCGACCTCTTGATCAACAACGGCAAGCGCGCCGAGGCCTTGCGGGTGCTGACCGAGGCCGACCGCATCGCCCGAGAAAAGTTCGCCGAGGACCACCTGCGCTACGACACGCTGATGAGCCTTGCTCACTTCCACCTCGGCTTCGACGACGCGAAGGGCCTGCAGATGATGCGCCTGTGCGAGGCCGAGGTGGCCCATTTGCCCGACCTGGATGGCGACAAGCGCGCTCATTTCGCCTGGTGGATGAGTGAGGCCCTGCTGGCCAACGGCGACCTCGCCGGCGCCGAGAAGCAGGCCACCCTATCGGTGGAGCTCTATCGCCAGGAGGCCGGACGCGACGGTCGCATGTCCCAGCGCGCGCTGGGGCGCCTAGCTGGCATCGTGGCGCATCTGGACCCCGGCCAGGCGCGGGCCCTGCTGGCCGAGGAGCGGCAATGGATGGCCGCACGCCCCGACGGGCTCAAGCCCTCGACCGACCGCCTGCTTCGCACGCGCGAACTGGAAACCGCGAACCTGGCGGGCGACACGGCCGCCATCGCGGCGCTGGCGAACCTCGACACGGCGCCACTGCTCAAGACCCCCATGCCCCTGGACGGCGAGGCGCTGCTGACCCAGCTCGCACGTGCGTTGGTGCTGGTGCAGCGCGGCGAGCAAGCCCTCCCGCTGGCCCAAGCCGTGTATGCAAAATCGGCGCGGCGCGATGGCGTGACCGTCGCCTCGGTGCGCGCCGAGCTGGCACTGGCCAGCGCCCAGCTGAGCGCAGCCCGCCCCGGCGAGGCACTGCAGACGGCACGCGCCCTGCTGCAGCACCTCGACGGGGCACAGGGCCAGGCCAGCCGCAGCTACCGCGAGGCCCTCGCCCTCGCGGCCCTCGCGGCGGCTCGCCAGGGCGACACGATGGCCGCCCAGGGCCTGCTGCAGCGCCTGGACCAGCGCGCCCGCCCACCCTTTCCCTCGGCCATCGAGGCTGCCGACTGCGATCTGCTGCAAGCGCAGGCCTTGCAGGCGCTGGGCCGCACGAGGGAGGCGGCGACCCTGGCGGCCAGGGTGCTGGCGGAGCTGACGGCGATGGGGATCCAGCACCCACAGAGCCCGCGCCTGGCGCTGGCCCGCCAACTGGCGGGCGGCTGATCACTCGCGCAATGCGTGCGCCAGCAGCAGCCTGGCCTTCTCCCAGTCTCGCTGCACCGTGCGGGCCGACAGGCCCAAGGCCTCGGCGATCTCCTCATCCTTCATGCCACCGAAGAAGCGCATCTCCACCACCTGCACCAGCCGTGCATCGACCTGGGCGAGATGCCGCAGCGCGGCGTCTATGTCCATGAGCTCCTCGGCGGGAGCCACTAACGCATCGACCAGCACGGAGTCCAGCGGCAGATGCGCGGCATCGCCGCCCCGGCGATCGGTCAGCGACTGACGCGCCATGTCCACGATGATGGAGCGCATCACCGTGGCGGCGTAGGCCAGGAAGTGGGCGCGGCTCTCGGGCTTGAGGCCCTCGCGCTGCGCGAACTTCAGGTAGCACTCATTCACCAGCGCCGTGGTGTCCAGCAAGCCATTGCGCTCATGCGGCGCCAGCCGGCGATGGGCGATGCGGCGCAGCTCGGGGTAGAGCAGACCGAAGAGACGGTCCAGCGCGGCGCGATCTCCACCACGGGCCTGCTCGATCAACTGCGTGACATCTCCCATGCGCTCGTGTTCCGGTCAGCCTCAGGCCGCAAAAGGATGTGGCCGATGCTAGACCGAAACACGCCGGCAGCATGCGCCGCCGGGAAGACTCACCGGCGCACGCCCGGTTCAGGCCGGCGCCTGCCCACCACGGCGCCGCAGGCCGATGCCCAGCGCCGCCAGGCCCAGCGCCATCAGGCCGTAGCTGCCCGGCTCGGGCACCGAGGCCACGTACTGCGCACGGGCGTCCAGTGCGATGTCGGCGTAGTTGGAGAACACGCCGTCCATGCCCCAGCCGAAGAACTTCAGGTACTCGGGCACGGCCGTGGCCGGATCGTTCTTGTTGAAGGTGTAGCCGTGCACCATCAGTCCGGCCGCGTGGGCCGCGCTGATGAAGCTCTCGCTCATGCCCGCGCCGGTGATGCTGGGGCCGATGCCATCGGCGAAGCTGGCGATATTGGCCAGGCCGTAGTTGACCAGCGCGTTGGACGACGAGCTCAGCACGATGAGCTTGAAGTCCACGCCCATCGCCGCCTGCTTGTCGTGAATGCTGCGGATGGTGTCGGCGCTGAAGGACTGGATGAACACCTTCTCGCTGCCGTTGTAGCCGTTGGCCACCAGGGTCTGCAGGATCAGGTCTTCCATGCGCGGATCGGCCTGCTTGGCCTCCGGATAGATGCCCACCTCGCGGCCGCTGAGCAGGCTCTGCTGCTTGGCCAGGGTGATGACCTCCTGGAAGGTCGGCACCCTGAACGGGTCGGCCATGCTGGGCGTGTAGCCGGGGTAGGTGGTGGCCGCCGTGCCCACCGGCTTGACCGTCAGCGTCTTGATCTCGGCCAGCGTGAATTCCGAGACCGCATAGCCGCCATTGCGCGGCGCAAACAGCTCGGACACGTTGGTGGTGCGGGTCAGCGTGGTGTCGTGCATCGCGACCAGCACCCCGTCCTTGGTGAGCTGCAGATCGGGCTCGATGTAGTCGGCGCCCAGGCGCACGGCCAGCTCGTAGCCGGCCAGCGTGTGTTCGGGCAGATAGCCGCTGGCGCCGCGGTGGGCGATGACCAGCGGGGCACTGCCGTCCAGCGTGGCCTGGGCGGGCAGCGCGGCGGCAAAGGCCAGCGCCAGTGCGATGGCGAGACGTTTCTTCATGGGCACTCCTCGTTTGCTTGTCGACCGGGTCAGGCCCGGCCGGCGCAATGTAGGAAGCCCCCATGTCGGTGCGGTGACGCTTTGCAGACTAGGGAGGCGGCCGGCGCTGACATCCGGCCGACACATCGACGAGCACGCGCCGCTGCCGCGCGAGGAAGCCCTGCAGAACAGGGCCCGCCCTTCAGTCGGCGTACTGCCCGGCGGCCTTGATGACGGGGCCGAGCTTGTTGATCTCGGCCTCGACGAACTTCTTGTGCTCAGCCGGGGCGAGGCGCGCGTCGGTGATGATGACCGCGCCCAGCGCCTCCTGGCGCTTGTGGAACTCGGCGTCCTTCAGCGCGGTGCGCAGCGCGCCGTTGATCTTGTCGACCACCGCCTTGGGCGTGCCCTTGGGCGCATAGAGCCCGTGCCAGACCGACACGTTGAAGCCCTTCACGCCCGCCTCGTCCAGCGTCGGCAGCTTGGCCAGCGCCGGGGCCGTCAGACGTTTGGCGGTGGTCACCGCATAGGCCTTGACCTTGCCCGACTCGATCTGCCCCGTGGTGTTGGTGGTCTGGTCGCACATGATGTCCACCTGGCCGCCCAGCAGGTCGTTCATCGCCGGCGCCGTGCCCTTGTAAGGCACGGTGATCATGTCCAGCTTGATGCTGGACTGGTAGAGCAGCCCGCACAGGTGCGAGGCCGAGCCCACGCCGGCATGGGCCAGGTTGATCTTGCCCTTGTTGGCCTCCAGCCATTTGGCCAGCTCGCCATAGTTCGCGGCGGGCAGCGAGGTGCGCCCGATCAGCGTCATCGGCACCTCGTTGACCATGCCCAGGAACTCGAAGTCCTCCAGGGTCTTGTAGGGCAGGTTGCGATACAGCGCCGGCGCACTGGCGATGCCGATGTGATGCAGCAGTACCGTGTAGCCGTCGGCTGCGGCCTTGGCCACCCGGTTGGCGCCCAGCGTGCCGCCCGCGCCGGACACGTTCTCGATGACCACGGTGCCGCCCAGCGGCTTGCGGATCGCCTCGGCCAGATCGCGCGCGACCTTGTCGGTCGGCCCGCCGGCCGCGAACGGCACGATCAGTGTGACGGGCTTGTCGGGGTACTCGGCCGCAGCCGTCAGCGTCGTCAGGGCCAGCGGCAGGGCCAGCAGGGTGGTGGTGCGCATCGGGGTCTCCTCGTTGAATACGTTGTCATGGGATGCCAGACCATCGTAGGCAATGCCCCCCATCCCCTGGCCCGTGTAAACACTGAGACGGCCGCACCTCCACAATCGCCCCTCATGACCGGACCGCCTCCGCCTGCCCCTGCCAGGTCGGCCGCGCTGCTGAAGCGTGCCGCCCGAGTGCTGGCCGGCCTGCTGCTGCCCTGGCTCGCGGCCTGGGGCCTGCAGCTGCTGCAGGCCGGCGAGCCCGCAGCCTTGGGGGTTCACCAGCTGCGCTCGGCGCGGGTGCTCGCCGCCGACGATACCCACCCGCCGGCGGCGCTCGCCTCGGCCCCGCGGCACACGCTGCCGCTGCGGCTGCCCGCCGACGCCGGCCATGGCGTCTGGCTGGCGCTGGACCTGCCGCCGCCGCAGGGGCAACTGGAACGGCTGTCACTGGCCTTCCGGCCCGGCGTGGAGGTTTGGCTGGACGATCATCTGCTGGGCCACTCCTACGAGGGGCTCAGCGGGCGCAGCGAACGGCTGATCCTCGGCCACGAGCAGTGGATGCTGGACCTGCCCGCCGCGCTGCGCGAGCAGCACGGCGCCGTGCTGCAGCTGCATCTGCCGCCGCCCGGCCCCAGCGGCACCAGCCTGCAGCCGGTGCTGCTGGGCCCGCCCGCCGCCGTGCAGCGCCTGGACGAAGGGCGCCAGCACTGGCAGCTGCTGCGCGCGGCCACGGCGCTGGGCGGCGTCATGGTGGCCGCCTTCCTGCTGATGGTGGCCCGGGTGCGGCGCGACGACCCGCTCTACCTGCTCAGCGGGCTGCACGTGGCGCTGCTCGCGCTGCTGCTGAGCCCCTATGTGCTGCCGGACCAGCCCCTGCCCTCACCCGTCTGGCGCATGCTGCTGGACGCCGCCGACCTCGCCGCCAAGGCGCTGCTGGTGGGCATCACCGCGCGGCTCGCCGGCGGCTGGCAGCCCGGCCTGCGACGCGCCCTGCTCGCGCTGATGGCCCTGGCCCTGCCCATCGACCTGCTGGCCGCCGCGCAGGGCTGGGCCTGGTCCAACTTCAGCCACCTGTGGCCATGGTGGGCGCTGGCCGTGCGTGGGCTGCTGCTGGCCGCGGCCTGGGGCTATGCGCTGCGCGGCCTGGCACGCAGCGGGGGCGCCGGCGACTGGGCCACGGCGCTGCTGGTGGGCTTCTCCGCCGCGACCTGGGCAGTCGTCAGCCTGGGCGCGCTGGTGCTGGACCTGCCCGTGGTGGACGCCAACGCGTTGGCGCATGCCGGCTGGGTGGCCTGGGTGGCCCTGCTGCTGCAGCGGCATTTCATCGACGGCGCCCGGCGCGAGCTGGCACTGCGCCAGGCGCTCAGCGCCGACCTGACGCAGCGCACCGGCGAGCTGCAGCAGGCCTTCGACGCCCAGGCACGGGCCGAGCGGGAGCGCGCCGCCAGCGATCAGCGGCGCCGCCTGCTGCAGGACCTGCACGACGGCCTGGGCGCACGCCTGCTGGGCGTGCGGCTGCAGCTGTCCGAGCTGGACGGCCCCGCGCTGGCCCAGGCGCTGGACGACTGCCTGCTGGAGATGCGGCTGTCGGTGGACACCCTGGCCGACGACGACGGCGACCTGGGCGTGCTGCTGGGCAGCTGGCGCCAGCGCGTGGCGGCGCTGGCGCGCGCGGCCGATCTGGCGTTAGTCTGGCGGGTGGCGCCAGTGCCGCCGCTGCCCTGCCTGCAGGAGGCCGGCGCGCTGGAGCTGGTGCGCGGCCTGCAGGAGCTGCTGAGCAACTGCATACGCCACGCCGACGCCCGGCACCTCACCGTGGCCACCGAGCTGCACGAGCACGAGGTGGCCCTCTGGCTGGTGGATGACGGCCGCGGCCTGCCGCCGCAGGCCTCACCCGGGCAGGGGCGGCGCGGCCTGCTCGAGCGCGCGCGCCGATTGGGCGGCAGCATCGAATGGCACTCGCCCGCGCCGCCCGCCTGGGACACGGCCGGCCCCGGCACGGCCGTGGTCTGGCGGCTGCCGCTCAGGGCACCAGGCCGCGACGACGCGCCTCGTTCACCGCCTGAAGCTTGGAGTGCACCTGCAGCTTCCGATAGCAGCGCTTGACGTGGGTGGCGACGGTGTTGAGCGTCAGGCCCAGCTGCCGGGTGATCTCCTCGAAGCTGTAGCCCATGGCGATGGACTGCAGGATCTCCAGCTCGCGCTCGGACAGGCTCACCTCGCCGGCCGACGCCGGTCGCGGCGCGATTGCCGCCGCGCGCAGCGGGCCGCGGCCAGCCGGCGACAGGCGCTGCAGCAGCTTGCGAGCGATCACCGGGCTGAGCGGCGCACCGCCCTCGCGCAGCGCCTCCAGCTGCTCCACCAGCCGGCTGGCACTGCCTTGCTTGAGCAGATAGCCCACCGCGCCCGCGGCCAGCGCCGCCAGCACGGCATCGTCCTCGCCCAGCGTGCTGACCACCACCACCTCGCAGTCGGGCAGCTCCTGGGCCGCCGTCTGGATCAACGTGAGCCCGGTGCCCCCGGGCAGCTGCAGGTCCACCAGCAGCAGGTCGGGCCGGGTGCGCCGCAGCAGCGCCAGGCCATCGACCACGTCGCAGGCCGCGCCGACGAAGTCCAGGCCCGGCGCCCCCATCACGGCCGAGGCCAGCGCCGCGCGGTAGGCGGCATCGTCTTCGACCAGGGCAGTACGCAGGGGCGCGGCGTTCATCGGCTCATTGTGGCGCTGAACCTGCGGCGGCGACTCACCCCGACAGGTGACAAGGGCCTCAGCCGATGACGCGCCGGTCCTCGATCAGGCGCCCGTCGTTGGGCAGGCTGCCGGGTGCCACCAGCGTCACCTCGGCGCGCAGCTTGGTCAGCTCGCGCAGCGTGGTGCCCAGCAGCTCGGCCAGCCCGGCCGGCTGACCCGGCACCTCGACCAGCAGCGTCAGGCGGTCGTTCGCCATCTCGCCCTCCACCACCAGACGCACCCGCCGCAGTGCCGGATGGCGCTTCTGCAGCTCGGCCACCTGGCCGGCATGCACGAACATGCCGCGCACCTTGGCCGACTGGTCGGCCCGCCCCAGCCAGCCGCGCAGCCGCTGGTTGCTGCGCCCGCAAGGACTGCCACCCGGCAGCACGGCCGACAGGTCGCCGGTGGCGAAGCGGATCAGCGGGTAGTCGGGGCTGAAGCTGGTCACCACCACCTCGCCCACCTCGCCCTCGGGCAGCGGCTCGCCGCTGCCGGGCCGCACGATCTCCACCAGCACGCCCTCGTCCACCACCAGGCCCTGGCGCGCGGCGGTCTCGTAGGCGATCAGGCCCAGGTCGGCGGTGGCGTAGCACTGGTAGGCATCCAGCCCACGCTCCGCGAACCAGGTGACCAGCGCCGGCGGGCAGGCCTCGCCGCTGACCAGCGCATGGCGCAGCGACAGCGGCTGGCCAGCCTCGGCGGCCCGCTCGTAGAGGATGCGCAGAAAGCTGGGCGTGCCGGCATAGGCCTCGGGCGTCAGATCCAGCACGGCCTGCAGCTGCAGCTCGGTATTGCCCACGCCGCCCGGCACGCTGGCCGCACCCAACGCGCGCAGCCCGGCTTCCATCATGGCGCCGGCCGGGGTCAGGTGGTAGCTGAAGCTCACATGGGCCAACTGGCCCGCGCGGATGCCGGCGGCGAACAGCGCCCGCGCAATGCGCCACGGGTCGACCGAGGCGGCTTCGGGTTCGGGCTCGTAAAGCGGCCCGGGCGACTGAAAGATGCGCCGCGGTGCAGTGGCCGCATAACCACCCAGCCGCAGGGCACGACGGGCAGCCTGCGCCGCGGCCAGGCTGCTCTTGCGGGTCAGCGGCAGCGCCGCCAGCGCTTCGCGCGAAACCACCCCGGCCGCGTCGACCCCGGCCAGCAGCTCCGCATAGGCCGGACAGCTCGCCTGGGCATGCGCAACCTGCGCCGGCAGCGCGGCCATCAGGGCCGCCTCGCGCACGGCTGGCGGGCGGGTTTCCTGTGCATCGAAGAAGCCGCCGGGGTTGCGTGTCATTCGTCGTCCTTCCAGCGCGTCAGCCGACGCTTGATCTCGTCCTGCAGCCTGCGCGCCTCGGCAGCGGACCGGACCGTGGACGTCTCCCACTCGGGCGTGCGCGCGGGGCGCCGCGCCAGCTGCACCTTCAGCGCCTCGGGCGGTTCGCCCTCCAGCGCCAGCTTGAGCACCAGGTCCGCCCCCAGCATCCAGCCCTCGCTGCGCTCGGCCAGCACGCGCTGGTCGCGCAGCCAGCGCTTGAGCGTCAGCTGCGCCTGCCCGGCATCAAACGGCGGGGGTGCAATGTCCCAGGTTTCTTCGGCCATCGACAGCTCCTTCATCCCACTCATACTGATCCAGCGGCCACCGTGGGACCGGCTCTGCCGGCCCACAGGTGGTTGCCAAAGCCTGAGGCCTTGGCCTTCGCCAGGCGCAAACAGTCCGCAGGACTGTTTGCGTCCGGGCTCAGCCCCCTTGAGGGGGCGCGCGAAGCGCGTAGGGGGTGGGTCATGCCAGCCAGCGCTTGCGGCGCTTGTAGCTCTTCACATCCTTGAAGCTGCGCCGCCCCTCCCCGCCCACGCCGAGGTAGAACTCCTTCACGTCCTCGTTGTCGCGCAGCGAGGCCGCGCTGCCGTCCATCACGATACGGCCGTTCTCGAGGATGTAGCCGTAGTCTGCATAGCGCAGCGCCATCGCGGTGTTCTGCTCGGCCAGCAGGAAGGTGGTCTTTTCCTTGGCATTGAGGTCGCGCACGATCTCGAACACCTCCTCGACGATCTGCGGCGCCAGGCCCATCGAGGGCTCGTCCAGCAGCACCATCTTCGGATCGGCCATCAGCGCGCGGCCGATGGCGCACATCTGCTGTTCGCCGCCCGAGGTGTAGGCCGCCTGGCTGGCACGCCGGGTCTTGAGGCGCGGGAAGTAGGCGTAGACCTTGTCCAGCGTGTCGCGCACCGCGGCCTTGCCGTCACGCCGGGTGTAGGCGCCGGTCAGCAGGTTCTCCTCGATGGTGAGGTGGGCGAAGCAGTGACGCCCCTCCATCACCTGCACCACACCCCGTTCCACCATGGCCGCGGTGGACAGCTTCTCGATGCGCTCGCCGCGCAGCTCGATGCCGCCCTTGGTGACCTCGCCGCGCTCGCCTTCCAGCAGGTTGGAGACGGCCCGTAGCGTGGTGGTCTTGCCCGCGCCGTTGCCCCCGAGCAGGGCCACGACGCTGCCCTGCTGCACCTGCAGCGAGACGCCCTTGAGCACGAGGATCACGTGGTTGTAGATGACCTCGATGCCGTTGACGTTGAGGAGGGGTTGGGTCATGGCGTTGCTCCGCGCGTTCGCGAGATGGTGATATTCCGGCAAGGCCCGTGCCGGGATTTCGCCCCGGCGGGCGACCTACTTTCTGTCCCGCCAGAAAGTAGGCAAAGAGCTCCCCCCGACCGCCCCGCCCCTCGCGCTGCTCGGGGTGCCCTGCGATGCTCGGTCCTGGAGCCCCGCGCCGAACTCGCGTCGCTACGCTCTGCTCGAACAGGCGGCGCGAGTCAGTGCCTGAGGTGCGCTGCGCGCACGGGCTCCAGGCCCTGCGCTTCTCGGCGGGGCTCAAGGGGGTAAGACGAAGACCTCGGGGCGAACGGCGGGAGGATTGGGCTGTTGGCTGTTGGCTGCTTGGGTTTCCCCTGCTAAACCGCCGAGAAACACAGAAGCCCAGGGCGCGCGCGCAGCGCGCTTCAAGAACTGACTTCGCGCCCCTTTGTCTGAACGGAGCGTAGCGAAGTGAGTTGGGCGCGGCCCCGGGCTCCGAGCATCGCAGGGCACCCCGAAGCGCAGCGCAGGGGCGGTTTTGCAGGGGCCGCTCTTTGCCCACTTTCTGGCGGACCAGAAAGTGGGTCGCCCGCGGGGGCGAAATCCCCGCATGGGCCTTGCCATCAGCACGGATTGGCGCACAGCCACCTCAGCTCTGACACTCCGCCGGCGTCCGCCTTGTGAGCTTCTTCTCCGCCGCGTACTTGTCCGCCGCCGCCTTCACCATGGGCTTGAGGATCTGCTCGTCGGCCTGGTACCAGTCGGACGAGAAGTTCCACTTCTTGCCGTCCCAGGTGTGCACCCGCACCCAGCTGGAGCCCTGGTGGTCGGTGCAACTGGTGCTGATGGGGCGGATCACGCCGGTCAGGCCCAGGCCGCTCAGCTTCTTGTCGTCCAGCGCCAGGTTCTCCAGGCCCCAGCGCACCTGCTCGCCGGTCATCACCTTGCCCTTGCCGAAGCGCTCCTGCGCGCGCCGCACGCCCTCCACCGCCAGCGCCTGGATGACCAGGCCGCGCGTGTAGAGCACCGAGCCCACCTCGTCGCGCGCGCCCGTGCCCTGGCCCTTGTCGTGCACGAACCTCAGCACGTCCTGGATGACCTTGGGCGCGGTGCCCGAGGTGTTGAGGTTGAGCGCGTTGTAGCCCTTGGCGCCCTCGCCCACGTCCTTCACGTCCGGCTCGGCGCCCGACCACCAGACGCCGTACATCTTCTCGCGCGGGTAGCCGGTGGCCTGGGCCTCCTTCAGCGCGGTGGAGTTCATCACGCCCCAGCCCCACAGCAGCACATAGTCGGGCCGCTGCTTGCGCACCTCCAGCCACGCGCTCTTCTGCTCCACGCCCGGCGCGGTCACCGGGATCTTGATGAGCTCGAAACCATGCATCTTCTGGCGCTCGTCCAGCACCGGGATGGGCTCCTTGCCGAAGGGGCTGTCGTGGTAGACCAGCGCAATCTTCTTGCCCTTGAGCTTGTCCAAGCCGCCCTCCTTCTTGCCCAGGTGCTGGATCAGCACGTCGGCGGCGGTCCAGTAGCTGCCCATCAGCGGGAAGTTCCACGCGAACACGCCGCCGTCGGCCGCGGCCGAGAGGCCGTAACCCAGCGTGATCAGCGGGATCTTGTCGGCCGGCACCTTGTCGGTCAGCGCGAAGGTAATGCCGGTGGCCTGCGGATCGAACACGCTCGCCCCCTTGCCCTTGAGCCGCTCGTAGCACTCCACGCCCTTGTCGGTCGCGTAGCCGGTCTCGCATTCCTCGAACGTGAGCTTCACGCCGTTGACGCCGCCATCGCGCGCATTGATCAGCTTGATGTAGTCCTGCTTGCCATTGGCCCAGGGCGTGCCGTTGGGCGAATAGGGCCCGGTGCGGTAGACCAGCAGCGGGAAGAACTGCTCCTTGGCCTGAGCCTGCGCGGCCGGGGCCGCGAGCAGTTGCAGGGCGGCCAGCGCCGCACAGCTGATGAAGGTCTTCATGGCGAATGTCTCCTGTCGTCGTTGTGATGCGGGAACTCAATGGGGGAAGGGCCAGAGACGTAGCTTCTCTTTCGCGGTGGCCCACAGCCGGGCCAGGCCATGGGGCTCCTTGATCAGGAAGAACACGATCAGCGCGCCGAAGATCATCAGCGCCAGGTGGGAGGCGGTGGCGGTATCGATGGGCAGGCCGGTCCAGTAGGGCAGCTGGTCCAGGATCAACGGCAGCACCACGATGAAGGCGGCGCCGAAGAAGGCCCCCGAGATGGAGCCCAGACCGCCGATGATGACCATGAACAGCAGGTCGAAGCTGCGGTTGATGCCGAAGGCCGCGGGCTCCCAGGAGCCCAGGTGCACGAAGCCCCACAGCGCGCCGGCCACGCCGATGATGAAGCTGCTGACGGCAAACGCACTGAGCTTGGCCTGCACGGGCCGGATGCCGATGACGGCGGCCGCCACGTCCATGTCGCGCATGGCCATCCAGCTGCGGCCAATGTGGCCGCGCACCAGGTTTTTGGTGAACAGCGCGAACACCACCACGAAGCTCAGGCACAGCAGGTAGCGCGAGGCCGGCGATTCGATCGGCAGGCCGGCCAGGTTCAGCCCGGCGACGCTGACCGAACCCGAGGACGAATCATTGGTGACCCACTTGAGCCGCAGGCAGGCCCAGTCCACGAAGAACTGCGCGGCCAGCGTGGCCACGGCCAGGTACAGCCCCTTGATGCGCAGCGACGGCAGGCCGAAGGCCACGCCCACCAGCATCGCCCCCGCCCCGCCGGCCAGCAGGCTGAGAATCAGCGGCATGCCGTCCACCCGCGCCTGGCAGTTGTAGGCGACATAGGCCCCCACGGCCATGAAGGCGCCCGAGCCCAGCGAGATCTGCCCGCAATAGCCCACCAGCACGTTCAGCCCCAGCGCCGCGAGGCTGAGGATCAGGAAGGGAATGAAGACCGCGCGCAGCAGGTATTCGCTGGCCCCCAGCGGCACGGCGACGAAGGCCAGGGCCATCAGCACGGCCATGGCGATGCGGTCCTGGCGTATCGGCAGGATCTGGCTGTCCGACGGGTAGCTGGTCTTGAACTGGCCGTTTTCGCGGTAGAGCATCTTCGAAGGTTCCTTCGGCTTAATGCACGACGTACACGACTTCTTGCGGACTGATACGCAACTCGACCTTACGAACTGCCGGGGTAGTTGAGCCGTCTGTGCCGTCGACTGCCAAGGCACGCACGGTTCCGAATCGAAGCAGCAGCACCTCGAGAATGTCTGGGGCGGCGTCGAACTCCAATTGAACGCAGATGCGCCTATCAACGCGCAAGGCGGCCTCTCCTGGAGTCAACGAGGCCGCCTCAATTCGAAACCTTGGAACGCAGGGAAAGGCCCCCAACGCAACCTTGGACGGTGCAATCGACACACCGTGGGGTTTGATCAAATGCCCGTCGATCTCAACGAGCGCGAACGTTTGCGGCGCCGCCGGCACCAATTCCACCGCAACCCGCAATGGCTGCAGGCGGCCATTGCGCGTCGGTGAACGTTCGACGACGGGAAGCGCCCCGGCCGAGTTCACTTGCGTTGAAGCTTGGATCTGCCCGGAGACCAGAAAGCGCGCGCGCAACACGCCCACTGTGTACGTTGGCGTCTCCGCGTTGTCGGCGCCCGCGGCGTTAGGCACTGCGACACCATCAACCAATACCTGGGACACCTTGCGCACCACGTATGTATCCTGACCCAACGTACAGCCGACCAAAGCATGGGCCAGAGCTAATAGCGCGGTGGGCCCTGCTGTTGCAGAGATGGTGGCTTTTGAGGCGCGGAGGATGCAGAGCATGGCGCGACTCATACCCTGTCAATGATCTTCTCGCCGAACAGCCCCTGGGGCCGCACCAGCAGCACGCCCAGCACCAGCACATAGCCGAACCAGTACTCGATGCCGCCGCCCATCAGGCTGCCGAGATAGGCCTCGGACAGCTTCTCGCCGACGCCGATCAGCAGGCCGCCGACGATGGCGCCGGGCACGCTGGTCAGCCCGCCCAGGATGACCACTGGCAGGGCCTTGAGTGCCACCAACGACAGCGAGAACTGCACGCCCAGCTTGCTGCCCCAGATCATGCCGGCCACCAGCGCCACGAAGCCCGCCACGCTCCACACGATGACCCAGATGCGCGAGAGCGGAATGCCTATGCTCTGCGCGGCCTGGTGGTCGTCGGCCACGGCCCGCAGCGCGCGGCCGGTGGCCGTCTTCTGGAAGAACAGGCTGAGGGACGCCACCAGGGCGGCGGCGATCAGCGCGGCGTAGAGGTCTTCCTTGCTGACGAGGATGCCGCCCTCGAAGGTCTGCTCGAACAGGAACATCGGATCCTTGGGCAGGCCGATGTCTATCTTGTAGATGTCGTTGCCGAACAGGGTCTGGCCCAGGCCCTCAAGCAGGTAGGCGATGCCCAGCGTCGCCATCAGCAGCGTCACGCCCTCCTGGTTCACCAGCCTCGAGAGCACCAGCCGCTCCACCAGCCAGGCCACGGCCACCATCACCGCCAGCGCGCCGCCAAACGCCAGCAGGTTGACGAGCAGTTTGTCCTCCAGCCCCGTGAGGCGCGGCAGCCATTCGGCCAAGCGCGCCATCGCCAGCGCCGCGAACAGCACCATCGCGCCCTGCGCGAAGTTGAAGACGCCGCTGGCCTTGAAGATCAGCACGAAGCCCAGCGCGATCAGCGAATACAGCATGCCGGCCATCAGGCCGCCAATGAGAGTCTCAAGGAATGGTCCCATCACAAGCCCCTCAGTGGCCAGCGCCGAGGTAGGCGCGGATCACGTCCTCGTTGCAGCGCACCTCGTCCGGCGCGCCGTCGCCGATCTTCCTGCCGTAGTCCAGCACGACGACGCGGTCCGAGATGTCCATCACCACGCCCATGTCGTGTTCGATCAGCACGATGGTGGTGCCGAACTCGTCGTTCACGTCGAGGATGAAGCGGCACATGTCCTGCTTCTCCTCGACGTTCATGCCGGCCATGGGCTCGTCCAGCAGCAGCAGGCTGGGCTCCATCGCCAGCGCCCGGCCCAGGTCCACGCGCTTTTGCAGGCCATAGGGCAGCCGCCCCACCGGCGTCTTGCGCCAGGCCTGGATCTCCAGGAAGTCGATGATGCGCTCCACCGCCTCGCGCTGCGCGGTCTCCTCACGCCGCGCCGGGCCCAGGTGCAGCGCCTGCCAGAACAGCCCCGTGCGCATGCGCAGGTTGCGGCCGGTCATCAGGTTGTCCAGCACGCTCATGCCCTTGAACAGCGCCAGGCTCTGGAAGGTGCGGGCCACGCCCATCTCGGCCACCTGGCGCGGGCTCATGCCGAGGTAGGTCCTGCCGCGCAGCGTGACGCTGCCCTGCTGCGGCTGGTAGACGCCGTTGATGCAGTTCAGCATGGAGCTCTTGCCCGCGCCGTTGGGGCCGATGATGGCGCGTATCTCGTGCTCGCGGACATTGAAGCTGATGTCGGTCAGCGCCTTCACGCCGCCGAAGGACAGCGAGATGTTCTGGACGTCCAGGATGACGTCGCCGATGCGGCGGCCGCTCATGCGGCCTGCCCCTTCACCGCCGGGAAGGTGCGCGCCTCGACGATGCGCAGGTCCGCCGAGACCCGGGTCGTGCGCCCGTCCTCGAAGCGCACCTGGGTCTCGATGAACTGCGACACCCGGCCGGCGTACAGCGCATCGATCAGCACGCCGTACTTCTCGGCGATCGCGCCGCGCCTGACCTTGCGGGTTCGCGTGAGCTCGCCGTCGTCCGCGTCCAGCTCCTTGTGCAGAACCAGGAAGCGGCTGATCTGGCTGCCCGCCAGCAGCGCGTCCTGCGCGAGGTCGGCATTGACCTGCTCCACGCAGGCCTGCATCAGCTCGTAGACCTCCGGCCGCGCAGCCAGATCGGTATAGCCGGCGTAGGGCAGGTTGCGTCGCTCGGCCCAATTGCCCACGGCCTCGAAGTCGATGTTGATGAAGGCGCAGACCTTTTCGCGCTGGTCGCCGAAGCAGACCGCCTCCTTGATGTGCGGGAAGAACTTCAGCTTGTTCTCCACATACTTGGGCGCAAACATCGCGCCGTTGAACGGCCCGCCCTTCAGGCGGCCCACGTCCTTGGCCCGGTCGATGATCTTGAGATGGCCGCCGGCGCCCAGAAAGCCGGCATCGCCGGTACGGAACCAGCCGTCCTCGGTCAGCGCCTCGCGCGTGGCGGCCTCGTTCTTGTAGTAGCCCTTGAGCAGGCCCGGCGAGCGCACCAGCAGCTCGCCGCTGTCCGACAGCCGGATCTCCACCCCCTCGATCGGCACGCCCACGGTGTCGGCCCGCACCTCGTGATCGGGCTGCAGGCACACGAACACCGCTGTTTCCGTGGAGCCGTAGAGCTGCTTCAGATTGATGCCGATCGCCCGGTAGAAGCTGAACAGGTCGGGGCCTATGGCCTCGCCCGCGGTGTAGGCCACGCGGACCCGCGAGAAGCCCAGCGTGTTGCGCAGCGGGCCGTAGATCAGCCCGTCGCCCAGCGCATAGGCCAAGCGCTGCAGCAGGCCGACCGGCTCGCCGGCCATCAGCCGCGGGCCGACGCGCCGCGCGAGCGCCATGCAGCTCGAAAACAGCCAGCGCTTGGGGCGCGCCGCGTCCTCCATGCGGATCATCACGCTGGTCAGCAGCGCCTCGAACACGCGGGGCGGCGCGAAGTAATAGGTCGGGCCGATCTCCTTCAGGTCGATGCTGACGGTGCTGGCCGACTCCGGGCAGTTCACCACGTAGCCGCAGGCCAGCCACTGCGCGAAGCTGAAGATGTTCTGGCCTATCCAGGCCGGTGGCAGATAGGCCAGCACCTCCTCGCGCTCGGTGAGGTGGTCGAAGCGCGCGCCGGCCTGGGCGCGGTCGATCAGCGAGGCATGGGTGTGCACGACGCCCTTGGGGTTGCCGGTGGTGCCCGAGGTGAAGAACAGCGCCGCCACGTCGGCGGCCTGGCCCGCGGCCACCTCGTCGGCGAACAGCTGCGGCCGCTGGTGGCCATGGTCGCGCCCCTGGGCCTGCAGCTCGTCGAGCGAGGCCAGCCCCGGCTCCGCGTAGTGGCGCAGCCCGCGCGGATCGTCGAACCAGATGCGCCTGAGCTGCGGGCATTGCTCGCGCAGCTCCAGCAGCTTGTCCACCTGCTCCTGGTCTTCCACGACGGCGAAGCCGATCTCCGCGTTGTTCAGCGGGAAGACGAATTCGGCCGCCACCGCATCCTGGTAAAGCGGCACCGGCACGGCCCCCAGCGCCTGGGCCGCCAGCATGCTGGCGTAGAGCCGCGGCCGGTTGTCGCCCACCACCACGAGGTGATCGCCGCGCCGCAGGCCGGCCGCCGCCAGGCCCAGGGCCAGCTCCTGCACGAGCTGCGCGAGCTGCGCCCAGCTCAGCGTCTGCCACACACCGTAGGCCTTCTCGCGCAGTGCCGCCGCATCCGGGCGACGTGCCGCGTGGCCGAGCAAGAGCCGGGGGAAGGTCTCCGTCAAGCTTGTCTCCGTTGCGGGGCTGAAGCCTCCGTCTGTGGCGCCGATTCTGTGCAGGACTTTGACGCCAGGTTGTCGTTCCAACGACAATTCAGGGTCTTTCCCGAGCAGGCTTTCCCCAGTCATGCCCGACGCTCCCCTGCCGCTGCGCCAACGCGCCCGCATGCCCACGCCGGCCGAGCTGGCGGCCATTCCCTGGCTGACGCTGCTGGAAGCGTCCCAGCGCGAACTGGCCGTCAGCGCGTTGCGCGTGGCCGATGCGGAACCCGGCGAACGCCTGTGCCGCATCGGGCGGCCCGCGACCTACTGGTTCGGCGTCGTGGACGGTCTGCTGAAGATGAGCAACGACGACTCCCGGGGCCTGGCCGTCACCTTCACCGGCGTGCCCTCAGGCGGCTGGTTCGGCGAGGGCACGCTGCTCAAGCGCGAGGCCTATCGCTACAACATCCAGGCGCTGCGCCCCAGCGTGGTGGCCGGCCTGCCGCTGGAGAGCTTCGAGGCGCTGCTGGGCGGCAGCATCGCGTTCAACCGCTTCGTGCTGGACCAGCTCAACGAGCGCCTGGGGCAGTTCATCGCCGCCCGCGAGACCGACCGCATCCACGATCCCGACGTGCGGGTGGCGCGCAACCTGGGCGCCCTCTTCCACCCCCAGCTCTATCCCGGCGTGGGCAGCCTGCTGCGCATCACGCAGCAGGAGCTGGGTTACCTGGTGGGCCTGTCGCGCCAGCGCGTGAACCAGGCCCTGCGTCACCTGGCCTCGGCGGAGCTGATCCGCATCGAGTACGGTGGCGTGCGGGTGCTGGACCTCGGCGGCCTGCGCCGCTTTCCCGAGACGGCGCGGCCCGACTGAGCCCCGTCTCCTGTCGCGCAACCAAAGGGCCAGGTCTTGCGGTGGCAAGCCGCCCGCGTGGCCTGGGATCGCCAATGACGAAGCGCCGCGGGCTCCAGCGGGGTGCTAACCCCCATGCGGCCAGACCACGCCGGGCGGCACACTCGCGCCGCTGTTGTCCGAGGAGCCTGAACGTGGATCTGTCTTCGCCCGCACGCCGCACCGGGCCCGAATGGTTCGGGCATCCGCGCGGCCTCGTCGTGCTGTTCCTGACCGAGATGTGGGAGCGCTTCTCGTTCTACGGCATGAAGGCGCTGCTGATCTACTACATGATCCGGCAGCTGCAGTTCAGCCAGGCCGATGCCTCGCTGATCTACGGCGCCTACATCGGCGGTGTCTACCTGACCCCCATCGTCGGCGGCTATCTGGCCGACCGCTGGCTGGGGCGGCGTCGCGCCATCCTGGCGGGCGGCAGCCTGATGGCGCTGGGGCACTTCGTGCTGGCGTCGGAGACGCTGTTCTTCCCTGCCCTGCTGCTGATCGCGCTGGGCAACGGCCTGTTCCTGCCCAGCCTGCCCAGCCAGGTCGGCGACCTCTACGACCCGCGCGACCCACGCCGCGGCGGCTCGTACAACATCTACTACGTCGGCATCAACCTCGGCGCCCTGCTGGCGCCGCTGGTGTGCGGCACGCTGGGCGAGGTGTACGGCTGGCATGTGGGCTTCGGCGTGGCTGGCGCCGGCATGTGCCTGGGCCTGGCCATCTACCTGCTGGGCGCAAGGCACCTGCCGCCTGACCGCCCCGCGCCGCAGCCGCCTGCGCCTGAGAACCGGGACCGGGCCTCCTGGCGCAGCTTCGCGCCGCTGCTGCTGGTGGGCCTGGCCGTCGTGGTGTTCCGCAGCGGCTATGAGCAGGGCGGCAACACGCTGGCGGTCTGGGCCGAGAGCAGCGTGGATCGCTCGCTGTGGGGTCGCACCGTGCCCGTCACCTGGATGCAGGCGCTCAACCCGCTGGGCGTATTCTTGTTCACCCCGCTGCTGGTGGCCGCCTGGCGCCGCGCCGCCGAGCGCGGCCGCGAACCCTCCTCGCTGGCCAAGATGGCCCTGGGCGCCGCCGGCGTGGCCCTGGCCTACCTGGTACTGAGCGGGCTGGCTGCCACGCACGGCAGCACGCCGGTCAGCATGCTGTGGGTGGCGGCCTTCTTCACCGTCTACACGCTGGCCGAGCTCTACATCCTGCCGGTGGGGCTGGGCCTTTTCGCCCGCCTGGCGCCGCCCGGGCGTGGAGCCACCGTCATCGCCGCCTGGTATCTGGCATCGTTCGGCGGCAACCTGCTGTCCGGCGTGGTCGGCCGACATCTGCAGTCGCTGGGCGCGACGCGCTTCTTCCTGCTCCTGGCGGTGCTCACGGGCGCGGCGGCGCTGGGGCTGCTCGCGCTGCGCCCATGGCTCGGGCGGGTCGAGGCGGCGCGGCTGGTCAGGCCGTGAACGCGATGGCCTGCGGCTGCTGGGCCGGCATGCCGGCCCAGCGATTCACGCTGGCTTCGTACAGCAGGCTGGCGGCCCGACCCGGCGTGTCCGCCAGCGAGCCCTGCAGTCTCAGGCCGATCTGCTCCAGCGTCTTGCGCGTGGGCATGTTGGCCGGCAGCACGGCGGCGTAGACGGTGGATTCGTGCAGCTGATCGAAGGCCAGCGACAGCGCCTGCAGCATCATCTCCGCGGCATAACCCCGGCCCCAGGCCTGCGGCGCAATGCGGTAGTAGAGATACAGGCCGCTCTGGCCGCCGACGCTGCGGCGCATCAGGCCGCCAAAGCCAATCGGCTGCTCCGGCTTGTCGTGGGTGGTGATGGCCCAATGACCGAAACCCTCGCGCTTCCAGTGCATCAGCCAGCTTTGGAGCTGCTCCTGGGTCGCCAGCCGCCCCTGCGGCGTGACGCAGGCGCAAAAGCGCGTGACGGACGGATCGTTGTGCAACTGGACCAGCAGATCCAGATCAGCGTCTCGGGGTGCCCTGAGCGACAACCGCGCGGTTGTCGTCGCTGCGACGTCCACCACGGCGGCGGGCGGACTCCACTCGTTCAGAACCATGCGTTTCGGGACCCAGTAAAAACCCTATCCCTAGGGTAGCTAGATGCCCGCCTGCCGTGAAGCCTGGAGTCGCGGCGTTTGTCGCATTCCCGTCACAAAACGAGCGATTTGCGGCGATCCTGATGCGGTCGTCGCATAAGTGACAGGCAGGCCCGACGCGTCGCTCGTTGACCGGGCCGGGCAGGCGTACCGCACCGGCCCGGAGGCTCAGCCCGTCAGCAGCGCGTTGACGCGCTTCACATAGGCGGCCGGGTCTTCCAGGTGGCCGCCCTCGGCCAGCACGGCCTGGTCGAACAGCACCTGGGCGAGGTCGTCAAAGCGTGCGTCACCCGCCTGCAAGCGCTTGACCAGCGCGTGCTCGGGGTTGATTTCCAACGTGGGCCTGGAGGCCGGTGCGCTCTGGCCGGCCTGCTTGAGCAGGCGGGCCAGGTGGCCACTCATGTCGCCCTCTTCCACGACGATGCAGGCGGGAGAGTCGACCAGGCGGGTGGTCACGCGCACGTCCTTGGCACGCTCGGCCAGCGCGGTCTTGAGCTGGTCCAGCAGCGGCTTGAGGTGCTCGGCCGCTTCCTCGGCCTTCTTCTTTTCCTCGTCGTCCTGCAGCTTGCCCAGGTCCACCGAGCCCTTGGCCACCGATTGCAGCTGCTTGCCGTCGAACTCGTAGAGGTGGCTGAGCATCCACTCGTCCACGCGGTCCACCAGCAGCAGCACCTCGATGCCCTTCTTGCGGAAAATCTCCAGCTGCGGGCTGTGCTTGGCCGCGGCCAACGAGTCGGCGGTGATGTAGTAGATGACGTCCTGGCCGTCCTTCATGCGCGAGACGTAATCGGCCAGGCTCACGCCTTCGTCGGCATGCGTGGACGCGAAGCGGAACAGCTTGGCCAGGCGTTCCTGGTTGGCGTGGTCTTCGCCAATGCCTTCCTTCAGCACCTGGCCGAAGTCGCCCCAGAAGTCGGCGTACTTCTGACGCTCGGCCGCGTCCTCGCTGTTGGCCAGGCTCTCCAGCATGCCCAGCACGCGCTTGGTGGAGCCCTCGCGAATGGCCTTCACGTCGCGGCTTTCCTGCAGCAGCTCTCGAGAGACGTTCAACGGCAGGTCGGCCGAGTCGATCACGCCCTTGACGAAGCGCAGGTACACCGGCATCAGGGCCTCGGCGTCGTCCATGATGAAGACGCGCTTCACGTACAGCTTCACGCCGCCGCGCTTGTCGCGGTTCCACAGGTCGAACGGTGCCTTCTTGGGGATGTAGAGCAGCTGCGTGTACTCGCTGCGGCCCTCCACGCGGTTGTGCGTGTAGGCCAGCGGCGCCTCGGTGTCGTAGGAGATCTGCTTGTAGAACTCCTCGTACTGCTCGGGCGTAACCTCGCTCTTGCTGCGCGTCCACAGCGCCGAGGCCTTGTTGACCGGCTCCCACTCGTCCTTCAGCACCTGCTGGGCAGCGTCGGCGTCCCACTCTTCCTTCTTCATCAGGATGGGCAGGGAGATGTGGTCGGAATAGCGGCTGACCACGGACTTCAGGCGCCAGGTCTTGAGGAACTCCTCCTCGCCTTCGCGCAGATGCAGGATCACGTCCGTGCCGCGGCCGGGCTTGGTGATGGTTTCGAGCTCGTACTCGCCCGTGCCCTCGCTGCTCCAGCGCACGCCCTGGTCGGCCGGCAGGCCGGCGCGGCGGCTTTCCACCGTGATGCGGTCGGCCACGATGAAGCCGCTGTAGAAGCCCACGCCGAACTGGCCGATCAGCTGGGCGTCCTTCTTCTGGTCGCCTTCGAGCTTGGCCATGAATTCGCGCGTGCCGCTCTTGGCAATGGTGCCCAGGTGCGCGGCCGCTTCCTCGGCGCTCATGCCGATGCCGTTGTCGCTGATGGTGACGGTGCGGGCCGCCTCGTCGAAGCTGATGCGCACCTCGAGGTTGGGCGCGTCCTCGTACAACGCGGCGTTGTCCAGCGCCTCGAAGCGCAGCTTGTCGCAGGCGTCGCTGGCGTTGGACACCAGCTCGCGCAGGAAGATCTCCTTGTTGGAGTACAGGCTGTGCGTGACGAGGTGCAGGATCTGCTTGACTTCGGCCTGGAAGGCGTGGGTTTGCTTGCTCATGGCGGTGTGTGAGTCAGAAAAGCGAACGCGGCCGAGGTGCGGCCGCGTCTGGAAATTTCAAGAGCGGGCGGTGAAGCCCGGGATGCGCTCAGTAGGACACGGCCTGGCGGCCGACATCCACCTTGATCAGCGCCTTGGACAGCACGCCGGCGGCGGCCCGCGCGTAGTCCAGCGCCCAGGCCGGGTCCGCGAACCCGGCCCGGCCGGCGCCGGCCGCCACCTGGATCAGCTTGTCGGCGAACAGCACCTTGCCGGAGCCGCGCAGCGGCTCGCACTGCATCTGCACATACTGCTCGTCCAGCCAGCGGCGGGCGGCTTCGGAGCTGAGCACCTCGGCGCCGTCGAGCTGGAGCTCGACCGGATCGCCGGATTCGAACAGGACGGTGATCTGGGTCTTCATGCCCCGGATTGTGTCAGCGCCACGCCAGCACCGCCTGAGACAGCACCTCCAGCACCTCCTGGGAGTCATCCCAGCCCAGGCAGGCATCGGTGATGCTCTGGCCGTAGACCAGCCCGGCCGGGTCGTCCTTGCCCGGCGTGAACTTCTGAGCGCCGGCCTGCAGGTGGCTTTCCACCATCACCCCGAAGACGCTGCGGCTGCCGCCCGCCATCTGGGCTGCGATGTCGCGCGCGACGTCCAACTGGCGCTCATGCTTCTTGCTGCTGTTGGCATGCGAGCAGTCCACCATCAGGCGCTGCGGCAGCTTGGCCGACGCCAGGTCGGCACAGGCTGC
Source organism: Roseateles depolymerans (assembly GCA_003241055.1). Classification (GTDB taxonomy): domain Bacteria; phylum Pseudomonadota; class Gammaproteobacteria; order Burkholderiales; family Burkholderiaceae_C; genus Pelomonas; species Pelomonas depolymerans_A. The sequence goes on from QFOD01000009.1 coordinate 72,440, forward strand.
CGCGACGCTGGCCGCGTCGTAGTTGGGGGCCTTGCCGCCACGCAGGATGACATGGCAGTCCGGATTGCCGCGGGTCTCGACAATGGCCACCTGCCCGTTCTTGTGCACCGACAGGAAGTGGTGGCCGCGCTCCGCCGCCTGGATGGCGTCGGTCGCGATCTTGATGTTGCCGTCGGTGCCGTTCTTGAAGCCGATGGGCGCGCTGATGCCCGAGGCCAGTTCGCGGTGCACCTGGCTCTCCGTCGTGCGCGCGCCGATCGCGCCCCAGGAGATCAGGTCGCCGATGTACTGCGGCGAGATCACATCCAGGAACTCGCTGCCGGCCGGCACGCCCAGTCGGTTGATCTCCAGCAGCAGTTGGCGCGCGATGCGCAGGCCCTCGTCGATGCGGTAGCTCTCGTCGAGATACGGGTCGTTGATGAGACCCTTCCAGCCCACCGTGGTACGCGGCTTTTCGAAATAGACCCGCATCACGATCTCCAGCGAGTCGGCGTACTTCTCGCGCTGGAGCTTCAGCCGGCGGGCGTACTCGATCGCGGCGTTGGGATCGTGGATGGAGCAGGGGCCGATGATGACCAGCAGCCGGTCGTCCTGGCCCGCCATGATCCGGCGGATGCGCTGGCGGGTCTGGCTGATCAGCTGTTCCATCGGCGTGTTGCGGATGGGGAAGAAGCGGATCAGGTGCTCCGGCGGCGGCAGCGGCGTGATGTCGAGGATGCGCTCGTCATCGGTGGCGCTGGTCTTGTCGTCCTGCGAGTACCAGCGCTGGGCCTCGGGTTCGGGGGCGACGACGGTCTTGGCATTCATCAGCTTTCTCCACAGGCATAAAAAAACCGCCGGGCTTTGGGGCCCGGCGGTTTCAGGGGATGGGTTTTGCGCCTACGCGTTCACCTCTCCTGCGCCGGGGGGCAGCAGAAGAACCAAAAGAACGCAAAGTAGGCGCGTGCGAAATGCATGAGACGGAATCTAGCACGCCCGGCAAGACCCGGCTTCGGCGCCGCACAAACCAGCCATCGCGCGACGCGACGGCAGGGGCAAGCCCGCTTGACCGGGCCGGCAGGCTGGCGGCCAATCAACGCACAACATTCACAGGAGACCCCCATGCAAAGACGCCAAGCCCTGGGCGCCACGATGAGCAGCCTGGCAGCGCTGGGTGCAGCCGGCTGCGCTAGCACCTCGCCGCCGGCCATCGCCCCCTCGCCCTTCACGCTGCCCCAGCCCGGCGTACCGATCGCCGGCAGCGACCAGGTCTTCCCGGTGCGCCGCATCTACTGCATAGGCCGCAACTACGCGGCGCACGCCCGCGAGATGGGCTCGGACCCGACGCGCGAACCGCCCTTCTTCTTCCAGAAGCCCAGCGACGCGGTGCAGTTCGTCGCGCCGGGCCGGACCACCGACCACCCCTACCCGCCGCTGACCAAGAACTACCACTACGAGCTGGAACTGGTCGCGGCGCTGCACCGGGGCGGCCGCAACGTGCCGGTGGAGCGCGCGCTGGACCTGGTCTATGGCTATGCGGTCGGCCTGGACATGACCCGCCGCGACCTGCAGCGCGGCATGGGCGACCAGAAGAAGCCCTGGGAAATCGGCAAGAGCTTCGACCGCTCCGCGCCGATTGGCCCCATCCACCGCGTGGCGCAGGTGGGCCACTTCAAGCAGGGCGCGATCACGCTGAAGGTGAACGGCCAGGTCAGGCAGAACGCCGACCTGAACCAGATGATCTGGAGCGTGGCCGAGCAGATCGCCAAGCTGTCCGAGGCCTTCGAGCTGATGCCCGGCGACCTCATCTACAGCGGCACGCCGGAGAACGTCGGGCCTGTGGTGCCGGGCGACCTGATGGAAGGCAGCATCGCGGGGCTGCCGCTGCTGAGCGTGCGGGTGGTGGCCTAACCGGTCATGCCACTCATATCGAGCGGCTTGTAGGGCTCCCAGCCCAGGTACTGGTGTTTCAGCGCCTGGGCATCCGCCCAGCTACCTGCATCGCAAGTCCAGATCAGGCGTGCTGCCGGTGACAGTAGACGCCGCATGGAATCGTCGCCGTTCGCAAAGAAGCTCAGCGTGCCTTCGTCCTGCCAGAGCTCGTAACGCACGGGAGCACCCAAAGTCCTGACCAGTTCAGGCCGTACCGCCCACCGTCAGCCCGTCGATGCGCAGCGTCGGCTGGCCCACGCCCACCGGCACGCTCTGGCCTTCCTTGCCGCACACGCCCACGCCGGTGTCGAGCTGCATGTCGTTGCCGATCATGCTGACGCGCGTGAGGGCGTCCGGGCCGTTGCCGATGATGGTCGCGCCCTTGACCGGGTACTGGATCTTGCCGTTCTCCACCCAGTAGGCCTCGCTGGCCGAGAACACGAACTTGCCGCTCGTGATGTCGACCTGGCCACCGCCGAAGTTGGTGGCGTACAGGCCCTTCTTGATGGACGCGACGATTTCCTTAGGGTCGTCCTTGCCGCCCAGCATGTAGGTGTTGGTCATGCGCGGCATGGGCAGGTGGGCGTAGCTCTCGCGGCGGCCGTTGCCGGTGGGCGCGGTCTTCATCAGGCGCGCATTCATCGCGTCCTGGATATAGCCCTTGAGGATGCCGTCCTCGATCAGCACATTGCGCTGCGACGCACAGCCCTCGTCATCCACGTTCAGCGAGCCGCGGCGGTCCGGCAGCGTGCCGTCGTCCAGCACGGTCACGCCCTTGGCGGCCACGCGCTGACCCATGCGGCCGGCGAAGGCGCTGGAGCCCTTGCGGTTGAAGTCGCCCTCCAGGCCATGGCCCACGGCCTCGTGCAGCAGCACGCCGGGCCAGCCCGGGCCGACCACGACGGTCATCTCGCCGGCGGGTGCGGGCCGGCTTTCGAGGTTGGTCAGCGCCGCTTGAACAGCCTGCTCCACATAGCTGGCCAGCATCTCGTCGGTGAAGTAGGCCAGGCCGAAGCGGCCACCGCCGCCGCCCGAGCCCACCTCGCGGCGGCCCTTGCTCTCGGCGATCACGGTCAGCGACAGCCGCACCAGCGGGCGCACATCGGCCGCCAGCGTGCCATCGGCGCGGGCGATCAGCACCACCTCATGCTCGGCCGCCAGGCCGGCCATCACCTGGGCCACGCGCGGGTCCTTGGCGCGGGCCAGCTTCTCGATACGCTCCAGCAGCGCCACCTTGGCCGTGCTGTCCAGGCTTGCGATGGGGTCGGCCATGCCGTAGAGCTCGCGGCTGCCTGCCACGCGCCCCTGGGCCGGCACCTTGACCTTGCGGCTCTGGCCTGCGGCCGCGATGGTGCGCACGGTGCGCGCCGCGTCCAGCAGCGCGGCTTCCGAGATGTCGTCCGAGTAGGCGAACGCGGTCTTCTCGCCGGCCACGGCGCGCACGCCCACGCCCTGGTCGATGCTGAAGGAGCCGCTCTTGACGATGCCCTCCTCCAGGCTCCAGCCTTCAGCGCGCGTGGTCTGGAAGTAGAGGTCGGCGTCGTCCACCCGGTGCTCGGTGATGACGCGCAGCGCCTGGCTCAGCGTGGCCTCGGTCAGGCCGAAGGGCTCCAGCAGTTGCGAGCGGGCGGTGGCCAGACGGGCCAGGGTGGGTTCGACGGCGATCATGGAGGAATTCTAGGAGCGGGCAGACGCCAGACACGGCACTAGGGTTGTGGGCGGATTTACGCCCGCTTACAGCGCGCCGGTCAGCCGGCCACCGCGGGGCTTCGTTGACAGCTCACCTCTTCACAACCCGCGAGGCTCCGCCATGAACACCCGCTACCTGATCGCCCTGCTCGCCCTGGCCGGCACCTCGGCCTTTGCCCAGACGCCGGCGCCCACGCCCGGCACCAACACGCCGCGCATCGATCAGCGCGAAGCCCGCCAGCAGGCCCGCATCGCGCAAGGCGCGGCCAGCGGCTCCCTGACACCCAAGGAGACCCAGCGGCTGGAGAAGGAGCAGGCCCGCATCGACAAGGTCGAGACCCAGGCCAAGGCGGACGGCCAGGTCACGGCCCGCGAGCGCGCCAAGCTGAGCGCGATGCAGGACGGTGCCAGCCGCGACATCCATCGCAAGAAGCACAACGCCCGCGTGGCCGGCAACGGCGGCTGAAACCGCAAGCCTCAGGACGCGGCGTTCTTCAGCGCAAGCGCCGCGTCGTAGAGCTGGTTGCGCGGTGCGCCGGTGATCTGCACCGCCAGCGCCACGGCCTGTTTCAGCGGCAGTTCGGCCACCAGCGGTGCCAGCACGCGGGCGACCTCGGGCGGCAGTTCGTCCGCCGACTCGGTCGGCGCCTGGGCATGCAGCACCAGCACGAACTCGCCGCGCAGTCTTTGCGCGTCGGCAGCCAACCAATCCGGCAGCGTGGCGGCTGAGGCGGTATGCACCGTTTCGAACTGCTTGGTGAGTTCGCGGCACACCGTCACCACCCGCCCGGGCGCCAGCTCGGCGAGCAGAGACGCCAGTTCGGTCATGCGGTGTGGCGCCTCGAACAGGATCTGGCTTTGTCGTTCAACCGCCAACGCCGCCTGCAGGGCGCTGCGCCGCTCCCCGGCCTTGGTCGGCAGGAAGCCCACAAAGGCGAACCCCTGCGCCAGCGTGTCGCCCGCCACGCACAGCGCGGTCGCGGCTGCACTGGGGCCGGGCAGCGGCAGCACCCGGTAGCCGGCCGCCACCACGGCCTGCACCAGCGCGGCGCCCGGGTCGGAGATGGCCGGCGTGCCCGCGTCGGAGGCATAGGCCACCCGTTCACCGGCTGCCAGCCGCGCGATCACGGCCGCGCTGGCCTCGCGCTCGTTGTGCTGATGCAGGGCCAGCAGCGGCTTGTGCAGGCCCAGATGCCGCAGCAGCCCGCCGCCCTGGCGGGTGTCCTCGCAGGCCAGCGCATCCACCAGGCCCAGCGCGTGGATGGCGCGCAGCGACAGGTCCGCCAGATTGCCTATGGGCGTGGCGACCAGATACAGCGTGGCAGCCGGATACTGCTGCTGACCCGCAGCCGCAGCAGCGGCCTGGGTCAGCAGGGAGGCGTCGATGTTCAACTCGGGATCCCGATCAAGGTCAAGGCCTGACACCGCGGCGCGGGGCCGCGCGGCAGAGGACGCGGCGCTGGCCCTGCTGCTCAAGGCCGGCCTGCGCCTGCTGGAGCGCAATTATCGAGTGGCCGGCGGACCGGGCCGGCCGGCCGGCGAGGTGGACCTCATCCTGCGAGAGCGCGACGGCACCCTCGTGTTCGTAGAGGTGCGCGCCCGCGCCGACGCTTCGGCAGGCGGCGCTGCCGCCAGCGTGGGCCCACGCAAGCAGGCCCGGCTGATCTACGCGGCCCAGCACTATCTGCAGCGCTTGGCCACGCCGCCGCCCTGCCGCTTCGACGTGATCGCCCAGGACGGCGAGCGCCTCGCCTGGCTGAAGGCCGCTTTTGATGCGGGTTGATACCGGGTGCTGCGACGCAGTGACTATGATTCGCGCCGCATGATTGAACAACGCATCCAGCAGCAGTTCTTCGAGAGCGCCGACCTGCTGTACCAGGCGGCCGAGCAGCTCGCCCGCCCCCTTGCCATGGCCACACAGATGATCGCGGACGCGATCACCGGCGGCAACCGCATCCTGTGTGCCGCTCAAGGCCTGGCGGCGCTGGACGCCGACTACCTGGCCGCGCGCCTCGCCGGCCGCTTCGAGCAGGACCGCCCCGGTCTGGCCGCCTGGAGCCTGGCGGCCCAGGCCCGCGACGCGGCCGGCCTGGATCTGGAGCGCCTGCTGCAGGCCCATGGCCACCCGGGGGACGTGCTGGTGATGATCGAGCCGCTGCGCGAGCAGCGTGACGCCTGGCAGGGCCCGCTCGCCGTGGCCCATTCCCAGGAAATGAGCGTCGTGGCGCTGACCGGCGGCACCAGCGATGAATGGCGAGGCCTGCTGCAGGACACCGACATCCAGATCCGTGTCAGCCACACCCGCGAGCCGCGCGTTATCGAAACCCAGCGGGTGCTGCTGCACGCGCTGGCCGATGCCATCGACGTCCAGCTGCTCGGCAGCGACGAATGACCCCTCTTTCCGGAACCCCGATGAAGCCTTTGAACCGCACCCTGCTCGCCGCCCTTCTTGCCAGCCTGCTCGGCACCGGCTGCGTGCCGCTGATCGTGGGCGGCGCCATGGTCGGCACGGTCACGGTGGCCACCGACCGCCGCACCTCCGGTACCCAGCTGGAGGATGAGGGCATCGAGATCAAGGCCGGTGCCCGCATCCGCGATCAGCTGGGCGAGCGCGCGCATGTGAACGTGAACAGCTACAACCGGGTGGTGCTGCTGACCGGTGAAGTGTCCAGCGAGGCCGACCGCGCCAGCCTGGAACGTCTCGCCTCTGGCGTCGAGAACGTGCAGAAGGTGCTGAACGAGACCGCCGTGATGGGCGCCAGCTCGCTGACCAGCCGCTCCAACGACGTCGCCATCGCCGGCAAGGTCAAGGCCAAGCTGATCGACGCCCGCGACCTGATCAGCAACGCCTTCTACGTGGTGGTCGAACGCGGCACGGTCTACCTGATGGGTCGGGTCACCGAACGCGAGGCGAACCGCGCCACCGAGATCGCGCGCCAGATCGGCGGTGTCGCCAAGGTCGTGCGCGCCTTCGAGATCATCAGCGAGGAAGAGCTGGCTCGCATCACGCCCAAGGCCAAGCCGGCAGACACGGCGCCGCACTGAGCAGCGGGGCGTCAGCCTCGGCTGATCGCGCCGCCATCCGGGCGGCGCGTGGCGCTCACAGGCGCTTGATCAGCGACGAGGTGTCCCAGCGGTTGCCGCCCTGGGCCTGAACGTCCGCATAGAACTGGTCCACCAGCGCCGTCAGCGGCAGGCGGGCGCCGTTGCGACGGGCCTCGTCCAGCACCAGTCCCAGGTCCTTGCGCATCCAGTCCACCGCGAAGCCGAAGTCGAACTTGTCGTCGACCATGGTCTTGCCGCGGTTGTCCATCTGCCAACTCTGGGCCGCCCCCTTGCCGATGACGTCAAGCACCGCCTTCATGTCCAGGCCCGCACGCTGACCGAAACGCACGGCCTCCGACAGGCCCTGCACGATGCCGGCAATGCAGATCTGGTTGACCATCTTGGCCAGCTGACCGGCGCCTGGGCCGCCCAGCAGCGTGACGGCGCGGGCGAAGGCCATCGCCACCGGCTGCATCGCCTCGAAAGGCGCGGCATCGCCGCCGCACATGACGGTCAGCGCACCGTTGACGGCACCCGCCTGACCGCCGGACACCGGCGCATCGACGAACTGCAGACCCAGCCGACGGGCCTCGGCGTGGAGCTCGCGCGCAACCTCGGCCGAGGCCGTCGTGTGGTCGACGAACACGGCCCCCGGGGCCATGCCGGCCAGGGCGCCCGACTCGCCCAGCACCACCGAACGCAGATCATCGTCATTGCCGACACAGCAGAACACGAACTCGGCGTCGCGCACCGCTTCGGCCGGCGTGGCGGCAAAGGCGCCGCCGTGGTCCTTCACCCAGGCCTCGGCCTTGGCCACGGTGCGGTTGTAGACGGTGACCTGATGCCCGGCACGGGCCAGGTGCCCGGCCATCGGGTGACCCATGACCCCCAGGCCCAGGAAGGCCACGCGGCGGGAGGGAATCGGTTCGTAGGTGCGGTTGCTCATGGGGTGATGTTCCTGAATTTCTATGCAGACGGTGCCCCTTGAGGGGGCTGAGGCCGGACACAGGGAGTCCTGAGGACTCCTTGTGCCGGCCGAAGGACGAGCCCGCCGGGCGAGGCACGGCGAAACCGGTACGGGGTGTTCAAACGATCGTCAGATGCTCGGTGCCCGAGGACAGGTCGCCACTGCGCGCGCGCTCGCTGTTGAGCTTGATCTGCAGCCGCAGGTCGTTGACCGAGTCGGCGTTGCGCAGCGCATCCTCGTAGCTGACCTTGCCCAGCTCGTAGAGATCGAACAGCGCCTGGTCGAAGGTCTGCATGCCCTGTTCGCGCGAGCGCTTCATCAGCTCCTTGATCTCGCTGACCTCGCCCTTGAAGATCAGGTCGGACACCAGCGGCGTGTTCAGCATGATCTCGACGGCGGCCACGCGGCCCTTGCCCTCGCGGCGCGGCAGCAGCCGCTGGCTGACCAGCGCGCGCAGGTTCAGCGACAGGTCCATCAGCAGCTGGGCGCGCCGGTCTTCCGGGAAGAAGTTGATGATGCGGTCCAGCGCCTGGTTGGCGCTATTGGCGTGCAGCGTGGCCATGCAGAGGTGGCCGGTCTCGGCGAAGGCCACGGCATGCTCCATGGTCTCGCGGTCGCGCAGCTCACCCATCAGGATCACGTCGGGTGCCTGGCGCAGCGAGTTCTTCAGCGCGGCCTCCCAGCTGTCGGTGTCCAGGCCCAGTTCGCGCTGGGTGACGATGCAGTTCTTGTGCGGATGCACGAACTCGATCGGATCCTCGATGGTCACGATGTGGCCATGCGTGGTCTCGTTGCGTTCGTCGATCATCGCGGCCAGCGTCGTGCTCTTGCCCGAGCCCGTGGCCCCCACGACGATGACCAGGCCGCGCTTGGCCTGCACCACCTCGCGCAGCACCACCGGCAGGTCCAGGCTGGCAATGGTGGGCAGCGTGGACGGAATGGTTCTGAGCACCAGGCCGACACTGCCCTGCTGCAGGAAGGCATTCACCCGGAAGCGCCCGACCCCGTGCGGCGAGATCGCAAAGTTGCATTCCTTGGTGCGCTCGAACTCGGCGGCCTGCTTGTCGTTCATGATGGCCCGCGCCAGCTGCAGCGTGTGCTGCCCGGTCAGCGGCTGTGGTGACACCTTCGTGACCTTGCCGTCCACCTTGATGGCGGGCGGGAAGTCGGCCGTCAGGAACAGGTCGGAGCCCTTGCGCGACAGCATCAGCCGCAGCAGGTCGTTGATGAATTTCGAGGCCTGGTCGCGTTCCATGATTGATCCGATGCAAGGGGGTATTCGGGCCGAGCGCCGGGCCGATCCCAAGCCGGCCCGCGTTGCAATCCGATGGGCGCCATCGCGCGCATTGGATTGCACCCCCTCGGGGGGTGGTTCGGCGTACCCGCCGAACCGGGGGTCAACAGTTCTAGCCCGGGAAGTTCTCCGGGAACTTCGCCTTGGAGCGCGCTTCGGCCGCCGAGATGATGTTGCGGCGGACCAGGTCGGTCAGGTTCTGGTCCAGCGTCTGCATGCCCTGGCTGTTGCCGGTCTGGATGGCCGAGTACATCTGCGCCACCTTGTTCTCGCGGATCAGGTTGCGGATGGCCGAGGTGCCCAGCATGATCTCGTGCGCGGCCACGCGGCCGCTGCCGTCCTTGAGCTTGCACAGGCTCTGCGAGATCACGGCCACCAGCGACTCCGACACCATCGCCCGCACCATCTCCTTCTCGGCCGCCGGGAACACGTCCACGATACGGTCCACCGTCTTGGCGGCCGACGAGGTGTGCAGCGTGCCGAACACCAGGTGGCCGGTCTCGGCCGCGGTCAGCGCCAGGCGTATGGTTTCCAGATCCCGCATTTCGCCCACCAGCACGGCGTCCGGGTCTTCACGCAGCGCGGAGCGCAGCGCGTTGCTGAAGCTGTGCGTGTGCGGGCCGACCTCGCGCTGGTTGATCAGGCTCTTCTTGGACTCGTGAACGAATTCGATCGGGTCCTCGATGGTCAGGATGTGGCCGTACTCGTTCTCGTTGAGGTGATTGACCATGCCGGCCAGCGTCGTGCTCTTGCCCGAGCCGGTGGGGCCGGTCACCAGCACCAGGCCGCGCGGCTTCAGCGCCAGGTCGGCAAACACCTTGGGCGCGTTGAGCTGCTCCAGCGTCAGGATCTTGCTCGGAATCGTCCGAAACACCGCACCCGCGCCGCGGTTCTGGTTGAAAGCGTTCACCCGGAAGCGCGCCAGGCCCTGGATCTCGAACGAGAAGTCGACCTCCAGCGTCTCCTCGTACACCTTGCGCTGGGTGTCATTCATGATGTCGTAGACCATGTCGTGCACCGCACGGTGGTCCAGGGCCTCGACATTGATGCGACGCACGTCGCCATGCACGCGAATCATCGGCGGCAGGCCGGCCGAGAGATGCAGGTCGGACGCCTTGTTCTTGACCGAGAATGCGAGCAGCTGAGTGATGTCCATGGTGTGCCTGAAAGTGCTCAGCTGATTATGGCGATCTCCGACTCTCTTATTGCCACCCAACATCGCATTGCCGAGGCCTGTGTCACGGCCGGGCGCGCGCCCGGGTCCGTCCGGCTGCTGGTGGTGAGCAAGACCTTCCCTGCCACCGCCGTGCGTGAAGCCTTCGCCGCCGGCGCGCGGGCCTTCGGCGAGAACTATGTGCAGGAAGGCCTGGACAAGATCGCCGAGCTGGCCGACCTGCGCCAGCAGATCGAATGGCACCTGATCGGGCCGCTGCAATCGAACAAGACCCGCCCCGTCGCCGCCCAGTTCGACTGGGTGCACAGCGTCGACCGGCTCAAGATCGCCCAGCGGCTGTCCGAGCAGCGCCCGGCCGAGCTGCCCCCGCTCCAGGTGTGCCTGCAGGTGAACATCAGCGGCGAGGCCAGCAAGAGCGGTTGTCTGCCGGCCGATCTGCCCGACCTCGCCCGCGCGGTTGCCGCACTGCCGCGGCTGCGGCTGCGCGGACTGATGGCCATTCCCGAACCCGCCGCGGACCCGGCCACCCAGCGCCTGCCGCATCGGGCGCTGGCCCGCCTGCTGGCCGAGCTCAATGCGACACAAGACCTGTCCCTCGACATCCTGTCCATGGGCATGAGTGCGGACCTTGAGGCGGCCATTGCCGAAGGCTCGACGCTGGTTCGCGTCGGCACCGCGATCTTCGGTCGGCGCTAGCCACCGATGCCCCGCCCAGATACGGTGCGAAACCAGGGTCAACCCTGATGTTTCGCCCCTGTGACAGCTGTTTCCGAGTGGTGCCAGCTGTTGCGCATTTCTCGCAAATTAAGCCTGCTGAAAGCTGACGTGACGCACTTCACGCCGGTTTTTAGGCGCTGCGGCTGATTCGATAGATTCAGGCCTCACACTGCGTCCTGCCGAATCGCAGCAACCGAAGTCCACCGCGGCGATTCGCGTTCCACTCGCTGGCCACAAGCCCAGCGGGCGCAACGACCTCCCCGTGCACCCCCCCGGACAAGGACCTGAATCGAATGAACTTCCTGACCCAATTGCGCATCGGTCAACGCCTGACGGTGAGCTTTGGCCTGCTGATCGTGCTGCTGATCGCCATCGGCTTCTACGGCGCGAGCAATGCCAACCGCCTGGCCAAGGACCTGGATAGGACAGCCAATTCCAGCCTCGTGAAGATCGCCTCGGCCAACGCGCTCGAAAGCCAGATCAACGTGATCGCCCGCGCCGTGCGCGACCTGCTGCTGCTGGACACCGCCGGCGCGATCAAGAAGCAGAAGGCGGCCATCGCCAGCGCGCTCGAAGAGACCGAGAAGCAGCTCAGCAGCCTGGAAAGCGCGGCAGTCGACGGCAAGGAAAAGGAAGTCGCTGCCCAGGTGCGCGAACGCAAGACCAAGTTCCTGGCCGCGCTGGAGAAGTTCCAGAAGATCCAGCAGGACGGCAGCCCCGATGAGGCTCGCGAAAGCCTGATCACCGACCTGCGCCCCGCGCAGCAGGCGCTGCAGGAAGGCCTGAAGACGCTGGTCGACATGCAGTTCGAGAGCGCCCACGACCTCGCCGTCAACGGCGGCCAGCTGGCCCGCTCCTCGGTGATGCTGACCACCGTGCTGGTGGCACTCGCCGTGGCCATCGGCATCGGCGGCGGCATCGTGATCTCGCGCTCCATCGTCGGCCCGGCCCGTCGTGCCCAGGCCGCCGCCGAGGCGATCAGCGCGGGCGACCTGACCCAGCAGATCACCGTCGAAGGCCGTGACGAGCTCAGCCAGATGCTGCGCGCCATGCAGGAGATGCAGTCCGCGCTGACCGGTGTGGTGCGCGACGTGTCCGCCGCCGCCAGCGAGGTGGCCACCAACTCGGGCTCCATCGCCGACAGCAACAACAACCTGGCCGAACGCACGACGCGCTCCGCGGCCAGCCTGCAGAACACGGCCGCCTCGGTCGAGCAGATCGCCTCCACGCTCAAGGGCGCCAGCGACCTGACCCGCCGCGCTGCCGGCATTGCCGTCACCGCCCGTCAGGCCGCCAGCAACGGCGGCACCGTGGTCTCCAAGGTCGTCGAGACGATGGAAGAGATCAGCGCCAGCTCCAAGAAGATCGGCGACATCATCGGCGTCATCGATGGCATCGCCTTCCAGACCAACATCCTGGCGCTGAACGCCGCGGTGGAAGCCGCCCGCGCCGGCGAACACGGTCGCGGCTTCGCGGTCGTCGCCTCCGAGGTGCGCGCCCTGGCCTCCCGCTCGGCGGAAGCGGCCAAGGAGATCAAGGTGCTGATCCAGGAGTCGACGGTCAAGGTCGAGAACGGCACCAGCCTGGTCAACAACGCCGGCATCACGATCCGCAGCGTGGTCGACGAGGTCAACAACATGGGTCAGCTGATCGAAGAGATCTCGCACTCGGCCCAGGAGCAGGCCACGGGCGTCGGTGTCGTCAACGGCGCGATGAACGAGCTGGACAAGGCCACGCAGCAGAACACCAGCCTGGTCGACGAGCTCAGTCGCTCGGCCGACGCGCTGCGCAGCAGCTCCACGCGACTGATCGAAGCCGTGGGCTTCTTCCGCGCCGCCTGAACACATCCACACCGTCAGCAAGGATCGTCATGCTCACCACCCGCTCTCTCCTGCGCGCTCTCGCCACTGCTTCGGCCGGCCTGCTGCTGGCGTTCGCCGCCGTTGCCTCGCCCAAGGTCGTGAAGAAGGTGCCGCCCGATTTCCCGCGTGAAGCCGCCCAGAAGGGCATCTCCACCGGCTCGGTCAAGGCCAAGCTGACCATCGAAGCCGACGGCCACGTCAGCGATGTCGAAATCCTGGAGGCCGAGCCCAAGCGGGTGTTCGACCGTGCCGTGAAGAGCGCGCTGATGGAGTGGAAGTTCGAGCCCGGCGAAAAGGGCACCCACGAAGTCAAGCTCGTCTTCAAGAACGAGGACTGAGTTGGGACCGAGGACAAGCCCTGCGGCTTGTCCGACGCCCAACGAAGGCCTGCGACCTGCAGGGAGCGGGCATGAGCCCGACCGAGCACAGTGCCTGCGCACTGTGCGACGCGGGTTGAAGGCCCACGACCTGCAGGGAGTGGGCATGAGCAGAACCGAGCACAAGCCCCGGCGATCGGGCCGCCGCTAGCGCCCCGCCTCTGCCGCCACCCCGGCACTCCGGTGAGCGCCCTGCGCCCAGTGCAGCCCGCAGGCCACCAGAACCAGAACAATGACGGCGCCGGCCCCCCAGGTCAGGCGCCGTTTTCTTTGAGCCGCCCGGCGCGCCTGCCCGGCGGATGAAGGCCGGGCCGCACCCGAATGCCAAGCAGCCGCGGCACTGCCGAGCCGGACGCGACTGACCCGGACGGCCTGCTTGCGTCCGTCACGACCTGACACAATTTCAAAGCTCAGCCGCTCATCCAGCCGCGGACCATCGCCGTCTGTCGGGAAGGCCGCCAGGTTCACGAACACCTCTTCGCCACCCTGCAGGGGTCGAATGGCGCCGTAGCCTGCATCCGGATGCCAGGCACTCAGCACACCTTCAAATCTCATGTTCACCTCAGCCCACAGGGGAGATCTTGAAGCCCGAACCGCGATGGTCCGCAACCGGATGTAAATCGACAATAGGCCCGTCAGCTTTCCGAAACAACGCCCCCACGCATGCCCATCAACTGGTTTCCCGGCCACATGAACGCCACCCGCCAAGCGATCAAGGATCGCGTCAAGGCCGGGCTGGACGTCGTCATCGAACTGCTGGACGCCCGCCTGCCGGGCTCCAGCGCCAACCCGCTGCTGGCCGCACTGACCACCGGCCGCCCGGCACTCAAGGTGCTGAACAAGCAGGATCTGGCGGATCCGGCACGCACGGCCGACTGGCTGGCCCACTACAACGCCCAGCCCCACACCCGCGCCATCGCGCTGGATGCCGGCGAGAAGGCACCGGCGCGCCTGCTGGTCAAGGCCTGTCGAGAGCTGGCGCCCAACCGCGGCGACATGGCCAAGCCGATGCGCGTGCTGATCTGCGGCATTCCCAATGTCGGCAAGAGCACGCTGATCAACACGCTGGTCGGGCGCAAGGCCGCCAAGACCGGTGACGAGCCCGGCATCACCAAGAATGAGCAACGGATCGTGCTGGAGGACGGCTTCTACCTGTTCGACACGCCCGGCATGCTGTGGCCGCGCATCTCGGTGGAGCAGAGCGGCTACCACCTGGCCGCCAGCGGCGCGATCGGCCGCAACGCCTTCGACGAGGAAGAGGTGGCGCTGGAACTGATTGCCGTGCTGAAGCGCCATTACCCGGATCGGCTGCGCGAACGCTTCGGCTTTGCTGAACTGGGGGCGGACGAAGCCGTGCTGGAAGCCATAGGCGTGAAGCGCGGCGCCAAGATCCGGGGCGGCGCCGTGCAGATGCACAAGGCCGCCGAGGCGCTGCTGGCGGACTATCGTCAGGGCCTGCTCGGCCGGATCACGCTGGAAACGCCGGCGGAGATCACCGAATGGCACCGCGCTGCGGCCGAGGAGGAATCACGCAAGGCCGCAGCTCGCGAGGCCGAACGGCTGGCCGACAAGGAGCGCCGCAGCGGGCGCCGTTCGGCGGCCAGCGGCGACGCCTGAGGCCCATCGCCGCCCGGCTGCACCGGGTCGGGCCGATAGGCCCGCCAGTTCAGAGCCGTACCCACGCCCCGCCGCGCAGATGCCAATGCCCGTCGGCGCGCTCCCAGCGGTGGGGCTCCCAGCGGTAGCCGGGCCGGCCGTGATCCCAGTGGCCGGGCACCCACTGATGGCGACCGCCCGACCAGCCCCAATAGCCGCCGATCCAGATGCCGCCGGCGTAGGGCATCGTGGGCACGACCTCGACATAGGGCGCCGGCGGCGGCGTGTCGACCACCACGACCGGCGCCGGCACATAGGCCACCTCGCCACCACGATGATGGGCCGGGACGACCACGCAGCCCGTCAACGCCGCGGCGCCAGCCACGGTCAACACGGCCAGCCCGATCTGGGGGATTCGCTTCATGAGGATTCTCCTGCCGCACCATGCGGCCATGGCCGTTCAACCCTCAGGACGATCCGGCGGATGCCCGGCTTCACATCGCGTTACCGGCCCGCCAGCCTGCGCTCAGCTCCGGGCGCGCTCGACACGCCGGGCGGCCGCCAGCGCGGTCATGCCCAGCAGCAGCACGCCCCCGGTCAGCCATAGCGCGGCATCGAAGCTCCCGCTGGCCTCGACCATGCGTCCGGCCAGCACCGGCGCACTGACCTGGGCCGCCCCATAGCTCAGCGTCAGCCTGGCCATGGCCTTGCCCGGATTGCCCGGCGAGCGCCGCCCGACGCTGGCCAGCGTGAGGCTGACGATGCCGATGAAGGTCGCGCCATACAGCAGCGCACCGGCCAGCGCCGCCAGCAACCCGCCAGACAGCGCCGGCAGGAGCACCCCCACCGTCTGCAGCGCGAACGCGATCAGCAGCGCCCCCAGGTCGCCGCAACGACGCGCCACGCGATCCCACAGGAAGACGGCCGGCGTGGCGGCCAGGCCCACCAGCAGCCAGGCCCACGGCCCCTGCCCGGCCAGCAGGGGCTGGCGCTCCACGATGGCCACGGTGAAGGTGGCATTGATGACGAAGCCCCAGCCCGCACAGAAGTAGGCCGCCAGCATCAGCGCCAGCCAGCGCCGGCCCGGGCCGGCCGCCGCGGAAACCGGCGGCGCTGGCGGCGGCACGGGCGGACGCCACCACCAGGCCGGCAGCAGGAAGAGCAGGCCGATCAACGCAAAGCCGACCCATTGCCCGGCCCAGCCCAGGCCGCCGGCGCTCATGCCCATCGCCCCCAGCGCCGACACCACGATCCCCAGACCCAGGCCGATGAAGTACAGGCCCAGTTCGGGGCGATGACCGGCACGCATCAGCCAGCCCAGCACCAGGCCCGAGCCCAGCAGCATGCCCGCCGCGCCGCACAGGCCGCCGAAGAAGCGCGACGCCGCCCACAGCGCAAACGAGTCGCCGGCCCCCATCAGCGCGGTGATGAGCAGCGACAGCGGCAGCGCCCAGACATAGAGGCGCTGGCGCCAGCGCGGGTGCTCGATCCAGGCGGCCAGAAAGGCGCCGCTCATGTAGCCGGCATAGTTGATCGCGGCGAGCAGCCCTCCGTCGGCGACGCCCAGGCCGGCCTGGGCGTGCATCAGCGGCAGCAGCGGGGTGTAGGCAAAGCGCGCCAGGCCCAGGGTCAGCACGAGTGCGCAGATCCCGCCGGCCAGCACCTGCCAGGACTTCAGCGGACGGTCGTGCATGGGCCTCAGGGTAACAAGGCTCTTGCATTCCTGCAGGACAGGCCCAGTTGGGCTGGACTCTGCCGTTGACACGATGAACGACCTGCTCCCCCTGCTCACCGCCTTCGTGGCGACCCTGGCCGCCGCCGGCTGGATCGCCAGCCGGCCCTGGCGCCTGGCGCGCCGGCGCGAACGTCTGGCGGCCCAGCCCTTCCCGGCGCCGTGGCGGCGCATCCTGCGGCTGCG
Source organism: Roseateles depolymerans (assembly GCA_003241055.1). Classification (GTDB taxonomy): domain Bacteria; phylum Pseudomonadota; class Gammaproteobacteria; order Burkholderiales; family Burkholderiaceae_C; genus Pelomonas; species Pelomonas depolymerans_A. Next base: position 88,990 of record QFOD01000009.1, read on the forward strand.
TGTTCCGCTGGTGGCCCGGCTGCCGGCCCGTCAGCAGCTGCGGCTCAAGGGCCTGATGCAGGTGTTTCTCGCGGAGAAGCCCATCATCGGCTGCCGCGGCCTGCGGGTGACCGACGAAATGCGGGTGACCATCGCCGCGCTGGCCTGCCTGCCCCTGCTCGGCGCCGCACGCGGCGTCTACCCGGAGCTGCGCCAGATCCTGCTCTACCCCGGTGCCTTCGTCGTCGAGCGCAGCATGCCCACGCCAGGCGGCCTGCAGAGCGAGCAGCGCCGGGTGCTGCTGGGTGAGAGCTGGAGCCAGGGTCAGGTGCTGCTCGCCTGGGACGAGGTCAGGCGCGGTGCGGCCACACCAGGCGACGGCCACAACGTCGTGATCCACGAATTTGCCCATCAGCTGGACCAGGCGGGCGGCCCCGCCAACGGCGCACCGGCGCTGGCCACGACCGAGGACTACCGGCGCTGGTCCACCGTGATGAGCCGCGAGTTCGAACGCCTGCGCTGGCGGCTGTCACAGGGCGAGACCACGCTGATCGACCCCTACGGCGCGAGCGAGCCGGCCGAGTTCTTCGCGGTGGTCAGCGAGCTGTTCTTCGAGCGGCCGCACGAGCTGGCGCAGCAGCATCCCGAGCTGTACGGCGAGCTGCAGCGCTACTACCGGCTCGATCCGGCCGGCTGGAACTGAGCCGCGGGGTCAGAAGCCCAGCGAGGCCAGCAGGTCGTCGACGTCGTCCTGCTTCAGCGCCTTGTCGGGCGTCTGCACGCCGGTGAGCTCATCGGCAGACGGCGCAGGCGCATCGGCCGGTGCCGGCATCGCGTCCAGCAGATCGCGCAGCGGCGGTTCCGCACGCTCCAGCATCTTGCTGACCTTGTTGATGACCTGGCCCGAGAGATCCTGGAAGTCCTGCGACATCATGATCTCGGTGTGCAGCGAGCGCTCGCGCGACGCGAAGCTGGCGGCATCGGCCGCATAGGTCGCGCACAGCTTCATCATGGCGCGCGCCCGCTCGATGCTGAGGTCGGACGCCATGGCCAGCCGGCCCAGCGCGTCGGAGAGCTCCATGCCCTTCTTGCGCACGGCCTCGGCGTCCACCTGGGCGGTGTCGATCAGGTTCAGCACCTTGGTGGCGGCCTGCTCGGTCATGCCGCGCACATAGGCCAGACGCTCACGGGCGTCAGGCAACTCCTCGACGACGCTATGCAGCACGTGGGCGGCCTCGGCCTTGATCACGGTCTGGATGGACGCATCGGACATGGCGGAATCTCCCGTAGCAACTCGCCACCCCGTGGTGCCGAGCGGCGGCAGTTTAGGAGGGGAAAACGCCCAACCACCCGATGCCTTTGGCGCGAGCGCGGCCTTTGTCACACAGACCGCGTCCGAGGCGCCCTCCCCCCTCAGGTCTGGCGCAGCAACGCCAGCAAGGCGTCGCGCGGCCCCTCGCCGACGCGGCCGGCCTGCACAGCCAGCTCCATCTGTTTGTAAGCAAGCGCTCGCATGAGCGCACTGCCCTGTGGCAGCTGCGCTGCGGCCTCGAGATGGCGCTTCAGCACGGCCAGATCGCCGCGGGCCACGGGGCCGGACACCGCGCCGGGCAGCCCGCGGGCCTCGGCCGTCGCCAGCGCGCCCCGCGTCAGGGGCAGCAGCGCGCCCAGGCCCGCGTCGGGTGACAGGCCGGCATCGGCCCACAACGCGCTCGCCTCGGCCAGCACCGCCAGCACGCCGCTGGCGGCCAGATTGGCGGCGGCGTGATAGGCCGCGCGCTGGCCGCTGCTCATCGGCCAGGGCAGCGTCAAGGGCTCCAGCCCCAGCCGCTCCGCCAGCGCCGTCAGGGCGGCGGCATCGGCCGGCGCGGCCTCGATGCCGACCCGGTAGCCGCGCCAGTCGGCCGACGTGTCGGTCGCCAGCAGGCGCAGCGGGTGAAAGCCCGCGGCGGCCGGCGCCGCTGCCAGCGCCTGCAGCGAGGTGGCGCCGCTGCAGTGCAGGGCCAACTGCCCGGCGCGCCAGGGCAGCGCTGCGGCAACGCCGGCGATGTGGTCGTCGGGCACGGTCAGCCAGACCCAGTCCGCGCGCGCGGCCGCCTCGGCCGCGGGCAGGCGCTCGCCTTCGGGCTGGCGGCTGCCCACCCAGACGGTGTCGCCCAGCGCACGCAGCGCGGGCACCAGCGCCCGGGCCAGGCGGCCCCAGCCGATCACGGCATGGACCGGCCGCTCGCTCACTGCGGCTTGACGAACTTCAGCGTCATGCGATCGCTCTCGCCGATGGCGGTGTAGCGGGCCCGGTCCTTGTCCTTGTTGGCGTAGGTCGGCGGCAGCGCCCACACACCACCCTCGTGGTCGGCCGTGTCCATCGCGTTGGCATTGATCTCGCTGCGCGCGGCCAGCTTGAAGCCGGCCGCCTCGGCGAAGCGGATGACCGTGGTTTCGTGCACGTAGCCGTTCGAGCCCTTGGCATCCTCCGTACGCGCCGCCGGCAGGCGGTGCTCGACCACGCCCAGCGTGCCGCCGGGCTTGAGCGCCTTGAAGGCTGCGTCAAAGACCGCCTGCGCACTGCCGGAGTTCATCCAGTTGTGCACGTTGCGGAAGGTCAGCACCACGTCGGCGCTGCCGGCCGGCGCGATCTCCAGCTTGCCGCGCGGCGGATCGAAGGGCGTGACCTGCACCTTGTCGTACACGGACAGCGCACCGAGCTTGGCCTTGAAGCGAGCCGCGCTGCGCTGTGCATACGCCGAGGGCGAGGCCGGGTCATCGGCGGCGGCGATCAGCTGGCCCTTGTCACGCAGATAGGGCGCCAGGATCTCCGTGTACCAGCCGCCGGGGCCCGGGGCCAGCTCGACGACGGTGTCGGTAGGTTTCACGCCGAAGAAGGCCAGAGTCTCGGCCGGATGACGCCAGCGGTCGCGGGCGACGTTGCCGACGCCGCGGTGCTCGGCCGCCACCGCCGTCTTCAGGGCATCGGCGCTCTGCGCCTGGGCAGGCAGGACGGCGGCACAGGCCAGCACCAGGCCGGCCAGGGGGAACCAGGTTTTGCTCATGGGGGTATGTCTCCAACTCGAGACGGCGAGTATGTCGCCTAACCCCGGGAGTGACGGAGGTCAGCGTTGCGCGCGCGGCTTGCGTACCGGCGCCTTAGCGCCGCTGGCGTCGGCCGGCGCGACCACGCCCCGGGTCGCCGCCTGCGCCAGCTTGAAGAACACGTCGGTGTTGTCGATCACGCCGGTGAAGGCCAGCGCGCCCGGGCCGAAGGCCGACAACGGCACATCGGTGGCCGTGTGCACGGCCTGCTCGCCCGGCACCTGACCGGTGACCAGGAAGTCGCCCTGCGCGTCGTCGCGCTCCATGGCATTGGCCGGATACCACTTCAGCGGCATCTCCTTGGCGAAGGGCTGCTGGCTGTCGCGCTGCGGGGTCTTCTTGGTGCGCCAGTCCTCGTAGCGATCCGCGTTGGCGCCATAGCCCACCAGCAGACGGTAGTCGATGTCGGTGGTCTCGGGGTAGCCGTCCGCGGCCAGACGGTAGCGCGGGAAACCGGCCTTCTCGTAGACGCCCACCACCTGGTTGCGCAGGTTGGCCACGCCCTTCTTGCCGGCGAGCTCCACCAGCTTGGCATCGCTGACCACCGAGCCGCCGATGAGCGCCGCACCCGAGCATTCATGGTCGGCCGTCACGATCACCAGCGTGTCGCCCTGCTCCGCGGCGAAGCTCTGGGCCACACGCACCGCACGGTCGAACTCCAGCGTGTCCATCATCCAGCGCTCGGTGTCCATCACGTGCGCCTGCTTGTCGATGGACGCGCCCTCGATCATCAGCACGAAGCCCTTGGGCGCACTCTTGAGCACCTGCAGCGCCTTCGCCGCCATCTCATCCAGCATGGGCTGGTCGGGCAGGCCGAAATCGGCCACCACGCTGCCGCCGCTCAGGCCGTTGCGGTCGGTGCCGCGCCGGCCATTGATCTTGTCCAGCGCCACATTCATGTTGGAGAACGCAAACAGGCCCAGCAGCGGCTGGTCGGCGCGCGCGCGGTCCAGTTCGGTCTTGGTGGCCGCATAGCCGAAGCCGGCGCGCTGGAACTCGGCAATCAGGTCACGATCCTTGTCCAGCGCGCCCGACGACGCGCCCCAGCGCTTCGCGATGTCGGCGGTGTGGGCATCGGCCGCGGAGAAGGTGTAGTCGCTGCTGTCGGTGCGCGCCGAGCCTGGCGTCGCGGCCGGCAGGAACCACTTGCGGCCACCGCCCATCAGCACGCGCAGTCCGGTGAGGCCGCGGTCGTCGAAGAACTGATCGACGATGCCGGTGCCCGCGCCGCGGTTGCTGGTGTGCACCGCGTTGCCGGCCGGCGTGGCGTCGAAAACGTCGGCCGTGGTGACGATGCCCAGCTGCTTGCCCTGGGTGCGGTGCAGGTATTCGCTGAGGTATTCGACGCGCGGGTTGTCGAAGGCGTCCAGCGTGTCGTCTGGGAACACGCCCTCCTCGTTGTTGTTGTTCTTGTTGCCGCTCACATAAGAGGTCATGCCCGGCGAGGAGTCGGTGACGATGGAGTTCAGCGATGCCGTCTTCACCAGCGCGGTGGCGGGGAAACTGTCCATCGCCAGCGGCTCGCGCGCCTTGCCCTGCGCGTAGCCGTGCACGATGCGCGCGGCGGTGCGCTGCGAGGCGCCCATGCCGTCACCCAGCAGGATGATGAGGTTCTTCACCTTGGGGCCCATGGCTGCGGCAAAGGGCACGACGTCGAAATTGCCGACGGCCCGCACCGTCTGGCCATCGGCCTGGGTGGCTTCCACGCGCAGCTCATGGCGGCCGGGGGCCTCCAGGCTCACGGCCCGCACGGTGGCGATGGCAGTCTGCGCCGCCAGGCCCTTCACGCAGCCACTGGCGCAGTCGCGCAGCGCGGTGGGCGCGGCGACCGGCTTGCCATCGACGAAGAAGCGCGCGGCGCTGATCTTCTGGCCGGCATCCGGCGCGATGGTGGCCTGCAGGTCGAAGCGCTGGCCCGGCAGGAAGCGGGCGATCACCGGATCGGGCTGACCACTGGAGAACAGTTCGCTGGGCGGCGTCAGGCGGGTGACCGTCGGCGCGGCCACGGCAGGCAGGACGGCGGCGGCCGAGGCGATGAGGGCAAGGAGGGGCTTCATGCGGGTCTCAGTGCGAATGTCGGTTGGCGGGGGTGGCCGGGGTGCCGGGCGCGGCGGCCAGCGCCCCCTCGTCGAGCTGCAGGCGCAGCCAGGAGACGCGGCCGGTCTCGTCCTCGGCCGGGCCCCAGGCCAGGCGGCCGCTCAGCGTCACCGGGCCGGGCTCGGCCGCGACGATGCGGTCGCGCTGGCTGGCGGGCAGCAGCACGGTGACGGTCTGGGCCGGCAGGTCGTCGGCCTCGCCGTCGGCATGCTCGGCCATGGACACCGGGCGCGGCGCCAGCAGGAAGTGCCCGGGCAGCGGCTGCTCGCGCTTCACGATGAAACCCGTCAGCTGCACCGGCTGCCCCACGGCCGCCAGCAGGCGCGGCGTGGGCTGCAGGCCGCGCGGCCCGATGGGCTGGACGAAGAAGTCGGCGAAGGCCAGCGGCCGAGCGCCCTCGTCGGCGACGGCGGCGCCGCCCAGGCCCAGCAGCAGGGCGGCCAGCGGCCAGATGTTGCGGTGCATGCGTGCCCCCGGGGAAAGCCCGGCATGCTGTCCGCCGTGCGTGTCAGAACGATGACACCGGCGCCTGCCAGCCCCCGCCCAGGGCCTTCATCAGCTGAACGCTGGACTGCAGGCGGCGACGCTGGATGTCCAGCACCCGCTGCTGCGCCGCCCAGTCCGCGCTCTCCGCCACCAGCACCTCCAGGTAGGACACGGTGCCCACCCGGTAGCGGTCGCGCGTCAGGGCCAGCGCCTGCGCGGCGGCGGCGGCGGCCCGCCCCTGGCTCGTGTCCTCGTCGGCCAGCAGGCGCAGCGCCGCCAGGCTGTCCTCCACCTCCTGCAGCGCCTGCAGGGTCTGCTGACGGAAGGTCTCGGCCGCCACGTCGTAGGCCGCGTCCGCCTGATGCAGCCGCGACTCGCGCGCCCCGCCGTCGAAGATCGCGCCGGCCAGCATCGGCCCCAGGGCCCAGAAGTGGCTGGGCAGCGCCGCCAGTTCGGCCAGGCGGGCGCTCTCCAGCCCGGCGCTGCCACCCAGCGTCAGCGACGGATAGAACGCGGCCTGGGCCACGCCGATGCGCGCATTCGCCGCCGCCACGCGGCGCTCGGCCGCGGCGATGTCCGGCCGGCGCTGCAGCAGCTCGGACGGCAGGGCAACCGGCATGGCGGGCGGCGCCGGCAGGGCCGTCTGGCCGCCTGCCGCCGCCAGGCTGAATCCGGACGCCGGCCGGCCGGTCAGCGTGGCCAGCGCGTGCTCGGCGGCACTGCGGGCGATGTCGAGGTCGGTCAGCTCGGTGCGGGCGGTGTCCAGCACGGCCTGGGCCTGGGCCAGGTCCAGGTCGGAGGCGATACCGGCCTGCTGCCGCTGCCGGGTCAGGGCCAGGTCGGCCGCATCGTTGCTCATCGCATGGTCCAGCAGCAGCTTCTCGGCATCCAGCGCCCGCAGCTGGAAATAGGCCATCGCGGCCTGGCTCTGCAGCGCCAGCCGCACGGCGCCGACATCGTCCGCGCCCGCCTGCGCGTCCGCCGTCGCGGCGCTGACGCCCGACGCCACCCGGCCCCAGAGATCCAGCTCCCAGGACAGGGTCAGCGGCGTGCTGAAGTCGTTGGTCGTCCGGCCCGCCAGCGAGCGGCCCACCACGTTGCTGGAGACATGCGCCCTGGAGCCCTCGATCCCGGCCGACAGCTGCGGGGCGCCGGCTGCCTGCGCGCCCTGCACCGCCGCGCGGGCCTGCGCGGCGCGGGCCGCCGCCGCCTTCAGATCGTGGTTGGAGGCCGCCACCTCGGCCTCCAGGCGATTCAGCTCGGAATCGCCGAACAGCGTCCACCAGTCGCCGGCCGGCAGGCTGCTGCCCGGCCGTGCCTGGGCCCAGTCCAGCCCACCCTCCTTGAAACGGGCGGGCAGTTCCAGCGCCGGGCGCTGGTAGGGCGCCGGCGCGGCACAGGCCTGGAGCAGCAGCGCCAGGGCGGCCAGCAGCGGCCAGGAAGCAAGGGCAGGCCGACGCATCTCAATGCTCCTTCACCGGCACATCGCCCGCGGCCACCCGCACGCGGTCGCCGCTGGCCAGCGAGTCGGGCGGGTCCAGCGCCACGCGCTCGCTGCCACTCAGCCCGCGCAAGACCTGGACCTGCCGCCCGTCATTGCGGCCCAGCGTCACCGGCACGAGCCGGGCCCGGCCATCGGCACCCACCACGGCCACCTCGGTGCCCGCAGGCCGGAACAGCAGCGCGTTCACCGGCAGCACCGGATGCGGCGCCGGGTCCGCGAACGCGAAGCTCACCTGGGCCGAGGCGCCCGGCAGCAGCCGGTTGCCGGCGTTGGCCACGTCCAGCTCCACATGCAGCGTGCGGGTCAGCGGATCGATGGCCTCGGCGCGGCGGCTGATGTGCGCCACCAGCGGCTGGCCGCCGCCGTCGCCCAGATCCACCCGCGCCGCCTGGCCCACGGTGGCGAGGGCGGCGTAGGCCTGGGGCACGTCGGTGGTCACGCGCAGCTCGCGGTTCTGCGACAGATGGAACAGTTCGGTCACGCCGCCCGCGCTGCCGGCGCTGACCAGCGCGCCCACATCCACCCGACGTGCGGTGATGACGCCGGCGAACGGTGCCGTCACGCGCTTGAAGGACTCCAGCTCGCGCAGCCGCGCGACGTCGGCCTGGGCGCCTTCCAGCAGCGCCTGCTTGGCATGCGCGTCGGCGGCCTTCTGGTCGACATCCTGGCGCGCCACGGCCCGGGTGGTGGCCAGCTCCTGCCAGCGCGCCGCGGTCACGTGGGCCAGCTCGGCATCCGCCTGGGCGCGCGCGAGCGCCGCCTCGGCCTGGTGCAGGCTTTCGTCCACCTCGGGCGTCTCGATCTCGGCCAGCAGCTGGCCGGCCTTCACCGGCGTGCCGATGTCGACCAGCCAGCGCCTCAGGTAGCCACTGGTGCGCGCGTAGATGGGCGTGTCCTGCGCGGCCCGCACGCTGCCGGGCAGCAGCACGGTCTGCGTCGTCGGCGCCTGGCTCAGGCCCACCAAACGCAGCACCGGCAGGTTCAGCTCGGCCGACGCGGCCGGGGCGACGGCGTCCGCACGCCGCGCGATCAGTGCGGCCGCGCCACCCAGCAGCAGCAGGGCAGCGAGAGCCAGCGGGCGCCAGGGATGACGGCGGGCGGCAGGGCCGGCCCCCAGCGGGGCCGGGTCTTGAGGCGTGAGAGGCGATGTCATGGGAATCTCCGGAAGACGCGGTGGCGAGGTGGGGCGGCTCAGGGCGCCGGGGCGACCGTGGTGGCCGCCTGAGGCACGCCGGTCGGACGCTGCCGACGGCCGTGCAGCCAGGCGAAGATCAACGGCACGAACAGCAGGCTGGCGGTCGTACCCAGCGTGAGCCCGCCCAGCACGGCGCGGCCCAGCGGCGCGTTCTGCTCGCCACCCTCGCCCAGGCCGAGCGCCATGGGCAGCATGCCGATGATCATGGCCAGCGCCGTCATCAGCACCGGGCGGAAGCGGGTGGCGCCCGCGGTCAGCGCCGCCTGCAGCGGCGCCACGCCGGCCGCGAGCTGGTCACGCGCGGCGTTGACCACCAGGATGCTGTTGGCGGTGGCGATACCCACGCACATGATGGCGCCGGTGAGCGCCGGCACGCTGATCGTCGTGCCCGTCAGGAACAGCATCCAGGCCACGCCGGCCATCACCAGCGGCAGGCCGGTGAGGATCACGAAGGGGTCCAGCCAGGACTGGAAGTTCACCACCATCAGCAGGTAGACCAGCAGCGTGGCGAACAGCATGCCCTGCGCCAGGCCGGCGAACGAGGTCTGCATGGTCTGCACCTGGCCGCGCACCACCACGCCGGCGCCGCGCGGCAGCTCGGCGCGGCTCTGCGCGACGATACGGTCCACGTCGCGGGCCACGCTGCCCAGATCCCGACCCTGCACGGCGGCATAGAGGTCGATGACGGGCTGCACGTTGTAGTGCGACACCACCGCCGGCGCGCTGCCGAAGTGCGTGGTGCCCAGATTCCCCAGGCGGGTGCTCTGCCCGGCGCTGCCGCCGGTCACCGGGATGTTGTCCAGCGCCTGCAGCGAATCCACGCTGTACTGCGGCGCCTGCGTGGCCATCAGGTAGCTGACTCCGTTCTTGGGGTTGAGCCAGAAGTTCGGCGTGGTCTGCGCGCTGCCGCTCAGCGTCACCAGCAGATTGCTGGCCACCTCGCGGGGCGTGAAGCCCATCTGCATCGCCAGCGTGCGATCCACCTCGACCTGGATCTGCGGCGCATCCGCGGGCTGCTGCACCCGCAGGTCGACCAGACCTGGCACCGTGGCCAGCTGCTCGCGCAGCCTGCGGGCGAACTCTCGATTGGCCTCGGCATCCTTGCCGACGATCTGCACGTCGATGGGCGCCGGCGCGCCGAAGTTCAGGATCTGGCTGACGATGTCCGCCGGCAGGAAGGCAAAGCTCACCCCGGGGAAGGCCAGTGGCAGTTGCTCGCGCAGCGTCGCCACATAGCCGGCGCTCGGCGCGTGGCCGTCCTTGAGCGTGACCAGGATGTCGGCGTCACCCTCGCCGATCTGGCCGGAGGTGCTGTAGCTCAGGTTGATGCCGCTGACCGGCAGGCCGATGTTGTCCAGCATGCCGTCCAGCTGCGCCGCGGGAATGATCTGGCGCACGCGGCGCTCCACCTGATCCACCAGCGCCGCGGTGGATTCCACCCGCGTGCCGGTGCGGGCGCGCAGATGCAGCCGGATCTGGCCGGTGTCCACGCCCGGGAAGAAATCCTGCCCCAGCTGCGATCCCAGCAGGCCCAGCGACAGCAGCGCGAACAGCAGAAATCCGCACACCACCCGGGTCCGCCGCGCCAGCGCACGCTCCAGCACGCCGACATACCCAGCACGCAGCCGCTCGAAGCCGGCCTCGAACCCGGCCTGCCAGCGCTGCAGCATCGCAAAGCGGCCCGGCCCCTGCGCCGTGCCGCGGTGGCTCAGCAGGAACTTGGCCATCGTGGGCACCAGCGTGCGGGACAGCACATAGGAAGCCAGCATCGCGAACACCACCGCCTCGGCCAGCGGCACGAACAGGAAACGCGCCACGCCACTGAGCAGGAACATCGGCAGGAACACGATGCAGATGCACAACGTGGACACGATGGCCGGCACCGCGATCTCGCCGGCGCCGTCCAGGATGGCCTGCTCCAGCGGCGTGCCCAGGTGCAGGTGGCGCTCGATGTTCTCGATGGTCACCGTCGCGTCGTCCACCAGGATGCCCACGGCCAGCGCGAGCCCGCCCAGCGTCATGATGTTGAGCGTCTCGCCCAGCGCGGACAGCACGGTCAGCGAGCTCAGGATGGACAGCGGAATGGTGGTCGCGATGATCAGCGTGGCCCGCCAGTTACCCAGGAACAGCAGGATCATCAGGCTCGCCAGCGCGGCCGCGATCAGGGTCTCGCGCAGCACGCCCTGCACCGCGGCCTTCACGAACAGCGACTGGTCGGCCAGCGCCTGGATGTGGAGCTCGGACGGCAGGCCGGCCTGGATGCGCGGCAGCAGGGCCTTCACCTCGGCCACGATGTCCAGCGTCGACGCGTCGCCGCTCTTCTCGACCTGCAACAGCGCCGCGCGGCCCCCGTCCTGCCGCACGATGTTGAGCTGGGGCGCATAGCCGTCGCGCACCTGGGCCACGTCGCGCACATAGACCATGCCGTTCGGCGTCGCCCGGATCGGCAGGTCGTTCAGCGCCTTGATGCTCGTCGGGCTGGCGTTCATCTCGACGTCGTACTCCAGGCCGCCGATCTTGGCCGTGCCGCTGGGCAGGATCAGGCTCTGTGCATTGACGGCGTTGACGACATCCAGCGGTGCCAGGCCATGCGCCTGCAGCGCGGCCTGGTCGATGTCCACCATCACCTGGCGCACCTTGCCGCCGAACGGCAGCGGCACCGAGGCGCCGCGCACGGTGGCCAGCTGGGTGCGCACCGCCGTGTTGCCCAGGTCGTAGAGCGTCTGCTCCGGCAGGCTCTTGCTGGACAGCGCCAGCTGCAGGATGGGCACCGTGGACGCGTTGTAGGTCAGCATCAGCGGCGCGGTGGCACCGGGCGGCATCAGTTTCACGATGGAAGCCGATTCAGCGCCTATCTCCGACAGCGCCTGCGGCACGCTCGCGCCCGGCTGCAGAAAGACCTTGACCACCGCAACGCCATTGAGCGACTGCGATTCGATGTGCTCGATGTTGCCGACGGTGGTCGTCAGCGCGCGCTCGAAGGACGAGGTGATGCGCTGCTCCATCTGCTGCGGCGACAGGCCGCCATAGGTCCAGATGACGCTGACCACCGGGATGTTGATGGACGGGAAGATGTCGGTGGGCGTGCGCAGCGCGGTCAGCGGGCCCACGATCAGGATCAGCAGCGCAAGCACCGCAAAGGTGTAGGGGCGGCTCAGTGCCAGCTTGACGATCCACATGGACGACCTCGTTGCAGCCTCGGAATGGCCAGGTCGTGCCACAGGCGCCGATGAACTGACCGGCCACCATTCTTTGAAATCGTCCAGTACAGGCGTCCAACAGCCTGCTTACATTTTTGTAATCAATTCGGGACGCACACCCATGCAGCGCCGACGCCCGATGCTGGTGAACGACGCACCAGATTGCCGACTCCATTCGGCGCCACGACCAATAACGCACCAACAGTGAGCCATGATGTTTCAAGATGTCTCTTGAACCATCGATGGAATCTGGCATTCAGGCGTCGATGGTCGCAAATCATGCCCCCTAACTAGAAGCCAGATAGTGCGAAAAGTTACACACTTCGGCGAATAGCCAGAGTACAAATGATGCACCGCAGCAAGAACTCCATCGACAGAGATTCATTGCTGTCGGAACAGCGCCAGGCATTGAAGAGCAAAGGCCTGCCATTTCAAGGAATGGCATTGACCTTGAGGCTCGGACCTGCTTCGGCCCGAGAGTTGCAGCCGCGGATCACCATGGCAGTACTGGGAGCACGCTATGCAAGTCACGAGCTATCTCGCCTCTTCCACCGCCCCGCAACCGATTGCCGGGCAGCAATTGAAAGAACAGATAGAAACGGCCATTCACCAGCTGATTGCCGCACTCATTCTTCTATTGATCAGCCCGTTGCTTCTATTCATTTCCGCAATGATCTGGCGAGTGGACGGCTCTCCCGTCTTCTTCGGCCATTACCGTGTCGGCCGCGACGGGCGCCTGTTCCGCTGCCTCAAGTTCCGCAGCATGAGGCGCGATTCGGAACAGGTGCTGGCCCGACTGCTGGCTGAAGACCCGGCAGCAAAGGCGGAGTGGGAGCGAGACCAGAAGCTCGCCCACGATCCGCGCATCACGCCTATCGGCCGCTTCATCCGCAAGACCAGCCTCGACGAGCTGCCGCAGCTGATCAACGTGCTGCGCGGCGAGATGCGCCTGGTGGGGCCGCGCCCGGTCACGCCGCCCGAGCTGATGCGCTACGGCAGCACCCGCTGGCACTACGTCAGCGTGCGCCCCGGCATCACCGGCCTGTGGCAGGTCAGCGGCCGCAACAAGACCACCTACGAGGAGCGGGTCGAGCTCGACCGTCGCTACGTGGAGAGCGCCAACCCGATGACCGATCTGAAGATCCTCTGCCGCACGGTCTATGTCGTGCTGACCGGCCATGGCGCATGCTAGTTACGACGGGGCGCGGATGATCGCCCCCGGCGCCACGCTGCACCTGCCCGCCAGCGCCCATCCAGCCACCAGCCAACCGGGGCTGGCGGTCCATCTGGTGGGGCGCCTCACACCGCCGGTGCTGAGCTATCTGCTGCCGGCGCTGGGCACGCTGCACGCGGCCGGCCAGTCCCAGGCCCTGATCTACATCCAGCGCCCGATGCCGCCGCTGCCCGAGGCCGAGCTGCCCAGCGGGCTGCGGCTGCAGGCCATCGCCGACCACGCCTCGCCGCTGGGCCGCATCGCCGGGATGTACGCCGGCCTGGGCCGCCTGGCGCAGGAGACGCGGGTCGGCGCCCTGCACCTGCACGGTCTGCTGCCCGGCCTCGCGGCGCTGCACTGGCTGTACCGCCAGCCCCGCGGCGACCTGCACGTCGTGTTCTCGCCGCACAGCTCGCGCGCGCTGGCCCGCCAGACCCTGTTGCGCGCCGGCCTGACCCGGCTGCTGCAGCTGGGGCTCGGCCGCCACGACGCCCGCACCATCGTCAACCTGCAGCCCGAGCTGCAGACCCTGGCCCCGCTGGCCGGGCTGCCGACCCTGGTGCTCGAGAACCCCGTGCCCCAGGTCTTCTTCGACACCCCGCACCACGAGGCCAAGCGGCCGCTGCTGATCAGCTGCGGCATCGAGGGTCAGCGCGCCGCGGTGGATGCCTTCGCCCGCATCGCCGTGCTGCTGAACGACACCAAACTGCGGCTCAGCTTCAACTGGGTGGGCACGGCCGAGCCCGATGCCGCGCTGGCGCTGAAGGCCGCGGGCGTGGGGCAGTTCGAGGTGTCCACCGATGCCAGCCGTGCGCAGCGGCTGGGCACGGCGTGGATCTACGTCGCCCCCACGCAGGAGCACGGCTTCCCGGTGCGCCTGGCCGAGGCCATGGCCGCCGGCCTGCCCTGCGTGGCCCTGGACACCCAGGCCCACCGCAGCCTGCTGGAGGACGGCGTCACCGGCTTTCTGTGCCCGGACCTGCGCAGCCTGCTGCAGCGCATTGCCGAGCTGGTCGACTCCCGTGCGCTGCGCGACGCTCTCGGCCAGGCGGCACGCCGCACGGCGCAGGCGCGCTTCTCCGAAGACCTCTTCCGCGCACGGCTGCTGGACACCGTGGGCCTGCAGCTGATGCCCGAGACCCGCCACGAGCGAGGCCAGCCATGACGCCCACCCAGCTGCTGCTTGCGATCCGCGCGCGCTGGCTGACGCTGGGCAGCGTGCTGCTGCTCTGCGTCGGGGCCGGCCTGGCGCTGGTGCTGCTGCTCAAGCCGCAATACACGGTCAATGCCACGGTGATGCTGGACATGAAGACCGCCGACCCCATCGGTGGCGCGGTGATCCCGGCCCTGGGCATCAGCAACTACATGTCCACCCAGGCCGACCTGATCCGCAGCTCGCGGGTCGTCGAACGCGCGCTCAAGGCCCGCAAGGCCGACGAGAACGCCGAGGCCGACGCCGACTGGCGCCGTGACACCGGCGGCCAGGGCAGCAAGATGGCCTGGCTGGCCGCGCGCGCGCAGAAGAACCTGCTGGTCACCGCCTCGCGCGAGTCCAACATGATCTCGCTGGCCTTCACCGGCGGCGATGCCCAGGAAGCCACCGACTTTCTCCAGGCCCTGCTGGACGCCTACATCGCCACCAGCATCGACCTGCGCACCGACGCCGCGGGCCGCAACACCACCTTCTTCGAGGAGCACCTGCGCCAGCTGCGCAGCAGCCTCGCGCAGGCACAGGAGAAGCTCTCCGGCTACCAGCGCGACGCCGGCGTGCTGGCCAACGACGAGCGGCTCGACGTCGAGAACGCCCGCCTCACCGAGCTGTCCAACCAGCTGCTGACGCTGCAGATCGCCGAGGTCGATTCCGGCAGCCGCAAGCAGGCGGCCAAAGGCCAGATCGACAGCACCCAGGAGGCGCTGGGCAACCCCGTGGTCGGCGGCATGACGGCCGACCTGGCCCGCCAGGAGGCGCGGCTGTCGGAGCTCACCTCGCGCCTGGGCGAGAAGCACCCCGACGTCCAGCAGGCCCGCGCCAACATCGCCGCCCTCAAGACCCGGCTGGACGACGAGCTGCACCGGCTCGGCAACAGCCTGGGCATCGCCAACAGCGTCCATGCGACCCGCGTCGCGCAGCTGCGCCAGGCCTATGACGCCCAGCGCGACAAGGTGGCGCGCCTGAAGGCCATGCGCGACCAGACCGCCGTGCTGCAGCGCGACGTGGAGAACGCCAACCAGGCCTACAGCGACACCGCGGCGCGCGCGCGCCAGGCCAGCATGGAAAGCCAGGCCTCGCTGAGCAATGCCTCGGTGGTGATGGCGCCCACGCTGCCGGTGAAGCCCTCGCGTCCGCGGCCGCTGCTGACGCTGGTGCTGGCCACCGCCGTGGGCCTGCTGCTGGGCCTGGCCGCCGCCGTGCTGCGCGAGCTGACCGATCGCCGCCTGCGCAGCGAGGACGACGTGCTGCTGCTGCTCGGCCAGCCCTCGCTGGGGCTGCTGCCCGAGCAGGCCGGCCCGGCCGGCCGCCGCGGCCTGCTCGGCTTTCTCACCCCCAGCCCCGTGCTGGGCACCCGCTGAACCCGGCCGAGCAATCCGATGGCACAACCCAGCCCCCTCACGCCGCGCCCGCAGCTGCGCGCCGCCGTCAGCGATGCCGCACCGGCCGAGCGCCTGCAGGCCATCGGCCAGCGCCTGCGCTCGGTGCGGCCGCTGACCGATGCGCAGATCGAGCAGATCCTGCTGCATCAGCGCCAGCATGGCCTGCGCTTCGGCGACGCCGCCGTCGCGCTGAAGCTGGCCACGCCGGACGAGGTCACCCGCGCACTCGCCCAGCAGTTCGACTTCCCCTACGCCACCGGCCAGCACAGCCGGCTCGGCAGCGAGCTGGTCACCGCCACCCAGCCCTTCAGCGACCAGGCCGAGGTATTCCGCGAGCTGCGCAGCCGCCTGCTGCTCGAGCACCTCGATCCGCCCCAGCCCCGGCTGGCGCTTGCCGTGCTCAGCACCGACCTCGGCGACGGCAAGACCTACACCGCCGCCAACCTCGCCGTGTCCCTCAGCCAGCTGGGCCGGCGCACGCTGCTGGTGGACGCCGATCTGCGGCGGCCGCGCCAGCACCAGCTGTTCGGGCTGCCCAGCCGCGGCGGGCTCAGCGGCGTGCTGGCCGGCCACCAGGCCGCCGCCGAGGTGATACGCGGCATCGACGAGCTGCCCAGCCTTGAGCTGCTGCCCGCCGGCAGCCCGCCGCCCAATCCGCAGGAACTGCTGCAGCGGCCCACGTTCACGCTGCTGATGCAGGAGCTGCTGACCCGCTTCGATCACGTCATCGTCGACACCCCGGCCGCCTGCCAGGGCGCCGATGCCCGGCTGCTGGCCGCCAAGTGCGGTGCGGCCCTGATCGTCGGCCGGCGCGGCCGCAGCCCGCTGAAGGAGCTGCAGACCCTGGGCGCCGCCATGGCCCGCACCGGCACCCGGCTGACCGGCGTGCTGATCAATCAGCACTGAGGCCGCACGACATGGCCCCGCCACACGCCGGACGGACGCTGATCAGGCTCGACCTGCTCGCGCTGGTCGCCCTGCTGCTGCTGCTGGTGCTGCTGGCCTGCTACGAGCCCAGCCCCTGGCTGACGGCCGGCTCGACGCTGACCTGGGCCGTGCTGGTCGCGCGCCTGCTGAAGCTGCGGACCACGGCGCTGATGATGCTGAGCCCCTTTGTGCTGATCCAGCTGTCGGTGATGGTGTCGCTGATCGCCATCGAGAGCGGCGCCCACATGAAGGAGCTGGGCATCACCGGCGCGCCCTCGGTGGCGGGCACGCTGTTCCCGCTGGTCTCGCTGCTGTACATCGCCGCCGCGGTGCTGGCGCAGGACTTCTGGGGCGCACGCCGCGCAGGCGACCCCGTCGCGCCGGCCGCGCTGCCGCGCTGGCTGGCTCTGGCCGGCCTTGCGCTGGGCCTGGGGGCCGACCTGTTCCTGCTGGCCAAGGGGCTGGCCGGCGGGTTTCCGCTGCTGTCGGGCACCGACCGCTTCCAGTTCCGTGCCGGCACCGACGTGCTGACGCTGAACCTGCTCAACCTCAAGGTCGTCATCGCCGCGGCCCTCGCCACCGGCGCCCAGGCCGCAGGCAGCGAGCGCGGCCGCCGCGGCCACCACGCGCTGTTCGGCGGCTACCTGCTGCTGTCCTTCCTGTTCGGCGACAAATTCTTCAACATCATCGTCGCCGCGCTGGTCTACACCATGCCCGTCGTGGCGGCCGACCCCGAGCGCTTCCGCCGCCATCTCGCCCGGCGCCTGCCGCTGGCGCTGGCGCTGCTGCTGCCGGTGGCGGCCGCCACGCTGGTCACCTACTCCAACCAGGGCGAACTGAGCCTGGCCGAGACGCTGGAGCGCCTGGGCGACCGCGTGGCCGGCCAGGGCCAGCTGTGGTGGGTGGCGGTGCGCGACAACGGCCACTGGTTCGCCTGGGACAGCGAGGCCGTGCGGGCCAACCTGGGCAGCCTGGTGGCCAGCCCGGCGGCCAGCTACGTGTTCGAGCACCGGCTCGTCGCCTTCTATTTCGTCGAGCGCTATGCGCCGGCGGCCATGCACCTGTCCTTCCTGCACAACAACGGCACCGTCACGCCGACCATGCTGTTCGAGGCCTATTCGCTGGTGGTGCTGGGCGGCTTGGGGCTCATCGTCACGACGACGCTGGCCGGGCTGTTCACCGGGTCCGTGCTGCACTGGCTGCGCACCCGCATGCAGCGGGGTCAGGTCGTGAACGTGCTGCTGCCGGCCTATGTGCTGATCCAGACCTTCTACCTGATGGCCCAGGCCACGCTCTACACCGTGCTCAACCCCTCGGCCGCCAAGGCCTACCTCGCCTTCCTCGCGCTGCAGGGCCTGGTGGCCGGCTGGCTGCACCTGAACGCCCGGCCGCGGCCGGCACTGGCCCATGGCTGAGCGGCTGGACCATCTCGACGGCCTGCGCGGCATCGCCGCGCTGCTGGTGCTCTACCAGCACCTGGTGGAGCACTGGGCCCGGGCGGCCCCCGGCGCGACCGCGATCCAGGCCCACCTCGGCTGGCTCTACACCTACCTGGACCTGGGCAAGGTCGGCGTCGTGGCCTTCTTCGCCATCAGCGGCTTCATCGTGCCCGCGTCGTTCCGGGGCGAGTCGCCGCGGCTGGGCTTCGTGGTGTCGCGCCTGTTCCGCCTGTTCCCGGCCTACTGGCTGGCCGTGGTGCTGGCCGCGCTGCTGCTGCCAGTCTTCGCGGGCCAGCCGGTGTCGGCCGCGCAGGCGCTGGCCAACCTCAGCATGGTGCCGGCGCTGTGGCACCAGGCCGACCTGATGGGCATCTTCTGGACGCTGCGGGTGGAGTGGGTCTTCTACGCCCTGTGCCTGCTGCTGTTCACGCTGGGCGGCATCCGGTCCGCCACCGTCACGCGCGGCCTGGGCCTGGCGCTGCTGGCCTTCGCGCTGCTGGCCGGCCTGCTGCGCGGCCAGGGCCTGGCGGGCGTGCCGGTGGCGCTGCCGCTGTACCTGGCCGTGATGCTGTTCGGCCACCTGATGCGCCTGACGCTGCTGCAACAGGACGCCCAGGCCCGCCGCCACTGGCCGCGCCAGCTGCTGGCGCTGTGCGTGCTGATCCCGTTGTGCTGGGCGCTGGCCTACGACGACGCCACCCACAAGGAGTCCGTGCTGGCCGACTGCAGCGCCTTCCTGCTCGGGCTGGCGCTGTTCGTTTGCTGCGTCACGCAGCGCCGCTTCGCGGCGCCGCTGCTGGCCTGGCTGGGGCGCATCAGCTACGGCGTCTACCTGTTCCATCCGCTGGCACTGGCGGTGTTCATCGCCAGCTGGCAGCAGCCCCTGTGGCCGGGCGACCAGCTGGCCCTGCGCGCCCTGCTGGCGCTCGCCGCCACGCTGCTGACCGCCCAGCTCGTGCTGCACGGGCTGGAGCTGCCGGCCACCCGGCTGGGCCGCCGCCTGTTGCGCCGCCCCGTCCGCCCACAACCCCAGGAGCACGGCGCATGAAGATCCTGCACGTCGCCGAAACCTCGCGCGGAGGTTGCGGCACCTACCTGAACGAGATGCTGCCCCAGCAGCTGGCGGCGCTGGGCGAGGCGCGGCTGCGCTGCATCGCGCCGCGCCAGCACCTGGACCAGCTCGACCGCCTGCCCGCCGCGCTGCTGCACGGCTTCGACCGCCCCAGCCGCGCCCGCGGCCTGCCGCAGCTCGCCGCCAGCGTGCGGCGCCTGGTGCGCGACTGGCAGCCCGACCTCATCCACGCCCATTCCACCTTCGCCGGCGCCGTGGTGCGCACGCTGTCGCTCGTCACGCCCATGCCGCCGGTCATCTACTGCCCGCACGGCTGGGTCTTCGACGTGCCGTTGCCCGGCCCGGTGAGCCGCCTGGCCCGGCTCACCGAGCGCTGGCTGTCCGGGCGCTGCGCCCGCATCGTCGCCATCTCGCAGGCCGAGCGGCTGCAGGCCCTGGCCTGCGGCATCCCGGACGAGCGCATCGTCGTGGTCCGCAACGGCGTGGCCGCCGAGGCCAGCACCGACGTCGCCGCCTGGGACGACCGCCGGCTGCGCCTGCTCTTCGTCGGCCGGCTCGACCGCCAGAAGGGTGCGGACACGCTGATCGACGCCATCGCCCCGCTGCAGCGCAGCCTGTGCCTGCGCATCGTCGGCGAACGCGTGCACGGCGGCCGCGAGCACGCCCTGCCCTCGCTGCCCCACGTCAGCTACACGGGCTGGCTCAGCCTCGAGCAGGTGGCGGCGCAGATCAACGCCTGCGATGCGGTCGTCATGCCCTCGCGCTGGGAGGGCTTCGGCCTGGTCGCGGTGGAGGCCATGCGGGCGGCCAAGCCCGTGCTGGCCAGCGAGGTCGGCGGGCTGCGCGAGATCGTGCAAGACCCGCAGACCGGCCGCTTCTTCCCGCCGGACAACCCGCTCGCGCTGCGCCGCCTGCTGGCCAGCCTCGACCGCGACCAGCTGCGCCGCCAGGGCCTGGCCGGCCGCGAGCGCTTCCTGCAGCACTACACCAGCCGCCGCACGCACGAGGAGCTGATGCGGCTGTACGCCGAGGTGCTGGGGCGCCCGGCCGGGGCGCCGCTGGTGGCGCCCGCCGGCGTCGCCGTGCCGCCCGGAGGCCAGGCATGAGCGCAGCCACCGTCGCCATCAACGGCCGCTTCCTGGCCCAGACCCCGAGCGGCGTGCAGCGCTTCGCGCTGGAGCTGGTGCGCGCGCTCGACCGCCAGCTGGCCGGCCACGCCGAGCGCGGCGCGCCCGCGGTGGAGCTGCTGGTGCCCGACGACGCCGCCAGCCTGCCGGCGCTGGATGCCATCCGCGTGCGCCGCGTCGCCGGCCGGGGCGGCCACCTGTGGGACCAGCTGCTGCGGCGCCACTGCAGCCCCGAGACCCTGCTCGTGAACCTGGCCAACGGCGGCTGCGTGCTGCGCGGCAACAGCCTCACGGTGCTGCACGACGCCGCGGTCTACCGCACGCCGGCCAACTTCACCTGGGCCTACCGCAGCCTGCACCGCCTGCTGGGCCGGCTGCTGGCGCTGCGCGCGCGCATCGCCACGGTGTCGGCCTTCTCGCGCGACGAGCTGTGCCAGGTCTTGCGGCTGGACGGCCGGCGGGTGCCGGTCATTCCCAACGCCTGGGAGCATCTGGCCCAGGTGCAGCCGGACGCCGGCATCGTCGCGCGCCTGGGCCTGACGCCGGGGCGCTACTTCCTCACCATCGGCTCACCGGCCCCGAACAAGAACCTGCAGCGCGCCATTGCCGGCTTCCAGCAGCTGGGCCTGGCCGACGAGCACCTGGTCATCGTCGGCCGGCTGGACCGCGCGGTGTTCGGCGCCGGCCTGGCCGAGCCGCCGCCCCAGGTGCTGACGCCGGGCCGGCTCAGCGATGCCGAGGTGGCCGGCCTGCTGGCGCAGGCCCGCGCGCTGGTCTTCCCCAGCCTCTACGAAGGCTTCGGCATTCCGCCGCTGGAGGCCATGCTCTACGGCTGCCCGGTGCTGGCCTCCGACATCCCCGTGGTGCGCGAGGTCTGCGGCCCCGCCGCGCTGCTGTTCGACCCCTGGCAGCCCGCCGCGATCGCGGCCGCGATGCGGCGCGCCATCGCCGAACCCGACCTGCTGCGGCAGCTGAGCGAGCGCGGCAGCGCCCAGCTGCAGCGCTACTCCTGGCAGCACAGCGCCCGCCTGCTGCTGGAGGCCCTGCGTCAGATGACGCCCGCCCCCGAACCCGCCCGACATCCCCAAGGAAAGACCGCGCCATGACCCGCATCCTTCACCTCAGCATGCTCTACCCGCCGCACATCATGGGCGGCGCCGAGCGCTCGGTCGCCCTGCTGTCCGAGGCCCTGGTCGCGGCCGGCCACGAGGTCGCCGCCGCCTGCATCACCCCCACCGGCTGGAAGGAGGAGCTGCGCAACGGCGTGAAGGTCTACCGCATGCCGCACGAGACCGACTTCTGGCCCGAGGAGTGGCCCGAGCACACGGTGCTGGAGCGCGGCATCCGGCGCTTCAAGCAGCAGTTCAACACGCGCATCGAGGCCCACTTCGGCCGCGTCATCGACGACTTCAAGCCCGATGTCGTCCACACCCATTCGCTGCTGGACGTCTCCACCCGCGTGTGGCTGGCCGCCAAGGCACGCGGCCTGCCGGTGGTGCACACGCTGCGCGACTTCGACCTGGTCTGCGGCAACGCCGCGATGTTCCACGACGGCAAGCGCTGCGAGAAGCGCCACCTCGAATGCAAGGCCTTCACCTTCATGAAGGCCATCCATCACAAGGCCGTGGACGCGGTGGTGGGCGTGGGCGCGGGCATCCTGCAGTCGCACCTGGACATGGGCTACTTCGCCCATGTGCCGCAGGCGCGCCGCCGCGTGATCTGGAACCCCGCCATCGTCGAGGGCATAGACGCCGGCTACGTGAAGCCCTCGCTGCAGGGCCGGCCCATCACCTTCGGCTACCTGGGCCGCATCAACATCGAGAAGGGCGTGGGCACGCTGCTGGAGGCCGCGGCCCAGCTCAAGCTGCCCGACTGGCGCCTGCTGATCGCCGGCAAGGAGGCCTCGGAGCAGGACTCGCTCAAGCCCCTGTCCGAAGGCCTGCCGGTGGACTGGGTGGGCTTCGTGCCGCCGCGCGAGCTGTTCGACCAGATCGACGTGCTCATCGTGCCCTCCATCTGGGCCGAGCCGCTGCCGCGCACCATCCTGGAGGCCTACGCGGCCGGCGTACCCGTCATCGGCGCCGACTCCGGCGGCATCCCCGACCTGATCGGCCGCGACAACGCCGACTGGCTCTACCCGCCCGGCGACGCCCAGGCGCTGGCGCGCCGCATGGCCACCGTGATCGCGCGCGGCCGCGCCGCGCTGCCTGGCCGCGCCGCGTTCAGCCACATCGTCGAGGCCACCACGCCGGCCAAGGTCGCGCGCCGCTACCTCGATCTCTACGACGAGGTGCGCCAGCCGCCCCAGACGCAAGGCCTGACCCAGCCGGGCGCGGCCGTCGGCGCCTGATGCCGCAGCCCGTGCCTACGCCCCGGAGCCCCGCCCCATGATCCTGCGCAGCATCGCGGCCATGTCGCTGCTGAACGTGGCCAAGGCCGCGGCGGCGCTGCTGATCTCGGTCGCCATCGCGTCGCGGGTGGCGCCGTCCGAGTTCGGGCTGGTGGCCTTCTCCATCCCGCTGATGGCCTTCCTGACGCTGCTGACCGACCTGGGCCTGTCCAGCGCCATCGTGCGCCACACCGCGCTGGACCGCCAGCAGACCGGCGCCGTCGTCAGCCTGCTGGGCCTGGCCGGCCTGGGCGGCGCGGCGCTGCTGGCACTGTCGGCCGGCGCGCTGGAGCATGCGCTGCACCTGCCCGGCCTGACCCCGGTGCTGCTGGGCTTCGCGTGGATCACCGCGATGTCCATCTGGGCCACCGCGCCGCGCGCGCTGCTGGAGCGCGGCCTGGCCTACCCGCGCATCGCCGCGGTCGAGGCGGTCGCGCTGCTGGGCGGCCTGGCGGTGTTCGCCGCCGTGCTGCAGCTGCAGGCCGGCGTGCTGGCGCTGGTGGCCTATCACGCCACGCTGCAGACGCTGCGCGCGCTGCTGTTCACGCGCCTGGCCTGGGCGCTGTTCGAGCTGTCGCTGCGCTGGCGCCGCATCGCGTCGCTGCTGCAGGTGGGCGGCTGGGTGCTGGCCAACAACCTGCTGTCCTTCGCCGCCCGCAATGCCGACCGCATGCTGATCGCCCCGGTGCTGGGCGCGACGGCGCTGGGCCTGTACGGCCTGGCCTACCAGTTCATGACCATTCCGCTGGTGCTGCTGTCCTGGCCCGTCAGCGGCGTGCTGCTGTCCGCGCTGTCGCGGCTGCGGCACGACCCGGCCGGCCAGCGCGAGGTCACCGCCGCCGTGCTCACCGGCACCGCCACCTTCAGCCTGCCACTGATGGCCTACCTGATGCTGCTGGCCCCGCAGGCGCTGGCGCAGGTCTACGCGCAGCGCTGGGCCGGCCTGTCCACGCTGGTCATGCTGCTGGCGCCGGCCGGCATGCTGCAGTCGCTGGCGGTCTACTGCTCGTCGGTGCTGCTGGAGGCCGGCCGGCACCGGCTCAACTTCCTGCTGGGCCTGCTGTGGGGCGGCGGCCTCACCGTCACCTTCGTCGCCAGCGTGTCCTGGGGGCTGAACGCGCTGACGCTGAGCTTCGCGCTCGTGTCGTCAGCCATCTCGCTGCTAATGATCGTCGTGATGTGCCGCAGCGCCGGCCTGGGCGCCGGCCGCTTCGCGCGCTGCCTGCTGCCCGGCGGCGTGGCCGCGCTGGCCGGCTCGGCCGCGGGGCTGCTGGTGCAGCAGCAGTTCGCGGGCAGCGCCCATGGCGGCCTGCAGGCGCTGCTGGCCGGCGCCGCCTTCGTGGCCGCCGCGCTGGCGGCCTGCGCCCTGCTGCGCGGCCGCCTGCTGGACTCCGGCCGCGCGCTGGTGCGCGCCCGCCTGGCCCCCAGCACCTGACCCCGCGCTGCAATGAAACCCACCTCGTCCGCCGTCATCGTGCCCATCCAGGCGCTACGCTTCGCCGCGGCGCTGCTGGTGGCGCTGGGCCATCTGCGCCATGCGGCCGGCCAGCTGTTTGCCGACTTCGACTTCGGCCCCTTCAACGCCCATGTCTATGCCGCCGGCGTGGACGTGTTCTTCGTCATCAGCGGCTTCATCATCTACACGGCCTGCCACGCCGATTTCGGCCGGCCCGCCATCGCGCCGCGCTTCCTGCTGAAGCGGCTGATCCGCATCGCGCCGATGTACTGGGCCTTCACCGTGCTGTTCGTGCTGGCCACCGGCTTCACGGCCGGCCACTGGCCCGCGGCCGCTCATCTGCTGAGCTCGCTGCTGTTCCTGCCCAGCCCGAACGCCCAGCAGCAGCCGCTGCCGGTCTACAGCCTGGGCTGGACGCTGAACTTCGAGATGCTGTTCTACGCCCTGATGTCGCTGGCCCTGCTGCTGCCCGGCCGCCGCGGCCCGGCGGCGCTCGTGGCCGCCGTCGTCGCCCTCGCGGCGGCCGGCCTGCTGCTCGCGCCCGCCGAGCTGCCCTGGGCGCTGTGGTGCCAGCCCATCGTGCTGGAGTTCCTGTTCGGCCTGCTGATCGCCCGCTGGCGCCTGGCCGGCCTGCGGCTGGCCGCGCCCCAGGCCGGCCTGCTGATCGCGCTGGGCATCGCCGGCCTGCTGCTGGGCTCGCAGTGGGGCGAGGCCTCGCCGCTGTGGGCCGGGCGCGCGTTCTGCATGGGCCTGCCGGCCGCGCTCATCGTCACGGCCTGCGCCGGGCTGCGCGTGGCCGACGCCCGCACCCGCGGCTGGCGGCTGGCCGTGCTCGGGGGCGACGCGTCCTACGCGCTCTACCTCGTCCACCCCTTCGTCATCGGCGCGGCCGAACGGGCTGGCCCGCGCTGGCAGTTGCTGGGGCCGGCCGGCTTCATGGCACTGACGCTGCTGGCCACGTTGCTGGCCGCCCTGCTGGTGCACCGCGGCTTCGAGCAGCCGCTGCAGCGCCGGCTCACCCAGTTCTTCTTCACCCGACCTCCCGCGGCCGCCGGCCGCATCGCCATGAAAGGGGAATGACCGCATGGACCACGCTGCCCCCTCCTCCTCGACGGCCATCGCCACGCCGCCACTGGCCCAGCGCCATGACGGCCCGCCCCCACCCCGGCTGCGCGAGCTGCTGACGCTGGACCTGCAGGCCTGCAACGGCCGCAGTGGCGGCCGCGCGATGCTGGCCGCGCTGGTCTACGAGCCGGGCTTCTCCACGGTGGCCTGGCACCGCGTCGCCCAGCGCGTGCAGGCCGCCGGCTGGCGCCGCCTGGCCAAGCTGATCTGGCGCTTCAACACCGCCTGGAGCTCCTGCCACCTGCACCTGGACGCCCGCCTGGGCGGCGGCCTGCACCTGCCCCACCCGGCCGGCATCGTCGTCGGCGCCGGCGTGGAGCTGGGCCGCTTCGTCACGCTCTACCAGCACAGCACCGTAGGCCGCAACCTGCGCGACCCCGGCTACCCGCGCCTGGGCACGGGCGTCACCGTGTTCCCGGGCGCCACCGTGATCGGCTCGCTGGACATCGAGGCCGGCGTCACCATAGGCGCGGGCACCGTGGTGTCGCGCAGCCTGCCGGCCGGCGTCGTGGTGGCCGGCAACCCGGCCCGCATCGTGCGCTACCCCCGGCCGACCGACACCCCGGCCGCCGGTGACAAGCCCTGACCCCATGACCCGTCACCCCTCCGCCCCCGGCGGCGACACCGTCGTGCTGGTGCAGGTGCTGCGCGGCCTGGCCGCGGCACTGGTGCTGCTGGGCCACACGCAGGAGCAGCTGCGCGCCGCCGCGCTCAAGGCCGGCCTGGCCGAGCCAGCGCGGCTGGCCTGGCCGGGCGGCTTCGGCGTGGACCTGTTCTTCTGCATCTCCGGCTTCATCATGGTGCTCACCTCGGCACGTCTGGCCGGCCAGCCGGGGGCGGCGGGCGAGTTCCTGGTGCGCCGCGCCATCCGCCTGGTGCCGCTGTACTGGCTGGCCACCGGCCTC
Organism: Roseateles depolymerans; assembly: GCA_003241055.1. Classification (GTDB taxonomy): domain Bacteria; phylum Pseudomonadota; class Gammaproteobacteria; order Burkholderiales; family Burkholderiaceae_C; genus Pelomonas; species Pelomonas depolymerans_A. The sequence continues at coordinate 114,786 of QFOD01000009.1, forward strand.
TACCTGCTGGTGCTGGCGCTGGGCACGCGCGGCCTGCCGGCCCAGCCGCTGACCGCGCTGTGGACCTCGCTGGCCTTCCTGCCCTATCCGGTGGACGGGCTCAGGGGCGGCATGGCCTACCCGCTGCTGTCGCTGGGCTGGTCGCTGAACTACGAGGTGCTGTTCTACCTGCTGTTCGCCAGCCTGCTGGCGCTGCCCATGCACCGGCTTGTCGCCGGCGTGTGGGCGCTGCTGCTGGCGTTGGTGGCGGCCGGCGCCTGGCTGCAGCCCGAGGCCACCGCGCCGGCCTTCTGGACCCGCCCCATCGTGCTGGAGTTCGGCCTGGGCATGCTGCTGGGCCAGGCCTGGCACGCCGGCTGGCGCCTGCCCGGCTGGGCCGCACTGGGCCTGGGCATCGCCGCACTGGCCGGCCTGCTGGCCGACCCGTTGGGCCTGCTGCAGGCCGCCGCGGGCACCTCCACTGCGAACGACGCGCGCCGCCTGCTGGGCTGGGGCCTGCCGGCCGCCGCGCTGCTGCTGGCGCTGACCGGCTACGAACGCGGCCAGCGCGAGCGCGTGGCCCGCTGGCCGCTGGCCGGCCTGGTGCGGCTGGGCGACTGGTCGTATGCGCTCTACCTCTTCCATCCCTTCGCGCTGCTGGCGCTGACCCGGCTGTGGCTCTCGGCCGGCGAGGCCCACCGCCCCGGCCTGCCGCTGCTGGGCCTGCTGATGCTGGCCGGCTCGGTGCTGCTGGCCGCGCTGGTACACGCGCGCCTGGACCGGCCGCTGACCCGCCTACTCAACCGCCGCTGGCGCGAACGGCGGCCGCCGCTTGCCCCGGCGGCCCATGCCCGCCATCCGCTGACGTGAAGATCCTGCACCTGAGTTCCGTGTACGCCCCGCAACGCATAGGCGGGGCCGAGAAGGTCGTGGAGATGCTGGCCGAGCACAGCGCCGCGCTGGGCCACGAGGTGGCCGTGGCCCACATCGCGCCCGAGCCCGCCCCGCCCCACCAGCGCCATGGCGTGGCCGTGCACCCGCTGCGCCACCGCAACCCGCTGTGGATAGGCGACAGCGGCCGCCACCCGCTGCTGCGCCAGGCCAACAAGGTCGCCACGCTGTTCAACGTGTTTACCACCGCCGACTTCGCGCGCCTGCTGCGCGAGCTGCGGCCCGACGTGGTGCACAGCCACTCCATGGTGGAGCTGCCGCCCTGGGTCTGGCAGGTGGCGGCGTCACAGGGCTGCGCCGTCGTGCACACGCTGCACGACTACGACCTGCTGTGCATTCGCTCCTCGCTGTTCAAGGACGGCGCGCACTGCGTGCCCCGCCACACCGCCTGCCGGATGTTCTCGCGCGTGAAGCTCACGCAGCACGGCCACATCCACCAGGTGGTGGGCGTGTCGCAGGCCATCCTGGACCGCCACCTGCAGGACGGCTGCTTCGCCCAGCTGCCCGAGGCCAGCCGCCATGTGATCTGGAACCCGGTGATGCCCGCGCCGGCAAGGCCGCGCGCGGGCGACAGCGGCCCGCGCCGCTTCGGCTTCATCGGCCGCCTGGTGCCCGAGAAGGGCCTGGCCACGCTGATCGAGGCCTGCCGCCAACTGCCGGCCGAGGGCTGGCAACTGCGCATCGCCGGCCGGCTGGGCGAGCAGGAGGCCGAGCTGCGCCGCCTGGTCGAGGGCCTGCCCGTGGAGCTGGTCGGCTACGTGGACCCGGCGGAGTTCCTCGCCACGCTGGACACGCTGGTCGTGCCCTCGGTGTGGCTGGAGCCCTTCGGCCTGACCACGGTGGAGGCCTATGCCGCCGGCGTGCCGGTGATAGGCGCCGACACGGCCGGCGTCGCCGAGATCGTCGGCGCGGTGGACCCCGGCGCGCTGGTGCCGCCGGGCGATGCCGCCGCGCTGGCCGCGCTGATGCAGGCCGTGCTGCGCGACGGCCCGCGGCCGCTGCCCGCCGCGGCCCGTGCCGCGGTGCTGGAGCGCACCCGCCCCGGCCCGGTGGCCCAGGCCTACGACGCGGTCTACCGCCGCGCGCTGGCCCAGCTCAGGCGCGCACCTCAGGAGCTGGCCCGCCCCGCCTGAGCGGCGGCGGCGCCTCAGCGCTCGCCGGCCGCATCCACCGTCGCGGCGCTGGCGCGGTCCACCCGGGTCGCGCCGTCCAGACGGTTGCGCCGCAGCGTCACCTGCGAGGCCTGCTGCACGCTGAGGCTGTCGGCCCGGCGCTTGTTCAGGTTGCTGGCGCTGCACTCGTTGTCGGCCACGGTCACCGTGCGGCTGCTGGCCACCGTGATGCAGCCCTGCTGCACGCGCTGGATGCGGTTGCCGCGGATCTCCAGGAACTGGTTGACGGGCTCGTCCACCACCGCGCCGCCGCGCCCCGTGCCATAGGCGGCGATCGCGGCCCAGGGCATGGCGGGCGCCTGGTCGGGGCCGGTGTCACGGATGTCGTTGTCCAGCACCGCCACGTTGATCGCACCCACGCCCTCGCGCCACGGGCCCACGTCGGTCAGCAGGCGGATCGCGTTGTAGCTGAGCTGGCTGAAGGTATTGCCGCGGATCAGGCCGTTGGGCAGCTGGGCCAGCAGGCCGTGGCAGTGGCAGCGCTCCACCGTGTTGCGCTCCACCAGGTAGCGCGAGGCCAGCAGGGCCAGGTCGCGCACCGCGCTGCGCGTGTCCAGCCCCTCGATCGCGCGGCTCAGCCGCACGCGGTGCTCCAGGCCGCCCAGCGGCTCGGGCGGCGCCGTCACGTCGGCCAGGCCCAGCAGGCGGCCGTCGCCGCCGAAGAAGGCCAGGCGGTCGCCGCTGCGGATGAAGCGCGAGTAGGTGGACAGCACCAGGCTGCGGCCCTCGTCCTCGATGCGCACCACCGGATGCACCGGGTTGTTGAGGTTGATGCCGTCGTCGCCCTGCGCGACGAAATGGTTGTCGGCGATCAGCAGGTCGCCGCCGCCAGACTGGATGTGCAGCGCGTCGAAGTTGCTGCTGACCGGCATCGAGCTGCCGGGCTCGGGCTGCACCCGGCTGCCCAGCAGCGCGAAGCCGCGCTTGAGCCCGTAGACCAGGAAGCCCATGCCCGGCGCGTTGAGCACCGTCACGTCCTGCAGCACGATGTCCTCGGCCTGCTGCGGCCCGGGCTGGTCGTCGATCTTGAATGCCGCGCCGCCATACCACTGGCGGAACACCGCGTAGCTGGCGCCCGGCCGCAGGCTGGCCAGCGCACTGGAGCTGAAGACCTGACCCTGAACCCGCTGCAGCGGCGCCGCCGCGCCCGGCGGCAGGATCAGCCGCGTGCCGCCCTTGACCCACAACCGGCTCGCCCGGTCGTACTCGGTCAGGTAGAACAGCCGCGTCGTGTCGTCGACCGGCACGCCGTCGTCCAACACCAGCTCGCGGCGGCCGTCGCGCTCGCGCAGCACGGCGAGCGCCGAGGTCGGCAGCTGGTAGGCCAGCGTCGCGCCGCGCAGCCGCACGCGCTGGCTCGTGCCCAGCACGATGCCCGGCGCATCGGCGCTGAACACCAGGCGGGCGCCGCGCGCGTCGATGTCCACATCCTGCAGGCCCTGCAGCAGCCAGTGGCCGCCCTGGGCCGTGCTGCGGAACACATAGCTGCCCGGCTGCAGGCGCAGCCGCCCCAGGCCGCGGCGGCGCAGCTCGTCGAGCGCGGCCTCCAGCACGGGGCGGGCATCCTGCCCGGCCGGCGGCGGGCTCACCGACAGCTCGCCGGCCTTGGGCTGCGGCAGCCGCACCACCAGGCGCACCGGGCGGCCGTCCGGGCCGGTCCATTCGCGCACCAGGTCGCCCGGCGCGGCGCGGGCCGGGCTGAGCGCCTGGGCCGAGGCCATGCGGGCCCAATCCGGCGCCGGTGCGTCGTCCGGCGCCGCCTGCGCCCCCGTCAGGCCGACCGTAGCGAACAGCAACGCTGCCCGCATCACCGCCGCCCTCGTTCGTCCGCCCGCGTCCTGCATCACGCCACCCTCGCGCCCATGAACTGCGGGCGCCGGGCGCAGATTACACAGGCTGGCCGCGCCTCATGTGTCCAATCGCAAGCGGTGGTACAGCGCCGCAGCGCCGCGGCGCCGCCCAAGGGGGGTCAGGCCGTGCGGCGTGCGCTGGCGCGGGCATCCAGCTGGGCCCGCAGCTCGGCCACCTCGGCCGCCAGGTTGTCGCGCGCGGTCGCCGCGCCCACCAGCTCCATCTCGGCGGCCAGGCGCGCGTCCGACGCGGCGGCCGATGCCGCGAGATTGCGTTCGAGCTGCTGGCGCAGGTCCGCCAGCTGGGCGTCCTTGCCCTCGATGGCCAGCTGATCCTTGGCCTTGCCCACCAGCGCCTCGGAGGCGATGTCGCGCGCATGGCGCAGCTCACCGCGCAGGCGTTCGATGTCGGCCTCGCGCTCGGCCAGCAAGGCCTGGCACTCGGCCAGCTCCTCGCTGACGCCGGCCAGACGGCCCGTCAGCGTGTCGCACTCGGCCTGCAACTGCTCCTGGCCCTGCAGGGCCTCGGTGAGCTCGGCATCGACCTGGCTGAGCCCGTCGCGCGGGCCGGCGCTGGTCTGCTCGGCCAGCTGCCGCGCCCAGTCGCCCAGGGCGGCCAGCAGCGGCGGCGGCACCTGCAGCGCGGTGTCGTCCAGCGGCTTCTCGCGGGCGCCACGCCAGGCGGCCAGATGGACGTGGATGGCCGACGGCGCCGCCGACACCAGCGTCTCGCGCAGCGCGCCCAGCGTCGCCGGCCGGCCGGCCGCCACCAGCGCATCGGCCGCGGCCGCCACTTCCTCGTAAGCCAGGTCCTGCCCGCCCATGTCCACCCCGTCCGCTCGAAATTGATTCAACCGCGCACGCTAACCCAGGCGCTGGCCCCAACGCCGAACGCCGTGGCGGAACTAGAGAACTTGTAGCCAAAACCGGCAGCTCGCATGCGCCGGGCAGCGGCGAAAGCCGCTCAGCGCGTGCGCAGGGCGGTGATCTCGCCCGCCACCTGGCCCAGGCCCACCTGGCGCATCACGGCGCCCTTCTTCACGGCCTCGCGAGGCATGCCGTAGACCACGCAGCTGGCCTCGTCCTGGGCCAGTGTCAGCGCGCCGGCCTGGCGCATCTCCAGCAGGCCGGCCGCGCCGTCGTCCCCCATGCCGGTCATGATGATGCCCAGCGCATTGGCCCCGGCCGCCTTGGCGAACGAGCGGGAGCGCGAGCCGCAGGGTCTGCGGGTCCACCGGCTGCGCAGGCGCGCGGGGACGGGTCTTGCCGGCCTCTTCCATGCAGGCGGACAGGGCCTTCCTCAGCGGCGCCAGCGTCAGCGGCTTTCGCAGCGCGCCGCCCACCCGGTGCCCGTGCGCCCGGGCCATCTCCAGCACCGAGGTCAGCAGCGCGTTCTCGCGCATGGAGGCGATCACGTAGGGGATGCGAATGTCGCGCTGCTGCAGGCTCTGGATCAGCTCCACGCCGTCCATCACCGGCATCTCCAGATCGATGACCATCGCGTCGGGCGCGGCATCCAGCCGCTCCAGCAACGCCAGTGCCTCGGCACCGTTGGCCGCCTGGTGGATCTGCTGCACGCCCAGCTGCTCGCACAGCGCAGCCAGATGGCGGCGTTGCACAACGCTGTCTTCGGCAATCAGGATGGAGGAGATGCGCGACACCATGGCCTCAGCTCCGCAGCGGTGCCGGCCGCTCTTCGCCCTCGGTGCCACCGGCCTGGCGGGCCCAGACGTCGCCGGTGGCAATGTCGAAGATGATCACGCGGTAGCCGATGCCGAACAGGCTGGTGCTCACCACCTCGATGCCGGCCTGCGCCAGCCACTCGGTCGCGGCGCTGCCGTTGCGCCGGCCGACGGGTAGCCGCAGCGACCGCCCCTGCCGGGGAAACATGTTGGCGCCGCCGAACACCTTGGCCTGGCAGTCCTGCGGCCGGATGTCGTGACGGGCCAGGCGCCGCAGCATCAGCGTCAGCGCCTCGTTGCCGTAGCGCGCGTCCAGGCCCAGCGGATCCTGAGGCCGCGGGCGCTGCGGCCGGTCGGCCAGCAGGAAATGCGACATCGCCCCGCGCCGCTGCGCGCCGTTCCAGAGCGTGATGGACACGCAGGAGCCCAGCAGCGTGCGCACGCGGTAGCGGGCGTCGCCGACAAAGTAGTCGCCGGGGGCGAGATGGACCGTGGTCTGCTTCATGCCGCCGGATCGGGCTTGCGATAGACGGAGGGCGCCAACAGCTTCACGTCGTCGCTGATGCCGTTCAGGTTCTCGGAGTGGCCGATCACCAGGTAGCCCCCCGGCTTGAGCGCGGTCAGGATGCGCGCCACCACCTGGCGCTTGGTGTCGCCGTTGAAATAGATCATCACATTGCGCAGGAAGACCATGTCGTAGGCATTGGTCTTGGGCACGCTCTCCATCAGGTTGATCTGCGCGAACTGCACACGGTCGCGCAGCGTGCGGTCCACCAGCAGTGTCCCCTCGTGCCGGCCGAAGCCGCGCAGGCAGTAGCGCTTCAGATAGGGCGGCGGCACATGCGCCGTGCGCTCCAGCGGGTACCCTGCAGATTCCTGTCCGTGCACCAGCACCGTCCGTCGAGCGGCATTAATGCATGTAACGGCGTGTGACGACACCGCTAGGTTTTTCATTTTCAACAGACCTGACCCCTCAGGCCCCCCGTTTGGACGCACCGGCTTCCCAGGCATCGGGGTGCGGTCTTGCGCCGTTTCTTTAGCTCGTTATGTCTGGCTTTCGCCACGCCTCCTCGGAAAACCATTCAGTTCGGCGGAATGACGCCTGCCCGAGGCGGCTGACCGCCGCAGGGCCGTCCGGCAGCGGGCGCACGACATCCCGCGCAAATTCGCCCAACGAATAAACGTCACCGTTTTGCTTCGTTGGCCGACCGCGGCGCCGGTCCTAGCCTTGCTCGGTTTCCGCATGAAAGCGGACATGAACACCTCAACCGCAGCAGCAGCAGCCCGAACCATGACAAGCGCCACCCTCGACCACCCCGCCACCGCGCAGCGGCTGGCCATCCGTCCGCTGCCGGGCAGCTTCGCCGCCGAGGTGCTGGGGCTGGACCTCGGCCAGCCGCTGGCCGACGACGACTTCCGCCGCATCCACCGCGCGCATCTGGATCACCACGTGCTGGTGTTCCGCGACCTGCGCATCACCCCCGAGCAGCAGATCGGGTTCAGCCGCCGCTTCGGCCCGCTGCAGATCCATGTGCTGCACCAGTTCCAGCTGAGCGGCCACCCCGAGATCCTGATCGTGTCCAACATCGTCGAGAACGGCCGGCCGCTGGGCCTGGGCGACGCGGGGCACTACTGGCACTCCGACCTGTCCTACGTGGAAAAGCCCAGCCTGGGCTCCATGCTGCTGGCCCAGGAGCTGCCGGACCGGGGCGGCGACACGCTGTTCGCCGACCAGCACGCCGCCTGGGACGCGCTGCCCGAGGCGCTCAAGACCCGCGTGCGCCATCTGCGCGCCGAGCATTCCTACCTGGCCAAGTACGAGGAGCTGCGCGCACGCAGCCCCTGGCGCCCCAAGCTCAGCGCGGAGCAGATCGCCCAGGTGCGGCCCAGCGTGCACCCGGTGGTGCGCGTGCATCCCGAGACCGGCCGCCTCGGCCTGTTCGTCAGCGAGCACTTCACGACCCGCATCGTCGGCCTGCCCGAGGCCGAGAGCCGTGCGCTGCTGGACGAGCTGTTCGCGCACAGCACCCGCCCCGAGTTCCAGTACCGCCACCACTGGCGCGCCGGCGACATGGTGTTCTGGGACAACCGCTCGGTGCTGCATCTCGCCACCGGCTGCCCGGAGCATCTGCGCCGCCGGCTGCACCGCACCACCATCGAAGGAAGCATCCCCGCATGAGCCCGCGCCTCTCCAAGACCCTGCGCCGCCTGGCGCTGACCGCCCTGACCACGCTGGCCGCCCTGCCGCTGGCCGCCCAGGCCGAGGGCCGCATCCGCATCGCCGAGCAGTTCGGCATCGTCTACCTGCTGGTCGACGTGGCCAAGGACCAGGGCCTGATCCAGAAGGCCGGCAAGGCCCAGGGGCTGGACCTGCAGGTGGAGTTCGTCGAGCTCTCCGGCGGCGCCGCGGTGAACGAGGCCCTGCTGTCCGGCGGCATCGACATCGCCGGTGCCGGCGTGGGCCCGCTGCTGACGCTGTGGGACCGCACCTACGGCAGGCAGAACGTGCGCGGCGTGGCCTCGCTGGGCAACTTCCCCTACTACCTGGTCAGCACCAACCCGGCGGTCAAGAGCATCGCGGACTTCTCCGACAAGGACCGCATCGCGACCCCCGCCACCGGCGTGTCGGTGCAGTCGCGCATCCTGCAGCTGGCCTCGGCCAAGCTGTGGGGCGATGCGGCCTACAACCGGCTGGACCGCCTGCAGGTGGCCCTGCCCCACCCGGACGCGACGGCGGCCCTCATCAAGGGCGGCACCGAGATCAATGCGCATTTCGGCAACCCGCCCTTCCAGGAGCAGGTGCTGGCCGGCAACCCGCAGGCCCATGTGGTGCTGAACAGCTACCAGGTGCTGGGCGGCCCGGCCTCGGCCACGGTGCTGTACGCGACCGAGAAGTTCCGCCGCGACAACCCCAAGACCTACAAGGCCTTCGTCGACGCGCTGGCAGAGGCCGCCCGCCTCGTGAAGGCCGACCCCGAGAAGGCCGCCGACATCTACCTGCGCACCAACAGGAGCAAGGTGGACCGCGCGCTGCTGCTGAAGATCATCAAGAGCCCCGAGGTGGACTTCAAGGTGACGCCGCAGAACACCTTCGCGCTGGCGGACTTCATGCATCGCGTGGGCGCGATCAAGAACAAGCCGGCGTCGGTGCGGGACTACTTCTTCGACGACGCCCATCTGGCCGGCGGCAGCTGAGCGGGCCGCTCGCGAGCCCAGGCCGAAAGCAACCCACCCACCCGCCCGATGACCGCCATCCCCCTCCCCGAACGCGCCGCGCTGGCCGCTCCGCCGCCCGGGCAGCCGCTGCTGCAGGTGCGCGACCTGACGCTGGAATACCGCAGCGAGCGGCAGGTGATACGCGCCACGCACGAGGTGTCGTTCGACGTGCTGCCGGGCGACCGCTATGTGCTGCTGGGCGCCTCGGGCTGCGGCAAGAGCTCCTTGCTCAAGGCCATCGCCGGCTTCATCACGCCGCGCGTCGGCGAGATCCGGCTGCAGGGTCAGGTCGTGCGCGAGCCCGGGCCGGACCGCGTCGTCGTGTTCCAGGAATTCGACCAGCTGCCGCCCTGGAAGCGCGTGCTCGACAACGTCGCCTTCGGGCTGCTCGCGTCGCGCCAGTGCGGCCGCGACGAAGCCCGCGAGCGCGCCGCCCAGGCGCTGGCCACCGTGGGCCTGGCCCGCTTTGCCGACGCCTTCCCGCACCAGCTCAGCGGCGGCATGAAGCAGCGCGTCGCCATCGCCCGCGCGCTGGCGATGCGGCCGCGCGTGCTGCTGATGGACGAACCCTTCGCCGCACTCGATGCGCTGACCCGCCGCAGCCTGCAGCAGGAGCTGCTGTCGCTGTGGCAGGAGCTGCGCTTCACGCTGCTGTTCGTGACCCACTCCATCGAGGAGGCGCTGCTCGTGGGCAACCGCATCCTGCTGCTGTCGCCGCACCCGGGCCGCGTGCGGGCCGAGCTGGACGCCGAGGCCTTCGGCTTCACCAGCCTGGGCAGCGAGGCCTTCCAGGCCCAGTCGCAGCGCATCCATCGCCTGCTGTTCGAACACGCCGCCGCATGAACACGCTGACCCCCGCCCGCCCCGAATTCGAGCGCGCGCTGCCGCCGCTGCCGCCCCACAGCGCCGAGCAGCCGCTGCGCCTGGGCGCACGCCTGTGGCGGCGCGACGGGCTGCGCCAGCTGCTGGTGCTGGCCCTGCTGGCGCTGGCCTGGGAGGGCGCGGCCCGCTGGGCGGGCAACGAGCTGCTGCTGCCCGGCTTCCTGCAGGCCGCCTCGGCCTGGTGGAGCGACCTGCGCAGCGGCGAGCTGCCGTTGCGCACCGGTGTGTCGCTGGCCCTGCTGCTGCAGGGCTATGCGCTGGGCGTGGTGCTGGCGCTGGGCCTGTCGGCGCTGGCGGTGGCCACGCGGCCCGGGCGCGACCTGCTGGCCACGCTGACCTCGCTGTTCAACCCGCTGCCCGCCATCGCGCTGCTGCCGCTGGCGCTGCTGTGGTTCGGCCTGGGCGCCGGCAGCCTGGTCTTCGTGCTGGTGCATGCGGTGCTGTGGCCGGTGGCGCTGGCGACGCTGGCGGGCTTCCAGGGCGTGCCCGAGACACTGCGCATGGCCGGCCTCAACTACGGCCTGCGCGGGCTGCACTATGTGCTGCAGATCCTGGTGCCGGCGGCGCTGCCCGCCATCCTTTCGGGCCTGCGCATCGGCTGGGCCTTTGCGTGGCGCACGCTGATCGCGGCCGAGCTGTTCTTCGGCGCGTCCTCGGGCCGCGGCGGGCTGGGCTGGTACATCTTCCAGAACCGCAACGAGCTGATGACCGACCATGTGTTCGCCGGCCTGGCCACCGTGGTGCTGATCGGCTGGGGCATGGAGCGCCTGGTGTTCGACGCGATCGAGCGCGTCACCGTGCGCCGCTGGGGTCAGCAGCGCTGAACGGCGCTCAGCCGCGCTGCTGCACCTGCTGCAGCTCGGCCGGCGTGTTGGCGTTGAAGAAGGCGCCGGCGTCGTCGAACACCACCTCCACGCAGCGATGCTGCGCGGTCCAGCGATCGATCTTGCGCTGCCCATCCTGGATGAAGCGCAGCAGGCTCTCCGACACCTCGGTCTTCATCAGGCAGAACACCGGCTGCACCTGCACCTCGCCGCTCTCGCGGGTGGCGGCCATCGCGATCTCGGCATCGGCCGACACCAGGGCCTGCGCCAGCCGGGCCACCAGGTCCATGGGGAAGCGCGGCGAATCGCAGGGCACCGTCACCAGATAGGGCGTCTCGCAGCGCTCCAGGCCCGCCATGAAGCCCGCCAGCGGGCCGGGGTAGTCGGGGAAGGGGTCGGGCACCACGGGCGCACCCATGGCCTCGTAGGCGCCCAGGTTGCGGTTGGCATTGATCATCACCTGGCCCACCTGGGTGGACAGGCGCATCAGCGCATTCATGGCCAGCGGCAGCCCCTGGTAGTTCTGCAGGCCCTTGTCGACGCCGCCCATGCGGCTGCCGCGGCCGCCGGCCAGCACCAGGCCGGTGATGTCGTCGGGGGAGAGGGTGGGTTGGGTCATTCGATCATGTCGAAGGCCTGGGCCTCGACCTCCACAAAGGCGCGGGTCAGGCCAGCCAGCGCGGCCGTGAGCTGGGCGGCCGGGTGAGCGGCCACGGCGTCGCACAACGCCTCCACCCAGGTCTGCACATGGGCGCGGAAGAAGCGGCGCTGCTGCTCGAGATTGCACACCGCGATGTCGTCGCCGGCGATCAGCCAGCGCATCACCTCGAACACGAAGGCGATGTGGTCTTCCGTCTCGCCGGCCTGCTCGTCGCGCGCCAGGCCCAGCAGGGCCAGATCGGTGCGCAGCGCAGCCAGCGGCTTCTCGTTCAGGAAGCCGGCCTGGTAGTAGGAGCCGTACACGAAGACGTCGGGCTTGCCCACGCCACCGAACAGCGCGCTGTACTCCTGGGCCGCCTGAGCGGCCGTGGTGGCGCGCATGGCGGCCACCAGGTCCTGCCAGGGCGCTTCCAGGTGCCCGCCGGGCTCGGGCGCCTCGGTCACGGCCACCTGGAATTCGGTCAGCAGCGCGGCGTCGGGCGGCGCCAGCCACAGCCGCGCCAGCAGGCCGTAGAGGTCGGCACGCGCCAGTTCCTCGCCATCGTCCATGCTGGCAAAGCCCAGCGCGCGGATACCGGCATCACTCATAGGTCGGTGATCTTCACTTCGTTGGGGTTGGAGTACATGTCCACGACGCGGCAGTCGTTGCACATCTTGAGCCGCTCCAGCGCCGCGCCCTGGAAGGCGCTGTGGCCGGCGAGCTTGGCGACGATGTTCTCGATGGCCTTGAGTGTGCCGAAGGGCTTGCCGCACTTCACGCAGGCATAGGGCGGCACCTCGTGCAGCACGCGCGCGGCCTTGCGGGCGCGGCCCTCGTCGGCCAGCCACAGGCGAGGCTCCAGCGTGATCGCCTGCTCGGGGCAGGTGGACACGCACAGGCCGCACTGCACGCAGTTCTTCTCGTAGAAGCGCAGCTGCGGGCGCTCCGGGTTGTCGGCCAGCGCGCCGGCCGGGCAGGCGCCCACGCAGGACAGGCACATGGTGCAGCTGTCGGTGTTGACCTTCAGGCTGCCCAGCGGCGAGCCCGCTGCGGGCAGCGCGATCACCTCGGGCACGGCCTGCGGCGCCTGAGCGCGCAGGTGGTCCAGCGCCATCTCCAGCGTCACGCGTTTGTCGGCCTGCACGGCCTCGGTGCTGGGCTGGCGCACGCCGCGGGCGGGTGCGCAGCGCAGCGCGGCATCCAGCGCCGCGAGGTCGCGGGCATCGCGCGCCTCCAGCAGGCGCAGGTGGCCGTCGCCATAGCCCAGGCCGCTCAGCAGCGCCTGGCCCACGGCCATCTGCTCGGCCAGTGCCTCGCGGTACTCGGGCGCCTCTTCCTCGGTGAGCAGCACCATCACCTGCGAGGCGCCCTGGGCGATGGCCATCAGCCACAGGTCCAGCCCCGCGCTGGCGGTGTGCCACAGCGGCATCGGAATGACGCGGGCCGGCAGGCCCTGCAGGCCCAGGCCCAGCCGGCTGGCGCGGCCCAGATCGTCGATGAGGCGCGCGCCCTGCCCTTCGCTGTGCAGCAGCAGCGCGGCATCGCGGCCACCGGCGGCGGCATAGGCCGACAGCAGCGTGCGCTGGCGCTTGCCCTGGTGCGCCGGACCGGGGTAGGCAAAGCTCATCGCGCCGCTGGGGCAGACCGTGCTGCAGGCGCCGCAGCCCACGCACAGGTGGGGCTCGACGATGACGCCACCGCTCTGGCCGCCCACGCCACGGCCCGGCGTTTTGCCCTTGAGCGTGGCGTCGCTGCGGATGGCGCGCGTGGAGCACACGTCGATGCAGGCCGTGCAGCCGATCTGCTGGTTGCGGCTGTGCGCGCAGAGCTTGGCCTGGTAGTTGAAGAACTTGGGCTTGTCGAACTCGCCCACCAGTTCGCGCAGCGCCAGCAGCGCGTCGAAGAGACGGCGCTCGCGCTCGGCCCCGGCCGGCACATGGAAATAGCCCTGCGGCGGCTGGTGCTGGCTGAAGGCCGGCGTGGCGCGCAGATCGAGCACCAGGTCGAAGCGCTCCTCGACCAGCTCGGCCTCGCGCTCGAAGTCGATGGCGCCGGCCGCATCGCAGACGCGCACGCAGTCGCGATGGCTCTTGCAGGCGGACAGGTCGATCTGATAGTCCAGCCCGATGGCGCCCTCGGGGCAGGCCTGCACGCAGGCATTGCAGCGGGTGCAGAGGTCCAGGTCGATGGGGTTGGCCGTTTCCCAGGCGATGTCGAAGGCACCCAGCCAGCCGGCCAGGCGCGTGACGCGGCCGCTGTGCACCGGCAGCTCGCGCCGCTGCGGCAGCGTGCTGCCCGCGCCCTCGAGCAGCAGGGTCACATCGAGCTTGTCGGCCAGACGCTCGGCCGCGGCCTGGGCAACGTCCGCCGGGCCGATGACCAGGCAACGCCCCGCCGAGCGGTAGGGCACGGTGCTGACCGGGTCGGCTGGCGGCAGCTGCGCGGCGGCCAGCAGTGCGGCCATCTTGGGCGTGGCGCTGCGGCCCTCGCCGGACCAGCCCGCGGTCTCGCGCAGGTTGACGAAGCGGATGGGGCGCTCCGCCACCGGGCGGGCGCCTTCGGTCAGGTCGTTGAGCTCGACGAACAGGCGCTGCTCCTGCGTGCAGGCCACCAGCAGCTGTTCGTCATCGCCGGCCTCTTTGGCCGCGCGCTGGAAGGCCGGCGCCTCACGGCGGCACAGGCCGGTGTGCAGGGTCGCCAGGCCCTCAGTGCTGGCGCCCGGCACCCGGCTCAAGGCCTGCTGCAGGGCGGCCGGGTCCAGCGGCAGGGTCCGGTTGCAGTCGCAGATCAGCGTCTTCATGGGAGGCGGTGGCAAGGGAGGGGATCTCTAGGGTTTCAGGGGCGGTGGAGGGTTCGGCCAGCGCGGATTCGTCAGGGGCATCGGCACCCGCAGCAACGACCGGCTGCGCGGGTTCGTCCGGGGCTTCGTCGAACAGCCCCAGCACCTGGCTCTGCACCATCTGCCGGAGCATGGACTCCGGCAGCGGATCGGGCTGGGAGTAATCGTCGATGTAGATGTCCAGCCCGTCCATCACATTGAAGTGCGGGTCGCTGAAGAGCTTCTTCAGCGCTGCGTTCTTGACCTCGGGCTGCACGCCGCGCGCGACGAAGCGCGAGAAGTCGCCGGCGTCGGCGGGCAGCGCCGCGACGTCGTCCAGGGTCGGCAACGCTGCCGCCTCGACAACGGCGACGGGCTGAGTCTCAGGCGCCGCGGGCGGCGCCGGCACAGCGGCGGGCGCCGGCTCGGGCACCGCCGCCGGGGGCTCCTCCAGCGGCAGGCCCTGGCGTGCCTGGCCCTTGCGACGCGACCAGCGCGAAAAGAAACTGTCGTCCTCGGCCATGCCAGCCTCAACGGCGATCGAGACGCTGGAAGGACGCGGGGCGCTTGCGCTGCTTGGGTTCGGGTCGGTAGTGGACGTCGGTGTAGGCCTGCAGCCAGTCGCGCACGGCAGCCGGCAGCGGCAGGTTGTCCACGCGCTCCTGCGAGTCCAGCCAGCGCCCCGCCTCGTTGTACGACAGCGAGACCGCCTCGGGCCAGGCCCGCGAGGGATCGTTCTCGTCGGTGCGCCACATGACGAACCAGACCGGCGAGCCGCTGGTCAGGTTGAGGTAGTAGCCCTCACCCTCGTCGCCGTACAGCGCGACCTCCAGGGCACCGTGCAGGAACTGCGCCTGGCGACCGTCGTCGCGCAGCGTCAACGGCCCGCTGTCCAGGGCCGCACCGAACTGGCCCTCGTCGATGACCACATCGGCCACGCGATGCCGCCAGTCCTCCCAACGGTTGGGCTGGAATTCGCGCTCGAACAGCACGGCCACGCGCAGGCCAGGACGTTTGTCTGTCATCGGGTTCGCCGCGGGTCCTGGGAGGCTGCGCCGTCGATCACCAGCTGCACGGCAGCATGCTCCGGCGGGGGCAGCGGGTCGGCATCGAATCGCTCGAAGCCGGTGTAGCAAAGGAAACGCCGGTTGGCGGCGCGGCCGAACAGTGTCATGCCCAGCTGCGTGGCCAGCTCGTGGCCCATCTGCGTGACGCCGTTGCGCGACACGACGATGGGCACGCCCATCTGGGCGGACTTCATCACCATCTCGCTGGTCAGGCGGCCGGTCGTGTAGAACACCTTGTCCGCGCCCCCCACGCCGTGCAGGGCCATCCAGCCGGCGATCGTGTCGATCGCGTTGTGCCGGCCCACGTCCTCGACGAACTTGAGCATGACGGCGCCGTCGAACAGCGCGCAACCGTGCACCGAACCCGCGCGGCGATGCAGGCTGTCCTGCTGCCGCACCCGCTCCAGCAGCGCATGCAGGCCGCCCTGGCTGATGCGGGCGGTGCGCGCGTCCGGCAGCCGCACGGCCGCCACATGCGACAGCACATCGCCGAACACCGTGCCCTGGCCGCAGCCCGTGGTGACCACGCGCTGCGCCGTGCGCGACTCGATCTCGGCCAGACCGTGCCGGGTCTTGACCGCCGCCGCGCCGACCTCCCAGTCCACCTGGATGGACTCGATCTCGTCGAGGCGCTGGATCAGGCGCTGATTGAACAGGTAGCCCAGCACCAGCAGCTCGGGCTCGGCACCCAGCGTCATCAGCGTGACCAGCTCGCGCTTGTCGACATAGATCGCCAGCGGACGCTCCAGAGGAATCTGGATGCGACGACGCTGGCCGTATTCGTCGAGGATCTCGATCTCGCGCAGCGGATCGACCCGGGCGCTGGTCAGTTCCGGCACACCGGGGGGCACGGCCAGGGCCTCGGGTTCTTGGAAGGGCAGCATGCGGACAGGGGCCGCGGAGCGCAGGCTCCGCGCCTTACTTCTTGGCGGGCGCCGCGGGTGCCGCGGCAGCCGTCGTCACCGGCGCCGAGGCGGGAGCGGGCGGCGTGTAGACGAAGGGGCCGGGATCGGCGCAGGCCGGGGTCTCGGTCGGCGTGACGGGCTTGCCCGCCTTCTTGGCCTGTTCACGGTAGGTGGCAGCCACACGGTCCATGCTCTTGCAGAGCTGGAAGTCGGCGACCTTGTTCGTGTGGGCCGTCTTGGCCGCGGTTTCGGCCGCCTTGGCCTTGGCCTCGTCGCTCAGCGGCGGCAGCTTGGCCAGCGCGGCGCCGGACCCCAGCACCGCCACAGCCAGCATCATGATGCGTTTCATCGTTGCTCCTAGATTGGTCAGGTGCCGGTCACCGGCTTGCCGTTGCTGGACGGGGCGCTCTGCGCAGAGCGCTGCACCGGGATCTTGCCGGCCTTGATGTCGTCGTACCAGAGCTCGTGGTGCTCCTTGGCCCAGGACTCCTCGACCCAGCCCGTCTTCATCGCACCGAGTGCACCCTTGACGCCCACCGTGCCCATGTAGATGTGGCCCAGCAGCATGGCGATCATGATGATGGCCGCGACCGCGTGGATCATCTGGGCGATGTGCATGTCGCCGCGCAGGTAGACCATGCCGGGAATCAGCTTGTCCAGCACGAAGCCCGAGGCCACGATCACCAGGCCGGGCACGCAGATGCCCCACCAGAACATGCCCTTCTCACCTGCATTGAAGCGGTGCGAGGGCACGTGCGGGCCGTCGCTCAGCATGCCGCCGGCCTTCTTCAGCCAGATGAAGTCGGCCGCGTTGGCGATGTTGTCCTTGACGAAGGTGAGCACGACGATCACCAGCGACACGGCAAACAGCGGGCCGACGAAGTTGTGCACGTTCTTCAGCAGGTAGGTCAGCCAGCCGAACAGCGTGCTGCCGATGATGGGCAGCAGGAAGAACTTGCCGAACGCCATCACGATGCCGGAAACCGCCAGCGCGGTGAAGGCGCCGGCATTGACCCAGTGGGCCGCACGCTCGAACGGCGTGAAGCGCTCGATCTTGCGGCCGGTTTCCGGGTGGTCATGACCCAGCGGCCCCTTGGCCTTGTAGAAGATGGCCAGCGCCAGCAGCGCGATCAGCAGCAGCGAACCGCCGTAGGGAATGATCCAGCGGTTGCGCACCTGGCGCCAGGCCTCACCGGCATTGGTGAGGTTGGACCCGGGGTATTGCACGAAGCGCTGGATCAGCACGCCCTTCTCGGCACCGGGCAGGCTGGTATAGCCCTCCTGCACGCCGGACTCGCGGACCTTGCGCCAGAACGGCGCGTTATTGCCGGGCTGGCTCTTGGCCCGCTCGGCATTGGTGTCATCGGGCTTGGACTCGGGCGCCGCCACTGCGGACGCCGTCGTCGCCGGGGGCGCGGTCTGCGCCCCAGCCACGGCCGAAACGGCCACCAGCAGCCCCAACATCAGTTGTCGCATCCAACCGTGTCGCATGAGAACTCCTTCCGGCCCCGGCTCAGTGAGAGCCGGTGCGGTTGTATTCGTTCTGGGACTGGTTGCGCGCCTTGATCTGCTGCTCCCAGGCGGCACGATCGCCGGCCGGCTTGTAGCCGGCGGCATCGAAGGCCGTGTTCGCGCTGACCCAGGGCTTCTCGTCGGACTTGCGACCCGAGGCGGTCTGCACCTTTTCGGTACAAGCGCTCAGCGCCAGCACGGCGGCCAGGGCGAGAGTGAGGTTCAGTCGGCTCATGGCTTGTTGCCCTCCGGCTTGGCCTGACCACCTTGCGTGGGCTTGCCGTAGGCCGTGCCCCAGCCCCAGACCTCGCTGCCCGAGTTGCGGGTCAGCACGCGGGTACGGAAGATGTCCGCCACCACGTCGCCGTCGCCGCCCAGCAGGGCCTTGGTGCTGCACATCTCGGCGCAGGCCGGCAGCTTGCCTTCGGAGAGGCGGTTGCGGCCGTACTTCTCGTACTCGGCCTCGCTGCCGTTCTCCTCCGGGCCGCCGGCGCAGAAGGTGCACTTGTCCATCTTGCCGCGCAGGCCGAAGGTGCCGTTGCTGGGGAACTGCGGGGCGCCGAACGGGCAGGCGTAGCTGCAGTAGCCGCAGCCGATGCAGACGTCCTTGTCGTGCAGCACCACGCCTTCGTCGGTGCGGTAGAAGCAGTCCACCGGGCAGACCGCCATGCAAGGCGCGTCCGAGCAGTGCATGCACGCGACCGAGATGCTCTTCTCGCCGGGCACGCCGTCGTCCAGCGTCACCACGCGGCGGCGGTTCACGCCCCAGGGCACGTCATGCTCGGCCTTGCAGGCCGTGACGCAACCGTTGCACTCGATACAGCGTTCGCTGTCGCAGATAAATTTCATGCGGGCCATTTAGCTCTCTCCTGTTCAGGCCGTGGCCTTCTCGATCTGGCAGACGGTGGTCTTGGTTTCCTGCATCATCGTGACGCTGTCGTAGCCGTAGGTCGTGGCGGTGTTGACCGCCTCGCCCCGCACGATGGGCATCGCGCCTTCCGGGTAGTACGCGGCGAGGTCCATGCCTCCCCAACGTCCAGAGAAGTGGAAAGGCAGGAACACCGTGTCGGCGCCGACGCGCTCGGTGACCATGGCCTTGACCTTGATGCCCTTGAACTCAGGCACTGCCAGCATGGGAGGAGTCTTCACCCACACGAAATCGCCGTTGCGGATGCCGCGATCATTGGCGGCCCGCGGATTGATCTCCACGAACATGTCCTGCTGGAGCTCGGCCAGCCAGGGGTTGGAACGGGTTTCCTCGCCGCCGCCCTCGTACTCGACGAGGCGCCCGGAGGTCATCACCAGCGGGAAGTCGCGGCCGATGTCCTTGTTCTTCTGCTGCACCGTCTTGTAGAGCGTAGGCAGACGCCAGAAGGCCTTCTTGTCGTCGTGCGTCGGGTACTTCTCGACCAGATCCGGCCGCGTGCTGTAGAGCGGCTCGCGGTGCTGCGGAATCGGGTCCGGGAAATTCCAGACCACCGCACGCGCCTTGGCGTTGCCGAACGGATGGCAGCCATGGTTCTGCATCGTCACGCGGATGATGCCGCCCGAGGAGTCGGTCTTCCAGTTCTTGCCTTCCGCCGCCTTCTTCTCGTCGTCGGTCAGCTCGTTCCACCAGCCCAGCTTCTTCAGCAGCAGGTGGTCGAACTCGGGATAGCCCATGGTCAGATCGGCGCCCAGCGAGTGCGAGCCCTCGGCGGCCAGCAGCGACACGCCCTCACGCTCCACGCCGAAGTTGGCGCGGAAGTTGCCACCGCCATCCATCACGTGCTTGGAGGTGTCGTACAGGTTGGGCGAGCCGGGGTGCTTGAACTCGGGCGTGCCCATGCACGGCCAGGGCAGACCGAAATAGTCGCCGTCCAGCTTGTAGCCGGTTTCCTTGTCGATGCCGCCCTTGGCCTTCAGCGTGGTGACGTCGAACACATGCATGTTGCGCATGTGGGCCTTCAGCCGCTCGGGGCTCTGCCCGGTGTAGCCGATGGACCAGACGCACTTGTTGATCTCGCGCAGGATGGATTCGGTCTCGGGCTCGTCCATGCC
This sequence comes from Roseateles depolymerans, assembly GCA_003241055.1. GTDB lineage: Bacteria > Pseudomonadota > Gammaproteobacteria > Burkholderiales > Burkholderiaceae_C > Pelomonas > Pelomonas depolymerans_A. The sequence continues at coordinate 134,324 of QFOD01000009.1, forward strand.
GCCCTTGCCCTTGACCATCTTGTAGTTCTTGACCAACTCCTTGTCGAAGCCCAGCTTTTGCGCGAACTGGTACATGATCATGTGGTCGGTGCGGCTGTCCCACAGCGGCTCGATGACCTTCTCGCGCCACTGGATGCTGCGGTTGGAGGCCGTGCAGGAGCCGCTGGTCTCGAACTGCGTCGTGGCCGGCAGCAGGTAGACGGCACGCTTGGGGTTGCCGCCCTGGCCAGGCATGGCCGCCATCGCGGCCGTGGCGCTGGGGAAGGGGTCGACCACGACCAGCATGTCCAGCTGGTCCATCGCCTTCTTCATCTCGAGGCCGCGGGTCTGCGAGTTCGGCGCATGGCCCCAGAAGAACATCGCGCGGATGTTGCTGTCCTGATCGATCAGCTCGTTCTTCTCGAGCACACCGTCGATCCAGCGCGACACCGTGATGCCCGACTTGGCCATCATGCCCGGTGCGTACTGCTTCTTGATCCACTCGAAGTCCACACCCCAGGTCTTCGCGAAATGCTTGAACGAGCCTTCGGCCAGGCCGTAGTAGCCGGGCAGCGAATCGGGGTTGGGGCCGACGTCGGTCGCGCCCTGCACGTTGTCGTGGCCACGGAAGATGTTGGTGCCGCCGCCGGCCTTGCCGATGTTGCCCAACGCCAGTTGCAGCAGACACGAGGCCCGCACGATGGCATTGCCGATCGTGTGCTGGGTCTGGCCCATGCACCACACGATGGTGCCGGGGCGGTTATCGGCCATGGTCTTGGCCACCTGATAACAGGTGGCCTCGTCCACGCCGCAGACCTCCTGAACCTTGTCGGGCGTCCACTTGGCCAGCACCTCCTCGCGCACCTTGTCCATGCCGTAGACACGGTCCTCGAGGTACTTCTTGTCTTCCCAGCCGTTCTTGAAGATGTGATACATCACGCCGAACAGGAAGGCGATGTCCGAGCCCGAACGCAGGCGCACGTGCTGGTGGGCCTTGGCCGCCGTCCGCGTGAAGCGCGGGTCGACGACGATGATCTTGCAGCCCTTCTCCTTGGCATGCAGCAGGTGCAGCATCGACACCGGGTGCGCCTCGGCGGCGTTGGAGCCAATGTACAGCGCCGCCTTGGCGTTGTGCATGTCGTTGTAGGAGTTGGTCATCGCGCCATACCCCCACGTGTTGGCCACGCCGGCCACGGTGGTGGAGTGGCAGATACGGGCCTGGTGGTCGCAGTTGTTGCTGCCCCACAGCGTCATCCACTTGCGCAGCAGGTAGGCCTGCTCGTTGTTGTGCTTGGACGAGCCCACGACGTAGACGCTGTCAGGGCCGCTTTCCTTGCGCAGCTCCAGCATCTTGGCGCTGATCTCGTTGAGCGCCTGATCCCAGCTGATCTTCTGGTACTTGCCGTCGATCAGCTTCATCGGCGTGCGCAGGCGGTACTCGCCGTGGCCGTGCTCACGCAGCGCGGCGCCCTTGGCGCAGTGCGAACCCATGTTGATGGGGCTGTCGAACACCGGCTCCTGGCGAACCCAGACACCGTTCTCGACCACAGCGTCCACCGCGCAGCCCACCGAGCAGTGGCCGCACACGGTGCGCTTGACCTCGACCTTCTTGGCGCCCTCGGCCGATGCCGGGCTGGCGGCCTCGACCTTTTTCACCAGCGTGAGCTGCGAGGCGGCGATGCCGGCCCCCACGCCCATGCCCGAGCGGCGCAGGAAGGCCCTACGGTCCATCGTGGGCACGGCTCGCGCCACGCCCCGGACCAGACTGTTGACCAGCCCCGACGATGCCGTCGGGCTGGCTTGGGAGGATCGGCGTGTCAGCAGCATGGCGTCTCCAGATGTCCTTTCAGGCCGCGTGTACCACGCGGCTCGTCGCAAAAGAGAAAGCGGGGCATGTCGGCGTCAGACCTTGGCGGTCTGGTAGTAGCGCTTGACATGGTCGGTGAGCTGATAGCCATTGCCGGCCTCGGGCGTCGGCTTGGCGGCCTGCGCCACCTCTTGCACGGCTTCGCCGCGCGGGATCAGCATCGCCGCACCGGCCAGCGCGCCGGCCGCGCCAGCGCCCGCGAACAATCGCCGGCGGGACAGTTGCTGTTGCTTGGATTCGCTCATTGGAAAGCTCCTGGATAAACCTGAAGGGGTCATGCACCGGCGATGTGCAAGGGCGGTAATTGGAGCACAGTCATTTCACCCTGTGCAATCAAATCTCACCCGCCACCGCACTCTAAGTCTTTGAATTTGGGCGATCATGCAGCCCCCGCCAAATCCGACCGCGATTCCGTGTGATTCGGCCGTCGGCCGCCCATGCCAGAAGTCGCGGCCGGGCGCCATCCTGACGCTGGCCTTTCAAAAGTGATGCCTATGAACGCCACCCGCCGCCTCCTTTCTGCCCTGATCCTGCTTGCCGGCGCCTTGCAACTGCCCGCCGCGCAGGCCCAGGAGAAGTTCATCGTCGTCGCGTCGACCACCTCGACCGAGCAGTCCGGCCTGTTCAAGCACCTGCTGCCCGCCTTCACCCGCGCCAGCGGCATCGAGGTGCGTGTGGTGGCGGTGGGCACCGGCCAGGCGCTGGACATCGGCCGCCGCGGCGACGCCGACGTGGTGTTCGTGCATGACACCGCGGCCGAGGAGAAGTTCGTCGCCGAAGGCTGGAGCGAGAAGCGCTACCCGGTGATGTACAACGACTTCGTGCTGGTCGGCCCCAAGGCCGATCCGGCTCAGGTGCGCGGCGCCGACATCGTGGCGGGCCTGGGCAGGATCGCCCAGGGCGGCCAGGCCTTCATCTCGCGCGGCGACCGCAGCGGCACCCACAGCGCCGAGCTGCGGCTGTGGAAGCAGGCCGGTGTCGACCTGGCCGCCGCCAAGCCCGCCGGCTACAAGGAATGCGGCTGCGGCATGGGCCCCGCGCTGAACATGGGCTCGGCCATGAACGCCTATGTGCTGACCGACCGCGGCACCTGGCTGGCCTTCAAGAACCGCGGCGACCTGACCATCCTGGTCGAGGGCGACAAGAAGCTGTTCAACCAGTACGGCGTGATGCTCGTCAACCCGGCCAAGCACCCCCAGGTCAAGAAAGAGCTGGGCCAGCGCTTCGTCGACTGGGTGGTGTCGCCCGCCGGGCAGGCCGCGATCGCCGGCTACCAGATCGACGGCCAGCCGCTGTTCTTCCCCAACGCCCGCTGAGCCTCCCGGCCCCGGCAGGCGCTGACGCAGGCGCGCACCTGCCGCCTGTTCTCTCATGGATACCTTTCTCGACAGCCTGCAGCTGGCCTGGGCGCTGATCCTGGGCGGTGACGCCGAACTCTGGCGCATCGCCGCGCTGTCGCTGCGGGTCAGCGGCAGCGCCGTGTTGATAGGCGCCGTGCTCGGCCTGTGGCTGGGCGCCTGGCTGGCCGTCGCCCGCTTCCCCGGCCACGGCCTGATCGTGTGGATGCTCAACACGCTGCTGGCGCTGCCGGCCGTGGTCGTGGGCCTGCTGGTGTACCTGCTGCTGTCGCGCGCCGGGCCGCTGGGCTCGCTGGGCCTGCTGTTCACGCCCACGGCCATGGTGGTGGCCCAGAGCCTGCTGGTCATCCCGTTGATCGGCGCGCTGGCACGGCGCGTCGTGCAGGCCGCGCTGGACGAAGGCGGCGATCAGCTGCGTTCACTCGGCGCCGGCCCGCTCGCCAGTGCGCTGCTGCTGCTCATCCACGAACGGCTGGCCGTGCTGACCCTGCTGCTGACCGCCTTCGGCCGCGCCGTGGCCGAGGTGGGCGCCGTGATGATCGTCGGCGGCAACATCGCTGGCGTCACCCGCGTGATGACCACCGCCATCGCCCTCGAAACCAGCAAGGGTGACCTGGCGCTGGCACTGGGCCTGGGCCTGGTGCTGCTGGCCATCGTCGGCGTCGCCAACGGCAGCATCATGCTGCTGCAGTGGTGGGCCAACCGCACACGCCAGCCGGCCGCCAGCGCCGCGCAGGCTGCGCCCCCTGCCCCCGCCCCCCCCGCAGCGCGGCCACCAGCCCATGCACTGATCTCGCTGCAGCAGGCCGGCGTGCACTTCGGCGACCGCGTCGCCCTGCAGCCGCTGAGCATGACGCTGCTGCGGGGGGAGCGCCTGGCGCTGATCGGCGCCAATGGCTCGGGCAAGACCACGCTGCTGCGGCTGATGCATGGCCTGCTGCCCCACAGCGGGCAGCTGACCCAGGCGCCGCTGCAGCCCGAGGGACGACCCGCCCGCATCGCGATGGTCTTCCAGAAACCCTTCCTGCTGCGGCTGAGCGTGCTGCACAACATCTGGATCGCACTGTGGCTGTCCGGCGTGCCGGCCGCCCAGCGCGAGCGGCGCTGCCACGAAGCCCTGGCCCGCGTAGGGCTCGACAGCCAGGCCCGGCGCTCGGCCCGCGCGCTCTCCGGCGGCCAGCAGCAACGCCTGGCACTCGCCCGCGCCTGGGCCACCGAGCCCGACCTGCTGCTGCTGGACGAGCCCACCGCCAGCCTGGACCCCAGCGCCAAGCGCGAGGTGGAAGCACTGATCGACCAGATGGCGGCCGCCGGCATCACGCTGGTGATGAGCACGCACAATCTCGGCCAGGCCAAGCGCATGGCCGACCGGGTCGCGTACTTCGAGAACGGCCGCCTGGTGGCCGAGCGCCCCGCCCATCAATTCTTCACCGACCCCACGCTGCCCCCAGAGGCCGCCCAGTTCCTGCGAGGAGAACTACCCTGGACATGACGAGCCGCCCCGCCGCCCCCGCCGATGTGCGCATGCACGGCTTTGCCCGCCGCAGCGAGGTGGGCGACGCCCTGGCCTGGGTGGACGCCACCGCGCGGCCGCTGCCGGCCGAGCCGGTGGCCGTGGAAGACAGCGCTGGCCGCGTGCTGGCCACCGAACTGATCGCCCCCATCGACGTGCCCGCCTTCCAGCGCTCGGCCATGGACGGCTTTGCGCTGCGCGGCGCCGACACCAACGGCGCCGGTGAATACAACCCCATCGAGTTTCCGGTGCAGGGTCAGGCCATGCCCGGCCGGCCCTTCGAGGCCACGGTGCCGGCCGGCACCGCCGTGCGCATCATGACCGGCGCACCGCTGCCTGACGGGCTGGACGCGGTGATCCCCGCCGAATACGCCACCGAGCAGCTGGGCCGCATCGCCGTGACCCGCCCGGTCGCGCCGTGGCAGCACGTGGGCCGCGTGGGCGAAGACATCCAGGCCGGCGCCAGCGTGCTACCCGCCGGCCGCCGGCTGCGCCCGCAGGACGGCGGCGTGGCCGCGTCGCTGGGCTTCGCGGCGCTGAGCATGCACCGCCGCCCGCGCGTGCGCCTGCTCGTCACCGGCAATGAGGTGGTGGCGCCGGGCGCACCCAAGGGGCCGTGGGACATCTACGACGCCAACTCCGTGACGCTGCGCGGGCTGATCGCGCGCGACGGCGCGCTGCTGGAGAGCCACCAGCGCCTGGGCGACGACCCGGCCGTGATCGGCACCGCGCTGGCCGCCCCTGGCGCCGACGTGGTGCTCGTCTCCGGCGGCTCCAGCGTGGGCAGCGAAGACCACGCGCCGCAGCTGCTGGCCCGCCTGGGCGAGCTGGCCATCCACGGCATCGCGATGCGGCCGTCCAGCCCCGCGGGCATGGGCCGCATCGGCGACACCCTGGTGTTCCTGCTGCCGGGCAACCCGGTGTCCTGCCTGTGCGCCTACGACTTCTTCGCCGGCCGCGCGATCCGCCGCCTGGGCGGGCTGAGCGCCGACTGGCCCTACCGCCCGCGCCGCGCCCGCGTGGCCCGCAAGATCGTGTCCGCCGTCGGGCGGGTTGACTATGTGCGCGTGCGCCTGGACGGCGACGCGCTGGAGCCGCTGGCGCTGTCGGGCGCCTCGGCGCTGTCGTCCACGACGCGCGCCGACGGCTTCGTCGTCGTGCCGGCCGAGAGCGAGGGCTATGCGCCCGGCACCGAGCTGAACGTTTTTCTCTACGACTGATTCCGCGTGAACCCCACCCCCGCCAGCCCCAGCCAGTCGCAGTTCCTCGACGTCATCACACGCGACGAGGCCACGCGGCGCTTTCAGCAACACCTGACCCTCACGCCGCTGGGCGAGGAAGAAGTACCGCTGGCCGACGCACTCAACCGCGTGCTGGCCGAGGACGTGTTGGCCGAACTCGATGTGCCGGGCTTTGACCGCTCCAACGTGGACGGCTTCGCGCTGCAGGCCGCCGACACCTACGGCGCCCTGGAGGAGCAGGTGCTCACGCTGGCCCTGAGCGGCGAGGTGCTGGCGCCCGGCGTGCTGCCGCAACACACCGTCGTGCCCGGCCTGGCCACCGCCATCGCCACCGGCGGCATGCTGCCGCGCGGCGCCGACGCGGTGGTGATGGTGGAGCACACCGAGCTGTTACCCGACGGCCGGCTGGAAATCCGCCGCGCCGCCACGCCGGGGGCCAACATCAGCTACGCCGGCACCGACATCGCCCGCGGCGAGGCCGTGCTGCGCGCCGGCCAGCGCCTGAGCTCGCGTGAGATCGGCGTGCTGGCCGCGCTGGGGCGCGCCCGCGTGCGCGTGTACCGCGCGCCGCGCGTGGCCATCTTCTCCACCGGCAACGAGATCGTCGCGCCCGGCCAGCCGCTGCGCACCGGCGCGGTCTACGACTCCAACGCCGCCATCATCGGCGCGGCGGTGCAGGAGCTGGGCGGCGAGCCCGTGCACCTGGGCGTGATCCCAGACGACGAGGCCGCGCTCAGCGACGCGCTGGCGCGCGGCCTGGCCTACGACGCCGTGGTGTTCTCCGGCGGCACCTCCAAGGGCGAGGGCGACCTCTCCTACCGCGTGGTGGGCCGGCTGGGCGCGCCCGGCATCGTCGCCCACGGCGTGGCGCTCAAGCCCGGCAAGCCCGTGTGCCTGGCGGTGGCCCAGGGCAAGCCGGTGGTGATCCTGCCGGGCTTCCCAACATCTGCCATCTTCACCTTCCACGAATTCCTGGCGCCAGTGCTGCGCGCCTTTGGCGGCCAGCCCGCCGGGCGCCGGCCCAGCGTGCCCGCCACGCTGCCCATGCGGGTCAACTCCGAGCGCGGGCGTACCGAATACCTGCTCGTCGGCCTGGTGCAAACCGACGACGGCCTGGCCGCATATCCGATGGGCAAGGGCTCGGGCTCGGTCACCACCTTCAGCACGGCCGATGGCTTCATCACCATCCCGCAGCACACCGAGATGCTGGACGCCGGCGCCCCCGTGCAGGTGCAGCTGCTGGGCCAGCAGCTCGAACCCGCTGACCTGATCTTCATCGGCAGCCACTGCGTCGGCCTGGACTGGCTGGTGGGCCGGCTGATCGAGCAGGGCTGGCGGGTGAAGACGCTCAACGTCGGCAGCAACGGCGGCCTGATGGCGGCCAAGCGCGGCGAATGCGACATCGCCGGCATGCACCTGATGGACCCGGCCAGCGGCGAATACAACCGCCCGCTGCTAACCGACACGCTGGAGTTGCTGCCCGGCTACGGCCGCATGCAGGGCCTGGTGTACCGCCGCGGCGACCCGCGCTTTGAAGGCCGCAGCCTGGCCGACGCGCTACAGGCCGCGCTGCAGGCGCAGGACTGCGTGATGGTCAACCGCAATGCCGGCAGCGGCACGCGCGTCGTCATCGACCGCCTGCTGGGCGCCGCCCGCCCGGCCGGCCATGGCGTGCAGACCAAATCCCACAACGCCGTGGCCGTGGCCGTGGCCCAGCAGCGCGCCGACTGGGGCGTGGCCATCGACACCGTGGCCCGCCAGTACGACCTGGGCTTCATCCCCGTCCAGGAAGAGCGTTACGACTTCGTGCTGCCCAAGGCCCGGCTGGCACGCGCGCCAGTGCAGGCCTTTCGTGCACTGCTGGCCGAACCCGCTACCCGCGAAGCCCTGCGGGCGCTGGGGTTCCGGGTGGACCCGGCCTGAGGGCGGACGCCGACGCCCAATAGAAAAGAAGACCCGCCATGGCGGGTCTTCTTTTTGCATCTTGAGGGTGGTAGGCCGTATTGGACTTGAACCAATGACCAAAGGATTATGAGTCCTCTGCTCTGACCAACTGAGCTAACGGCCCCCGGGGCGCCGTCCTGGGGAAAGGCCGGCTGCGGAGCGCGCATTCTAGAAGCACGCGGCGCCCCACCGGTTTCAGCGGTGACTCAGCGCCTGCCCCACCATGCGTGAAGTGATGTCCACGATCTGGATCATGCGGTCGTAGGCCATGCGCGTGGGGCCGATGACGCCCAGCGTGCCCACCACCTGCCCATCCACCTCGTAAGGTGCCGACACGATGGACAACTCCTCGTAGGGCACGACCTGGCTCTCACCACCGATGTAGATGCGCACACCCTCGGCACGGCTGGAGTTGTCCAGCAGGCGCATCAGCTGGGTTTTCTGCTCGAACAGGTCGAAGAGCCGACGCAGGCTGCCCATGTCGTGGCTGAAGTCTTCCACCGCCAGCAGGTTGCGCTCGCCGGAGACGATGACCCGCTCCTCCTCCTTGGCCATGGCCTCGGTACCCACGTCCACGGCCGCGCTCATCAGTTGGGCGATCTCGCCGCGCAGCGCATCCACCTCGGAGCGTAGCCGCTCGCGCACGGCCTCCAGCGTCAGGCCGGCATAGCTGGCGTTGAGGCGATTGCTGGCTTCGGCCAGTTCGGTCTGGCTGAGGTCCTGGGCGGTGAAGATCACGCGGTTCTGCACATCGCCGTCGGGCGACACCAGGATCACCAGCACCCGCTTCTCGCCCAGGCGCAGAAACTCGATGTGACGGAACACGCTGGGCTTGCGTGGTGCCGTCACGACGCCCACGAAGCTGGACAGGCTGGACAACAGCTGGGCCGCGTTCGCGATGACGCGCTGCGGCTGGTCGGGCAGCAGCGGCGTCTCCACGCCGACCAGGCCGGGCTGAGCCGTCAGCATGGTGTCGACGAACAGCCGGTAGCCGCGCGGCGTGGGAATGCGGCCCGCGCTGGTGTGCGGGCTGGCGATGAGGCCGAGCTCTTCGAGGTCGGCCATCACGTTGCGGATAGTCGCGGGGCTGAGCTCCAGGCCCGAGGCCTTGGAGAGCGTGCGCGAGCCCACCGGCTGGCCGTCAGCGATGTAGCGTTCGACCAGGGTCTTCAGCAGGGAACGGGAGCGCTCGTCGAGCATGTTTTCATTCTAGAAAACTGTGGGCGCACGCCATGGCGGGCAAAACCCCTGTGGTGTAATTTGCCGCATGGCCGAGCGCTTTCGTCATGTCGCCATCGTGGGCAAGCATCAAGCGCCTGGCATACGCCCGGTGCTGGAGGAAATTGCCCAATTTCTAAGCAGCCAGGGCCTGCAGGTGGCGCTCGAAGCCGACACCGCACAGGCCACCGGCATGACGGCCTACGGCGCATTGTCTCCCGCCGAACTGGGTGCGCAATGCGACCTGGGCGTGGTGGTGGGCGGCGACGGCACCATGCTGGGCTTCGCCCGCGAGGTGGCCTGCCACGGCCTGCCGCTGGTGGGCATCAACCAGGGCCGCCTGGGTTTCATCACCGACATCCCCATCGAACGCTGGCGCGAGGCGCTGCAGCCCATCCTGGCCGGCGATCACGAGGTCGAGCCGCGCGCGATGCTCGAAGGCGAGGTGCTGCGCGACGGCGCCAGCATCTTCGCGGGCCTGGCGCTGAACGACGTGGTCGTCAGCCGCGGCGCCACCTCGGGCATGGTGGAGCTGCGCATCTCGGTGGACGGCGACTTCGTCGCCAACATGCGGGCCGACGGCATCATCGTGTCGTCGCCCACCGGCTCCACGGCCTATGCGCTGTCCGCCGGCGGGCCCATCATGCACCCCAGCATCGCCGGCTGGCTGCTGGCGCCGATCGCGCCGCACACGCTGTCCAACCGGCCCATCGTGCTGCCGCAGGGCGAGGTGCGCATGGAGATCGTGGCCGGCCGCGATGCCAGCGTGAACTTCGACATGCAAAGTCTGGCCAGCCTGCAGCACGGCGACTGCATCGCCGTGCGCCGCAGCCGCCATGAGGTGCGCTTCCTGCACCCCAAGGGCTGGACCTATTACGCGACATTGCGCAGGAAGCTGCGCTGGTACGAGGGTTGAGACGACCATGCTCAGGCATTTGAGCCTCCGCGATTTCGTCATCGTGCCGGAACTCGAACTCGACTTCGAGGCCGGCTTCGCCGTGCTGACCGGCGAGACCGGCGCCGGCAAGTCCATCCTGATCGACGCACTACAGCTGGCGCTGGGCGGCCGCGGCGACGCGGGCGTGGTGCGCGAAGGCGCGGCGCGTGCCGACATCTGCGCCGAGTTCGACACGCCCGCCGCGCTGCGCGACTGGCTGGACGAGGCCGGCTTCGATGTCGAGGACACGCTGCTGCTGCGCCGCGTGATCGACGCCGCCGGCAAGAGCCGGGCCTGGATCAACGGTGGCGCGGCCACGCTGACACAGCTGCGAGAGCTGGCCGACCATCTGCTGGACATCCACGGTCAGCATGCCTGGCAAGGCCTGACCCGCCCCGCCGCCGTGCGCGAGCTGCTGGACGGTTTCGCCGGCCTGGACACCCGCGCGCTGGCCCAGGCCCATGCGCAATGGAAGCTCGCGCGCGAGGCGCTGGAGCGCGCGCGCGCCCAGCAGGCCGACACCGAGCGCGAGCGCGAACGGCTGAGCTGGCAGATCGGCGAGCTTGACCGCCTGGCCCCGCTCGACGGCGAATGGGAGGATCTCAACGCCGAGCACCAGCGGCTCTCGCACGGCCAGGCGTTGATCGACGCCGCCCAAGGCGCGATGAATGCGCTCGATGGCGAGGAATCCAGCGCGCAGACGCTGGCCAGCGCGGCGCTCGACCAACTCGAACGCGTGCTGGACCACGACCCGCGCCTGCTGCCCGCCGCGCAGGCGCTGCGTGACGCGCTGGCCCAGCTGCAGGACGCCAGCCACACGCTGGGCGCCTACCTGCACAAGACCGATCTGGACCCCGCCCGCCTGGCCGAGCTGGACGAACGCGTGTCGGCCTGGATGACGCTGGCCCGCCGCTACCGCCGCCCGCCGGCCGAGCTGCCGGCCCTGCTGGCGCAATGGCGCGCCGAACTGCAGGCGCTGGATGCGGCGAGCAACCCCGAACAGCTCGAAGCCCAGCTGCAGGCCGCGCTGAAGGCCTTCGAGCGCGAGGCGCGTGCCGTGAGCCAGGCCCGCCGCACCGCCGCGCCGCGGCTGGCCGAGGCGGTCAGCACGGCCATGCAGCAGCTCGGCATGGCCGGCGGGCGCTTCGAGATCGAACTTCTGCCCGCCAGCGAGCCGCAGAGCTATGGCCTGGAGTCGGCCGAGTTCCTGGTGGCCGGCCACGCCGGCAGCACGCCGAGGCCGCTGGCCAAGGTGGCCTCGGGCGGCGAGCTCTCGCGCATCGCGCTGGCGATTGCCGTGACCACCTGCCAGGCCGACGCCCAGGGCCAGGCCCCGGGCACGCTGATCTTCGACGAGATCGACGTGGGCATAGGCGGCGCGGTCGCCGAGACCGTGGGGCGGCTGATGAAGCAGCTGGGGCGCGAGCGCCAGGTGCTGGCCGTGACCCACCTGCCGCAGGTGGCCGCCTGCGCGGACCGCCACCTCGTGGTGGCCAAGGCGCTGCAGGACGGCAGCACCACCAGCCAGGTGCGGCCGGTGGCGGGCGAGGCCCGCGTGGCCGAGATTGCCCGCATGCTGGGCGGCGAGCGGCTCTCGTCCACCAGCCTCGCGCATGCGCAGGAGATGCTGGAGGCCTCGGCCGCCAAACCGCGAAAGGCCCGCTCATGAGTCAAGACCCGACCCCGGTCGAACTCCAGCCCGGCGACGTCGTGCTGCTGACCGGCATGTCCGGCGGGGGCAAGTCGGTGGCCATGCATGCGCTGGAGGATGCCGGCTATTTCTGCGTGGACAACCTGCCCGCCGAGCTGCTGCTGGAGTTCCTGCAGCTGGAGCAGCAGCGCGGTGAACGGCGCGTGGCCATCGCGGTGGACGTGCGCAGCTCGGGCTCGCTGCCGCTGCTGCTGCCGCTGCTGAAGCAGCTGCGCAGCATGGGCGTGCCGGTGCGCTCCATCTTCCTGGACGCCAACGACGACGCCCTGCTGCGGCGCTTCTCGGAAACCCGCCGCCCTCACCCGCTGCGCCAGGACCGGGACACCGCCTACGGGTCGCTCGGCGAGGCCAACGAGGACCGCCACCGCATGCTGGTGGATGCCATCCACCTGGAGCGCGAGCTGCTGGGCGGACTCAAGGCCGAGTCCACCGTCATCGACACCTCGCAGCTGCGCCCGGCCCAGCTGCGCGCCTGGGTGGCCGACCTCGTCAGCCCCTTCGCCGGCACCAAGCTGACGCTGGTGTTCGAGAGTTTCGCGTTCAAGCACGGCGTGCCCAGCGACGCCGACTTCGTGTTTGATGTGCGCGTGCTGCCCAACCCCTACTACGACCGCGAGCTGCGCCCGCTGACCGGCCGCGACGCGCCGGTGGCGGACTACCTCGCGGCCCAGCCCGAGGTGGGCATGATGCTGGGGCAGATCGCCGGCTTCCTGGAGCGCTGGCTGCCCAACTTCGAGGCCGACCAGCGCAGCTACCTGACCGTGGCCATAGGCTGCACCGGCGGCCAACATCGCTCCGTCTATCTCGTCGAGATGCTGACCCAGCAGTTCAGTCACCACGGGCACGTGCTCAAGCGTCACCGTGAGCTGGACGCGCGCTGAACTTCTTCACCTGGCGGGCCGGCAAAGTTGTAGATAATCAGTTCTAGAACTTTTCTTCTGATCGAATGAGCGAAAAATCCGCGCCGCCGGCCAAGCCCACCGCGGCCGAACTGGAACTGCTGCAGGTGCTGTGGCGCCTGGGCCCGGCGGACGCCAAGTCCGTCCACGAAGCGCTGCAGCCCGAGCGCCCCGACACCAGCTACGCCACCGTGCTGCGCCAGCTGCAGGTGATGCACGCCAAGGGCCTGCTGAGCCGCGACGAAAGCCAGCGCCCGCAGCGCTATGCCGCGGCCCAGGCCCAGGACAAGCTGCAGCAGTCGCTGGTGAAGGATTTCATCACCCGTGCATTCGCGGGTTCCGGCAAGGCACTGGTGCTCGCCGCGTTGAAGGGCCACGTCAGCGCCCAGGAGAAAGCCGAGATCCGCCGGCTGCTGGGCAAGCCGGGGGACGAGGCGTGAATCTGGAGATCCTGGTGCAGGCCTGGGGCGGGGCCTTGTTGAACTTTGTCTGGCAGGGCCTGGTGGTGGGCGCCGTGGCCGGCGCGCTGCTGGCTCTGCTGCGCGGCGCACCGGCCCGCTGGCGCTACGCGGTGAGCGGCCTCGCGCTGGCCGTGTGCCTGGCACTGCCGCTGCTGCAGTGCCTGGACCTGTCGCCCGCCGACGGCATGGACGTCGTCGACGAGATGGAAAGCCTGGCCGCGCAGATGCCGGCCCTGGTCGGCGCCTGGGCCCTGGGCAGCGCACTGATGCTGGGCCGCATCGCGCTGGGCCTGGCCTGGGTGCGGCGGGCTCGCCGGCAGGCACGGCCCGCACCGGCGCCCTGGCAGGCCCGGCTGGATGCGCTCGCGCAGCGCCTGAACCTGCGCCGCCGGGTCACGCTGGGCCTGCTACCCGAGCTCGACGGCCCGATCGCGCTGGGCATGCTGCGCCCGCTCGTGCTGCTACCCGCCTCGCTGCTGAGCCGCATGCCGGCCGAGCTGCTGGAGGCCCTGCTGGCCCATGAGCTGGCCCACGTGCGCCGCTGGGACTACCTGGCCAATCTGCTGCAGAGCGCCGTGGAGGCGCTGCTGTTCTTCCACCCGGTGGTGTGGTGGCTGTCCGCCCGCATGCGCGCCGAGCGCGAGCTGGTGGCCGACGAGATCTCCGCCGAGCTGCTGGGCGACTCGCGCCGCATGGCTCGCGCGCTGCAGGCCCTGGCCGAGCTGTCCCCGCCACGCCCCGTGCCCACGCTGGCCGTGGCGGCACGCGGTGGCGAGGTGCTGCGCCGCATCGAACGGCTGCTGGCCCCGCGCCCTCATGCCACCGGCTGGAAGCTGGCGCTGCCGGCCCTGCTGATCGCGGCCACCAGCTTCATGGTGCAGGCCTCCACCCGCCCCGCGGCCGAGGACACGCCGCCGGTGCACTCGGCCCAGGGCGTGGTGTCGGCGCCGCCGCAGGCGCCCGTGCCCCCCATCAAGCTGCCGGTGAATGCCAAGCACGTGGTGGTCATCGACGAGAACTCCGGCAAGGTGCTGATGGCCCGCGACCCCGATGCGGTGGTGCCCATCGCGTCGCTCACCAAGCTGCTGACCGCGATGGTGGTGCTGGACGCCAGGCTGGACCCCAAAGAGGAGCTGCGCATCACGTCCGACGACGTCGACCGGCTCAAGCACAGCGCCTCGCGGGTGGCCGTCGGCACGACGATGAGTCGCCGATCGGCGCTTGAAATGGCGCTGATGGCCTCGGAGAACCGCGCCGCCGCCGCGCTGGCCCGCACCTTCCCCGGCGGTGAGGAGGCCTTCGCCAAGGCCATGCACGCCAAGATCCGCAGCCTCGGCCTGACCCGCACCTCGATCTCGGACCCCACCGGGCTGTCGCCGGCCAACACCTCCACCGCCAGCGAGGTGGCCAAGATCACCGCGGCCGCGGCGCGCTACAGCGAGATCACCCGCATCACCAGCGACCAGAAGGCCGTGGTGCCCGTGAACGGCCGCCCGCGCGAGCTGCACAACACCAACCGGCTGGTGGGCGCCAAGGGCTGGGACATCCGCGTGTCCAAGACCGGCTACACCGAAGAGGCGGGCCGCTGCCTGGCGATGCGCATCATGAGCGGCCTGCGCCCGGTGACCGTGGTGCTGCTGGACGCCGACGGGTCGGCGCAGCGCCTGCGCGATGCCGCGCTGATCCGCAAGAGCCTCAACAAGGGCTGAGCCACCGGCGCGCGCTGGGGCGCGACGGGGATCAGAAGGTTTCCCAGTCGCCTTCCTTGTCTTCCACCACCGCGGCAGCGCGCGCGGCGGGCTTGGGGGCCGGTGCGGCCTGGGGTGCCGATGCAGGCCGTGCGGCGACAGCCGGCTTGGCCGCGCGGGCGGCCAGCGGTGGGCGGGCCGGCTTAGGCGCCGCCGCGCCCGCCCGCGCCGCGGGGCTGGGCGCTGCACGCGGGGGCGAGGCCGGGCTGAGCGAAGCGCCACCGGCTGCCGCCAGCCGGGGCGCGCTGCCATCGACACGGAACGCCGCCACCGCCTCGCTGAGCCGGGTGGATTGCTGGCGCATGCTCTCGGCCGCAGCCGCCGTCTGCTCCACCAGCGCAGCGTTCTGCTGCGTCGCCTGGTCGAGCTGGCTGACGGCGACGTTGATCTGCACAACGCCATCGGACTGCTCGCGGCTGGACACTGTGATCTCGGCCACCAGATCGGTCACGCGGCGCATCTCGGTCACCATCTGCTCGATGGTCTCGCGGGCCTGCAGCACCTGCGTGCTGCCGTTCTCCACCTTGGCCACGCTGTCGCCGATCAGGCTCTTGATCTCCTTGGCTGCCTCGGCACTGCGCGAGGCCAGGCTGCGCACCTCGCCGGCCACGACCGCGAAACCGCGCCCCTGGTCGCCCGCGCGCGCGGCCTCCACCGCCGCATTCAGCGCCAGGATGTTGGTCTGGAAGGCAATGCCGTCGATGACGCCGATGATGTCGGCGATCTTGCGGCTGGACTGCGAGATGTCGTCCATCGTGCGCACCACCTCGCCCACTGCCGCACCACCGGCCTGGGCCACCTCGGAGGCATGCGAAGCCAGCTGGTCGGCCTGACGGGCGTTGTCGGCGTTGGCCTTGATCTGCGCCGCCATCTGCTCCACGGACGCGGCGGTCTGCTCCAGGCTGGAGGCCTGGGTCTCGGTGCGCGCGGAGAGGTCGCTGTTGCCCTGGGCGATCTCGGTGGCGGCCACGTTGATCTGGTCGCAGCCACTGCGCACGCCGGCCACCATGCCGGACAGGTTGCGGGTCATCTCGTCCAGCGAGTTGAGCAGCTGGCCGAGTTCGTCACGCGAGTTGGCGTGCACGCGCAGCGTCAGGTCGCCACCTGCCACGCTGCGCACCGCCTCGACGGCCTTCTGCACCGGCCCCGTGATGGAGCGCGTGATCAGCCACGCAGCCCAGATGCCCAGCGCCAGCGCCACGACGGCCACGGCGGCGAACACCGTCAGCACGCGCTGATACGCCGCTGCGGCGCTGGCGGTGGCGGCCGCCGCCACGCCCTCGTTGTACTTCCACCATTTCTCAATCGTGCCGCGCGCCTCGGTGAAGACCTGCCGCGCCTGGCCCATGGACAGGTTCCTGGCCTTGGTCGCCTGCGCCGGATCCGCCAGGCCCTGCCGCGACGCCGCCAGCACCTCGTCCTGAGCGCCGAAATAGGCCTTCACCTGCTGCCCCGTGGTCGTCATCAGGCCACGGTCGTCGTCATCCGACACCAGCGCCTCGTAGTCCTTCAGCCGCTTGGAAGCGGCCTCGCGGACCTGGGCGATGCGGTCCTCCAGCGACCTGCGCTCCTGCGCGTCCTCCACCAGCAGGTGCTGGGTCTCGAGCCGCCGCCCGTCCGAGAGAAAGCCGTCGATCTCGCGAATGGCGCGCAGCGACGGCAGGATGTTCTCGGGGTAGTACTCGGCGTAGTAATTGATCGCCTTGGCCTGAAAGACGCCAATGGCGGCCATCGCCAGCATCAAGACCAGCAGCACCGCGAAAGCCAGTGCAAGACGGATACCGACACGCAGGTTGTTCAACCAGTCCACGGGAGTCTCCTTCGCTTGAGGGTGCGATCGACTTTGCCCGTTTCACCCGGGGGAGGCAATGCAGACGCCCGGTGTTGTAGGGATGCCGGGCTGCCCCCGACACCCGGGCGTCAGGCTGAGCTGTCCTGGCTGTCGCCCAGCAGCAACGCCAGCAGCACGGCGCTGCCGACGGGCATGAAGACGACGATGGCGACGAACCAGGGCCAGAAGGCCCGGCCGGTGCGTCGAACCAGCTGCATCATGAAGGCGCAGTGCATGGACCCCGCCACCAGCAGGCCCAGTGCCATCACCAGCACCTTGGCCGCCGGCGGGTCGTCGAGCTGCGTGGCCCCGACCAGCTGCCACAGACAGACGATGGCCACCGCCAGCGTCAGCAGGGCGTACTCGACGCCGCTCTTGATGTGGGCCTGCATGGTTCAGCTCTCCTCGATCAGCTTCTTCAACGGCGCGGGCAGCGCGTAATGCGCGAGTGTCTCCCGAGCCACCCACTGCCCCGGCGGCACACTGCCTTCACCCACCTGCGCGCTGGCGGTGTGCAGCACCCAGTCGAAGTGGGTCAGGGCATGCTCGATGCGGGCCAGGGGCTGGAGCTCGGCGCCGCCCACGGCCGCGCGCGCCGCCGGCTCGTCGTCAAACATCGGCAGCGTCCACAGCCCGGCCCACACCCCCTGGGCCGGGCGCTGGCACAGCAGCAGCTCGCGCCGGCCGTCGCGCTGGCGCTCCAGCCACAACCACCAGTTCTCGCGCCGGCCGCGCTTGAGCTTGCGGGTCTTGACCGGGAACCGGGTCGGGTCGCCCGAGGCGCTGCCACGGCACAGCGACTGCACCGGGCACAGCAGGCATTGCGGCGAGCGCTGCGTGCACACCGTGGCGCCCAGATCCATCAGCCCCTGGGTGTAGCGGTCCACGCCCTGCTCGGGCAGCAGCGCCGTGGCGAGATCCCACAGCCGCCGCTCACTGGCGCTGCTGGCCAGGTCACCATCGAAGGCCAGCACTCGCGACAGCACGCGCTTGACATTGCCATCCAGGATGGCCACCCGCTCCTGGTAGCAGAAGGCCGCGATGGCCGCGGCCGTGGAGCGGCCGATGCCGGGCAAGGTCTGCAGGCCCTGGGCGCTGGGCGGAAAGCGCCCGCCGTGCAGTTCGACAACGGCACGCGCACAGGCGTGCAGGTTGCGCGCGCGGCTGTAGTAGCCCAGACCGGCCCACAGCGCCAGCACCTCGTCGAGCGAGGCCGCAGCCAGCTCGGCCACCGTCGGAAAGCGTTGCAGGAAGCGCTCGTAGTAGCCCAGCACGGTGGTGACCTGGGTCTGCTGCAGCATGATCTCGGACAGCCACACGCGATACGGATCGCGCGTGTTCTGCCAGGGCAGCTCGTTGCGGCCCTGGTGCTGCTGCCAGGCCACCACCAGGGGGCCGAAGTCCTCGGTCAACGTTTCTGGCATGAAGGGCAGAAGAAGGTGGAACGCTGGCCCTGCACGATGCGCCGGATGGTGCCGCCGCAGCGGTGACAGGTCTCGCCCTCGCGGCCATAGACCTGGGCCTGCATCTGGAAGCTGCCGGCCACGCCGTGGGCGTCGCGGAAGTCGCGCAACGTCGTTCCGCCGGCCTCCAGCGCCTGCGCCAGCACGCCGCGCACCGCCGCGGCCAGGCGATCGGCCCGCGGCCGGCTGAGCTTGCCGGCGGGCAGGCGCGGATCGACGCCGGCCAGGAACAGCGCCTCGCAGGCGTAGATGTTGCCGGCGCCGACGACGATGTCGCCGGCCAGCAGCGCCTGCTTGATGGGCACGCGACGGCCGCTCAGACCCGCATGCAGATGGGCGCCGTCAAAACGGGCGTCGAAGGGCTCCAGCCCGAGACCGGCCAGCAGCTTCGCGGCCGGATCGGCCGCCAGCGAGGGCGACCACACCACGGCCCCGAAGCGCCGCGGATCGGTCAGCCGAAGCAGGCCCTGGTCGGTGTGCAGGTCGAAATGATCGTGCGGCCCCGCGGCCGGCGCCGGGCTGGCCTGCAAAAAGGCCAGCGACCCCGACATGCCCAGGTGCATCAGCAAGCCACCCTCCGGCAAGGCGGCGACCGGCCCGAGAGGCAGCCACAAATATTTACCGCGCCGCTGCACGCCCCCCACCCGGCGATCCAGCAGGGATTGGGGTTCAATGGCCAGCGGCCAGCGCAGCGGTTTCCCGAGGCGCAGCCCGGTGACCCGAGCTCCTTCAATGGCCGCCGCGAAACTGCGGCGCGTGACTTCAACCTCGGGCAACTCGGGCATAGGTCGGAAATCATAATCAGCGCCTGTCTGCTGGAGTTCGAATGCCCGTTCCCGTTCGTCGCGCGATCAGCGCCGCCGCCCTGCTCATCGGGCTGCAAGCCCAGGCCCAGGAGGCCGCGGTGCCAGCGGCTGCGCCCGAGGCCGCATCCGCCCCCCTGGCCAACTCGGCCATGGACGCGCCGCTGTTCTACCAACTGCTGATCGGTGAGCTGGAGCTGCAAAGCGGCCAGGCCGGTGTGGCCTTCCAGGTGCTGCTGGACGCGGCCCGCCGCACCGGCGACGAAGCGCTGTTCAAGCGCGTGGTGAACATCGCGCTGCAGGCTCGCGCCGGCGACCAGGCCCTGATGGCGGCGCGCGCCTGGTCGCAAACCGACCCGCTGTCGATCGACGCCCAGCAGACCACGCTGCAACTGCTGGCGCTGCTGAACAAGCCCGAGGAGGCCGTCGAGCCGCTGCGCGCGCTGCTGAAGCTGACGCCCGAGCCCCAGCGTGTGGGCGTGCTGGTGTCGCTGCCGCGGCTGTTCCAGCGATCGCCTCAGCCCCGCCAGGTCTTGTCGGCGTTCGAGAGCACCTTGCGTGCGCAGACCGGCAAGCTCAAGGGTGCGGCGCTCTACACCGAGGCGCGCCTGAGCCAGCAGGCCGGCGATACCGCCCGCGCGCTGGCCGCGACTCAGGCGCTGGCGCAGGAGCTGCCCGACGGCGACGACGCCATGCAACTGGCCGTCGACCTGCTCCCGACGGAGCCACAGGCCGAGGCGCTGATCCAGGCCCGGCTGCAGCAGGTGCCCGACCAGCACGCGCTGCGCCAGGCCTACGCGCGCGCCCTGGTGCGCGCTCAGCGCACGGCCGACGCCGCACGCGAATTCCGCACGCTGACCGAGCAGACCCCGTCCAACCCGGCCCCCTGGCTGGCGCTGGGCGCGATCGAGCTGGAACAGCGCCACACCGCCGCGGCCGAGACGGCCCTGCACGAGGCCCTCAAGCGGCTGGACACGCCTGCCGCCGGCACCGACGAGGAGATCCGCGCGCGCGCCGAAGGGCGGCAACAGGCCTGGCTGATGCTGTCGCAGGCCGCCGAACAGCGCGGCGACCTCAAGGCCGCCGCCAGCGCGCTGGCCAAGGTGGATGGCGACAGCCTGGACCTGCAGTTCCGCCGCGCCAGCCTGCTGGCCAGGCAGGGCAAGCTCGCCGACGCCCGCAAGCTGCTGCAACCCGCCGAGGACGCCAGCAAGGAAGACGTGCGCGCCCGCCTGCTGGCGGAGGCTCAGCTGCTGCGCGAGCAGCGCGACTTCTCGGCGTCGCTGGAGGTGCTGAAGCGGGCGACGGAGCTCTTCAAGGACGACCCCGACCTGATCTACGAGCAGGCCATGATGGCCGAGAAGGTCGGCCAGTTCGACGGCATGGAGACGCTGCTGCGCCGGGTGATGGAGCTGAAGCCGGACTACCACCATGCCTACAACGCGCTCGGCTATTCGCTGGCGGATCGCAACCAGCGCCTGCCCGAGGCCAAGGAGCTGATCGAGCGCGCACTGAAGCTGTCGCCCGGCGAGCCCTTCATCGTCGACAGCCTGGGCTGGGTGGAGTACCGGCTGGGCAACCTGTCGGAAGCCACGCGCCTGCTGCGCCAGGCCTACGGCAGCCGTCCCGATGCCGAGATCGCAGCCCATCTGGGCGAGGTGCTGTGGGCCAGCGGCGCCCAGGACGAGGCCCGCCGCGTGTGGGCCGAGGCCGCGCAGCGCGACTCCCGCAACGAGGCGCTGCGCGAGACGCTGGATCGACTGAAGGTCAAGCCTTGATCCGCGTTGCGCTGATCGCTTTAAGCCTCGCCCTGGGGCTGACGGCCTGCGCGCAGCTGGAACGTCAGCCCGGCGAGCACGCGCGCCTGAGCGGCCGCCTCAGCGTCACCGTGGCCGGCGACGTGACTGGCGACAACCAGGGGCGAGGCACCGGCGGCACCGCCAGCTTCGAGCTGTTCGGCGATCCTGTGAGAGGCCGGCTGGAGCTGACCTCGCCGCTGGGCGCGCTCGTTGCCCGCGCCAGCTGGCAGCCCGGGCGCGCGCTGCTGGAGACACCACGCGAACGCCAACGTTTCGATGACCTCGACGCGCTGACCCGCGACATGCTGGGCGAACCCGTGCCGGTGGCCGCGCTGTTCGACTGGCTGCAGGGCCGCCCCTGGCCCGCGCAGGCTCATCAACCCTTTGCAGGCGGCTTCGAGCAGCTGGGCTGGCGCATCGAGTCGCGCGGCCCTGCCCTGGTTGCCACCCGGCTCGCCGAGCCGGTCGTCACCCTCAGAGCCCGATTGGACGGAGGCGATGAAAGCACTCCATGACCTGGCCGCACCGGCCAAGCTGAACCTGTTCCTACACATCGTCGGCAAGCGCGCCGACGGCTACCACCTGCTGCAATCGCTGTTCGTGCTGATCGACTGGGCCGACACACTGCACCTCGAACGGCGGACGGACGGGCGCGTGACCCGCCACGATGCCGGCACCGACCTGGCCCTCCCGGCCGACGACCTGTGCGTGCGCGCCGCACGGCTGCTGCAGCAGGAAACCGGCTGCACGCTGGGCGTGGACATCCACCTCGACAAACGCCTGCCGGCCGGTGCCGGCATGGGCGGCGGCTCTTCGGACGCGGCCACCACGCTGCTCGGCCTGAACCGGCTCTGGAATCTGCGGCTGTCGCGCGAGCAACTGATGTCACTGGGGCTGCGACTGGGCGCCGACGTGCCCTTCTTCATCGGCGGCGGCCCCGCGACCGTCGAGGGCATCGGCGAGGTCCTGCATCCGATTCCCCTGCCGGATCAACGGTTTGCCGTGTTGAAAGGCCCTGCCGGATTGGCGACCAAGGAAATTTTTTCGAGCGATTTGTTGGCAAGCTCAAATTCTTCCGCTATAGTCGTGGGCTTTCCCGCCTCAGCGAGAAATATTGAAAACCTGGTGAATGGCTTCGGTCGAAACGACCTGCAGCCTGCAGCAGAGGCGATCGGTAGCGAGGTGAGAAACGGCTTGAACCTGTTGTCGACTACGTTTGGCAACGCCCGGATGACGGGCTCGGGGGCAGCAGTTTTCTCAGTGCTCGATGAAGCGGGGGGAGATGGCAAGGACGATCAGTCCCTGGCGACATTGCTGCAGGATCTTCCTGCGGGGTGGACCGGTCGAATCTGCCACAGCCTGCCCAGGCATCCGCTCGCGGATTGGGTGAGCTGAAAAACGGTTTTGGGGTCTGATCGCTCGGTCAGGTCCTGTGTAGGGGAGTCGCCAAGTTGGTCAAGGCATCGGATTTTGATTCCGACATGCGAGGGTTCGAGTCCTTCCTCCCCTGCCAAATCATTTTGTTTCTTCGCTGAACCGGCTGCGCATTCAGCGGGCCACTCATCTCGAGGACCCCTCCTGTGCTGCTTAATACGGTTCTCTTCACCGGCAACGCGAACCCGGTACTTTCCCAAGAAATCGCAAACCACCTCGGCCTCGAACTGGGCAAGGCGGTCGTTGGTCGTTTCTCCGACGGGGAAGTCACCGTCGAGATCCAGCAGAACGTCCGCGCCCGTGACGTGTTCGTCGTGCAGTCCACCTGCGCGCCCACGAACGAGAACCTGATGGAACTGCTGATCATGGTCGATGCGTTGAAGCGCGCCAGCGCGCGCCGCATCACCGCCGTGATCCCCTACTTCGGCTACGCCCGCCAGGACCGCCGTCCGCGCTCCACCCGCGTGCCCATCTCGGCCAAGGTCGTGGCCAACCTGCTGGAAACCGTGGGCGTCGAGCGCGTGCTGACCATGGACCTGCACGCCGACCAGATCCAGGGCTTCTTCGACATCCCGGTCGACAACATCTACGCCTCGCCGGTGCTGCTGTCGGACCTGAAGGCCCGCAACTACAAGGACCTGGTGGTGGTCAGCCCCGACGTCGGCGGCGTGGTGCGTGCCCGTGCGCTGGCCAAGCAGCTGGGCTGCGACCTGGCCATCATTGACAAGCGTCGCCCGGCCGCCAACGTGTCCGAGGTGATGCACGTGATCGGCGAGATCGACGGCCGCAACTGCGTGATCATGGACGACATGATCGACACCGCCGGCACGCTGGTGAAGGCGGCCGAGGTGCTGAAGGAACGCGGCGCCAAGCGCGTGTTCGCCTACTGCACCCACCCCATCCTGTCGGGCCCGGCCATCGAGCGCATCGCGAACTCGCACCTCGACGAGGTCGTGATCTCGAACACCATTCCGCTGACCGATGCCGCCAAGGCCTGCAAGAAGATCCGCCAGCTGTCGGTGGCCTTCCTGTTCGCCGAGACCATCCGCCGCATCTCGGACGGCGAGTCGGTCACGTCCCTCTTCTCGGAACAGAACAACAACTTCTGATCCATCGCATCCGGCGTCTCGCCCTGTGGGCGCGACGCCTGAAGGAAGAGCCTGGTCGCGGGCCTTCCGACTCAAGAAGCGCCATGGGGGCGCTTCCAACTTTTGGAGTTCACTATGAAATTCGTCGCTTTCGAGCGCAAGCTGCAGGGGACCGGAGCGAGCCGCCGCCTGCGAGTGGCCGGCAAGGTGCCTGGCATCGTCTACGGCGCCGGCGAGCCCGCTCTGATCGAGCTGGATCACAACGCCCTGTTCCACGCGCTGAAGAAGGAAGCCTTCCACAGCTCGCTGCTGGACATGGAGCTGAACGGCACCACCACGCAAGTGCTGCTGCGTGACTTCCAGATGCACGCCTTCAAGCCGCAAGTCCTGCACATCGACTTCCAGCGCGTGGACGCCACCACCAAGATCACGAAGAAGGTGCCGCTGCACTTCGTCGGTGAAGAGAACTCCGTGGCCGTCAAGACCGACAAGAACACGGTCAACCACGTCATCACCGAGCTGGAAATCACCTGCC
Organism: Roseateles depolymerans; assembly: GCA_003241055.1. GTDB lineage: Bacteria > Pseudomonadota > Gammaproteobacteria > Burkholderiales > Burkholderiaceae_C > Pelomonas > Pelomonas depolymerans_A. The sequence goes on from QFOD01000009.1 coordinate 158,153, forward strand.
TGGCCCAACAGCTGCCCGAGTTCATCGAGGTGGACCTGTCCGGCCTGACCGCCGGCCACTCGCTGCACGTGAACGACCTGAAGCTGCCCGCCGGCATCAAGATCGTCACGCACGGCAAGCCCAACCCCGTGGTGGCCACGCCGGTTGCTCCGGTGGCCGAGGAAATCATCGTCGCCGCTGCCGCTCCGGCCGCCGACGACAAGAAGGGCAAGAAGGGCAAGAAGTAATTCTTCGCCGCTTGTCTGCGAAAAGGGCTCCCGTCGGGAGCCCTTTTTCATTGGGCAGCAGGCTCAGCGGCTGGCCACGGTGTCGGGTGCCGCCCAGCGGCCGCCCAGGCTCTTGAGCAGCAGATTGGCCGCGGCCAGCTGGCGGTTGCGCAGCGTCAGCACATTGGCCTCGGCCGACAGCGCCGAGGTCTGTGCGCTGCTGACGTTCAGGTAGCTGACCGTGCCGGCCTGGTATTGCGCCAGCACCAGCTCCAGGTTGCGCTGTGCGGCCTCCAGGCCGTCATGCTGCAGCGCCAGCTCCGCGCCGTATTGCGACAGCGCCACCAGGTTGTCCTCCACCTCCTGGAAGGCCGTCAGCACGGCCTGGCGGTAGTTGGCCGTGGCGGCCTCGGCCGAGGCGCGCGCCTGATCGCTGGCCAGGCGGCGCTGGCCGCCGTCGAAGATGGGCGCGGTCAGCGACGCGCCCAGCGACCACAGCAGGTTCGGGGCCGACACCAGATCCGACCAGCCATTCGCACGGTAGCCGGCGCTGGCGCTCAGATTCAGCGACGGGAAGAAGGCCGCGTCGGCCACACCGATCTGCGCATAGGCCGACACCTGACGTGCACGCGCCGCCGCAATGTCGGGCCGCTGGGCCAGCAGCAGCGAGGGCACCAGCTCGGGCACCGGCGGCAGTTCGGGCAGCACGGCCTTGGGCGCCAGCGAGAACGCGCTGGGCAGCTTGCCCAGCTGCACCGCGATGGAGTGCTCCAGCTGGGCGCGCTGCACCTGGGTCTCGCTGAGCTGGGCCTGCACGCTGCGCAGCTGGGTGCGTGCCTGCAGCACGTCGGCCTGCGCCACCACGCCGCTGTCGAAGCGGGCCTGGGTGAGGTCGAGCGTGCGCTGGTCGGCCGCGACGGTGCGGCGCAGCAGCGCCAGCTGCGCGTCGGCAGCGCACAAGGCCAGATAGCTCTGGGTCAGCGTGGCCTGGGCCGAGAGGCGCAGCGCGGCCAGGTCGGCCTCGCTGGCCCGGTAGCTGGCGCCGGCGACCTTGATGCCGTTGGACAGCCGGCCCCACAGGTCGATCTCCCAGCTCGCATTGGCGGTGAGCGAATCGGAGGTGGCCGCGCTGCTGCGCTCGGCCCCGTTGCTGCTGGGGCTGGCCGAGCGCGTGCTGCCGCCGGACACGCTCAGCGACGGCCAGATCGCACTGCTGCTGGCGCGCAGCACCGCCCGCGCGGACTGCACCTGGGCCAGCTCGGCAGCCAGGTTCTGGTTGCCGACCAGCAGCTGCTGCTGAAGGTCGTCCAGCACCGGATCCCTGAACAGCGTCCACCAGGCCTCGGGCACGGCCACATCGGTGGGTGCGAGGCGCTTCCACAGCGTGTCGCCCTTGAAGGCGGTGGGCGGAGGCGGCTCGGCCGGCATGGGCGGTGCGCTCACCGCGCAGGCGCCCAGCAACAGCAGCGGCAGCAACGACAAGGCCAGGGGCTTGTGCCGCCACAGCGGCCGGGAATGGGAGGTCGTCTTCATGAGGTGGCAGCAGGCAGGGCGTGGGGAACAGCCGGCAGGGGCGCGCGGCGCCTGCGACGCAGGCGATCCATGCAGCAGAACACCACCGGTGTCGTGTAGAGGGTCAGCAGCTGGCTCAGCAGCAGGCCGCCGACGATGGAGATGCCCAGCGGCACGCGCAGCTCGGCGCCCTCGCCATGCCCCAGCGCCAGCGGCACGGCGCCGAACACGGCGGCCACGGTCGTCATCAGGATGGGTCGCAGCCGCAGCAGCGCCGCGCGGTAGATGGCCGGGCCGGCCGTCAGCCGGATGCCTCGCTCTGCGGCCTCGCGCTGGGCGGAGATCGCGAAGTCCAGCATCATGATCGCGTTCTTCTTGACGATGCCGATCAGCAGGATCACGCCGATCAGCGCAATGATGGAGAAGTCGGTCTTGAAGGCCTGCAGCGCCAGCAGCGCACCCACGCCGGCCGACGGCAGCGTCGAGAGGATGGTGATCGGGTGGATCAGGCTCTCGTACAGCATGCCCAGCACCAGGTAGATGGTCACGATGGCCGCCAGGATCAGCAGCGGCTGCGACTTCAGCGAGGACTGGAAGGCCTGGGCCGTGCCCTGGAAGCTGCCTCGCACCGAGACCGGCGCGCCGCTGCGGGCGATCGCATCGTTGATGGCCACCACCGCATCCGACAGCGCCACGCCCTCCGCGAGGTTGAAGCTGATGGTGCTGGCCGGCGTGCCGCTCTGATGGTTCACCGCCAGCGGCGTGTTGGTCATCTCCACCCTGGCCACGCTGAGCAGTGGCACCTGCGAGGTGGCGGTGTTGGTGAGCATCAGGCGGTCCAGCGTCTGCGGGTTCTGCAGCCAGGTCGGCGCCAACTCCATGACCACGCGGTACTGGTTCAGCGGGTTGTAGATCACGCCCACCTGGCGCTGGCCGAAGGCGTCGTTCAAGGTGCTATCCAGGCCGCTCATCGTCAGGCCCAGGCGCGACAGCGCATCGCGGTCCACCACCAGCGAGGTCTGCAGGCCCTTGTCCTGCTGGTCGCTGTTGACGTCGGTGATCTCCTTCACCTCCATCAGCGCGCGGCGTATGCGCGGCTCCCAGGTGCGCAGGTCGTTCAGGTCGTCGGCCTGCAGCGTGTACTGCCAGGAGGCGTTGGACTGCCGGCCGCCGATGCGGATGTCCTGCACCGGCGCCAGGAAGAGGTTGGCCCCCGGCACCCGCGCGAGCTTGCCGCGCATGCGGTTGATGACCGCGTCCACGCTCTCCTTGCGCTCGGACTGCGGCTTGAGGCTGATGAACATGTTGGCGCTGTTGCGCTGGCCGCCGCCGGTGAAGCCGGTCACGTTGGCCACAGCCGGGTCAGCACGCACGATGTCGTGGAAGGTGCGCAGCTTCTGCTGCATGGCCTGGAAGGACGTGGCCTGGTCGGCCTGCACGCCACCGATCATCAGCCCGGTGTCCTGCTGCGGAAAGAAGCCCTTGGGAATGCTGATGTAGAGATGCACGTTCAGCGCGACGACGCCCGCCAGCGCCAGCAGCGCGAGCGGCTGGTGGCGCAGCGTCCAGCGCAGCGTGCTGCGGTAGCCGCGCATCAGCCAGCCGCCCACGCGCGCCAGCGCCCGGCCGAGCCGGCCCGGCGGGCGGGCGGCCGCATGGGGCTGCAGCAGCGTCGCCGCCATCATGGGCGTGGTGGTCAGCGACACCACCATGGACACCAGGATGGACACCGACAGCACCACCGCGAATTCGCGGAACAGCCGGCCGACGATGCCCCCCATCGCCAGGATGGGAATGAAGACCGCGATCAGGCTCAGCGAGATGGACACGACCGTGAAGCCGATCTCGCGTGCACCCTTGAGCGCCGCCTCGCGCGGGCTCAGGCCACGCTCGATGTGGCGCGCGATGTTCTCCAGCACGACGATAGCGTCGTCCACCACGAAGCCGGTGGCCACCGTCATCGCCATCAGCGACAGGTTGTCGATGCTGTAGCCCAGCAGGTACATCGCGCCGAAGGTGCCGGCCAGCGACACCGGCACGGCCACCGCCGGCAGCAGGGCCGCGCGCACCCGGCGCAGGAACACGAACACCACCACGATGACCAGGCCGAAGGAGATGGCCAGCGTGCGCTGCACCTCCTTGATGGAGCCGCGTATCGTCGGCGTGCGGTCCATCACCACGTCCACGCGTATGGCCGGCGAGATGGACGCCTGCAGCTGCGGCAGCAGCGCGCGGATGGTGTCGACCGTCTTGATGATGTTGGCGCTGGGCGCCTTGTTCAGGATCAGCAGCACCGCCGACTTGCCGTTGGCCAGGCCGTCGTTGCGCACGTCCTGCACGCTGTCGGTCACGCTGGCCACGTCCTGCAGCCGCACGGCCGCGCCATTGCGATAGCTCAGCACCAGCGGCGCATATTCGGCCGCGCGCTTGGCCTGGTCGTTGGCCATCACCTGCCAGGTGCGAGAGTCGTCCTCCAGCGCGCCCTTGGGCCGGTTGGCATTGGTGCTGACCACCGCCGTGCGCACCTGCTCCAGCGCGATGCCCTGCGAGGCCAGCTTGTTCGGGTCCAGCTCGATGCGCACCGCCGGCAGCGCACCGCCGCCCACGTTGACCTGGCCCACGCCGTCCACCTGGGCCAGGCGCTGCGCCAGCACGGTGGAGGCCGCGTCATACATCTGGCCGCGCGTCAGCGTGTCCGACGTCAGCGCGATGATCATGATGGGCGCATCCGCCGGGTTGACCTTGCGGTAGGTCGGGTTGCTGGGCATGCCGGTGGGCAGCAGGGCCCGCGCCGCGTTGATGCCGGCCTGCACGTCGCGCGCCGCGCCGTCGATGTCGCGGCCCAGGTCGAACTGCAGCGTCACCCGCGTGCTGCCCAGCGAGGACGAGGACGTGATCTCGTTGACCCCGGCGATGCTGCCCAGCGTGCGCTCCAGCGGCGTGGCCACCGTGGCGGCCATGGTGTCGGGGCTGGCGCCGGGCAGCGAGGCGCTGACCGAGATGGTGGGGAACTCCACCTGCGGCAGCGGCGCGATCGGCAGCATCAGATAGGCCAGCGCGCCGGCCAGCGCCACGCCGCAGGTGACCAGCGCCGTGCCGATGGGGCGCTCGATGAAGATGCGCGACAGGTTCACGCGCCCTGCTCCTGTGCCGGCTTCGGTCCGCGCAGGCGGGCGGCCAGCGCCGAGAAGGCGAGATAGATCACCGGCGTCGTGAACAGCGTCAGCAACTGGCTGACGATCAGCCCGCCCACCATCACCACGCCCAGCGGATGACGCAGCTCGCTGCCCACGCCGGTGCCCAGCATCAGCGGCAGCGCGCCCAGCAGTGCGGCCATGGTCGTCATCAGGATGGGCCGGAAGCGCAGCAGACAGGCCTGGTGGATGGCCTCGCGAGCGCTCAGACCCAGGTCGCGCTCAGCCTCCAGCGCGAAGTCGATCATCATGATCGCGTTCTTCTTCACGATGCCGATCAGCAGCACGATACCGATGATCGCGATGATGTCGAGATCCAGCCGGAAGGCCAGCAGCGCCAGCAGCGCGCCCAGGCCCGCGGACGGCAGCGTGGACAGAATCGTCAGCGGATGGATGGTGCTCTCGTAGAGCACGCCCAGCACGATGTACATGGTCACGATGGCCGCCAGGATCAGCAGCAGCGTGCTCGTCAGCGAGGCCTGGAAGGCCAGCGCCGCGCCCTGGAAGCTGGTCTCCACGCTGATCGGCAGGTCGGCCGCCGCGACCTCGCGCTTGATACCCTCCACCGCCTCGCCCAGCGAGGCGCCGGGCGCCAGGTTGAACGACAGCGTGGCCGACGGGAACTGGGCCACATGGTTCACGGCCAGCGGCGCCAGCCGTTCGCTGAAGCGCGCCACCGAGCTCAGCGGCACCTGGGTGCCGCCGGTGCCGGGCACGTAGAGCCGGTCCAGGCCGTCCAGGCCCTGGCGGAAGCTGGGCGCCACCTCCAGCACCACGCGGTACTGGTTGCTCTGCGTGAAGATGGTGGAGATCAGGCGCTGGCCGTAGGCGCTGTAGAGCGCGCTGTCTATGGCCGCTACCGTCACGCCCAGCCGGCCGGCCGCGTCGCGGTCGATGTCCACGAAAGCCTGCAGGCCCTGCTCCTGCTGGTCGCTGGCCACGTCGGCCAGCTGCGACAGCGTGCGCAGCCGGGCCAGCAGCGCCGTGGTGGCGCGGCTCAGCTCGGCCGAATCCGGCGAGGAGAGCGTGAACTGGTACTGCGTCTTGGCGATGCGGTCCTCGATGGTGAGGTCCTGCACCGGCTGCAGGTAGAGCGAGATGCCCGGCACGTCGTGCGCCGCATCGCTCAGCCGCCGCGCCACCTCGGCCGCGCTGGCACCGCGCTGCTCCTTGGGCTTGAGCGCGATCAGCATGCGGCCCTGGTTCAGCGTGGTGTTACCGCCGTCCACGCCGATGTAGGAGGACACGCTCTGCACCGCCGGGTCCTGCAGCACGCGCTCAGCCAGGCGCTGCTGGTGTTCGGCCATCGCGCCGAACGAGGTGGACTGGGCCGCCTCGGTGATGGCCTGGATCTGGCCCGTGTCCTGCACCGGGAAGAAGCCCTTGGGCACCAGCAGGTAGAGGCCGCCGGTCAGCGCCAGCGTCAGCACGAAGACCAGCAGCGTGCTGCGCGGGCGGTCCAGCACCCAGGTCAGCGCGCGGCCGTAGACCGCGATGATGCGATCGAACATCGCACCCACCGCATGCCACAGCCTGCCATGCTGTTCATCGTGCTCGTGACGCAGCAGGCGCGCGCACATCATGGGCGTCAGCGTCAACGACACAAAGGCCGAGATCAGGATGGACACGGCCAGCGTGATCGCGAACTCGTGGAACAGCCGCCCCACCACGTCGCCCATGAACAGCAGGGGAATGAGCACCGCGATCAGCGACACGGTCAGCGAGATGATGGTGAAGCCTATCTGCTTGGAGCCCGACAGCGCCGCCATGAAGGCGCTGACGCCCGAGCCCCCCTCCTCCATGTGCCGCGCGATGTTCTCGATCATCACGATGGCGTCGTCCACCACGAAGCCGGTGGAGATCACCAGCGCCATCAGCGTCAGGTTGTTGATGGAGAAGCCGGCGAGATACATCACGCCGAAGGTGCCCACCAGCGACACCGGCACCGCCACCGCCGGGATGATGGTGGCCGGCAGGCTGCGCAGGAACACGAAGATCACGCCCACCACCAACACGATGGCGAACAGCAGCTCGTGCTGCACGTCGGTGACCGACGCGCGGATGGTGGTGGTGCGGTCCGACAGGATCTGCACGTCGATGGCGCCCGGCAGCGCCGCCTGCAGCTGCGGCAGCACGGCGCGCACCCGGTCCACCGTCTCGATGACGTTGGCCCCGGGCTGGCGCTGCACGTTCAGGATCACGGCCGCCGTGCTCGGCTGACCCTGCTGGCCGGCCCAGGCCGCCAGGCGCACGTTCTCGGCATCGTCCACCAGCGTGGCCACGTCGCGCAGCCGCACCGGATTGCCGTTCTTGTAGGCGATCACCAGGCTGGCGTACTCGGACGCACTGCGCAGCTGATCGTTCGCATCCAGCGTCGAGGCCCGCAGGGCGCCATCGAAGCTGCCCTTGGACTGGTTGACATTGGCATTGCCGATGGCGGTACGCAGGTCGTCGATGGACAGGCCCAGCGAGGCCAGCGCGCCCGGGTTGGCCTGGATGCGCACGGCCGGCCGCCGCCCGCCACCAATGCTGACCAGGCCCACGCCCGGCACCTGCGAGATCTTCTGCGCCAGCCGACTCTCCACCAGGTCATGCACCCGGATCACCGGCAGCGTCGCCGAGCTGACCGCGATGGTCAGCACCGGCGCGTCAGCCGGGTTGACCTTGCTGTAGACCGGCGGCATGGGCAGGTCGCTGGGCAGCAGGTTGCTGCCCGCATTGATGGCGGCCTGCACCTCCTGCTCGGCCACGTCCAGCGACAGGCTGAGGTCGAAGCGCAGCGTGATCACCGACGCGCCGCCCGAACTGCTGGACGACATCTGCGACAGCCCCGGCATCTGGCCGAACTGCCGCTCCAGTGGCGCGGTGACCGACGAGGTCATCACATCCGGGCTGGCGCCGGGATACAGCGTCGTGACCTGGATGGTCGGGTAGTCGACCTCGGGCAGGGCCGACACCGGCAGCAGCCGGTAGGCCAGTGCGCCGGCCAGCACGATGGCCAGCATGAGCAGCGAGGTCGCGACCGGCCGCTCGATGAACAGACGGGAAGGATTCATGTCATCGAATACCGTGTGTATTGCGGGCCGCGCACCGACGAGCTTGCATGCGGGCCGAGCGCCGGGCCGCCCCAAGCCGGCCCGTCGGGCGATGTGCTCGCGGCTCGACGCCGCGAGCATCGCCGCCCCCTCGGGGGACCGGCCAAGGTACTCCTTGGACGAGGGGCCTCATTGCCCGCCGCGGCGCTGCTGCAGCCAGGCGCGGCGCTCTTCCTCGCTCATGGCCTTGAGCTTTTCCACCATCTCGGGCGGCACGCGGTCCATCCAACGCGGGCGGTTGCCGTCGCTGTTGCCGCTGACGCCGGCACTGGCGGGCGCCGATGCCGCACCGGCCGCCCCACGACGGCCCTCGCCGCGCCCGGCACCCGATGCGCCGCCGGCCGGTGCCTTGATGACCTCGGCCTTGCCCCCGTCGCGCAGCCGGTCCGCACCATCGGTGACCACCTGCTCGCCCGGCTGCAGTTCGCCACGCACGGCAGACCAGTCGCCGTCGGTCGACACCAGCGCCACCTTTCGCAGCGCCACCTGGCCGTCGCTCACGACGTAGACATAGGTGCCTGGAGCGCCACGCTGCAACGCGGCCGTCGGGACCACGATGGCGTTCTTCAGCGTGTCCAGCTGCAGCCGCACATTGACGAACTGGTTGGGGAACAGACTGGCGTCCTTGTTCGGGAACAGCGCCTTGACCTTGATGGTGCTGGTGCTGGCATCGATCGCGTTGTCGGTGCTGTCCACCCGGCCCTCGGCCAGCATCTGCTTGCGCTCACGGTCCCAGGCCTGCACCGGCAGCGCCTGCTTGGCCTGCAGCTGCTCGCGGATGCGGGTCAGGCGGGCATCGGGCACCGCGAACACCACGGCCGCCGGCTGCATCTGCGCAACGCTCAGGATGCCGTTGGCGTCGCTGGGCGTGATGTTGTTGCCCAGGTCCGCCTGCTTCAGGCCCACCTGGCCCGAGATCGGCGCCACCACGCGGGTGTAGGAGAGCTGCAGCTTGGCGTTGTCCAGCGCGGCCTGGTCGGACAGCACGGTGGCCTCCAGCTGACGCACCAGCGCCTGCTGCGTGTCCAGCTGCTGGCGCGGCGCCGCTTCCTTGGTGACCAGATCCTTGTAGCGGGTCAGGTCGGCACGGGCGTTCTCCAGCTGGGCCTGGTCGCGGGCCAGCGTGGCCTGGGCCTGGTCACGGGCGATCTCGTAGGGCCGCGGGTCCACCAGGGCCAGCAGCTGGCCGGCACGCACGGCCTGACCCTCCTTGAAATAGATCGCCTTGAGCTCACCACTGACCTTGGCCCGCACCACCGCCGTGTTGGCCGAGGTGATGCTGCCTATGGCCTCCACGGTGACCGCGAGATCGCGGCGCTGCACCGTGGCGACCGACACCGGCTGCGGCCGGCCGCCCGGGCGGCCGAAGCGCCCGCCACCGGCCCCGGCGCCGGCATCCGCGGCCGAGGCAGGCGCGCCTGGCGCGGCGCCCGAAGCGGCCGGCGCACCGGGCGTCGCGCCGCCGGCCGCGCCCTTGGCGGCGTCTTCCTTCTGGCCACAGGCCACCAGCGACAAACCCAGCAGCGCTGACAGGCCCCAACCCCAGACCATGCGAGAAGTCACCCGATGGCTGCGCTTCGAATCGTTATGCATGCGGCTCCACTCCATATTGCGCACAAGTCTCTGCGACGAATGTAGCTGCAGCATTGCTGCGAGCCACGAATGCAGTGGTGATCGGCACAAAACGCCCGCACACCCATGACGAATGCCATGGTTCGCAGGCCTCGCAACAGCGCGACAGCGCCAGCCGCCGGGGCGACGCCGAATCAGCCCCCACGCCACAGGCCACCCGAATGCAGCGAAGCGAGGCGCGCGCGGGGCTGGTACAGCCTTGCCCTAGGATGCCGACCATGATCCGTTTGCTCGTGGGCCTCGGCAATCCAGGCTCTGAATACGAAGACACCCGCCACAACGCCGGCTTCTGGTGGATAGACGGCCTGGCCCGCGGGCTGGGCGCCTCGCTACAGCCCGACAAGGCCTATCACGGCCTGGTAGCCCGCGTGAACAACGCGCCCGGCGCCGCCGGCCCCATCTGGCTGCTGGAGCCCATGACCTACATGAACCTCTCGGGCAAGTCAGTGGCGGCGCTGGCGCGCTTCTTCAAGATCGCGCCGGAGGAGATCCTGGCCGTGCACGACGAGCTGGACCTGGCGCCCGGCGAGATGAAGTTCAAGCAGGGCGGCGGCAACGGCGGCCACAACGGCCTCAAGGACATGCAGGCCCAGCTGGGCAGCGCCAACTTCTGGCGCCTGCGGCTGGGCATAGGCCACCCCGGCATCAAGGCCGAGGTGGCCGGCTACGTGCTGCGCAAGCCACCGCTGGCCGAACGCCAGGCGGTGGAGGACTGCATCCAGAAGAGCTACGACGCCGTGGAGCTGATGCTCAAGGGCGACATGGCCAAGGCGCTGGCCAAGATTCACGCCAAACCCCCACGTCCCAAGCCTCCCAAACCGCCGACCCCGGCGCAAACTCCGCCGGCATGAAGCTGCTGCGCGTCGCCCTCGGTCTGCTGCTCGCCACCTCCGCGCTGGCCCAGACCACGACGCGCCAGACCCCGGTCTACCGCTGCGGCCCCGACGGCCGCGATCTGCGCGACTCGCCCTGCCCCGGCCCGCACGCGTCCAGCCAGCCCATCAGCTTCGACGAGCCCAGCGCCGCCGACAGCCGGGCGGCGCGCGAGCGGCATGTCGCCGAGGCGCGCCAGGCGGCGGCGCTCGCCACCGCGCGCCGCGCCAGCGAGGCCGAGGCCCGCCGCCAGCGCCACGGCCCCACGCTCATCAACACGCTGCCGCCGCCCGCCCAGCCCGCCAGCGCCGCGCGCGACTGGCCACCCCGGCCCCCCAAGGCCGCCAAACACCACAAGACGCCCAAGCCGCCCGCCGCCGCAGGCAGCGCCTCCGTCTCCGGCGCGGGCCGATAGAATGCCCGCCGTTGGTGCTCGCGCGCGGCGTCATGCCGCAAGCAGTTCAACGGGAATCAGGAGGGCGAGCCGCCGCGCGGCAGACCTAACCTGAGCTGTCCCCGCAACGGTAAGTGGACGAGGCCACCGCCTCACTGCTCGAACCACGGCCACTGGTGTCACGACACCGGGAAGGCCTCGAGTGGTGCTCCACCAGCCCGGATACCGGCCAACGACGGGGTTGCCTGCACGACGGGCAGCCGTTTCACAACCCAGCTGCGGGGGTCAGCGGGGTTGGTTGATCGTTCCTGCCTGATCCATGTCCCACTGCATCCGCTCGGCCCGTCGGCCGCTGCCCACCCTGGCCGCCCTCGCGCTGGCCGCGTCCACCTGCGCCGTCCAGGCCCAGACGGCCCCCAACAAGCTCGACACCGTCGTCACCACCGCCAGCCGCGCGCCGCAGCGCCTGGCCGACGTGCTGGCCGACCTGACCGTCATCACCCGCGCCGACATCGAGCGCCAGGCGGTTTCGAGCTTCGCCGACCTGCTGCGCAACAACGGCTGCGCCGAGCTGGTGCGCAACGGCGGCCCGGGTGCGAACACCACCCTGTTCCTGCGCGGCGCCGACAGCCGCCACACGCTGGTGCTGATCGACGGCGTGCAGGTGGACTCGCAGTCCACCGGCGGCGCCAGCTGGAACGCCATCCCGCTCGCGCAGATCGAACGCGTGGAGATCCTCAAGGGCCCGGCCAGCGCGGTCTACGGCTCGGCGGCGGTCGGCGGCGTGGTGCAGATCTTCACCCGCAAGGGCACGAGCACGCCCAGCCTGGACCTCGGCATCGCCGCCGGCAACCTGGGCACGCAAAAGGCCGATGCCTCCATCGCCGGCCTGAGCGGCATCTTCGACTACGCGGCCTCGCTGTCGGCCGAGCGCAGCGACGGCTTCGACGCCAAGCTGCCCACCGCCTCCAGCCCCAACCCCGACCGCGACGGCTACCGCAAGCAGAGCGGCAGCCTGCGCCTGGGCGCCAAGCTGAACGACCAGCACCGCGTGGACCTGACCGCGCTGCGCAGCCATGTGAACGCGCAGTACGACGGCTCCAAGGCGCCCATCGACGACCACGCCATCCAGGACACCGATGCCGCCCGCGTGGCGCTGGGCTCGCAATGGTCGCCGACGCTGAACACGCAGTTCAGCTACGGCGAATCGCGTGACCGCTACGAGACCCGTCCCTCGCCCTACCTCACCATCACCCGCATCCGCAACCTGGCACTGACGGGCTCTTGGCTGGCGGCCCAGGGTCACCAGCTGAATTTCGTGGCCGAGCGCACCGAGGACAAGCTGGAGAACGCCAGCCTGACCAGCAAGAGCGGCAAGGACGACCGCTCGATGAACGGCTTCGGCCTGGGCTATCTGTTCAACCACGGCCCGCTGAACCTGCAGGCCCAGGCCCGCCACGACCACGACAGCCAGTTCGGCAACGTCGACACCGGCACGCTGCTGGCCGGCTACCAGTTCGCGCCGGGCTGGCGCGTCGTCGGCTCGGCCGGCAACTCCTTCCGCGCCCCCACGCTGTACCAGCGCGGCTCCATCTATGGGCCCGATCTCAGCAAGCCCGGCGTCGCGCCGCTGGATGCCGAACATGGCCACAACCTCGAGTTCGGCCTCAAGTTCGACAGCGGCAGCAGCTCGGCCAGCGCCACCGCCTACCGCAACCGGGTCAGCAACCTCATCATCTTCGGCGCCGCCGGCAGCTGCAACAGCAGCTTCGGCTGCTACCAGAACGTGTCGCAGGCCATCCTGCAGGGCCTGAGCCTGGCCGGCGAGACCCAGGCCGGCATCGTGCGCCTGCAGGCCACGCTGGACCTGCAATCGCCCAAGGACGCCAGCACCGGCCTGCGCCTGCAGCGCCGCGCCAAGCAGCTGGCCACCGTGCGCGCCGAAACCGAGCTGGCCGGCTGGCAGCTGGGTGCCGGCGTGCAGGCCCAGGGCAAGCGCTTCGACGACGCGGCCAACAAGAAGCCGCTGGGCGCCTACGCGCTGCTGAACCTGGACGCGACCTACAGGCTGACGCCCGAGCTCAAGCTGCAGCTCAACCTGGCCAACGTGACGGACCATGCCTACCAGACGGCGGGCGGCTACGCCTCCGAGCCGCGCACGGTGATGCTGGGCCTGCGCTACACCCCCAAGCTCTGAACGGAGACCTGCGATGGCAGCACAGCATCAACTGGTGGTGGGCGGCCAGCGCAGCGGCAAGTCCGGCTGGGCCGAACGCCAGGCGCTGGCCTGGCAGCAGGCCGCGGCCGGGCGGCGCGTGTCCGTCGTCGCCACCGCGCTCGCGGCCGACGACGAGATGCGCGCGCGCATCGCCCACCACCGCGCGCAGCGCCCGGCGGGCTTTGCGACGCTGGAGTCGCCGCTCGCGCTGACTGCCACGCTCGCGCAGGCCGCCGCGCCGGGCCACCTGCTGGTGGTGGACTGCCTGACGCTGTGGCTCACCAACTGGCTGATGCCGCTGGACGGTCGGCCCGACCCGGCCGCCTGGGCCGCCGAGCGCGAGGCGCTGCTGACGGCACTGCCCACGCTGGCCTCGCCGGTGATCTTCATCTCCAACGAGGTGGGCTGGGGCGTGAGCCCGCTGGGCCGCGAGGTGCGCGAATTCGTCGACGAGCTGGGCCGCCTGAACCAGGCCGTGGCCCTTCGCTGTCAAAACCTGACCCTGATGGTGGCCGGCCAGGCCTGGACCCGCCCAACGGAAAGCTCTGAATGAAACTGCAAACCTTGCTGGCTTCCGCGCTGATCGCCATTGCAGCGGGTGCCCAGGCCGCCCCCATCACGCTGAAGGATGACCGCGGCGCCACCATCACGCTGCCCGGCGTGCCACAGCGCATCGTCAGCCTGCTGCCCTCGCTGACCGAGACCGTCTGCGAGATGGGCGACTGCGCCCACCTGGTGGGCGTGGACCGCTTCTCCAACTTCCCGGCCAGCGTGCAGCAGCTGCCCAAGCTGGGTGGCCTGGAAGACACCGGCGTCGAGGCGCTGGTGGCGCTAAGGCCCGACGTCGTGCTGCTGGGCGTGTCGGCCCGCATCATCGACCGGCTGGAGAGCCTGGGCCTCAAGGTGATCGCGCTGGAGCCCAAGCGCATGGACGATGTGCAACGCGTGCTGGGCAAGGTGGGTCAGGTGCTGGGCAAGCCCGACGACGCCCGCCGCATCTGGAACCGCATCAACGGCCAGATCGCGCAGACCGCCGCCACGCTCCCGCCCGCGGTGCGCGACCTGAGCGTGTACTACGAGGTGGACTCCGCCCCCTACGCCGCCGGAGCCGGCTCCTTCATGGGCGACATCCTCGCGCGCCTGGGGGCCAAGAACATCGTGCCGGCCGAGCTGGGGCCCTTCCCCAAGCTGAACCCGGAGTTCGTCGTGCGCGCCGATCCGCAGGTCATCATGGTGGGCCAGCGCAGTGCCCCGGGCCTGCCGCAGCGCCCCGGCTGGGCCGCCATCCGTGCGGTCAAGAACCAGCGCATCTGCGTGTGGGTGCCGGCCGAGTCCGACGTGCTGGTGCGCCCCGGGCCCCGCATGGCCGAATCGGCCGCGCTGATGGCGCGCTGCCTGCGCCAGGCCGTGGCCGGCCCGGTGCCGCTGCCGACCGCGCCCTTCACTGCCGCGCCCGGAGGCATGCGTTGAACCCACGCACGCTGGGCCGCGCGCTGCTGCTGCTGATCGCCGCCACCGCGCTGCTGGCGCTGGGCCTGGCCATAGGCAGCACCGGCTGGAGCCCGCTGACCAGCGCCGACGAGGGCATGCGCCAGATCCTCTGGGACATCCGTGCGCCGCGCTCGCTGGGCGCCTGGCTGGCCGGCGCGCTGCTGGCCCTGGCCGGCGCCATCGGCCAGGGGCTGTTCCGCAACCCGCTGGCCGACCCCTATCTGCTGGGCAGCTCCGCCGGCGCCAGCCTGGGCGTGGCGGTGATGCTGTTCTTCCTGGGCATCTCGCCGGCCAGCACCGTGCTGGCGCTGCGCGTGGGCATGACGGGCGCGGCCTTCGTCGGCTCGGTCGGCGCCGTGCTGCTGACCCTGCTGCTGGCCCGCGGCGTGGAGCAGACGTTGCGGCTGCTGCTGGCCGGCGTCGTGGTGGGCGTGGTGCTGGGCTCGGGGACCGCGCTGCTGACGCTGATCAACATCGACGTGATGCGCACCATGCAGTCCTTCATGCTGGGCAGCACCGGCTTCCTGGGCTGGAACTCGGTGCTGGTGCTGGCGGCCAGCCTGGCGCTGGGCGGCGTGCTGGCTCTGGGCTGCAGCCGCGGGCTGGACGCGCTGAGCCTGGGCGAAGCCACCGCGCGCTCGCTGGGCGTGCGCCTGGCGCTGCTGCGCCTGCTGCTGATCGCGGCCATGTCGCTGAGCACGGCGGCGGCGGTCGCGCAATGCGGGCTGGTGGCCTTTGTGGGCCTGGTCGCGCCGCACCTGGTGCGCAGCTGGGGCACGGTCACGCATGGCGCGCTGCTGGTGCTGGCGCCGCTGACCGGCGGCGCGCTGCTGCTGGCCGCCGACGTGGCGGCGCGCTGGATCATCGCGCCCCAGGAGCTGCCGGTGGGCATCATCACCGCGCTGCTGGGCGGCAGCTATCTGCTGTGGCTGATGCACCGCCGCCACCACAGCCTGGGAGGCCGCGCATGAGCGCCGCGCCACGCCTGCAGCTGGACCTGCAAGACCTGGCCCTGGACGGCCGCACGGTGCTGCAGCCGCTGCAGATCGCGCCCGGGCCCGGCCGCTGGACCGCCATCGTCGGCCCCAACGGCGCCGGCAAATCCACGCTGCTGCGCGCACTGGGCGGGCTGTTGCCCTTCAAGGGCGCGCTGACGCTGGGCGGGCGCCCCTGGGCCGACTGGCCGGCGCGCGAGCGCGCCCGCGCCGTCGCCTGGCTGGGTCAGAACGAGCGCAGCGCGGACGAACTCGCCGCGCAGGACGTGGTGATGCTGGGCCGCCTGCCCCACCAGGCCTGGCTGGCCCCGCCCTCGGCCGCCGACCACGCCGCCGTGCAGCAGGCCATGCAGCTGACCCAGAGCTGGGACTGGCGCGAACGCCCGCTGGCCCAGTTGTCCGGCGGCGAACGCCAGCGCGTGCTGCTGGCCCGGGCGCTGGCCGTGCAGGCCGGCGTGCTGCTGATGGACGAGCCGCTGGCCCACCTGGACCCGCCGCACCAGAGCGACTGGGTGCAGATCGCCCAGGGCCAGGCCCGCGCCGGCGTGGCCGTGGTCAGCGTGCTGCACGAGCTCAACGTCGCGCTGCAGGCCGACACCGTGGTCGTGATGGCCCAGGGCAGCATCGTCCACGAGGGCGCGCCGGCCGACCCCGCCACGCACGCGGCGCTGCAGCAGGTCTTCGAACACCGGCTGTTGATCCTGCAGGTGCAGGACCGCTGGATCGCCTTGAACGCATGAACACCGTCCCTGCCCTGATGATCAGCGCCCCGGCCTCCGGCCAGGGCAAGACCAGCGTCACCGCCGCGATCGCGCGGGCCGAGGTCAGGCGCGGCCGCCGCGTGCGGGTGTTCAAGACCGGGCCCGACTATCTGGACCCCATGATCCTCGCCCGCGCCAGCGGCCAGCCGGTGTACCAGCTGGACCTCTTCATGGGCGGCCTGGCCCATTGCCAGGCGCTGCTGGCCGAGGCCGCGAATGAGGCCGACCTCATCCTGGTGGAGGGCGTGATGGGCCTGTTCGACGGCGAGCCCAGCAGCGCCGACCTGGCCGCCGCCTTCGGCCTGCCGGTACTGGCGGTGCTGGATGCCTCGGCCATGGCCCAGACCTTTGCGGCGCTGGCCACCGGCCTGGCGCGCTTTCGCCCCGATGTGCGCGTGGCCGGCGTGGTGGCCAACCGCGTGGGCAGCGACTATCACGCGCAACTGGTGGCCGACGGCCTGCCGCAAGACCTGCCCCTGGTCGCGGCGCTGAAGCGCCAATCCGAGCTGAGCCTGCCGGAGCGCCACCTGGGCCTGGTGCAGGCGCTGGAGCTGCCGGCACTGGACGCCCAGCTCGACGCCTGGGCCGATGCCTGGGAGGCGGGCTGCGCGCTGGGCCAGGGCCTGGCGGCGGCAGCTGCACCCGTGCCGCTCACCGCACCGCCCGCAGCGGACCTCGGCACACCGCTGGCGGGAACGCGCATCGCGGTGGCCGACGACGCCTGCTTCTCCTTCATCTACCCGGCCAACCTGGACCTGCTGCGTCAGCTGGGCGCCGAGGTGCTGCGCTTCTCGCCGCTGGCGGGGCACCACCTGCCCCCCTGCGACGCGCTGTGGCTGCCCGGCGGCTATCCCGAGCTGCATGCGCCCGCGCTGCAGCAACACCCCACGCTGTTCGCCGACCTGCGCGCCCACCTGGCCGCGGGCAAGCCGCTGCTGGCCGAATGCGGCGGCATGCTGGTGCTGCTGGACCGGCTGACCGACGTGGAGGGCGGCCATCACGCGATGGCCGGCCTGATGCCTGGCGAGGCCCAGTTGCAGCCCCGCCTGGCCGCGTTGGGCCTGCAGTCGCTGGCCTGGCCCGAGGGCCCGCTGCGCGGCCACAGCTTCCACTACTCCACGCTGAGCACGCCGCTGACGCCGGTGGCCATCGCGCACAACCCCAATGCCGGCCGCACGGCCGAGCCGCTGTACCTGCAGGGCTCGCTGCGCGCGAGCTATGTGCACCACTACTTCCCATCCCATCCCGAGGCCGTCGCGGCCTTCTTCCTGAACGGCAACGGCCATGCTTGAAACCGGATTCGCCCATATCGCCCAGGCCCTGCTGTGGCCGGTGCTCCTGCTCGTCGCGCTGGGCTTCGTCTACGCGCTGTGGACCGCCGGCGCCACGCTGATGGAGGCGCTGCAGCGCCGCCGCCCCGGCTACCGCTCGCTGCAGGTGGGTGACGGCAGCAGCCTGGAGCTGCTGGAGTTGCAGATCGTGCGCCAGCTGGAGCCCGCCCGGCTGCTGGGCCGGGTCGCGCCGCTGCTGGGCCTGATCGCCACCATGGTGCCGCTGGGCCCGGCGCTGCAGAGCGTGGCGGCCGGCCAGGGCCAGCAGGCGCTGGCGGTGTTCAGCTCGGCCTTCTCGGGCGTGGTGCTGGCGCTGGCCGCCGCCGCGATGGCGCTGGTCGTCTACTCGGTGCGCCGCCGCTGGCTGCTGGCCGAGCTGCTGGCGATCAAGGCCGAGCAGGGCTGGTCATGAGCCGGCGCCTGAACATCCTCGTCGAGGAGGACGACGACCCCATGCTGTCCGCCGTCAACCTGGTGGACGTCTTCCTGGTGCTGGTCGTGGCCCTGCTGACCGCGGTGGCGCTGCAGCAGCAGTCGCAGGCCAACGAGACGGTGATCCGCAACCCCGGCCAGCCGGGCATGGAGATCGTGGTGCGCAAGGACGGCCAGGAGATCACCTACCGTGGCAACGGCGGCAGCGCCGAGGGCCAGGGCGAGCGCGCCGGCGTGGCCTACAAGATGAAGGACGGCTCCATCATCTACGTGCCCGAGGGCGGGGAAGCCGCCAAGCCATGAGCCTGTTGCATCGGCTGGCCCGCGGCCTGGCGACTGCCGCGCTGTGCGCGCCGCTGCTGGCCGGCGCCGCCCAGCGCCTGCTCTTCCTCAGCGTGGACATCACGCCCGCCGCCAAGCAGGCGATGCTGGCGCGCGAGGGCCGTGCGGCCGGGCTGGAGGTGCAGTCGCTGGAGTACCCGCTGCGCGGCGCGGCGCTCGCGCAAGACCCGGCCCTGGATGCGGCGCTGCGCCGGGCCGACCTGGTCTGGATAGACGCGCCCCACCCCACGGCCGAGGCCCGCCTGCACCAGATCGCCGACGCCGCACTGGCCCGCGCCGCCAAGCCCGCGGCCCGCGTGCTGTGGATTCCGGCCGGCGAGCCCGCCGCGGGCGACCTGAGCCTGCGCGCCTACCTGCAGGCCGGCGGCCCGGCCAATACGCGCGCCGCCTTTGCGCTGGCGCGTGCCCAGCTGGCCGGCCAGCCCGCCCCCGCGCTGGCGCCGCCGCTGCTGATCCCGCAGCGTGGCATCTACGCCCCCGGCGCGCCGCGGCTGTTCGCCGACGCGGCCGAATTCCGCGCCTGGGCGCAGCAGCAGGGCCTGAAGGGCGAGCCGGTGGCGCTGCTGCTGCACCGCTACCACTTCGTGCAGGGCAATACCGAGTGGCTGGACCAGTGGCTGGCGATGTTCCGCCGGCAGGGGTTGCTGGCCTACGCGGCCTTCAGCAGCCAGCTGGGCGACCAGCCGCTCAACGCGCTGCTGGCGCCGGGCGGCGCGCTGCAGGCCCGGGTCATCGTGAACCACAGCCTGCTGCCCCAGGGCGCCAGCCTGCAGCCCACCTTCGAGCGCTGGGGCGTGCCGGTGCTGCAGACCCAGCCCTACCGCCAGGACGACGCGGCCGCCTGGGCCGCCAGCGAGACCGGCCTGGCCCAGGCCGACATCCCCTTCTACTTCGCGCAGCCCGAGGCCGCCGGGCTGATCGACCCGGTGGTCGTGCTGGCCCATCCCAAGCGGGGCGAGCCGCAGCTGATCGCGCGCCAGGCCGCCAGCGTCGCGGCCAAGGCGGCGCGCTGGGTGGCGCTGCAAACTAAGCCCGCGGCCGACAAGCGCCTGGTGGCCTTTGTCTACAACTACCCGCCGGGCGGCAGCAACTTCGGCGCCTCCTTCCTGAACGTGCCGCGCAGCCTGGAGCGCGTGACCACGGGCCTGCGCGACGCCGGCTATGCGGTGACGCCGCGCGCTGAAGGCGAGTGGATCGCCGAGCTCAAGCCGCTGCTGTCGGCCTACTACCCCGGCACCGACCTGCGCGCGCTGCTGCAGGCCGGCCAGGCCGAGGCGCTGCCGCTGGCGCGCTACCAGGCCTGGTTCGACAGCCTGCCCGCCGCGGTGCGCGACCCCATCCTCGCGCGCTGGGGCACGCCGGCCAGCAGCCGCTATGTGCAGACCTGGCAGGGCCAGCCGGTGTTCGTGATTCCGCGCCTGCAACTGGGCGCGCTGGCCGTGCTGCCGCAGCCGCCACGCGAGGAGACGCTGCGCAACGGGCAGGACCCCTTCATGCACCGCAGCAAGACGCCGCTGTCCCACCACTACCTGGCCACCTATCTGTGGGCACGCGACGCGGACGCGGTCATCCACTTCGGCACCCATGGCACGCAGGAATGGGCGCCGGGCAAGCTGCGCGGCCCCGATGTGCTGGACCCGGTGTGGCTGCCGCTGGGCGATGTGCCGGTGATCTACCCCTACATCGTCGACAACCTCGGCGAGGCGCTGACCGCCAAGCGCCGCGGCCGCGCGCTGATGGTCAGCCACCGCACGCCCAGCTTCGCGCCGGCCGGCTTCAATGCACAGATGGCCACCATGCACGAGCTGATGCACGAGTGGGAGACCGTGGACCCCGGCCCCACGCGCCAGGGGCTGGAGCGGCAGATGATCCAGCAGTTCGTGGAGCACAACCTGCACCGCGACCTGGGCTGGACCACCGAGCAGATCGCGGCCAACTTCGCCGGCTTCCTGGAGCTGCTCCACCCCTGGCTGGACCGGCTCGCGCAGAGCTCCCAGCCCCAGGGCCTGGCGGTGTTCGGCGTGGTGCCGGACGAGGCCCAGCGCCGCGGCTCCCTCCTGCAGCTGCTGCGCGTGCCGCTGATCGAGGCGCTGGGCGAGGACATCGACGAGGCCTTCTTGATCAACCACGAGGGCGTGGCCCGTGCGCGGCCCGCGCGCTGGCTGGACGTGGCACTGACCGACGCCGAGGCCGCCAGCCACCTGGACCTGCGGCCCTCGGCCTGCATCGCCGCCGGCACGGCTGCGGCGGCGTCGGCTGCTTCCGCGGTGGCGGCCGAGCTGCGGCATGCGGCCGCGGCGCCGGCCGGCACGGCCAGTGCCCCGCTGGTCAGCTGCGGCGACGGCTTCGTGCCCAACCGCGCGGCGCGCAAGCCGATCGACAGCGCGGCGCTGTACCAGCTCGCGTTGCGTGCCCAGCAGATGTGGGCCCGCCTGGCCATCGAGGGCGAGATGCCGGGCCTGCTGCGCGCGCTGGACGGCCGCTTCATCCCCGCGGCCTATGGCGGCGACCTGCTGCGCAACCCCGAGAGCCTGCCCACCGGCCGCAACCTCACCGGCCTGGACCCCAACCGCCTTCCCACCCGCCAGGCCTATGAGGCGGCGCAGTCCCTCTTCAAGCGCTGGTATGCCGAGCAGGCCCAGGGCGGCCACGCGCCGCAGCGGCTGGCGCTGTCGCTGTGGGCCGGCGAGACGCTGCGCCACCAGGGCGTGATGGAGGCCCAGGCGCTGGTGGCGCTGGGCGCCATGCCGGTGTGGGACACCAGCGGCCGCCCCACGGCCATCAAGCTGCTGAGCCCGCAGGAACTGGGCCGGCCGCGGGTGGACGTGCTGCTGTCCGTCACCGGCTCCTACCGCGACCAGTTCCCCGCGCTGATGAAGCTGCTGGACCA
This sequence comes from Roseateles depolymerans, assembly GCA_003241055.1. Taxonomy (GTDB): domain Bacteria; phylum Pseudomonadota; class Gammaproteobacteria; order Burkholderiales; family Burkholderiaceae_C; genus Pelomonas; species Pelomonas depolymerans_A. The sequence goes on from QFOD01000009.1 coordinate 179,519, forward strand.
GGCCGTGGCGGCCGCCGGCGCGGCCGAGGCGGACAACGCGATCGCGCGCAACAACCGCGCCATCGAGGGCGAACTGCGCCGCTCCGGCGTGAAGCCCGCGCAGGCCAAGGCGCTGTCGCTGGCCCGCGTGTTCGGCAACCCCGCGGGCGACTACGGCACCGGCATCGCCGACGCGGTGCAGAGCGACGGCCTGCGCAGCAAGAACGGCCAGACCGACCCGCGCCTGGGCCAGCTGTTTCTTTCCAGCATGAGCCAGCCCTATGTGGACGGCGAGCCGCTGGCCGTGCCGCCCGCGCAGGCGCAGCAGGCGCTGGGCGCCCACCTGCGCCACACCGATGCGGCGCTGATGTCGCGCAGCAGCCACCTCTACGCGATGGCCAGCAGCGACGACCCCTTCCAGTACCTCGGCGGCCTGGCCGCCGCGGCCAAGGTGGCGGGCAAGACCGGCGACATCTCGCTGCACGTGAGCCAGCTGCAGGACGCCGCCGAGCAGCACACCGAGACCGCCGCCCAGGCCATCGCGCTGGAGATGCAGACCCGCTACCTGCACCCCGGCTGGCTCAAGGCCCAGCAAGCCGAGGGCTGGGCCGGCGCGCTGCAGGTGCTCAAGGCCGTTCAGTACAGCTTTGGCTGGCAGCACATCGCGCCGGGCACCGTGCGTGCCGACCACTGGCAGAGCTTCTACGACGTGCTGGTGAAGGACAAGCACCGGCTGGGCGTGCCCGAGTGGCTGAAGCAGAACCCGCAGGCCTATGCGCAGGCGCTGGAGCGCCTGGTGCAGGCCGACCGCCTGGGCTACTGGCAACCCGACCGCGAGACCCGCCAGCAACTCGCGTCCCTCTACCGCGAGCTGACCGCCGCCGCGCCGCTGAACAACGAGCTGGCTGCTGTGCGCCGCTGGACCGCCGACCAGCTGCCGCAGGCTGTGCCAGCCGCCCGCCAGGCGCCGGCCCAGCCTAGGCCCAGCGCGCAGGCCCCGGCCGCGCCGACGCTGCGCGGCCTGGCGTTGCAGCGCGTTCCCGACGCGCCCCGCCCCGCGCCGCAGAGCTCGGCGCAGCGGCAGCTGGAGCAGGCCCTGGCCTGGACGCTGATGGCGCTGCTGATGAGCGCCGGCGCGGTCTGGCAGGCGCGGCGGCCGCGCCCGACCGGGCCTGCCGCGGATTGACTTTTCAGGCAGCGCCACGATCAAATTAGCAAGACCTGACCCCATGACTCCCTGCTTCGCGCGTCGCGCCACACCCACCCGCCGCCCCTCCGCCTGGGCCACCGCCGCGCTGCTGGCAGGCAGTGGCGCCTGCATGCCCGCCGGCGCCGCCGAGGCCGACCCCGCCCGGCTGGAGCGCGTGGAGGTCAGCAGTCGTGCCCGGCTGGGCGAGGCCGAGAGCGCCTCGGAGGGCGAGGTCGGCGTCGAACGGCTGGCGCTGCGCCCGCTGCTGCGGCCGGCCGAGCTGCTGGAAGCCATGCCCGGCATGACAGTCACCCAGCACAGCGGCGACGGCAAGGCTAACCAGTACTTCCTGCGCGGCTACAACCTGGACCACGGCAGCGACTTCGCCACCTTCGTGCAGGGCATGCCGGTCAACATGGCCAGCCATGCCCACGGCCAGGGCTATATGGACCTGAACTTCCTGATCCCCGAGCTGGTCGAGAGCCTGCGCTATCGCAAGGGCGCGTTTGCGGCCGAGGACGGCGACTTCGCCACCACCGGCGCCTCGCGCATCGGCTACACGGGCGAGATCGCGCGGCCCTACCTGCAGCTGACCGCAGGCCCGCACGGCTACCAGCGCGGTCTGGCCGCCGGCAGCACCCGCCTGGGCGCCGGCTGGACGGCGCTGGGCGCGCTGGAAGGCAGCCGCTACGACGGCCCCTGGGACCAGCCCGAGGGCTTGCACCGCCGCAACGCGGTGCTGCGCCTGAGCCAGGGCGACGAGCGCAATGGCGCGCATCTGGACCTGCTCGGCTACAGCGCCGCCTGGCGCGCCAGCGAGCATGTGCCCGAGCGGGCCATAGACAGCGGCGAGATCGGCCGTTGGGGCACGCTGTCGCCCGACGACGGCGGCCGCACCCACCGCCACAGCCTCAGCGGCGGCCTGGCCTGGAACACCGGCGCCGGTCAGTGGAGCGCGGACGCCTGGGTCATCGACTACGCGCTCAACCTGTTCTCCGCGCCCTCCGGCCTCATCAACGGCCCGCAGGGCGACCAGCACGAGCAGGCCGACCACCGCCGGCTCTGGGGCGGCTCGCTGCGCCAGCAGCTGCCCGCCGCCGCGCTGCCGGCCGGCCAGACGTTGAGCTGGGGCCTGCAATGGCGCCACGACCGCATCGGCACACTGGGGCTGTACGACACCGTCGATCGCGTGCGCACCCACACCGTGCGCGAGGACCGCGTCAGCCAGGACAGCCTGGGCCTGTTCGCTGAGTGGGGCAGCCGCTGGACCGACTGGCTGCGCAGCACCATCGGTGCGCGCTGGGACCGCCTGCAGGCCCGCATCACGCCCACCGGCGGAGAGTTCAATGCCGACAACGGCGGACGCGCGCAGCAATCACAGTTCAGCCCCAAGCTGGGCCTGATCGCCCGCCTGGGCGCCGACACCGAGGCCTACCTGCACTGGGCGCGGGCCTTCCGCTCCAACGATGCGCGCGGCGCCACCACCACGGTCAACCCGGCCGATGGCAGCGCCACCGACGCGCTGCCACTGCTGGCCCGCACCACCACCGCCGAGCTGGGCCTGCGCACCAGGCCCACGCCGCACTGGACCAGCAGCCTCGCACTGTGGCAGGCCAACCTCGCGTCCGAGCTGGTGTTCGTCGGCGACGAGGGCGTCACCGAGGCGCGCGGCGCCTCGCGCCGCGTGGGGCTGGAATGGTCCAACGATGTGCAGCTGGGCCGCGACTGGCTGATCGACGCCGACCTCGCCTGGTCGCGCGCCCGCTTTGTCGACCCGGTGGACACCCCGCTGGGCCGCGGCACCCGCGTGCCCAACGCGGTGCCGCTGTCGGGCTCGCTGTCGGCCGCCTGGCAGCCGGGCGGGCGCTGGAGCGCCGGGCTCAAGCTGCGCTACCTGGGCTCGTACGCGCTGGAGGAAACCGGCGCGCAGCGCTCCGGCGCGGTGCTCACCATCAACGGCCGCGCGGGCCTGCGGCTGAACGAGCGCTGGGAGCTGGGACTGGACGTGCTGAACCTGCTGAACCGGCGCGCCAACGACATCGAGTACTGGGGCGCCGCCTGCACCCGCGCCGAGGGCCCGGCCTGCAACGGCGGCCAGGGCCTGGACGGCCGCCTGGTGCACCCGATGGAGCCGCGCAGCCTGCGCCTCAGCCTGCGCGCGCTGCTCTGAGCCATGAGCACGCCCGACACCCCCCACCGCTTCGACGCCGCCGCGCGCGACGCCATCTACCGCGTCATCGCGCAGCGCCGCGATGTGCGCCACTTCCAGCCCTCGCCGCCGCTGCCCGACGAGCAGCTGCAGCGCCTGCTGCAGGCCGCGCACCAGGCGCCGTCGGTGGGGCTGATGCAGCCCTGGCGCTTCATGCGGCTGAGCACGCCGGCCTGGCGCGAAAAACTGGCGCCGCTGGTGGAGGCCGAGCGCCTCGCCACGGCCCAGGCGCTGGGCGAGCGCGCGGCCGAGTTCCTGAAGCTCAAGGTCGAGGGCCTGCGCGACTGCGCCGAGCTGCTGGCCGTCATCGTCGCGCCGGACGACGGCACCGTGTTCGGCCGCCGCACGCTGCCGCGCGAGATGGCCTGGTGCTCCACCGCCTGCGCGGTGCAGAACCTCTGGCTGGCGGCCCGCGCCGAAGGGCTGGGCCTGGGCTGGGTGTCCATGTTCGACCCGGCGGCGCTGGCCGCGCTGCTGCGCCTGCCCGCCGGCGCCGAGCCGCTGGGCCTGCTCTGCCTGGGCCCGGTGCCAGCCTTCTACGAGCAGCCGATGCTGGAAGAATGCGGCTGGCGCCAGCGTCGGCCGCTGAACGAACTGCTGATGGAGTGTCCCGACGATGGAGATTGAACAACCCCCGGTGAACCGCGAGCGCGTCGTGCCCAGCGGCGAGCGTCGCGGCCTGGTGCTGGTTCATACCGGCGACGGCAAGGGCAAGAGCACGGCCGCCTTCGGCCTGGCGCTGCGGGCGCACGGCCGCGGCAAGCGCGTGCTGATCTACCAGTTCATGAAGGTGCCCAGTGCCCGCTTCGGCGAGCACCGCATGTTCGAGCAGCTGGGCGTGCCCATCCTGGGCCTGGGCGACGGCTTCTCGTGGAAGAGCCGCGACCTCGAACACTCCGCCGACCTGGCCCGCGAGGGCTGGGCGAGGGCTGAGTCGAGCATCCGCGCCGGCGAGCACTTCCTCGTCGTGCTGGACGAGATCATGTACCCGCTGCGCTACGGCTGGATCCCGCTGGAGCCCGTGCTCGCCTGCCTGCGCGAGCGCCCCACGCACGTGCACGTGGTGCTGACCGGCCGCAATGCGCCGGCGGAACTCGTCGAGCTGGCCGACACCGTCACCGAGATGAAGATGATCAAGCACCACTACAAGGCCGGCGTGCCGGCCCAACGAGGAATCGAGGATTGAGCACGCTGACCATCTGCACCACCTGCGCCGACGGCCAGGGCCAGGTCTTGCTTGAAGCGGTGGAGAACGAGGCGCTGGCGCGCGACCTCGCGCTGCCCATACGCGGCCAGGCCTGCATGGCCGCCTGCAAGCAGAGCTGCACCGCGGCGCTGCAGGGCGCCGGCAAGCACAGCTACGTGCTGGGCCAGCTGAGCCCCGACGCCGACTGCGTGGATGCGCTGCTGACCGTGGCCGCCGAACATGCCGAACCCGGTGACGGCCTGCTGGCCTGGGGCCGCCGGCCCGCCCGGCTCAAGGCCAGCGTGATCGCGCGGCTGCCGCCGCTGGGCTGAGGCAGGGCCGCCCATGCTGAGCCTGACGCTGCCGCTGGCCCTGGCCGTCGCGCTGGCGGTGGACCGCGTCTTCGGCGAGCCGCCCACCTGGGCGCACCCCGTCGTCGCCATGGGCCGCTACCTGGGGCTGTTCCGGCTGCAGCGCCTGCCCGCGCCGCTGGCCTTCGTGGGCGGCGCGCTGGCCTGGGGGCTGGGCGCCGTGGTCGTGGCGCTGATCGCCGCCTGGCTGGAGGGCTGGCTGTGGCTGAACGTGCAGCCCTGGGCCGCGCCTTGGCGGCTGGTGACGCTGGCCGTGCTGCTGGGCCTGCTGCTCAAGCCGCTGCTGGCCTGGCGCATGCTGGCCGACGAGGTGGCCGCCGTGGAGACCGCGCTGGGCGAGTCGCTGGAGGCCGGCCGCGCGCGCCTGGCCCGGCTGGTGAGCCGGGATGTGAGCACGCTGAGCGAGGCCGAGGTGCGCGAGGCCGCCATCGAGACCCTGGCCGAGAACCTCAACGACTCGGTCGTCGCCCCGCTGTTCTGGTTTGCCATCGCCGGCCTGCCGGGCGCGGCGGTCTACCGCTTCGCCAACACGGCCGACGCGATGTGGGGCTACCGCGACGAGCGCGAATGGAGCGGCAAGTGGGCGGCCCGCGCCGACGATGCGCTGAGCTGGCTGCCCGCCCGCCTCACCGCGCTGGCGCTGCTGGGGCCGCGCCCGGGCCTGCTGCCGGCCCTGTGGCGCGAAGCCCGCCGCACGCCCTCGCCCAACAGCGGCTGGCCCATGGCCGCCGCCGCGCTGCGCCTGGGCCTGAGCCTGGGCAAGCCTGGCGTCTATCGCCTGAACGCGGCCGGGCGCGCGCCGCAGCCGCAAGACCCGGCCCGCGCGATCACGCTGTGCCGGCGCGCGATGCTGGCGTCCGCCGCGGCGCTCGCCGCGCTGGCCTGGGCGCTGCGCCACGGGGGCGCCGCATGAACGGCGCGCTGCACGGCGGCGAGGACGGCGGCGCGCCGGTGGCGCACGACTTCTCCAGCAACGCCAGCCCGCTGGGCCCGCCGCCCACGCTGTGGCGGGCGGTGCAGCAGGCCGACCGTCGCCACTACCCCGACCCGGCCTACCGCGCGCTGCGCAACCACCTGGCCGCCGCGCACGACTGCTCGACGACGCAGGTGCTGCCGGCCTCCGGCGGCACCGAGGCCATACGCCGGCTGACGCTGGCCGCCCGGCTCGAGGGCTGCGCCGAGGTCTGGGTGCCCGCCCCCGGCTTTGGCGACTACGCCCTCGCCGCCCAGGCGCTGGACCTGCCGGTGCACGGCTACGCCCGCGTGCAGGACATCTGCCCCACCGGCGCCGCGCTGGTCTGGGCCTGCGACCCCTGCAACCCCACCGGCGCGCTGCTGCAGGCCGCCGACTGGGCAACTCTGGCCGCCCTGCCCGACACCCGGCTGGTGGTGGACCAGGCCTACGCGCCGCTGTGCCTGGACGGCACGCCGCTGACGCCGCCCGCCAGCGCCTGGCGGCTGGTCTGCCCCAACAAGGCCCTGGGCCTGACCGGCGTGCGTGCCGCCTACCTGTTGGCGCCCGAGCAAGACCTGGCCCTGTGCGAGCGCCTGCTGCGCCTGGCGCCCAGCTGGGTGCTGTCGGCCGAGGGCCAGGCGCTGCTGACCCACTGGCCTGGCGCCGACACCGCCACCTGGCTGGCCGACGCCCGCGCGCAACTGCGCGCCTGGGGCCAGGCCCAGCAGGCCCTGCTGCAGGCGCTGGGCTGGGCCTGCAGGCCCAGCAGCACCAACTTCTGCCTGGCCCAGCCGCCGGCCGGCGCCACCGCCAACCCCGCCGCCGCGCTGCGCCGCCACGGCGTGCGGGTGCGCGACGCGGCCTCCTTCGGCCTGGCCGGCTGGCTGCGGCTCTCCATCCAGCCGCCCGCCAGCCAGCAGGCGCTGGCAGGAGCCTGGCAGGCCGTTCAAGGACACTCCCCGTCATGAAGACCGCCAAAGCCGTGATGGTGCTGGGCACCACCAGCGGGGCCGGCAAGAGCTGGCTCGCCACCGCGCTGTGCCGCTGGTATGCGCGCCAGGGCCTGCGCGTCGCGCCCTACAAGGCGCAGAACATGAGCAACAACGCCCGCGTGGTGCCAGGCCTTGCCGGCCAGCTGGGCGAGATCGGCTCGGCGCAGTACTTCCAGGCGCTAGCCGCGCGCCGCGTGCCCGAGGTGCGCATGAACCCGGTGCTGCTCAAGCCCGAGGCCGACACGCGCAGCCAGGTCATCGTGCTGGGCGAGGTGGACCGCGAGCTGACCCGCCTGCCCTGGCGCGAGCGCAGCGCCGCGCTGGCCCGGCCCGCCGAGGCCGCGCTGCACGAGCTGATGTCCGAGAACGAGGTGCTGGTCATCGAGGGCGCGGGCTCGCCGGCCGAGATCAACCTGGCCGCCAACGACTACGTGAACCTGGGCACCGCGCGGGCCTCGCGCGCGGCCGGCCTGCTGGTCACCGACATCGACCGCGGTGGCGCCTTCGCCCATCTGTACGGCACGCACCAGCTGATGCCGGCCGATGTGCGCGCCCAGCTGCGCGGCTTCGTGCTGAACCGCTTCCGCGGTGACGCGGCGCTGCTGTCGCCCGGGCCCGAGCAGCTGCAGGCGCTGACCGGCGTGCCCACCGTCGCCACGCTGCCGATGTGGCGCGGCCACGGCCTGCCCGAGGAAGACGGCCTGTACGACGACGGCGCCGCGCCTGGCGGTGCGGCGCTGCGCATCGCCATCGTGGCCTACCCGCAGCTGTCCAACCTCGACGAGTTCCAGCCGCTGCGCCAGGCACCCGGCGTGCGCCTGGTGTGGGCGCGCACGCCGGCCGACCTGGCGGGCGCGGACTGGGTCATCCTGCCCGGCTCCAAGTCCACTGGCGCCGACCTGGCCTGGCTGCGCGCACAGCGGCTGGACGCCGCGCTGGCCGCGCACCGCGGGCCCATCCTGGGCATCTGCGGCGGGCTGCAGATGCTGGGCGAGGCCTTGATCGACCCCGAGGGCCTGGACGGCTCACCGCTGGCCGATGGCAATGCGCCCGGCCTGGGCCTGCTGCCGCTAGTGACCCGCTTCGAGCCCGGCAAGCGCCTGCGCGCCACCCGCTTCGGCTTCGGCACGCTGACCGGCCCCTGGGCCGCGCTCAGCGGCGTGCAGGCCGAGGGCTACGAGATTCGCCTGGGCCGCACCGCGCCACATCCGTCGCTGCCCGCGCCGAACGAGGCGCTGCGCAATGACGCGGGCGAGACGGTCGGCTGGCAGTCGGCCGACGGCCGCGTGCTGGGCGTCTACGCCCACGGCCTGTTCGAGCAGCCGGCCGTGCTGCAGGCGCTGCTGGGCCAGGCCGGCACGCCGCTGGATGCGGTGTTCGACGGTCTGGCCGATTTCGTGGACCGCCATTTCGCGCCCGGCGTGCTGGCCGGGCTGATCGCATGAGCGGCGGGCCGCAGCGCATCGCCTGTTTGTCCACCGAGGCGGTGGAGGTGCTGTACCGCCTGGGCGCGCAGGACCGCGTCGCCGGCATCTCGGGCTACACGGTGCACCCGCCCGAGGCGCGGGCCGACAAGCCCAAGATCAGCGGCTTCTCCAGCATGAAGCTGGAGCGCATCCTCGCGGTGCAGCCCGATCTGGTGATCGGCTTCTCCGACCTGCAGCGCCCGCTGCTGGACGAGTGCGAGCAGGCCGGCCTGGCCACGCTGTGGTTCGACCACCGCGACCTCGCCGGCATCCACGCGATGGTGCGCCGCCTGGGCGCGCTGGTGCAGCGCGAGGCCGAAGCCGAGGCGCTGTGCGCGCAACTGCTGACCACGCAGCAAGAGATCGCGCAGGCCGGCGCGGCCCTGGCCTGGCGGCCGCGCGTGTACTTCGAGGAATGGGGCGAGCCCATGATCTGCGGCATAGGCTGGGTCAGCGATCTGATCGCGCTGGCCGGCGGGCAGGACGTGTTTGCCGAGCGTGCCCGCGCCGGCCGTGCGCGCGAGCGTTTCGTCAGCGCCGACGAGGTGCTGGCCGCGCGGCCCCAGCTCATCCTGGGCTCCTGGTGCGGCCGGCGCTTCGTGCCCGAGCAGGTGCTGGCCCGCCCCGGCTTCGCTGCTTTAGGCGCGCAGCTGCTCGAAATCAAATCGGCCGACATCCTCGCCCCGGGGCCGGCCGCCATCGAACGCGGCGGCCGGCAGCTGCTGGCCGCCTTTCAGTCCCTGATCTCCCGCCCCTGACATGACGCCCCTGATCCCCGCCGTCCCCGCCCTGCACCAGCCCGAGCTCGAGGCCGCGCTGCGCCACCGCATCGACCACAAGACCAAGCCGCTGGGCGCGCTGGGCCAGCTGGAGGCGCTGATGCTGCGCCTGGGCCTGATCCTCGGCACCGAGGCGCCTGCGCTGCAGCAGCCCCAGCTGCTGGTGTTCGCGGGCGACCACGGCATCACCGCGCAGGGCGTGTCGGCCTACCCCAGCGAGGTGAGCTGGCAGATGGTGGAGAACTTCCTGGCCGGCGGCGCCGCGGTCAGCGTGCTGGCGCGCCAGCACGGGCTGGGCTTCCATGTGGTGGACGCCGGCATAGACCACGAGTTCGGCCCCCGCCCCGGCCTCATCGACCGCAAGATTGCGCGCGGCACGGCCGATGCCTCGCTGGGCCCGGCGATGACGCCGGCGCAATGCGAGGCCGCGCTGCGCATCGGTGGCCAGCTGCTGCGCGAGCTGCCGGGCAATGTGCTGCTGCTGGGCGAGATGGGCATAGGCAACACCTCGGCCGCCGCGCTGCTGCTGGCCCGCCTGGCGGACCACCCCATCGCCGCCTGCGTGGGCCGCGGCACCGGGCTGGACGACGCCGGCCTGTCGCACAAGACCGCGGTGCTGCAGCGCGTGCTCAACCTGCACGCGGAGGCCCGCGAGCCGATGGACGCACTGGCGGCCTTCGGCGGCTTCGAGATCGCGATGATGGCCGGCGCCGTGCTGGAAGCCGCCGCCCAGCGCCGCGTCATCGTGGTGGACGGCTTCATCACCGGCAGCGCCGTGCTGGTGGCCGCCAAGCTGCAGCCGGCGGTGCTGCAACGCTGCGTGTTCGCCCACCGCTCGGCCGAGTCCGGCCACCGGCTGATGCTGCAGGCGCTGCAAGCCGAACCGCTGCTGGACCTGGGCCTGCGCCTGGGCGAAGGCTCCGGCGCCGCGCTGGCCTGGCCGCTGCTGGTGTCGGCCTGCGACCTGCTGCGTGACATGGCGAGCTTTGATGCGGCGGGGGTGAGTGGGCGGGGGTGAGGCTGGGTTCACCGGCCCGCGAATCAGCGGGCGGGCCGGCGGTGGAAATGGGCAAACCTGAATAGGCGGCTTAGGCGGAACAGAGCGAACATCGAATCGTTCGATTCGGTCGGCACACACAACCATAGCTTTGGCGCGGCTGGAAGCCACGGATTAAACGGTGTTGAGTCGAACGAAAAGCATGTCACGTCGGATAGAAAAGCTTCCCCAGCAGACGAATTTCTTCCAAGTTTCGGAGCCACCAAATGTCATCTCTCGCAACCTTCTTCAAGTCAACGTCGAAGGTAGCTTTGGCAATCTTCTTAGCCCTGCTTGGCCTTGGCATCGTTGGTACCCTAGGAACATGGGTGGTTACTTCCTACCAGGCGCGCGAAGCAAAGCCCTATGAGGAAGTACGCAATTGGGAAGTTGATCTTGCCGAGAACCTTCACATGAAATTGAAGGCACGAACCAAGGTCGTCTCCAATACGCTGATGGCGGCATTTCGCTTTTCCGGATACCCACCCTTTCTCTTATTTCCTAAAAATAGTAGCGCCGGTTTCACGGTGCATTTCCTCGACAAGGATGGATTCAAGGTCTATAGCAAAGATGTGAAATTCTCAGAATTCAGCAACATCGTTGATCGCGACGGCAAGAAGGTCGGCTTAGACGTTCAAATTCAGGACCACATGAATGTCGACGAGTACAAGCGCTTTGACCGCTTGACCGTTGAATGGACCTTTCAAACCGAGACACCGACAGAACCCAAGTGGCAAGACGCTCCTGTGCTGCTTGACCACTGCGCACCGAACCTATCTCGCGCCGAGCGTCTCAAGCGCTTAGCGCAGTACGGAACAGTCCGAGAAACCGGCACTGGCAACTACTCCGCCGGTGGTCGATCTGTTCACTTCTATTCCGACGGATCACTATTGAGTTGTTTCTGAGCAACCCACAGATTGAAGAGCCCGTAGGTTGGGGTAAGTAAAGTGAACCCCAACGGCTTAAGAGCACATGATTCGGGGTCAGGTCTCAAATCTATAGTTCGCAACGTCATTTCAAACAGGGCTCATCGGCACGATGAGCCCTGTTTGATTTTGGTCTTCGGCTGTTCTGGACTTCCCCTTTGAAGCCGCCGAGAAGCGCAGAAGCCCGGGGCGCGTGCGCAGCACGCTTCAAGAACTGACTCGCGACGCTTGTTTGAACGGAGCGTAGCGCAGTGAGTTCGGCGCGGCCCCGGGCTTCGTGACCTGCCCGGTTTCTCCGAGACATTGATTCCCAGAGAAGATGGCTCCATCCCCCGAGGAGCCCATGAGAAAGAGTCGATTCACGGAAGAGCAGATG